>JAQIJD010000007.1:0-173884 GCA_036946415.1 Edaphosphingomonas fennica | reverse complement strand
GCGTGGCCGCCGGCCCTTAAGGAAAGCGCGGAATTCAAGGGATGACGGAACCGATCATGGCGCGAAACCCCGCACGGCCGCTGTCGCCGCACCTCACCATCTGGCGCTGGGGGCCGCACGCGATCGTTTCGATCCTGCACCGCGCCACGGGCACGGCGATGGCGCTGGGCGGCGTTTCGATCTTCGTGTGGTGGCTGGCCGCCGCGGCGAGCGGGCCTGCCGCCTATGATCGCTTCTCCTACTGGATCTATCGCGCGACGGACGGGGCGCTGCTGCCGACGATCGTCAACATCGTGGCGCGGCTGGCGGCCTTCGGCCTCACCTGGGCCTTCTTCCAGCATCTGTCGACGGGCGTGCGCCACTTCGTTCTGGATGTGGGTGCCGGCTACGAGCTGAAGCGCAACAAGCAGGGCGCGGTGCTGACCCTGATCGTCTCGACGGTGATGACGCTGCTGCTGTGGGTGCCGATCATCCTGGGGGGTATGCGCTGATGGGTAACGGAACCGGCATCGGCCGCGTGCGCGGTCTCGGCTCCGCCAAGGAGGGGTCGCACCACTGGTGGCGCCAGCGGCTGACCGCGGGCGGCAACCTCGTCCTCGTCCTGTGGTTCGTCCTCGCGCTCTTCCGCCTGCCGCTGGCCGATCCCGCCACCGGCACGCTCAGCCACAAGGTGGTGGTGGAATGGCTGCGCTCGCCGATCGTGGCGGTCGGGCTGATCCTGCTCACGCTCAACCTCTTCTACCATATCCGGCTGGGGCTGCAGGTGGTGATCGAGGATTATCAGAAGGACCAGCGCCGCGTTGTCGCGCTCGTCCTGCTGTCCGCTTATTGCGTCGCGGGCGCCGCCCTCGCCGTCTTTTCCATCGCCAAGATCGCATTCGGTGGGGTGCCCGCATAATGGCCGAGGCCTATAAGATCATCGATCACGTCTATGATGCGGTCGTCGTCGGCGCCGGCGGCTCGGGCCTGCGCGCGACGATGGGCATCGCCGAAAGCGGCCTCAAGACGGCGTGCATCACCAAGGTGTTCCCGACGCGCAGCCACACGGTGGCGGCGCAGGGCGGCATCGCCGCCAGCCTCGGCAACATGGGGCCGGATCACTGGACCTGGCACATGTACGACACCGTCAAAGGTAGCGACTGGCTGGGCGATCAGGACGCGATCGAATATCTCTGCCGCGAGGCGCCGGCCGCCGTCTACGAGCTGGAACATGCCGGCGTGCCGTTCAGCCGCACCAACGAGGGCCGCATCTACCAGCGCCCGTTCGGCGGCATGATGCAGAATATGGGCGAGGGCCCGCCCGCCCAGCGCACCTGCGCCGCCGCCGACCGCACTGGCCACGCCATGCTCCACGCGCTCTACCAGCAGAGCCTGAAGTATGATGCGGACTTCTACGTCGAATATTTCGCGCTCGACCTCATCATGAAGGACGGCGTCTGCCAGGGCGTGATCGCGCTCTGCATGGAAGACGGCACCATCCACCGCTTCCGGTCGCACAGCACCGTGCTGGCGACGGGCGGCTATGGCCGCTGCTATTTCTCCGCCACCTCGGCGCACACCTGCACCGGCGATGGCGGCGGCATGGTGCTGCGCGCCGGCCTGCCCTTGCAGGACATGGAATTCGTCCAGTTCCACCCGACCGGCATCTATGGCGCGGGCGTCCTCATCACCGAGGGCGCGCGCGGCGAGGGCGGCTATCTGACCAATTCCGAAGGCGAGCGCTTCATGGAGCGCTACGCCCCCTCCGCCAAGGATCTGGCCAGCCGCGACGTCGTCTCGCGCTCGATGGCGATGGAGATCCGCGAGGGCCGCGGCGTCGGCAAGGACAAGGACCATATCTACCTGCACCTCGATCATATCGATCCCAAGGTGCTGGCCGAACGGCTGCCCGGCATCACCGAGACCGGCAAGATCTTCGCCGGCGTCGATCTCACCCGCCAGCCGCTGCCCGTCACGCCCACCGTCCACTACAATATGGGCGGCATCCCCTGTAACTATCACGGGGAAGTGGTGACGCTGAAGGACGGCAACCCCGATACGGTGGTGCCCGGCCTGTTCGCGGTGGGCGAGGCGGCGTGCGTCTCGGTCCACGGCGCCAACCGGCTCGGCTCCAATTCGCTGATCGACCTCGTCGTCTTCGGCCGCGCCACCGGCCACCGCATCGCCGAGATCGTCAAGCCCGGCACCAAGCAGGCGCCGGTCGACACGGCCGAGGACGATCGCGCGCTCGCCCGGCTCGACCGCTATCGCAACGCCAGCGGCGGCTCCCCCACCGCCACGATCCGCAACGCGATGCAGCGGACGATGCAGTCCGACTGCGCGGTCTTCCGCACGACCAAGACGCTGCGCGAGGGGATGGAGAAGATCGATCAGGTCCACGCCCAGATGCAGGACGTCGGCATCCGCGACCGCTCGCTGATCTGGAACACCGATCTGGTCGAGACGCTGGAGCTGGACAATATGCTGCCGCAGGCGGTGGTGACGATGCAGTCGGCCGCCAACCGCCACGAAAGCCGCGGCGCGCACATGCACGAGGACTTCCCAGAGCGGAACGACGCGGAGTGGATGAAGCACACGATCGCGTGGTTCGATGCGGGCCGGGTGACGCTCGATTACCGCCCCGTCCACGACTACACGCTGACCGACGACATCCAGTATATCAAGCCGAAGGCGCGCGTTTACTGAGGCGATCGGGCGCCGCGGCCTGCGCGGCGCCCGACACGGGCGTCAGATCGAATAGCCGCCGTCCACGTCGAGCGTGGCGCCGGTGATGTAGCTCGCATCGTCGCTGGCAAGGAAGGCGGCGACGCCGGCGATCTCCTCCACCCGGCCATAGCGGCCCAAGGCCAGCTTCGGCATCACCAGCGGCGCGAACTGGCCGTCGGCGGGGTTCATGTCGGTATCGACCGGCCCCGGCTGGATCACGTTGACGAGGATGTTGCGGCTGCCGAGATCGCGCGCCCAGCCGCGCGCAAGGCCCGCCACCCGCCGCCTTGGTCGCGCCGTAGACGGCGTCGCCGCCGAACGCGGTGTGCGAGGAGACGCTGCCGATGATGATGATCCGGCCGCCGTCGCGCAGGTGCGGCACCGACGCCGCCGTGCCGTTGAACACGCCCGCGACGTTGACGCCGAACTGACGGGCGAAATGGCCCTCGTCGGGCTGATCGCCGATCGGCTGCATCTCGCCGATGCCGGCATTGTGGACGAGGATATCGAGCCCGCCCAGCGCCTCCGCCGCCTCCGCGATCGCCGTGCGGACCGCCGCCCCGTCCGCCGCGTCCGCCTGGACTGCGCGACCACGCCGGCCGGCGGCCGTGATCGCCTCGACGACGGCGGCCGCCTTCTCCGCATTGCCGGCATAGGTGATCGTCACATCCGCGCCTTCGGCCGCCAGCCGCCGCGCGATCGCCGCGCCGATCCCGCGCGAGCCGCCCGTCACCAGCGCCGTCTTGCCATCCAGTCTGTCCGTCATCGTTCTGCTCCATGTCAGTGCCGGACGCGATGTAAAGTCTGCGCTTGCAAGGGGAATCGAGCAAAGCTCAGGCATCCCCAACTTAAACTATACCGTGCGGTATAGATAGCGACGGGCTATCGCTGCTGCCGTCGGTTCGCTACCATGCTACCCAAATCGGGAGAGATATTATGGTGGATGCGGGAACGGTTCTGGACGGCGGCTGCCTGTGCGGCGCGATCCGCTACAAGCTGACGGGCCCCAGCCTGTTCGTCAGCCAATGCTGCTGCAAGGATTGCCAGAAGGCGACCGGCACCGGCCACACCACCATCGTCGGCATCCACAAGAGCCAGCTGGCGATGGAAGGCACGCCCGCCACCTTCACCAACCATGGCGACACCGGCGGGCGGGTGACGCGCCATTTCTGCGGGACTTGCGCCGGCCGCCTCTACACCGCGGGCGATCTGCCGGGCGAGGTCATCATGGTCCAGGCCGGCTCGCTCGACGATCCGTCCGCCGTCCGCCCCGAGAGCGTGATCTACACCAAGGACGCGGTGGCGTGGGACCGGTTCGATCCGGCGCTGCCCAGCTTCCCGACGCTGCAACCGCGCAGCCAGCATACCCAGGCAGCGGTGGAAGGCACGCCGCCGGCCGCCGCCGCCTGACGCCCGTCGCCCGCGGTTGCCGGGGGGCTTTGCGCGTCCCATATCCCCGGCATCCGCCGAAAAGCGCGGTTTGGGCTTTCGATCGCGACGATCCTTGGCTATCGCATCCGCAGCATAAGGGACGTCCGATGGCCGAATTCGCGCTTCCGAAGAACAGCAAGATCAAGGCCCGCGGGCAGGTCCACAAGGCGGAGGCCGGGGCGGCCAACGTCAAGACCTTCAAGGTCTATCGCTACGACCCCGATTCGGGAGAGAATCCGCGCTACGACACGTTCGAGATCGATCTCGACGATTGCGGCCCGATGGTGCTCGACGCGCTCATCAAGATGAAGGCGGAGGCGGACCCGAGCCTCACCTTCCGCCGCTCGTGCCGGGAAGGGATCTGCGGCTCCTGCTCGATGAACATCGACGGGCGCAACGGCCTCGCCTGCACCACCGCGATCGAGGATGTGAAGGGCGACGTGCGGATCACGCCGCTGCCGCACATGGACGTCATCAAGGATCTCGTCCCCGATTTCACGCACTTCTACGCGCAATATGCCTCGATCCAGCCGTGGTTGCAGACCGTCACGCCCGCCCCCTCGGGCAAGGAGCGGCTGCAAAGCCCCGAGGACCGCGCCAAGCTCGACGGCCTCTACGAGTGTATCCTGTGCGCCTGCTGCTCCACCTCCTGCCCCAGCTACTGGTGGAACAGCGACAAGTTCCTGGGGCCGGCGATCCTCCTCCAGGCCTATCGTTGGCTGGCGGACAGCCGCGACGAGATGACCGGCGAGCGGCTCGACGAGCTGGAGGATCCCTTCCGCCTCTATCGCTGCCACACGATCATGAACTGTTCGAACGTCTGCCCCAAGGGCCTCAGCCCCGCCAAGGCGATCGCCGAGGTGAAGAAGATGGTGGTCGAGCGGCAGCTCTGACCGGCGTGGCCGGCGACGCGCCCGATCTCGGCCGGCAGGCGGGGCGGTTCGATCCGCCCGACGCGGACGGCTTCCGCCTGCTGCGCGCCGAGGAGGATCGCTTCCACCACGTCTACGGGCCGGTCGCGGTGCGGGCGGAGGGCGATCGGGCGCGCTGCCGGATGGCGCCCGGGCGGCGCCATTCCAATCCGTTCGGCGCGATCCACGGCGGGTTCCTCACCGCCTTCGCCGATCTTTCGCTGTTCCTCGGGCCGGCGATCCTCGGCCGGCTGGCGCTGGGGCCGGCGGTCACCCTCGCGCTCAACACCCAGTTCATCCAGCCCGGCCGGCTCGGCGAGCCGCTCGATGCGGTCCTCACCGTCACCGGCGAGACGGGCAAGCTGCTGTTCGTCCGCGGGCAGATGGAGCAGGGCGCGGACGTGATCGCCACCTTCGACGGCACGCTGCGCAAATTGCCGGGCGCTTCCGACCGGTGAGCGGCGTGCTGGCGGACTATCGCGCG
Source organism: Edaphosphingomonas fennica (assembly GCA_036946415.1). Lineage (GTDB taxonomy): Bacteria > Pseudomonadota > Alphaproteobacteria > Sphingomonadales > Sphingomonadaceae > Sphingomonas_Q > Sphingomonas_Q fennica_A. Next base: position 168,352 of record JAQIJD010000007.1, on the reverse strand, counting down.
CTGATCGCCGCCGGCGAACTGCGCCCCGATCCCGATCAGGCGCGCGCCGCCGAGCGGCTGGCGGCGCTGGCGCAAGCGCTGGAGCATCCGCCGCGCGCCGGCTTGCTCGCCCGCCTGACCGGCAGGGGGACGCCGGCCCCGCGCGGTCTCTACCTGTGGGGCGGGGTGGGGCGCGGCAAGTCGATGCTGATGGACCTGTTCCACGGCGCCGTCGCGGTCGCACCCAAGCGCCGCGTCCACTTCCACGAATTCATGCTCGAGGTGCATGATCGCCTGCGTGCCGAGCGGAGCAAGGAGGCGGGCGACCCGATCGCCCCCGTCGCCGCCGCGCTTGCCGCCAAGGCGCGGCTGCTGTGCTTCGACGAGATGGTCGTCAACAACATGGCCGATGCCGCGATCATGAGCCGGCTGTTCACGGCGATGATGGACGCCGGCACGGTGATCGTGACGACCAGCAACCGCCCGCCCGCCGATCTCTACAAGGACGGGCTGAACCGCGAGCTGTTCCTGCCCTTCATCGCGCTGATCGAGCGGCGGCTGGAGGTGCTGACGCTGGACGGGCCGACCGACTATCGGCTGGAGCGGCTGGGCGGCCACCCGACCTGGCACTGGCCGCTGGGCGATACTGCCACCAGGGCGGTGAGCGCCGCCTTCTTCCGCCTGACCGACTATCCGCCCGAGGACCGCGCCCACGTTCCCTCCGCCACGCTGGCGGTGCCCGGCGGGCGGACGCTGGAGGTGCCCAAGGCGCTCAAGGGCGTCGCCGTCTTCTCGTTCAAGCGGCTGTGTGCGGAGGCGCGGGGTGCCGCCGACTATCTGGCGATCGCGCGCGCCTATCACACCGTCATCATCGTCGGCATTCCGCTGATGGGGCCGGAGCGACGCAACGAGGCGGCGCGCTTCAAGGTGCTGATCGACACGCTCTACGAACATCGCGTCAAGCTGCTCGCCACCGCCGCCGCCCCGCCCGAGTCGCTCTACCGCGAAGGCGACGGCGCATTCGAGTTCGAGCGCACGGTGAGCCGGCTGATGGAGATGCAGTCCGCCGACTATCTGGCGGAAGGGCACGGCGCGGCGTAGCCTGAAACGGGCAGGGTTCGCGCGGAGGCGCGGAGACGCGGAGGTGTTCCGCATGACGCCGCCTCGCCCTGCCGGCCGCAGGCCATCCTAGAAATGGCTGCGCCGACCCTACGGCAAACGCCCTCCGCGTCTCCGCGCCTCCGCGTGAATCTCATTCTTCTCGGCAGCGATCAGTCCGCCGCCGCTACCTCCAGCGGCCGGCCGAGATCGTCGAACGCCTGCGCCAGTGCCTGCGCGCTGCTGAGCGCACCCAGGCAGTGGCGCGTGCCGGTGAGGGCGCGTAGTGCGTCGTGCGTGCCGGCGGCGTCGGCGGGGGCGGCCTGGATGGCGGCGATCAGTGCCGCCTCCGATCGCGTCATCCGCCGGCAGCAGCAGGGCGCCACCGCCAGCCGGCGTTCCGAGACGCGCGAGACCTCCGCCATCAGCGCGCGCAGCAGCACCAGCGGCCGGCGGAAGCCGAGGCCGAACCAGCCGAGCAAAGCGTGCGCGGCATGGGCGTCGTTCAGGCCGTGCGCCGCCATCCGCCGGATCGCGAACAGCAGGATACGGCTGTTGTAGCAGGCCGGCAGCGGGGTCGGCAGCAGGCTGGTGATGTCGGTCGTCGCGGTCATGGGGTACTCCCTCGTCCTGCCCGGCAGATCATCATGATCGCTATTGCAAGTCAATCGCAAAACGAAGGTCGTTTATCCTGTCCCGAATCGTCCTACGCCCCTAGGGTCGTCGCCGGACAGCGAGGGGACAATTTTGGAAACCGTATCGATCAGCCTTTTCCTCCTGCTCGCCGTGGTCGTCAGCGGCGCCATCGCCCGGATGTTGCCGGTGTCGGTGCCGGCGCCGCTGGTGCAGATCGCGCTCGGTGGGCTGATCGGTCTCTCCACATCCTACCGGGTGGAGCTGGACCCTGAACTGTTCCTGTTCCTGTTCCTGCCGCCGCTGCTGTTCCTCGACGGGTGGCGCATCCCCAAGGACGAGTTGCTCAAGGACATCTCGACGGTGGTCGAGCTGGCGCTGGGCCTCGTCCTGCTGACGGTGGTCGGCATGGGCTTCCTGATCCACTGGATGATCCCGGCGATGCCGCTGGCGGTGGCCTTCGCGCTGGCCGCGGTCGTCTCGCCGACCGATCCGATCGCGGTGTCGGCCATCGCCGCGCGGGTGCCGATCCCGAAGCGGATGATGCACATCCTCGAAGGCGAATCCCTGCTCAACGACGCCTCGGGCCTTGTCTGCCTGCGCTTCGCCGTCGCCGCGGCGCTGACCGGCACCTTCTCGGCGGGCACCGCGGCGGCCAATTTCCTGTGGGTGGCGGGCGCCGGCCTCGTCATCGGCGTGCTCGTCACGCTGGCGGCGGCGCGCGCCAAGGCATGGGTGACGCGGCGGTTCGGCGAGGATACCGGCTCGCAGATCCTCGTCAGCCTGCTGATCCCGTTCGGTTCCTACCTGCTGGCCGAACATCTCCACGCATCGGGCATCCTCGCCGCGGTCAGCGCCGGCGTGACGATGAGCTTCGCCGAAATCTCGCGCGCGACGATGGCCGTCACGCGGATGCGCCGCAATTCGGTGTGGGATACGATCCAGTTCGCATTGAACGGCATCATCTTCGTGCTGCTGGGCGAGCAATTGCCCGCGATCCTGGCGGGCGCGAAGCAAACGGTGGCACTGACCGGCCATGCCTCGCCCTGGTGGCTGGCGGTCTATGTCGCGGCGATCGTCGCCGGGCTGGCGGCGCTGCGTTTCGCCTGGGTGTGGGCATCGCTCAGGCTGACGATCCTGCGGGGGGCCGCACCCGAGGCGATCCGCAGCCCGGACTGGCGGCTGGTCGCCACCACCTCCTTCGCGGGCGTGCGCGGCGCGATCACGCTGGCGGGCGTGCTGACGCTGCCGCTGACCATGGGGGACGGCACGCCCTTCCCGGCGCGCGACCTCGCCATCTTCCTCGCGGCGGGCGTCATCATCGTCTCGCTGGTGCTGGCGACGATCGCTTTGCCGATCCTGCTGAAGGGGCTGGTGCTGCCGCCCGAACCCTCGCGCCAGGCCGAGGAGGAAGGCGCGCGCATCGCTTTGTCGAAGGCGGCCGTGCGCGCGATCGAGCGCCATCAGCATGCGCTGGCCGAGGACCATGACGATCCCGACCTGTTCGCCGCGGCCGGGGCGCGGGTCATGGACCTCTATCGCGAACGGATCGAGGGGCTGACCGGCGACCGGCAGGAAGCGGCGCGCACGCAGGACCGGCTCGCCGCCGACTTCCGCCTGCTGGGCGTCCGCGCCGAACGCGACGCATTGCGGGGCCTGCTCCGCGAACGCCGCATCGGCAGCGAGACGGCGCGCAAGCTGACGCGGGAGCTGGACCTGTCGGAGGCGCGCTACCGGGGGTGAACCGCTGCGCGCCCGTCCACGGCCGCCCGACCAAGACGCGAAACCCCACCCCAACCCCTCCCCTGAAGGGGAGGGGCTTTCATTCCGTTCGGCTCCCCTCCCCTTCAGGAGCATCGGGCCGGCCATGCCCCCGGCATGGCCTGAACGGTCCGGGGGACCGTTCACCCGTTGCTGGGTTGGGGGTGGGGTCTGTCATCCCCACCGCAGCGATGAAGACTACCGCGGCCCGCCTATTGCGGTGGCGTCCCGTTCGCCGCCAGCACCGTGCCCGCCAGATAGAGCGAACCCAGGATCAGCACGAGGCCCGGCACCGCTCCCGCTGCGATGGCCGCCAGCGCCGCGGGCGGATCGGCGGCGGTGCCGGCGGCGATGCCGTGCGCCTGCGCCAGCGTCGCCAGCGCGGCCGGTTCGTGGCAGGCATGGCCTGGCACCGGCACCGCGATCAGCCGGTCGATATGGTGCGAGAGGGGGGCGAGGATGCCGTCCGGATCCTTGTTGGCGAGGATGCCGATCACCAGCGTCGCCTTCTCCCCCTCGGGCAGGCGGTGCTTCAGGAAATCGGCGATGGCGATGGCGGCGGCGGGATTGTGGCCGCCGTCCAGCCACAGCTCGCTGTCGGGCAGCAGCGCCGCCAGCGTGCCGTCCTTCAGATGCTGGAGCCGTGCCGGCCAGTCCGCCCAGCCCATCGCCGCGCGCAAAGCGTGCGGCGGCAGCGGAACGGCCCGCTGGTGGCGTAGCATCGCCACCGCCAGCGCGGCGTTGCCCGCCTGATGGCGGCCGGCGAGGCGCGGCAGCGGCAGGTCAAGCTCGCCCTCGGCATCGCGATAGTGGAGGCGGTTGTGGTGGACGGTCCAGTCCCACCGCCCGCCCTTGGGCAGCCACTCCGCCCCCGCGGCGGCGGCGGCGCGGGCGATCGGCTCGGCCACGCGCGGCGGATAATGTTGCGTCAGGAGCGGCACGCCGCGCTTGGCGATGCCCGCCTTCTCGCCGGCGATGATCTCGATCGTATTGCCCAGGAACGCCTGATGGTCGAGGCCGAGCTGCGCGATCCCGCAGGCGGCGGGCGGCGGCACGATGTTGGTCGCATCCAGCCGCCCGCCCAGCCCCACTTCGAGGATGCAAGCGTCGGCCGGCTGGCGCGAGAAGGCGAGGAAGGCGGCCGCCGTCGTCACCTCGAAGAAGCTGGCGTTGACGTCCTCGCCCACGTCCAGCACCTCTTCCAGCAGTGCGGCGAGCAGATCGTCGTCGATGAGCCGGTCGGCGATGCGGATGCGCTCGTTGAAGCGGACGAGGTGGGGGCTGGTGTAGACGTGTGCGGTCAGCCCCGCCGCCTGCACCGCGGCGCGCAGCGTTGCACAGGTCGATCCCTTGCCGTTGGTGCCGGCGACGTGGAGGATCGGCGGCAGGCGCAGCTGCGGGTCGCCCAGCCGCGCGCAGAGCGTGGTGATCCGCTCCAGCCCCAGCACGTCCGCGCCGGGCGAGAGCGACGCCAGCCGGTCGAGCTGGCGCTGGACGGCGGCATCGTCGGACACGGCATGGTCGGCCATCAGGCCGCCGCCACCCCGCTGCCCCGGCCGGGGCAGAGATAGCCGATCAGCCGCGCCAGCTCCGCCCGCAGCCGGTGGCGATGGACGACCATGTCGAGCATCCCGTGATCGAGCAGATATTCGGCGCGCTGGAAGCCTTCGGGCAGCTTCTCGCGGATCGTCGATTCGATCACGCGCTGCCCGGCGAAACCGATCAGCGCGCCCGGCTCGGCCAGCTGCACGTCGCCCAGCATCGCATAGGAGGCGGTGACGCCGCCCGTCGTCGGATCGGTCATCACCACGATATAGGGCAGCCCCGCCTCGCGCAGCTTCGCGATCGCCACCGTCGTCCGCGGCATCTGCATCAGCGAGAGGATGCCCTCCTGCATCCGGGCGCCGCCGGCGGCGGTGAAGATGATGTAGGGGCAATCGTCGGCAATCGCCGCCTCGACCCCGGCGACGAAGGCGGCGCCCACGGCGAGGCCCATCGATCCGCCCATGAAGGCGAAATCCTGGACGCCGACGACCGCCTTCAGCCCCTCGATCTCGCCGCGCGCGTTGATGAGCGCGTCGCTTTCGCCGGTCTTGGCGCGCGCTTCCTTGAGGCGGGCGGGATAGGCCTTCTGGTCGCGGAACTTCAGCGGATCCTCGCGCACCGTGGGCGCGGGGAGGGGAACGTAGACGCCGCTGTCGAACAATTGGTCGAAGCGTTCGTCCGGCCCGATCCGCCCGTGATAGCCGCATTTCGGGCAGACGGACTGGTTCTCCTCCCATTCCTTGGTGAAGACCATCTGCGTGCAGGCGGGGCATTTGTGCCAGAGATTGTCGGGCGTATCGCGCTTCTCGCCGAAGGAGAGCGCGTTGCGGACGCGATCGAGCCAGCTCATGCCGCCGCCTCCAGCCGCGCGCCCCGCACCGCCTGCGCCAGCCCGCCGACGATCGCGCCGGCCGCCGCCGCCGGATCGCGGCCCTGCGCCGCCGCCTCGGCCACCGCCGAGACGATCGCCGAGCCGACCACCACGCCGTCCGCCACGCGCGCCACGGCGGCGGCCTGATCGGGCGTGCGCACGCCGAAGCCGACCGCCACCGGCAGCTCCGTCCCCGCCTTGAGCCGCGCGACGGCCTCCTCGATCGAGGCCTGCGCCGCCTGCTGCTGGCCGGTGATGCCTGCTACCGAGACGTAATAGAGGAAGCCGGACCCGTTCGCGAGGACGGCCGGCAGCCGCGCCGCGTCGGTCGTCGGCGTGGCGAGGCGGATCATGGCGACGCCGGCCTCGCGCAGCGCCGGCCCGAGCGCGGCATCCTCCTCGGCCGGGATGTCGACGCAGATCACCCCGTCGACGCCGGCGTCGGAACAGGCTGCGCCGAACCAATCCGGCCCGCGCCGCACCATCGGATTGGCATAGCCCATCAGTACCAGCGGCACCTGCGGATGGCGCTGGCGGAAGCCGCGGGCGATATCGAGGATCGTCGCGGTAGTCGTCCCCGCACCCAGCGCGCGCAGGTTGGCGAGCTGGATGGCGGGGCCGTCCGCCATCGGATCGGTGAAGGGCATCCCCAGCTCGATCACGTCGGCACCCGCCGCGACGATCGCATCGAGGATCGCGGGGGTGACGGCAGGCGCCGGATCGCCGCCGGTGACGAAGGCGACGAGGGCGGCACGGCCCTCTGCGGCGCAGGACGCGAAGGTGGCGGCGAGGCGGCTCAAATCTCCACTCCCAACGCCTCGGCGACCGTGAAGATGTCCTTGTCGCCCCGGCCCGACAGATTCATCACCACCACGCCGTCGCGCGGCAGGGCGCGGGCGTGATTGACGGTGGCGTGCAGCGCATGGGCGCATTCAAGGGCGGGGATGATGCCCTCGACCCGGCAAAGCAGCTGGAATGCGTCGAGCGCCTCGGTATCCGTCACCGGTTCGTAGGTGGCGCGGCCCGTCTCGTGCAGCCAGGCGTGCTCGGGGCCGATGCCGGGATAGTCGAGGCCGGCCGAGATGCTGTGCGCCTCGGCGATCTGGCCGTCCTCGTCCTGCAACAGATAGGTGCGGTTGCCGTGCAGCACGCCCGGCGCGCCGCCGGCGAGGCTGGCGGCATGTTCGCGCGTGTCGATGCCGCGCCCCGCCGCTTCGACGCCGACCAGCTTCACGTCCGCATCGTCGAGGAAGGGGTGGAACATGCCGATCGCATTCGATCCGCCGCCCACCGCCGCCACGATCACGTCGGGCAAGCGGCCTTCCTGTTCGAGGATCTGGGCGCGCGTCTCGGTGCCGATCACCGACTGGAAGTCGCGCACCAGTTCCGGATAGGGATGCGGGCCGGCGGCGGTACCGATGATGTAGAAAGTGTCGTGGACGTTGGCGACCCAGTCGCGCAGCGCCTCGTTCATCGCATCCTTCAGCGTCTGCGCGCCTGAGGTGACGGCGCGCACCTCCGCGCCCAGCAGCTTCATGCGGAACACGTTGGGCTTCTGCCGCTCGATATCGCGCGCGCCCATGAAGATGGTGCAGGGCAGGCCGAAGCGCGCGGCGACGGTGGCGGTGGCGACGCCGTGCTGCCCGGCCCCCGTCTCGGCGATGATCCGGGTGCGGCCCATCCGCCGCGCGAGCAGGATCTGGCCGATGCAATTGTTGATCTTGTGCGCGCCGGTGTGGTTCAGATCCTCGCGCTTCAGATAGATTTTCGCGCCCTTGTCCGCCGGCAGGTCCGCGCGCAGCGCCTCCGTCAGCCCGGCGGCGTAATAGAGCGGGTTGGCGCGGCCGACATAGTGGCGCAGCAGATCGCGGAACTCCGCCTCGAACGCCGGATCGTCCTTGGCGCCGCGATATTCGCGTTCCAGCTCCAAGATCAGCGGCATCAGCGTCTCGGCCACGTAGCGGCCGCCGAACTGGCCGAAATGCCCGTCCGTATCGGGCTGGGCGCGAAGGGAATTGGGGGCGTTCATAATGATCCGATCGCTTGGAGGAAGGCGCCGATCTTGTCCACATCCTTGACGCCGGGCGCGCTCTCCACCCCCGACGAGGCATCCACCAGCCGCGCGCCGGTGATGCCCACCGCCTCGCGCACGTTGCCGGCATCGAGGCCGCCCGAAAGCGCCCACGGCAACGGATGCGCGAAGCCGTCGAGCAGCCGCCAGTCGAACCGTACGCCCATTCCGCCGGGCAGCGCGCCCTCGGGCGTCTTCGCGTCGTAGAGGATGCGGTCCACAGCACCGCGATAGGCGCGCGCCGCCGCCAGATCGGTGGCGGTGCGCACCGCGATCGCCTTCCATACCTCATGCCCAGCGGCGCGCGCGGCGGCGGCGTCGGCGGGCGTCTCGGCCCCATGCAACTGCACGGCGCGGATGCCGGCGCGGGCAACCTCGGCCAGCAGCGCCGCATCGGGATCGACCACCACCGCCACCGCCGTCACCCGATCGGGCAGCCGCCGGACGAGCGCCGCCGCGCGATCCGGCGCGACATTTCGGGGCGAGCGGGGGAAGAAGACGAAGCCGACGTGGGACGCGCCGCCTGCGACGGCGGCATCGAGCGTCGCCTCGTCGCGGAGGCCGCAGATCTTGGCGGTGACGGTCATGGCGTGGCATATAGGCGCGGTGCCGATCGCGGGGAAGCGGGGCGGCGCGACCGGGGGTGGCGATGGCGACGGGCACGGCGGAGCGTCGGTGGCGCGGGGCGGGGTTGCTGATGCTGGCGGCAGCGGTGCCGGCGGTGGCGCTGTTCGCCCCCCGCGCGCGCGGCCGAGCCGGAGGACCATTCCGGCCTCACCCGCGCCGGCTATCGCCGCAACTGCCTGCTCTGCCACGCGCAGGCGGCCCCCGAGGGTATCTCGCCCGAGATCATGGCCGGCCTCACCCCCGTCCCCGGCCTGCGACCCGCGGCGGCGATGCCGGGCATCCTCTGCCAGCGCCGCTGCGAGGCGTGCAAGCGCCCGCCGGAAAGCTAGGTCCGGCCGGCCTCCTCCGCCAGTACATGCGCGACGAGGGCGTTGGCGTGGCCGTGGCCCATGCCGTGATCGGCCTTCAGCATCGCCACCAGCGCCATATGCCTGGCCGGCAGCTGCGCTCGGATCAGCGCCTGCCATTCGCCGATCGGCCGGCCGTATTTCGCCTCGATCGACGGGAAATAGGACGCCGGGCCCTTGGGAGCGGCGGCGCTCACAGCGTCGCCGCGATGGCGCGGGCGGCGGCGTCGGGGTCGGCGGCGCGGGTGATCGGGCGGCCGATGACGAGGATCGAGGCGCCGGCATCGGCGGCCTGACGCGGCGTCATCACGCGCTTCTGGTCGCCCAGGCCGCTGCCTTCGGGGCGAACGCCGGGCACGACGAAATAGCCCTTTGGCCACAGCGCGCGCGCGGCCGCCACCTCCGCCCCCGAACAGACGATCCCGTCGATCCCCGCCTCGCGCGCCAGCCCCGTCAGCCGCTCGACCTGCGCCTGCGGGCCGCCGCCGACGCCGGTCGCGGCGAGATCGCCCGCATCGAGGCTGGTCAGCACCGTCACCGCGACCACCTTCGTGCCCGGCGGCGCGGCGGCCTTGGCATCCTCCATCATCGCCCGGCCGCCCGCGGCATGGACAGTGAGGACCGCCGGCGACAGGCCGGCCAGCGCCTGCACCGCGCTCGCCACCGTATTGGGGATGTCGTGCAGCTTCAGATCGAGGAAGATCGGCAGGCCGACACCCGCCATCTCGCGCACGCCAAGCTGGCCATGTGCGGCGAAGAATTCGAGGCCGAGCTTGAGCCCGCCGACATGGCCGCGCACCGCCGCCGCCAGCGCCAGCGCGCGCGGCAGATCGGGCGTGTCGATCGCGACATAGATCCGCGACGGCATCAGGCGAGCGGCTCGCCGGGCAGCGGCACGGGCGCGCGCTCGGGCATCTGCGTCGGGATCGGGGCGGGGGCGGGGTCCGCCATGGCGGGGGCGGCATAGGGTTCGGCCGCCACCGGCAGCGGGCGCTGCTCAACCTGCCGGCGCACCTGCCACAGGCGCGCGCGATGCCACAGCCATGTCGGCAGGAAACCGACCAGGAAGGAGACGAACAGCAGCACCGGCAGCTTGGCATCCGCCTGCAATCCGGCCCAGAGGTTCAGCGTCACCGCATGCCAATTGTTGGTGGCGAAGACGACCGCGACGACCGTGATCGCGATCCAGAAGAGCGTCTTCAGAAAATTCATGGGCCACGCCTCCTGACGCTCCGTCTATGCGCTGGCGCGCGCGAACGCCAGCGATCGGTTGCGGTGTCCGACGCACGTGGCTATGTTCCCGCTTCGTTCAAAGGGAGCATCGGGTGGCGCGCGCCCAGAAACGCTATGTCTGCCAGGCCTGCGGCACCGCCACTTCCAAATGGCAGGGCCAGTGCGTCGATTGCGGCGAGTGGAATTCGCTGGTCGAGGATGCCGGCGCGGTCGTGACGCCCTTCTCCGCGCGCCACGATCTGCGCTCGGGCGGGCGGACGGTCGTCCTGTCCGCGCTCGATGCGGACGTGCCGCTGCCGCCGCGGCTGGCGACGGGCATTGCTGAACTCGATCGGGCGCTGGGCGGCGGGCTGGTGGCGGGATCGGCGACGCTGATCGGCGGCGATCCGGGCATCGGCAAATCGACCCTGCTGTTGCAGGCGGCGGCGCGGCTGGCGCTGGCGGGGCTGCCCGTCACCTACATTTCCGGCGAGGAGGCGGCCGATCAGGTGCGGCTGCGCGCACGGCGGCTGGGGGTGGGGCACGCCCCCGTCCAGCTCGCCGCCGCCACCTCCGTGCGCGACATATTGACCACCGTCGGCCAGGGGCGCCCGCCGGCGCTGCTGGTGATCGATTCGATCCAGACGATGCATTCGGACCTGATCGAGGGCGCGCCCGGCACCGTCAGCCAGGTCCGCGCCTCGGCGCACGAGCTGATCCGCTTCGCCAAGGAATGCGGCACCGCGCTGATCCTCGTCGGCCACGTCACCAAGGACGGGCAGCTCGCCGGCCCGCGCGTGCTCGAACATATGGTCGATACGGTGCTGGCGTTCGAAGGCGAGCGCAGCCACCAATATCGCCTGCTGCGCGCCACCAAGAACCGGTTCGGCGGCACCGACGAGATCGGCGTGTTCGCGATGGGCGAGGAAGGGCTGGGCGAGGTCGCCAACCCCTCGGCCCTGTTCCTCACCCAGCGCGGCGAATCGATCGCGGGCGCCACCGTCTTCCCGGCGATGGAGGGGACGCGGCCGGTGCTGGTGGAGATACAGGCGCTGGTGGTGCGGCTGGCGAGCGGGGCGACCCCCCGGCGGGCGGTGGTCGGCTGGGATGCGGGGCGGCTCGCGATGATCCTGGCGGTGCTGGAGGCGCGCTGCGGCCTCAGTTTCTCGACCGCCGAAGTCTATCTGAACGTGGCGGGCGGCTATCGCATCGTCGATCCCGCCGCCGATCTGGCAGTGGCCGCGGCGCTCGTCTCGGCGCTGGCCGAACGGCCGGTGCCGCCGCAGGCGGTGGCGTTCGGCGAGGTCGCCTTGTCGGGCGAGGTCCGCCCCGTGGCGCATGCGCCGCTGCGTTTACGCGAATCGGCCAAGCTCGGCTTCGGGCGTGCGCTGGCACCGGGCGGCATGACGGGAAACGAGGGGATGCGCGTTGCGGGCTATGCCACGCTTGGCGCGCTGGTCGACGATCTGCTGGGGCGGGGGTGAGGCTCTCAGCGCCCCTCGGTGCGGGGCCAGAGCGCCAGCGTGGTGCGCGCGATCATGCCCAGCTCGGTGCAATTCGCCCCCGATCGCGCCTGCACTGACAGGCCCTGCATGATCGCGCTCAGATAACGGGCCAGCGCCTCGGGATCGATGTCGGCGGGCAGATCGCCCTCCGACACCGCGCGCTCGAACCGATCGACCATCGCCTTCAGCGAAGAGAGGCGGCGCGACAGCACCTCCTGCCGGATCGAATCGGCTTCCGGCCCGCAGGTGACGGCGCTGATGACGCCGAGGCAGCCTTTCGGATCGCAGCCGCTGGCCTGCATGTCGATCGCGCTCATCAGCAGCCGCTCGGCCACCTCGCGCGAGGTCGGCGCGTCCAGCGCCTGGCCGACATAGGCCAGCTTCTCGCGCTCGTAGAGTTCGAACGCCTTGCGGAACAGGGATTCCTTGTTGCCGAACGCGGCGTAGAGGCTGGGCTTGGTGATGCCCATCTCCTGCGTCAGTTCAGTCAGCGATGCGCCCTCATAGCCGTTGCGCCAGAACACGCGCAGCGCAGCGGCGAGGGCGACGTCCATGTCGAACTCGCGGGGGCGGCCGCGCTGGGCAGGAATCTGGCAGAGGGTGGCCATGATCGATCAATCTAGGGACGATCGGCGGTTTCGTCCAGCTTTGCCGCGGTAAAGCGCGCCGTCCACGCCGCCCAGCGCGGATGATCGGGCATGTGCGCGTCCATCCAGCGATCGTCGAACAGGCTGTCGCGGTACCGTTCGCCGGGATCGCACAGCAGGGTGACGATGCTGCCCGTCTCGCCCGCCCGCGCCATCGCCTCGGCCAGTTGCAGCACGCCGATCAGGTTGCAGCCGGTCGACGGGCCGACGCGCCGGCCGATCCGGTCGGACAGGAAGCGCGCGGCGGCGAAGCTGGCCGCATCCTCCACCGCGATCATCCGGTCGATGACGTGCGGCAGGAAGCTGGCCTCGACGCGCGGCCGGCCGATCCCCTCGACCCGCGATCCACGATCCGACACGAGGTCGCGCCGCCCCGTCGCCCAGCTTTCGGCGAACACCGAAAATTCCGGATCGACCACCGCCAGCCGCGTCCCCACCGCCCCCGCGCGGCGGTAGCGCAGGTAGCGGCCGATCGTGGCGGAGGTGCCGCCGGTGCCCGCCCCCACCACGATCCATGCCGGATCGGGATGCCGCTCGTGCGCCATCTGCGCGAAGATCGATTCGGCGATATTGTTGTTGCCGCGCCAGTCAGTCGCGCGCTCGGCGAAGGTGAACTGGTCCATGAAATGGCCGCCCGTCTCCGCCGCCAGCGCCTGCGCGGCGGCGGGCACCTTGCAGGCGGGCACGGCATGCGCCCGCCCGCCCAGCCGCGCGATCTCCGCCAGCTTGGCGGGCGCCGTTCCGGTCGGCACGACGGCGATGAACGGCAGCCCTAGCAGCCGGGCGAAATAGGCTTCGGAAATGGCGGTCGAGCCGGACGACGCCTCGATCACCGGCCGCCCGCGCCGGATCCAGCCGTTGCACAGCGCGTAGAGGAACAGCGAGCGCGCCAGCCGGTGCTTGAGCGAGCCGGACGGATGCGTCGATTCGTCCTTCAGATAGAGGTCGATCCCCGGCAGCGCCGGCAGGGCCATGCGGATCAGATGCGTATCGGCCGATCGCGCCTGATCGGCGACGATCTCGCCCACCGCCCAGTCGAGCCAGGCACGGTCCCCGGCGGGCGCGGTCATTTGCGCAGGGCGAGCAGCAGCCAGCCGGCGATTATCACCAGCCCGCCCGCCGGCGTCACCCGCCCCAGCCACGTCGGCCAGCCGAGCGCCATCAGGTAGAGCGTGCCCGAGAAGACCGCCGCCCCGCCGACCAGCACCACCGCCGCCAGCCGCCCGCGCATCTGCAAGGCGACGAGCGCGGCGACCGCGTGAATCATCTGGAATTCTGCGCCGGTGCGCGCCCAGTCGGCGGCGCGGCCGGCGAGGCCATGCGCACCCGCCGCCCCCATGCCGACCGCGATCGCCCCCGACAGGGCCGCGAACAAGGCGATCGCGCCGCCGCCGCGCGCGCCGCTCACGAGGCGGGATCCAGCGGCGAATCGGGGCGGAACATCAGCTCGCGCGCGCGATCCGCGAAGATCGTCCCCTCCTCTTTCTGGGCGCGCAGCCGTGCCTTGTCGCGCAGCCGATATTCCTCCTCCACCCGGTCCACCTCGCTCTCCTCCACGCCGACCGCCCCCAGCGCCAGCCGGCCCATCTTGACCGCGCTTTCGAACACCTCGCGCACCGCCGCCCCCACGTCGATCCCGCGGTAGGAGATCAGCGCGCGCCGGTCGTAGGCGCGCACGAAGATGGCGGCCTGACGGAAGGTGGCGAGCGCCTGCGTCAGTTCCTCGGGCGACAGCTGGTCGCCATCCATCGCGAACACGATCGTCCGCGCGTCCGCCGCGCCCGCCTGTTTGAGCAGGTCGAGCCGCGTCCCGTCCCCGTAATAGACCTTGAGGCCGAATTTCTCCGCCGTCTCGATCTGCTCGGGCTTGCTGTCGATGATCGTCACGCTGCTGCCCGCCGCCATTAGCATCTGCGCCACCGTCTGCCCGAAGCGGCCGTAGCCGACGACGATCGCGGCGGACGGCCCGGACTTCTCGGGGCCGTCGAGATCGTCGCGCACCGGCTTGGCGCCGCTGCCGTTGAGGCGGCGGGCGAGGATCATCAGGAACGGCGTCGTCGCCATCGACAGGGTGACGACCGCGCCCATCAGGCTGGCGGCCTGCGGGGCGATCAGCTGCGCGGCGGCGGCCTGCGCGAACAGCACGAAGCCGAATTCGCCGCCCTGGCTGAGCAGCAGGCCGAAGGCGAAGGCGGACTTGCCCTTCATCCCGAACAGCCGGGCGAGGCCGATCATGATCGCCGCCTTCACCGCCACGACCGCGGCGGCGAGGCCGATCACGAACAGCGGGCGCTGTGCGATGGCGGTGAGGTCCAGCATCATGCCGACGGCCAGGAAGAACAGGCCGAGCAGGATCGTGCGGAACGGATCGACGTCGGTCTCCAGCTCGTGCCGGTAGGGCGAATCGGCCAGCATCATGCCCGCGACGAAGGCGCCGAGAGCGGTGGAGAGATGCAGCCACTCCATCAGCGCGGCGGAGGCCAGGACCGTGAACAGGCCGGCCGCCACGAACATCTCGCGCTCGCCCAGCCGGCCGATCAGCCGGAAGGCGGGGTTGATGAGCCAGCGCCCCGCCGCCACCAGCCCGGCCACCGCGCCGACCGTATAGAGCGCCAGCAGCCAGCCGGGCGGGGCGGACGGATCGGCCGGCGCGCGCGACAGCGCGGCGATGATCGTGATGAGCGGCACGATCGACAGATCCTGGAACAGCAGGACGGAAAAGGCGCGCTCGCCGAAGGGGGTATTGAGGCGGCCCGCCGATTGCAGCATCGGCAGCACCTGCGCGGTGGAGGACAGAGCGAGCGGCAGGCCGATCGCCAGCGCCGCCGCCGCCGAGAAGCCGGTGAAGGCGAAGATCACGCCCGTCAGCGCCACCCCGCAGGCGACGACCTGCGCGAAGCCGAGGCCGAAGATGTCGCGCCGGAGACGCCACAGCCGCGAGGGGTTCAGTTCCAGCCCGACGAGGAAGAGGAGGAGGACGATGCCGAGTTCGGCGATGCCGAGCTTCTGCTCGGCCTCGCCCACCAGCCCCAGCCCCTGCGGGCCGATCGTCGCGCCGGCGACGAGATAGCCGAGCACCGCGCCCAGCCCCAGCCGGCGGAACAGGAAGACGAAGGCCAGCGCCGCGCCCAGCATCACCACGCCGTCGCGCACGACGCCCTCGTTCATCGCGCCGCCGCCCGTTCGGCGGCTTCGGCCACCGCCTCGAAGGCGAGGCGGATCGAGGCGTGGCGCGCGCTGTGGGGCAAGGCGGGGGTGAAGATGGCGAGGCCCGGCCAGTCGCCCGGATCGGGCCGCCCGCCCGCCAGCCAGCCGGCCAGCGCATCGCGCGCCGCCGCCAGTTCGGCGGGGGTCCGCCCGATCGCCTCGGCCCCCATCAGCCCGGCCGAGGCCTGCCCCAGCGCGCAGGCGCGCACCTCCTGCCCCAGTTCGGAAACCCGCCCGTCCGGCCCCAACGCCACGTCCACCGTCACCCGGCTGCCGCAGACGGGGGAGCGCTTCTCGACCGTCGCCTGCGGGGCCGCGAGGCGGGTCTGGTGCGGGATGGTCGCCGCCAGCCGCAGGATGTGGGTGTTGTAGAGGTCCGCCGACATCAGACGTATGTAGAGAAGGGCGCCAGCCGCCGCTACTGCGGCGATGCGGCGGCGGTGCCGCCCTCGCGCCGGCGGCGGTCGACGAAATCGAGGATCGCGCGGCCGCCGGCGTTAAGCAGCGGATAGCTGCGCGACTGCGTCATCCACTCCGGCCGGGCCGAGGCGCCGCCGTAGAGCGTGTCGTAGCCGAGCGAGGCGAGCAGCAGCAGCAAAGTCGCCGCCAGCAGGCCCTTCAGCGCGCCGAAGCCCAGGCCCAGAAACCGGTCGACTGGCCCCAGGATCGACTGGCGGGTGTGGCGGCCGACGCTGTGGGCGATCAGCTTGCCCGCGGCATAGGTGACGATGAACAGCAGGGTGAAGGCCAGCACCGCCGCCGCCCCGCGCGTGCCCACCACCCCGTCGAGCAGATCGGTGGCGGGGGCGTGGAACAGCTTCAGCGCCGCGATCGCGCCCGCCCAGGCGAGCAGCGACAGCACCTCCGTCACGAAGCCGCGCAGCACCCCCAGCACGGCCGCCCCGCCGACGAGGAGGAGGGTGACGATGTCGAGCGCGGTCAGCATCGCGCCGCCATAGCGGCAACGGGCGGCCGCCGGAATATGCCGGCGCAAGTCTGATCCGTTTGCGCGGATGCGGCACCGGCCCGCTCCCCCACCCGACCTCCCAATCAGGATACGCTGTGGGAGGCCCGGTGGGGGAGCGGGCGAAACCACCCGAGGTTCCGGCGGCGCGAAGTGCCGCTGGAATGGTGGTGGAGGGCGGTGCCGCCGCTTGATCCAGCTTGCTGGATCAAGCTCTAGGTGAACCCGGCGACCAGTGCGGCGAGGCCCGTCTCATAGGCCGCGGCGGTATCCATCATCTCGTCCAGGAAGGCGTGCATCGGCCCGTTCGCCTCGTAGAGCGACCAGCCCAGCGTCAGCGAGATGACCGACGCCTGATAGGCGATCGCCGCCGCACGCGGCAGCCCGCGCGCCATCAGCGGCGCGGCGATGGCGTCCGCCGCGCCCTCCACCGCCGCCAGCGGCGGGGCGATGGCGCACAGCCGCGCGCCGTCGCGATGCGCGGCGAAGGCGTTGCGGAGCGCCCGGCCGAACCCGGTCAGCCACGCCCGCCAGTCACCCCCCCTCCGGCACGCCGCCGCGCGCGTCCGCATATAGGCGGCCCGCCATCAGCGCGAGCAGATCGGCCTTGCCGGCGACGTGCCAGTAGAGCGCCGGCGCCTGCACCCCGATCCGTGCCGCCAGATCGCGCATCGTCAGCCCGTCCAGCCCGCCCGTCTCGAGCAGGGCGAAGCCGGCCTCGACGATGCGGCGGCGATCGATGCCGGCGCCGCGCCGGCGGGTCGCGGGGGCGGCGCTGGTCATGCTCGCACCCTTGACTCCTTAACGGCGTTAAATCAAGCTGACGGCAGGAGAGAGATGGAGGCCCCGCATGACCTATGTTCGCAACGCTTGGTATGTCGCCGGCTGGGCGCAGGATCTGGCCACAGGCGACCGGCTGGCGATCACCATCCTGGACGAGCCGATCGTCGTGTGGCGGGGCGAGGGCGGGCGCGCGGTGGCGCTGGAGGATCGCTGCGTCCACCGGCTGGCGCCGCTGTCGCTGGGCCGGTGCGAGGGCGCGCATCTGCGCTGCATGTATCACGGCCTGCTGTTCGATGCCGACGGCCGCGTCGTCGAGATACCGGGGCAGGATCTGATCCCGGCGCAGGCGCGGGTCCGGAGCTATCCGGTGGTCGAGCGGCATAGCTGGCTGTGGGTATGGATGGGGGAGGCGGCGGCGGCCGATCCGGCGCTGATCCCGCCCGCGGTCGGCTTCGACGATCCCGATTACATCCTCGGGCGCGGCCAGCTCGATTATGCCGCCGAGGCACGGCTCATCAACGACAATCTGCTCGATTTCAGCCACCTGAGCTATGTCCACGCCGAAAGCTTCGGCGCCAGCGAGACGTGGGCGCGCACCCGGCCGAAGATCACCGCCTTGCCGCGCGGCATCCGCGTCGAACGGTGGATCACCGGCGAGCCGGGCATGCGCGGCCGCGAGGGGGGCGGCGCGCCGCTCGATCGCTGGTCGTCCTACGATTTCCTGATCCCGGGCATCCTGCTGATGTCCGGCGGCAATTTCGCGGAAGGGACCGCCGCCGCATGCCAGTTCGGCCCGCCCGACATGGATGCGGCGCAAGGCGGCGTCACCTTCACCAGCCAGGCGGTGACGCCGATGGCGGGGGCCACCGCACGCTATTTCTTCTCGTGGGGGCCGCACGTGAAGCATGGCGACGAGGCGTTGCGCGACATGCTGATGGGCATCGCCGGCCAGGCGTTCGGCGAGGACAAGGTGATGATCGAGGCGCAGCAGCGCGTGATCGACCGGACGCCGGACGCGCAGGTGATGTCGACCAGCGCCGACAAGGGCCTGATCCTGTTCAACCGGCTGGTCGAGAAACTGGCCCGCGCCGAACGCGAGGAGGCCCCGACGCTGGCCGCCTGACGAAACGAACCGATCGGTATAGATTTCGCTTGCCGACCGGATCGCCGCTATCTATACCGCCCGGTATCGAACGAGGGTGGAGTGGTCGTCATGGCCTATATGGATTTCGGCATGGGGTATGCGGGCGTCGTCGCAGCGCCGCGTCTGGGGGCGGAGCGGACCGAGGATACGGGGCGGCTCTCGGGTCTCGAATGGTCGGTCGTGGCGGCCGCCCGCACCGATAGCGTCGCCAGCCTCGGCGAACCGGGGCCGATCGCGCGAGCGATGCGCGGGCTGTTCGGCCTCGGCGCCAGCTCGCGCCTCGCCGATCCGCGGCTGGAGACGCTGCGCCGCATCGCCGTCCATGCCTGGACGCGCGGCCATGTCCTGCCGGAATCGGAGGTCGAGGCGTTCCTCGATGCGGGCTACACCACCCGCCAGCTCGATACCCTCCTCGCCAGCGTCAGCCGCGGCCGCGCAGCCTTGCGGCGTTAGAGCCCGATCCGGCGTCGCCGGTGCCGCATCCACGCAAGTGGATCGAAAGCAAACCAGCTTTTCCTTGATCCCGCCCGCGTCTGATGGCAGGACGACCCTATCAGGCGTTACAAAACGCCGGGGCGGGAGCGGATCGTGGAAGCAGCCGGGCAGGCGTCTCTGGAACAGCGGATCGCCGCCCTCGAACGGCGCGCGCAGGCGGCCGAGGACCATCTCGCCATCCAGAACCTCCAGGCCGCCTACGGCTATTATGTCGACAAGACGCTGTACGACGAGGCGGCCGACCTGTTCGCCGCCGATGCCACGCTGGAGATCGCCGGCCGCGGCCTGTTTCGCGGGCAGGCGCGCATCCGCACCTATCTGAACGCGCTGCCGGCGCTCGAACACGGCACCGTCTTCAACCACATGCAGCTCCAACCGGTGATCCACGTCGCGCCCGACGGGCAGAGCGCCGCCGGCCGCTGGCGCGCCTTCATCCAGATCGGCTGGCTGGGGCGCGAGGCGCGCTGGGGCGAGGGCATCTACGAAAACCGCTACGTGCGCGAGGATGGCGTGTGGAAGATCGCCCGCCTCCACTTCTTCACGACCTATTATGTCGAATATGATCGCGGCTGGAACCACGGCGGCGTGCCGCTGGCCCCGCCGCTGGCCGACGCCATGCCCGATGCGGCGGCGACGATCGCCTACGGCGCCTTCCCGCACGTGTTCGTGCCGCCCTTCCATTATGCCAATCCCGTCACCGGCCGGGCCTTCGCCGCCCCGGAGGAGCCTGCATGACCGATTATCCCGCCGCCCCCTTCGCCGGCCAGTCCGGCCCGGAAGACCCGCGCCTCGAATTCTGCTTCGAGATCAGGATCCGCTTCGCCCGCCACGACAGTATCGCGCAGATGCCGAGCGGGGCGGGGCGCGGCTTCGTCTATATCGACGACGGGGTGGTGTCCGGCCCGCGCCTCAACGGCATCGT
Source organism: Edaphosphingomonas fennica (assembly GCA_036946415.1). Classification (GTDB taxonomy): domain Bacteria; phylum Pseudomonadota; class Alphaproteobacteria; order Sphingomonadales; family Sphingomonadaceae; genus Sphingomonas_Q; species Sphingomonas_Q fennica_A. The sequence goes on along the minus strand of JAQIJD010000007.1, from coordinate 148,541 downwards.
CCGGCCGATGAGCGGCGGCGACTGGGCGCTGTTCCGGCCGGACGGGGTGCTGGCGACCGACGCGCGCTACATGCTGACCGCCGACGACGGCACCAACATCCTGATGCACAACCGCGGCTACCTCTGGGGTCGCCTGCCCGACACGATCGCGCGGATGCAGGACTGGATGTTCCGCGGCGGCCCGGAAGTGCCGTTCGAGGAATTCTACCTGCGCGCCGCCCCCTCGTTCGAGACGGAGGCGGGGCCGCACGACTGGCTGATGCGGCATATCTTCGTCGGCATCGGCCAGCGCCAGCGCGACGGCAACCTCATCCGCTATTACGCGCTGCTGTGATGCGGCGGGCGGCGCTCCTCCTCGCCTGCATGGCCCTGTTGGGCGCAGCGCCCGACGGCGGGGCGGGGCGGATCGACCGCGCGCGCCTCGCCTCGGCCGAGGCCGGCGGCGCGATGTGGCTGACGACCGGCGGCGATGCCGGCAAGAGCCATTATTCGACGCTGACCGACATCTCCGCCGCCACCGCCAGCCGGCTCGGCTTCGCCTGGGATCACGACCTGGGCACCAGCCGTGGCATGGAGGCGACGCCGATCGTCGTCGACGGGGTGATGTATGCGAGCGGCGTCGCCGGCCGCGTCTATGCGCTCGATGCCGCGACGGGGGCGGAGCGCTGGACGTTCACGCCGGAGGTCGACATGCAGGCCAATCGCGGCGCCTGCTGCGACATGGTCAACCGCGGCGTCGCGGTGTGGCAGGGCCACGTATATGTCGCGGCGCTCGACGGGATGCTCTACGCGCTCGACGCGGGCGACGGCCACCTGCTGTGGAAGGCCGCGACGATCGACGACAGGGGCCGCGGCACCTCCTCCACCGGCGCGCCGGAAGTGGCGGGGGACGTGGTGGTGATCGGCAACGGCGGCGCCGAATATGATACGCGCGGCTACGTCACCGCCTTCGATCTGGCGACGGGCGAACGGCGCTGGCGCTTCTACACCGTTCCCGGCGGCCCGCCTTCGCCCGCCGACAGCCCGGCGATGCGGGTGGCTGCCCGGACGTGGGATCCCGACAGCCGGTGGGACATTGGCGGCGGCGGCACGGTGTGGGACGCGATGGTCTATGATCCGCGGCTCGACCTGCTTTACATCGGTGTCGGCAACGGCGGCCCCTATCCGCGCAATGCCCGCAGCCCGAAGGGGGGCGACAACCTCTACCTCTCCTCGATCGTCGCGCTTCGGCCGAAGACGGGCGAAGTGGCGTGGCATTACCAGCAGACCCCCGGCGACCAGTGGGATTATACCGCGACGCAGCCGATCGTGCTGGCCGATCTGACGATCGACGGCCGCCCCGTGCCGGTGCTGATGCAGGCCCCAAAGAACGGCTTCTTCTACGTGATCGACCGGCGCGACGGCCGGTTGCTCTCCGCCAAGCCCTATGCGCGCACCAACTGGGCCAGCCGGATCGATCCCGCCACCGGCCGCCCCGATCTCCTGCCCGAAGGCGACTATGCGACCGGCCCCAAGATCGTCTGGCCGGCCACGATCGGCGCGCACAACTGGCACCCGATGGCGTGGGATCCGGTGCGGCGGCTGATGTTTTTCAACAGCATCGATTACGGCAATCTGATGTGGGAGATGCCCGGCCGCCAGCCGCATGCCCCGAAACGGCTGAACGGCGGGGCGGGCATCATCTTCTCGGGCGACGTGCCGGCGGTGCTGCCGACGCTGCCGCCGCCGCTCCGCGATGCCGTCGCCGCCTTGCCGGCGATGCGCGATCCGGAAGGGCTGAAGGGCAGGGGCGCGCTGATCGCCTTCGATCCGCTGACCGGCGAGAAACGCTGGTCGGTGCCGATGGCAGGCTGGTGGGATCGCGCCGGCACGCTCGCCACCGCCGGCGGGGTGGTGATGATGGGCACCGACGCCGGCCGCTTCAACGTCTATACCTCGTCCACCGGCCAGCTGCTGAAGTCGATCGACGTCGGCACAACGATCATGGCCGCGCCGATGACCTACCGGATCGGCGGCACCCAATATGTGGCGGTGATGGCGGGCTGGGGCGGCGGCGGCTGGGGCTATCCGCACCCCGGCAGCGCGCAGGTCCGTTACGGCAACGCCAATCGCATAATCGTCTTCAAGCTCGATGGCGGCCCGACCCCGAAACCCGCCCCCGCGCCGCCGCTGCCGCCGATCCCCGCGCCCCCGCGCCAGTTCGGCACGCCGGCGATGATCGCCGAGGGCGGCGCGCTGTTCCGCGCCAATTGCGCCATCTGTCACAGCAATATGGACGGATCGAACGCCCCCGACCTGCGCCGCATGCAGAGCCACGCCGTGTTCGACGAGATCGTGCTGGGCGGCGCGCTCAAGGCCGGCGGCATGCCGGCGTGGGACGATGCGCTGACGCCCGCGCAGGCGAAGGCGATCCACGCCTATCTGATCGACGTGCAGGCGACCGCTTATGCCGATGCCCGCGCGCCGAAGCGCAAGGCCAAATCCGCCCCCACCATCCTCACCGCTTATTGAAGGACAGCCAATGGCCCGCCTGCCCGTCGAGGATCGCCTCGCCATCCAGGATCTGATGTCCGCCTATAGCTGGGCGCTCGATACCGGCGATCCAGAGGCGCTGGCGGCGCTGTTCACCGAGGATGCGCAGGTCATCGAACAGGTGTTCGAGGATCCCGACGTGTGGGACGGGCGCGCCGGCGTCGCCGCGATGGGCCGGCATTACGCCAATTCCAAAGGCTTTCCGGGCCGCCAGCATCATGTGACGATGCCGGTGTTCACGCCGCAGGGGCCGGATGCGGTGCATGTGAAGGCGTTCGCCTTCGTCACCGAATGCCATGGCGAACCGCCGATGGTGCTGCGCTTCTCGGGCCATTATGAGGATGAGGTGGTGCGCGACAGTGACGGCGAATGGCGCTTCCGCCGCCGCACCATCCGCCTGTGGGATGGGGAGGTGCTGAAGAACTTCCCCGGCCATGGCGACTTCGTGCCGCGCAAGCGCCCGCCAGAATTGATGCTCGCCAAATGAACGCGCGGCCGTCGCTGCCGTCGCGCGCCAATCTCTATGCCGCGCTCGACGCCTTCATGGTGGCGCTGCTGGCGCGCGATCCCACGCTCGTCCGCTGGGCGCCGCAGGTCCGCTGCACCGAGAATAATGTCGCCTTGATGGTGGGCGACGGGCTGTGGAACACGATCACCGGCCGTGGCCCCTACGATCTGCGCTTCGCCGATCCGGCGACGGGGCAGGTCGGCCTGTTCTCGACGGTGTGGGAGACGGAGGAGGAATCCGCCTTCACCCTCCGGCTGGGCGTGATCGACGGCGCCGTGGCGGAGATCGAGATGCTGATCGTCCGCCAGCTCGATTCGGGGCTGAAGTTCGAGGGTCAGCGGTTCGAGACCAAGCCGATGCTGGAGGAAATCGTCCCACCCGCCGCGCGTGCCTCGCGCGAGCGGGCGGTGGCGCTGGCCAACGGCTATTTCAGCACGCTCGAACAGAATGACGGGACGATCCTGACGGCCTTCCACCCCGCCTGCGACCGGTGGGAGAATGGCGTGCGCACCACCAACAATCCCGATTTCTTCGTCCCCGTCGCCCACCTGCCGTGCGAGGCGCAATTCGCGCTCGGCAATTATCGCTACGACGATCGCCTGCGCGGCCGCCGCTTCCCGCTGGTGGACGAGGAGCGCGGGCTGGTGCTGGCCGCCGCCTTCATCGACCATGCCGGCATCGTCACCGATTACCGGCTGACCGACGGCACCCCCGCCACGTCCCCGATCCGCCGGCCGCACAGCTTCTACATGCTGGAATTGTTCAAGCTGCGCGACGGCGCGATCGAGCAGATCGAGGCCAATTTCATCACCGTCCCCTACCACATGCCCTCGCCGTGGGACGGCTAGGCGCGCGGCTGACGGACCTCAGCCGGTCTGATCCTTCCGGAACGGCGTCATCTCGCCCAGCATCTCGACCGTCCGGTCGACCGCGCGCCGCTCGCGCTCCAGCGCCGCGGCCACGGCGCGGCGGAAGCCGGGATCGACGATATGATGCGCCGAGGTGGTGATCGTCGGCTCGTAGCCGCGGGCGAGCTTGTGTTCGCCCTGCGCGCCCGCCTCGACGCGGCTGAGGCCGCGCGCGATCGCCGCGTCGATGGCCTGATAATAGCACAGCTCGAAGTGGAGGAACGGCACGTCCTCCACCGCCCCCCAATAGCGGCCGTAGAGGGCATCGCCGCCGATCAGGTTGAGCGCGCCCGCGATCGGCCGGCCGCCGCGCAGCGCCAGCATCAGCAGCACCCGGTCCGCCATCCGCTCGCTCAGCAGCGAGAAGAACGCCCGCGTCAGATAGGGCCGGCCCCATTTGCGCGCGCCGGTATCCTGATAGAAATGCCAGAAGGCGTCCCAATGCGCCTCGGTCAGGTCGCGGCCCGTCAGGTGGACGATCTCCAGCCCCTCGACCGCCGCCGCCCGCTCCTTGCGGATGCCCTTGCGCTTGCGGCTGGCCAGCGCCCCCAGGAAATCGTCGAACGTGGCATAGCCGTGGTTGGTCCAGTGGAACTGGCGATCGGTGCGCAGCAGCCAGCCCGCCGCCGCGAACGCCGCCGCTTGATCGGCCTCGAGGAAGGTGGCGTGGGCCGAGGACAGGTCGTTCTGCGTCGCCACCGCCTCGGCCGCGGCGATCAGCGGCCGGGCGAGCGCCGGATCGCGCAGCAGCAGCCGCGGGCCGGTGGCGGGGGTGAAAGGCACGGAGATCTGGAGCTTGGGATAATAAGCGCCGCCGGCCCGCTCCCACGCATCCGCCCAGCCATGATCGAAGACATATTCGCCCTGACTGTGCGTCTTGGCATAGGCCGGCAGGATCGCCGCCGGGCGCCCGTCCGCCCCGTCGATCACGATCGGCAGCGGCTGCCAGCCGGTGGCGGCGGTGGCGCTGCCCGACTCCTCGAGCGCGCTCAGGAAGGCGTGGCAGGTGAAGGGGTTGTCGGTGCCGGCGCAGGCGTCCCAATCCGCCGCGGGGATGGCACCGACGCCGTCCGCCAGCCGGGCGACGATCTCGCTCAAGCGTCAGCCGGCATGGAGGGCCAGGATCGCATCGACCTCGACCACCGCCCCCAGCGGCAGCACCGCCACGCCCACCGCCGAGCGGGCATGGCGCCCGGCCTCGCCGAACGCCGCCGCCATCAGTTCGGACGCGCCGTTGGCGACGGCCGGCTGCGCGGTGAAGCCGGGGGCGGAGGAGACGAACACGCCGAGCTTCACCACCCGCGCGATGCGATCCAGCGAACCGAGTGCGGCCTTGGCCTGCGCCAGGATCATCAGCGCGCACCGCTCCGCCGCCAGCCGGCCGAACGCCTCGTCGGCATCCTCGCCGATCCGGCCGGTCATCACGGCGCCGTCGCGGAAGGGCAGCTGGCCCGAGACGTGGAGCAGCCCGCCCGCCTCGACCGTGGGCAGATAGGCGGCGACAGGCGCGGCCGCCGGCGGCAGAACATGGCCGAGCGCGGCCAGCCGATCCTCGATGCTCATGGATCGCCATGTCGGGCGCGGCCGCGCCGCCGTCAAGGCCGCGGGCCGGGCGGTCGCGTCAGGCGGGCGCGGGGGCCGCCGGCGAGGCGCTCGATCAGCCAGCCTTCGGCGGTCCGCCAGTCGTCGATCCGGGCATGGGCGTGGGCGGCGGGGGCGACGTGGACCGCCATCCGCGGTTCGGCGACCATGTGCAGGCGGTGGACGTGCGGCGTCGTTTCCGCCACCGATTCGTGATGCTGGGGCAGATCGTCGACGAAGGCGGCGACGGGGGGCGCCATCTCCGCCAGCAGCCGCGCGAGCGGCGGCCCCTTCGGGCCCTGGTTGCAGACGACGCGGTGGCGGATGCCGTGCGCCGCCAGCTGCGCGACGCGGCCGGCGTGGCACTGGTCCTTCAGATTGGTGAGGACGACGATGTCGGCCACCTCGCCGATCGCGCCCAGCGCCTCGATCGCGTGGGGCACGGGCGTCTGCCGCGCCATCTCCGTCGCGAAGAAGCCGTCGAGCAGCGACCACACCTCTTCGGCGGCCAGCACCGATCCGTCGCTGCGGCGGGTAAGCGCGCGGCCGAAATCATGGTGATCGAGCGCGAAATCCACATCGTGGGCGACGCCCAGCCACTCGCCGAACGGGCCGACCATGTGCAGCAGCACCTCGTCGCAATCGGTGACGAGGAGGGGGCGGTTCATGCCTCGAGCCTCTGGCGTGCCGCGACCAATGCCTCGGGCGTCTCGCCGATCGCGGCGGCGCAGGCGACCAGATCGGGCTCGTGCGCTTCGAGGAAGGCGAGGATCGCGGCGAGCAGCGCGGGGTCGGCCAGGCCGGCGCGCAGCGCATCGGGCGTCAGGCCGGTGGCGGCGAGCAGGCGGTCGGCGCGGGCCTGATCGTCCGACAGTATCCAGCCGAGCGCGGCGAGCGACACCGATCCGGGGTCGGTTTCGTTTGTGCCCTGAAGCGGCTTCACCTAGACCCCTTCCCGTCCGGAGGATGCGTGCGCGTGACCCAGAAGATACTGATCGTCGAGGACAATGAGCTCAACCTGAAGCTCTTCTGCGATCTGCTCGCCGCCCATGGCTATGCGCCCGATGCCGTGCGCGACGGGCGCGAGGCGCTGGACCGGGCGCGCGCGACGATGCCGGACCTGATCCTGATGGACATACAATTGCCACATGTCAGCGGGCTGGAGCTGATCCAGCAGATCGCGGCGGACCCGGTGCTGAACCACATCCCCGTCCTCGCCGTCACCGCGTACGCAGGGCATGGCGACGAGGATCGCATCCGCCAGGCGGGGGCGCGCGCCTATATCTCCAAACCGATCACGATCGGCCGCTTCATGGAAGCGATCCGATCGCTGATCTGATCCGTCGGCCGGCTTACTTGATCTTGGCTTCCTTGAACTCGACGTGCTTGCGCACGACGGGATCATATTTGCGGAAGGTGAACTTCTCGGTCTGCGTGCGCGGGTTCTTCTTCGTCACGTAGAAGAAGCCGGTATCGGCGGTGCTGACGAGCTTGATCTTGACGGTGGTCGGCTTGGCCATGACCCGGTAACCTCTGACGGATGCGAAAAGACAAGGAGCGACGCCCGCGCGAGGCGCCGCTCCGAATGGCCGGGCCTTGGCCGAAAGCGGCCGGCGAGTCAACCGGCGGGGCTGACATCGCGCTGCCGCACGATCGTCACGAGCATGCCGCCGGGCCGCGGTATCCGCCCGTTCCGGCGAAGGGAATCGGGGCGGCACGGACATGGACGATTTCGACAAGCGCATCACCTGGCTGGAATCGGGCGTGCCGGCATGGCCGGTGGCGGACAGCATCCGCGCCGCCGACGGCCTGGCGCGCGCGGCACGGGCCGCCGGGCGGCTGCCCGCGGCCGACGTCGCCGCCGCCTTCCGCGACGCGCTGCTGCTGGAAGGGCGCGGCGTGATGCTGGCGACCTGGATCTGGAGCCTGCGCGAGGCGCTGGCGCATCGCGGCGACGACCGGCGCGTCGGGCCGATCCTCGTCGCCGCGGTGGGCGTGCGCTACGCCGCCTGATCGCGGGCGGCGATCACGACGATCGGCATTTTCGGCGGCACGCGGCGCGCGCCCGCGCGTTGAGCGCGCCGGACCGAAACATCGATGAGGACGTGATCCCATGGCCGAAGCGCCCGAGCCCAAGCTCGCCACCCCGACCGACATCACCCGCAACGCCGCGTCGTCTGTCGCCGATGCGCTCAACACCATCCTGGCGGACAGCTATGCGCTGTATCTGAAGACGAAGAACTTCCACTGGCACGTCTCCGGCCCGCACTTCCGCGACTATCACCTGATGCTGGACGATCAGGCGACGCAGATCCTGGGCACCACCGACGCCATCGCCGAGCGCGTCCGCAAGACCGGCAACGTCACGCTTCGCTCGATCGGCGACATCGCCCGCCGCCAGACGATCCGCGACAATGACGCCGATTTCGTCTCGGCGGACGACATGCTGAAGGAATTGCGCGAGGACAATCTGGCGCTGGTCGCCCGCCTGCGCGAGGCCAAGGACATCGTCGACGAGGCGAAGGACAATGCCACCTCGGGCATCCTCGACGACTGGACCGACGAGGCCGAGGAGCGCGCCTGGTTTCTGTTCGAGGCCAGCCGCAAGGGCTGAACGCGCGCCGTGGAACGGGGCGTCCCCCGCCCCGTTTCCTGCACATCCCGTCACGGAGACATCCAATGCTGAAACTCGCCTTCACCTTCCTCATCATCGGTCTCGTCCTCGGCCTGCTCGGCTTCGGCGGCGTGGGCGGCGCGTTCGTCGGCATCGCCAAGGTGCTGTTCGTGGTCGCGCTGGTGCTGTTCGTGATCTTCGCGATCCTCGCAGTGGCGGCGGGCCGGAAGATCGCGTCCTGACGACCGGTCGTGCGGCGCCCCGCCGGGGGCGCCGCACCCCGCGATGCGCGCTTTCTCCCGCCTGCTCGATGCGCTGGTCTACACCCGTTCGCGCAATGCCAAGCTGAAGCTGATCGCGGACTATCTTCGCGAAACGCCCGATCCCGATCGCGGCTGGGCGATGGCCGCGCTGACCGGGGCGATCGATCTGCCCGCGGTCAAGGCGGCGACGATCCGGGCGCTGGCCGAACAGCGCGTCGATCCCGTGCTCCTGTCGATGAGCCGGGACTATGTCGGCGATCTGGCCGAAACGGTATCGCTGCTGTGGCCCAAGCCCCCCGGCGAGCCGCCGGAGATCGACGATGGGGCGCTGGGCATCGCCGCCGTCGTCACCCGCCTTGCCACCCTGCCACGCGCCGAAGCGCCGCAGGCACTGGCGACGATGCTCGATCATCTCGATTCGTCGGGCCGGTTCGCGCTCCTGAAGCTTGCCACCGGGTCGCTGCGCGTCGGCGTGTCGGCACGGCTCGCCGCCACCGCCTTCGCGCAGGCCTTCGGCGTCGATGTCGACGAGGTGCAGGAGGCGTGGCACGGCGAACCGCCGCCGTTCACCGCTCTGTTCGCCTGGGGCGAGGGGCGGGGAGAACGGCCGCAGGCGGTGTTCCGCCCGTTCATGCTGGCGCACCCGCTCGAGGACGGCACGGTCGACCTCGCCAATTATGCCGCGGAGTGGAAGTGGGACGGGATCCGCGTCCAGCTCGTCCACGCCGATGGCCAGACCCGGCTCTACAGCCGCGCCGGCGACGACATCACCGCCAGCTTCCCCGATGTCGCCGCCGCCTTCGCCAGCGACGGCGTGCTCGACGGCGAACTGCTGGTGCGCGGCGATGCGCAGGGGGCGGCGGTGGGCGAGGGGAGCGGGGCCGCCTCGTTCAACGCGCTCCAGCAGCGGCTGGGCCGCAAGGTCGTCAGCCAGCGGATGCAGGCCGACTTTCCCGCCTTCGTCCGCCTCTACGACATATTGCTCGACGGGGCGGAGGATCTGCGCGCGCTGCCGTGGACGGAGCGGCGCGCGCGGCTCGAAACCTTCGCCGCCCGGCTCGATCCCGATCGCTTCGACGTGTCCAGCCTGATCGCCGCCAGCGATTTCGCCGCGCTGGAGGCGATCCGTGCGGGCGCCCGCGATGCCGCGATCGAGGGGGTGATGCTGAAACGCCGCGACAGCCCCTATGTCGCCGGGCGGCGGGCGGGGCTGTGGTACAAGTGGAAGCGCGACCCGCTCGTCGCCGATTGCGTGATGATGTATGCGCAGCGCGGCTCGGGCAAGCGCGCCTCTTATTATTCGGATTACACCTTCGGCTGCTGGAGCGAGACTGGCGAATTGCTCCCCGTCGGCAAGGCCTATTCGGGCTTCACCGACGAGGAATTGCGCTGGCTGGACCGGTTCGTGCGCAACCATACCGTCCAGCGCTTCGGTCCGGTGCGGGAGGTGGAGAAGACGCTGGTGCTGGAAGTGGCGTTCGATTCGATCCACCTGTCCAAGCGCCACAAATCGGGCCTCGCGATGCGCTTCCCGCGCATCGCGCGCATCCGCCGCGACAAGCCTGCCGCCGAGGCGGACCGGATCGAAACGCTCGAGCGGATGGCGGGGGCGGTGGCGGCGGCGTGACGGCCCCCGCGCGCCTTACGCCTTCTCCGCCAGCAGCCGGCTCACCAGTCCGTCGAAATCGGCCATCGCCTTTTCGTTGAGCGTGCCCGTGGCGGGGCCGGCATAGCCGGTATGGATCGCGCGCAGCTTGCCCTGCCGGTCGACGAAGAGCGTGGTCGGATAGATTTTGACGCCGCCGATCGCCGGCAGCGCCCGCTTGGTATCCTCCGGCGTCGCCTTGCCGGCCACCAACAGCGGATAATCGAGCTTGTAGCGTTCGGCGAAGCGGCGCGACTGGGCGGCGGAACGCGCCTGATCGTCGGTATATTCGAACTGGAGGCCGATCACCTCCAGCCCTTCCGCCCGGCGGCGCTTGACGTAGGGGCCGAGATATTGCGCCTCGTCATGGCAATTGGGGCACCAGGTGCCGCCGATCGCCACCACGACGACCTTGCCCTTGAAACGCGGATCGGCGAGCGACACGGGCTTGCCGTCGACATCGGGGAAGGTGAAGGCGATGCGATCGACCGGCGGCTTCTCCTCGGCCACGGCCACCACCTGATCGGCCGCACCGCTGCCCTGGGGGCGCGCCGTCCAGCGCGTCGGCTCCTTGGAGGTCGCGCCGAAATTCTCGCCAATGATCTGGCCGTTCTCAATCCGCCCGCGCCACACCGATCCCTGATTGCCGTCGAAGGTGGAAAGCGCGAATTCGTCGCCGTTCTGCTGGCCGGCCAGATAGCGCACGTCCCCGGTCGGGAATTGCACGGTGCCGGCAAGGTCGTTGCCGCCCGTGCCGCGCAGGATCAAGAGGCCCTTCTTCGCCTCCGGATCGGCCGGCGTCAGCAGCCAGGTGCCGGCAAGCGCGCCCGCGGCGGGCTTCGGCGCCTCGTAGAAGCGCCAGCCGACGGGGGTGGCCGCCAGCGGCACCTCCACCGGCCCGGTCGCGCGGCGCAGCGTGGCGCTGCCCTTCAGCGTGCCGTCCGGCTGCACCTTGGCGGTCAGCGTCGAATCGTAGCTGGGGAAAGCCAGCGTCAGCGTATCGCCGGAAAGCGTCGTCTTCTCGGCCGGCACGCGATTGTCGCCGTTGAGAAGCGCGGCGGTGACGGTGCCGTCGCCTGCGCGAGCGATGTCCAGCCCTACCGGCAGCTCGCCCAGCGGCAGCGCCAGCACCGCCCGATAGCGGCCGGGCGTCAGTTCGGCCGCCTTCTCCCCGCAGCCGGCGAGGCCGCCCGCTAGGAGGGCGGCAAGGGCGAGCGCCGGCAGGCGGCGGCGGAGGAGCGGCATCGTCATGCCCTGGACCCTATCAGCGGCGCATGGCCCCGCAACGAAGTTGGTCTTTCAACCCCCGCAGTTTCGCTGGATATGTAGCGTGCGACGAAACATGCTTGCCAACCGCCGGACGACGCTTTCTAGTTGCCCGACAAGCGCGGGGAGAGCGATGGCGGAGACGAACATCATCGACGTGGCGGAGGTGATCGAGCGGCAGACGCTCGGCCGCTTCGTCATCCGCCTGATCGCGCTGTCCTGCGCGATCACCTTCTTCGACGGGTTCGACATGCAGGTGATCGCCTATGCGGCGACCTACCTGACCGACGATTTCGGCCTCAGCCGGGTGGAGATGGGCAATCTCTTCGCCGCCGGCACGTTCGGCACGATGATCGGCGGCTTCCTGTTCGGCTATTGGGGGGATCGCTTCGGCCGGCGGCCGACGATCATCGCCGCCTCCTTCGCCTTCGGCGCGCTGACCTTCGCCTTCGCGCTGTCGCAGAACTATACCCAGTTGCTGGTGCTGCGCTTCCTGAACGGCATCGCGATCGGTGGAATGCTGCCGCTCTGCTGGGCGCTCAACATCGAATATGTGCCGCGCCGCTTCCGCGCGACGGTGGTGACGACGGTGATGCTGGGCTACACGCTCGGCACCAGCTTCGGCGCGCCGATCACCCTGTGGCTGGCGCCGCGCTACGGCTGGCAGGCGATCTTCGTGTTCGGCGGCGTGGCGACCGTGGTGATCGCGGCGATGCTGTGGGCGGGGCTGCCCGAATCGGCGCGCTTCCTGGCCAACAAGAAGCGCCGGCCCGATCTGATCGCCCGCTATCTGAACGGCGTCGAACCGGCCCTGAAGGCGACGCCTGCCGATCGCTTCGTGCTGAGCGACGAGGTGGCGGCCGGCGCCGCAAAGTTCCGCATCGGCCGGCTGTTCGACGGGCATCTGCGCTGGATCACGCCGCTGCTCTGGACGGCCTATATCGCCTCCTCGCTCGCCATCTACTTCAAGACGAGCTGGTCGCCGCTGGTGCTGGAGATGCTGGGCTACACCCGCGCGCAGGCCGCCGGCTATTCCTCGGTCAGCTCGATCGGATCGGCGGTGGGCGGCCTCCTCCTCATGCGCTTCACCGATCGGCGCGGGCCGATCGCCATCGCCGGCATGGCGCTCCTGTCGGCGCCGCTGCTGCTGTGGGTGGGCCTGGCCGACCTCGGGCCGGTCGCCTTCCTCGGCATCAATTTCGTCGTCACGGTGCTGCTGGGCGGCGCGCATTACGGGATGCACAGCATCGCCGGCATGTTCTACCAGAGCGCCTTCCGCGCCAACGGGGCGGGCTGGGCGACCTCGATCGCCAAGGTCGGCTCGATCGCGGGGCCGCTGGTGGGCGGCTGGATCCTCGCCACCAACTTTCCGGTCCGCCACATCTATGCGCTGCTGGGGGTCTGCCCGCTGCTGCTGGGGGCCTGCCTGTTCGCGATGACGCGGGTGCGGCGGCGGACGGCGGCCGACGAGGCGGCCGGGGCGACGGAACTGGCGGCGGGCTGACGCAGCCGTCGCCCCGGAACGCTTCCGGGGCGACGGACTTGGCGGTTATTCGGTAAGGTCGCCGCCGCCGTCGCTGCCCTGCGCCGCCTCGCCCGGCTTGCCGATGCCGGTATCGGTGCGGTGGGTGTCGTTGGGGTCGACGTCGACCGCGGGGGTTTCGCCGGAATTGCCGTAGCTCGCCTGGCCATTGTCCTGCGGCTTGGTTTCGGGATCGGCCATCGATCGTCTCCTGCTGGGGTGTGCGGCGAGAGCGCGCGAACGGGTGCCGCCGTTCCATCGGGGCGGTTTGCGCCGCCGCACCGCGCCCGCTACACGGCCGGCGGGATCGATCGGCGAAGGGCGGGCAGGAACATGAGCGAGCCGCTGAAGGTGGCCCTGGCGGGGCTGGGAACGGTGGGCGGCGGCGTCGTCTCGCTGCTGGCGGAGAATGCCGCGCTGATCGCGCGCCGCGCCGGCCGGCCGATCGCCGTCACCGCCGTCGCCGCGCGCGACCGGACGCGCGACCGCGGCCTCGACCTTACCGGCATCGCCTGGGAAGACGATGCGACCGCCCTTGCCAGGCGCGCCGACGTCGACGTTGTGGTCGAGCTGATCGGCGGGGCGGACGGGCCGGCGCTCACCCTCGCCCGCGCCGCGATCGAGGCGGGCAAGCCGTTCGTCACCGCCAACAAGGCGATGCTGGCGCATCACGGCCTCGATCTGGCGGCGGCGGCCGAGGCGGCGGGAGTCGCGCTGAAATATGAAGCGGCGGTGGCGGGCGGCATCCCGGTCATCAAGGGCCTGCGCGAAGGCGCGGCCGCCAATGCGATCGACCATGTCTACGGCATCCTCAACGGCACCTGCAATTACATCCTGACGGCGATGGAAGCGCAGGGGCGCGACTTCGCCGACGTGCTGGGTGAGGCGCAGGCGCTGGGCTATGCCGAGGCCGACCCCTCGTTCGACATCGACGGGGTCGATGCCGCGCACAAATTGTCGCTGCTGGCGGCGATCGCCTTCGGCACCGCAATCGACTTCGCGGGCGTCGCCGTCACCGGCATCCGCCACGTCATCGCTGCCGACATCGCTGAGGCGGCGGCGCTCGGCTATCGCATCCGCCTCGTCGGCTATGGCGAGGCCGGGTCGAAGGGGCTGTTCCAGCGCGTCCACCCCTGCCTCGTGCCGCTCGATCACCCGCTGGCGCACGTCACCGGATCGCTGAATGCGGTGGTGGCGGAGGGCAATCACGTCGGCCGGCTGCTGTTCCAGGGCCGCGGCGCGGGGGCGGGGCCGACCGCTTCGGCGGTGGTGGCCGACCTGATCGACATCGCCCGCGGCGATCTCGGCTCGGTGTTCGGGATGCCGGTGGCGGACTTGGCCCGCCCCGCCGCCGCCAGCGCCGGTGCGCGCCGCGGCCGCGCCTATCTGCGCTTCACCGTCGCCGACCGGCCGGGCGTGCTGGCCGAGATCACCGCGGCAATGCGCGATGCCGGCGTCTCGATCGAAAGCCTGATCCAGCGCGGCGCGGCGGCGGACGGGACCGTCCTCCTCGTCATGGTCACGCACGACGGGCCGGAGAAGAGCGTCGCGGACGCGCTCGACCGGCTCGAAGGCTCGCAGAGCGTGCTCGGCCGACCGATGCTGATGCACATCCTCGAGGGGTGAGCGGCGGCGGGGTCCGTCAGCCAGCCCCGATCGCCCGCCAGCCGATATCGCGCCGACAGAAACCGTCGGCGAAGTCGATCGCATCGATGCCCGCATAAGCGGTATCGCGCGACGCCCGGATCGTCGCGCCGGTCGCGGTCACGGAAAGGACGCGCCCGCCGCTGGCGACGAGCGTATCGCCCTCCACCCGCGTGCCCGCCTGGAACACGATCGCGCCGGCCGCCTCCGCCGCGTCGATCCCGCGGATCGCGCCGCCCGCCGCAGGCGTGCCGGGGTAGCCGCGCGCCGCCATCACCACCGTCAGCGCCGCCCGGTCGGTCAGTGCGACCGTCTCGCCGGCCAACCGTCCCTCCGCCACCGCCAGCAGCAGCGCCGCCAGATCGGCGTCGAACCGCGCCATCAGCACCTGCGTCTCGGGATCGCCGAAGCGCGCATTATATTCGATGAGCTGCGGGCCGTCTGCGGTCAGCATCAGCCCGGCGTAGAGCACGCCCGAATAGGGCGTGCCGGCCGTCGCCATCGCCCGGACGGTCGGCTCCACGATCCGCGCCATCACCTGGGCCTCCAGCGCCGGGGTCAGGCAGGGGGCGGGGCTGTAGGCGCCCATGCCGCCGGTGTTCGGCCCGGTATCGCCCTCGCCGACGCGCTTGTGGTCCTGCGCGGAGCCGAACGGCACCACCGTCTCGCCGTCGGTCAGCGCGAAGAAGCTCGCCTCCTCGCCGACGAGGAAGCGTTCGATCACCACCTCGGCCCCCGCGCCGCCGAAGCCGCCGCCGAACATGTCGTCGAGCGCCGCCTGTGCCTGCGCCTCCGTCTCGGCGATCACCACGCCCTTGCCGGCGGCGAGGCCATCGGCCTTGATGACCACCGGCAAACCGAAGCCCTCCAGCGCCGCTTGTGCCGCGGCCCGGTCGGCGAAGCGGCCGTAGGCGGCGGTGGGGATGCCGGCGCGCGCGCACAGATCCTTGGTGAAGCCCTTCGATCCCTCCAGCGCCGCCGCCGCCGCGGACGGGCCGAAGACGGGCACGCCTGCCGCCCGGCAGGCATCGGCCACGCCCGCCACCAGCGGCTGTTCCGGCCCGATCACGATTAGGCCGACGCCTTCCGCCACCGCGAAGTCGGCGACCGCCGTGGGATCGCACATGTCGATCGCCGCCAGCGTCGCGTGCGCCGCGATGCCCGGATTGCCGGGTGCGGCGGTGAGGTGGCTGACGCTCTGCGATTGCGCGAGGCGCCAGGCGAGCGCATGTTCGCGGGCTCCCCCGCCCAGCAACAGGACATGCATTGACGAGCCTCCCCCCAGATACCGCGCGCCTCCTAGCCGAGCAGGCCGAAGGCGACAACGCGGGCATCGTCTCCGTGTCGGACCTGTCGGGCGCGCTCAAGCGCAGCGTCGAGGATGCGTTCAGCCACGTCCGCGTCCGCGGCGAGGTTTCGGGCTTCAAGCGCCACGCCTCGGGCCATTGCTATTTGACGCTGAAGGACGATCGCGCCTGCATCGACGCGGTGATCTGGAAGGGGCAGGCCGGGGCGATGCGCTTCCGCCCCGAGGACGGGATCGAGGTGGTGGCGACGGGCCGGCTGACGACCTATCCCGGCCGTTCCAAATATCAGATCGTCATCGACCGGCTGGAGCTGGCGGGGCAGGGCGCACTGATGCAGCTGCTCGACCAGCGCCGTCGCGCGCTGGCCGCCGAGGGGCTGTTCGCGGCGGAGCGGAAGCGCCCGCTGCCGTTCCTGCCGCGCACCATCGGCGTCGTCACCTCGCCCACCGGCGCGGTGATCCGCGACATCCTCCACCGCCTCGCCGATCGCTGCCCCACCGACGTGCTCGTCTGGCCGGTGGCGGTGCAGGGCGAGGGGGCGGCGGCGCAGGTGGCGGCGGCGGTGCGCGGCTTCGCCGAGATGGCGGGCGCGCCCGACCTCGTCATCGTGGCGCGCGGCGGCGGATCGATCGAGGATCTGTGGGCCTTCAACGAGGAGGTGGTGGTGCGCGCCGTCGCCGCCTCGCCGATCCCGGTGATCTCGGCGGTCGGCCACGAGACCGACACGACCCTGTGCGACTTCGCCGCCGACGTGCGTGCGCCCACCCCCACCGCCGCCGCCGAGATGGCGGTGCCGGTGCGCGCCGAACTGCTGACGCAGGTGGCGACGCTGGCGCTCCGCACCCGCCGCTGCGTCAACCGCTATCACGAGCGCGCCGGCGAACGGCTGGCGGCGACGGCGCGGCGCCTGCCCGCGCCCGACCGGCTGCTCGCCCCCGCCCGCCAGCGGGCCGACGAGCTGGGCGATCGGCTGCCGCGTGCGCTCGCCCGCCGGCTGGCGGTGGCGCGCGGCGCGCTTGCCGCCACCACCGGCGCGCTGCGCCCGCGGCTGCTGGCCGATCGCATCGGCCGGGGGCGGGAACGGCTGGCGGCGCTGCGCTTCCGCCGCGAACTGGTCGATCGCCCGATCCTCCAGCGGCGCCACGCGATCGACCGCATCTGGCGCGTGGCGGAAGGGCTCAACCCCGCCCGCCTGCTCGATCGCGGCTATGCCTGGGTGGAGCGGCAGGGGGCGGGCGGCGTCGTCGGCACGGCGCGCGAGGCGAAGGCGGCCGGCGCGCTGACGCTGCGCTTCGCCGACGGCACGGTCGACGTGGCGGTTGAGCGCGGCGGCGGCGCGCCTTATCCTAGGACCAAAGCGCCGCGGCCCGATCAGCCGCAGCTTCTGTGAGGGATTTCGCGCGATGCTGATGAACAAGAGCGGCCGGCCCGCCCGGCTCCACTATAGCGGCGGCGGCTTCCGCGTGCTGGCGGCGGGCGACCATGTGCTGTGCGCGGCAAGCGGCGTGCCGATCCCGCTCGACGAACTGCGCTACTGGAGCGTCGCCCGGCAGGAACCCTATGCCACCGCCGCGCTGTCGACGGAGGCGCACACCAGGTGACGTGGCGCCGCGCGGCGGCGGTGGCCGGGCCGGCGGCGCTCGCCGCCTGCGTGCCGCCCCCGGTCGTCACCACACCCCCGCCGCCGCCGCAGGTGGCGCCGCCCGCACCGCGGCTGCTGGCGGGCGACTTCCGGCTCGATCGCGCGCCCGCCCAGGGCGGCATCGCCTTCGGCACGCTGCCGCCCGGCCTGCACGGCCTGACGCTCGACGGCCGCCCGGTCGGCGTCGCGCCCGACGGCCGCTTCCTGATCGGCTTCGGCCGCGATCATGGGCCGGTGGCACTGCTCGAGGCGCGCACCGCCACCGGCGACATCGTCCGCCAGCCGCTCGCCGTGATGCCGCGCGCGTGGGACGTGCAGTCGCTCCCCACGCTCCGCCGCGGCACCTCCCCCAGCGCCGCTTTCCTCGCCCGCCGCAAGCCCGAACTGGAGCAGATCGCCGCCGCCCGCGCGCTGCGCTCGGGCAGCGACGGCTGGCGGCAACGCTTCGTCTGGCCCGTCACCGGCCGGATCAGCGGCATCTTCGGTTCGCAGCGCATCTATGCCGGCGAGAAAGGCGATTTCCACGGTGGCGTCGATGTCGCGCGGCCGACCGGCACGCCGATCGTCGCCCCGGCGGACGGCGTGGTGGTGCTGGCCGCGGCCGCCCCCTTCACGCTGGAGGGGAATCTGCTGATCGTCGATCACGGCATGGGGCTGACTTCCGCCTTCCTCCACCTCTCGCGTATCGACGTGGGTGTCGGGCAGCGGGTGCGGCAGGGCCAGCCGCTCGGTGCGATCGGCGCCACCGGCCGCGTCACCGGCCCGCATCTCCACTGGGCGCTGGTGTGGGACGGGCAGCGCATCGATCCCCAGCCGATCGTGGGGCCGATGGGGTGATGCGGCCCGTCGTTCGGTCCCAGCCTTACCGCGTCGGCACCGGCTCCTCGCCGCTGTAATCGTAGAAGCCGCGCTTCGCCTTGCGGCCGGTCCAGCCCGCTTCGACATATTTCACCAGCAGCGGCGCGGGGCGATATTTGGGATCGCCGGTGCCGCCGTGGAGGACGCGCAGGATTTCCAGGCAGGTGTCGAGGCCGATGAAGTCGGCCAGCGTCAGCGGCCCCATCGGATGGTTGAGGCCGAGGCTGACGGCGGCGTCGATGTCGCGCACGTTCGCCACGCCCTCGCCCAGCGCGAAGATCGCCTCGTTGAGCATCGGCAGCAGCACGCGGTTGACGATGAAGCCCGGCGCGTCGTTGGCGTGGACCACCGTCTTGCCGAGGCGGACGGCATAGGCCTCCACCGCCGCCACCGTCTCGTCGGAGGTGGCGAGGCCGCGGATCAGCTCGATCGGCTTCATCACCGGCACGGGATTGAAGAAATGGACGCCGATGAAGCGCGCCGGATCGGGGGCGGCCTGCGCCAGCCGCGTGATCGGGATCGAGGAGGTATTGGTAGCGAGGATCGCATGATCCCCCGTCACCCGGCCGACATCCGCGAAGATGCGCCGCTTCACCTCCTCGCGCTCGGTCGCCGCCTCGATGACGAGGCCCGCCTCCGCCATGCCGTCCAGCCCGTCGATGACGCTGAGGTGGCCGAGCGTCGCGTCGCGCGCCGCCGCATCCAGCTTGCCCTTGGCGATCGCCCCGTCCAGCCGCTTGGTGATCGCGACGATCGCCTTGTCGGCCTGTTCGCGCGACACGTCGGCCAGGAGCGTGCGATAGCCGGCCGCCGCCGACACCTGGGCGATGCCCGCGCCCATCTGGCCCGCCCCGATCACGCCGATCACGTCCATCGCACCTGCTCCCACTATGTCCGCCGGGGGTAGCCGCCGGGCGCCGCCGCGATCAAGGGGCGGCGGGTTCGGCGCGCGCCTGCGCCAGGATCAGCGAGAACAGGCCCTCGTCGTCGGTCCATTCGCGCACCGCCGTCCAGCCGCCCGCCGCCAGCAGCAGGCGGCTGCCGCGCGGGTCGTATTTGTGGCTGTTCTCGGTGTGGATCGTCTCGCCCGCGGCGAAGGACACCGGCCGGCCGGCGACGCTCGCCTCGATCGCGCGTGTCGCCTCCAGATGCATCTCGATCCGCGCCAGCCCGTCGTTCCAGATGGCGCGGTGGCGGAAGTCCTCGACCGGCAGCGTGCCCGCCAGTTCGCGGTTGATGCGGTGGAGGAGATTGACGTTGAACGCCCCCGTCACGCCTTGCGCATCGTCATAGGCCGGCACGAGGATCGCGGGATCCTTCACCCGGTCCATCCCGATCAGCAGCCATGCGCCCTCGCCCAGCGTCAGCACCATGGAGCGCAGCAGGTCGATCGCCGCGGACGGCCCCATGTTGCCGATGGTCGATCCGGGAAAGAAGCCGAGCTTGCCCATCCCCGTCACCGCCGCCGGCAGCGCCACCGGCCCCATGAAATCCGTCTCGACCGGGTGGATGGCGAGACCCGGCACGTCCGCGCCCAGCCGGGCCGCCGATTCGCGCAGGAAGTCGCCGGAAATGTCGATCGGCACATAAGCGGCCGGGGCGATGCACCCCAGCAGCAGCGGTGTCTTGGCGGACGAGCCGGAGCCGAATTCGACGACGGCACGGCCCTCGCCCACGATCGCGCCCACTTCGGCGCAATGGGCCTTGAGGATGCCGATCTCGGTGCGGGTCGGGTAATATTCGGGCAGGTCGGTGATCGCCTCGAACAATTCGGAGCCGGCATGGTCGTAGAGCCAGCGTGCCGGGATCGCCTTACGCGGCGCGGTCAGCCCGGCCAGCACGTCGCGGCGAAAGGCGGGGTCGGCGGCGGGGGCGCCGGTGGCGGCGGCGCGATCCAGGTCCAGCAGCATCAGGCAATATCCTTGGCGAGGCGGACGCCGGTGAATTGCCAGCGCTGGTGGGGATAGAAGAAGTTGCGGTAGGAGGCGCGCGAATGGCCGCGCGGCGTGGCGCAGCTGGCGCCTTTCAGCACCGCCTGCCCGCTCATGAACTTGCCGTTATATTCGCCCACCGCCCCCGCGGCGGGGCGGAAGCCGGGGTAGGGGAGGTAGGCGCTCGCCGTCCATTGCCAGCAATCGCCGAACATCTGCGCGGTGCTGCCCGATCGGCTGGCGGCGCGCGGACGGACTGGCCCCGCGGCATCGAGCTGGTTGCCGGCCGTGGGATCGAGGCCCGCGGCGGCCGCTTCCCACTCCGCCTCGGTCGGCAGGCGCGCGCCGGCCCAGCGGGCGAAGGCATCCGCCTCGTAGAGCGAGACGTGGGTGACGGCGGCGGCGGGGTGGAGCGGGTGCAGCCCGTCGAGCGCGAAGCCCGCCCAGCCGCCGGCGCCGTCGCGCCGCCAGTAGAGCGGTGCCTCGATCCGCTCGCGCTGCACCCAGGCCCAGCCGTCCGCCAGCCACAGGGCGGGGTCGCGATAGCCGCCGTCGTCGATGAAGGCGCGCCATTCGGCGTTAGTGACGAGCCGGTCGGCCAGCGCGTGGGGGTGGAGCAGCGCGCGGTGGCGCGGCCCCTCGCAATCGAAGGCGAAGTCCGTGGCGCCGTCGTCGCCGATATCGACGATGCCCTCGCGCCCGTCGCGCCAGCCGATCGGGCCGGGCATGGCGGCAGGGGCGGGGCGGGGGTGATCCCACACCGCCGGATCGAGCGGGTTCTCGGCGAACAGCGCCAGCAGGTCGGTCAGCATCAGTTCCTGATGCTGCTGTTCATGCTGGATGCCTAGCGCCACCAGATCGCGCGCGGCAGGCGGCAGGCCGGGCAGCGCGTCCGCCACCCGCGCGTTCACGTGGGTTCGCCAGTCGAGGATGTCGGCCAGCGCCGGCCGGGTCAGCATGCCGCGCCGGTCGCGCGCGTGGCGGGCGCCCTCCGCTTCGTAATAGCTGTTGAACAGATAGGCGAAGCGCGGATCGAACGCCGTATAGCCGGCGACGTGATCGCGCAGCACGAACGTCTCGAAGAACCAGGTCGTGTGCGCCAGATGCCATTTCGCCGGCGATGCGTCGGGCATCGGCTGGACGGTCGCGTCCGCATCGGACAGCGGAGCGGCGATGGCCTCGCTCAATGCGCGCGTCGCTGCGAAGCGAACGGAAACGTCGTCTTCGCGGCGGTCTTCCACCGCCTCCCGGATCGTCGTCATCAAAGCCCCTCCCGAACGCTAAATGCTTGGGAGTGGCTTTTGTTTCCCTGGATTAAGTTCCGCTTGGGACGATCAGGGCCGGGCCAGCCACATCAGCAGCGCCGCCACCAGCACCGCCGCTGCCTGGAATTGCACGCGCCGCCACATCATCCGGTTCTGGCGCAGGCCGGACTGGCTGACCGATCCGGACATGATGTCCTCCCGCGTCGTCGTCATGAAGATGATGACGCCGCGCACGAGCGAGACGAGCGCGCCGATCGCCAGCAGCACGACGAGGATGAAGAGGAAGGTCTGCATGGCCCCTATTTAGGGGGTCGCGACGCGAAGGCCAATGGCCGCCGCACGAAGTTCCGCGACGATCGCGGCGGGGTCGGCCCCGTTGGCGCGCAGGTCCGCAAGCGACGGCGCCCCGTCGCGCTTGGCGAGGCGGCGGCCGTCCGGCCCGGTCAGCAGCGGATGGTGGCGCCAGCGCGGCACGGGCAGGCCCAGCAGCGCCTGCAACAGGCGGTGGACGTGCGTCGCGGCGAACAGGTCGGTGCCGCGGATCACCTCCGTCACGCCTTGCGCGGCATCGTCGACGGTGACGGCGAGATGGTAGGAGACGGGCGCGTCCTTGCGCGCCAGCACCACGTCCCCCAATGCCAGCGGATCGGCGGCGATGCGTCCGGCAGCGGCATCCTCCCACCACAGGGGCCCGGCGGCGGCGACGGCGGCGGCCATGTCCAGCCGCCACGCATGCGGGCGGGCGGTATCGGCCGGGCGGCGGCGGCAGGTGCCGGGATAGAGCGCCCCCTCCGGCCCGTGCGGCGCGGTGGCGCTGGCGGCGATGTCGGCGCGCGTGCAGGTGCAGGGATAGACGAGCCCCGCCGCCTTCAGCCGGTCGAGCGCCGCCGCATAGAGCGGCAGCCGCGCCGACTGGCGGACGACCGGCCCGTCCGGCACGATCCCCAGCCACGCCAGATCCTCGACGATGCCCGCGACATGCGCCTCGCGCGCGCGGCCGGGATCGATGTCCTCGATCCGCAGAACGAAGCGCCCGCCCGCCGCGCGCGCCGCATCGAACGCCATCAGCGCGGAAAAGGCGTGGCCCCCGTGCAGCCGGCCGGTCGGGCTGGGGGCGAAGCGCGTCACGAAGCGCGGGGGGCTTGACCGCGAGTCTCCGGTCATGCTGTCATGCCCCCGTCACCCATGGCGGCTAGCCGGGGTGTCGCGGAACCAGGGGCCGGCCGGCCCCGGATGCCGAGTGCGACGGGCCGGGCGACGGGCGGTGAAGCGGGTTCCGCGGCAAGAGCGGAGGCCCGGCGCGTTCCATGTATCATCCCGATCTGATCCGACATCCCGATGGCTGCCCGGCACTGGTCCTCAATGCCGATTACACGCCGCTCAGTTACTATCCGCTCAGCCTCTGGCCGTGGCAGACGGCGGTGAAGGCGGTGTTCCTCGAACGCGTCGCCATCGTCGCCCATTACGAACGCGAAGTGCACAGCCCGACGCGGGCGCTGAAACTGCCCTCGGTCATTGCGCTCCGCCAATATGTGAAGCCTTCGCAGCATCCCGCCTTCACCCGCTTCAACCTGTTCCTGCGCGATCGCTTCCTCTGCCAATATTGCGGCAGTCCGCACGATCTCACCTTCGATCACGTCGTGCCGCGCGCCCAGGGCGGGCGGACGACGTGGGAGAATGTGTCCACCGCCTGCGCGCCGTGCAACCTCCGCAAGGGCGGCCGCACCCCGGCGCAAGCGCGCATGGCGCTGATGGAGGCACCCTATCGCCCGACGAGCTGGCAATTGCAGGAAAACGGCCGCTCCTTCCCGCCCGGCTACCTCCACCAGAGCTGGCGCGACTGGCTCTATTGGGATGTCGAGCTGGATGCGTAGGATGGCAAAAAACCGTTCGTGCTGAGTAGGGGCTGAGCGAAGTCGAAGCCCCGTATCGAAGCACGGTCCGGAGCGACAACGGTCCTTCGATACGCCGCTTCGACAGGCTCAGCGGCTACTCAGGACGAACGTCTTTCCTCCTGCCTCACCCCTTCAGCCGATACCCCGTCCGCACGATCCAGCCGACGATCAGGCTGCACACCGCCAGGAATGCGAGGATCAGGCCGATGCTGGTGCCGATGCCGACGTCCGCCACGCCGTGGAAGGTCCAGCGGAAGCCGCTGACGAGATAGACCAGCGGGTTGAACAGCGCGATCGTGCCCCACGGTTCGGGCAGCATTTTCAATGAATAGAAGGTGCCGGCCAGGAAGCCGAGCGGGTTGAGGATCAGCAGCGGCACGATCTGCAATTGCTCGAAACTGTTGGCGAGCAGCCCCAGGATGAAGCCGAACAGCGAGAAGGCGAGCGCGATCAGCACGAACAGGCCGATCATCGCGAAGGGATGGAGGATCGTGAACGGCACGCACAGCCGCGCGACGCACAGCGTCACCGCCCCCACCATCAAAGATTTGGTGACGGCGGCGCCGACATAGCCCAGCACCATCTCGGACGGAGACAGCGGCGCGGACAATATCTCGCCGATCGTGCCGGTGAACTTCGGCAGATAGATGCCGAAGGACGCGTTGGCGACGCTTTCCGTCATGATCGACAGGAGGATCAGCCCCGGCACGATATAGGCGCCGTAGGGAATGCCGTCGACCGGCGCCATGCGGCTGCCGATCGCCGCCCCGAACACCACGAAATAGAGCGCGGTCGAGATGACGGGCGTCGCGATCGACTGGGCGATGGTGCGGAAGGTGCGCTCCATCTCGAACCGGTAGATGGCGGCGATGCCGGCGAGGTTGAGGCTCATGCGCGGCGCTCCACCAGATCGACGAAGATTTCCTCGAGACTCGACCGGTGCGTCTCGATCGCCTTCATCTCCACCCCGGCGCGATCCAGCGCGCGGATCACCTGCGGCACCGTGACGCCGCCCTCCTCGGCCTTTGCCACATAGGTCAGCCGGTGGCCGCCCTCCGTCAGCGTCGCGTCCGTCTCCGCGATCCCGGCGGGCACGGCGGCGAGCGGTTCGGCGAGATCGACGGTGAGCGTGGTCGATCCGAACCGCGCCATCAGCGCCGCCTTCTCCTCGGTCAGCAGGATGCGGCCGCGGTCGATCACGCCGATCCGGTCGGCCATCTCCTCGGCCTCCTCGATATAATGGGTGGTCAGGATGATGGTGACGCCCTCGTCGCGCAACTGGCCGATCATCCGCCACATCTCGCGCCTGAGTTCCACGTCCACGCCTGCGGAAGGCTCGTCGAGGAACAGCAGCCGCGGTTCGTGCGCCAGCGCCTTGGCGATCAGCACGCGCCGCTTCATGCCGCCGGACAGCGCCGAGATCTTCGCGTCGCGCTTCTCCCACAGCGCCAGCGATTTCAGGATCTGCTCCAGCCGCGCATCGTCGGGCTTCAGGCCGAACAGGCCGCGGCTGAAGCGGACGGTGGACCACACCGTCTCGAACATGTCGGTCGCCAGTTCCTGCGGAACGAGGCCGATCAGCCGGCGGGCGGCGCGATAGTCGCGGGCATGGTCGTGCCCGTCGACGGTGACGGTGCCGCCGCTCGCCACCACGGTGCCGCAGACGATGCCGATCAGCGTCGTCTTGCCCGCGCCGTTGGGGCCGAGCAGCGCGAAGATCTCGCCGCGGCGGACGGCAAGGTCGATCCCCTTCAGCGCCTCGTGCCCCGTCTTGTAGCGCTTGGTGAGGCCGCGGATGGTGAGGATGTCGTCCATGATCCGCATCTAGGGATCGCCGCTTCGCTCGAACAGGGCGTTGCGCCGCGCTGCGTTGCGGTGCAGCATCGACCCATGGCTACACTCGTCCAGAATCCCGACATCCGCTTCCTCGGCCGCCTGCTGGGCGACGTCATCCGCGCCTATGGCGGCGACCAGTTGTTCAAGCGGATCGAATATATCCGCGCCGCCTCAGTCGATCGCGCGCGCGGGGTGGCGCCAGGCGAGGGCGTCGACACCGGGCTGGATGCCCTGAGCCTGGACGATACGCTCGCCTTCACCCGCGGCTTCATGCTGTTCTCGATGCTCGCCAACCTCGCCGAGGACCGGCAGGGCGTGGCCGCCGAGACGCATGTCGATCTGGCGACCGCGCTCGACCGGCTGGCGGCGGACGGGATCGACAGGGCGGCGGCGCTCGATCTGCTGAACGGCGCGCTGATCGCCCCGGTGCTGACCGCGCATCCGACCGAGGTACGCCGCAAGAGCATCATCGACCATCGCAACCGCATCGCCGATCTGATGCGCCAGAAGGACACGGGCGCCAGCGAGACCGCCGACGGCGAGGTGATCGACGAGGCGATCACCCGCCAGATCGCTTTGCTCTGGCAGACCCGCCCGCTGCGCCGCGAGCGGCTGTTCGTGGCCGACGAGATCGAGACGGCGCTCTCCTACCTGCGCGACAGCCTGCTCCCCGTCCTCCCCGCCCTCTACGCGCGATGGGAACGGGCGCTGGGCGCGCGGCCGCGCAGCTTCCTGCGCCCCGGCAACTGGATCGGCGGCGATCGCGACGGCAACCCCAACGTGACCGCCGAGACGCTCGCCCACGGCCTCGCCCGTTCGGCCGAGACCGTGCTGGCGCACTACCTCGATCTGACGCACGCGCTGGGTGGCCAGCTCTCCATCTCCAGCGAACTGGCGGAGGTGACGCCCGCGGTCGAAGCGCTGGCGGCGGCCGGCGACGATCCCAGCCCCGCCCGCGCCGACGAACCCTATCGCCGCGCCGTCACCGGCCTCTACGCGCGCCTTGCCGCCACCTATCGTGCGATCACCGGCAGGAACCCCGCCCGCCCGCCCGCACACGAGGCCGAAGCCTATGCCGCGCCGGAGGATTTCCGCGATGATCTGGTCGCGCTGGCCCATGCGCTGGCGGGGGCGGGCCAGGGGATGCTGGCCTCGGCCGGCGCGCTCGGCCGGCTGATCCGCGCGGTCGAGACGTTCGGCTTCCACCTCGCGACACTCGACCTGCGCCAGAACAGCGACGTCCACGAACGGGTGGTGGCGGAATTGCTGAAGGGCGCCGGCGTCGAGGCCGATTATCTGGCGCTGGACGAGGCGGCGCGCGTCGCCCTGCTGCGCACCGAACTGGCGCACGGCCGGCTGCTCGCCAGCCCCTATCAGGCGTGGGGCGAGGAGACCGCGTCCGAACTCGCCATCGTCCGCGCCGCGGCGGCGGCGCATCGCCGCTACGGCCGCCAGTCGATCACCACGTACATCATCTCCAAGGCGTCGACCGTATCGGACATGCTGGAGGTGGCGATCCTGCTGAAGGAAGCCGGGTTGTGGCGGGCGGACGATCCGCCCGAGGCCGACATCATGATCGTGCCGCTGTTCGAGACGATCGGCGATCTGGAACGAGGCCCGCAGGTGATGGCGGACTGGTTCGCGCTGCCCGAGGTGGCAGCCGTCTGCGGCGCACGCGGCCATCAGGAGGTGATGGTCGGCTATTCGGACAGCAACAAGGACGGCGGCTACCTGACCTCCGTGTGGAGCCTGCACGAGGCCGAGCGCGCGCTGGCCGAGGTGTTCGCCGCGGCCGGCATCACCATGCAGCTGTTCCACGGCCGCGGCGGGGCGGTGGGGCGCGGCGGCGGCTCCGCCTTCCACGCCATCCTCGCCCAGCCGCAGGGCACGGTGCAGGGCCGCATCCGCATCACCGAACAGGGCGAGGTGATCGCCGCCAAATATGGCACGCGCGAAAGCGCCGCCGCCAATCTCGAGACGATGGCCTCTGCCACGCTGCTCGCCAGCCTCGACGGCGGGGCGGTGCCGCCGGCCGACGCCGACCGCTTCTTCGCCGCCATGCGCACGCTATCGGGCGATGCGTTCACCGCCTTTCGCGCGCTGGTCTACGAGACGGACGGCTTCCGCACCTTCTTCCGCCAGTTCACGCCGATCGCCGAGATCGCCGACCTCAAGATCGGATCGCGCCCCCGCCAGCCGCACCAAGTCCGACCGGATCGAGGATCTGCGCGCCATCCCCTGGGTGTTCAGCTGGGCGCAGGCGCGGGTGATGCTGCCGGGCTGGTATGGCGTCGGCCATGCGCTCGGGCGGTTCGAGGACGACGGGCTGCTGCGGGCGATGGCGGAGCGCTGGCCCTTCTTCCAGGCGACGCTGGGCAATCTGGAGATGGTGCTGGCCAAGTCCGACATGGGCATCGCCGAACGCTATCTGGCGCTGGTCGAGGATCGCGCCGCCGGCGACGCCATCTTCGCCCGCATCCGCGACGGCTGGCGGACGACGCACGACCGGCTGCTGGCGATCACCGGCCAGTCGCGCCTCTTGGAGAAGAATGCCGCGCTCGACGCGTCGGTGCGGCTGCGGCTGCCCTATATCGAGCCGCTCAACCACCTCCAGATCGAACTCATCCGCCGGCACCGGGCGGGCGAGGACGATCCCCGCGTGCGCGAGGGCATTCAGCTTTCGATCAACGCCATCGCCACGGCGCTGCGCAACAGCGGGTAGCCCGGATCTGATTCGGCTTCGCCGATCAGGGGCCGCACCAGCCCACTCCCCCACCCGGCCACCCATAGGATACTGGCGCTGGGTGGCCGGTAGGGAGCGGACTGGTGCGGCATCCACGCCAGCGGACCAGACGTCAGCGCGAGAACCAGTGGGCGCGGACGAAGTACGCGGTGATCGCGGTGGCGACCAGCGCGCACAGCGCCACCACCCCGGCGAAGGCCCAGGGTTCGTGCGCGAAGGGGATGCCGTCCACGTTCATGCCGAGCAGGCCGGTCAGGAAGGTCAGCGGCAGGAAGACGAGCGCCACGATCGAGAGGACGAGCGTGCGCGTCTCGATCTGTTCGGCGCGCAGGTCGGTCAATTGTTCGTGGAGGAGGGCGGTGCGCTCGCGCACGGCCTCCAGTTCCTCGGCCATGCGCGCGCAGCGATCGGCCGCCTCGCGCAGGTGCAGCCGGTCGTTCTCCTCGAGCCAGTGGACGTCGAGCGCGGCGATCCGCTCCAGCGCCTCGCGCTGGGGCATCACGAAGCGGCGATAGCCGATCGCCTCGGAGCGGGCGGCGGCGATGCGGCGGCGCTGGTCGAAGAGGGTGGCGGTATCGAGGTTCGCCTCGCATTCGTCGATCAGGTCGCCCAGATCGGCGACGCGCGGATCGAGCTTGGCGGTGATGAGCACCGCCAGCGCCGAGATGAGGTCGCCGGGATCGCGCACCTCGCCCTGTTCCATCTCGTGTCGCAAGAGATCGAAGCCGTCGATCGTGCGGAAGGCGACGGAGATGACGCGGCCCTCCTCCGCCCACAGCCGGATCGACACGAGCGGATCGCCGCCGGTCGCATCGGGCGCGCCGAGACCGCGCAGGTTGACCAGCGCGCCGCGGCCGATCGCCTCCGAACGCGGCCGCGTCTCGGTGGCGGTCAGCGCAGTGATCGCGGCTTCGGGCAGAGCGGCGTGGTGCTGGAGCCACGCCCTGGTCTCGCTCTCGCGCCCGTCGAGATGGACCCACAGGAAGGCAGCACCGTGGCGGTGGCCGCAGGCGACCTGCGGATCGACCGGCTCGACCCGCCCGTCGCGGTGCAGCGCCAGCGCCCAGCCGTTCATGCCGCAGCACTCCGCAGGTCGATCGTCAGGCCGGGGCCGGGATCGGCGGGGGCGGGGCCGGCGATACGCGCGGCATCGGCGCGGGCGCGATCGAGGACCGCAGCCGGCACGGCGGCATCGTGATGGACGCGATCGGCCGCGGCCAGCCACCGCGCCTCGCGGAGGGTTAGGTCGTCGGGATCGTCCGAGCGCAGGCGGATCGTCACCAGGCCGCCGGCCGGCGCCGCAGCCGGCGCGGCGAGCCAGCGATCGACCGCATCCCCGGCCTGCGGCACGAACGGGTCGAGCGCGCCACCCGTCGCCAGCGCCGCGTCGAGCGCGCGACGGCGATCGTCCGGTTCGGGGAAGCGGCGGCGCAGGGCGGGGCGGGCCGCGCCCAGCGCCGCGGCGAGCGCGCCGATGCCGGACGGCAGCAACGCCTCGATCCGCTGGCGGACCATCTTGGCCAGCCCGGCCGAAGCGCCGCCGGTGCCGATCGCCACGATCAGCGGATCGCGATCGATCATCGCCGGCCAGGTGAAATCGCACAGCGCCGGCCGATCGACCGCATTGACCAGCAGCCCCCGCGCCCGGAGCCGCGCGACCGCCGCTTCCGCTTCGCCCTCGTCGCCGAGCGCGACGACGGCAAGGGCTGCGCGCGGCGCATCCTCGCCCACCGGCACGCCGCCGGCGCGGACGATCAGCCGGCGCTTCGCCTCGGCCGCTTCGCCGTCCCCCAGCAGGACGACGGGCCGACCGGCGAGGCGGAGGAAGACGGGCAGGCTGTGCACCGGGCTTCTATCCTGCGGCAGGCGGCGCCTGTCGAGGGGGCGTCGGATGGGATGCGCGCCGAGACGCGGAGGCGCAGAGGTGTCGCGTCGCGGCGGGCGGTTTCGATATGGATCGGCGGCGATTGGTTCACGCGGAGGCGCGGAGACGCGGAGGGGTTTTAGGGTGCGGCGGCGGGGGCGGATAGTCTTATAGGGTCGATAGCGCCCGTTGGGCGCGATTTTGCGCGATGAGCCTGCGGAGCTGAGGTTCGCCTCAGCCGCCATGTCCGGCCGCAGGCCCATTCGAACGTAGGCGCCAGCGTGGGCCGACGCTGCCGAACCCCTCCGCGTCTCCGCGCGAACCAACCTTCGCCCGACCGGCGCTACAGCCCCCGGATAAAGTCCCGGATCGGCCCCGCCAGATCGTCCCGCTCCAGCGCCAGCGCGATATTGGCCTGGATGAAACCGACCTTCTCGCCGCAATCGTGGCGCGCGCCCGAAAAGACGCGGGCGTGGAACGGTTGCTGGCCGATCAGCTTCGCCAGCGCGTCGGTCAGCTGGATCTCGTTGCCGGCGCCCCGCTCCTGCCCCTCGAGCAGCCGCATCACCAGCGGATCGAGGATGTAGCGGCCGACCGCGGCGAGGCGGGAAGGTGCCTCGGCGGGCTTCGGCTTCTCGACGAAGCCGTTGATCGCGATCGAGGCGCCGTCCTCCGCGCCCGGATCGACGATGCCGTAGCGGCCGGTATGCTCCTGCGGCACCTCGACCACGGCGATCACGCTGCCGCCCTTGGCGTCATAGGTCTCCATCATCTGCGCGAGGCAGGGGGCGGCCGGGTTCCACAGCAGCTCGTCGGGCAGTAGCACCGCGAACGGTTCGTCCCCGGTCAGGTGGCGCGCGCACCAGACGGCGTGGCCGAGGCCCGCCATCTCCTGCTGGCGGACGAACGCCGCCTGGCCGGGGGCGAGGCGCGTCGGGGCCAGCCGCTCGATGATCTCGTGCTTGTTCTTGGCGAGGAGGTCGGCCTCGATCTCGAACGCGCTGTCGAAATAGTCCTCGATGGCGTGCTTGCCGCGGCCGGTGACGAAGATCATCTGCTCGATGCCCGCCGCCAGCGCCTCGTCGATCGCATATTGGATCAGCGGCCGATCGACGACCGGCAGCAGTTCCTTGGGCACCGCCTTGGTGGCGGGCAGGAAGCGGGTGCCGAAGCCGGCGACCGGGAATACGGCCTTCTTGACGGGTCTGGTCATGGTCTTCCCCCTGATCGTTTCGGCGACAACTAATTAGGCGGCGTGAACGATCCCTTTACGCGTCGAGCCATGGCGGCATCGTGTCACCCGCGATCATCGCCTCGACGCCGACGCGTGGGCGCACCACCGCCCATTGCGCGCCGTCCACCAGCACTTCGGGCACCAGCGGCCGGCTGTTGTAGGTGGAGGCCATGGTCGCCCCATAAGCACCCGCGGTCATGAAGGCGACGAGATCGCCGGGGCGGACGCCGTCCATCGTCCGGTTGCGCGCGAAGGTATCGCCCGTCTCGCACACTGGCCCCACGATATGCGCCGGCCCCTGCGGCCCGCGCGGCACCACCGCGCGCAGTTCGTGGAAGGCGTCGTAGAGGGCGGGGCGCATCAGGTCATTCATCGCCGCATCGACGATGACGAACGGCGCCGAGGCCCCCTCCTTCACCCGCACCACGCGGCTGACGAGGACGCCCGCATTGCCCACGATGACGCGCCCCGGCTCGAACATCAGCCGCACGTTCCAGCCGGCGGTCACCTCGCGCACCATCGCGCCATAGTCGGCGGGCGACGGCGGCACCGGCAGCGCCGGATCGTAGGGGACGCCGAGGCCGCCGCCCAGATCGGCGACGGCGATCGAATGGCCGGCCGCGCGCAGCCGGCCGATCAGATCGCCCAGCACCTCGAAGGCGGCGCGCGAGGGGGCGAGGTCGGTCAGCTGGCTGCCGATATGGACGGCGATGCCCTGGATGCGCAGTCCCGGCAGCGTGGCGGCGCGGGCATAGGCTGCCTCCACCCGATCGCGCGCGACGCCGAACTTGTCCTCCTTGCCCCCGGTCGAGATCTTGGCGTGGGTGCCGGCGATCACGTTGGGGTTGATGCGGAAGGCGATCGGCACCGTCACCCCCAGCGCCGTGGCGACCGCGGACAGCGTTTCCGCCTCGTCCTCCGATTCGAGGTTGAACTGGCCGATCCCCTCGCGGCAGGCGAGCGCCATCTCGTCGGCGGTCTTGCCGACGCCCGAAAAGACGATGCGATCGGCCGGGATGCCGGCGGCGCGCGCGCGCAGCAGCTCGCCCGCGGAGACGACGTCCGCCCCCAGCCCCAGCGCCGCCAGCGTCGCCAGCACCGCGCGATTGGGGTTGGCCTTGACCGCGAAGGCGATCCACGGATCGGCGATGTCGCCCAGCCCCTCGCGGAAGACGCGGACGTGCCGTTCCAGCGTCGCGGTCGCATAGACGTAGACGGGCGTGCCGACCGCCTCGGCGATCAGCGGCAGGGGCACGCCCTCGGCATGGAGGACGCCGTCGATGAGGTCGAAATGGTGCATGGGCTCCGTGGGGCAGGTCAGCCGGGGGGCGGCAGGTCGAACCGGTCTTCGGGCCGCTGCTCGGACCGGGTGAGCAATTCGTCGGACCGGCCGGGGCGGACGTCGACCGGCACCGCCAGCAACTGATCGGGGGTGGGGGTCGACTGGGCGAGCGCCGGACGCGGCGGCAGCGCGGCGCCCGGCCGCGGCTCCAGCGCCTGCTGCCGCCCGCAGCCCGCCGCCGCCAGCAGCAGTGCGGTGGCGAGGAGGCGACGCATCATCCGTCCAGCCCCAGCGCGGTGCGCGCGGCGGCGACGCGCTTCCGCACCTCGGCCGGCGCGGTCCCGCCATGGCTGGCGCGCGCGGCGACCGAGGCATCGACCGACAGCGCATCGAACACGCGGCCGTCGATCCGCCCGTCGATCGCCTGCATGTCGGCCAGCGCGAGCGCGGAGAGCATGCAGCCCTGCCGCTCGGCCAGCCGCACGATCTCGCCGGTGATGTGGTGCGCCTGGCGGAAGGGGATGTCGGCCACGCGCACCAGCCAGTCGGCCAGATCGGTCGCGGTCGAGAAACCCGCTTCGGCCGCGGCGCGCATCCGGTCGCGGCGGAAGCCGATCGTCTCGATCATCCCCGTCATCGCCGCGATCGCGAGGGCGAGCAGGTCGTGCGCCTCGAACGTCGGCGGCTTGTCGTCCTGCATGTCCTTCGAATAAGCGAGCGGCAGGCCCTTCATCGTCATCATCAGCGCGACGAGGCTGCCGGTGATCCGCCCCGAATGGCCGCGCACCAGTTCCGCCGCATCGGGGTTGCGCTTCTGCGGCATGATCGAGGAGCCGGTGGAATAAGCGTCGGGCAGAGTGACGAAGGCGTAGGGCTGGCTGGCCCAGATCACGATCTCCTCCGCCAGCCGCGACAGATGGAGCGAGGCCTGCGCCGCCGCCATCAGATAATCGAGCGCGAAATCGCGATCGGAGACCGAATCGAGCGAATTGTCGGTCGGCCCGTCGAAGCCCAGCGCCGCCGCGGTCGCATGGCGATCGATCGGGAAGCCGGTGCCGGCCAGCGCCGCCGCCCCCAGCGGCGACCGGTTGAGCCGCGCGCGCGCGCAGGCGAAGCGATCGCGATCGCGCGCCACCATCTCGTAATAGGCCATCAGATGGTGGCCGAGCGTGACCGGCTGCGCCACCTGGAGGTGGGTGAAGCCCGGCATCACCGTCTCCGCCTCGTCCCCGGCGCGGGTGACGAGGGCGGCCTGCAAGGCGGCCAGCCCGGCGTCCACCGCGTCGATCGCGTCGCGCACCCACAGGCGGAAGTCGGTGGCGACCTGATCGTTGCGCGAGCGCGCGGTGTGGAGGCGGCCCGCGGGCGCGCCGATCAGCTCCGCCAGCCGGCTCTCGGTCGCCATGTGGATGTCTTCGAGCGCCAGATCCTCGTCGACGCCCTCGGCCTCGTAATGGCCGGCGACGGCGTCCAGCCCCTGCTCGATCGCGGCGACGTCGGCAGGGGAGACGATGCCCTGCACGCCCAGCATCGCGGCATGCGCGCGGCTGCCGGCGATATCCTGCCGCCAAAGTCGTTTGTCGAAGGGGATGGAGGCGTTTATCTCCCGCATGATCGCGGCGGGCCCTTCGGCGAAGCGCCCGCCCCACATCGCGTTGGAGCTGCCCGTGCCCTTACTGTCGCGCCCGTTGGTGATGCCGATCCTCCTGGCGGGCGCGCTCGCCGCCCTCGCCGCCTGCGATAGGAAAAAGGAGGCGGAGCCGCAACCCGCCGCCCCGCAGGCCGAAGCGCCGAAGGAGCCGGCCACCGTGGTGCTGACCGACGACAAGGGCAAGGCGGCGCCCGCCATGCCGTTCGTCGGCCCGGACGATGCGCCGGCGACGCTCGCCACCTTCCGCGGCAAGCCGCTGCTGGTCAACATGTGGGCGACCTGGTGCGCGCCCTGCATCGCCGAGATGGGCACGCTCGATGCGCTCGCCGCGCGCGAGGCGGGCAGGGTGCAGGTGGTGGCGATCAGCCAGGACATGGAAGGCCGCCGCGCGGTCGGCCCCTTCTTCGCCAAGCGGCAGTTCAAGGCGCTCCAGCCCTATCTCGACAAGGAGAATGTGCTGATGCTGGCGCTGAAGGCGGACAGCCTGCCGCTCACCATCCTCTACGATGCCGAGGGCAAGGAATTGTGGCGCGTGCGCGGGGCGATGGACTGGACGGGCGCCAAGGCGAAGACGCTGATCGACGATGCGGTGGCGGGGCGGCCGGTGGCGGCGGGCGCTGCCTGACGGCCTGCGCCCGCCGCCGGCGGTGCGGGATCAGCGGTCCCCAGCCGTTCGGATCATGTCCTCCAGCTCGGCCTGGCCGAGTGGTGGTCCGGGCAGGTCGAAGCGATCCTCGGTCGGGGTCGCGTCGAGGCGGATGGTGCGCAGCGTGGCCAGCATCGGGGCATCGAGCAGCGCACCCTGCCCCGTTATCTGCGCGATGAGGACGGACAATCGATCGAGGCCGGGATAGGCCCGGCGGAACGGCGGGGCGCCGACGACGACCGCGAAGGCTTCGCCCGCCCGCCGCCACGCGTCGGCCAGCGGTCGCATCGCCTCGGCCTGGCTTGCGATCACCGTTTCGGCATGGGGCTGCCCGTCGATCGTGTAGCCGACGCGATAGGCGATGCCCGCCTGACCGGCCACCGAGCGGGTACCGGCGCGCGAGACGCCGGTCGGCACCGCTTTCAGCGTCCGCCGATCGGCGGGATCGAGATCCTTGTCGAAATCGCGCAGCGCGGTGTCAGACAGGGGCGTCCGCAGCAGGACGGCGGCAAGATCGGCCAGAGGCACGATCTGCACCTCCCCGTCTTCCGCAACGATCAGATAGTCGCGGCCCTCGCTGCGCAGCAATCGGCTGTCGTCCCCCTCGAAACCGATGCGGAAGTCGCCCGCATCGCCGGTCTCCACGATCAGCGGCCGGCTGCCGAGCGGCGAGGCATAGCGCGCAGTAATCCCGGCCTGCACGGCGCTGCCCCATAGCGCCAGCGCCAACGCCGCGCCCGTCCTGATCCTCATGCCCGTCCATCCCCCCGTCGGCGGCAGCCGCCCCGGCTGCCGGCGCCGTTGTGGCGGGCGGCGCGTGCAGCGACAAGGGGGCGGGCCGGTTTACGCGCGCGGCAGCGTGAGCATCGCCCGCAGGCCGCCCTTCCCGCCACGCGTCAGCATCAGCCCGCCGCCGGACAGTTCGGCCAGTTCGCGCGCGATCGGCAGGCCGAAGCCGTGGCCGTCGCCCCGTTCGTCCAGCCGCCGGCCGGGCATCAGCGCCGCCGCCTGTTCCGTATCGGTCAGGCCGGGGCCGTCGTCCTCGATCGCGATCGTCACCGTCGCGCCCTCTGCCGCGGCCTGCACCGTCACCCGCGTCGCGGCATGCGCCCAGGCGTTGTCGAGGAGGTTGCCGAGCATTTCCGACACGTCCTCGCCATCGGCGGCGACGGCGAGGTCGGGCGGCACGTCGACCGCGGCGGCGACCGGGCGGGCGGCATGGAGGCGGGCGAGGACCGCCGCCAGATCGGCGACCAGCGGCGCCAGCTCCACGCGTCGCCGCGCCGGGGCGCCCCCCGCCGCCGCCCGCGCCCGGCCGAGATGGTGGCGGATGCGCGCCGCCGCCCCCTCCGCCAGCCGGCGCAGCGCGCCGTCCGGATCGCGCCCCGGCTCCTCCAGCCGCACGATCAGGGCGGCGAGCGGCGTCTTCAGGCCATGCGCGAGGTTGGCGACATGCGTGCGGGCGTGCGCCAGCCCCGCCTCATTCTCGTCGAGCAAGGCGTTCAGTTCGGTCACGAGCGGTCGCAGCTCGATGGGCTGTTCGGCCGGCACGCGCGCCGCCCGCCCGCCGCGCACCGCCGCGATCGCCCGGTGCAGATCGCGCAGCGGTTTGAGGCCCAGCCGCAATTGCAGCAGCGCCGCCGCCGCCAGCCCCCCGCCCAGCAGCAGCAGCGACAGGAGCAGCGGCGCCAGCGCCGCGCGGATCGGCCGATCCGCCAGATCGCGCGGCGCGGCGGCGGTGATCGTGACCGGGCCGGCGGCGGTTTCGATCGCCATCGTCCGGGCATGCACGCGGCGGCCGTCGGCATCGCGGCCTTCGCCGGGGCGGGGGCGGCCGGGCGGCGGTGGTGGCCGGCCCGCGGCGTCGGGCGGCGGGGGCGGCAGCGGCGGGGCCGCTGGGATCGCCCGGCCGCTCGTCCAGCGGCGGCCGTCCGCCGCGGTGATCCGCCACGCCCAGCCCTCGTCCGCTGCGAAGCCCGGCAGGCGCCGCAGCGCGGCCGGATCGACCCCGCCGTCGGCGCGCACCGCGTCCGCCAGCAGCAGCATCTGCGCATCGAGCCGATCGTCCAGCCCGCGCATCGCGAAGCGTTCGAGCACGCCGCCGATCGCCCAGCCCGCCACCGCCAGCGCCACCGCGGTGGCGAGGCCGGACAGCAGCAGCAGCCGCCCGAACAGCGAGATCGGCCGCAGCCTCATGCCCCCGCCGTCAGCCGGTAGCCGTAGCCGCGCACCGTCTCGATCATCGCCGCGCCGATCTTGCGGCGCAGCCGGCCGACGATCACCTCGATCGAGTTGGAATCGACCTCGGCATCGCCCTCGTAGACGCGCTCGATCAGCTCGGCGCGCGGCATCACCGTCTCGCGCCGGAGAATGAACTGGGTCAGCACCCGCCATTCGAGGCCGGTCAGGCGGAGGGGCAGGCCGTCCAGCTCGAAACTGCCGAGCTGGCTGTCGTAGGCGAGCGGGCCGCAGGCGATGCGCGCCGCGGCATGGCCCGCCGCGCGGCGGACGAGCGCGCGCAGCCGCATCACCACCTCTTCGGTGCGGAACGGCTTGGTCAGATAATCGTCGGCGCCCGCCTTGAAGCCGGCCACCTTGTCGGCCCAGCCGTCGCGCGCGGTAAGGACGAGGACGGGCAGCGTCCGCCCCGCCTCGCGCCAATCCTTCAGGATCGACACGCCGTCGCGCCCCGGCAGGCCGAGATCGAGGACGGCGGCGTCATAGGCTTCGACCGCGCCGAGATGCCCACCGTCGATTCCGTCGCGCGCGACATCGACCGCGAAGCGTTCGGCCCGCAACGCCGCGGCCAGCCCCTCGGCGAGCGTCGCATCGTCCTCCACCACCAGGATCCGCATCTTGTCCTCCCGTGCCTCCAACGCGCCGGGCGCGCTAACCGGCCAACCCCAATCGAAGCTGAACCGCGCGGTTCAGCGGGCATCGGCGCCGCCGCGCTATCCGGGGCCGGTCACGACCGAGGAGTGAGACGATGACAGACGACCTTTCCCCCCGCCGCCCCGGACGCGCCCGGACCGCCCTGATCGCGTTGCTGCTGGCAGGCGGCGGGGCGGTGGCGGGTGGCGCCGCGATCCAGGCGACCCGGCCGCCGATCCAGATGGCCCCCGCCACCCCCACCGCGATCCGCACGCTGACGGACGGCATCGTCACGATCCGCGGCCGCGCCGTCGAGCGGTTCGGCAACAAATTGGTGATCGAGGATGCGACCGGGCGGGCGCTGGTCGATCTCGGCCGCGAGGGCGAGGACGGCGGCCTCGTCCGCCTGGGCGAGACGGTGACGGCGCAGGGCCAGTTCGAGCATGGCTTCGTCCGTGGCGCCTTCCTCGTCGGGGCGGACGGCAAGGTGGTCGCCCTCGGCCCGCTAAATCCGCCGCCGCACCCCCACCGGCCGGACGGCCCCCCGCCGCCGCCGCCGGGCCGCGATGCGCCGCCGCCCCCGGCCGATACGCCGCCCCCCGCCCGCTCGTGACGGCGGCGCCGGTGGCGGGCGCCCTTCGCAAGCCACCGGCAGCGGCCTAAGAGCGGCGGCGTGATCGCCCGCCTCGCCCTCACCGATCTGCGCTCCTATCCCGACGCGCTGGTCGAGCCGCCGCCCGGCTTCGTGATCCTGACCGGCGAGAACGGCGCGGGGAAGACCAACCTCCTCGAAGCCGTGTCGCTGCTGGCGCCGGGCCGCGGGCTGCGCGGCGCGGCGCTGGCCGATGTCGCGCGGAGCGACGGGCCGGGCGGCTTCGCGGTGGCGGCGCGGCTGGCGGACGGGACCGAGATCGGCACCGGCACGCTGGCGGCGGCGCCCGAACGGCGGCAGGTGCGGATCAACGGCGCGGCCCAGCCCGCCGCCGCACTGGGCGAGCGGCTGGCGGTCCTGTGGCTGACGCCGGCGATGGACCGGCTGTTCGGCGAGGGGGCGGCCGGGCGCCGCCGCTTCCTCGATCGGCTGGTGCTGGCGCGCGAGCCCGGCCACGCCCGCCACGCCGCCCGCTACGAAGCGGCGATGCGCGCCCGCACCCGCCTGTTGACTGAGCCGGAGGGCGCCGACCCCGCCTGGCTGGCGGCGCTGGAGGCGGGTATGGCCGAGCATGGCGAGGCGGTGGAGGCGGCGCGCGCGCGCACCGTGGCGGCGCTGGCGGCGCGGTTGGCGGATGTCCCCGCCGGCCCGTTCGCCCGCGCCGGGCTGGAGATCGGCGGCTGGCGCCCCGGCCCCGCCGGCCTCGCCGCCGAATTGCGGAGCGGCCGCGCGCGGGACGGGGCGGCGGGCCGTGCGCTCGCCGGGCCGCATCGCAGCGACCTGATCGTCACCCACCTCGAAAAGGCCCGCCCCGCCGCGCATTGTTCGACCGGCGAGCAGAAGGCGCTGCTGACCGGCCTCGTCCTCGCCCATGCCGGAATCGTCGCGGAGGATCGCGGCCAGCCGCCGGTGCTGCTGCTGGACGAAGTGGCCGCCCATCTCGATCCCGCCCGCCGCCTCGCGCTGTTCGACCGGCTGGCGGCGACCGGCGGGCAGGTGTGGATGACGGGCACCGAGCCGGCGCTGTTCGCGGGGATCGGATCGGGCGCCGGCCGGTTCACCGTCGCGGACGGACGGCTGGTGGAGACGACATGACCCGCATCGACGACAGGGTGCGCGGCCCGCTGCTGGTGGCGCTCGCTTTCCTCCAGATCGTCACGCCCGCGCTGCCGGCGCTGGGCATCGGGCAGGACATCGGCTCGCGATCGGCCGAGGCGCCGACGCTCATCACCCCGCCCGGCTGGGCGTTCGCCATCTGGGGGCCGATCTATCTCGGCCTCATCCTCTATGCGGTGTGGAGCGCGCTGCCCCGCAACCGGGCGCGGCCGATCGTGCGGCGGGTGGCGCCGTTCGCGGCGATCGGCATCGCGCTCAACGCGCTGTGGCCGGTCGTCTATCAGGTGCAGGGCAGCAGCGGCTGGTCCGTGCTCGTCATCCTGGCCGAGGCGATCGCCTTCGGCCTCGCCACCCGCGCCACGACCGCCACCGCGCTCGGCGCGCGCGATCCCGATCGCTGGCTGGTGGCGCTGCCGATCGGCGCCATCGCCGGCTGGGTGACGGCGGCGGCGATCCTGAACACGGCCGGTTGGCTGGGCAATGTCGCGCGCGTGCCGCTGCCCGCCTTCGCGCCGGAAGTGTGGGCGATGCTCGCCATCGCCTTCGGTTCGGTGCTGGCGAGCGCGCTGGTCGTCGCCACCGGCAACGCCTTTCCCGCGCTCACCTTCCTGTGGGCGCTCGGCGGCATCGCCGCGCGGCAGGCGGCGATCGGCAACCGGCCGGGGCTGATCGTCGCGATCGCCGGGGCGGCGGTGGTGGCGGCGCTGGCGGTCCGCACCGAACGGCGGCGGCGATAGCCCCCCGCCGGGAAGCCGGCGGGACGATGTGTGCGGCGCAAAACGCTTTCGATCCGCCCCCTCAATCCCTATATCCCGCCGATGGCAAGCACCCCCCCGAACAGCAGTGACTATGGCGCCGACAGCATCAAGGTGCTCAAGGGCCTTGATGCCGTGCGCAAGCGGCCCGGCATGTATATCGGCGATACCGACGACGGGTCGGGCCTGCACCACATGGTGTTCGAGGTGTCGGACAATGCCATTGACGAGGCGCTGGCCGGGCATTGCGACCGGATCACGATCACCCTCAATCCCGACGGTTCGGTTTCGGTGGAGGACAACGGCCGCGGCATCCCGACCGGCATCCACCGCGAGGAGGGGGTCTCCGCCGCCGAGGTCATCATGACCCAGCTACACGCGGGCGGAAAGTTCGAGAACACCAGCGACGACAATGCCTACAAGGTATCGGGCGGCCTCCACGGCGTGGGCGTCTCGGTCGTCAACGCGCTGTCGGAATGGCTCGATCTCAACATCTGGCGCGACGGCGAGGAGCATTACATGCGCTTCGCCTATGGCGATGCCACCGCGCCCCTGAAGGTGATCGGCCCGGCGCCCGATGGCAAGAAGGGCACGCGCGTCACCTTCCTCGCCTCGACCGAGAAGACGCCCGGCGACGGCGGCACCTTCAAGAACCAGACCGACTATGATTTCGAGAAGCTGGAGCATCGCTATCGCGAGCTGGCCTTCCTCAATTCGGGGGTGCGGCTGTTCCTGGTCGATGCGCGCCATGCCGACCGGCGCGAGGTGGAATTGTTCTACGAGGGCGGGATCGCCGCCTTCGTCAAATATCTCGATCGCACCAAGACCGCGCTGATGCCCGATCCGATCGCCATCACCGGCCAGCGCGACGAGGTGGGCATCGACGTCGCGCTCGAGTGGAACGACAGCTATTACGAGCAGGTCCTCTGCTTCACCAACAACATCCCCCAGCGCGACGGCGGCACGCACCTCGCCGCCTTCCGCGCCGCGCTGACGCGCACGCTCAACACCTATGCCGACAAGTCCGGCCTCCTCAAGAAGGAGAAGGTGAGCCTGACCGGCGACGACATGCGCGAGGGGCTGACCGCGATCGTCTCCGTCAAGCTGCCCGACCCGAAGTTTTCGAGCCAGACCAAGGACAAGCTCGTCTCGTCCGAGGTGCGCCAGCCGCTCGAGGCGCTGATGGCCGACAAGCTGGCCGAATGGCTGGAGGAGAATCCGGGGCACGCGCGCACCATCATCCAGAAGGTGATCGACGCCGCCGCCGCGCGCGAGGCGGCCAAGCGCGCGCGCGAACTGACGCGGCGCAAGGGGGTGATGGACATCGCCTCGCTGCCCGGCAAGCTGGCCGACTGCCAGGAGCGCGATCCCGCCAAGTGCGAGCTGTTTCTGGTCGAGGGCGATTCGGCCGGCGGCTCGGCCAAGCAGGGGCGCGACCGGGCGGTGCAGGCGATCCTGCCGCTGAAGGGCAAGATCCTGAACGTCGAGCGCGCGCGGTTCGACCGGATGCTCTCCTCCAAGGAGGTCGGCACGCTCATCCAGGCGCTCGGCACCGGCATCGGCCGCGACGACTTCAATCTGGAGAAGCTGCGCTACCACAAGATCGTCATCATGACCGACGCCGACGTGGACGGCGCCCACATCCGCACGCTGCTGCTGACCTTCTTCTACCGCCACATGCGGCCGATCATCGATGCCGGTCACCTCTTCATCGCCCAGCCGCCGCTCTACAAGGTCGTCCGCGGCAAGAAGGAACAGTATCTGAAGGACGATCCGGCGATGGAGGAATATCTCGTCGACAACGGCTCCGAAGGGATGATGCTGGAAGGCGCCGGCGGCCCGCGTGCGGGGCGCGACCTGCGCAGCCTGATCGACCATGCGCGGCGGATGCGCACGCTGATGGGCTATGCGCCGCGCCGCTACGACCCCGCCGTGGTGGAGGCGCTGGCGCTGAACGGCGCGCTCGATCCCGACGCCGCGCGCCGCCCCGCCGCCGCCGCGGCCGCCGCCGAATGGCTCGACCGCACGGACCGCGAGGCACGCTGGACGATCGACGTGACCGGGGAGGGCGGCTTCCACCTCCGCCGTCTGTGGCGCGGGGTGACCGACCATCATGTGATCGAGGCGGCGTTCGTCCAGTCCGCCGAGGCGCGCAAGCTGCACGCGCTGGCGGGCGAGGAGGCGGAAGCCTATGCGACGCCCTCGCGCCTCGTCTCGGCGCGCACCCAGCCCGAGGAGCCGGCGGGCGAGGGCGAGGAGGCGGCACCCGCCGCGCTGTCGGCCAAGGGTGCCGCCGTCACCCGCCCGTCCGAATTGCTGGAAGCGGTGTTCGCCGCCGGCCGCCGCGGCCTCGCCATCTCGCGCTACAAGGGGCTGGGCGAGATGAACGCCGAGCAATTGTGGGAGACGACGCTCGATCCGCATCACCGCTCGATGCTGCGCGTCGAAGTGGCGCAGGCCGATGTCGCCGACGAGATCTTCACCCGGCTGATGGGCGACGTGGTGGAGCCGCGGCGCGAATTCATTCAGGAAAACGCGCTCTCCGTCGCCAATCTCGACGTCTGATCGCGCACCTCGCGCGTTCGGGGCATATCGGTAGCGGAGCTTGCGGCATGGATCAGCTGGGGGACGGCCCCGTCACCATCGGCGATGGCGGCCTTGCCGCCACGATCGATCCGCAGGGCGCGCAGCTGCTCCGCCTGACCGATCGCGACGGGCGCGACCTGCTGTGGGACGGCGATCCCGCCTGGTGGGCGGGGCGCGCGCCGATCCTGTTCCCCGTCATCGGCCTGATGGCGGGCGGCGGCTACAATCTCGGTGGCGAACGTTTCGCGATGACCAAGCACGGCTTCGCGCGCGACCGGCGCTTCGCCGTCGCCGCACTGTCCGAACGCATGGCACTGTTCCGCCTGACCGACGATGCCGAAACGCGCGTGCTCTGGCCCTTCGCCTTCACGCTCGATCTGCTGTTCGAGGTGGCGGGGGAGGCGCTGACGGTGACCGCCACAATCGCCGACACCGGCGATCGGGCGATGCCGGCCTCCTTCGGCTTCCACCCCGCCTTTCGCTGGCCGCTGCCCTATGGCGCGCCGCGCGACCGGCACCGGATCGTCTTCGAGACGGCCGAGCCCGATCCGATCCGCCGCATCGGGCCGGACGGGCTGTTGCGGCCCGATCCGGTGCCGAGCCCGGTCGCAGGCGACACGCTGGTGCCCGACGATGCGCTGTTCGTGGACGACGCGCTGATCCTCGATGCGGTGCGCAGCCGCCGGCTGGTCTATGGCGCGGACGGCACGCCGCAGATCGCGGTCCGCTTCGAGGGCGCGCCGGTGCTGGGCATCTGGACGAAGCCCGGTGCGCCCTTCCTGTGCATCGAGCCATGGGCCGGCCTGCCCGATCCGGCCGGCTATGCGGGCGACCTTCGCGACAAGCCGGGGGTGACGAGCGTGCCGCCGGGCGGCACCGCGCGCGTCACGCTCGGTATCGAGTGGCTGCCGGCCGACACGGCGTGACGGAAGCCCG
The DNA here is from genome assembly GCA_036946415.1 of Edaphosphingomonas fennica. Lineage (GTDB taxonomy): Bacteria > Pseudomonadota > Alphaproteobacteria > Sphingomonadales > Sphingomonadaceae > Sphingomonas_Q > Sphingomonas_Q fennica_A. Next base: position 104,988 of record JAQIJD010000007.1, on the reverse strand, counting down.
CATCGCCGGGATCGGCGTGGCGGTGCCGCGGCACGACATCCACGCCGCCTTCATTGACTGGGCCGGGCAGCGCCTGCCGCCGCGCGACGCGGCGTTGTTCCGGCGCATGGCCGATCGCGCCGGGATCGGGCAGCGCTTCTCGGTGCTGGCCGATCCGGTCGGGCCGGGCGGCTTCTATGCCGATGCGGCGCTGCCGACCACCGCGCCGCGGATGGCGGCCTATGCCGCGCACGCGCCCGATCTGGCGCTGGCGGCGATCGACGCGCTCGTCGCGGACATCGGGCCGCTCGGGGCGGTAAGCCACCTGATCGTGGCGAGCTGCACCGGCTTCACCGCGCCGGGGCTGGACCAGATCGTCGCCCGCCGCGCCGGGCTGGGGGCGGGGGTCGAGCGGACGCTGGTGGGCTTCATGGGCTGTTACGCCGCGGTCGCCGCCCTCCGTCTCGCCCGCCATATCGTCCGTTCCGAACCGCAGGCGCGCGTGCTGGTGCTGACGGTCGAGCTGTCGACGCTTCACCTCCAGCCGACCGCGGAGGTCGGCGAATTGCTGGCGATGCTGCAATTCGGCGACGGCGCGGCGGCGGCGCTGGTGACGGGCGGGGCGGGGCGGCTGACGCTTGGCGAACCCTTCTCGGCGACGCTGGAGGACAGCGACGACCTGATCCGCTGGACGATCGGCGACCAGGGCTTCGCCATGCACCTGTCGGGCGAGGTGCCGGGGCGGATCGCCGCGGCGCTGGCCGCCGGGCCGCTGGCCGAACGGCTGGCGGGCGGCCCGCCGATCGACGGCTGGGCGGTCCATGCCGGCGGGCGATCGATCCTCGATGCGGTGGCGCGCGCGCTCCATCTGCCGGAGCAGGCGCTGGCCCCTTCGCGGGCGGTGCTGGCGGGGATGGGCAACATGTCCTCGACGACGCTGATGGCGGTGCTGGCGCGGACGATCGGCGGCCCGCGAATCGACAATGGCGTGGCGCTCGCCTTCGGCCCCGGCCTCGCCGCCGAGGGGATGCGGTTCGCGGTCGCGCCATGAGCCTCGCCGTCCGCCGCATCGCCGAGGAGCGGATGGACGATCCCGCGCTCGATCCCGCCACCTATGCGGCGGTGCTGGCCGATCTGGCGCGCGTCAACCGCTGGACGCTGGCGGCGCGGCCGACGATCGCCTTTCTTGATACGCTGGCGGGGCGGGGCGCGCGCCGCCTCTCGATCCTCGACGTCGGCTTCGGGCAGGGGGACATGCTGCGCCGCATCGCCCGCTGGGGGCGGCGGCGGGGGGTGGAGCTGGCGCTGACCGGCGTCGATCTCAATCCCCGCTCGGCGGCGGTGGCCGCGGCGGCGACGCCGCCCGACATGGCGATCGACTGGGTGACGGGCGACTATCGCGATCTGCCGCCTGCCGACGTGATCCTGTCCAGCCTCGTCGCCCACCATATGGCGGAGGCGGAGCTGATCGCCTTCCTGCGCCATATGGAGCGCCACGCGCGCGCCGGCTGGCTGGTCAACGATCTCCACCGCCATGCCTTCGCCTATCACGGCTGGCCGCTGCTGGCGGCGGCGATGCGCTGGCACTCGATCGTGCGCCACGACGGCCGCCTGTCGATCGCGCGCAGCTTCCGCCCCGCCGACTGGCGGCGGCTGCTGGCGGAGGCGGGGATCGCGGGGGCAGGCGTCACGCGCCATTTTCCGTTCCGGCTGTGCGTCGCGCGGATACGCTGATCGCTGGCGCCGGCCCGGCCGGCTGCGCCGCGGCGATCGCGCTCGTCGGCGCGGGCGAACGGCCGCTGCTGATCGATCGCGCCCGCCATCCGCGCGACGTGGTATGCGGCGGCTTCCTCGGCTGGGATGCGCTGGCGCTGCTCGACCGGATCGGCGTGGATGCGGCGGCGCTGGGGGCGCATCCGATCCGGCGCGTGCGGATCGTCGCGGGCACGCGGATCGTGGAGGCGGCGCTGCCCCGCCCCGCCGCCGGCCTGTCGCGGCGGGTGCTGGACGGGGCGCTGGCGGCGGCGGCGGTCGCGGCGGGGGCGGGGCTGGAACGCGGCATCGCCATCCGCCGTGTCGATCCCGCCGCCCGGCGGCTGGCGCTGGCGGACGGGGCGGTGCTGGATGCGGAGCGCATCGTCGTCGCCACCGGCAAGCACGATCTGCGCGGGATCGCCCGCCCCTCGGGCGATGCGATCGGCCTGCGCCGCCGCCTTGTCCCGACACCCACCCTCGCCCGCGCGCTCGCCGGCACGATCGAGCTGCACCTGCTGCCCCACGGCTATGCGGGGCTGCTGCTGCTGGAAGACGGCGCGGCCAATCTCTGCCTGTCCGTCGGCAAGGCGGTGCTGAAGGGGCGCGATCCCGATGCGTTGATCGCCGCGCTGGATGCGCCGCTGCTGGCGGAACGGGCGGCGGGCGGTGGCGATGCCTGGCTGGCGGTGGCGGGCGTGCCCTATGGCTGGCGGGCGGAGCCGGCGCCCGCCGGCATCGCCCGCATCGGCGATCAGGCGGCGGTGATCGCCTCGCTCGCCGGGGACGGCGTGGCGATCGCGCTCGCCTCGGGGCGGAGGGTGGCGGATGCGGCGGGGTTCCGCGCCGCCGCGCGCCGGCCGCTGGCGGTGGCGGGTGCGCTTCGGACGATCGCCGAGCGGCCGGCGCTGGCGGGCGCGGTGCTGCCGCTGCTGGGGCGGCTGCCGGGGGTGATCGGCCTTCTGGCACGGGCCACCCGCATCGCCGATCCGGACCGCTTGTGAGGCCCCGCGAACCCCTGTATCCGGCGCTTTCCCTATGGCCGCCACCCGCCCCACGCCGCCGCGCGGCCCCCGCCAGCCCTCGTCCTTCCGCCGCCGGGGGATGACCGCGCTCAAGATATTCGCCGGACTGGTGGTGGCGGGCCTCGTCGCGCTCGTCGTCGCCGTCGCGGTGGCGATGGCCTCGCTGCCCGGCTTCAACGAGCTGAAGCAGTCGCCCAACGGCCAGACCGTCCGCGTCCGCGCCGCTGACGGTTCGGTGATCGTGTCGCTGGGGCCGAGCTACGGCGACTGGCTGCCCTATGCACGCATCCCGACCGTCATGTCCGATGCGATGGTCGCGGTGGAGGACCGCCGCTACTATATGCACCCCGGCGTCGATCCGATCGGCATGGCGCGTTCGGCCTGGGTGGCGTGGCGCAACCGCGGCACCGGCCGCCGCTTGCAGGGCGCATCGACCATCACCCAGCAGCTCGCCCGCAACATCTTCCTGTCCAACGCCTATGACGTCGGCCGCAAGCTGCGCGAACTGGTGCTGGCGCTGGCGATCGAGCGGAAATTCTCCAAGCAGCAGATCCTCGAGCTTTATCTGAACCGCGTCTATTTCGGCGGCGGTTCCTACGGCATCGATGCCGCCAGCCGCCGCTTCTTCGGCCATCCGGCCGACCATCTGTCGCTGGCCGAGGCGGCGATCATCGCCGGCCTCGTCAAGGCGCCGTCCCATTATTCCCCCACCGCCGACGCGCAGGCCGCGATCGACCGCGCCAACGTCGTGATGAAGGTGATGGTCGATGCCGGCACGCTGACCGAGGCGCAGGCCGCCGCGGCCCGGCCCGAGGACGTGCGCCTGGCACCGCAGGGCCAGCAGAACAGCGTCCGCTACTTCACCGATTGGGCGCTGCCCCAGCTCGACGCGCTGATCGACGAGCGCAACGCCCCGCTCGACGTGTGGACCACGCTCGACACCGGCATGCAGCGCGCCGCCGATGCGGCGATCCGCGGCAATACCCCCAATGGCGCGCAAGGGGCGCTGGTCGCGCTCGATCGCGACGGGGCCGTGCGGGCGATGGTCGGCGGCACCGATTACGTCAGCTCGATCTACAATCGCGCCACGCAGGCCGTCCGCCAGCCGGGCTCCGCCTTCAAGCTGTTCGTCTATCTGGCGGCGCTGGAAGCGGGGATGAAGCCCACCGACGGCGTCGTCGACCAGCCCGTCACCATCAACGGCTGGAGCCCGCGCAACAGCTCGGGCCGCTTCTCGGGGCCGATCGATCTGCGCACCGCCTTCGCTTTCTCGATCAACACCGTCGCCGCGCAGATCGGCCAGAAGGTGGGCTTCGATACGGTCGCGGACATGGCGCGCCGCTTCGGCATCTCGACGCCGATCAACACCCATCCGTCGATGGTGCTCGGCACGTCCGACGTGCGGCTGATCGACATGACGCGCGCCTTCGCCTCCGTCTCGGCGCGCGGGCAGGCGGTGGTGCCGTACGGCATTCTCCGGGTGACGACGGGCAACGACAATACAATCCTCTACGAGCATGAGCCGGTCAGCAGCCGCGTCCTCGTGGCACCTTATGTGGCGGACGAGATGACCGATCTGCTCCAAACCGCGGTCAACACCGGCACCGGCCGGGCGGCGCAGATCGGCCGGCCGGTCGCGGGCAAGACCGGCACGACCACCGCCAACAAGGACGGCTGGTTCCTGGGTTTCTCGAGCGGGCTCACCACCGGCGTGTGGATGGGGCGCGACGACGCACGCGTCGTGCCCGGCCTGCAGGGCGGCACCGCGCCGGCGCGCGCCTTCGCCGCCTTCATGGCGCCGGCCGTCGCCAAGCGCCCGATCGAGAATTTCCAGACCGAGGTGGTGTTGCCCGAGTGGGAGCTGGAGCCGGATGCCGAGGCCTATTACGGCGACCCGGTCGGCACCGCCTTCGACGAGAATGGCGAGCCGATCGCCCAGCCGGCCGAGGGCGAGCCGCTGCCGCCGGCCGCGATCGACCCGGCCGCGCCCGCCGGGCCGGAACAGGCGCCGGCGCCGACTGCCCCGGCCGCTGCGCCCCCGCCCCAGCAACTCGATCAGCGCTGGCTGGACGGCGTCCTCGGGCGCGACCGGCCGCGGCAATAAGCGTCATACCGGGACGGCGCGGCCCCGTTGGCCTGCCGTTCGCCGCGACCCTCCGCGATCCTCACGCCCGCGCGTGCGCGATCGATCCGCTACGGCCGGTCCGGCTCCGGCCAGCGGAAGCGGATCGGTCCACCGGCGTCGCCCGGAAGCGCCCCGCCGCCGCGGCTCGTGACGCCTTCGGCCACCGCCCGCCGCTGCGCCAGCCGGCCGCCGTCGATCCGTACCGGGCGTTGCAGCCGCGTCGTTGTCCAGGCCATCGTATCGAGCATCGTGCCGTCCACCACGCCCTCGACGATGTCGATCGCGGGAAGCGGCGTATCGGCGGGCGGCGCGAGGGCGACGTTCCATTGCGGCAGCGCGGCGGCGGCGCGCCCCTCCAGCGCGCGATAGCCGGCAAGGCCGAGGCCCGGCAGCGGGGCGGCAGCGGCGCGCAGGCGGTGCGCTTCGCCATCGACCGTCACCGCCGCCTCGTCGATGCCGGCGATCAGCGCCAGATCGGCGATCGCCCGGCGGCGGCGATCGGCCTCGCCCGCCGCCGTCCCGCCGCCGGCCCGCGCGATCTGCGCCGCCTCGACCCCGCCGCCTTCCGGCGTGACGCGCAGCTGATCGACGTGGAGATCGACCGCACGACCCAGTTGCCGGCGCAGATCGGCGGCGAGCGCGGCATCGGCGCGGGGGTCGAGCCGGGGCGTCAGCATCGCCGCGCGGATGCGGATCGGCGCGGCGGCATAGTCCACGTCGAGCTGGCCGAGGCGCGAGCCGTCCGGGAAGCGCGCGCGGATCGTTTCGCGCACCTGCCGCTGCGCCACCGCCTCGAACGCGATCTGGCGCAGCGCCGCGCCGAGCGGGATCGAGAGGAGGCCGACGCCTGCGAAGAACAGCACCAGCTGCCAGCCGGTGTGCTGCGGCGAGAGATGGCTGCCGAAACCGTAGACGCGCGCCACCAGCGCCGCCGTCAGCGCGATCGTGATCGCATTGGTGAGGAACAGCAGCAGCGATCCGGCGAAAACCGTCCAGTTGAGCGTGGCGATGCCGAACCCTACCACCACCAGCGGCGGCATCAGCGCGATGGCGATGGCGACGCCGACGACCGTGCCGCCGCGCCCGCGGATCAGCGCATAGGCGCCGGCGACCGCGGAGAGCAGCGCCACCAGCAGGTCGAACAGCGTCGGCCGGGTGCGGCCGGCGATCTCGCTGGTGATCGTCTGGATCGGCGAGAGGGTGACGAACACCACCGACAGCGCGATGGCGAGGGCGGACCCTGCCAGCAATGCGGTGGCGGCGCGGCGTATCTCGCGCGTGTCGACGGTGGCGATGCCGAACCCAAGGCCGATGATCGGCATCATCAGCGGCGACAGCAGCATCGCCCCGATCAGCACCGCCACCGACGGCATCAGCAGTCCGAGCAGCGAGATCGCCGCCGAGATGACGATCAGGAAGGCGTAGCGCCCCGACCAGCCCGAATCCTCGGCGATCTGGCGCAGCACGGTATCGTGATCGATCCCGCGCGCCGCCCAGCCCATCCACCAGCGGCGCGGGGCCTCCGGATCGAAGTTCGTCATATGCGCCATCGCCGGCTCCCTTAGGCGATCGGGACCGGCCCGGCGACCCCCACGGGCCGGAGGCCGCTTTGGCCTTGCCCGCGTCGCCGCCCTCGTGTCTGGAAGGGGGCGGTGGCCAAGGGATAACGATGCCGACGATGAGGGACGTCGCCGACCGGGCGAACGTATCGATCAAGACCGTGTCGCGCGTGCTCAACAACGAGGCGCATGTCCGGGGCCATGTCCGCCAGCGGGTCGAGGAGGCGGTGGCGGCGCTCGGCTACCGGCCCAATCTGGCGGCGCGCCAGCTGGCCGGCACGCGATCGTTCATCATCGCCTATCCGTTCAACAACCCCAGCGCCGCTTATGTGACGGACGTGCTGATGGGTGCCGCCTACGCCTGCCGCGCGCGCGGCTATCACCTCGTGTCGGAGCCGGTGACCGCCGATGGCGATCCCGGCGGCACGATCGGGCGGCTGATCGTGGCGCTTCGGCCCGACGGGATCGTGCTGACCCCGCCGCTGGCGGACATCGCCGAGGTGGTGGCGGCGATCGCCGCGCATCGCGTGCCGCTGATCCGCATCGCCGGCGATGCGGAGGGCTTCGGCGCGCCGATCGCGATCGACGACAGCGCGGTTTCGGCCGATGTCGTCCGCCCACCTGATCGCCGAGGGCCACCGGCGGATCGGCTTCATCCGCCCGCATCCCGATCACGCGCTCGCCCAGGCGCGGTTCGCGGGCTATCTGGCGGCGCTTGCCGATGCCGGCCTGCCGCGCGACGAGGCGCTGATCGCACCCGGCTATTTCGACATGGATTCGGGGGCGGCGGCGGCGGAACGGCTGCTCGATCTCGCCGATCGGCCGAGCGCGATCTTCGCCGCCAACGACGATATGGCGCTGGGGGCGATGCGCGTGGCGCACGAACGTGGTCTCTCGATCCCCGGCGACATCGCCATCGCCGGCTTCGACGATTCACCTGCCAGCCGGATGGTGTGGCCGCCGCTCACCACCGTCCGCCAGCCGACGCGGCTGATGGGCGAGACGGCGGTGGCGATGCTGCTCGACGAGACGGCGGCGCCGCCGCTTCACCACGAGCTGCTCATCCGCGCCTCGACGCGGGGCGCGTAGCGCCTGATCCAGCAAAGCTGGATCAGGGGCGGCACCAGCCCGCTCCCCCACCCGACCTCCCATAGTATCCTGATTGGGAGGTCGGGTGGGGGAGCGGGCTGGTGCCGTATCCACGTAGGTGGATCAAACTCTAACCCGCCCCGCCGACCCCCGGCCGCGATCGGGCGCGCATCCGTTCCAGATCGAAGACGGGATAAGCGGGCGTATAGCGCCCCTCCAGCACCGCGCTCAGATAACGGCCGGCGTTGCGGACATATTCCTGCTCGTCCTCGGCCGCGGCCCGCACCACGGGGAGGGCGGGTTTCGCCGCGGCGCCCAGCTCGGTCAGTGCGTTGAGCGCGGCGAGGCGGGTCTGCCACGGCTGGGCGGGGGCGGCGAGGGCCGCGAGCGACGACACGCCGGCCGCGTCGCCGGTGCGCGCGATCGCCTCGGCGGCGACCACGCGGACGGCCGGTGCCGGATCGGCCGCCGCCATGCCGGCCAACGCCGGGGCGGCGGCGGCGCGGATCAGCAGCCCGGTCGCCGCCCAATAGCGGATCAGCGGATGCGGATCGGCCAGCGCCGCCGTCAGCGCCGGCACCGCGCCCGGATCGCCGCCGGCGGCGGTGGCGGCGAGCGCCATCAGCCGTTCGAGCGGATAAGCCGTGCGGTCCCGGCTCGGCCCCCAGCCTTCGGGCGCCATGCCTTCCGGAATGAAGCCGTTGTCGCGGATCTTTAGCATGTGCCGGTCGAGCGCGGCCGACAGCCGCCGTCGTTCGGGCGCACGGGTCGCGGCGAGGTTCGTCACCTGATCGGGATCGGCCGCCAGATCGTACAGCTCCTCATAGGGCTTGGTGCCGAAGAAGCGCGCCTGCACCGGATCGAGCGTGCCGGCGCGCCACCGCGCCTCCCAATCCTGATAGCTTTTTTGCAGCCATTCGAACGCGCCGTGCATCCCCCACGGGCGGTGCGGCATGCAGTTGCGGATGTAGCGCCAGCGCCCGTCCGTCACGGTGCGGACGAAATCGATCCGCTCGTCCATCCGGTTGCGCATCCCGAAGGCGAGGCGCGGGGCGGCGGGGCGGCGCGGCCCCAGCAACGGCCGCCCGGCCATCTGCGCTGGGACCGGCGCGCCCGCCAGCGCCAGCACGGTGGGGGCGAGATCGAGGAAGGTGACGGGCGTGTCGATCCGTCCGCCGGGGACGGCGGGGGCGAGGTGGCGCCACTTGGGCGGCACCGCCACGACGAGGGCGCAGCGCAGCCCCTCCTCGTAGCAATAGCGTTTGGAACGGGGCAGCGAGCCGCCATTGTCGGAATAATAGAAGACGATCGTATCGTCGGCCAGCCCGTCGGCCTCCAGCTCGGCCAGTCGTGCGCCGATCTGGCCGTCCATCTTCTCCATCAGATTGTAATAGCTGGCATAGTCGCCGCGCACCGCCGCGCTGTCGGGCAGGTAGCGGGGGACGCGCACCTGGTCGGGGCGGACGCGGCCGGGGGTCGGCTCGAACAGGCGCGATTCGTGGGTCGTCTCGTAATTGAACACCGCCATGAACGGGCGGCCGGCGGGGCGGCTGCGCCAGTGCGCCTCGCGCCCCTGCACGTCCCACAGCGCAGCCGGATCGACGGCGGCATTGTAATCGGTCTTGGCATTGTTGGTGCAGTGATAGCCGGCGGCACGCATCAGTTCCGGATAGGTGCGGAAATCCGGCGGGAGCACGCCTTCGGCGCGCATCTGGTTGGCGGGCGCGCAGCTTTCCGGCGGTACGCCGGTCAGGATCGCGAAGCGCGAAGGGGCGCAGACCGGGGCGGCCGAATAGGCATGGGTGTAGAGTATGCCGCGCGCCGCCAGCGCATCGATCACCGGCGTATGCGCGACGGGATCGCCATAGGCGCCGATGAAGGGATTGTTGTCCTCGCTGACCAGCCAGAGGATGTTGGGCCGCTCCCCCGGCGCGGCGCGCACCGCGGCGGCGGCGACGCCGGCGGCGGCCGCCCCGGCGAGGACCGCGCGGCGCGAGACGGGGGCGCCGCTCACTTCGCCGATCCCGGACGATAGGCTTCGCCCGCCGCGGTGGCGGCGGCGTTGGCGGGGCTGTCGGGGAAGAGGCGGTTCATCTTGCTGGGCAGATTGGGCTTCACATACCAGTCGGCCGGGAAATCGGCGGCGCGGGTGCCGCCCGCCTTGCGGTCGACGAGGCCGCTCGACGTCTTCTCGGTATAGGGCACGACATGCTGGCCGCGGCGGTTGGCGAGCTGCTCGAACAGCGCATGGCGCAGCGCCACCTTGCGATCGAGATAGGCGGGATCGTCGACAAGATTGACCATCTCGTCCGGATCGCGGGCGAGATCGTAGACCTCCTCGGTGTCCCACACGCCGTGATATTGGATATATTTCACCCGGTCGCGCTCGATCGCGAAGGTGGTGGGGGTCTGCGGGAAGCTCCACTCCCAATAATATTCGTAGACGAAGTCGCCCGGCTTCCAGTCGGCGGGTTTCACCTTGCCCTCGGCCAGCGGCAGGAAACTGGCGCCCTCCATCTGCTGCGGCTCGGGCAGGTGCGCCACGTCGAGGAAGGTGGGCGCGATGTCCAGGTTGCGGACGACCGCGGGATTGGTGACGCCCTTGGGCAGCAGCCCCGGCGCATAAGCGATCAGCGGCACGCGCACCGAAGGCTCGTAGGCGTTGCGCTTGTCGATCAGGCCATGGTCGCCGAACAGGAAGCCGTTGTCGCTCATGAACACGATCATCGTGTTCCGGTCGAGACCGGCCTTCTTCAGATAGGCGAGGATGCGGCCGACGCTGTCGTCCACGGGGGACAAGGTGCGATAGATGTCGCGCACCTGCTCCCGCAGGTCGCGGTCGCTATGGTAGGGGATATCGGCGCCGTGCCAGCTGTTGCGCTGGTTGCGCACCCACAAGGGCTTGCCGCGATCGTTCTCGGGCGTGGCCGCCATGCTGGCGGGCAGATCGATCTTCAGATCGGCATATTGGTTCTTGTAGCGATCGGGCGGCAGCGGATCGGAATGAACCGCCTTGTGGCTGAGGTAGAGGAAGAAGGGCTTGGTCGGATCGCGGCCGTGCTCCAGCCAGTCCATCGCATAATCGGTCAGCTCGTCGGTGATGTAGCCGCTGCGCTTCACCGCGCGGCCGTCCACGTTCAGCATCTGCCGTTCGCCCGCCGCGACCTGCGCGGGCGAGAGCTGCTCGGTCGGGAAATAGGTGCCCTGGCCCTTGAAGCTCACCCATTTGTCGAAGCCGGGGCGGGGGGCGTCGGTATCGTTGCCCATATGCCATTTGCCGAAGAAGCCGGTCTGGTAGCCGGCCTGCCGCAGATAGGCGGGGAAGAAGACGAGGCCGTCCTCGGACGAATGATTGTTGTCGATCACGCCGTGGTTGCGCGCCGACTGGCCGGTCAGGATCGTCGCGCGGCTGGGCGAGCAGAGCGAGGAGGTGACGACGGCGTTGGGGAAATAGACGCCGTTCTTCGCCAGGAAATCGATGTTGGGGGTCTTGAGGCCCGGCGTCAGGAAGCCCAGCGCATCGTAGCGCAGATCGTCCAGCAGCACGAAGACGATGTTGGTCGGCCGCGCCTGCGCCGTCTCGGCGGGGCGGGGCGCGGGGGTGCGCGCCGGCAGCGGCACGGCGAGGAGCGCACAGGCGGCCAGCGCCGCGGCACGGAGGGGGCGGGCGAAATCACGCATCTACGGGGCCTTTCTCGCGGCGGATGCAGCGGAAGCCGATATGGCTGGTGGAACTGTCGATCGCCTGCGCGTGGCGCGCGGCGGGGCGGTAGCGGCGGCAGTAGCTGGGTGCGCAGAGGTGCGATCCGCCCTTCAGCACGCGGCGCGGGATACGGACGCCGGGCAGCGCCGGGTCGTAGCTGTCCCGCTCCTTGGCCCCGCGCGGATTGGCGGGGACGCAGCACGCGCCCTTGAAGCGCTTCCGGTGCGGTTGGGGGGCGGCGTAGAAGTCGCTGGTCCATTCCCAGACGTTGCCGATCATATCCGAAAGCCCGTAGCCGTTGGCCGGGAAGGCGCCGACCGGCGAGGTGCGCAGCCAGCCGTCCGCCAGCGTGTTGCCGTGGGGGAAGGGGCCGTGCCAGGTGTTGGCGAGGATACGGCCTTCCGGCGCAAATTCCTCACCCCACGCATAGTCCGCCCCGTCCAGCCCGCCGCGCGCGGCGAATTCCCATTCGGTCTCGGTCGGCAGGTCCTTGTCCGCCCAGCGCGCGAAGGCGGCGGCGTCTGCATAGGCGATGTGGACGACGGGGTGGTCGTCCAGCCCGTCAAGGTCGCTGTCCGGCCCCAACGGGTGACGCCAGTCCGCGCCGAAGGTGAAGTCCCACCAGCGCATCGGCTGGTCGAGCGGCACGGGGCCGGCGGGCGGCGTGAAGACCAGCGATCCGGCGCGGGCCATCTCGGCCGGCATCCCCGGATAGTCGGCCGGATTGGGGGCGATCTCGGCGAGGGTGACATGGCCCGTCGCGGCCACGAAGCGTGCGAAGTCGCGGTTGGTGACGGGCGTCGCGTCGATCTGGAAGGGGTCGACGCGGACGCGGCGGACCGGCGCTTCTTCCGGGTAGAAGCGGTCCGATCCCATCGCGAAGGTGCCGCCGGGGATGCGGCGCATGCCCGGCGCCGCGCTCACCGTGCCGCCGCCCCGATCGTCAGGCCGGCGCCGCGCGGATAGAGCGGTTTCGCGCTGTCGTCCGGCACCGCCGGATCCTGTGCTTCCACCGCCGCCATCGACGACGGCAACTCGAACGGCAGATGGCCGCGCGGGGATGCCTTGCCGGTCACGACATCGAGCAGCGCCGCGTCGCTCGCGCCGAACAGCACCACCAGCGCCGCCGCCTTGGGCGCGACATTGGTGAGGATCGCCGGCCGGTCCATATCGACCGCGACGATCGTCGGCACCCTGGCGGCGGCGCGCTTGACCGCCTCGTAGCCGGCATCGCCGTCGCGGAAGTCGAGCCGGCCCTCGTTCTGGCGGCTGCCGAAGAAATGATAGGGGTGCAGCTTCTCGGACGGCGTGGCGATCCGCACGATCGCGACATCGGCCTGCGCCGGATCGCCGACGATGGTAAAGCCCGCTTTGGCCGCCACCGTCGCATCGACGCCATGGAGCCACGCCTTGCGGGCGGCGGGCGCGAGCGGCAGGATCGCCTGCCTGTTCTCCAGCACAACCTGCGCGGCGCGCTGCGCGGCATCGGCGAGCGTCTGATATTCGGGGCTGCCGACCGTCCGTTCGGCCGCCGCCGCATCGACATAGGGGTCGTCGAACAGGCCCTGCTCGAACTTCTGCCGCAGCACCCGCCGTACCGACTGGTCGATCCGCGCTTCCGTGACCGTGCCGGCCGCGACCGCCGCCAGCAGCGGGGCGGGATCGTCGACGCCGCCGAACTGGTCGATCCCGGCCTCGACGCCCTTGGCGAAGCGATCCGACTGGCCGAGGCCCTCGACGCCCCAGGGCATGCCGATCGCCGGCGGCACCTGCGGCTTGTCCTTCGTCGGTGCGGCACAAGGCCCGGTGCAATCGTTGGTGATCGCCCAGTCGGAAACGATCATGCCCTCATAGCCGAACTGGCCGCGCAGCAGCCCGGTCAGCACCTGCTTGTTGAAGCCCGCGCCGACCGGCTCGAGCGGCTTGCCGTCCTGCGTCACGCCGTTGAGGATGACGTAGGTCGGCATGATCCCGGCGGTGTGCGCGGCCAGCACGCCGCGGAAGGCGGCGACGTGATCGGCGAAGCTGCGGTCGGTGAGGCGCGCGTTGCGGCCGTAGATGTTGTGGCCGTCAAACCCTTCGGGCTCGGCGCCGTAGCCCACCCAATGTTTGGCGACGGTGGCGACGCCGTTGCGCTGCAACCGGTCCCCGCCCTGGAAGCCTTCGACATAGGCCCCGCCCATCGCCGAGACGGCGGCGGGATCGGAGCCGAAGGTGGCGGTCGTCCGCGCCCAGCGCGGCTCGCTCGCCAGATCGACCTGCGGCGACAAGGCGACATGGATGCCGACCGCGCGATATTCGGCGCGCGCGACATCGCCGAAGCGGCGGGTGACGGCGGGATCGCCGATCGCCCCCAGCCCCAGCGTTTCCGGCCAGAGCGAGAAACCGCCCGCCGCGGTGGAGGCGCCCAGCACCGCCTGGAAATGGTTGCGCGGATCGGTGCTGATCGTCACCGGGATGCCCAGCCGGCTCGCCTCGGCCAGCTTCTGCACCGCGTTATTCTGTTCGGCCAGCACGCGCGGACGCGTGGACAGGCGGGTGATGAAACTGGTCACATGCCGCCCGCGGATCGCGTCGCCGGCTTTCGTGAGGTCGTAGCCGGTGGCGGAATGGCCGATCGCGTCGCCCTGCCCCGGCAGCGTGCCGTGCAGCATCGTGCCGACCTTCTCGGCCAGCGTCATCTGGCCCAGCAGGTCGTCGACGCGCCGTTCGACCGGCTGGCGCGCATCCTCGTAAGGGTCGAGCCGGCCGTTGTGGTTGAGATCGCGCCAGGCGGGATCGGCGGCCGGGGCCGGGCCGGCGAGCAGGCCGGCGAGAGCCGCCAGTGCGGCGGCACGGGGGGGCGTGAACGGCATCGGGCGGCTCCCTATGGGCGTGGGCGGGCGGGGCCGTCGCCCCGCCCGTCGGTCGTCAGAAGCGGACGCCCAGCGTCGCGCCGAAGTAGCGATCGGCATCCTTGGCGAAGTTGGACACCAGATCGTTGGGGCTGGCGGGCGTCGCCAGCAGCGAATTGTGGCCGATCGCGGTGAAATAATTCACGTCGAACAGGTTCTTGACGAAGGCCGAGATCGTCCAGCGATTGTCCGCATCGCGCAGGCCGATCGTCAGGTCGATCAGCGTGTAGGCGGGCTGGTCGAGCAGCGGATCCTGTTCCAGCGAGAAGTTCTGCCGGCTCTGGAAGTTGACCGTCGTCTGGATGAAACCGGCGAGGTTGCCGCCCAGATCGCGGTCGTAGCGCGGCGTCAGGTTGACGCGCACCCGCGGCGAGGCGGGCAGCGTGCCGCCGCGCACGTTCTGCTGGAAGCCCGAGACGATCGTCTGGCCGTTCACCACCGTGCTGCTGCGGAAGCAGCGGTTGACGGGCGGCGTGCCCGACACGGTGGGCGAGACGGTGGCGAGCTGGAACTGGAGCGGGCAGTTCAGTCCGTCGATGTCCAGCGTCGCCTTCGCATAGGTGAAGGCGGCGTTGATGCTGAACCCGTCGGCCGGGCGCAGCGTCGCTTCCACCTCGACGCCCTTGGTGCGCGAGGAGCCCGCGTTGGTCGTCACGAACTGGGTGATGCCGGTGACGGGATCGGAGCGGTTGGCCTGCACCTGCAGGTCCGAATAATCGGCCAGGAAGGCGGCGGCGCTGAACGACAGGGTGCGGTCCGGCGTCTGCCCCTTGAAGCCGATCTCATAGGCGTCGACCGTCTCCGGCTCGACCGAGCTCAGCTGGCCGAAGCTGGCGCTGATCTCGGTATCGAAGCCCGGCCCCTTGTAGCCGTGCGTGAACGAGCCGTAGACCTGCGCATTGCGGTTGAATTCATACTGGAGGCCCGCCTTGCCGGTGACGGCGGTATCCTTGGTGGCGTTGCGGCCCTGGATGTTGGCGTTGTTCGGGAACACCTGATCGCCCGCGACCAGCGGCGTGCGGCGCGTGCCGAACAGCGACACGTCCTCATGCTGGACGCGCAGGCCGCCCAGCGCCTTCAGCCCGCCGACGATGCGATATTCGATCTGGCCGAAGGCGGCGATGCTCTCGTTCTTCAGCGTCGAGAGGCTGGCCGACGACTGGTAGATCGGGGCGGCGCAGGGCTGGCCGACGATGCCGGCGGCGCAGACGGCGCGGCGCCGCTCGAACCCGCGATCGATCGACAGGTCCGAATAATAGAGGCCGAACACATAGGTCAGGTCGCGGCTGCCGTTGGAGCCGATGCGCAGTTCCTGCGTGAAATTCTCGAGATCGACGGTGCCGCCGTTGCGCGGCCAGGCCGCATAGGGGGAGCCCGCGCCGACGAACAGCACCGGATCCGAATCGATCCGGTCGATCGGCTGGTTGTTGGCGAGCTTGTATTTCTGGAAGGCGGTGATCGAGGTGATCGTCGCCGGCCCCAGATCCCAGTCGCCCTGCAACGAATAGGTCTGCTGGCGGGTGTTGGCGAAGGTGTCGATATCCTCGGCGACCTGGCGGTTGGTGGGCGAGGCGACGACCGGCGCGGTCAGCTGGCGGATGACGGGATTGTCGGCGCGGATCAGCGTCGAGGCGCAGCAGTCGGCGTTGACGTGGCGATAGTCGGCGGCGAGCAGGAAGTTGAGGTCGGGCGTCGCATCCCATTCCAGCTTGCCGCGTGCGCCCCAGCTTTCCTGCCCGTTGACGTCGCGGTTGGTGACGACGTTGCGGACGATGCCGCCCACTTCGTTGTAATAGCCGGTGATGCGCGCGCGCAGCGTCTCGCTCAGCGGGCCGGACATCGTGCCCTTGGCACGATATTCGCCCATCTCGGCGATAGTGAAGTCGGCGCGGCCCTCGAAATCGCGCGCCGGGCGGGCGGTGACGACGTTGAGCACGCCGGCGGTGGCGTTGCGGCCGAACAAAGTGCCCTGCGGCCCGCGCAGCACCTCGACCCGCTCGATGTCGGCGAAGTCGGCGAAGCCCTGCGCCTGACGCGCGGCGACGACACCGTCGACCACCACCGACACCGCGGATTCGACGCCCTGGCTGAACAGCGAGGTGCCGATGCCGCGGATGCGGAAGCTGGAATTGAGCGGCTGTGCGCCCTGCTGGAAGGTCAGCGACGGCACGGCCTGCACCAGCGAGGCCGAATCGTTGATCTGGCGGCTGGCGAGCGCATCCCCGCCGACCGCGGTGACGGCGAGCGGCACGTCCTGCAGGCGCTCGGTGCGCTTCTGCGCCGTCACGACGATCTCGCCGGGCTGATTGTCCTCGGCGACGATGCCGGCCGGTTCGGCGTTGCCGGTCACCGGGTTGCTGGGCGCGGGGGCGGTCGGCTCGTTGGCGGCGGCCTGCCCGCCCACCGTCTGCGCGGCGGCGGGCGCGGCCAGCGCCACGGCGATCGCGAGGCTGCTCAACATGCCGGCCGATCGCGAAAGCGTGCGGATATTCATGGTGTCGTCGTCCCCCTTCGTCTGTCCTCGCCCGCGCCGGCCGTTGCCGGATACGCGGGGACGGCCGGCGATCCGGCTCAAGATCGGCTCCCCTAATCTCGTTGACTACGCTGTCAATGGCCTTCCGACCCGGCGATGCGGTTTGACGGGCGGTGGCACCGTCCTGCCGCGTCGGCGGTTCACGTCCGCGATACGCGACGCAATGGGTGTCGGAAGGCCAGGCGGCGGCGCTGATGAGGAGGACCGATGCCCGACGGATACAGGACGGGGCGGTTCGGCACCGTAGGGCGCGCGCTGTTCGCGCTGATTGCGGCGGTGGCGCTGCTGCTCGTCGCGATCAGCGTCTACGTCTGGGCGACGCAGGCCGTCACCCCCGAACGGGGGTCGGCGGGCGCCGTCGGCGAGAACAGCAGGGGCCGCACCCCGCCCTCCCACGTCCGCTCGCGCCCGCAGCGCTGATCCGGGTCAGCGGTGCCGGTAGACGGCCCGCTCGTGCGAAAAGGCCTTGAAGCCGAAATAGCCGTGATAGCTGCCGGTGCCGCTCTGGTTGACGCCGCCGAACGGCAGCTGGTTTTCCAGATAGTGGGAGAAGACGCCGTTGACGGTGACGCCGCCGGACGAGGTGCGCGCCAGCACCCGCTCCACATTCGCCTCGTCGTCGCTGTAGACGTAGAGCGCCAGTGGCTTGTCCCGCGCCTCGACATAGGCGATCGCCTCGTCGAGATCGTCGTAGGTCATCACCGGCAGGACGGGGGCGAAAATTTCCTCCTTCAGGATCGCCATGTCGGGGGTGACGTCGGTCAGCAGCGTCGGGGCGATCGTGCGGTCGGCGGCGTCCAGCTCGCCCCCCACGGCGACGGTGGCGCCCTTGGCGACGGCATCGTCGAACAGCGTCTTCACGCGCCGGAAATTGTCGTCGTTGACGATCTGGGCGATCGCCTCGCGCCGCAGGCTGCCGTCCTCGGCTTCCAGATTCTTCGCGACGTTGGTGCGGAAGCCCTCGACCAGCGCTTCCTTCTGTTCGGGCCTGACGAAGACGTAATCGGGGCAGATGCACGCCTGCCCGCCATTGAATTGCTTGGCCGAGGCCAGATCGGCGGCGATCTTGGCGATGTCCGCCCCTTGGTCGATGATGACGGGGGACTTGCCGCCCAGTTCCAGCGTGACGCTGGCGAGGTGGCGGGCGGCGGCGGCCATCACGATCCGGCCGACACGGGTGCTGCCGGTGAAGAAGATGTGGTGGAAGGGCTGCTCCAGCAGCGCCGTCGCGACCGAGACGTCGCCCTCGAACAGCGCCACCTCGCGTTCCTCGAACACCGTCCGCACGATGCGCTGGGCGACGCGGGCGGTGGCGGGGCACAGGTCGGTCAGCTTCACCATGCAGCAATTGCCGGCGGCGATCGCCGCGGCGAGCGGGCCGAAGGTGAGGCCGAGCGGGAAGTTCCACGGCCCCAGGATCAGGCAGACGCCGCGCGCCTCGTAGAGGAGCTGGGCGCGGTCCGCGGGGTTGAGCGAGGGGGTGATCTCGGTCGGCGTCATCCAGCTTTCGAGATTGTCGATGTTGCGCTGGATGTTGGCGGTGACGTTCAGCACCTCGGTGACGCGGATTTCGCCGGCAGGCTTGCGCGTATCCTCCAGCACCGCGGCGACGATCGCGTCCGCCTCCGCCTCGACCGCGGCCTTGAGCTTCGCGAGCTTGGCACGGCGCTCCGCGACGCCCGAGGCCTTCACCGTCCACTGATACGCCTGCTGGAGCGCGAAGATGCGCGCGATCTCGGCGGTGTCGGCATTGCTCTGGCTGGTCATGGTCGGATCGTCCGTGGTCGGAGGGTTGGCCCCGTTTGGACGCGCCTCGATGAGAAAACAAGGGTAGCGCCGCCTGTCTCCGATCTGCCGCATCGTGGTAAACCGCCTGTCATCCACCCCCTCTAGCCCGTCGCCATCCGCGCCCGTGGGGCGCTGCCCGAGGGGGGAACATGATGGATCTGTCGAACTACGTCCGCGTCGGCCGCTACGATCTGCCGGAGCCGACCCGCACCGCAGCACCCGCCGGCAACGTGCTGGGGCAGGAGGCCTCGGGCGTGACCTACAATTGGGATACGGGCACGCTGTTTATCGTCGGCGACGGCGGCACCAACGTCACCGAGGTGACGAAGACCGGCGAACTGGTCAGCACGATGACGCTGGCGCGCGGCGACAGCCCGCAGGGCACCGCCTTCTACGATCCCGAGGGCATCACCTATATCGGCAACGGCCAGTTCGTGCTGACCGAGGAACGCGACCGGACCGCGGTGAAATTCACCTACGCGGCGGGCACGACGCTGACGCGCGACGATGCGCAGACGGTGAAGCTCGGCACCTTCGTCGGCAACGTCGGGCTGGAGGGCCTGTCCTACGATCCGGCGACCGGCGGCTACATCTTCGTCAAGGAAATCTCGCCGGAGGGCATCTTCCAGACGGGGATCGATTTCGACGCCGGCACCGCCACCAACGGTTCGGCGGCGACCGTCAACAGCATGGACCTGTTCGATCCGGCGAAGACCGGCCTGTCCGATTTCGCCGACGTCTATGCCCTTTCGAACGATCCGGCGCGGACCGGGGCCGAGCGCGACCAATTGCTGGTGCTGAGCCAGGAGGACGGCCGCATCGTCCAGGTCGACCGGTCGGGCAACATCGTCGCCACGCTCCAGCTCGCCTCCGATCCGGGCAACCCGCTCAGCCTCGCCGATCAGCAGCACGAGGGGCTGACGATGGACCGCGACGGCTTCCTCTACGTCGTCAGCGAGAATGGCGGCGGCAGCAGCGATCGGCCGCAGCTCTGGGTCTATGCGCCCGCCACCGGTCCGAACGCCGCGCCGACCGCGGTCGCGCTCCAGAATGCGCTGGCGTCGATCGACGAGAATGCCAACACCGCGGCGCGGGTAAAGGTGGCGGACGTGATCGTCACCGACGACGGGCTCGGCACCAACCTGCTGGCCGTGACCGGTGCCGATGCCGCGCTGTTCGAGGTGGATGCGAGCGGCCTCTACCTGAAGGCCGGCACAATCCTCGATTTCGAGCGGCAGGCGCGGCTCGACGTAACCGTCACCGTCGACGACGCGAGCGTCGGCGGCACGCCGGATGCGACTACGCGTTTCTCGATCGCGGTCAACGACGCGCCCGAGGGCGGCGCCGTCAGCGTTTTCGTGTCGGAAGTGGCGCCCTGGGGCAGCGGCAACGCGCCCTATGCGGCGGACTGGTTCGAACTGACCAACGGCGGATCGGCGGCGATCGATCTGGCCGGCTGGCGGATGGACGACAGTTCCAACAGTTTCGCCAATTCGGTGGCGCTCAGCGGGATCGGCACGCTCGCCGCCGGCGCCTCGGCGATCTTCGTCGAGGGCACGGCGGAAAGCGCCGCGGCGTTCGTGCGCGCCTGGTTCGGCGATGCGCCGCCGGCGGGCTTGCAGGTCGGCTTCTATGCAGGCGGCGGCGTCGGCCTCAGCACCGGCGGCGATGCGGTGGTGGTGTTCGATGCCACGGGCGAACGGCAGGCGGGCGTGCAGTTCGGCGCGTCGGATGCGGACGCCCCCTACCAGACCTTCGACAACAGCGCCGGCCTCAACGGCACGACCGCGCTGCCGACCGTGACGCAGCTGAGCGAGGCGGGCGTGCGCGGCGCCTTCGTCGCGGCGGGCGATACGAACGAGATCGGCTCGCCCGGCAGCGCCGGCCGCCTCGCCATCACCGAGGTGGCACCCTGGTCGAGCGGCGAGAGCCCGGTCCGCGCCGACTGGTTCGAAGTGACCAACACCGCCGCCTTCGCCATCGACATGAGCGGCTGGAAGATGGACGACGTCTCGCAATCGCCGGTCGCCGCGGTCGCCCTCGACGGCATCGGGCTGGTGGCGCCCGGCGAATCGGTGATCTTCCTCCAGACCGACGATCCCGCCGGCACGATCGCGCGGTTCGTCGATACGTGGTTCGGCGGCATCGCGCCCGCCGGCCTGCGCTTCGGCACCTATACCGGCTCGGGGATCGGCCTCAGCAACAGCGGCGACGCGGTCAACCTCTACGACGCCACGAACCGGCTGCGGGCCAGCGTGTCGTTCGGCGCGGCGCCGACCGGCCCGTTCGCGACCTTCGACAATGCGGACGGGCGGGACGGCGTGACGCTGACCGCGACCAGCACCGCCGGCACAGGCGGTGCGTTCGTGGCGGTCGGCGATCCGGCCGAGACCGGCTCGCCCGGCGGCGCCGCGACCAGCGCCTTCAACCCGATCGTCGGTACCGACGCGGCCAATGCGCTGACCGGCACGACCGGGCCCGACAGCCTGTTCGGCCTGGCCGGCAACGACCTGCTGGACGGCGGGGCGGGCGACGACCTGATCGTCGGCGGCGCCGGCAACGACCGGATGACGGGCGGGGCGGGGGCGGACAGCTTCCTGTTCCGCCCGGCCGACGGCGCGGGCCGCGATTCGATCCTCGATTTCTCCGCGCGGGACCGGCTGCTGACCGACGTCGCTCTGTTCGACAGCGACGGCAACGGCATCATCGACTTCGGCCGCAACCGCCTGCTCGATCTGCCCGGCGGCGGCCTGCTCGGCATCCTCGACGACGGCGGCAGCCGCGTCCGCGCGCTGGAGTTCGACGGGATCGTGCGCGACGCGGCGACCGGGCGCGACTATTTCGCCTACAGCCTCGTCGGATCGGCCGATACGTCGCTCGTCTTCGGTTGACCGCATCGTCAACCGAATCTTAACCGGGCTGTCACGCAGCCCCTTTACGCCGGCCTCGCGCCCCCGGCAGACTGCCGGGGGCTTCTTTCTGCGAGGGCGGGTATATGGCACAGCGTGGGGATATCGCGATCGTCGGCTATGGTGCGGATGCGGGGGTCAAGTCCCTCGCCTTCGTGCTGCTCGCCGATCTCGCCGGCGAGACGATCTACTTCACCGATAACGGCTGGCAGGCGGCGGGCGGCTTCCGCGCCAACGAAGGCACCGTCTCCTATACCGTACCCGCCGGCGCCGCGATCGGCACCGTCGTCACCATCGACGGGCTGACCGGACAGCTGAACCCCTCGACGAGCGGGGACCAGATCCTTGCCTACACTGGCACCGCCGCCGCCCCCACCTTCCTGTTCGGCATCGACTTCGCCGACGGCAACACGACCTGGGCGGGCGACGCGACCAGCAGCAACACCAGCGCCGTGCCGCCCGGCCTGACGCTAGGTGTCGACGCGCTGGCCTTCGCTGAGGACAATGCCGCCTATACCGGACCGCTGTCCGGCACGCCCGCGCAGATCCGCGCCGCGATCGCCGATCCCGCCAACTGGACGGTGAACGACGCGGCCGGCGTCCCCTACGCCGCCGGTTTCGATGTCGGCCCGACAGGCCCGGTGCCGCCGCGTGTCTCCGTCTCCGACATCGGTTTCGCCGAGGGCGATGCGGGCGAGCGCATCGTGGAGTTCACGGTGACGCGCGCGGGCGGCACGGAGGCGTTCGAGCTGGGCTATGCGACGGCCGACGGCAGCGCCACCGCAGGCGAGGATTATCGCGCCGCCGCCGGCACGATCCGTTTCGCCGAAGGGCAGACCGAGGCGCGCGTCGCCGTCACCGTGCTGGGCGATACGCGAATCGAGGGCGACGAGACCTTCACGCTCACCCTCTCCAACGACAGCGGCACGGTGACGCTGGACGATCCGACCGGCACCGCCACGATCCGCAACGACGACGGGCTGCCCGCCACCCTCTCGATCGGCGACACGACCGTGACCGAAGGGAATGCCGGCGAGACGATCGCCACCTTCACCGTCACCCGCACCGGCGGGACGGGCGCCGTCTCGGTCGGCTACCAGACGGCGAGCGGCACCGCGGTGGCGGGCGAGGATTTCACCGGCACCAGCGGCCGCATCGATTTCGCCGAGGGGCAGACGACCGCGACGATCTCGGTCGCGGTCAGCGGCGATAGTGTGGCCGAGGGCGATGAACGCTTTTTTGTCACGCTCGCCGATCCGTCCGAGGGGGCGACGATCGGCGACGGTCTGGGCACCGGCACGATCCTGAACGATGATTTCCTGAAGATCAGCGACGTGCAGGGCAGCGCCCGCTTCAGCCCGATCTTGGCCGCGGAGGGGGTGACGAGCTTCAACACCGCGTCCGCCGCCACCGTCACCATCCAGGCGGTCGTCACCGCACTCGACGGGGTCGGCGCGCGGCAGGGCTTCTATCTGATGGAGGAGCAGGCCGACTGGGACGACAGCGCCCTCACCTCCGAGGGCATCTATTTGATGACCCGCAACGACAGCAACGTGGGCACGACGCTGGCCGCCTTCGCGCCCGACGTGAAGGTGGGCGATCTCGTCACCATCACCGCGCGCGTCATGGAATATCAGCAGTTCCAGAACATGCCGCGGACGATGCTGGTCAGCCCCGCCAGCTACACGATCGTCTCCAGCGGCAACGCCGTGCCGACGCTGGTGCTGGACGGGCAGCCCGGCCGCGCCATCCCGAGCGCGATCCTGACCGACAGTACGCCCGACTATCGCCTGAGCACCGCCGGCGAGGGCTTCGACCCCACGACGAGCGCGCTCGACTTTTTCGAGACGATCGAGGGGATGCAGGTGACCATCCCCGACATGGTGGTGGCGGACGGGTTCGTCGGCCTGTCCGGCGGGCGGCCGTTCCTGAAGGCCTATTCGACCGTCCACGCCGATGCCGACCAGATCAATGCGCGCGGCGGCTATACGATCGCGGGCGATCCGCCGCTCTCCCCGCCCGATACGGCGACGCTGGCCGACGACACGCAGGCAGGCGGCCGCTTCCTGCATGACGGCGACGTCAATCCCGACATCCTCGAGGTCGATTTCACCGATTTCGCGGTGGCGCCGCCGACCGGGCTGCAGACGGGTGCGTCGATGGGCGACAGGCTGGGCGACGTGACCGGCGTGATCGACTGGGACTTCACCGACCTGAAGCTGTTCGTGACGCAGCCTCTCACTCCGCAGGCGACGCCCGACACCAGCCCGGTGCGCGAGACGACGACCATCGTCACCGACGACCGGGCGCTGACCTACGCCACCTTCAACGTCGAGAATCTCGATCCCACCGACGGCGCCGCGCGCTTCGCCGCGATCGCCCAGGCCATCGCCACCAATTTGAAGGCGCCCGACATCCTCTCGATCGAGGAGATCCAGGACAATAATGGCGCGGCCGCCGGCGACGGCACCGCGCCGACCGGCGCGGACGCCTCGCAGACGTGGCAATTGCTGGTCGATGCGCTGAACGCCGCCACCGGCCAGCGTTACCAGTGGGTGGACGAGGAACCCGTCTACAATGCCGAGGGCGGCCAGCAGAGCGGCAACATCCGCGTCGGCTTCCTCTACAACACCAACCGCGTCCAGTTGGGCGACCTCGCCGCCGATGCGACGATCGAGGAGCGCCGCCAGTATACTGACCGGATCGGCGACGGCGAACGCGACGAAGGCGACCGCATCGCCTTCGACGACAGCCAGATCGCGATCGACACCGCCGACTGGGCCGGCACGCGCAAGTCGCTGCTCGCCGAATTCACCTTCAACGGCAACGCCGTCTACGCCACCGCCAACCACCTGCCCTCCAAGGGCGGCAGCGGCGAATTCTGGCAGCTCAACCAGAATGTCGAGGCGGGCGCGCCGGCCAATGCCGGCTGGGCGCAGCGCAGCGCCATCGCCGAAGACCTGTGGACGATGATGGACCGCATCCAGTCCGCGGACGGCGCCAACCGCATCATCTCCGGCGGCGACTTCAACGACTTCCATTTCTACCGCCCGCTGGAGGCGGCGACCGGCTATGTCGATGCGGCCGGCAATGCCCGCACCGGCGGCGCGCGCTTCGACAATCTCACCGTCACCAAGCTCAGCGAGGCCGAACGCTATACCTATGCCTTCGACGGCCGGTCGCAGGCGATCGACCATGTGCTGGTCGACCAGCAGCTTGGTGCCGTCGCCAATTACGACGTCGTCCACATCAACACCGGCTACAACAATCGCGGTGGCGACAATCCGCGCCTGTCCGATCACGACCCCGCGCTCGCCCAGTTCGACTTCCGCGATTTCGGCGAGACGCTGCGCGGCACCGCTGGGGCGGACCTCCTCGAAGGCTTCGGCGGCGACGACGTGCTGATCGGCGGGGCGGGCAACGACCGGCTGTTCGGCGGCACCGGCGACGATCTGCTGGCAGGCGGCACCGGCAACGACCAGATGACCGGCGGCACCGGCCGCGACATCTATCTGTTCGACAACCGCACCGGCACCGGCGTCGACCGGATCTTCGATTTCGGGGTGGAGGATGCGCTGCTCACCACCGTCCAGGTGCGCGACGGCAACCGCAACGGCATCATCGAGTTCGGCAGCGACCGCCGGCTGGACCTGTTGGCCGGCGCCAACGAGGTAGCGATCACCAGCGATACGGGCGCGGTCGTCCGTCAGCTCGAATATGACGGGATCGTCGTCCGCGGCGGCCAGACCTATTACATGTACAGCCGGGTCGGCTCGGCGATCGGCACCGCCGACGTGGGCGACTTCACGATCTGACGCATCGTCCGGAACGGGGCCGCTGCCGCCGCGCTGTCGCACTCGGGCGGCGGCCCTCGTGCCGTCCGCCGGGCGAGGAGGCGGACGTGCAAACGGGCGGACGGATGTGACCGGGCAGATTGCCGTCGTGATCGGAGCCGGCGGCGGCATCGGCGGCGCGCTGGTCACGGCACTGGCCGGATCGGGGCGCTACGCGCGCATCCACGCCTTCGCCCGCCACGCGCCGGCCGATGCCGGCATCGTCATGGGCGGCACGATCGACGTGACCGACGAGGCCGCCATCGCCCGCGCCGCGGCGGTGGTGACGGCGTCGCCCGATCTGGTGCTGATCGCCACTGGAATCCTCCACCAGGACGGGCGGATGCCCGAAAAGGCGCTGCGCGATCTGGATGCGGACACGCTGGCGCGCACCTTCGCGATCAACACGATCGGCCCGGCACTGGTGCTGAAGCATTTCGCGCCATTGCTGCCGCGCGACCGGCGGAGCGTGATCGCGGCGCTGTCGGCGCGTGTCGGCAGCATCGGCGACAATCGCAGCGGCGGCTGGTACGGCTATCGCGCGTCCAAGGCGGCGCTCAACATGATCGTGCGATCGGCGGCGATCGAGCTGGCGCGCAGCCGGCCGCAGGCGATCTGCGTCGGCCTCCATCCCGGCACCGTCGCGACATCGCTCAGCGCGCCCTTCCAGCGCGGCGTGGCGCCGGGCCGGCTGTTCGCGCCGGCCGATGCCGCCCGCCAACTGCTGGCCGTCATCGACGGGCTGGACAGCGCCGGCACCGGCCGCGTCTTCGCCTGGGACGGCGCCGAGATCGTGCCCTGACGCAGCGTGACGGTGCTGAAACGATCACGGCAATCCAAGATGGACCATAATATCCCCTACCAGAAATATGGTTAACCTTGCTGGATGGCGTAGACGGGTGCAGATTACATTCGCGACTCGAAGAGTTTGTAAGCGGCGGCTGCGGGGGGTGGCATGTCGAGCGGCACGGATACGATCGTCAATGCAGGTCTCGGGCTGATCCAGTCCGCCTTCGCCGACGCGATCAAGAAAACATATGATAGTGCGTCAGTCTTGCTGGATACGCTTATCAATGGATCGTCGGAGGGATTGGACGATGCCGGGCTGAAGGCGGCGCGCAAGACCGCGCTCGACAATCTGAAGAAGCGCATCAAGGACGATGTCGCCTTCGGCAAGGACTTCGCCACCAAGGTCGGCGGGCCGGTCGGCAAGATGAAGGATGCCGTCGGCAAGATGGGCAAGGCGCTCGGCGAACCGGGCGGCGTGCTCGCGGGCGCCAAGGCCGCCGCTTACTTCGCCGACGTGCTGAAATATGCCAACGAGGCGATCGAGGGCATCGCCGATGCCGCGCAGCCGATCACCGGACCGAGCGACGCCCAGAAGGCGGAGCAGAAAAAGATCCGCGATGCGATCGCGGCGATCGACGATCCCTTCACCGCGCCGATCCGCGCCATCGTGGACAAGGCCGGCCATGCCGTCGTCCTCGCCTTCGATGCCGTCGCCAAGGAATTGTTCGGCATCGACGGCGCGACCAAGAAACTGGCCGAAAGCGACAGCCTGAAGTGGGATCGCGAGAAGAAGCGCTTCTCCGCCTTCATCGGCAAACCGAAGGAGGAGAAGCCGCCGAAGACCAAGCCGGGCGACGCCCCGGCCGTGAACCATGGCGCGGTGGCCCTCATCACCATCGACGATACGTGGCTGGAGGTGTTCCTCGATCTGGGCGCCGCGCCGCCGCGCTTCGGGGTGAAGGTGGAAAGCTATGTGAAGGCCGGCCTGCGCGGCGATCCGATGCTGAAGAGCCTGATCCCGACGGGCGCCGACGCGACGGACAAGAGCCACGTCGCCCTCGAGATCAACAGCGAGGAGGGGCTGAAGCTGGGCGAGGGCAAGGAGGAGCGGATCGTCCTGCCCGTCCGCTTCGCCTCGGCCGGTGTCGAGCTGCGCGAGCTGGCGATCGGCAAGGCCGACAGCAAGCAGGACAAGGTCGAGTGGCTGGACGTGACCGCCGTCGTCGCCGCCAAGTTCGGCGAGGCGCTGGCGATCGTCGCCGAAGGCGGCGGCGTCCGCCTCGTCAGCACCAACGGCGGGCGGTTCGTGCCCAACCCCAAGCTGCCCGACGGCCTGGGCTTCGCGCTGGCGGCCGGGCCGGTGACGGGCGGCGGCTATCTGCGCCACCGGTCGGTGGAGGACGATTTTGGCGGCATGGTCGATCTGAAGATCGGGCCGGTCGGCGTCACCGCCGCGGCGATCATCGATCCCGATCCCTTCTCGTTCGTGGCGGTGATGGGGGTCCGTTTCCTGCCCAGGATCGAGCTGAGCTTCGGCTTCACGCTGAACGGCCTCGGCGGCCTCGTGGCACTCGATCGGGCGCTGTCGGTGGACGCGATGGCCGGCGCGCTGAAGGACGGCGTCGTCTCCAACCTCCTGTTCCCGGACGATCCGATCAAGCAGGCGCCGAAGATCCTCGACCAGATGGCGACGGTGTTCCCGGCGCAGGCGGGGGCGCTCGCCATCGGCCCGATCGTGGAGCTGGGCTGGGGCAGCCAGTCCGGCTTCGTGCGCGCCAAGCTGGGGGTGGTCCTCTCGCTGCCCGATCCGGCGGTGGTGATCCTGGGTTCGGCGCAGATCGTCGTACCCCCGCCCGAGGCGGGGGCGGCGGTGCCCAAGGTGGTCGACCTGAAGCTCGACATGATGGCGGTGTTCACGCCCGACGAGGTCTATTTCCGCGCCTCGCTCGGCCAGTCGAAGATCGCGGGCGTGCCCGTCAGCGGCGATTTCGGGATGATCGCGCGCTGGGCGAACGGCGCCGATTTCGCGCTGTCGGCGGGCGGTTTCTTCCCGCAATATGCCGCGCCGCCGCGGCTGAAGGATCTGCGCCGGATCGGCCTGCCGCTGTCGCCGCCGGTCAAGGCGGTGACGCTGTCCGCCACCGCTTATTTCGCGCTGACCGCCAATTCGCTGCAACTGGGCGGGCAGGTGAGCCTGAAGGCGACGATCGGCCCGGTCAACGGCGAGGCGGAATTCGGGCTGGACGCGCTGTTCGAATGGTCGCCCAACATCCACTTCGTCTTCGACGTGCGCGCCAGCGTGAAGATCAAGTGGAACAGCTATACGGTCGCGGGCGCCTCCTTCCACGGCCGGCTGGAGGGATCGACCCCCTGGCATCTGGAAGGCAAGGCCAGCGTCAGCATCCTGTGGTGGGACATCGACTTCGAGCCCGGCCCCTGGACGTGGGGCGACGTGGCGCCAGCGCAGCTCGCGCCCGTCAAGGCGCTCGACGCGGTGGCCGAGGCGATGGGCACGAAGGCGGCGTGGAGCGCGCGCTCCGTCACGCACCGCCAGACGGTGCGGGTGCACGCCAGCGATGCCGAGACGACGCTGCTGCTGGAACCACTGTCGGTGCTGGCGGTGAAGCAGGAACGCGTGCCGATCGATACCGATATCCAGCGGCTCGGCCCCAACCCGACCGCCGAACGGCGGCTGACCTTCGACACGCCGGGCTTCGTCGTCGGCGGCAAATTCGTGCCCGCCCCCATCTTCGGCCAGGTCGAGGCGGATTTCGCGCCCGGCCAGTTCCTGAACCTGACGCGCGACGAGCAGATGTCGCGCCCCGCGTTCGAAAAGCGGCCGGCCGGCGTCGAACTGGCGGCGCAGCCGGGGGTCGAGGCGGGGCCGGCGACGCAGGTCGATCTGGGGTGGGAGACCTTCTACCCAAGCGTCGAGCAGAAGGGATCGAGCCGCTTCTCACCCGTCTGGAAGCTCGATGCCATCGCCCCCGCCGTGCTGAAGGCGGCGCCGGTCGCGATGGCGAAGCAGATCACCGATCCGTACGGCCCGATCGTCAACCCCGTCGACACGATCGGGGTGCGCGATCCGGGGCTGAAGGACGTCGCGGGCCTCGACCAGTTCGGCACGGCGATCGCGGTGGGGGTGACGACGGTCGAGGCCGCGTCGCTGGTGGCGGAGGCGGCGCTCGCCGGCGTGCGCCTGCAAGGGATCACGGCGGGGATGCACTGATGGGCGCGACATCGCTTTCCAAACAGGCCGGGTTCGCCGGCGACACCGCCAAGGCCGCCGAAAAGGCATCGCCCGAATTCGATCCGACAAGGGTCGATCTCGGCCGCTATGGTCTGACGGCCTATGCGCGCAGCGGCCTCGTCGCCAAGGTGGCGGGGCAGGATGGCGGGCGCAATTATGTCGAGGCGCGCGTCACGGTGCGGGCCGACGGCGGCGGCGAGAAGATCGTCCAGCAGCGCGTCTCGCTCTACGGCCCGCGCGATGTGATCGGCATCGATCCGGCGCAGATCGTGCGGCGCGAGCCGGCGCCGGGCGCGCTGGTCGGCTATGGCGGCACGCTCGCCCATGTCGAGTTCGACAAGCCGGAGCTGCCCTGGGCCTTTTCGCCCGGCCTGCCGGCGGGCGGCCGGCTGCGGCCGTGGATCGCGCTGGTCGTCGTCGAATATGATGCCGACGTGTCGCTGACGCTGGGGCAGGGCGGGCTGCCGCCGGTGCTGAGCTGCCCCGCCGCCGACCTGCCGCCGCTCGCCGAAAGCTGGGCCTGGGCCCATGCGCAGGTGATGGGCGGAACGTACGGTCTGGCGGCGCGGCTGACCGACGATCATGGCGCGCAGAACCTGTCGCGGCTGATCTGTCCGCGCCGGCTGGAGGACGGCAAGACCTGGCTCGCCTGCGTGGTGCCGACCTATGCCGCCGGGCGCGACGCGGGCCTCGGCCGCACCACCTTCGGCGAGGGCGACGCGTGGGTGGCGGGGGCGGACGTGACGGTGCAGCTGCCCGTCTACGACCATTGGTATTTCACCACCGACGTCACCGCCGATTTCGAGGAGCTGGCGCGGCGGCTCAAGCCGGTGGTGGCGCCGGCGGGGGTCGGGCGCCGCAGCGTCGACGTCTCCACCCCGCGCGGCGGCCTGAAGGACGACAAGAGCCCGGTCCAGACGCTCGATTGCGCACTCCATTCGCCGCTGGCGGCACCCGGCGCCACAGTGGCGTGGAGTGCGGCACGCACCGCGCAATTGCAGGCGGCGGTGGATGCCGGCAGCGGTTATTCGGCCGCCGACACGCTGCCGCGCGTCTCCCCCCGGCTCTATGCGCAATTCCAGCGCGGGCAGGCGAAGGTCGGCGCGGCCGATCCCAAGGCGGACTGGTTCGCCGGCCTCAATCTCGATCCGCTGGCGCGCGTCGCCGCCGGCCTCGGCACGCGCGTCGTCCGCCGCGATCAGGAGCCGCTGATGCGCAACGCCTGGGCGCAGGTAGGGGAAATCGAGGCGGCCAACCGCGCGCTCGCCGCGATCCAGTTCGGCCGTTTCGTCGGCGAGGCGATGGTGGCGAAGACGATCGCGAAGGCCAGGATCGGGCCGCTGGCGCAGATGACGGCCGCGGTCCACGGCAAGATCGGGCTGGCCGGCGACCGGACGGTCGCGGGCGCGATCGGCGGCAGCGTGATGCCGCGCGCCGCGACCAGCGCCGCCTTCCGCCGGATGACCGCGCCGGGCGGCCGCATCGCGCAGGCGAGCCTCCGCCTCGCCGCCACACCGACCGCGCCCTTCGCCAGGATGCTCGGCACGACCCAGCTCGCCGACCTGCGCCGGCCTTATCGGGAGCCGGACGGGATCGCCGCGATCTCGGCCGCGGGTGTCGCGACGCTGCCGGCCGGGCCGCTGCGCGCGCGGATCGCCGATGCGGGCATCACGCTCGCCCCGGTGCTGGAACGGATCGCGGCGGGCCGGGCGCAGCCGGCCGCCGCGATCGACGTGGTGGCCGAAGGTGCGCGCCGGCGCGAGGCGGCGCTGCGCACGCGGATCGAGGGCAGGACGTTGACGCCGGGCCAATATGAAAGCCTCGGCGGCGTCCTTGCCGGGATCGCCACCGTGGCGCCGGCCGATCTCGCCCGCTCGATCGACCAGACGCTGGCGCGGTTCGAGACGGCGGTCCCGGCGGCGGCGGCCGCCGCGCCCGTCCGCGGCGGCATCGGCACCATTTCGCCCGACGTCGTGCGCGGCGGCATCCCGGTCGGCGGCGGGCTGGTCGGGCGCGGCGGGGTGCTCAACCGCGGGCTTGCCGGCGGCGGGGCGGTCGTGTCCGGCGGCACGCTTGCCGGCCGGACGCCGGCCGCCGCCGCCGTCACCCCGCGGCAGCGCTTCCTGACCTTCGCCGGCACGCGCGCGACGGTGCCGTCGCGGACGCCGACGATGACGGCGGCGCGGATCGCCGGGGCGTTGCAGGGGCTGGTGACGGGGATCGCCGCCACCGCTCTGCCCGCCACGCCGGACCGGCCGGCGAGCGGCGTCGACCGCGACATGCTGCTCGCCGGGATCGATCCCGTCCGCAACGCCATCCGCTACGCCAAGGCGCGCGTCACCCTGCCGGGGCGCTTCTCCGGCTGGTTCGACGACCGGCTGGTCCGCCCGGTGATGGCGGCGCCGCGCATCGAGCGGCCGATGTTCGAGGCTTTGCTCGATTACGATCGCGACTGGCTGGTACCGGGGCTGAACGCGATCGCCGAGACCGATTTCGTGACGCTGCTGCTCAGCAACAACCGCTTCATCGAAGCCTATATGGCGGGTCTGTCCGACGAGATGGGGCGCGAGCTGCTGTGGCGCGGCTACCCGACCGACCAGCGCGGCACCTATTTCCGCCGCTTCTGGAGCCGCGAGCGCGACGAGCTGGCCGACGACATCCACCGCTGGGCGCGCACCCCGCTCGGCCGCCACTATACCGCCGGCGCCACCGCTGCGGACGGGGCGGAGCGGGTGGTGCTGATGATCCGCGGCGCGCTGATCCGCAAGGTGCCGCATGCGCTGGTGGTGGCATGCAAGGGGACGGGCGAGCCGAAGAACGTCGCCTTCGCTTCGCCCCCCGCCTCGGGCGAAGGCAGCCTGCTGTTCCGCGCGGCGCTGGACGCGGACACCTTGCTGGTGGGGTTCGACCTGACCGCCAAGCAGATCGCCGACCGCAAGGGGCAGGCCGAACGCTGGTGGTTCGTGCTGGCCGAACATCCGACCGCGCCGCGCTTCGGCCTCGACATACCGACCGCGGGCAATGCCGGCTTCCCCGGCCTGACCGACGATCTCGACTGGCAGGATCTGCCGATGACCAACGGCCACCTCTCCGCCACCCCCGCCGGCCCCTACAAGAGCGGGCAGGCCGGCCTCGGCTGGGGCACCGACGCGGCGCGGATGGCAGCGATGCTGCTCCAGAAGCCAGTGCGCGCCGCCTTCGATGCGGCCGAACTGGTGGGCAAGATACAGCAGGCGGGCGCGGCGATCCCGTCGATCCTGACGGGCGGCGTCCCCCGCCCGTGGCGCCGCGGGGGGACGCGCTGATGCCCGCCTTCGATCCTAAAGCGATGAGCGCCACCGTCGCGGCGCGCACCGCCGATCTCGACAAGGCCGGCGCCGATCTGGCGCAGGCGCGCAGCCGCCTGTCGGCCCTCGCCGAAGAGCGCGCACAGGCCGTGGCCGGCGGGCGCGCCGGCGATGTCGCCGCCGCCGACCGCCGCATCGCCGCCGCGATCAGCGAGCGAGACCGGCTGACCGAGGCCGCGACGCAAATGGCCGATCGCTGGCGGGGCGAGCTGGCGACGCTGCTGCCCGATCCGTGCGACGCATCGCCCGCGGTGCCGCTGCTGCTGCTGCCGGTGCGGATCGAGACGCGCTTCGCCACCGTCGCGCGCAAGACGGTGCTGCGCGTCCGCATCTATCCCGATGCGGCGCATCTCGATCAACTGCGCCGCACGCTGACGCCCGAGGAGCGCGCGGCCGGCGATCGCCACTGGGCGGCGCAGGGCGGGCGGCGCGGGCAGACGGCCGAGGCGGCCTACAGGGATCTGGTCGAGGCGGTCGGCCAGCGGCGCGCGCCGTGGGTGGCGGCGCAGACCGACCCCAAGCGCAGCGGCCGCGCCGCCGCGCCGCCGGTGGCCGAGCGCGGCGCGGTCGCGCGGCTGCTGCCCGATCGCTTCGTGGTGGAAGTGGTGCAGGCGGGCAGGACGATCCGCGTGACGGGCAATGCGATCGGCCCCGATCCGGTGATGGGCCTGTTCGGCGATGCCGACGATGCGGCGCACCTCGTGCTGAAGAACGGCATCCCGCTTGCCCCCGGCGCCGAATGGATCGTCGATTATGCCGCGGCGGAGAAGATCGGCCTCGCCGTCACCGTGACGCTGCCGGCCAGGGCGACGGTCGATCGAGTGATGGTCTATGGCACGCGCGCCAGCCGCGGGCCGGCCGAGACGGCGGCCGATGTGGCGGCGCTGTTCGAGGCGCATCGCTATGCCGGCGAACTGGCGGTGCTGCCGGTGGGCACGCCGACCAACAATCTGGACGATGCGCGATCGGGCTACACGCCGGCGCCGCCCGCCGCCGTGGCGGCGCGCGATGCGGCGCTGCCCGCCGCGGGGGACGGGGCGCGGCTGGCGGCGGCGCTGGGCGTCGATCCGGCGAGCTTTGCGGGCGTCGCGGGGGCGGCGCGGCAGAGCGAGGATGCGGCGCGCGCCGCCAACATCGCCTTCTGGTGGCCGACGTGGGGGACGGTGCTCGACCTCGTCAACACCGAGGCGGCGAACGTCGACGTGCAGGTGGGCGATGCCGAGCTGGAGCAGGTGCGCCGCTTCCACCGCGACATGGTGCGCGGGCGCGGGCCGCTGCCCTCGCTCCGCATCGGCCGCCAGCCCTATGGCGTGCTGCCGGTCGGCCAGCCCGATCGCATCGCCTTTCCCGATCGCGTCCGCCGCGGCATCCAGCAGATGACGACGGCGGCGCGCGGCCAGTGGCGCGCGGCGCTGGCGGGCGTGCCGCGCATCGGCGCGGGCGATCCGGGCGAGACGATGCGCGAATTGCTGGGGATGGGCCCCGTCTCCTTCGGGTTGCGCGCGCGCGCGGCCCTCGCCGGGCATGCGCTGAACGCCGCCGGCCCGGTCCGCACCGAGGAGGGGCTGGAGGATGTGCTGAACCAGCTCGCCTGGCAGCAGATCAGCCAGGCATCGCTGCAATGGCCGATCGGCAGCGTCGCGGCGAAGGCGCTGCCGGTGTGGCTGCCCTATGCGCATGACAGCGACGGCGCGGCGCTGGCGACGCTGGCGGCCGGCGGCGGCGTCGCCGAACCCAAGAGCGTGCTCCAGGCCTTTGCGGTGCTGGCGGTGCAGGAGGCGCGGCGGCGGCGCGCGGCCAGCCCGATCGAACTGCTGGATACGGTCGCGGGGCGGATCGCCGACGTCGCCGTCACCCGCGGCACGGCACGGCCGACCGCGGCGGAAGTGACGCAGGCGGCCAGCCGCGGCAGCGAGGCGGTGCTGGCGCTGGCGGATCGTGCGCGCGACCCGGCCTATGCGCGCTCCACGATCGCCGCCTACCAGCCCGAGACGGCGGGGCAGGCGAGCTTCGCGACGATGGCGCAGGCCAGCCGCAACAGCGCGGCGGTGCGCGAATTCGCGTTGCAGGCGCTGCCCGAGATCGTGCTGGCGGCGGGCATCGAGACGCAGGTGAAGGAGGCGCTCGGCCGGCTGGCGCAGCCCGATCTGTCGCTGGACGACCGGCGCATCCTCGTCGGCGAGGCGCTCGACATCGCCTCGCACCGGCTGGATGCGTGGCTGACGGGGCTGGTCGAGAGCCGGCGGCGCGAGTTGCGCGGCAAGACGCCGGCCGGGTTGCAGGTGGGCGCGTTCGGCTGGGTGGAGGATGTGCGCCCGGCGACCGCGAAGGACGCCGCCGAACTGGGCTTCGTCCACGCTCCCTCGATGGCGCATGCCGCCACCGCCGGCGTGCTGCGCGCCGCCTATCTGGCGCATGCCCGCGAGGAGGATGGCGGCGGCTTCGCGATCGACCTGTCGAGCAGGCGGGCGCGGCTGGCGATGGACCTGCTGGCGGCGCGGCGCGAGGGGCAGACGCTGGGGCAGGCGTTCGGCTACCGGATCGAGCGGATGATGCAGGAGGCGAAGCTCGGCCAGTATATCATGGGGCTGCGCAGCCGCTATCCGGCGCGGGCCGGGCAGCTGACCGACGCCGGCCAGCCGATCGATCCCGCCACGCAGGCGGCGGTGGCGGCCGGATCGCTGGTGGACGGCGTGCGCTTCGTCGACGAGGTCAAGGCCAAGGGGGCGGCGTTCGTGGCGACGCAGATCGGCCGCAAGCCCGCCGACGACCGCTATCTGCAAGGCGTCACCTGGCGCGATCTGGATGCGGCGGACAACAAGCCGGCGCGCGCCGCCTTCCTCGACATCGCCGGCTGGGCGCTGAAGGCGCTGGATGCCGCGGCGGATCTGATGCTGGCCGAGGCCGTCCACCAGATGACGCAGGGCAATGCCCCGCGCGCCGCGGCGGCGATGGATGCGGTGAAGGGCGATGCGCCGGCACCCGAGCCGACCGTGCTCGGCACCGCCCCGCCCACCGGCGCACTCGTCCACCGGCTGATGCTGGTGCTCGGGGCGGGCGCGGGCTGGCCCGGCTTCCGCCAGCGGGCGGCGGCGGCGCCGGCGCTGGAGGCGTGGGCGGCGGCGCGGCTGGGGCCGCCCGACGCGATCGTCGCCGGCACCGATACGGCGGGCAAGCCGGTGACGCTGGCGGGGGCGGGGCTGTGCGCGCTCGATCTCGTCCACGAGGCGGCCGATGCGCGCGATCTGTTCGCCCGGCTTAAGGTGCGGCTGAAGCTTGCCGAAGCGGTGCCGCCCGATGCGGCGCAACCCGGCTGGCCGGCAGGGGCGCGGGCACTGGGCGAGGCGATCGATCTGGCGGATGCGCTGCGGCGGACGCTGGCGGAAGCGCGGCCGGCGACGCCTGCAGACCTTGCCGCCCCGTTCGGCACGCCCGGCCGGGTGGCGGACGTGACCGACCCCTATCAATTCCTGTCGAACGCGCGCGGCTATCTGGGCGGGGCGATCAGCACGATCGAGAGCGCCGATGCCACCGCGGCGAAGCGCACTGCCGCGGTCGCCCGGCTCGGCGAATATGGCATCCGCGCCGTCCCCGGCGCGCCGCCGCGCGCGGCGTTTGCCGCGCCGCTCGCCGAGGCGAAAGCCCGGCTGGAGGCCGCCAATGCGGCGCTGGGGCAGGTGCCGCAGACGATCGAGACGGTGACGGCGGCGGCCGCGGCGCTGTTCGGGCCGGGGTTCCGCATCGTCGTGCCGCTCGCCGCCGTCGCGGGGGACGGCTGGGTCGCGGCGGAGGCGGCGGCGAAGCCGGTGGCGAAGCCCGCGCAGCTCCGGCGCTGGCTGTCCGACATGGGATCGGTGCGCCCGGCGATCGCCCGCCATCTTGATCTGATGATGATGGCCGAGGCTTTCGGCCACCGTCCGTCGCTCGGTCTCGCCCAGTTCCAGACGCCCGATACGCCGCCTGTGACGCGCTTCGCGGGCGACGGCGATCCGGGCGACGTGGTGGCGACGTGCGTGATCGATCGATCGGGCATTGTCGCGGCGGGCGCGCCGGTGGCGGCGCTGGTGATCGACGAATTCGTCGAGCCGATCGTCGATCGCGATCAGCGGACCAGCGGCATCGCCTTCAACGCCCCCGCCCCCAACGCCCGCCCGCCGCAGACGATGCTGCTGGCGGTGGCGCCCGACGACCAGCGCTGGACCACCGATCGCCTGTCGGCGACGCTGGTCGACACGATCGAGCTGGCGAAGCTGCGCGGCGTGACGCTGGAACGGCAGCTCGCCACCCCCCGGCTGCTGCCGGCGATCTACGCGCAGAGCTGGTCCCTGCAGGGCGAGCCGGTGCTGAACCTCGCCGCCGTCGCCGGTGTGCAATTCCCCTTCGAGATGGCGTTCGTGAAGGACAGCGCATGACGATCCGGTTCGAGCCGCGCCCGATCGATACGGCGCTCCGCCCGCTGTTCGCGCGTCCGCCGGCCTATGCCCGGCTGGAGCCGCAATCCGTCTCCGGCGATCCGCGGCCGGGGCTGGCTGGGGCGGTCCACGATCCGCTGTGGGCGCTGCTGCGCCAATGGCAGTTCGGCGAGTTCGCGGGCGAGGATGCCGGCCAGCCGCTGTCCGCCGCGCTGACGTGGGATAGTGCGCCGATAGAGGGCTATGCGCCGGGGCCGGCGGTGGCGGGCGCCAGGGGGCGGACGCTGGCCGAGGGCGAATTGCTCGATCCGGTGGTGGAGGCGATCGGCCAGGCCGGCCCGCCCGATCTGCGCGCGCGGGCCGATGCCGGGGGCCTGCTGGTGGCGATGCTGGCCGATGCCGGGC
This sequence comes from Edaphosphingomonas fennica, assembly GCA_036946415.1. Classification (GTDB taxonomy): domain Bacteria; phylum Pseudomonadota; class Alphaproteobacteria; order Sphingomonadales; family Sphingomonadaceae; genus Sphingomonas_Q; species Sphingomonas_Q fennica_A. The sequence continues at coordinate 67,596 of JAQIJD010000007.1, read as the reverse complement.
AGGCGGCAGGGCCGGCGCTGGCCGCGGCCCATCCCTTCGCCGCGGACGAGATCGCCACGGCGCCCGCCTGGCTGCGGATCGTGCTGCGCGGCAAGCCCGATGGCGCCGCGGCGGCGGCCGCGCTCAGGGCGGGGACGCCTGCGTGGCTGGCGGCGCTGCCCGCCGCCGCGCAGGATGCCGCGAAGGCCTGGCTCGACTGGTATGGCCGCGCGGTGCAGCCCGCCCCAGACGACGGCGGCTGGCACCGGGCCGGGCTGGAATATCGTTTCTCGATCGGCACCAAGGACAAGGCCGGCACCCGCCGCACCTTCGCCGCGACCGAGCATCTGGGCGGCACGATCGACTGGTGGAGCCTGGACGAGGTGCCGGGTGCCGCCCTCGCCTTGCCCGGCCGGCGGACGATGGCGGTGCCGCGCCGGTCGCGTGCGCCGCTCGATCTGTTGGGCCGGCCGTTCGCGATCATGCCGGTCAAGCTCGTCCAGCCGCTGCGCTTCGCCGGCATGGCGGCCGACCGGCTGTGGGAGTTCGAGGACGCGACCGTCAATTACGGGGCGATGGACGTGCAAGTGAACGATCCGGCGCGGCTATGCCTGATCGAATTCGCCAGCGTCTACGGCGCGGACTGGTTCCAGATCCCGCTCGACGTCGATCCCGCAGCCCTCACCACCATCAATTCGCTGACGGTGCGCGACACGTTCGGCGAGACATTCGCCATCCCCCCCGCCACCGACCGCGCGGGCCGCTTCCGCCTCTACGAGACCAGCATCGCCGGCACCGCCGACGACGCGACCGGGCGCGGCCTGCTGACGCTGCCGACCGCGGCGCTGACGCTGGAAGGGCCGGCGACCGAGACCGTCCATTTCGTGCGCGACGAGATGGCGAACATGGTGTGGGCGATCGAGGAACGGGTGGCGGGCGCCGACGGCCGCGGCCGCCGCCGTGCCGACGAACGACGCGCGCCTACAGTGCCGCTGCCGCCGCTGATGGCTGGGGCGGAGCTGCGCTACACGCTGGAAAGCGAGGTGCCGGCCTATTGGATCCCGTTCGTGCCGGTCCCCGACGGGGCCGGCGGCTTCCGGCTGCGCAAGGGATCGATGACGGGCGCGGATGCCAGCGCCTCGCGCCTGCTGGCGGGCCGCCCGGTCGACATCGCCGATGGCGAGGTGCCGGCCGATGGCCTGCGCGTCGAGCGCGTGCCCCAGCTGGCGCGCGCGGCGGACGGCAGCCTGCTGCGCTGGACCGCCTATCGCATCCGCCCCGGCACCGGGCCGGGTGCCAGCGGCCTCGCCTTCGACGCCGCCACCGACGATCCGCGCCCCACGGGCTGACGGCGGCACATCTGGAAAGGACGGTTCACGCGGAGACGCAGAGACGCGGAGGTGTTCCGCCCGCCGCGGAGCGGCGCTTCATAATCTGTCGCTGATCGGGATGCGGTGGGCTGCCGCGCGCGATACACCTCCGCGTCTCCGCGCCTCCGCGTGAACAAACCCCTTCCCGACGACGGCAGGATGACGGTAGCGCTCCCCGCCAGGCGTCGGGAGGGGTGTGGATATGGCGGAAGCAGGCGGGCTGCTCGACAAGCGGCGGACGATCGCACGGGCCGGGTTCAACCGCTGGCTGGTGCCGCCCTGCGCGCTGGCGATCCATTTGTGCATCGGCATGGCCTATGGCTTCAGCGTCTTCTGGCTGCCGCTGAGCCGCGCGATTGGGATCGACGCGCCGGCCGCCTGCCCTGGCCTGACGCTGGCGGACGCCGTCACCACCACGCGGTGCGACTGGCGGGTGAGCGATCTGACCTGGACTTACAGCCTGTTCTTCGTCGTGCTGGGCGCATCGGCGGCGATCTGGGGCGGCTGGCTGGAGCGGGCGGGGCCGCGCCGCGCAGGGGTGGTCGCCGCCTGCTGCTGGGCGGGGGGCATCGCCATCGGTGCCATCGGCGTCGCGCTCCACCAATTGTGGCTGCTGTGGCTGGGCACCGGACTGATCGGCGGGATCGGCCTCGGCATCGGCTATATCGCCCCCGTCTCGACGCTCATCAAATGGTTTCCCGATCGGCGCGGGTTGGCGACGGGCATGGCGATCATGGGCTTCGGCGGCGGGGCGATGATCGGATCGCCGCTGGCCGACATCCTCATGCGCCACTTCGCCGCGGCGGGCGACGTCGGCGTATGGCAGACGTTCCTCGTCCTCGCCGGCCTCTACCTGGTCTTCATGGGCGGCGGCGCCTTCGGTTTCCGCGTGCCGCCCGAGGGGTGGGCACCGGCGGGGCGCGCCGCGCCCGCCGCGCTCGGCCGCTTCAACGTTGCCTTAAGCGATGCGCACCGCACGCCGCAATTCTGGGCGATCTGGCTGGTGCTGCTGCTGAACGTTTCCGCCTCGATCGGCATCATCGGCATCGCCTCGCCGATGGTGCAGGAGATTTTCGGCGGGCGGCTGTTCGGCCGGCCGGACATGGCCTTCGCCGAGTTCGGCCCGGCCGAGACGGCGCTGGCGGCGGCGGCGGGAGCGGGCTTCGTCGGCTTCGTCAGCCTGTTCAACATCGGCGGGCGGTTCTTCTGGGCGTCGATCTCGGACCGGCTGGGGCGGCGGACGACCTATGCGGCGATGCTGGCGCTGGGGGCGTTGCTCTACGGCCTCGTCCTGCCGTGGGCGGCGGGGGCTGCGGCGCTGGTGCCGTTCGCGCTCGCCTTCGCGCTCGTCGCCTCGCTGTACGGCGGCGGTTTCGCCACCGTGCCCGCCTATCTGGCCGACGTGTTCGGCACGCGCTTCGTGGGTGCGATCCACGGCCGGTTGCTGACCGCCTGGTCGCTGGCGGGGGTGCTGGGGCCGCTGATCGTCACCTCCGCGCGCGATGCGGCGATCGCGGCGGGCAGCGACCGGGCGACGCTCTACCCGCCGATCTTCTGGGCGCTGGCGGCGCTGCTCGCGGTCGGCTTCGTCGCCAACCTGTTCGTGCGGCCGGTCGGCGAGCGGTTCCACATGGCGGAGGTGGCGATCGATCCTGCCGATGACGGCGGCGTCGCGGCGGGGGCGGGGATCGACGGCGGCCGGCTCGATGCCGCGACGATCGCCGCCTGGGCGGTGGTCGGTGTGCCACTGCTGTGGGGCGTGTGGATGACGCTGGCGAAGGTGGCGGCGCTGTTCGCCTGACGATCAGCCGCGCCGGCGGCTGCGGCCGCGCGTGCCCGGATCGGGCTTCGGCGGCGGCGTCCAGCCCGGCGGCGGCTCGACCTGCTGGCGGCTGGTGCCGAGCCCCATCCGGCCCGGCTGCTGGCGGGCGAGGCCGGTGGCGTCGGCCGCCGCCGCTTCTTCCGCGCTCGCCCCGCTGCGCATCATCGCGATCCTGTCGCGCAGGCGGCGCGCCTCCTCATAGTCCTGCGCATCCGCGGCCGCGGCCATGCGTTCCTGCAATTCGTGGATCGGCTCCGCCATCCGCCGTCAACGCACGGTTACGGGGCAAAGGCTGATACGGCGGTGATCGATTTTTCCGTTGATGATAAGCGAGTTTGATCGCTTCCGCAGCCCAGACGACCAGCATAGTATGGTTGCTCGACGCGATAATCGATCAATCACAGGAGAAGAGGCATGGACGCGAAGACCGGCGATATCAGCGGTGGCTGCCCGGTCGGCAAGCCGACCACGGTCCGCTCGCTGCTGGGCCGCACCAACAAGGATTGGTGGCCGGATGCGCTGCCGCTGGAGGTGCTCAACCAGGGCGGCCTCTCGCCCGATCCGCTGGGCGCGGAGTTCGATTACAAGGCGGCGTTCGAGGCGCTCGACTATGCCGCGCTGAAGGCTGACCTGAAGGCGCTGCTGACTGACAGCCAGCCGTGGTGGCCGGCCGATTACGGCACCTATGGCGGCCTGTTCATCCGCATGGCGTGGCACGCGGCGGGCACCTACCGCACCGCCGACGGGCGCGGCGGCGCCAACAGCGGCCAGCAGCGCTTCGCCCCGCTCAATTCCTGGCCGGACAACGGCAATCTCGACAAGGCGCGCCGCCTGCTGTGGCCGGTCAAGCGCAAATATGGCGCGAACATCAGCTGGGCGGACCTGTTCATCCTGGCCGGCAACGTGGCGATCGAGTCGATGGGCGGGCCGGTGTTCGGCTTCGCCGGCGGCCGCCGCGACGTGTTCGAGGCGGAGCGCGACATCTATTGGGGTTCGGAGGAGCAGTTCGTCGGCCACCCCGACAACAAGACGCGCATCCTGCCCGAGGAGGAGCTGGAGCTGGAACAGCCGCTGGCGGCGATCCAGATGGGCCTCATCTACGTCAACCCCGAAGGCCCCGGCGGCGTGCCCGACGCGCTCCAGTCGGCCCGCGACATCAAGGAGACGTTCGCGCGGATGGCGATGAACTCGGAGGAGACGGTGGCGCTGACCGCGGGCGGCCACACCTTCGGCAAGGCGCATGGCGCGGGCGACCCGAGCCTGATCGATCAGGCGCCCGAGGGGGCCGACATCGCCCTCCAGGGTCTCGGCTGGGCGAGCGCGCACGAAAGCGGCTTCGGCCAGCACACGATCACCAGCGGCATCGAAGGCTCGTGGGTCAACACGCCGACCGAATGGTCCGAGAATTACTTCCGCCTGCTGCTCGACTATGAGTATGAACTGGTGCGCAGCCCGGCCGGCGCCAAGCAGTGGCAGCCGATCGACCAGCGCGAGGAGGATATGGCGCCCGCGGCGCACGATCCCAACGTGCGCGTGCCGACGATGATGACGACCGCCGACATGGCGCTGAAGGTCGATCCCGAATTCCGCGAAATCTCGGAGCGGTTCCGCCGCGATCACGAGGCGTTCAAGGATGCCTTCGCCCGCGCGTGGTTCAAGCTGACCCATCGCGACATGGGGCCGAAGGTCCGCTACCTCGGGCCGGAAGTGCCGGCCGAAGACCTGATCTGGCAGGATCCGGTGCCCGCCGGCACCACCCCGTCCGATGCCGACGTTGCCGCCTTCAAGGCGACGATCCTTGGCTCGGGGCTGACGGTGGGCGAACTGGTGCGCACCGCCTGGGCGTCCGCCTCCACCTATCGCCGATCGGATCATCGCGGCGGCGCCAACGGCGCGCGCATCCGGCTGGAACCGCAGCGCGGCTGGGCGGTCAACGAGCCGGAGGCGCTGGGCAAGGTGCTGGCCAAGATCGAGCAACTGCGCGGCAGTCTGTCGATGGCCGATGCGATCGTGCTGGCGGGCAGCGCCGCGGTAGAGAAAGCGGCGAAGGATGCCGGCTTCGACGTGGCGGTGCCGTTCGTGGGTGGCCGTGGCGATGCGACGCAGGAGTGGACCGATGTCGAGAGCTTCGCGGTGATGGAGCCGGTGGCCGACGGCTTCCGCAACTATCTGAAGACCAAGCATAGCGTGAAGACGGAGGAGCTGCTGCTCGACCGCGCCTCGCTGCTCGGCCTGTCGGTGCCCGAGATGACGGTGCTGGTCGGCGGCCTGCGCGTCCTCGGCGCCAATCACAAGGATGCGCCGGAGGGCGTGTTCACCGAGCGCAAGGGCCAGCTGACCAACGACTTCTTCGTCAACCTGCTCGACAACGACACCTTCTGGAAGGTGGTCGACACCAGCGCCGATGAAGAGTTCATCGGCTACGATCGCGGCGGCCGGCAGGAGAAGTGGCGCGCGACCCGCACCGACCTGATCTTTGGATCGAACAGCCAGCTGCGCGCCGTGGCCGAAGTCTATGCCGAGAAGGGCCATGAGGAGAAGTTCGTGCGCGACTTCGTGGCCGCGTGGACGAAGGTGATGAGCGCGGATCGCTTCGACCTGCCGCAGAACCCCGACAGCGTAGAGCCGATCGGCGTCGCCGAACCCGCCGCACGTTAAGGTTCGACGGTATCAGGTAAACCCGTTCGTGCAGAGTAGGGGCTGAGCGAAGTCGAAGACCCGTATCGAAGCACCGCCGATGTCCTCGATACGCCGCCCTGCGGGCGGCTACTCAGGACGAACGGTTGGACCGGACGTCGCCTCGCTTCGAGGCGACGGGCAGGAGGGGCGCGGCCGGCAACGGCCGCGCCCCTTTCTATTGCATTGGCCCTTCAGTGCCCGCGCCGCCTGAACCGGGGGGGGCGGGCTCGTCCGCCTTACGCCGCCTGCGGGGCGAGGGCGGCGAGGCTGGCCGCCAGATCGGCGTTGCGGAAGGGCTTGGTGAGGCGGGGGATGTCGCCGTCGATCCCCTCCTCCTCGGCATAGCCCGACACGATCAGCACCGGCAGGCCCGGCGTGATGGTGCGGAGATGCCGGGCGAGCTGGGTTCCGCTCATCCCCGGCATCAAATGATCGGTGACGACGATGTCGGGGGCGAGGCCGGCCGAGACGAGGCGCAGCGCCTCCTCCGCAGAACTCGCCTCGACGACATCGTAGGCGAGGTTCGACAGCATGTCGGCGGTGGTCATCCGCACCAGATCCTCGTCGTCCACCAGCAGCGCGGTGCCCGAAAGCGTGGGATCGGCCGGGCGCTCGATCGCGATCGTCCCGTCGTCCAGCGCGACCGCGCTGACGGGCAGCCACAGGCTGATCGTGGTGCCGGCCCCCGGCGCGCTCTCGATGCCGAGGCCGCCGCCAAGCTGCGCGGCCAGACCGTGGACCATCGACAGGCCGAGGCCCGTGCCCTTGCCGATCCCCTTGGTCGAGAAGAAGGGCTCGATCGCACGGGCGAGCGTCGGCCCGTCCATGCCGATGCCGGTATCGGCGACGCTGAGCCGCACATAATGGCCGCGCGCGAGGCGGCGGTCGTCCCCGGTGCGCACGCTCTCGCGGACGGCGGCGATCGTGAGGACGCCGCCGTCGGGCATCGCGTCGCGCGCGTTCACGGCGAGGTTGAGGAGCGCCATTTCGAGCTGGTTGGGATCGGCGTGGGCCGGCGGCAGATCGGCGAGATCGACGCGCACGTCGATCGTCGGCCCCAGCGTCGATCCGATCAGATCGGCCATGTTCCCGACGACCCTCGCGACATCGACCGCCACCGGCTGCAGCGGCTGGCGGCGGGCGAAGGCGAGCAGGCGCTGGACCAGCGTCTTGGCCCGCTCGGCCGATTGCAGCGCGCCTTCGATCAGCCGGCGTTCGCGCTGATTCTCGATCCCCTTGCGCATCAGCATGTCGAGCGAGCCGATGATGGGGGTGAGCAGATTGTTGAAATCATGGGCGACGCCGCCGGTCAGGCTGCCCATCGCCTCCATCTTCTGGCTCTGGCGGAGCGCTTCCTGCGCGATCGCCAGATCGGCCTCGCGCGCCTTCGCCTCGCTGAGATCGCGGCCGACGGCGACGAAATTGTGCCCGTCCGCCTCGGGGGCCACCATCCATTCGATCGGCTTCCATCCGCCGTCCCGCGTGAGGATGCGGTTCTCGAAGCGCGCCGGCTGGCGGGTATCGGCCATCCGCGCGATCGCCGCCAGCGTGTGCGGCGCGTCGTCCGGATGCATGAAACTGGCATAGCCGCGGCTGAGCAATTCGGCCCCGGACCAGCCCAGCACCGTCGTCCAGGCCGGGCTGACGGCGGACATCATGCCCGCATAGTCGGCGCGCGCCAGCATGTCCTGCGAGACGGTCCACAGCCGGTCGCGCTCGGCGGAACGAAGCGCCACCTGCGCCTCCAGCGTCTCGTTCATGCGGCGCAGCCCAGCCTCGGCGCGCGCCCGTTCGACCGCGGTCTTGACGCGTTCGCCCACCTCCTGGACGAGGCTTTCCTCCGCCGCGGTCCACAGCCGCGGGGTGGCCGACTGGACCGCCAGCAGGCCGACCCATTCGCGCTCGCTGAACAGCACCACGTCGATGAACGCACCCACCTGCCGATCGGCGAGGCCGGCGCGGGCGAGGTCGTTGAGGCGCATGTCGCCCGGCACGTCGCGCGCCACCACCGGCGCGCCGGGGCGATAGGCGGCCAGCAGGTCCGGCCCGAACGCCTCCAGCGAATGGCGCCCGACGATCGACGCGACGCCGCGGGCATGGTCGCTCTCCACCGTCATCCAGCCGCCCGCGATCTCGGCATAGAAGACGCGGTTCGCATCGAGCCATTCGCCCAGCCGCGCGGCGGCGTGGCCGGTGATCGCCTGCGGCGTATCGAGCAGGCGCAGCGCATCCGACAGTTCGAGCAGGAAGGCGGTGCGCCGTTCCGCGGCGACCCGCTCGGTCGTCTCGCCGAGGATGCAGATGACGCCGCCGGGCTGCCCGCTCTCGTCCAGCACGGGGGAATAGTCGAGATCCATCCACACCTCCTCGGGGCGGCCGTGGCGATGGAGCGTCAGCTTCTGGTCGTGATAGTGGAGCGTGCCGCCGGCGAGGCCGACGCGCATCACATTGTCGTTGAAGTCGGCGACTTCGGGCCACCCCTCGCGCACGCGGGAGCCGAACAGCGCCGGGTGGCGGCCGCCGGCGAAGGCGGAATATGCATCGTTGTAGAGCATGATGCCGTCCTCGCCCCACAGCATCACGATCGGCACGGGCGAGCGGAGCAGGATGGCGGTGGCGGTGCGCAGGCTCTGCGGCCAGGCTTCGATCGGCCCCAGCGGCGTATCGCGCCAGTCGCGCGTCGCGATCAGCGCCCCGCACTCGCCCCCGCCGACGAGGAAGCGGTGCGCGTCGATCGTTCGGGTCGTGTCGCCTTTTCTGTCTGGCATCGTGGCGGCGGAATCCTGCTGGCGGAGCGGCCGTACTGATGGCCCTTACAGCCGGCTATAGAGCGAATGGCGCGCCACGGGAACCGGCGGGGTGCAGAGATCGCCCGCCGGCCCCCGTCGCCCGATCGTCAGAGCCGCGCGCGGATACCGAATTGATAGCGCGGCCCGGTGTTGCGATAGGTGATGAACTGGTTTTCGAACCGCCCGTATTTACGGATCTTCTCGTTCAGCACGTTAACCCCGCCGACGAATACGGTCATCGCGGCATTGCCGATCTGCATATTGTAATTGACGCGGAAATCGACCTGCTGGAACGGCGCCGTGAAGATCGGTTCCACCGCCGCCTTCGGATTGACGAGCGTTTCGAGGAAGCTACCGCGCCGGCTGTAGGATATGCGCGCATCCAGCTTGCCATTGTCGAAGAAGAGCGCGGCATTCTGGGTGTTGCCGAGGCCGGGCAGGGCGAAGATCGTGTTGATGTCCCCCCCGGTCGAGATGCCGGCGTTCGAATCCACGAAGTTGGCGTTGCCGCTGACACCGAAGAAGCGGAGCGCGCCGGGCAGGAAATCGAAGGTCAGCTGGGCGCCGATCTCGACGCCCTTGACCGTCGCCTGTTCGGCGTTGACCGGACGCGACACGAGGAAATTGACCGTCCCCGCCGCGGCGTTGATCGATGGGTCCGCGGTGGTGACGCGGATGCCGTTGGGCACGCGCATCTGCTCCACGCTGTTGGTGGTGACGATGAAATCCTCGACGTTCTTCCAATAGGCGGCGACCGTGATGAAGCTCAGACTGTTGAAATAATATTCGAACGACGCGTCGAGATTGGTGGAGGTGAAGGGCCGCAGCCCGGTGTTGCCGCCGGATGCGGTCAGCGATCCGGGCCGCAGATCGTTGAAGGCGAAGCGCGGCGCGAGGTCGCTCAACTGCGGCCGGGCGAAGGTCTGCGAGGCGGCGAGGCGAATGATTATCTCGCGCGACGGCAGGATCTTCAGGTTGAAGTTCGGAAGCAGCTTGTAATAGGTGTTGCGCTGCGTGACGAGCGCCGCCGCACCGAGCGTCGGGTCATATTGGCTGGGCGTCGTCTGGTTGAGCGTCAGCAGCGTGGACGAGCTGCCGGTCGCCTGCGTCCGCGTGCGGACCAGCCGCGCGCCGGTATCGATCCCCCAGTCGATCGCGCCGACGTTGCCGGCCAGGCTGACGTTCGCATAGCCCGCGATCGAATCCTCGGTCACGGCGAAGCTGGCGGGCTGGCGGATGCCGACATAGCCGCCCTCGGTGGTGCGCAGCCGTTCCCACTGCGCCGCCGACGTGCCGGGGGCGAGGCCGAGCGACACGTCGCGCGCGGCCAGCGCCTGCGGGCTCGACTGATAGGCGATCAGGTCGTCCAGATCGAAGGTGAAGAAGCGGCGCTGGATGCCCGCCGGCAGACCGGACAGCGTGTTCGACAGATCGAGCGGTTGCAGCAGCCCGTTCGGCGCATCCTGGAAGAAGCCGCAGAACTGGCAGAAGGCGGCGAAGTTCGGCTGGATGAAGTCCACGCGCTTCCTGTCCCGCGTGTAGTTGAAGCCGAAGCTGAAGGTCTTGAAGAAGCCGCCATCGGCAGGCGTATAGCTGTTGTCGAAGCTTGCCGAATAGACGTCGTTGTCGGTGTTGGCGCCGCCCGTGCCGTCGCCGGTCTGGTTGCCATATTGGGCGACGTGGAGGCGGTAGGCATCGGGGTTGACGATCGCGCTGCTCAGGGCCTGGTTGAAGGTCGTCACCGGAAAGCCGCTGGTCATATCGAAGGTGTAGCGCTGGCCGCCGGGCACCTGGCTGCTCAGGAAGCCCAGCACCGCCTGGCCGGTGTTGCGGCGGTCGGCAGGGTCCGCGCGCGAATTGGAATAAGCGAAGTCGAGCGTGCTGCGCAGTTCGGGCGTCACCTGCCAGTCGGCGTTGAGACCGATCAGCTTGGTTTCGGTGGGGCGTCCTTCCAGCCGGACGAGCGCGCCGACCTCGCTGTTGACGGTTTCGCGCAGGACCGTGCCGTTGTTGTCGAGCGTGATATCGGTGATGTCGTTGGCGCCGACGCCGATATAGGTGTTGAGCAGGCTCGCCTTCGAATCGACGTTGAACTTGTTGTAGAAGCCGTCGGCGGTCAGGCGCAGCGTGTCGGTCGCCTGCCATTGCAGCACGCCCTGGACGTTCAGGCGTTCGCGCTCCTGCTCGCGGATGCCGTTGGCGGTCTCGCGCGGGCGGAAGATCGTGGTGACGCGCCCGGGATTGGCGACGATCGCGCTGGCGTTGACGCCCTGGCCGATCACCGTCGGCAGCCAGCCGTTCTGATCGAGGAATTCCTCGCGCGAGCGGCGCTTCTGGTAGCTGACCGAGAGCAGCCCGCCGAACCGCCCGTCGGCGGTGGTGTCGGACACGAGGCCGAACAATTCGGGCGTCACCTTGCCCGAATTCACGTCGTAGAGGCCCTGCGCATTGGTGATGAGGCGGAAGCCTTTGAGGTCGAGCGGGCGCGCGGTCTTGAGGTTGACGGTGGCACCGATGCCGCCTGCGGGCAGGTGCGAGACGCCCGACTTGTAGACCTCGGCCCCGGCGATCAGATCAGCCGGATAGAGATCGAAGCTGAAGGCGCGGCCATCGGTTTCGGAAGCGACCTGACGGCCGTTGACGAGCACCTGGTTGAAGGTCGGGCCGAATCCGCGGACGGTGACGAACTGCCCTTCGCCGCCGTTGCGATCGATGGCGATGCCGGGAATGCGCTGGAGCGATTCGGCGATGTTGGTATCCGGGAACTTGCCGAGATCCTCGGACGAGATGGCGTCGACCACGCCCGGCGCCTGGCGTTTGATCTCCACCGCCCGCTGCAGGCTGGCGCGGGTGCCGGTGACGACGATATCGTCCCCCTGCGGCTCGCTGAGGGCGGCGACGGGCGGCGTGCTGGTTCCGGCGGGTTTGGGATCGGACTGGACGGGATCGACCGGCGGCGTCGGCGCGGGCGTGACCGGGGTGCCGAGCACGGGCGCCGTCTGCGCCGCGGGGGCCGGGTCGGTCGTCGTCTGGCTGAAAGCGGGGGCGGCGCCGGTGATCGCCAGCAGCATCGCAGCGCCGGCATACAGGCGCGCACGGGTCGTCGTTCGCATAGATCCCTCTCCTGAACTGTTGTCCGGCAAGGCCGGGGATCGGCCCCGGTCCTCACCGTCTGTTCGCTGTTCCGGGGTTTCGGGAACCGATTCACCGGATGGAAGGATTATGAAACTATAATTCTATGAGTCAATAAAGTTGGAAGAAAAGTTCCATCAAAAGCGGTGTTCTATTTGGCCGCGTCGACGATCCAGGCATGCGCGGGATCGTTGGCGAAGATCCACTTGCGGCGGGGGCCGGCCATGACGTTCAGGTAGAACAGATCGTAGCCGTGCGCCGCGCCGACGGGATGGTAGCCGCGCGGGACGAGCACGCAATCGCCGTCCCGCACCGTGATCGTCTCGTCGAGATCGAGGTCATCGGTATAGACGCGCTGCACGGCATAGCCCTGCGGCGGATCGAGCCGATGATAATAGGTCTCCTCCAGCAATGTCTCCTGCGGCGGAGCGTCGCGATCGTGCTTGTGGGGTGGGTAGCTCGACCAATTGCCACCCGGCGTCACCACCTCGACCACCAGCAGGCTGTGGGCGGGCTGATCGTCGGGCAGGATATTGCGGACGAAGCGCGTGTTCGTGTCGCGGCCGCGCACTTCGGCGCCCACGTCGCCCGGCGCGATCAGGCGTGGCGCGAAATCGCCACCGCCGGGTGCGGAGCAGATCGCGATCTCCAGCGCGCCTTCCGCCTCGACCGTCCAGGCCGTCCCGCCGGGGACGTAGACCGAATGGCCCGGCCCGTCGAACACCGACGACCGCCCGCCGATCCCGGCGAACCGCTCGGTGCCGGCAGTGACGGTCGCATGGCCGGTCAGGATCACCAGGCAATGCTCCCGCCCGTCGGCGCCGCCCGACAGCGTCGCGCCGTCGGCGAGCCGGTGGACGACGAAACCGATGTAGGTCCAGCCCGCCGACGCCGGCGTGACCTCCAATATCCGGCCCTCCGCATCGGGGGCGTGGGCGCGGACGAGAAGCTCGCTCATCATGCCACCTCCAGTTCGGTGGCCGCAGCGGCCGCCTTCAGATGATCGAAGCCGATCTGGCCATAGAGGCGCGGGTCGGCGCGGGCGGGATCCTGCTCGGCCTCGACGATCACCCAGCCGTCGTAGCCGACCTCCGACAGCGCCGCGAACACGGGCGCGAAGTCGATCGCGCCATCGCCGGGCACGGTGAACATGCCGTCCAGCACGCCGTCCAGGAAGCTGCGGTTGCTCTGGCGGGTCGCCGCCATCACGTCGGCCCGCACGTCCTTGCAATGGACATGGGCGACGCGGCCGGGGTGGGTGCGGATCAGCGCCGGCACGTCTATCCCGCCATAATAGCCGTGGCCGGTATCGACGGTCAGGCCGGCGCGGTCGCCGGTTTCGGCGATGAAGCGATCGACGTCGGCCTGCGTCTCGACGACCGTGCCGACATGGTGGTGATAGGCGAAGCGCAGCCCGCGCGCCGCGACATGATCGGCGACCGCCGTGATGCCACGGCCGAACCGCGCCCAGCCGGCATCGTCCAGCACCGGCCGCGTGCTGAGCGGCAGGCCGCGCGTCGAATGGATGGTGTTGCTGCATTCGGCGAAGACGAAGAGCTCGCAGCCCATCGCCTCCAGCAGCGCCAGATGCTCCTGCATCGCCTCGATCTGCTCGTCGGGCGACAGGGTGAGCAGGCTGCCCGAGAACCAGCCGCCGACGAGATCGAGGCCGTAGGATCGCAGGAGCGGCGACAGGACGGCCGGATCGCGCGGGAACTTGCCGCCCAGCTCGACGCCCGAGAAGCCGATCTCGGACGCGTCGCCGAGCAGTTTCTCGAGCGGCGTGTCGCCGCCCAGATGCGGCATGTCGTCGTTGATCCAGGCGATGGGGCTGACCCCGAACCTCACGCTCATCCGTCGATCCTCTGCTTTGCGGCTTGTTGTTCGTAGGCGGCGCGCGCGGTGCGCACCGCCTCGCGGTCGGACACTTCGGGGACGACCACGTCCCACCAATGGCCGCCGAGATCGGTTTCCTCATAGGGATCGACATCGACGACGATCACGGTCGAGCGATCGGCGCGGCGCGCGCGCGCCAGCGCCGCTTCCAGCGCCGCCATGTCGTCCGCCTTCTCGGCCAGCGCGCCCAGGCTGCGGGCATGCGCGACATAGTCGAACCGCGGCTTCACCACCTGCACGCTGTCGCGGAACATGTTATTGAAGTCGGCGCCGCCGGCGCTGCGTTGCAGGCGGTTGATGCAGCTATAGCCCTCGCTGTCGAACAGCACGACGATGATGCGGTAGCCCATCATCACCGAAGTCGCGAGTTCGGAGTTCAGCATCAGATAGCTGCCGTCGCCGACCATCACGAACACCTCGCGCGCGGGGTCCGCCATCTTGGCGCCGAAGCCGCCGGCCACCTCGTAGCCCATGCAGCTATAGCCATATTCCATATGGTAGCCGCCGGGCCGCTCGCTGCGCCAGAGTTTGTGAAGCTCGGCAGGCAGCGTGCCGGCGGCGCACACGGCTATACTGTCCGCGTCCGCCGCGCGATCGACCGCGCCGACGACGTCGGCATATTGGAACGGCGCGGTCGGCGTCGCCGTCAACACGGCTTCGACCTTGGCGCGCCAATCGTCCGCCAGGTCGGCGGCGCGCCCGGTCCAGCCCGCCGGGGCGCGATGCCCCGCCAGCGCCGTCGCCAGCCGTTCGAGGATCACGCCGGCATCGCCGACCACGGGGGTGGCGCCATGCTTGTGCGCGTCGAACGGCTGGACGTTCACCTGCACCAGTCGCCGGGCGGGATCGGCGAACACGGTGCGCGATCCGGTCGTGAAGTCCTGAAGGCGCGTGCCGAGGCCGATCACGAGGTCCGCCTCGGCCGCCAGCGCATTGGCGGCGGTCGATCCGGTCACGCCGATCGACCCGGCGTTGAGCGGATCGCGCCACGACAGCGCGCCCTTGCCGCCGTGCGTCTCGACGACGGGGATGCCGGTGTCGGCCACCAGCGCGCGCAGCGTATCGGCGGCGCGGGCGTAGAGGACGCCGCCGCCCGAGACGATCAGCGGCCGGTGCGCGGTGCGGATCGCATCGGCCAGCGCGGCGAATTCCGCGGCATCGGGCTCGGGCCGGCGGATACGCCACACCCGCCGCGCGAAGAATTCGCGCGGATAGTCGTAGGACTCGGCCTGCACGTCCTGGCAGAGCGCCAGCGTCACCGGGCCGCAGCCCGCCGGATCGGTGAAGGTCGCCATCACCCGCGGCAGCGCGCTGATGATCTGTTCGGGGCGGGTTATCCGGTCGAAATAGCGCGAGACGGGACGGAAGCAGTCGGTGACGCTCATCGTGCCGTCGCCGAAATCCTCGATCTGCTGGAGAACCGGGTCGGGCCGGCGGTTGGCGAAGACGTCGCTCGGCAGCAGCAGGACCGGCAGGCGGTTGACGTGCGCCAGCGCCGCGGCGGTGACGAGGTTGGTGGCGCCCGGCCCGATCGAGGTGCTGCACACCATCGCGCCCGTGCGGAAGCGCGCCTTGGCATAGGCGATCGCGGCGTGGGCCATGCCCTGCTCGTTGTGCGCGCGCCACGTCGGCAGGCGGTCCTTCACCGCATGCAGCGCCTCGCCCATGCCCGCGACGTTGCCATGGCCGAAGATCGCCCAGACGCCGGCGAAATAGGGCCGTTCCTCGCCATCGACGTCGATATGCTGGGCGATCAGATAGCGCAGCAGCGCTTGCGCCATCGTGAGGCGCACCGTCTCCCCGCCGCTCATGCCGCGGCCGCCGTGGCCGAGGCTTCGCCGCGTGCCGCCTTCCACGCGGCGACCAGCCGCGCGAAATTGTCGTAGAGCAGGCGGATCGCGCCCTCGTCGTCGATCTCCCCCGCCAGCCAGGCGCGGGTCGGCTCGGCGAAGATGGTGCGGCCGACCGCGAAACCGCGGATCGACGGCACCGACGCGGCGACGCGGAAGCTGGCGATCAGTTCCTCCTCCGGCGCGGACAGGCCGAGGAGGACGATGCCGCGGCACAGCGGATCATGGTCGGCGACGGTGCGCTCGATCGCGGACCAGGCGGCGGGATCGGCGCTCGGCTCGAGCTTCCACCAATCGGGCCGGATGC
Source organism: Edaphosphingomonas fennica (assembly GCA_036946415.1). GTDB lineage: Bacteria > Pseudomonadota > Alphaproteobacteria > Sphingomonadales > Sphingomonadaceae > Sphingomonas_Q > Sphingomonas_Q fennica_A. Next base: position 51,772 of record JAQIJD010000007.1, on the reverse strand, counting down.
CGAGCGCGTAGATGCGGCGGATGACGCGCGCGACGGTATCGGCGCCGACCGGGCCGTCCTTGCCGGCGATGATCTCCAGCAGGAATTCGTGCCCCGTCTCGCGGCAGGCGCTGGCGAGCCGCAGCAATTGGCGTTCCTGCCGCTCGCGCAGTTCGGGCGGGTCGTCCGGGTGATAGAAGCACAGGCACTTCACGACATGATCGACCGGCCACTGGCGCAGTTCGCTGGCCACATCGATGTCGGTATCGAAGTCGAGCGGGCGCGAACCGGGCAATTCGATCGGGCGGCCGATCCACAGGCCCTGCCCGGCGGCGGCGGCCAGCGCCTCCTGACCGTAGCGGCCGTCGGCGAGGATGCCGAGGCCGGGTTCGCGCGCGGCCAGACGCTCGACCGCGGCGAGCGCCAGTGCCTTGATCGCCGGAATGCGCGCCCGGTCGGCGCCGACCGCGTCGGCGATCTGTTCGATCTGCGAACGGTGATCGATCGCCAGCACCATGATGTCGCCATCCCGCGGCCGCCGCGTCTCGGCCCAGTGGAGATGTTCGAGATCGGCCTCCTTGCGCAGCATCCGGCTGCGCGCCTTGCCGGCCATCAGCCAGTCCAGCTCGTCGCGGGTCGGGCTGGCCGGTGCGCAGCCGTGGCGCGAGACGACGATCGCGCCGGCGGCATTGCCCATCCGGCAGCATTGGGCGAGCGGCGCATCGTCGAGCCAGCCGGCGAGGAAACCGCTCAGGAAGGCGTCGCCCGCACCCAGCACGTTGAACACTTCGATCGGGAAGCCGTCGGCGCTGATGCCCTGGTCGAGATCGTCGGGCACGTCGCCGGGGAAGACCACGCAGCCGCGCTCGCCGCGCTTGAGCACGAGCTGCGCCGGCCCCAGCGCGCGCACCGCCCGCAGCGCTGCGACGCTATCCTCGCTGCCGCCCAGGATATGGAATTCCTCCTCGGTGCCGACGATCAGGTCGCAATCGGGCACGATCCGCTGGAGCGAGGCGGTGACGCCCGCATCGGCGACGAAGCGGTTCTCGCCCAGATCGGGGCGGGTCAGCCCCCACAGGACGGGGCGATAGTCGATATCGAGGATGACGCGGCCGCCGTTCGCGCGGATGACGTCGACCGCCTTGCGGCTCGCGTCGAACAGTGCCGGGCGCGACAGATGCGTGCCGGTGACGAGCAGCGCCCGCGCGCTGGCGATGAACGCGGGATCGATCTCGTCCGGGGTCAGCGCCGCGTCGGCGCAATTCTCGCGGTAGAAGATGAGCGGGAAGCGTTCGGAATCGCGGATGCCGAGCAGGACCAGCGAGGTCAGGCGCGTCGGATCGCGGACGATCCCCTGCGTCGCCACGCCCTCGCGTTCCAGCTCTTCGACGATGAAGCGGCCCATATGATCCTCGCCCACGCGCGTGACGATGCCGCTGCGCAGCCCCAGCCGGGCCGTGCCGACCGCGATGTTGGTGGGGCAGCCACCGACATATTTGCGGAAGCTCAGCACGTCTTCCAGCCGGCCGCCGACCTGTTCGCCGTAGAGATCCACCGAGGACCGGCCGAGCGTGATGAGGTCGAGTGCATAAGCGGGGCTGGTCACGGCGGAACGATCCTCATCCTGCGCGATTCGTCGGTTCCCGGATCGCTGGGGCAGGCGCGTCGTACGGCATCGGGGGCCGGATATGCAACAGAAATTCCAAATGCGCTCAATCTAGAACGTCGGTGATGTCGGATCTTGCCGGGGGGCTGGCACCTGCTATCCTCGCGTGCCAAGTGGAGTGCCCATGCCCGCAGCCGACGCAGAATCCCTGAAAGAGGAGATCATCCGGCGCTTCCCGACGTTGAGCAAACGTCTGCAGCAGGTCGCCAGCCATGCCATCGATCATCCGGGCGATTTCGCGGTGGAGACGCTGGCGACGATCGCCGATCGCAGCGGCGTGCAGCCCTCGACGATCGTGCGCTTCGCCAAGACGTTCGGGTTCGACGGCGCCAGCACCATGCAACGCCTGTTCCGCGATCATCTCGTCGAATCGCGCCCCGCGCTCGGTTATCGTCAGCGCATCCAGCGCGGGGAGCCGGCCTGGGACGGGACGCAGCCGATCGCCACGCCGCAATTGCTCGGGGAATTCATCGCCAATTCGGTCGCGTCGCTGCACGCGCTGGCGGACGAGGGCGCCACGGTCTTCATCGATGCGACGATCGCCGCGCTGATGGGGGCGGAGACGGTCTACGTCATGGGCTTCCGCCGCTCGTTCCCGATCGCGGCCTATTTCGGCTATGCGCTCAGCAAGGCGGGCAAGCGCGTCGGCATGATCGACGGTCTCGGCGGCATGCAGCGCGAGCAGCTGGCAGGGGCCGGCCCGCGCGATCTGGTGATCGCGACCAGTTTCACGCCCTATGCCGACGAGATCGTCGAATTGTGCGCGCTGGCGGCGGGCGCCGGCGCCATGCTTCACGTCATCACCGACAGTGCGCTCAGCCCCGTCGCCCGGCTGGCGCGGCAGGCGGTGGTGGTCGCCGAATCGGAGGTGCGCGGCTTCCGCTCGCTGCCGGCGACGCTCTGCCTCGCCCAGACGATCGTCGTCGGCTACCTGTACGCCACGGAACGGCCCGTGTGACGCGCCCGACGATCGCCGATGTCGCGCGGCATGCCGGTGTGGGGCGGGCGACGGTCGATCGGGTGCTCAATGCCCGCGTGCCGGTGCGGAGCGAAACCGCCGACCGGGTGTTCCGCGCCGCGCGCGAGATCGGCTATCACGCCAGCCACCTGATCGGGCTGCGCGTCGCGCCGGACCTGCCGCGGCGCCGGCTGGGCTTCCTGCTCCAGAAGCCGGCGCAACCCTTCTATATCGGCCTCGGCCAGGCGCTGGAGCGGGCGGCGGGCGCGTGCGAGGCGGCGCGCGCGGTGGCGCGGCTGCGGTATCTCGAACGCGCGACACCCGCCGAGACCGCCGCCGCCATCGCCCAACTGGCGGCGGAGGTCGATGCGCTCGCCTTGGTCGCGATCGACCATCCCGCGATCGCCGCCGCCATCGCGGCCGCACCGGTGCCCGTGTTCACCTTGCTGTCCGATGCGGCGGACGGCGTTCGGGCGGGCTATCTCGGCGTCGACAATCGTCGCGCCGGCCGCGTCGCCGCCTGGTTCGTCGGCCGGACCGCGCCGCACACGGGCAAGGTGGCGCTGTTCGTCGGAAGCCACCGCTATCGCGGGCACCAGCAGCGTGAGGAGGGCTTCCGCGACTGGTTCGGCGAGCACGGCCGGGGCTTCGTCCTGCTCGAGACGGTCGCCAATCTCGACGATCCGGCGCTGGCCTATGAAGCGACGCTCGATCTCCTGAAGCAGCATCCCGATCTCGTCGGGATCACGGTGGCGGGGGGTGGCATGGAAGGCGTGCTCGCCGCGCTGCGCGACGAGACGGTGCCGGCATCGCTGGCGGTCATCTGCAACGAAGCGACGCCCGACAGCCGCGCCGCGCTGGCGGAGGGCGTGCTCACCGCGGTCCTCGCCACCCCGGTCGAGCGGCTGGCCGCGGCGGCGGTGACGGCGATGGTCGCGGCCACCGCGGCGGACGCACCGCCGGCGGCCGACGTCCTGCTGCCCGTCGAGATCGTCGTCGCCGAAAGCCTGTGAGGCGATCGCATCATCGCGCCCGACCGCTTTGCATCATAGCCGAGGCGAAGCGCCGGTCGATCCGTTGACGCCCGTCGCCCTTCCGCCCGAGCATCGCCGCCGGATCGGACCGGTGCCGCGAACGGCAGGCGGCCGATCCCCCAGGAGAGGACCGGCATGGCTTCGCAATCGCACCTGCGTTTTTCCGTCAATCACATCACCGTTCCGCACCGCGACATCGCCGGGCTGGCCGCGCTGACCCGCGAGCTGGGTTTCCGCGATGTCGAAATCCGCAACGACGTCGCCGGCGAGCCGCTCGCCGACGGCACGCCGGGGGCGGAGGCCAAGGCGATGCTCGAGGCCGGCGGGGTGGCGCCGCTCACCGTCAACGCGTTGCAGCGCTTCAACGAATGGAACGACACGCGCGCCGCCGAGGCCGAAGCGCTGGCCGCCGAAACCGCGGCGAGCGGTGCGCCGGCACTGGTCCTGTGTCCCGTCAACGTGGACGGATGGCGCAGCGGGGCGGGCGAGCGGGAGACTTCGCTGCGCGAAGCGCTGGCGGCGCTCAAGCCGATCCTCGCCCGCCATGGACTGAAGGGCTTCGTCGAGCCGCTCGGCTTCCCGATCTCGTCGCTCCGCTACAAGCGCGATGCCGTCGAGGCGATCGATGCGGTCGACGGCGCCGACACCTTCCTGCTGGTCCACGACACCTTCCATCACGCCATCGCCGAGGATCCCGATCTGTTTCCCGATCGCACCGGGCTGATCCACGTCTCCGGCGTGTCGACCGCCGAAGGCCTGGCGTTCGACGAGATGCTCGACGCGCACCGCATCCTCGTCGACGAGGACGACGCGCTGCGCAGCCCCGAGCAGATCGCGGCGCTGGTCGCCGGCGGCTATCGCGGGCCGATCTCCTTCGAATGTTTCGCCGCTAGCGTGCACGACGATCCCGCCATCGGACAGTCGATCGCCCGATCGGTATCGCTGATCGAGAACGCCGTCGCCACCACCCTGTGAAACAACAATTCCATAAAAGAGAAAACTAGAATATCTCGGTTGCGGCACCGGCGAATCGGTGTCGGTCGTCGCTTCGGCAGCCTCCGCTGCCGGCGACGGCGAAATGCAGGTCCGATCCGCCGACAGAGCGGAAGGCGACCGGCCTGGAGAGGAGAAGGGCGTGTTGACTGCTATCGGAGAATCGCGATCCCCGTCGAGCACCCACGCCGGGCTCGCCGTCCCGAACCGCCGGCTCGGCAGCATCGCACTGATCGCCACCTTCGGCGGGCTGCTGTTCGGCTACGATACCGGCGTCATCAACGGCGCGCTGATCTTCCTCAGCCACGATCTCGGTCTCGGGCCAGGGATGGAAGGCGTGGTGACGAGCTCGCTGCTGTTCGGTGCGGCGCTGGGCGCGCTCGCCATCGGCCGCCTGTCGGATCGCTACGGCCGGCGCGCGACGATCATCGCCCTGGCCGGCCTGTTCTTCCTCGGGTCGCTCTCGTGCGCGCTGGCCGGCGGCGTGATGACTCTGACCGCCTTCCGCTTCCTGCTCGGCATCGCGGTGGGCGGCGCATCGGTGGTGGTGCCGACCTATCTGGCGGAAATCGCGCCGGCCGATGCGCGCGGCGCGATCGTGACGCGCAACGAACTGATGATCGTCGGCGGGCAGTTGCTCGCCTTCGTCGTCAATGCGGTGATCGGCAACGTCTGGGGGAATGTCGACGGGATCTGGCGCTGGATGCTCGGCATCGCCGTGCTGCCCGCCGTGGTGCTCGGCTTCGGAATGCTGCGCATGCCCGACTCTCCCCGCTGGCTGGTGATGCGCGGCCGGCGCGACGAGGCGCTCGACGTGCTGGCGAGCGTGCGCGAACCGCGCGAGGCGCGCTCCGAACTGCAGGAGATCGCCGACCTCGCCCGGCATGCGGGCGCCTGCGGCCGCCGCCATCTGGCGACGGCGTGGGTGCGGCACGTCTTCCTCGTCGGGATCGGCATCGCGGTGGTGCAGCAGATCACGGGCGTCAATTCGATCATGTATTACAGCACGCATATCCTGGCGCAGTCCGGGCTGGACGATCGCGCCGCGCTGGTCGCGAACATCCTCAACGGTGCGATCTCGGTGGCGGCGACGGCGTTCGGCATCTGGCTGCTCGGCCGGATCGGGCGGCGCCGGATGCTGGTCACGGGGCTGATCGGCACCACCTGCTCTTTGCTGTTGATCGGCGTGGGCGCGATGCTGGTCGGCGCCTCCACCCCGCTGGCGATGCTGGTGCTGGCGGGCATGGTCGTCTTCCTCACCTTCCAGCAGGGCATGATCTCGCCCGTCACCTGGGTGCTGCTGGCCGAGCTGTTTCCCTTGCGCATCCGCGGTTTCGCGATGGGCGCCACGGTGTTCGTGCTGTGGATCGTCAATTTCCTGATCGCGCTCGCCTTCCCCACCGCGATCGCCCGGCTGGGGGTGTCGGGCACCTTCCTCGGCTTCGTCGTGCTCGGCATCGGCGCGATCGTCTTCGTCGCGCGGTGCGTGCCCGAGACGTCCGGCCGCTCGCTCGAGGAGATCGAGCGCGACCTCGAACGCGCCCACGCCGGCGGCTGAAACCATTCACGAAAGGACCATCATGCGCCTCGTAGAACATTTCATCGGATCGGGCAGCGCCGGGGGCGGCACCCGTCGCGGCGACATCTTCGATCCCTCCAGCGGACAGGTCCAGGCGCAGGTCGTGCTCGGCACCGCCACCGAACTGGACGCCGCGGTCGCCGCCGCGCAGACCGCGCAGCCGCGCTGGGCGGCGACCAATCCGCAGCGCCGCGCGCGCGTGATGTTCCGCTTCAAGGAGCTGATCGAACGCGAGATGGAGCCGCTCGCCCGGCTGATCGCGTCCGAACATGGCAAGGTGATCGCCGACGCCAAGGGCGACATCCAGCGCGGGCTGGAGGTCATCGAATTCTGCTGCGGCGTGCCCCACGTCCTGAAGGGGGAATATACGGAAGGCGCCGGGCCGGGGATCGACGTCTATTCGATGCGCCAGCCGATCGGCATCGGCGCCGGGATCACGCCGTTCAACTTCCCCGCGATGATCCCGATGTGGATGTGCGGCCCCGCCCTCGCGACCGGCAACGCCTTCATCCTGAAGCCGTCGGAGCGCGACCCCTCGGTCCCCGTCCGCCTTGCCGAACTGTTCCTCGAGGCGGGGTTGCCCGAAGGCGTGTTCCAGGTCGTCCACGGCGACAAGGAGATGGTCGACGCGATCCTCGACCATCGCGCGATCGCCGCCGTCAGCTTCGTCGGCTCGTCGGACATCGCCCAATATGTCTATTCCCGCGGCGTCGCGGCGGGCAAGCGCGTGCAGGCGATGGGCGGCGCCAAGAACCACGGCATCGTCATGCCCGACGCCGACATGGACCAGGTGGTTCGCGACCTGTGCGGCGGTGCGTTCGGTTCGGCGGGCGAGCGGTGCATGGCATTGCCGGTCGCGGTGCCGGTGGGCGAGGACACCGCCGAACGGCTGCGCGAAAAGCTGATCCCCGCGATCCGCGCGCTGCGCGTCGGCGTCTCGACCGATCCGGACGCGCATTACGGCCCGGTCGTCAACGCCGCGCACAAGAGCCGCGTCGAGAACTGGATCCAGACCGCCGTCGACGAGGGCGCCGAACTGGTGATCGACGGGCGGGGGCTGACCTTGCAGGGGCATGAGAACGGCTTTTTCGTCGGCCCGACGCTGCTCGATCGGGTAACGACCGACATGACCTCCTATCGGGAGGAGATCTTCGGCCCCGTCCTCCAGATCGTCCGCGCGCCCGATTTCGAGACCGCGGTGCGGCTGCCCTCCGAGCATCAATATGGCAACGGCGTCGCCTTGTTCACCCGCAACGGCCATGCCGCGCGCGAATTCGCGGCGCGCGTCAACGTCGGCATGGTCGGCATCAACGTGCCGATCCCGGTGCCGGTCGCCTATCACAGCTTCGGCGGATGGAAGCGTTCGGGCTTCGGCGACCATAACCAGCACGGCGTCGAGGGCATCCGTTTCTGGACCAAGGTGAAGACGGTGACGCAGCGCTGGCCCGACGGCGCCGCCGATCTGCCGCGCGGCAGCGAGGACGGCGGGCCGTCGCGCCTCGCCGACGCCTTCGTCATCCCGACCATGAACTGACCGGCAAGGCATCCATCCCCATGAAGATCGCGCTCGATCCCTACATGCACCGCCACCTGCCGCTGGAAGCGCTGCCGCGGCTGGCGGCGGACCTCGGCTACGAATATCTCGAACTGTCGCCGCGTGCCGATTTCCTCGACTGGTGGGTGCGGCCGCGCGTCTTCCCGGAGCGGATCGCGGGGTTCAAGCGCGCGCTGGCCGACCACGGCGTCAAGATCGCCTCGCTGCTGCCGATGTATCGCTGGGCGAGCCCGCACGAGGAGGAGCGGCGCGCCGCGGTGGAGAATTGGAAGCGCGCGATCCAGGTCGCGGTCGACATGGGCGTCGACACGATGAACTCCGAATTCGGCCGCGGCCCGCATCCCGACCGCGGCAGCTGTTCGAGCTGCTGCATGGGCGGCGCGACGACCGAATCGAGCGAGACCGCGTGGTGGCGCTCGATCGAGGAACTGGTGCCGATCCTGGAGCGCGAGGGGATCACGCTCAACATCGAGCCGCATCCCGACGATTTCATCGAGACGCTCTACCCCGCGGTGGACATGATCCGCGCGGTCGGATCGAAGAACGTCCGCTTCCTCTATTGCGCGCCGCACACCTTCTATTTCGGCGACGATGTCGCGGACATGATCCGCTACGCCGCGCCGGTGCTGGCGCACGTCCATGTCGCGGACACCTTCAACCACAAGGCATCGTCGGGGCTGCGCTACATCGTCAACCCGCCGGGATCGACCGCGCGCGTCCACCAGCATCTCGACATCGGCCAGGGCGAGGTGCCGTGGGACGCCTTCTTCGGCACGCTCGCCGAAGTCGGCTTCGACGGCATCGTCACCGCCTGCGTCTTCGCCTGGGAGGAGCGCGCCGACGACAGCGGCCGCTTCATGCGGCGCGAGATCCAGCGCTACGTCGATCGCTACCGCACCGCCCCGGCGGCCTGATCCCTTCCTCATCCTCCTCCAGACAGGACCAGACATATGACCGTCAAAGTGGGTGTCATCGGCACCGGCATGATCGGGCTCGACCATATCCGCCGGCTGACCGAGGTGCTGGCCGGCGCGCGCGTCGTGGCCGTGAGCGACATCAACCCCGAACGCGTGGCGGCGGTGGTGGAGCGCATCCCCGGCGCGCGTGCCTATGCGACCGGCGAGGCGCTGATCGATGCGGCCGACGTCGACGCCGTCCTGATCGCCTCCTGGGGGCCGACGCACGAGGCGTATCTGCTCCACGCGATCAAGGCGGGCAAGCCGGTGTTCTGCGAGAAGCCGCTGGCGACGACGCAGGAGGCATGCCTGCGCGTGATCGATGCCGAGGTCGCACATGGCAAGCGGCTGGTGCAGGTGGGCTTCATGCGCCGGTTCGACCATGCCTATCGCGTGCTGAAGGACACGGTGGCGGGCGGCGCGATCGGTGCGCCGCTCCTCTACCATGCCGCGCATCGCAACCCCTCGGTACCCGACACCTACACCAGCGACATGGCGATCATCGACACGCTGGTCCACGACATCGACGTCGCGCGCTGGCTGTTCGACGAGGAGGTGACCGGCATCGCCATCCGCGCGCCGCGCGCCAACAGCAAGGGCGGCATCCTGCGCGACCCGATCTTCGCGCTGATGGACATGGCGGGCGGCGCGCTGGTGACGGTCGAGGTGTCGGTCAACATCGACTATGCCTATGACATCCGCGGCGAGATGTCGGGCGAGAACGGCACGGTGGAACTGGCCGAGAGCAACGCGGTCGTCGTCAAGACCAAGGGTGTCGCCGCCGGCCGCGTGCCCGCCGACTGGCGCGAGCGCTTCATCACCGCCTATGACGAGGAGTTCCGCGCCTGGCTCGCCGCGGCGGCGCAGGGGACCGCCACCGGGCCGAGCGCGTGGGACGGCTATGCGGCGCAGGCGGTGTGCGACGCGGGCGTGCGCGCCGCCACCTCGCGCGAGATCGAGCCGGTGCGGTTGCGCGACAGGCCGGCGCTCTACGGTTGAGGACCGGCCCGGCGGGCGGCGGCGCGGCGATCGATGCCGAACGGCCGCCGCTCCGCCGGCGGGGCGCCGCTCCGCGCGATCGGCGCCCGCCCCGCCGGCGGGCTTATGCATCCCGCACCGGATGGACCTGCCGAAATCCCGGCCATTGTCGTGATGGCCCGCACGGCGCCGCTGCCGCCCTTGCCTATGCCCGCGCCGCCCCCATCGTCCGATCCTTATGCGCGGACATATTCGAAATACCAGACCTCGTGGCCGAGGCGGCGGGCCTTGGCCTCGTAGCGGGTCTCGGGCCAGTCCGCCGGGCGGACGAGGAAGTCGGCGGGGCGGCGCGCCTGCCAGCGGAACTGGGGCATCGCCGCCATCACCATCATCGCCCAGCGGCAATAGACCGGGTGATCGGTTCCGAAGCGGAAGCGGCCGCCGGGCTTCAGCTTGGCCGCGATCAGGCCGATCGGCCCGGCATTCATGAAGCGGCGCTTGGCGTGGCGCGCCTTGGGCCAGGGATCGGGGTGCAGCAGCCACGCGCAGTCGAGCGAGGCATCGGGCAGCCGTTCGAGCACGTCGATCGCATCGCCTTCGTGCAGGCGGATGTTGGCCAGATCGCCGTCGACGATCTTCATCAGCGCGCCGACCACCCCGTCGCGGAACGGCTCGCAGCCGATGAAGCCCATGTCGGGATGCATCGCCGCCTGCGCCGCCATATGTTCGCCCCGGCCGAAACCGATCTCGAGGCCGAGCGGGCGCGCATCGCCGAACAGGGCGGCAGCGTCGAGCGGCCCTTCCGCCGGCACCGCCACGCCCGGCAGAACCTCTTCGACGAGCGCCTGCTGCCCCTGGCGCAGCTTGTGCCCGGTGCGGCGGCCGTAGAGGCGACGGATGGCGAGGGGATCGGTCATGCCAGCCCGCCTAGTGGCTGAACCGCCGCCGGGAAAGCACCTCGCGCGGGTGTCGGGAATCGCACGGGGTTTGGACGCCGGAGCGATGGCGGGGCGAATCCTGGCAATAGCGCCGGGCACGGCAACTGCCGCCTTCGCTGCCCGAAACGGCGGCAACTGCCCGAAAGACAGGCGCGGCGCTGGAAATGCTGTGCAACAAATGTGTCTTCGCCGCAACATTACGCGGAATATGTCTACTCAGCCGACCGCAACATCTTCCCCGAATTCGTTCACATTATAGACAGGTTCCATGCGCCGCCTGGACGGCGCGCCATCGTGACCGCCGATCCTGCATGCAGGGGGGCGGCATAAGGGGTATCGAACCGATGTCAGTTATCGATCGGCGTCGCCTGCTGGCGACCACCATCATCGCCGGAGCGCTCACCGCCAGCGCGCCTTCCTTCGCCCAGGTCGCGGCCCCCGCCGCCGACGAGACGCTGTCCGCCGATGCCGGCGCCGACATCGTGGTGACCGGCTCGCGCATCGCGCGGCCCAATCTCGAGCAGTCGAGCCCCGTCTCGGTGATCGATTCGGCCGAGCTTCAGGCGCGTGCGCCCGTGTCGGTCGAGCAGGTGCTGCGCCAGCTGCCCGGCGCCGTCGCCGGCATCAACCCCGGCGTCAACAACGGCACCACCGGCATCGCCAGCGTCAACCTGCGCAACCTGGGCACCAACCGCAATCTCGTGCTGCTGAACGGCCGCCGCGTGGTGCCCTCGACGCTGACCGGTGTCGTCGATCTCAACGTCATCCCGGTGGCCCTGATCGAGCGGACCGACATCCTGACCGGCGGTGCCGTCACCACCTACGGTGCGGACGCCATCGCGGGCGTCAACAACTTCGTCACGAAGCGCGACTTCTCGGGCCTGCAGGCGGACGCGCAATATGGCGTGGCCGAGCAGGGCGACGGCCAAGGCTATCGCATCGACCTGACGACGGGCGCCAATTTCGACGACGGCCGCGGGAACGCCGTGCTGGGCCTGAGCTACACCAAGACCAAGCCGGTGCTTCAGGGCGATCGTTCGATCGGGCAGGTTTCGCGGGCTTCCAATTGCACCGCGGCGCAGCTGACCGCCGGCGTCTGCAACCTGCCGCGTGGTGCTGCGCAAGGCTCCAATACGGCCGCTCCCGCTTCGCTGTTCTTCCCGTTGCCGACGACGGCTGTCGATCCGACGCGGTCGAGCGGTGCTCGCTTCGATCCCGTCACGGGCACGATCGCGCCGGGCCTGACCGACTACAATTTCAACCCGCTGAACTATTATCAGACGCCGCTCGATCGCTGGAACATCTTCGGATCGGCGCACTATGAGGTGACGCCCAACATTGAAGTTTATGGCGAAGGTTTCTTTGTCCGCTCGCGTGTGACGCAGAATCTTGCTCCGACCGGCACGTTCACCGAGCCGTTTCAGGTGCCCCTGAACAATCAGTTCCTGACGCCCACGCAGCGCACCCAATTGTGCAGCTATGCGGGTCTTGCTGATTGCGCGACGGCAATTGCCGCAGGCACTGAGATACAAACCATCGCTGGCCGTCGCTTCGTCGAGACCGGCCCACGCGTCGCCAATATCACCAGCAACGTCTTCCAGGTGACGGCGGGCGTGCGCGGCAAGCTGATCTCCAACCTCAGTTTCGACCTGTTCGGGCAATATGGCGAGGCGGAGCGCACCCGCGTCGACACCGGCACGGCACTGCGCAGCCGCGTGCAGCAGGCGCTGCGCGGCTGCCCGACCGGCTCCTCGACGGGCTGCACCCCGATCAACATCTTCGGGGCCGAAGGCTCGCTGACCCCGGCGATGCTGGCGTTCGTCGGCGTGCCGACGACCCAGCGCACCAATACCGAACTGGGTATCGTCCAGGGCGTGATCTCGGGCGACTTCGGGCTCAACAGCCCGCTGTCCGAAAAGCCGATCGGCATCGCCGTCGGTGCCGAATACCGCCGCTATGGCGGCAGCCAGCTGGGCGATCTGCCCAACCAGCAGCCGGGTGAAATCCTGGGTGCGGGCGGCGCCTTCCTGACGGTGGACGGCGAATTCAGCTCGAAGGAGGTGTTCGGCGAACTCAACCTGCCGCTGATCTCCGACCGGCCGTTCTTCTACGATCTGACGATCGATGCCGGCATCCGCTATGCCGATTACACCACGACCGGCACCAACACGACCTGGAAGGTCGGCGGTTCGTGGGCGCCGGTGCGCGACTTCAACTTTCGCGGCGCCTATACGCGCGCCGTCCGCGCACCGAACATCAACGAGTTGTTCCTGCCGACCAACACGATCCTCAACAATCTGGCGGTCGATCCCTGCCAGGGCAACGTCACGAACGCGACGACGCGTGCCTTGTGCATCGCGCAGCTGGCCGCCGTCGGTCTCCCGGCTGCAAGGCTTGGCGATATTCAGGCACCGCTCGCCGGGCAGATCAACGTCACCAACCCCGGTACGCCGAACCTCGATTCCGAACGGGCGACGACGATCACCGCCGGCATCGTGCTGCGGCCGACCTCGATCGAATGGGCACGCGGCTTCACCGCGACGCTCGACTGGTATCGCATCCGCGTGCGCGGCGCGATCACCACGCCGACCGTGGGCGACATCCTGAACGGCTGCTTCGCGCAGACCAACCCGACGGACTCGCGCTGCCAGCTTATCCGTCGCAACCCCGCAACCGGCGGTCTCAGCGGCTCGCCGGCGACGACGCCGGGTATCACCCTGCTCCAGTCCAACCAGGGCTTCCTGGAGACGGAGGGCGTCGACTTCACGATCTCCTATGCGCGTGATTTCGGCGATATCCGCTTCAGCAACTCGCTGAACGGCAATTACACCGACAAGAGCCGCCAGCAGTCCAACGCCAATTCGTTCATCCGCGAGTGCGTCGGCCAGTATAGCGTCAGCTGCGAATCGCCGCTGCCGCGCTGGTCGTGGCAGTATCGGGCGACCGTTGGCTACGACAAGGTCGACCTGTCGGGCCTGTGGCGCCGGATCGGCTATCTGGAATATGAGCGCCGCACGGGCGCGACGCCGACCACCACGCCGGCCGTCGGCACCGTCGGCAGCTTCGGTTCGGTCAACCCGGCGACGATCATCCCGGCCTATCGCAACATCCCGGCGTTCAACTATTTCGACGTGAACGTGGGCTACAACATCAGCGAGCAGTTCCGCCTGTCGTTCCTGGTCGAGAATTTGTTCAACAAGCAGCCGCCGGAAGTGGGCAACACGATCGGCTCCACCTCGTTCAACAGCGGCAACACCTATCCGTCGCTCTACGACGTGGTCGGCCGCCGCTTCACCGTGGCGACCCGCCTGCGCTTCTAAGCGCCGACGGACCTGACGAACGGGGGCGGGCGCTGCACGGCGACCCGCCCCTTTTTTGTTTATGAATGGAGGAGACGATGTCGACGATCCTGACAGCCATGGCGTTGCTGGCCACGCCGCCGGCTCCCGCTGGCCCGCCAGCCGCGCCCGCCGCCCCCGAGCGCAAGATCTGCCGGACCTATGCGGAAGTTGGCTCCCTGATCCGCAAGCAGCGCATATGCCACACCGCGGCCGAATGGCGCGCGATCGACGCCGAACAGCAGAATGCCAGCGAGCGGATGCTGGAAGGCCGGCGCTTGCAGACGATCACGCGCTGAGGATCCGTGCACGCCGGTATCGTCCGGCAAAACTCGTGGAGGCGTAACGACTTAGAGTTCCGGCAGTTCGTCGCTTGACGATGGCCGTCCGTCGATGGCGCTGTAGCCGTTCCGTCACGCCTTGCCGGGATGTGACGGACTGTTGCCGAAGCCGATTTACCCGGCCACTCGCCCCCTGCAACGCTTTGAAATCCCAGGCAGCCGTCAGTGCGGCCGGGTCGTTTTGGCGCGCGGCCGGCTCACGGCCTGCGCGCGATCCCCAAAGCGTGGAGCGTAGCCGTGACCCATTCCCCCCTTTCCATCGCCTTGCGCGCCTCGTCGGCGCTCGCCCTCGTCACCCTGTCGGGCGCGGCCTTCGCGCAGAGTGCGCCGCCCGAAAGCGTCGCGCTCGACGAAAGCGCCGCCCCGGCCCCCGGCGACGACGTGGTCGTCGTCACCGGATCGCGCATCGCCCGCCCCAATCTGGAATCGGGTGCGCCGATCACCAGCGTCGGCGGCCAGGAATTCTTCCAGACCGGCCAGGTCTCGGTCGGTGACGTGCTGAACGAGCTGCCGCAGCTGCGCGCCACCTTCAGCCAGCAGAATTCGACGCGCTTCCTCGGCACGCGCGGCCTCAACCTGCTCGATCTGCGCGGCCTCGGCACGCAGCGGACGCTGGTGCTGGTCAACGGCCGCCGCCACGTCGGCGGCGACGTGCTCAACAACGCCGTCTCGCCGGACATCAACACCATCCCGACCGACCTGATCGACCGGGTCGACGTGGTGACGGGCGGCGGCTCCTCGGTCTACGGATCGGACGCGATCGCCGGCGCGGTCAATTTCGTGCTGAAGCGCAATTTCGAGGGGCTTCAGGTCCGCGGGCAGAGCGGCATCAGCCAGTATAAGGATGCCGGCAACCAATATGCCTCGGTGCTGGCCGGCAAGAATTTCGCGGACGGCCGCGGCAACATCGCGGTCAATCTCGAATATGCGCATCAGGGCGAATATTTCGCCTCGGGCCGCAGCAAGCTGCGCCGCGCCAACGGCTTCGTCACGGTCGACAGCGATCCCGGCAGCGCCCCCAACGGATCGGACGGCGTGCCCGACCGCGTCTTCCTGCGCGACATCCGATCGACCACCAATTCGCTGGGTGGCTTCTATACGGTCGGCAGCCCGAACGGCGCCTGCGGGCGCGACGCGCTGGGCAACCCCTTCAACTGCACCTTCCTGTTCCAGCCGGACGGCAGCCTCGTGCCGCAGACCGGCACGCGCGTGGGCCTCGCGCCCAACGGCAGCTTCCTCGGCGGCAACGGCTATTCGGGCCGCGAGGAGGATCTGGTCGCGCTGTCGCCGACGCTCAACCGCTATTCGGCCAATCTGATCGGCCATTTCGAAGTGTCGCGCGCGTTCGAGCCGTTCGTCGAGGCGAAATATGTCCGCAGCGAAGCGCAAGGGTCGCAGAGCGGCCCGTTCTTCACGCAGGGCACGACCCTCGGTTCGCAGGAGACGTCGGACGTCAATCGCGAGCAGCCGCGTCTCGACAATCCGTTCCTGAGCGCGCAGGCGCGGGCGCAGATCGTGGCGGCGCGGACCGCAGCGGGCCTGACCTCGGCCGACGACACGCGCTTCGCGCTGCGCCGCAACTTCCTCGACCTCGGCATCCGCGACGAACGCATCATCCGCGAGACCTATCGCGGCGTGCTTGGCGTGCGCGGCACCTTCAACGACGACTGGACCTACGAGGTCTCCGCCAATTACGGCGAGCATCGCGAGAAGAACCGCATCATCTCCAACGTCAACGTCCAGCGCTATCTGCTGGCGGTGGATTCGGTGCGCAACGCCGCCGGGCAGGTCGTCTGCCGGGCGCAGGTCGATCCCACCTCGGCCGGGACCGACCTGGGCGGCAATCCCGGCCGCCTCGCGGCGGACATCGCCGCGTGCGTGCCGCTCAACCCGTTTGGGCGCGGCTCCGTCAGCCAGGCGGCGCGCAACTATGTGACGACCGATTCCAACGCCAGCGGCAAGATCACCCAGTTCGTCGCCAGCGGCTTCGTGGCGGGCGACCTCAGCCAGCTGTTCGAGCTGCCGGGCGGCCCGATCGGCTTCTCGCTGGGCGGCGAATATCGCAAGGAAACGGTGCGCTACGAACTGGATGAGCTGACCCAGCAGGGCTACGCCTTCTACAACGCCATCCCGTCGCTGACGCCGCCGTCCTTCCAGGTGAAGGAGGTGTTCGGCGAAGTCTCCGTGCCGATCGTCCGCGATCTGCCGCTGCTGCGCGAGCTGACGGTGCGCGGTTCGGGCCGGATCGCCGACTATAAGGGGGCGACCGGCACGGTCTATGCTTATGGCGGCGAAGCGGTGTGGAAGCCGGTCGACGACCTGCGCCTGCGCGCCAGCTACACGCGCGCGGTGCGCGCGCCGAACCTGGTCGAGCTCTATTCCTCGCAGAGCCAGAATTTCGCCGACGCGCCGTCCGACCCCTGTTCGGCCCGCAACATCGGCACCGGATCGCCCAACCGCGTGGCCAATTGCCGCGCCGCGGGGATCCCGGCCAATTACGATTTCGTCTATACCCAGTCGATCGAGATCGTGTCCGGCGGCAACCCCGACCTGACCGAGGAGAAGTCCGACAACTACACGATCGGCGGCGTGCTGACGCCCAGCTTCGTGCCGGGCCTGTCGCTGTCGGTCGACTATTACAAGATCACGGTGAACAACGTGATCTCGTCGGTCGATACGCAGGACATCCTCAACAATTGCTATGATTCGGCGACGCTGAACAATCCGTTCTGCGCCTCCTTCACGCGGGCGAGCGCGGCCGGCGGGCCGGCGGGCGAAGTGCCGTTCCAGGTGCTGCAAGGCTCGCTGCTCGTCTCGTCGCTCAACTTCGCCAAGCTGAAGGTGCGCGGCATCGATACCGAGCTGGCCTACCGGCGCGACATCGGCTTCGGCACGCTCGGCCTGCGCGCCACCTGGACGCGGGCGTTGCAGAACGACCAGTTCCTGAACCCCAGCGACCCGACCGTCGCCGACCGGCTGCTGAGCGAGGTGGGCGACCCCAAGAACCGCGTGAACTTCAACGGCACCTTCCAGAAGGGCAAGGTGACGCTGGGCTACCAGCTGCGCTGGATCGGGCGGCAGGTGTTCGGCGAGGCGGAGAATACCCAGTCGGTGCAGGGCCGCGCGCCCGAGAATGCCGATTTCGCCGATGCCCGCGGCTACGGCAACGTCTTCTACCACGACATCCGCGGCGATCTGGCGATCAACGACAAGTTCACGATCTACGGCGGCGTCGACAATCTGCTCGATCGCTTCCCGCCGTGGGGCGCGACCGGTGTCGGCGCGGGGATCGACAATGTCGGCGTGACCGGGCTCTACGACAATCGCGGCCGCTATTTCTACGCGGGCGTCGTCGCGAAGTTCTGATCGGTCGGTGACGATCTGGCGGGGCGGGTGCAGCGATGCGCCCGCCCCTTTTTCATGGGCGCCGGGTTACGGCGGGATCGGACGGGAGAAGGTTCCGCGCAGAGACGCCCAAGGGGGCCGGTCGGGCGGCCACCCCTCGGATAGGAACAGACGGCTGCGCGGCCGGCGCTTCGCTGCCGGCCGCGCGGTTCCTCAGCCGACCGCCTGATCGACGGGCGCGCGGCCGCGCTTGACCATCAGCTTGTTGAGCGCGTTCACATAGGCGCGGGCGGAGGCGACCATGGTATCGTGATGGGCGCCGCGACCGCGCGTCGTGCGCCCGTCCTCGGCCAGCAGCACCGAGACTTCGGCCTGCGCATCGGTGCCGCCCGTCACGGCATGGACCTCGTAGCGTTCGAGCACCGATCGATCGTGCGGCACGATCTGGCGGATGCCGTTGAAGAGCGCATCGACCGGGCCGTTGCCGCGCGCGGCGACGGTGGTCTCCTTCCCGTCCACCTCCAGCGTCAGGATCGCGCGCTGCGGGCCGGTGGAGCCGCAATAGACCTCCACCTCCTTGACCCTGATCCGGTCGTGGCCGCGCGTGACCTCGTCGTCGACCAGCGCCACGATGTCGTCGTCGAACACCTGCTTCTTGGCGTCGGCCAGCGCCTTGAAGCGCAGGAAGGCATCCTGGAAGGCGTTGTCGCCCAGATCGTAGCCCAGCTCCTCCAGCTTGGAGCGGAAGGCGGCGCGGCCCGAATGCTTGCCCATGACGAGGCTGGATTGCGTCACGCCGACGCTTTCGGGCGTCATGATCTCGTAGGTGGTCTTGTCCTTCAGCATGCCATCCTGATGGATGCCGCTCTCATGCGCGAAGGCATTGGCGCCGACGATCGCCTTGTTGGGCTGGACCTGGAAGCCGGTGACGGCGGAGACGAGGCGGCTGGCGCGGGTGATCTCGGTCGTCACCACGTTGGTGCGATAGGGCATCACGTCGCCGCGCACCTTCAGCGCCATCACGATCTCCTCGATCGCGGCGTTGCCGGCGCGCTCGCCGATGCCGTTGACGGTCGATTCCACCTGCCGCGCGCCCGCCATCACCGCCGCCAGCGTATTGGCGACGCCGAGGCCCAGATCGTTGTGGCAGTGGGTGGAGAAGATCGCCTTGTCCGCATCCGGCACGCGCCCGATCACGTCGCGGAACATCGCGCCATAGGTTTCGGGCGTGGCGTAGCCGACGGTATCGGGCAGGTTGATGGTGGTGGCGCCGGCGCGGATCGCCGCCTCGACCGCGCGGACGAGGAAATCGGGGTCCGAGCGGGTCGCGTCCTCGGCCGACCATTCGACGTCGGGGCAGAGGTTGCGCGCGTGGGCGACGGTGCGGCCGATCGCTTCCAGCACCTCCTCCGGCGTCTTGTTCAGCTTGACGCGCATGTGGAGCGCGGAGGTGGCGATGAAGGTGTGGATGCGTGGCCGCTTCGCATGACGCACCGCTTCCCACGCGCGATCGATGTCGCCGATCGCGGCGCGCGACAGGCTGGCGACGGTGGCGCGCTCGGCCTGCTTGGCGACCTCGCTCACCGCCTCGAAATCGCCTTCGGAGGCGATGGCGAACCCGGCCTCGATCACGTCCACGCCCATCGCTTCCAGCTGCGCCGCGACCTGGAGCTTCTCTTCCAGGTTCATCGAGCAGCCGGGCGACTGCTCGCCATCGCGCAGGGTGGTATCGAAGATGATGATGGTGTCGGTCACGGTTATGATCCCTCTGATCGGGGAAATGCCTGGGGGGTGCGGAACGATCCCTTAGGCGCCGTGGAGACAAGGGGCGGCAGCCCCATAGCAGCAGCGCGCGCCTAAGGGCGCGTAAGTCGAAGCGGGAGGGCCGAACGGGGCTGCATGGCCACCGGCTTAGCCGATCCGGCGCCAAAAGCCAAGCCTGTAGGATTTCGGGGGGCGCGGGGGCGCGAACGCAAGGCAGCGTTTCGACCGGCGCGTCCTGCCACGGGCGTCCGGGCGGGACGGGCAGGGCGGCAATGGCCCTGCCTCGAGGGGTTGGCGGCACCGGAGTGCGGCCGATGAGGTGCGGGCTGCCGGCCCGCGGCGGGGAGGGAACGTCAGCGGCGATGCCCTGGGCCGAAACCCGGTGGCCGGCATCATGCGCACGATCCGATCCTGGCGAAGCTTCTGGGGAGCGACCCCGGACGGCTCCGCGCCGGTCGTGCCGGCGGGCGGACCCGCCGGCTGCTGTGTCCGCCTGCCCTGGCCCAGGGCGAGGCGAACGGCGGGCGTGTATTCTATTTGTTCTCCTATGTCAATCCCCCTGCCCCGCTCACGGCGGGGGGCGGCGCCTCCATTTCGTCAACGCAACATTAACCCCGATCAGGTACGGTTCCGGACGGAAGGAGACGATATGCTGACGGGGGTAGGCAATGGTCCGGGGCCGGCACCGATGCGGGCGAATCCGGCGCGGCCGGCCGGCGCGGTCGGTTTCGATATCGCGACGATCACGGCGCGCTTCGACGATTGGTCGAGCCAGCGACGGCGGGACGGCGCCGGTGTCGACTATATGGCGCAGGTGGAGGCTGCCCGGCCGACCTATCTCGCGATCGTGGGGAAGGCGCAGGCCGGCGGCTTCGCCGATCCGGTCGCCTTCCTGCGGACGCTGGGGAGCGACGAATTGCAGGCGTTGCGGCAGATCCATTCGCTTGGCGATCCGGTCGATCCGGCGACGCTGGATGCCGAAGGGGCGCTGAACCTGCTCCTGCCGCGCACGATGGCGCGCGATCTCGACGGGGACGGGCGGACGATGATCGGCAAGGCCGCCACGATCGTCTTCCCGCCGGGGGACGCGCCGCAGGCGGTGAAGGACGCATGGGCGAAGGCGACCGACGGCATGGACTTCACGACCCGCCTCCACCTCGAAATGTCGATGCATCTGGCCGGCAATGCCGCAGACGGGCCGTCCGCGGCCACCGATTTCGGCGCGTGGATCGATGCCGCGATCACCGGCGCGGGGTTCAATCTGCGCGTCCAGCCCGCCGACCAGCGCGGGCTCACGCGGCGCGTGCTGGACGCGCTCTACGTCTTGAAGGCCGCCCTCGCCGCGCCGCCGGCGGCCCGGTCCGCCGCCTGAGTCAGGCCGTGTCGTCCAATGCCCGCGTGACTGCCGCGATGTCCGCCTCGCTGTTGTAGAGGTGCGGCGAGAAGCGGACGAGCGCATCGCCCCCGGCCTTCGCCTCGGCGGTGGCGATGCGGGCCTGTCGCCAGAGGCGGCGGCGGAGGGCGGGAACGTCCTGCCCGGCGAAGGCGGCGGTGACGACCGGGCCGGCCAGCGCGGGGTGGGCGCTGCCGACGAGGCGGGCGCCGGGCACGCGGGCGAGCGCGGCACGCAGCGCGGCGGCGCGGGCGCGGACCATGCGCTCCACCACCGCCTCGCCGAGCGCGTCATGGGCGTCGAGCGTGGCCGCGAGCGCGGCGAGCTTGGGGTCGTCGCGCTGGCCGAGGATCTCGTAGCGCTGGGCGGTTTCCATCTCCGCCGGCGATCCGATCCAATAGCCGTGGCTCAGCATCAGCGGCGACAGCCGGTCCTGCCGGTCGCGGCGGACATAGAGCACGCCGCCTTCGAGCGGGCCGAGCAGCCATTTGTGCGTGCTCGCCGCCCAGGAATCGCAGCCGATCGCCGCGAGGTCGGTCGGCAGCCAGCCGAAGGTCTGCGCGGCATCGACGTGGAGCCATGCGCCGTGCGCCCTCGCCAGCCGGGCGATGTCGGCGACGGGCAGGACGAGGCCGGTCACGTTGGTCATGTGCGACAGGAAGATCGCGCGGGTGCGGGGCGTTACGGCGGCGGCGAAGGCGGCGACGACCGCGGCGGGATCGGCGGCAGCGAACGGCGTGGCGACGGTGCGGACGACGAGGCCCTGCCGCCGGGCGCGCAGATGCCAGCTGTCGAGCGTCGACTGGTGGTTGTGATCGGTGACGATCACCTCGTCGCCGGGCTTCAGGTCCAGCCCCAGCACGGCGACGCTGTTGCCCTCGCTGGCGTTGCGGACGAGCGCGATCTCCTCCG
This sequence comes from Edaphosphingomonas fennica, assembly GCA_036946415.1. GTDB lineage: Bacteria > Pseudomonadota > Alphaproteobacteria > Sphingomonadales > Sphingomonadaceae > Sphingomonas_Q > Sphingomonas_Q fennica_A. Next base: position 30,043 of record JAQIJD010000007.1, on the reverse strand, counting down.
GCGCGGCGTTCAGCCGCCGGGCGAGGCGGGCGCGCAGCGCGGCCGATTGCGTGACGTAGCGTTCGCGCCGCTCGCGCGAGGGATCGGCCTGGAACGCCGCCGTCTCGCGCGCCTGCGCCTCGACCGCGCCGCGGAAGGCGGGGCCGATGTTGGCGGCGTTGAAATAGCGGAGGCCCGGTTCGAGCATGAACAGGTCGCGCGGCGGGGATGCCGCTCCGGCGAGGGGCAGCGCCGCCGTCGCGGCCGCCCCGCCGCGCAGCAGATCGCGCCGCGACGGGCTCAGCCGAACCGCCCCTTCAGCGCCAGCATGGCGAGCGCGGCCTTTGCCGCTTCGCCGCCCTTGTCCTTCTCGTCGCGGCGGACGCGGGCGAGGGCCTGCGCTTCGTTCTCGACCGTCAGGATGCCGTTGCCGATCGGAATGCCGTCCATGGTCAGCGCCATCAGGCCGCGCGCGCTTTCGTTCGACACCACCTCGAAATGATAGGTCTCGCCGCGGATGACGATGCCGAGCGCCACGAAGGCGTCGTAGCGCCCCGTCTCCGCCGCCAGCGCCACCGCGCCGGGAATCTCCAGCGCGCCGGGGACGGCGATCGTCTCGTGCGTGTGGCCCGCCTCCTCGATCGCGGCGCGCGCGCCTTCGATCAGCAGGTCGTTGAGATGCCCGTAGAAGCGCGCCTCGACGATCAGGACGCGCGCCATCAGCCTTCGTCCCCGCCGGTGCCGGGGATCGGCCGTTCGCCGACGATCGACAGGCCATAGCCTTCGAGGCCGATCAAAGTGTGGTGGGTGTTGGTCAGCAGCACCATGTCCTGCACGCCCAGTTCGGCGAGGATCTGGGCGCCGACGCCATAGTCGCGCAATTCCTCCATGTCGGGCGAATCGTAGCCGCGGCCGGCGATGCGCGCCTGGATGACGCGGGTCATCGCGTCGCGGCGGGGGCGGTTGAGGACGACGATGACGCCCGCGCCCTCCGCGCCGATCGCCTCCATCGCGCCGGACAGCATGCCGGCGCGGCCGTGGACCTCGCCGAACACGTCGACGAAGGTGGACATCTGGTGCATCCGCACGAGCGTGGGCTTGGCGGGATCGATGCGGCCCTTGACGAGGGCGAGTTGCTCGTCCCCGGTCGCCTTGTTGTAGAAGGTCATCGCCGTCCACTCGCCGCCCCAGCGGCTGGTGAAGCGCAGCTCGGCCTTCTTCTCGACGAGATGGTCGTGGCGGCGGCGATAGGCGATCAGATCGCGGATCGTGCCGATCTTGAGGTTGTGGAGCTGGGCGAAGGCGACGAGATCGTCCAGCCGCGCCATCTGCCCGTCGTCGCGCATCACCTCGCAGATCACGCCCGAGGGATTGAGGCCGGCGAGGCGCGACACGTCCACCGCCGCCTCGGTATGGCCGGCGCGGACGAGGACGCCGCCGTTCTTGGCGACGAGCGGGAAGACGTGGCCGGGCGTGACGATATGCTCCGGCCCCTTGCCGGCATCGATCGCGACGGCGACGGTGCGGGCGCGATCGGCGGCCGAAATGCCGGTCGTCACCCCCTCGCGCGCCTCGATCGAGACGGTGAAGGCGGTTTCGTGGCGGGTGCCGTTGTTGCGGCTCATCAGATCGAGGCCGAGCTGATCGACCCGGTCCTTGGCGAGGGCGAGGCAGATCAGGCCGCGGCCATGCTTGGCCATGAAGTTGATCGCATCGGGCGTCGCCATCTGTGCGGGGATGATGAGATCGCCCTCATTCTCGCGATCCTCGTCGTCGACGAGGATATACATGCGGCCGTTGCGCGCCTCGTCGATGATCTCCTCCGGCGAGGAGAGGAAGGCGTGGCGGATGCGCGAGACGGGGGGGAAACGATCAGGCTGCGACATGGCGGAGCTGCTCCATCCGGCCGAGATAGCGGGCGAGGACGTCGATCTCGAGGTTGACGGGATCGCCCGCGGCGAGGGTGCCGAGCGTGGTCAGCGCCGCGGTGTGTGGGATGATGTTGACGTGGAAGCGGCATTCGCCGGCGACGTCCTCGACGCCGTTGACCGTCAGCGACACGCCATCGACGGTGATCGAGCCCTTGGCCGCCAGATAGGGGGCGAGCGAAGCGGGCGCGGCGATGGCGATGCGCGTCGATCCGCCTTCCGCGGCGGTGCCGACGATGCGGCCGACGCCGTCGACATGGCCGGTGACGATATGGCCGCCCAGCTCGTCCCCCACCTTGAGCGCGCGTTCGAGGTTGAGCGCGGCGCCCGCCTGCCAGCGGTCGGGGGCGGTGCGGGCGATGCTTTCGGCGGAGACGTCGACCGCGAACCAGCCGGCCACGCCGGGGGCGGACTTGTCGACCACCGTCAGGCAGGCGCCCGAACAGGCGATCGAGGCGCCGAGATCGACCGTCGCCATATCATAGGCCGTCTCGATCACGAGCCGCGTGTCGCCGCGCACCTCGACGCGGGCGATGCGGCCGATGTCGGTTATGATGCCGGTGAACATGGCCCGCGCTCGTAGACCTCGCAGGCGTCGCTGCCAAGCGTCCGCGCGTCCGCCAGGCGCCAGCGGCCGTGGGCGGCGGCCAGATCGGCCAGGCCGATGTCGCCGATCGCGGGGCGGCCGGCGCCGATCAGGATGGGGGCGCGGTAGAGGAGCAGGCGATCGACCAGATCGGCGGCGAGGAAGGCGGCGGCGGCGCCGGCCCCGCCTTCGACCATCAGGTGATCGACGCCATCGAGGGTGGCGATGTCGGCGGGGGCGGCGAGGCGTCGCCAGCCGGGGCGGTCGATGGCCTGTGCGGACAGGACCAGCCGGCGCGGGCTGCGCGCGGCGAGGCCGGGGAGGCGGACGTCGAGGCGGGGGTCGTCGGCCTCCAGCGTGGCGCGGCCGACGAGGATCGCCTCGTGCCGGCTGCGTTCGAGATGGGCGTGGGCGCGCGCCTCCGGGCCGGTGATCCAGCGGCTGGTGCCGTCGGCCAGCGCGATGCGGCCGTCGAGCGAGCGGCCGAGCTTCAGCGTGACGTGGGGGCGGCCGAGGCGGCGGCGGGTGAGGAAGCCCGCCATCGTCCGCGCCGCCTCCGCCGCGCCGGGGCCGCTCGCCGCCGCGATGCCGGCGGCGGCGAGGCGGGCGAGGCCCCGCCCGTCGGTGCGCGGATCGGGATCGCGGAGGGCGGCGACGACGCGGGCGACGCCGGCCGCGATCAGCAGGTCGGCACAGGCCGGGCCGCGCGGCGAGACGTGGGCGCAGGGTTCGAGCGTGACATAAGCGGTGGCGCCGCGCGCGGCGGGGCCGGCCTGTGCCAGCGCCATCGCCTCGGCATGGGGGCGGCCGCCGGGCTGCGTCCAGCCGCGGCCGACGACGCGGCCCGCGCTGACGATGACGCAGCCGACCGGGGGATTGGGCGCGGTCCGCCCCCGCCCGCGCTGCCCCAGCGCCGCCGCCGCCGCCATCCAGCGGGCGTCGTCGCTCACTCGATGCCGAGCCGCTTGGCCAGCCGCTGGTAGGAGGCGCGCTTCTCCGCCGCCGCCGCGTCGCGCGCCTTCTGGTCGATCTTCTGCTGGGCGATGATCTCCGCGTCGGTGCGATCGGCGCGCCAGTTCTGGACGTAGATGATCGAGCGGCCGGGCAGGATGTTGGTCCGCCCGTCGCGGATGAAGCCGTAGACGATGATCGCCGGCATGCAGATGGCGAGCGCGCCGACCAGCAGCTTGTGGCGATGCTCTCCGCCCAGGAAACCGCGCAGATCGGCGACGAGCGTCTTGGGGCGATGGAGGGGGGGAAGCGCCATGGCCGCCAAGATAGGACCGGGGCGGCGGGGGCGCCAGAGGCGGGGGGTTTCCGATAGCTGCGATACCCGTGGCTCGCCGGGCGAGAGTATGCGTCCGGTCTTGTACCCGACGCCCCCTCCGTTCGTGCCAACCGAAGTCGAGGCACATGCGTGACTGCTGTTTCGCGTGGCCCTCGACTGCGCTCGGGCCGAACGGGGGGGTATACCTACTTCCCGGTATCAGACCTTACCGTTCGTGCTGAGTAGCGACTGAGCCTGGCGAAGGCGCGTATCGAAGCAGCGTCTCGCCACGGTCCTTCGATACGCCATTTCGGCAGGCTCAATGGCTACTCTGGACGAACGGAGCGTCGGAGGGCCGGGCCGCCGCCTCCAGCCGTGCCAGCGCGGCGTCGCGGGCGATCAGGGGGAGGAGGGCGGCCATGTCGGGGCCGTGGGCGAGGCCGGTGAGGGCGAGGCGGAGGGGCAGGAACAGCGCCTTGCCGGTGCGGCCCGTCTCCGCCTTGAGCGCGGTGGTGAGGGCGCGCCACACGCCGGCATCCCACGGCAGGGTGGCGAGGGTGGCGGCGGCGGTGGCGAGGTAGGCGCGGTCCTCGGGGAGCAGGTCGGGCGCCGGCAGCGGGCCTTCGAGGATGTGCCACCAGGCATGCGCCTCCTCCACCTTGCCGAGGTTGCCGCGGATGGCGTTCCACGCCTCCGCCCCCATGCCGACCGGCAGGCGCTGCCGGACCGCGTCATAGTCCATCAGGTGGATGGTGCGCGCGTTCAGCGCCAGCAGCTCCTCCTGATCGAAGCGGGCCGGCGCGCGGCCGAAGCGGGCGAGGTCGAAGCCTTCGACCAGCGCCGCCACGTCCGCCACCGCCTCGACCGGATCGCTGGTGCCGAGCCGCGCGAGCAGCGCCTTCAGCGCCAGCGGCTCGACCCCCATCTCGCGGAACGCGTCCGCCCCCATCGCCCCCAGCCGCTTGGACAATTTGCCCTCGCGCCCCACCAGCAGCGCCTCGTGCGCGAAGACGGGGAGCGGCGCGCCGAGCGCCTCGAACATCTGGATCTGGAGCGCGGTGTTGGAGACGTGATCCTCGCCGCGCAGCACATGGGTGATGCCCATCGCCGCATCGTCGATCACGCTCGGCAGCAGATAGAGCCACGTCCCGTCGGCCCGCCGCACCACCGGATCGGAAAGGTTGGCGGGATCGAAGCGCTGCGGCCCCCGGATCGCATCGTCCCACGCGATCGGATCGGGGGCGAGGCGGAAGCGCCAGTGGGGGGCGATGCCGGCGGCGTCCTTTTCGGCGCGCTCGGCCTCGGTCAGGCGGAGGGCGGCGCGATCGTAGATCGGCGGCAGGCCGCGGCCCGCGGCGATCTTGCGGCGGATGTCCAGTTCCTGCGGGGTCTCGTAGCAGGGGTAGACGCGGCCCTCCGCTACGAGGCGGGCGAAGGCGGCATCGTAATAAGCGGAACGATCCGACTGGCGGACGATCGCCTCCGGCTCCAGCCCCAGCCAGCCGAGATCGGCGACGATCGCGTCGGCGAACGCCTGCGTCGAACGTTCGGCATCGGTATCGTCCAGCCGCAGCAGGAAGCGGCCGTGCCCTTGCGCCGCCAGCAGCCAGTTGTGGAGCGCGAGGCGGATGTTGCCGACGTGGAGCCGGCCGGTGGGCGAGGGGGCGAAGCGGGTGACGGGTGCGGACATGGCCGCCGCCCTACCAGTGCCGATCCCCTCTCGCCACCACCGCCCGGCCGCGGTAAGGCGCCCGCGCTCGTGAGGGGGGACCGACGATGAAGTTGATGACCGGCAACGCCAATCTGCCGCTGGCGCGCGCCATCGCCGACGAGCTGGACGTGTCGCTGACCAACGCCTCGGTCCGCCGCTTCGCCGACGAGGAGGTGTTCGTCGAGATCAACGAGAACGTCCGCGGCGAGGACGTGTTCGTGCTGCAATCGACCGGCTTTCCCGCCAACGACAATCTGATGGAATTGCTGATCTGCATCGATGCGTTGCGCCGCGCATCGGCCAAGCGGATCACCGCCGTCGTCCCCTATTTCGGCTATGCCCGGCAGGACCGGAAGCCGGGGCCGCGCACGCCGATCTCGGCCAAGCTGGTCGCCAATCTCGTTACCGTGGCGGGGGCGGACCGGGTGCTGTCGGTCGATCTCCACGCCGGGCAGATCCAGGGCTTCTTCGATATCCCGACCGACAATCTCTATGCCGCGCCCGTGATGTCGACCGACATCCGCGAGCGGTTCGGCGACCGCAACCTGATGGTCGTCTCGCCCGACGTGGGCGGGGTGGTGCGGGCGCGCGCGCTCTCCAAGCGGCTCGGCAACGCCCCCCTCGCCATCGTCGACAAGCGGCGCGAGCGGGCGGGCGAATCGGAGGTGATGAACATCATCGGCGACGTCGCCGGGCGCTTCTGCATCCTGCACGACGATATCGTCGATTCGGCCGGCACGCTGTGCAATGCCGCGGCGGCGCTGAAGGCGGCGGGGGCGGAAGAGGTGGTCGCCTATGTGACGCACGGCGTGCTGTCCGGCGGGGCGGTCGCGCGGGTCGATGGGTCCGCGCTGACCGAGCTGGTCATCACCGATTCGATCGAGCCGACCGCGGCGGTGGAGGCGAGCGGGCGCATCCGCCCGCTGTCGATCGCGCCGCTGCTCGCCAAGGCGATCCGCCGCATCGCCGACGAAAGCTCCGTCTCCTCGCTGTTCGACTGATGGATCGCCAAGCCGACATCGCGCTGGCGGGGCGGCTGGCGGACGCGGCGGGGGCGGCGATCCGCCCCTTCTTCCGCCGCCCGTTCGCGATGGAGGCCAAGGCCGACGCCTCGCCCGTCACCGAGGCGGATCGCGCGGCGGAAGCGGCGATGCGCGCGATCCTCGCCGCCGAGCGCCCGCAAGACGGCGTGATCGGCGAGGAATATGGCGCCGACCGGCCCGGGGCGGCGCGCGTCTGGGTGCTCGACCCGATCGACGGGACGCGATCCTTCGTGGCGGGACGGGCGATCTTCGGGACTTTGGTGGCGCTGCTGGAAGACGGCGTGCCGGTGCTGGGGGTGATCGACCAGCCGATCCAGAACGAGCGCTGGCTGGGGGCGGCGGGACGGGCGACGACGCTGAACGGCGCGCCCGTCGCCGTGCGCGCTTGCCCGCGGCTGGCCGAGGCGCATCTGGCGACGACCGGGCCGAATTATCTGGCGGGCGACAGCCTCGCCGCCTTCGATCGCGTGTCGGCCGCGGCGCGCGATACGTTGTGGGGCGGGGATTGCTACAATTACGGGCTGCTGGCGGCGGGGCACCTCGACCTCGTGATCGAGGCGGGGCTGAAACTCTACGATTTCGCGGCGCTGGTGCCGGTGGTGGAGGGCGCCGGCGGGCGGATGACCGACTGGACCGGCGCGCCGCTCACCGCGGCCAGCGACGGGCGGGTGATCGCGGCGGGCGATGCGGGGCTGATCGCGGCTTCGGTGGCGCTGCTGGGGTAACGGAAGGTGTGTTCGCGCGGAGGCGCGGAGACGCGGACGTGTAGCGCGCGGGGCGGCGGCGGGGCTTGGTAGCAGGGAAAAAGGCGTGTTCGCGCAGAGGCGCAGAGACGCGGAGGTGTTGCGCGCGCGGCAGCCCATCGCTGGGGCCGCAGGCCGCTTTTTGAGGGCCGCGTTGCGGCCGGGGGATACCCCCTCTGCGCCTCTGCGTCTCTGCGCGAACATTCTGATATCGCAATGCCGGCCGGTGGATGCCGGCTGGACGGGTTCGGGGCGGCGGTGGCGCTGCTGGGGTAAGGGGGGGCATCGGACCTACCCGATCCGTTCGTCCTGAGTAGCTGCCCTGGCAGCGTATCGAAGGGCGGCCTCGCGCGCGGCGGTGCTTCGATACGGGTCTTCGACTTCGCTCAGCCCCTACTCAGCACGAACGGAGCCGGACCGATCGAACGTTTCACGCCGGCGCCGCCCAGCCGAGACCCAGCGCCTTTTGGATCGCCACGAAATCCTGCGTGAGGCCGGCTTCGGCGATCGAGAGGTTCTGGGCGGCGGCGATCTGCTGGCGCTGGCTGTCGAGCAGGTCGATCAGCGTCGAGGTGCCGGCGCGATAGCGCTCGGCCGCCAGATCGGTGGCGAGATCGGCCGAGGCCTTGGCGCGGGCGAGCGTCGCCACCGTCATCCGCCGGTAGCGGAAGCGGCTGAGCGCGCCCTCCGCATCGCGCAGCGCGACCAGCACCGCGGCGCGATAGCGCGCCTCGGCCTCGTCGCGCACGCCCTTGGCCTGTTCGACGCGGGCGCGGTTGCGGCCGAAATCAAGGAAGCTCCAGCGCAACTGGGGTGCGGCGATCAGCGCGAAATTGTCGAGATCGCTCAAGTCGCCCAGGCGGGTGCCGCCGATGCCGATGATCCCCATCAGGCTGATCGAGGGGAAGCGCGCCGCCTCCGCCACGCCGACGCGCGCGGTTTCGGCCGCGAGCTGGCGTTCGGCGGCGCGCACGTCGGGCCGGCGCCGGAGGAGGGCGGCGGGATCGCCGATCGCGACCGCGGCGGGCGGCAGCGGCAGCGCGGCGACGGGCGTCAGCGTCGCATCGAGCGTGCCGGGGGCATCGCCCGTCAGCGTGGCGAGCTGATCGAGATAGGCGTCGCGCTCGGCATTCAAGGGCGTGATGTCGGCGCGCGTCGAATCGAGCTGGGCGGTGAGGCGCGCGACTTCGAGGCGGGAGGCGGTGCCCTGACGCAGGCGCTGTTCGGTCAGCGCCAGCATCTGCTGCTGCCGTTCGACCGACTGGCGGTTGAGGGCGATGCGCTGCTGCCGGTCGCGCAGATTGACGTAGGCGGTGGCGATTTCGGCGGTGAGGGTGACGAGCACGTCGTCGCGGTTCGCCTCCGCCGCGGCGAGGCGGGCGCGCGCCGCCTCCACCGTGCGGCGCTTGCCGCCGAACAGATCGATCTCCCAGCTCGCATCGAAGCCGAGATTGTAGAAATCGAGGTTGCTGGTGCCCCCGCCGCCATCGCTGCCGCTGTCGCCTTCCTCCGCGGACCCCAGGTCGATCCCCGGCAGGCGGGCGTGGGCGTAGACGGCGAGCGCGTTGACCGACGGCGCCTGATTGGCGCGATCGAGGCGGAGCGCGCCGCGCGCCTGCCGCAGCCGCGCGGTGGCGACGGCGACGTCCGGGTTGGCGGCCAGCCCGCGCGCGATCAGCGCGTCGAGCGTCGGATCGCCGAGCGTCCGCCACCATTCGGCGACGGCGACCGCGGTGGCCGGCGTCTCGGCCGTAGCGCGGGCGAAGCCGGCCGGCGTGCCGCCCGGCGATTGCGGCGGGCCGGCATAATCGGGGCCGACCGTGCAGCCGGCGAGCAGCAGCGGCAGGAGGGCGAGGGCGGAGCGGGGGGCGATGGCCATGGGTATCCTCAATGCGCGGCAGCGGGCGGGCGGCCGCGCTGGAGCGGTCTCAGGAACAGGATCAGCGGGGAGACGACGGCGACGAGGACGGCGAGGATCCAGAACAGGTCGATATAGGTCATCGTCAGCGCCTGCACCTGGACGGTGCCGCCGAGCGCGCGGATCGCGGCGTCCTCCCCGCCCAGCGCCGCACCCTGCGCGGACAGATAATCCTGCACCGCGCCCGAATTGGCGGTCAGCGTCTCTTCCAGCCGCCGCTCGTGCAGCCACAGCCGCTGATCCTGGATGACGGCGATGCCGGCCAGCGCCAGCGATCCGCCCAGGTTGCGGAAGGTGTTGTAGAGGCCGGCGGCGTCGGCCGCCTCCTCGCGGGGCACGGACTGGACCGCCGCCTGATTGAGGAACAGCATCGCGAAGATCGTGCCGGTGCCGCGCATCAGCTGCGATTCGACGAAATTGCCGCCGGTCGACAGCGCCGTCAGGTCCGTCTCCAGCCAGGCCGACAGCATCAGCATGAACATGCCGAAGCCGACCGCGATGCGGATGTCGATATGGCGGATCAGGATCGGCGTGATGGCGATGAAGATCAGGCTCGGGATGCCCGACAGCAGCACGATGATCCCCGATTGCAGCGCGTTGTAGCCGGCGATCGAGGCGAGGAACTGCGGGATGACGTAGGACGTGCCGTAGATCACCATGCCGACGATCGTGACCATCACGACGACGCTGGCGAACTGGCGGTTGCGCAGCAAGGCGAGGCGGATGACCGGCCGGCGCGCGACGATCTGCCCCGCGAACAGCAGGCAGAAGCCGACCACGGACGTGATGGTGAGCCACACGATCTCGGCCGAATCGAACCATTGCTCGCGCTCGCCCTCTTCCAGCACCACCGTCAGCCCGCCGAGGCCGAGGGCGAGGCCGGCGATGCCGAGCCAGTCGGCGCGGAAGAATTCGTCGAGCTTGGCCTTCTGGTGCGGCAGGCCGATCAGCAGCAGCGCGATCAGCGCGACGCAGACGGGGATGTTGAGGAAGAAGGCGTAATGCCAGCTGACGTTCTCGGTCAGCCAGCCGCCCACGACCGGACCGATCACCGGCCCCAGCACCGCCGTCGCCCCGAACATCGAAATGCCGATCGGCTGCTGGTGGCGCGGCAGGCGGGTGGCGATGATCGTCTGCGCGGTCGGGATCATCGCCCCGCCGGTGAAGCCTTGCCCCACGCGGCCGACGATCATCATCGGCAGCGTCGTCGAGATGCCGCAGAGGATCGAGAAGCCGGTGAACAGGGTGGCGGCGATCAGCAGGAAGGTGCGCAGGCCGAGCAGCCGCGTCAGCCAGCCGGAGAGCGGGATGATGACGATCTCCGCCACCAGATAGGCGGTGGCGATCCACGTCCCCTCGGTGCCGCTGGCCCCGATCTCGCCCTGGATGGTGGGGAGCGAGGAATTGACGATCGAGATGTCGAGCGTCGCCATGAAGGCGCCGATCGTGCCCGCCGCCACCGCCAGCCACGCCGCGGCATCGGCCTTCGGCTCCGCCTCCGGGGCCGGCGCGGCGGCGGCCTTGCTCACCGTTGCTCTTCCTGTTCGGCGATGTCCTTGACGGCGCCCTTGGCCGAACGCGTGTCGACCGTCACCTCGACCGACAGGCCGGGCACCAGCACCGCCCGCGCCGCCGGCCCGGCATCGACCGCGATGCGGACGGGCACGCGCTGGACGATCTTGGTGAAATTGCCGGTGGCGTTCTGCGGCGGCAGGATCGAGAATTCCGCGCCGGTGCCGGGCGACAGGCTGTCGACATGGCCGCGCAGATCGACGCCGGGCAGCGCGTCCACCTCGATATGCGCGGGCTGGCCGATGCGCATCGCCCCGATCTGCGTCTCCTTGAAATTGGCGATGACGTAGATGCCCGACAGCGGCACGACCGACATCATCCGCGTGCCCGCCTGGACGAACTGGCCCGGCCGCACCGTGCGGCTGCCGATCCGGCCGGCGACGCTGGCGCGCACGATCGTGGCGCCGACGTTGACGCCGGCCGCCTCGCGCTGCGCCTGCGCCGCGGCCCCCTGTGCCTGCCCTTGCGCGATCTGCGCTTCCAGCGATCCGATCCGGCGGCGGGCGATGACGAGCGCCGCGCGCTGCGCCGCCGCCTGCTGGGCGGCCTGGGCTGCCTGATTGCGCAGGGTGGCGAGCCGCTCGCGCGTCTCCGCCCCGGAGGCGGCGAGCGGCGTGTAGCGTTCGACCTCGGATGCGGCGAAGCGCGCGTCATTCTCGGCCGCCGCCAGTTGGGCTGCCGCCTGCGTGATCGCGGCGCGCTGTTCGGCGATGGTCGCACGGACATTTTCGACATTCGCCTGCGCCACGCGGATCTGCGCGTCCGCCTCGGCCGCCTGCGCGCGATAGTCGCGCGGGTCGATGCGGACGAGCGGCTGGCCGGCGCGCACGTCCTGATTGTCGCGCACCAGCACCTGTTCGACATAGCCGGAGATACGCGGGGATACGGTAACGGCGTCGGCGCGCAGATAGGCGTCGTTGGTCGATTGCTGGAAGCGGCCGTAGGTCTGGTGGCGGACGAACCAGACGACCAGCAGCACCAGGAGCACCGCCAGCGCGGCAAGCAGCGCCAGCCGCACGGCAGGGCGCTTCAGCGGCGAGGGGCGCTTGTCGGGGCCGGGCGCGTCGGCCTCGGCAGCGTCGTCGGCGGGGGCGGGGGTTTCGGCCATCATACCTCTTGCGCCGGCGACGGGCCGGCGGCGCGCCTCTTGCGCCTCCATCCCGCTTATGGCAAGCCCATTTTATATGGCCCCATATGATATGACAAACGCTATAGAATTGTCGGACGACCTGCGCGACTTCTATCTGCGCTCGCACCGCGTGATCGATGCGATGATGCGGGCGGAGGGGGCGTCGCTGGCGCGGGCGAAGCTGCTGGGCTTCATCCGCCGGGCGGGGCCGGTGCGCTCCGCCGACGTGCTGACCGAGTTCGAGCTGGCGCCGCGCACGGTGACGGAGGCGCTCGACCGGCTGGAGCGCGAGGGGCTGATCGCGCGCGCGCCCGACCCTGCCGACCGGCGGGCCAAGCGGATCAGCATCACCGAGGCGGGGGTGGAGGCGCTGGCCGGTGCGGAGCGCGCGCGCCACGCGCTGACCGACGCGGTGTTCGGGGTGCTGAGCGCGGAGGAAATGGCGGCGCTGTCCGCCACGATCCGCAAGATGAACGGCAAGCTGGCGACGCTCGACGGCCGCGGTGCGGGCGAGGTGTGCGTGCACGGGTGAGGGGGGGGCGAGGCGCGGCGGGATGCTTTCGTTCCCGTGATGATCGGTCAGGGCGCACCCACCGCTTCGCCCTCCCCTCCCTGAAAGGGAGGGGTCGGGGGTGGGTTCGCCAATTGACGGACGCGACCGAGCCTCGCGAGCGAACCCACCCCCAGCCCCTCCCTTTCAGGGAGGGGAGGTTCGGCTGAATGGCGTTTAGTGCCGGTCCCTCAGCCCAGCTTGCAGGCGGGCAGCTTCAGGCCGGGCAGATCGCGGCAGGGGCGGACCTGGATGGAGGAATCCGGGCCGATGAACATCGCATAGTCCTGGCGCGGGCCGCAGCGCACCGTCCACATCTTCAGATTGCGATAATCCTGCTGGAAGCGGCCGCCGCCGATCGGCTTGCAGGCCATCTTGTTGTCGAGGATCGCGCGGCGCAGCACGGCGCGGCGCTGCATTTCGGGCAGCGCCGCCAGCCGATCGCTGAACGGATTGGGCTGTGCCGCTTCCGCCGTGCCGGCGGCGAGCAGGGGCAGGATGGCAAGCAAGGCGCGCATAAGCTCTCCGTCAGCCGCGGCCGCGATAGCCGGGCACGTCCTGTGGCGGCAGCCACAGCCCTTCGGGCGGCGGGCCGGACTGCCAGAATACGTCGATCGGGATGCCGCCGCGCGGATACCAATAGCCGCCGATACGCAGCCAGACGGGGCGCATCTCGTCCGCCAGCCGCTCGCCGATGCCGACGGTGCAATCCTCGTGGAAGGCGGCATGGTTGCGGAAGGCGCCGAGGAACAGCTTGAGCGACTTCGATTCGACGATCGTCTCCGCCGGTGCATAGTCGATCACCAGATGCGCGAAATCGGGCTGGCCGGTGACAGGGCAGAGCGAGGTGAATTCGGGCGCCGTGAAGCGCACCAGATAGGGGCGGCCGCGGCGCGGATTGGGCACGTAATCCAGCACCGCTTCGTCCGGGCTGGCGGGCAAGGCGGATGCCTGGCCGAGATGGGTGAGGCTCATGCGCCCGATCTAGGGCGGGGGGCGGCGCCGCGCAACGGCTCGACCGGGGCGGGCGCGCCGCCTACACCGGCCGGGAACGGACGGGAGATGTGGGCCATGGACCTGCTGGTGACGACGGACGAGCTGGCGGCACGGGCGGGGGAGCCGGGGCTGGTGGTGGTGGACTGCACCTATCATTCGCTCGAACCCGATCGCGATGCCGCCGCCGAACATGCCGAAGGGCATGTTCCGGGCGCGGTGTTCCTCGACCTGAAGGGGCTGGAGCCGGACGCGCCCGATCTGTTCGCGGCGCGGGCCACCGCGATCGGGCTGAGCGCGGCGCGCGAGATCGTCCTCTACGATGCCGCCACCCACCGCACGGCGGCGCGCGGCTGGTGGCTGCTGCGCTATTTCGGGATCGATACGCCGATCCGCCTGCTCGACGGTGGCTTCGCGGCGTGGGGTGAGGACGGGCGGCCGATCGAGACGGGCGGCCCCGCCGCCCCCGGCGGCCCGCCGGTGACGCCCCGGCCGCAGCCGGCGTTGCTGGTCGACAAGCCCGCGGTGCTGGGTGGCGTGCCGCAATTGGTCGATGCGCGATCGGCGGCGCGCTTCACGGGCGCGGAGGCCGATCCCCGGCCGCAGATGGCGCGCGGCCACATCCCCGGCAGCGTCAACCTGCCCTACAACCGGCTGCTGGCGGCGGACGGGCGCTGGCGTTCGCCAGAGGCGATCCGCGCCGCCTTCGCGGAGGTGGGGGTGGACGTCGACCGGCCGGTCACCACCACCTGCGGATCGGGCGTGACCGCGTCCGTCCTGCTGTTCGGCCAGGCGCTGGCGGGCGGCGCCAAGGGCGCGCTCTACAACGGATCGTGGCGCGAATGGGGGATCGACCCCGCCACGCCCAAGGCCGTCACCGCATGAGCAAGGGGGACGTGCCGCCCGATGCGGGGCCGGGAACGCGGCTGGTGGCCGGCGGACGGCGGAGGGAATGGACCGCGGGCGTCGTCAACCCGCCGGTGATCCGCGCCTCGACCGTGCTCTACGACGATTGCGCGCATATGGCGGCGGCGGGGCGGAACCCGTGGGGGCAGCTCTATTACGGGCGGCGCGGCACGCCGACGCAATGGGCGCTGGCCGAAGCGCTAACCGATCTGGAACCGGGGGCCGCCGGCACCCTGCTCTATCCATCCGGCGTCGCGGCCGTCTCCACCGCGCTGCTCTCGGTGCTGAAGCCGGGCGACGAGCTGCTGATGGTCGACAGCGCCTACGAGCCGACGCGCGCCTTCTGCAACGGCCTGCTGAAGACGATCGGCGTCACCACGCGCTTCTACGATCCGACGATCGGCGCGGGCATCGCCGGTCTGTTCGGCCCGAACACGCGCGCGCTGTTCATGGAAAGCCCGGGCAGCCTGACGTTCGAGGTGCAGGACGTGCCGGCCCTGTGTGCCGCCGCCCGCGCCGCGGGGATCGCGACGCTGCTCGACAATACCTGGGCGACGCCGCTGCTGTTCCCGGCGATCGGCCATGGCGTCGATCTGTCGATCCTCGCCTGCACCAAATATGTCGTCGGCCATTCGGATGCGATGCTGGGATCGGTGACGGCGGCGCCCGACGCGCTGGCGGCGCTCCGCGCGATGACGGTGCAGCTCGGCCACAGCGTGTCGCCCGACGACGCCTTCCTCGGCAGCCGCGGCCTGCGCACGCTGGCGGTGCGCCTGCGCCAGCATGAGGAAGGCGGCCTCGCCGTCGCGCGCTGGCTGGCGGAGCATCCGCGCGTCGCCCGCGTCCTCCACCCCGCGCTGCCGGGCTGTCCCGGCCACGACCTGTGGCGGCGCGACTTCCGCGGCGCCTCCGGCCTGTTCTCGATCGAACTCGCGCCCGACATCGACCGCGCCGGCCGCATCCGCATCGTCGACGCGCTGGCGCTGTTCGGCATCGGCTTCTCGTGGGGCGGCTACGAAAGCCTCGCCTTGCCGATCGACCCCGCCCCGATCCGCACCGCACAGGCCTGGACCGCCCCCGGCCTCGCCATCCGCCTCCACGTCGGGCTGGAAGACCCGGCCGACCTGATCGCCGATCTGGAACGGGCGCTGGCGCTGGGGTGAGGGGATCGGGTCGGCGCGAGCGGCGTTCGGCTGGTCTTGTCGTTCCGGATCAGGATTGTCGCCGATGTTCGTTCGTCCCGCTCTCGCCTTCCTCGCCCTCGCGGCGCCCGTCGCGGTGCAGGCGCAGGCGTCGTTTCCCAAAGGCGCGCCGGTCACGGTGTCGGCCAGCAACGAGGGGTTCGCGCCGCGGCAGATCGTGCTGCGCCAGGGCCGGCCCTATACGCTGACGCTGCGCAACGTCTCCGACCGGCCGCACAGCTTCTCGGCGCGCACCTTCTTCGGGATCGCGCGTGTCGATCCCGCGGATGCCGGGCGGGTCGCCGACAACAAGGTGGAGCTGGCGCCGGGGCAGGTGGTGCGGCTGAGGATCGTGGCGCCGACGACGCCGAACGCCGTCTACGAGTTCCGCAGCCTCCAGATCGCCGATGCGGGCCGCGACATGAAGGGCACCATCCTCGTCCGCTGACGTTCCGCCTGTCCCATCTACGACCAAAAAGGCGAGCGGCATGAGCATCTTCGACAGCATCAAGAAGGCGATCCTCGGCGATTACGGCATCTTCGGGCGGCCCGGCCATCCGCAGGGCGGCGCCAAGCCGCAGCAGCCGACGCCCGCGCCGACCGCGGCCCCCCGCCCTGCGCCGGCGCCCGCCGCCGCGCAGCCCGCGCCCGCGGCGCCCGTCGCGCCGGCCGCCCCGGTCGATGTCGAGGCGATCCTGACGCAGAAGGCGGCGGCGGCCGGCAGGCCCAGCAACTGGCGGACCTCGATCGTCGATCTGCTGACGTTGCTGGGGCTGGATTCGAGCCTTTCCGCGCGCAAGGAGCTGGCGGCGGAACTGAACGTGCGCGCCGGGGCGGACGGCAGCGCCGAACAGAATATCGCGCTCCACAAGGCGGTCATGCGCGCGCTCGCCCAGAATGGCGGGCAGGTGCCGGCCGCGCTGATGGATTGAGCGCGAAGGGATCGTGGCGGTGGTGGGTGGCGCTGCTGGCGCCGGGCTGCGCCGCCGCGGCCGCCGCACCGCCGCCGCCACCGCTGGTGATCCCGCCGGCAACGGTGGACGACACGCTCGACATCGCCGGCACGTCGGTGGAGGCGATCCGCCGCAACGCGCGGCTGGCGGTGGGGGTGACGATCGACGGGCGCGGCCCCTATCGGTTCGTGGTGGACAGCGGCGCGGACGGCAGCGTGATCGGCGCGGGCCTCGCCGCCGAGCTGGGCCTGCCCGCCGGGCCGCCGCGGGTGGTGCGGGCGACGACCGGGGCGGCGCCGGCCGCCACCGTCCGCGTCGGGCAGGTGCAGGTGGGCGGCAGCATCGTCCGCGATCTCACGCTGCCGGTGCTGGCCGAGGCCGATCTCGGCGCGCAGGGCATGCTCGGCATCGATGCGCTGGAGGATCAGCGGCTGCTGCTCGATTACGAGCGCGGCGCGATCGTGGTGCAGGATGCGCGGCGGGTGGCGGCGGCACCCGAGGAGGGCGAGATCGTCGTCACCGCGCGGCGGCGGCGCGGGCAATTGATCCTGACGCAGGCGACCGCGGGCGGCCGCCCGGTGCAGGCGGTGATCGACAGCGGATCGGAAGTGACGGTGGGCAACGAGGCGCTGCGCCGCCGCCTCTTTTCCAGCCGCCGCGTGCCGCCCACCATAACGCCGATCGAACTGATCGGCGTGACCGGCAAGAGTGCCGCCGCCGATATGATCGTGCTGCCCGAGGTGACGATCGGCCGCCTGACCTTCCAGGGCGTGCCCGTCGCCTTTGCCGATCTGCCGCCCTTCGCACTGTTCGGCCTCGCCGACCAGCCGGCGCTGCTGCTGGGGGCGGATGTGCTGAGCCTGTTCCGCCGGGTGGCGCTCGACTTCCGCAACCGCCGCATCCGCTTCGTGCTGGGGCGGGGTCGGTAGGCTGGGAGTTCGCGCAGAGACGCGGAGGCGCAGAGAGGTTCCGCCCTGCCGTGCAGCGGCTTTTCCCTGGTCGACGAGGCGGATCGATGCGCTGCCGCACCCGCGACACCTCCGCGTCTCCGCGCGAACACATCCTCGCGCGGCCGCGATCCTCTATGCTGGTTTTGCGCGCACGCCGCGACGCGGCTAAGAGGTGCGCAACGCCTGCCGCACCGGGGAAGCCATGACCGTCACCATCCGTGAAGCCGATCTGATCGAGAGCGTCGCCGATGCCCTCCAATATATCAGCTACTATCACCCGATGGACTATATCCGCGCGCTGGGCGCCGCCTATGAGGCCGAGCAAGGCCCGGCGGCGAAGGACGCCATCGCCCAGATCCTCACCAACAGCCGGATGTGTGCCGAAGGGCACCGGCCGATCTGCCAGGATACGGGCATCGTCACCGTGTTCGTGAAATGGGGGCAGGACTGCCGGCTGGAGAGCGCCCGCTCGTTGCAGGCGGTCGTCGACGAGGGGGTGCGCCGCGCCTATCTCCACCCCGAGAACCGGCTGCGCGCCTCGATCCTCGCCGACCCCGCCTTCGGCCGCGTCAACACCAAGGACAACACGCCCTCCGTCCTCCATGTCGAGATGGTGCCGGGCCATCATGTCGAGGTGATCGTGGCGGCCAAGGGCGGCGGCTCCGAAAACAAGTCCAAGTTCAAGATGCTGAACCCCAGCGATTCGATCGTCGACTGGGTGCTGGAGATGGTGCCGCAGATGGGCGCCGGCTGGTGCCCGCCCGGCATGCTGGGCATCGGCATCGGCGGCACCGCCGAAAAGGCGATGCTGCTCGCCAAGGAGTCGCTGATGGGCGACATCGATATGGCGCAGCTGAAGGCGCGTGGGGCCCAGACCAAGATGGAGGAGATGCGGATCGAGATCTTCGACAAGGTCAACGCGCTCGGCATCGGCGCGCAGGGGCTGGGCGGGCTGGCCACGATCCTCGACGTGAAGATCATGGACTGGCCGACGCACGCCGCCTCCAAGCCCGTCGCGATGATCCCCAATTGCGCCGCCACCCGCCACGCGCATTTCCACCTCGACGGCTCCGGCCCCGCCTATCTGCCGGTGCCGGACCTGAACGATTGGCCGAAGGTCGAATGGACGCCCTCCAAGGAATCGATCCGCGTCGATCTCGACACGCTGACGCCCGAGGTCGTGGCGAGCTGGCAGCCGGGCGACCGGCTGCTGCTGAACGGCCGCATGCTGACCGGGCGCGATGCGGCGCACAAGCGCATCCAGGACATGCTGGCCAAGGGCGAGCCGCTGCCCGTCGAATTCGCCGGCCGCGTGATCTATTACGTCGGCCCGGTCGATCCGATCGGCGACGAGGTGGTCGGCCCCGCGGGCCCGACGACCGCGACGCGGATGGACAAGTTCACCAAGATGATGCTCGACCAGGGCCTGCTGGCGATGGTCGGCAAGGCCGAGCGCGGCCCGGCGGCGATCGAGGCGATCCGGGACGCCAAGAGCGCCTATCTGATGGCGGTGGGCGGTGCGGCCTATCTGGTGGCGCGCGCGATCAAGGCGGCGAAGGTGGTCGGCTTCGCCGATCTCGGCATGGAGGCGATCTACGAGTTCGAGGTGAAGGACATGCCGGTGACGGTGGCGGTGGACGCGACCGGCACCAGCGTCCACCACACGGCGCCTTTGGTGTGGCGCGAGAAGATCGCCCGGATGCGCGCGCTGGAGACCGCCTGACGGAACGGCCGGCCGGCGGGGGGCGTTGGCCGGCCGTGATTGATCCATGACAGGGGCGTGCACGATGGGCGGTCGGGCGAGGCGATGATCCGGCGGCTGCTCGTGCGGTCGCTGGCGGTGGTGACGTGGGTCGCGATCGCGATCCTGCTGGCGATCGTGATCGTGCCGCCGTTCCTCGACCGCATCTATTATCGCGGGCCCGCGACCGCCCATTTCGACGGGCAGCATTTCTTCAACCCCGAAGGCGAACAGGGCAATGGCGGATCGCGCACGCGCAGCCCGGCGCGGTGGATCGGCTTCCTGATGCGGCTCGACCGGCCCGACTGGCCGGAGGACGTGCCCGTGGCGGCGGTGCGCCCGGCGGCGCGGATCGACGGCATCGGGCCGGGCGGGGTGCCGGCGCTGCGCGTGACGTGGATCGGCCATGCGACGGTGGTGGTGCAGACGCGCGGCCTCAATATCCTGACCGACCCGATCTGGTCCGCGCGGGCCTCGCCGGTCGGCTTCGTGGGGCCACGGCGGGTGCGCGCGCCGGCGGTGCGCTTCGCGGATCTGCCGCCGATCGACGTCGTGCTCGTCAGCCACAACCATTACGATCATCTCGATCTCGATACGCTGGAGAGGCTGTGGCGGCGCGACCGGCCGCTGATCCTGACGTCGCTCGGCAACGATGCGGTGCTGCGCCGGCGCGGCATCCCGGCGGTGACGCGCGACTGGGGCGGCGCGGTGTCCTTGGGGCACGGCATGACGGCGGTGGTCGAGCGCGTCCACCATTGGGGATCGCGCTGGGGGGCGGATCGCAACCGCGCGCTGTGGTCCGGCTTCACGCTGACGATGCCCGGCGGCAATCTGTATTTCGCGGGCGATACCGGCTGGGGCGACGGGGCGTGGATCGATGCGGCGGCGGCGCGCGGGCCGATCCGCCTGGCGCTGATCCCGATCGGCGCCTATCGCCCGCGCGCGCTGATGAGCGGCAACCATATCGGCCCGCCCGAGGCGGTGGCGGTGGCGGAGCGGCTGCACGCGGCGCATGCGCTGGCGATCCACTGGGGCACGTTCCAGCTGGCCGACGAGGGCTTCGGCCAGGCGCCGCGCGATCTGGCGGCGGCGCTCCGCGGACAGCGCATCGACTTTCGCAGCCCGCCGCCGGGGGCGGTGTGGGACGTGCCGGGCTGAATCCGCGCTGGACGGAGCGGGCCGCTTCCTGTAACGTCGTTCACCTGTCATTAACCTTATGGCCGGGTCCGCCGCTATGCGTGTCTTCTCCACCGTCCTCCTCGGAGCCACCGTCCTCGCCGCGCTGACGGCGTTCAACGATCGCCACGCCACGCCCGCGCAGGCCGCCGGCATCGGCGCGGTGCTGGTCGGCTCGGGCTATGTCAGCTGGGGCGAGATCGAGCAGAAGGGCCGCGGCTGGAGCGTCAAGCGGGCCCGCTTCGACGAGGACAACCGCCTCTACGACCTGACGCTGACGCCGCACGGCTATGGCGTGGTGACGCGCACCCCGGTCGAAGGCTGACCGCGCCTCAGCCCGCCGGGCGGTGGGCGGTGACCTCGATCTCGATCTTCATCTCCGGGGCGACGAGCGCGCAGGCGATGCAGGTCGCCGCGGGGCGGATCGTGCCGAACGTCTCCGCCAGCACCGGCAGGATCGCCGGCCAGTCGGCCGCGTCCGTCAGATAATAGGTCGCGCGCACCGTATCCGTCAGCGCGAAGCCTGCTTCGGCCAGCGCCGTGGTGATCGTCGCGAAGGCGTTCCGTGCCTGTTCGGCGACATCCTCCGGCATCGATCGATCGGCGGCATAGCCGGTGGTGCCGGCGACGAAGCAGAAATCGCCCGAGACGACCGCCCGCGAATAGCCGGCGACCGCCTCGAACGGCGAGCCGGAGGAGATCAGCCGGCGGGTCATGCGAACAGTCCTTCGTAATGTTCGGGCCTGAAGCCGATCGTGACGGGGCCGGCCCCCTCCAACACCGGCCGGCGGACGAGCGCGGGATGCGCCAGCATCAGCGCGACCGCCTTGTCCGCATCCACCCCCTCGCGATCGGCGGGATCGAGGGCGCGGAAGGTGGTGCCGCTGCGGTTGAGCAATTTCTCCCACCCGACCGCGGCGATCCAGCGATCGAGCATCGCCGGCGTCAGCCCGTCCTTGCGCAGATCGTGGAAGCGATGGTCGATCCCCGCCGCCGCCAGCCAGCCGCGCGCCTTGCGCACCGTATCGCAATTGGGGATGCCGTGGAGGGTGATCGTCATCCGCTGATCATGGCGGCCGGCACCGCGTCCGTCGAGCCGGATTTGCGTGCCTCCCAGCCGGCGATCAGCGCCTCCAACCCGTCGAGGAAGGCGGGATCAACATCCGCCGCATCGGCGCCGCGCAGCGTCGTCCAGCCGGTGACGAGCGCCTGGACCGAGGCCTGGGCGGGCGCCGCGACCGCCGCCGGCAGGCCGAGCGCCACCAGCGGGCCGATCACCTCGTCGGTGGCGATGCCGCCGCCGGTGGTGCGCGTCGTCAGGATCAGGCGGTGCGCATCGGGGGTGGCGCGCTGCCCCTCCCACAGCGCCAGCGCGAAGCCGCGCAGCCAGCCCTGCCAGTCGGCGGCGGGGGGCACCGCGGCGAGGCAGGCGCGGAACACCGTCTGGCTCATCAGCCGGTAGAGCGCCTGCTTGTCGGCGACGTGCCAGTAGAGCGAGGGTGCGCGCGCATCGAGCCGCGCCGCCACACGGCGCAGCGAAACCGCCGCCAGCCCGCCTTCCGCCAGCAGCGCCAGCGCCTCGCGCACGATGGATTCGCGATCCAGCTTGGGGGCGTCGGCCATGGCCCGCTTGTTGACAGACTAACGGTGTAAGTCTACAGGTCCGGCAAAAGAGGAGAGGTCGGATGTATCCCTTCAAGCCCGGTTCGTTCGCGGTGATGAACGGCTGGTATGTCGCCGCCTTCGCGCACGAGGTGGGCCGCGATCCGATCGCGCGGACGATCTGCGGCCTGCCGGTGGCGCTCTACCGGAAGGAGGACGGGACGGCCGTGGCGGTCGGCGGCCGCTGCCCGCATCGCCATTATCCGCTGGGCAAGAGCTGCGTGCGCGGCGACGAGATCGTCTGCGGCTATCACGGCATCGCCTTCGGGCCGGACGGGCAGTGCACCGACATCCCCTCGCAGGATTTCGTGCCGCGCGCCTATCGCATCCCCACCTATCCACTGGTGGAACACGGCCTGTGGCTGTGGATCTGGCCGGGCGACGCCGACAAGGCCGATCCGGCGCTGCTGCCCGATCTGGAGGCGATCGGCTATACCGGGCTGGGGCTGGAGCCGGTGGCGCTGTTCAGCCACGAGGTGCCGTGCCGCTACCAATTGCTCAACGACAATCTGCTCGATCTGACGCACCTCGCCTTCCTGCACGGCTCCAGCATCGGCACGATCGACAACGCCCGCGCGCGCGAAACGGTGACGCACGGGCCGGGCGTGCTGCGCAGCCACCGCCTGATCGAGGGCGGCGAGCCGATGCCGGCGATCCGCCGGAACCAGAATTATCACGGGCCGGTCGACAGCGTGGTCGGCATGGATTTCCATTTGCCGGGCTTCCATGCCGGCATCGGCGACCATTGGGCGGTGGAGAATGGCGAACGCCGGCCGCTGCGGCTGAGCCGCGTGTTCCATTCGGTGACGCCATCGACGCCGACGAGCTGCTATTATCTGTTCGCGATGGGGGCCGCGTCCGGCCAGTCGGCGGACGAGATGCGCGCCTTCCTGGCGCCGGTGATCGACGAGGACATCTTCGCCTCCGTCGAGATCGAGAAGATGATCGCGCTTGCCGGCGGCGACCCGCCCGAACTGATGACGCGCAGCGATCGCGGCGCGGTGGAGGGGCGGCGGCTGTTGCAGGCGATGATGGATGCCGAACGGGCGGAACGGCAGGCGCGCGAGGCGGCGTGACGCCGATTCGGATCGTAGGGGAGGGGATCGGATGAGGCGGCCCCGTAGGGCCGCCTCCGATTTGGTGCAGTCGAACTGCTTGTTAACAGTTGGCCGCGATCTCTGAGGCCCCATTTGCCGCCATATCCGATCCGATGTCAATTGCGATCGTGCGCCGGGCCTGCAACATTGTCCGCCGGGGACGGACGATGGGGGCGCGGACATGCGGCGGCTTGGGCTGGACATCGGCACGAACAGCATCGGCTGGTGCCTGATCGAGGACGATGCGCGGATCGTCGATATCGGCGTGCGCATCTTCAGCGACGGGCGCGATCCGAAGTCCAAGGCGTCGCTGGCGGTGGCGCGGCGCGATGCGCGGGCGATGCGGCGGCGGCGCGACCGCTATCTGGGGCGGCGCTCCGCCTTCCTGTCGGCGCTGGTCGAACATGGGCTGATGCTGGCCGACGCCGACGAGGCGAAGCTGCTGGCCGATCGCGATCCCTACGACCTGCGCAAGCGGGCGCTGACCGAACGGCTGGAGCCCTACGAGATCGGCCGGGCGCTGTTCCACCTCAACCAGCGCCGCGGCTTCAAGTCCAACCGCAAGGCGGATCGCAAATCGACCGAGAAGCCGGGCGTGGTGGAGCAAGGCGGTGACGCGCTCACTCGCGCAATGGCGGAGGCGGGGGCGGAGACGCTGGGCGCGTTCCTCGCCGACCAGCCGGTCAAGCGCGTGCGGATGGACGGCGAGGCGCAGGGTTACGATTTCTACCCGCAGCGCCGCCATGTCGAACATGAGTTCGCGTGCATCTGGGAGGCGCAGGCGTCGCATCACCCGGCGCTGCTGACCGGGGCGGCGCGCGCCGCGCTCCACCGCATCCTCTTCTTCCAGCGGCCGCTGAAGGAAGTGTCGGCCGGCTTCTGCCTGTTCGCGGGGCGGGGCGGGGTGCCGGCGGACGAGACGCGGCTGCCCAAGGCACATCCGCTGTTCCAGCAGCGGCGGCTCTACGAGGAGGTCAACCAGCTCGAGATCACCAGCCCCGGCGAGCCGAACCGCAAGCTGACGCGCGATCAGCGCGACGCCCTGATCCTGAAGCTTTCCAGGCAGCGCGATGCCGCCTTCGGCGCGCTGGCCAAAACGCTGAAGCTGCAACCGGGCGAAAGCTTCAACAAGGCGAGCGAGACGCGCGACAAATTGCTGGGCGACGTCGTCTACGCGACGATGGCCGACAAAAAGCGCTTCGGCACCGATTGGGCGCACCTTTGCATCGAGCGCCAGTGGCAGATCGTCGAGCGGGTGCAGGAGGAGGAGGATCCCGAACGGCTCCACGCCTTCCTGACGCAGGACTGCGGGCTGGACGACGAGCATGCCCGCGCCACCGCGGCGGCGCCGCTGCCCGAGGGCCATGGCCGGCTGGGCGAGACGGCGACGCGCCGCATCCTCGACGAACTGAAGCGCGACGTCGTCACTTATGCCAAAGCGGTCGAGCTGGCCGGCTGGCACCATTCGGACGAGCGCACCGGCGAAGTGCTCGATCGCCTGCCTTATTATGGCGAACTGCTGTCGCGCGAGATCCCGCCCGGCAGCTTCGATCCGGCCGATCGCGAGGCCAGCCCCGAAGCCTATTGGGGCCGGATCACCAACCCCACCGTCCACATCGGCCTGCGCCAGCTGGAGAAACTGGTCAACGCGATCATCGATCGCCACGGCCGCCCCGACGAGATCGTGGTCGAACTGGCGCGCGAGCTGAAGCTCAACGACGAGCAGCGCGAGGAGCATAACAAGCGCATCCGCAAGGATACCGCCGCCGCCATCGCGCGTGGCACCAAGCTGGCGCAGGAGGGGATCGCCGACACCGGCCGCAATCGCGCGCTGCTGCGCCAGTGGGAGGAATTGAACCCCGCCAACCCGCTCGACCGCCGCTGCCCCTATTGCGCCCAGCCGATCGGCATGCACCAATTGTTCGCGGGCGAGGCGGATATCGACCATATCATCCCTTATTCGCGCTCGCTGGACGACAGCGCGTCGAACAAGGTGGTGGCGCACCGCCACTGCAACCGCGCCAAGGGCAACCGCACCCCGTACGAGAAATGGGGGCAGGATGCCGACCGGTGGGAGACGATCAGCGCGCAGGTCGCGCGACTCCACAAATCCCGCCAGTGGCGGTTCGGGCCGGATGCGATGGCGCGCGTGCAGAAGGACGGCGGCTTCCTCGCCCGCCAGTTGACCGACACGCAATATCTCTCGCGGCTGGCGGGGAAATATCTGCGCAGCCTGTATCCGACCAAGGAGGAGGGCAGCGTCTATGTCGTGCCGGGGCGGATGACGGCGATGCTGCGGCGGACGTGGGGGCTGAACGAACTGCTGCCCGACCATAATTATGCCGACAACCCGCACAGCAACGCACCCAAGAACCGGCTCGACCACCGCCACCACGCCATCGATGCGGCGGTGATCGCCGTCACGACGCGCGGCCTGCTGCAAAGCATCGCGCGCGCCGCGGCGCGCGCCGAGGAGCTGGAAAAGGGCCGGCTGACCGAGGATGTCGAGATGCCATGGGCGGCGTTCCGCAGCGAATTGGGCGAGCGGCTGATGGCGACCACCGTCAGCCACAAGCCCGATCACGGCCGCACCGCGCAGCCGCCGCGCACGCGCGACCAGACCGCCGGGCGCCTCCACAACGATACCGCTTACGGTTTCACCGGGGAGATGGCCAGGGACGGGAAGACGCCGATCGTCGTCCACCGCGTCTCCCTTGCAAGCCTGAAGCCCGGCGACCTCACCGATCCCGAGCGCATTCCCGATCCGACGCTGCGCGATGCATTGTTCCGGGCGACGCGGGATCGCACCGGCCCGGCCTTCACCAAGGCGCTGCGGGATTTCGCGCGCGAGGACGGGCCGTTCAAGGGCCTCCGCCACCTGCGCGTGCGCGAGGCGCTGAACGTGATCCCGGTGCGCGACGCCGCCGGCCGCGCCTACAAGGGCTACAAGGGCGACGCCAACGCGCGGTTCGACATCTGGCGGATGCCCGACGGCAAATGGGTGTCGGACATCGTCTCGATGTTCGATGCGCACCAGGCCGATGCCGCGCCGCGCCGCCCGCATCCCGCCGCGCGGCGGCTGATGACGCTGCGCCAGAACGACCTGCTGGCGATCGACCGCGATGGCGATGCGGCGCGGATCGTGCGCGTCGTCAAATTCTCGGGCAACGGCCAGATCGCGCTGGCCGCCGACAACGAGGCCGGGGCGCTGAAGGCGCGCGACGCCGCCCCCAACGACGTGGACCCGTTCAAATATATCCTCTCCTCCGCCAGCGGCCTCAAGAAGGCGCGGGCGCGGCCGGTGCGGGTCGATCCGCTCGGCCGCGTCGCCTTCGATCCCGGCCCGCGCGACTGAGGCGGGCCGACCGCGATGGACCGCATCGTCGACATCGCCACCGACGGGCGCCACCTCTCGCTCCACCGCGGTTTCCTGATGGTGGAGGAGGAGCGGCGTGAGGTGGGGCGGATCGCGCTGGACGACGTGCATGCCGTGATCGTCCATGCGCACGGCACGACGTGGAGCGCCAGCATCGTCGCCGCGCTGGCCGAACGCGGCGCGCCGATCGTCTTCTGCAACACCAATCACGCGCCGGTGGCGGTGACGCTGCCGCTCGACGGGCACCACGCGCAGAACGCCCGCTTCCGCGCGCAATGGGATGCCTCCCGCCCGCTCACCAAGCAGCTATGGCGGCGGATCGTCTCCGCCAAGATCGCGATGCAGGGGGCGCTGCTGGCGGCGCGCGGCGTGGCCGGGGCGGAGGCCTTCGCGCTGATCGCGGGGCGCGTGAAATCCGGCGACAGCGACAATCTGGAGGCGCAGGCGGCACGCCGCTACTGGCCGCTGCTGATGGGGCCGGACTTCCGCCGCGATCGCGCCGCCGGCGGCGCCAACGCCTTCCTCAACTACGGCTATGCGGTGATGCGCGCGACGGTGGCGCGGGCGGTGGTGGCGGCGGGCCTGCACCCGACGATCGGCATCGCCCACGCCAATCGCGGCAACCCGCTGGCGCTGGCCGACGATCTGATCGAACCGTTCCGCCCGCTGGTCGATGCGCTGGCGGTGGCGATGGCGGCGGACGGCGCGACCCTCGTCGATACCGCCGCCAAGCGCCGCTTCGCCCGCCTGATCGCCTGCGACCTGACGGTGGCGGGCGAGACGACGCCGGTGGCGCTGGCGGCGGTGCGGCTGGCGCAGTCGCTCGTCCGCGCGTTCGAGACGGGGCGGCCGGCGCTCGCGCTCTTCGATCCGCCGACCCCTGCCGAATGGGCCCGGCTGGCGACGCCGCCGGCGCCGACCGACGACGCATGACGTCCGAACTCAGCGGGTATCGCCTGATGTGGATCTTCGTGATGTTCGATCTGCCGGTGGGCACGAAGAAGCAGATGCGCGACGCGACCAAATTCCGCCAGTTCCTCCTCGACGAGGGGTTCGAGATGAGCCAGCTCTCGGTCTACGCGCGTTTCTGCAACGGCAAGGAGAGTTTCGACGCCCATCTGCGGCGGATCGAGGGCGGCCTGCCGGAGAAAGGCGACGTGCACATCCTGACCTTCACCGACCGCCAATATGAGAATATCGTCCGCTTCTCCAGCCAGCGACGCCAGCGGGTGCGGCGAAATCCCGATCAGCTGGCGATGTTCTGATGCGATTCGCGACGGAAAGAAGGGTCCGCCTGCGCCGGGAAGCGACGGAATATCCGCCGCTTACCGACACAGGCGTTGTAGCCGCTCAGAGATCGCGGGCCAACTGCAACGGCCCGATCGTGGTGCGCGACGGCGAGGCGGTTGTAGCCGCTCAGAGATCGCGGGCCAACTGCAACGGCCTCCCACAGCTACCACGGGGACGCTGCGTTGTAGCCGCTCAGAGATCGCGGGCCAACTGCAACTTTATCATGGTGGCGAGGAAGATGGCAGTCGTTGTAGCCGCTCAGAGATCGCGGGCCAACTGCAACCAGCAACGGCAGGAATGACAGCCCGTCCAGGTTGTAGCCGCTCAGAGATCGCGGGCCAACTGCAACGGATAAGCCATCTGCGTCTACTCCGCCGTCGTTGTAGCCGCTCAGAGATCGCGGGCCAACTGCAACAACGGAGACATGCCGATCTCGCCAAGCGTGGTTGTAGCCGCTCAGAGATCGCGGGCCAACTGCAACTTGACGTAGGTTGTGGCGCCGGCATTGGCGTTGTAGCCGCTCAGAGATCGCGGGCCAACTGCAACTCAACGCCCCATCCGGTGTAACCGCTAGGTGTTGTAGCCGCTCAGAGATCGCGGGCCAACTGCAACCCTCCTTCCGCGCGAGAGTTGCGAGCATGGGTTGTAGCCGCTCAGAGATCGCGGGCCAACTGCAACATGGGTCGCACGATCGTGTGTGAGGGATTCGTTGTAGCCGCTCAGAGATCGCGGGCCAACTGCAACCCTCTCGATCGTGCATCATAAGCCCGGCCGGTTGTAGCCGCTCAGAGATCGCGGGCCAACTGCAACGGAATGTCGAACCAGACCTGACCGGCCGGAGTTGTAGCCGCTCAGAGATCGCGGGCCAACTGCAACGCGGGTGGCCTGCGCCCCATTATTCTGGATGTTGTAGCCGCTCAGAGATCGCGGGCCAACTGCAACATCTGCTGGGTCAGGTAGCGGGCGGTGTAGGTTGTAGCCGCTCAGAGATCGCGGGCCAACTGCAACAGGCTGACCGAGGAAGACCGCGCCGCAAGAGTTGTAGCCGCTCAGAGATCGCGGGCCAACTGCAACAAGCCCGCGCCGGTCCAGCGCCATTGCGTTGTTGTAGCCGCTCAGAGATCGCGGGCCAACTGCAACTGGCCGCTCGTCGGCGGGTCGCGCACCTCGGTTGTAGCCGCTCAGAGATCGCGGGCCAACTGCAACGTGGTCGCACCCATGGTCTTTCCTTTCAGTGTTGTAGCCGCTCAGAGATCGCGGGCCAACTGCAACATGTTCGCCAGCGTCAAGATTCCGGGTAAAGTTGTAGCCGCTCAGAGATCGCGGGCCAACTGCAACGCCGCTTACATTGCAAGAGAATGCAAGATTGTTGTAGCCGCTCAGAGATCGCGGGCCAACTGCAACTTATTTCAAGAGCTTTAATATTACGAGCAGGTTGTAGCCGCTCAGAGATCGCGGGCCAACTGCAACGCCTTGCAGGTTGTATTTGAGGCAACCGGCGTTGTAGCCGCTCAGAGATCGCGGGCCAACTGCAACCGGCTGAAGGCTGGCACGAATATTAGCCTGGTTGTAGCCGCTCAGAGATCGCGGGCCAACTGCAACTAGCTTCACGTAGGATCGTATCGGCCATGGGTTGTAGCCGCTCAGAGATCGCGGGCCAACTGCAACTTTGCACAATTTCATTGCCCAAGGCTTGACGTTGTAGCCGCTCAGAGATCGCGGGCCAACTGCAACAACCAGGAGTTGTTGCCCTTCACCAGCAACGTTGTAGCCGCTCAGAGATCGCGGGCCAACTGCAACCCAGTGATGTAGGTCAGCAAGCCGTAGGGCGTTGTAGCCGCTCAGAGATCGCGGGCCAACTGCAACCGACCGATCTCGTTCGTGCGGTTGGCGAAGGTTGTAGCCGCTCAGAGATCGCGGGCCAACTGCAACTCATGGCGGCGCTGCAAGGGCAAGCCGGCCGTTGTAGCCGCTCAGAGATCGCGGGCCAACTGCAACCTAAACATGGTGGTGGTCCTGCTCATCACAGTTGTAGCCGCTCAGAGATCGCGGGCCAACTGCAACCGCTTCAATCTGCTGCCGTGGAACCGAGTCGTTGTAGCCGCTCAGAGATCGCGGGCCAACTGCAACGTAACGATTGTAGGGGTCAATTCGACGGGTGTTGTAGCCGCTCAGAGATCGCGGGCCAACTGCAACCAGCTAAAGCTTTCCAAATTCCTCTCTCGTTGTAGCCGCTCAGAGATCGCGGGCCAACTGCAACCTGCAAATGCGTGGGGGACGGGAACCTGGGGT
>JAQIJD010000006.1:0-184544 GCA_036946415.1 Edaphosphingomonas fennica | reverse complement strand
GGTCCTGCCGCTGCTGATCGGCACGCGATCCGCCCTTCCCACCACCCCGGACGGAGCCCGCCATGCCGGCTGACGTCATTGAAACCGCTTATGGTCGCGTGCGCGGCGTCCGACAGGACGGCGTATTGGCCTTTCTGGGCATACCCTACGCCCGGGCCAACAGGTTCGAGGCGCCAGTAGCACCGGAACCGTGGGCCGGCGTTCGCGCGGCGGACGCCTTCGGCCCGCTGGCTCCCCAGTCCGACCCGGCCAACGATCCGCCCGGCTACGGCATCATTCTCGAGCAGATGGGCTTCGGGGGCACGCCGCCGGGCGTGGAGGACGAGGATTGTCAACGGCTTAACGTCTGGACGGCCGATCCCGCCCCCGATCGGCTGCGCCCGGTCATGGTTTGGCTGCATCCGGGCTTCTTCATGGTCGGCAGCGGCGCAAGCGGCAACGGGGCGAAGCTGGCTGCGCGCGGCGACGTGGTGGTCATCAGCCTCAATCACCGGCTCAACCTCTTCGGTTTCACCCATCTGGACGATATCGCCCCCGGTTTCCGCCAGTCGGGTAACGCCGGCATGCTGGACATCGTGATGGCGCTCGCCTGGGTTGCAGGACAACATCGCCAGCTTCGGCGGCGATCCACGCCGGGTGATGGTGTTCGGGGCGTCGGGCGGAGGCATGAAGACCGCCTGGCTGATGGCATCGCCTGCCGCCACCGGCCTTATCCACCGCGCTGGCAGCCAGAGCGGCCCGTGCCTTCGGATCATGGAGCGCGACGAGGCGAGCGCGATCAGCGGACGGCTGCTGGCGGACGTGGGACTGACCTCCGCGACCGTGAACGACCTGCGCCGGATGGACGTGCGCCGGCTGTTGCATGCCTATCACCGCATCCGGATCGCCAGCCCGCCGCGGCGGTTCACGCATCTCGCTGGCTTCGCGCCGGTCATCGATCCGACGTTGATGCCGCGCCATCCGTTCGCGCCCAACAGCGCCCCGCAGGCAGCTGCCGTCCCGTTGCTAATCGGTTGGAACCGGGAAGATATGGCCTTCTTCCCAGGCCGGGATACGGGACTGCTCGATCTCGACGAGGCGGGAGTGGCGGAACGGGTCGAGCGGCTTCCGATCGCGGATGCGCCCCGGCATCTAGCCGCATACCGCGCCGACGATCCGGACGCCTCGCCCAGTCGGCTTCTCATGCGTCTGGTGTCGGACTGGTCGATCGGGGCGCCGGTGCTAGCGCAGGCGGCACGCCATTCGGCGGCGGGGCGCGCGCCAGTCTTCGCCTACCGCTTCGACCATTCGAGTCCTGCGCTCGGCGGCCGTGTCGGCGCGGTCCATTCGTCGGAGACGGGCTACGTCTTCGCTACGGGTGGACCGTTCGCCGATCCATCGCCGGACGCGCAGGCGCTGGGCCGCACGATGCGAGACGCGTGGGTTCATTTCGCCACCACCGGCAGTATGGCAGACGCCCCGCCGCCAGTTCCGGCGTGGCCGGCCTACCGTCCGGATAATCCCGCCGTCCTGGCGCTCGCCACGCCGCCACACGTTATCGACCATCGTCTTCCTCTAGATGCGGACTGGATACCGGCATGACTGCCCCGCCCGACGACGACCTGTCCTTCCCCGGCGACGCGGGCACGTGTGGCATCGCCCTGCGCTACGCCTTTTCGGTCAGCCTGTTCTTCCGCGAGCGGATCATCATCGATTCGCCGAGCCAGCGGGCCTTCGTTCCACCGATCGGCGGGGAGGTATGGGGACCGCGCCTCGCCGGAATCGTCGTGCCTTACAGCGGGGCCGATTTCGGCGCGGTGACCGGTCTCGATGCCTCCTACGCGATCGAGGCAACGGACGGCGCGCGCATATACGTCATGCAGCGCGGCTTCATGAAGCGTCTCGACGGCGGCAGCTTCTGGTCGCCATCGCCACCGCGCGCTATCGGCGAGCCCCCCCAGCAGAGCTTCGCCGATGCCGCCAATCGGCCGGTGCCGATGCGCGTCCGTCCCGCCCCGCTGTTCGATGCGCCCTGCGGCCCCCACGAGTGGCTGTCGCGCACGATCATTGTCGGGCACGCCCAACGCTACAGCGCCCCGGATCATACCCTCTTTACCTATTATGAGGTGCTGTGATGGCTCATGTCTTCGTGCCGCCCGCGATCAGTACCCGTGATCTCCGCGGCGCCATCGATCTCGTATTTGCATTCGAGATCGACTTGACGCTCGAGCCGCGGCTGACGGAGCATACCCCGCACGGCAGGCGCATTCATCAGCGTATCACTGGTGGGCGGATCAGCGGGCCAACGCTCACCGGTTCCGTTTATCCCGACGGGGGCGGCGAGTTCGGCCTTGTCCGCTCGGATGGTATCGAAGAATTGTTCAGCCGCTTGATGCTGCGCGCGGCCGATGGTGAATGGCTCTACACCCACCTAAACGGCTACGTCCGCCCAGACGGCTATGCTCGCTTCCAAGCGGTTTTCGATGCGGACCGCCAGGGGCCACACGGTTGGCTTAACGAGTCCATGTTTATCGGCACGATTGCGTCGTCTGACGGTTCGATCCGGCGGATGACATACTTTGAAGCCCGCTGACGGCGCTGCTCAGCTATTCAGCGCTAGCCGACGATAATCGCGGGGCGTGGTGTCGAAGGTGGCGCGGAACAGTCTGCTGAAATGGGCCGGGCAGCTGAAGCCGTTGGCGAGCGCTATGACGGTGATGCTGGCGTCTTTGCGATCGAGCTGCCGCAGATCCTTCGCCGCCTGATCCAGCCTTGTCTGCCAAATTAGCCGGTGAACGCTGCCCCTCCCCTCGAACAGCGCATGCACATACCGTCGCGAACAGGACAGCGCTGCGGCGATCGTCGCTACGGTCAGGTCTGGTTCCGCATAGTGCCGCCTGACATAGGCCTCCACCTGTTCGGCGCGTAGATCCCGGCAGGACGATGCGGGCCGCCCCTTTAGCCGATCGCGCAGCAGGGCAGCGATGATCTCCAGCCCGGCATGATCAAGATGCTCGTCGACCTGCGAACCCGCCGCATCGTCGAAATCGAGCATCGATCGCGCGAAGGAAGTTGCCAAGCGCCCCAGAGCGCTGCCGGCACTGTGCGCGCCGCTTAGCTGTAGCGAGGCGTCGAATAGGCTGGGGGGCAGCGCGGCGCGCGGCACGATCACGATTATTTCGTCCATGTCGCCCTGCGAGCGGATGGTGTGGGGGCGGCTGGCGTGGAGCGCCGTCCATTCCCCCGGGCGCAGCAAGAAGCGAGCGTCGCCTTGTTCGATCTCGGCGGTACCGCCGCATTGAATCACCAGCCGCACGAAGCCAGCGTCCGCGGTGCGCATTAATTCGTGGGTCCAGCGGGCCTCATGCGCGCTGACCATGATCCGGCCGAGTTTCAGCCGGCCGAGGGACGCCAGCCGGGCATTACCATTAAAACTTTCGTGACGATCGCCGGAGGCGTGCATTCCGCCGATCGCTGCCGACCCTTCCCGCCAAAACGACAGACGCCGGGCCGGCTCGACCCCGGCAGTCGAGAGATCCAGAATTTTTGGAACAGCTGCTCTCCCGACTGCGGTTTCCTGCTACCACAAACGCTAGATCAAGCGCGCGGCGCCGTCCATGGCGATCGCTGGTAGTAAGGTGCCCCATAAAAGACCGCTTCGATCGCGCTAATTGCTCCGCTCCGCATCTTGAAAGCTTCAAGCAGTGCCCAAGTGTGTGGTTCCCGGAAGATAGACCGCCCAGGTGTGCCGTCGGTCAGCGTAAAGGTGTCGAGTGCGCCCTTGTGATCGATGAAACCGCGCGCCAGCACGATCGATCGCCTCTCGTCCACGAGTATGAAATCACGATCGCGGACGCGGTCGTTGGCGCGATAAGGGCCGAGACGGAAATCGGCCTCAACATCGCCGCGTTTTAGACCGTTCTCATGGCGAACGCAGTCGGGCGTGAAACGGATGCCACCGCGTAATTCGCCGTTGTTGTTTTCGAGCGTCGAGAAATAGGCGTTAGCCATACGGACCATCGCGTCGCGCGACATTCGCTCCTCTGGCGCGACGGGTGCAAGCATCGCCGGGTCGCGGACGAAGGAGTGGGCATTGCCGAACGGCTCTGGTGGCGTCGAGACGTTCCGCCGGGTCGAAAGGATGTGTTCGACCTCGTGAATCTGCCCTTCGGTGATGCCGAGCCGCACGGCAAGGAACGATGGCGTATCGAGATGGAAGACGGTTATAAAGATCGCCGCAGTGCCGAGGACCGGATCGGACAAGATCAACGGCTCCCCCTCTGTCCGGGTGACGGTATCCCACGAACCATCGGGAAACTCCATCAGGACGTTATTCTCGGAATAGCGCACCGACGACGCGAATGGTGCAAGCGCGGTGTTTCTCTGCTGATAGGCCAAGAGATAGGCCTTGGCTATCTGTTCCAATGAGCTTTCCAATAAGCAATGCCAAGGAAGTGGCGTGGAATCGTGTATTACCCCGCCCAAATCCGAGCGGCTAGCCGAGTTGCGCAATAGCAACTTGTCGGTATGCGCAACCGGAACAGCATGTGCGAAATGTGGCGTGTAAGCGACCACGAGGACCCATTCCTGGTCATTCACGCTGCTGTTGCGGCTCGCTGAAACCGGTCGCTCATTCATGGAGGCGGACCTGCCGGTACGGCGGCTGCAGCCAACCGTCCGGAACAGGTCCAATTAGGGACATTTCCGTCAGGCGGCTTTTAGGATCGTAAGGGTCAGAAGCCGACATCGCGCTGTGTCACAACCGTTCGGTTGTAACACCGGTCGAAAACAGCAATCAAGACACCAGCGAAGCCTCACCCAAGCAGGCCCGACCTTTTGGAACAACACAATGTCTAGGCAGTTGACGGCCAATCGGCCGGCGCTTCGGGGCATGCCATCCTCTAGCGCCCGAGATTTAATGGCTGACCCGACCCCTGAATCGCCGAAGGGCGCACCGCCCCCACATCTGGTAGGTGCCGCCAATCATGACATGGCGGACGACAGCAACAGCATCTTCTTCGCGGCGGTGAAGACGACGCGGATGCCGATGATCGTCACCGATCCAAACCTGCCCGACAATCCGATCGTGTTCGCCAATCCGGCTTTCATGAGTATGACCGGTTATGACTGGGACGAGCTTGTCGGTCGGAACTGCCGGCTGCTGCAAGGCCCTGAAACCGATCAGGACACGATTTCCGAGCTACGCCGCTCGATCGAGCAGCGGCGCGAAACCGCTGTCGAAATCCTGAACTATAAGAAGAATGGCGCGGCATTCTGGAACGCGCTTTTCATGTCGCCGGTCTTCGATAACGAAGGCAAGCTGATCTACTATTTCGGCTCGCAGCTCGATGTGACGCGCAGGCGCGATGCCGAGGAGGGCTTGCGCCAAGCCCAGAAGATGGAGGCGGTCGGTCAGCTCACCGGGGGCGTCGCGCACGACTTCAACAATCTACTGACCGTGATCCAAGGCTTCGCCGATGTCGTCCTCAACAACATGGAGCGCGGGGATAATTTCGACTTTCAGAAGGGCGCACGGTCGATGCGTGCGATTCTTCAAGCGTCCGAGCGCGGGGCGACGCTTACCCAACAACTCCTCGCCTTTTCGCGCAAGCAGAAGCTGCAAGGTCGGGTCGTCAATATTGTCGATCTGGTCGATGAAATTCGTCCGTTGATCGAGCGGACCGCCGGTGGCCTCGTTTCCGTTACGATCAAGCATCAGGAAAGCACCTGCAACGCGCGGATCGACCCGACTCAAGCCGAGCTGGCGATCATCAACATTCTTCTCAACGCGCGCGACGCCATGCCGGACGGCGGCAAGGTGACGATCGAGGTCGGAAACCGCTCTGTTGAAAAGGGCGAGCATGGCTTCGGCGAACTGGAGCCCGGTAATTACGTCATGGTGACGATCACCGACGAAGGCACGGGCATGTCGCCTGAGGTGCTGACGCGAGTTACCGAGCCGTTCTTCACCACCAAGGATCAGGGCAAGGGCACCGGCCTTGGCCTGTCGATGGTCTACGGCTTCATGAAGCAGTCCGGGGGCACGCTCAGGCTCTATTCCGAAGAAGGCCACGGCACGACGGTCAGGATGCTGTTTCCGTGCGAAGATGCCAAGGCCGAGCCACAGGGTTCGAAACCGCCTCGTCAGATGGACGACAAGCGGGGCAACGAAACCGTGCTGGTGGTCGAGGATCAGATCGACGTCGGCGACTATGCCGAGACGGTGCTGTCGGAGTTCGGCTACACTGTGCTGCGCGCGGACAATGCCAGCCAGGCGCTGGAGCTGCTGGACGGAGCCGGCAAGATTGACCTCCTGTTCAGCGACCTCATCATGCCCGGTGGCATGAACGGCGTAATGCTGGCGCGCGAGGTCAAGCGCCGGCGGCCGAACATGAATGTCCTGCTGACGACCGGCTATGCCGAGTCCTCGATTGAACGCGTCGATACGCGCGGAGCCGAGTTCGAACTTATTCAAAAGCCCTACAAGCGTATTGAGCTGGCGACGAAGGTTCGGCAGGTCATTGACGGGCCGACCGGCGTCGGCACGCACGGAGCATGATGATGAAGAGCTATTCCCGCGATCCGGCAGCGTTGCGCGCGGCAAAGGTGGTCGCTTACTCTCGTCATCGTGTCAGAAACGTGCCGATCGCGCGCAGGAAGTATGGCTGAAGATGGCCGATCGTGCCGCGGCATCGACCCGGATCAAGGCGGTCAAACGGACTTGATCGTGTCGATTGCGGCCGTACCAGCAAAGATATAGTCTGTTCCCGCTTTGGACCGAGAACCGCTAGACCCTCCACCCATCCAACCGTTCACGCCGCCCCTCGAGGTTCAAGC
This sequence comes from Edaphosphingomonas fennica, assembly GCA_036946415.1. Classification (GTDB taxonomy): domain Bacteria; phylum Pseudomonadota; class Alphaproteobacteria; order Sphingomonadales; family Sphingomonadaceae; genus Sphingomonas_Q; species Sphingomonas_Q fennica_A. Next base: position 177,728 of record JAQIJD010000006.1, on the reverse strand, counting down.
GGCGATCGATGCCTATTCGGCCGGGCTAAATGCCTGCGATCCGATGCAGACCGGCTTCAAGATGACGCCGGTTGCGATGGTCGTCAGCGATCCGACCCTTCCCGACTGCCCGCTCCTTTACGTCAACGCCGCGTTTGAAAAGCTGACCGGCTTCCCTGCCGTCGAGGTATTGGGTCGAAACTGCCGCTTCATGCAGGGACCGCTGACCGATCCCGACGACGTGGCCCGGCTGAAGGCTGCTATCGAACGGCGTGAGCCGATCGAGCTGGATCTACTTAATCACCGGCGTGACGGAACACCGTTCTGGAACCGGCTGATGGTGGCGCCGGTCTTCTGTGAGGACGGCAGCCTGCGCTATTTCGTTGCCTCGCAGATCGACGTGACGGTAGAGCGGCACCGCGTTCTGAAACTTGAACAGGACCGCGAGGCGCTGGCGGCCGAGGTGGCGCAGCGAGACGCGGACCTGGCGTCGCACAATGCCCGGTTGCGTATGGCGTTGAAGGCTGGCGGGCTCGGCACATGGACGCTCGATCTGCCCGAGCAGATGCTGACAGCATCATCGGGCTGCAAGCGTGTGTTCGGGCGGCCTCTCGGCGAGCCGTTTACCTATGAGGAGTTGTTGGCGGCGATCCATCCTGAAGATTTGCCGGCGATGCAGGCGGCGGTCGATCGGACGATCGGACAGAACGAGCCCTACGATATCGAGTATCGTATTCTGACGCCCTCAGGCGAACAGCGGTGGGTTTCGGTTCAGGGCGAGCTTCAACACCGGGCAGACGGAACACCGCTCGCCATGACAGGCTTTTCCACCGACATTTCCCAGCGCAAATTCGCCGAGGAACACCGTGCCGTTCTCGCGCGCGAGCTGACTCACCGGGTCAAGAATACGCTGGCGACCGTGAACGCCGTCGTCAGCCAGACCATCCGTCAGGCTACCTCGCTCGATGACGCGGCGACCACGGTGTCCGCCCGCATCGCCAATCTGGGGGCGGCGCAAGAGCTGTTGATCCAGGATGAGGTCGAAGGAGCGGCGATCGGTGATATCGTCGATAAGGCCCTGCTACCTTTCAAGGACCGGGATGCCGCCCGGTTAACCGCGTCGGGGCCTCATGTCCGGCTGTCCCCGGAGATCACGCTGGCGCTGGCAATGGCGCTGCACGAGCTGGCGACCAACGCCATCAAATACGGCGCGCTGTCAGTGCCGGAAGGCCGGGTCGCGATCGAATGGTCGATCAAGCAGCGTAAGGGCGAGCGTCACCTTTTCTTCTGCTGGGGCGAGCATGACGGCCCGGCCGTGACGCCTCCCACCCGAACCGGCTTCGGCACGCGCATGATCGAGCGTATGCTGCGCCGACATGTCCGGGGCGATGCCGTGTTGCATTACCACCCGAGCGGCGTTCGCTTCGAGATCGAGGCGGCGGTCTGACCCGCAGGCTTCGGCCGGAGCCGTGATCGATGCGTCACGATCAGCAAAAATGACAGCGCGAAGCGAACCCTCTTTGCCTTAATGCATTGTGACACGACCATGTGCCACGTTCTTATCATCGAAGATGATTGGATCATCGCCGATCATATCGCCCAATTGGTCGAAACGGCTGGGGCGGTATCGACCGATATGGCGGCGACAGAGGATGAGGCGGTCGATCATGCTTTCCGTCGTCCGCCTGCTGTCATCGTCTCGGATGTGAACCTGCGAACAGGCACCGGCCCCGCAGCCGTTGCCAGGATCATCGCCGAACTCGGGCGGATACCAGTCATGTTCGTAACCGGAGAGCCACGTGGGTTTCAGCCATCTTCCCCGAACATGCCGGTTTTACATAAGCCGGTCGCTGATCGAATGCTGATAGAAACGTTCAAGGCCATAGCACCAGTCTTATAAGTGTCAGAACCGTCCGGTTGTGATACCTTCGTGCAAGGACGGCTTCTCGAAAGCTTGCCAGTGTTAAAGACCGGTGCGAGATGCTCGCCTCAAGATGAGAGTCCTGCTGCGGCTATAACAGCCATTGGGTCGGCAGCCGACCAGTATCGCGGTGACGTGACCCCCGTTTCTTCATCCACCTGGACCTAGAGACCGGCCCATCGGTGAGGGTCCCCCGGTTTCTCATCCAGGTATAGGGTGAGTTTCCGGCGTTCATTCGGCCGCGATCTTGGCCGCGGCAGCAGCATATTCGACCGGCGTCAGCCAGCCAAGCGATGTGTGAGGACGGCTCTCATTGTAGTCCCGCCGCCAGGCCTCGATCTTGGCTCGCGCGTCTTCCAGGGACAGGAACCAGTGCGTATTCAAGCACTCGTCCCGAAAGCGGCCGTTGAACGACTCCACGAACGCGTTGTCCGTCGGCTTGCCTGGCCGGCTGAAATCCAGCGTGACGCCATTCTCGTAGGCCCAGCGGTCGAGTGCCTTCGAGATGAACTCCGGCCCATTGTCCACCCGGATGGTCCGGGGCGCACCGCGGATCGACGAGATCCGCGCCATCACCTCGACGACCTGCTCACCCTTGATGCCCTGGCCAACGTCGATCGCCAGCGCCTCGCGCGTGAACGCATCGACCACGGTCAGCGCCCGCAACCGCCGGCCATCGAATAGCGCGTCGGAGACGAAATCCATCGACCACATCTCGTTGGCCGCCGCGGCCGCGGGTTGTCGGTCGCGGTTGGCGGCGCTGACGTTGCGTCGGGGCTTCTTGAGCCGAAGGCTCAGTCCATCATCCCGGTAAAGCCGGTAGACGCGCTTGTGGTTCACGAACCATCCTTCCCTGCGCAGCAGGATGTAGATGCGGAAATAGCCATACCGCGTCCGGGTCGCCGCCAGATCGCGGATGCGCAGCATAAGCGGCGCTTGATCCGGCCGATGCGACACGTAGCGCACTGACGACCGGTCAACGCCTAGCGCCGAGCAGCTGCGTCGCTCGCTAACGCCATGAGACGCCTGAACGTGCGCGACGAGCTCGCGCCGTCGTCCAGGCGTCAGGGCTTTTTTGCCAGAACGTCCTGCAGAATATGCTTGTCGAGGCTCAGGTCGGCGACGAGCTGCTTCAGCTTGCGGTTTTCCTCCTCGAGCAGTTTCAGGCGGCGCAGCTCGCCGACGCCGAGGCCGCCATACACCTTCTTCCAGCGGTAGAAGGTCTGCTCCGAGATCCCCATCCGGCGGATCACCTCCGCCACCGACGTGCCCGTCTCCGCCTGCTTCAGCGCAAACGCGATCTGCTCCTCAGTATGCCTCGTCTTCTTCATGTCCCAGCTCCTCGCCCGCAGGCTTCAAAGGGCCGGAAAACACTCACTCAACATGGATGAAAAAACAGGGAGGACGTCACGGCCGGACAAACCCAAGATCCGCCGTCCATAGCCTTCGCAGCTCTGCCCGAAACTGTTTGCACGTTCAGCATCAAAGACGGCCGATCAAGCACATGTCGAAACCGTCGTTTTACCGCGCCCGCATACTCTCCTTCGACCGATGCAGCTGAAGGAGATGGTCGATGGGTCATTCTTTGATGGACCCTGCCTTTCGCGACCTGCGACCTTGGAACGAAGGTCGCCTGATCGGGGCAAAGCGGGCGCTGAAACAGCAGCAGGTCTGGGCCATTCGGTTCTGGCTAGACCAGCATAGACGATTGCGCGATCGAGCGCTGTTCGACTTTGCCATCGACAGCAAGCTGCGCGGCTGTGATGTGGTCGGCGTGCGGATCGGCGATTTAGTTTCCGGCGGACGCGTTCGCGACCGCGCCATAGTAGTTCAGCAAAAGACCAGACGACCGGTCCAGTTCGAGCTGATGGACACAGCACGAACAACGATGCGGCATGGCTGGAGCGGCGAGGTGGGACACTGAACGACTTCGTCTTCCCAAGCCGAAACGACTACATGACCCACATGAGCACGCGGCAATATGCCCGCCTTGTGCACGAGTGGGTGGTCGGCATCGGTCAACCCGCCGAGGATTACGGTACGCACTCACCTCGGCGCACGAAAGCATCGATCATCTATAAGGCAACTGGCAACCTTCGCGCCGTTCAAATCCTACTGGGTCGCGCCAAGATCGACAGCACGGTGCGCTACCTCGGCGTTGATGTGGAGGACGCGCTCGAGCTAGCCGAACGGACTGAGGTCTGAGCGACCCAATCCCGGCCGTTGAGCGCATCCCGAGCGCTTCCAAACTCCGGCCATTTGTTAATCTGACGGCACGTAGCTCGTATTACGAGAGCTGAACCGCCCCGGCTTGTCCATCGTCCGCTTTCGTCAACTAGCCGTTCCCTTCCAATATTGAGCGTGACGAGCGCCGCGGGTGAACCGGATGGCAAGCGGTACAGCGGCGACGCGGGTTTGAGTTGAGGAAAGGGCTGCGGCCAGCCATGAGGCGGTATGGGCTTGCGTCAGCCACCATCTCGAAAGCACCGTCAGCGTTCTGCGCCGAACGATCCGCGTCGCCTATCAAAGGCGGTGCCATCAACAAAGGTACGAACGGCGCTGGCAGCAAATGCAAGCTTCGCGCCCTATTCAAAGCACAAGCGCAACCCAGGCGCCTATAAATTGAAGGCCTATGAGGGCGAGGATGAGGATCCGACTTTCTGTGACGAACATGCCGGGTTCCTGCCGTCTGATCTATCACGAGCGTCGGCATTGCTGATCAGAGGCATCAACGCCGGCCTATTCAACAACAAGTCTAAGAAGGGTGACCCCGGGCTGCTGTGGACGGTTGACGACAACGGTTGGATATATGAGGCGCAGGTCACTAATCCCGGATACGCTGTTTACCACGCCTATCCCGTGCTTCCGAACGAAGCGATAGCCCGCAAGGTGATCCTGCGGTACAGCGACTACGTGAACGCGCAAGCCACCCCTCAACTGACCGCGTCGCTCAACGCCGTTCGGAGCCGATACCTGTGAGCGAAGACAAGCTGCGACTCTGGGCAACGTGGGCGGCGAAACCCGAACCGCAGGCGAGAGACGTCGCGAAACTGCGCCTGCGCGTCAACGACGTAATGATGACGAGCGTCTCAGATTTTGCTCGCAAAGAGGATCGTGACTTCATCCGCGGATCGGCCGTGTCGCTCGCGTTCTGGTTCGCCGACAACTTCTGGCGTCTACGCTATGAGTCCCTGCCGGACGATCACGCACCCTCGACGAACTGGCGATTGCGTCACGACATGACGTCTGCAGCTGGCGGTACGGTGTGGCCCCCAATCATGATCCATAGCACCGGGGACCGTGTTCTTTTTGGTCCGGCGTTCGCGCGCCCGGTCGACGTCGGCGCTCTACGTTTCGCGATCGCACCGATAAAGACGGTGGACGGAGAAACCTTCGTGAAGGCTGTCGACGGCTTCTTTGAAGAGGTAATTGCAACCTGCGCGCTTGCGGTCGATGGCAAGGTACTCGAGGAACTCGTTGAGCAGATCCGAGCGGAGTACCTAGAACCCGATCAGGCATTGTGGCGTCGGCTTGAAGCGCGGCTCGGCTACGATCCCGACACGGTGCCGCAAGAGGTGATGCTAAGCTTTGCCGATCTGGAGGGTTCGGTGGGTGACGAGGCGCTTGCCGAGGCGGCGGCGGCGGCCCCCGGACGCCTTGCCGGTGTCACACTCAAACGAGCACTTGAGGCCGCAGAAGCGTCGGACATCGTGGTGGATCTTCAGGTTGCGCGAGAGATCGGTGCAGACGAGCTACGGTCGCGACCGGACGTGCCAGCATGGGAGCGAGGGCGAGAAGCCGCCAAGCGCGTACGGGCGAAGGAAGGGTTTGGCGATGAGCCCATCCGCGGAAAGGCATTCGCCGACTTACTCCGGGTAACGGGTGAAAGCCTCAATGGCCGAGGTACTGCCGGACGCCTTCCGTATGCTGCGCGTCTTCGCGACCGGGGGGAGCGCCAGAAGATCGCGCTGCGCTCGGACTATCCTCGCGACCGACGTTTCGAGCTATCCTGTGCGCTCGGCGATGAAATCTGGACGCAGGCGAACTTCGGTGTGATTAGCCGGGCGAAAACCGATCGCCAGAAGTTTCAGCGTGCCTTTGCACAGAACTTGCTCGTCCCTTACGACGGATTGAAGCAGCGGATTGATTTCGAGAACCCCACCGAACGACAACTTAAACAAGCGGCCGTTCATTATCATGTGCACGAGAACGTAATCAGGCGACTGCTGATCTTGGAACGGGTTTTACCTCCGGAGACCTTTGAGCAGCGCTTAGAGGCCGCATAACACTTACAGGTGGTTGAGATCTGAGGTCGGCGCGGCTCGCCAAGACTTGACCCACAAGCGGCCATTCGAGCGTTAACCACGGCTTTCAGAAATCAGTCGCTTGTTCATCTTCATGATGAAGATGATCGGCTTGATGCCAGAGATGGCCATCCGGCATTGTCAGACGTTCGAGGCATGTTATGCTGAGGTCGCTGTCAGTGCTTGCGAACTCGTCCGGCTCGTTCTTGGTCACGCTCTTGTCTGACCTCCGAAATGGAGGTCTTGGAGCTGGAACCCGGTTTAAGGCGGTTCTGCCCCGTTGCTCTGACAACACTGCGTCCAGGGTTGAGGAAAAGGAAATGGAGTTCGTAGTCTACGCAGTCATCGGCTTGGCGCTGGTCGCCGTGATCCTCTGCGTCCTCATCCTCCAGAAGGTCGGCCGTCCCGCGTCAATTCCCGAGGAGCTCGTCACGCGCATCGCGGTGCTCGAGCAGGTCGCCAGCGCGCTGCCTGCGGCCTTTCGCGACGAGGCACGGACCGGCCGCGACGAGCTGCGGGCCGCTTTCGTATCGCAGACCGAGACGCTGGACGGCCGCTTCGCGTCGATGGAGGCGCGGCTCGGTGAGGCTGGCAAGGCGCAGACCGATCAGCTTACTGCAATGCGCACCGAGGCCACGGAGGGCCGGACAGAACTGCGCACGGCCTTCGGCTCGCAGACCGAGGCGCTGGAGAAGCGGTTCGCCGCCGTCGAGACGCGGTTCGGCGAGTTCGGCAAGGGTCAGACCGACCAACTCGTCGAGATGCGCAGGGAGGCGGCGGACGGCCGGACGAAGCTCGAGGATGCGGTCCGGAAGAACGCCGAAGGCTTCGCCGCGTCCCAGGCCGAGCGCCTCAAGGAGACGAGCGATGGCGTCCGGAGCCTCTCCGACCGTCTGCTCGCGTCGCAGCGCGAGGGCCGCGACGAGCAGCGTGCCGCGCTGGAGGCCGTCCAGGGGCGGATCGTGCAGCTGACGGAGAGCAACGACAAGCGTCAGGAGGCGCTGCGCGAGGCGGTCGCGGGCAGCCTCGACACGCTGCGCACCGACAATGCCGACAAGCTCGAGAAGATGCGCGCGACCGTCGAGGAGAAGCTGCAGGGCACGCTCGAGAAGCGGCTCGGCGAATCCTTCCAGCTGGTGAGCGAGCGGCTTGAGCAGGTCCACAAGGGCCTTGGCGAGATGCAGAGCCTGGCCACCGGCGTCGGCGACCTCAAGCGCGTGCTAAGCAACGTGAAGTCGCGCGGCGGCTGGGGCGAGGTCCAGCTCGGCATGCTGCTGGAGGACATGCTGACGAAGGAACAGTTCGCCACCAACGTCCGCGTCCGACCCGACTCGAGCGAGATCGTCGAATACGCGGTGCGCCTGCCCGGCCGCGCCGGAGAGGATGTGCCTCTGTGGCTGCCGATCGACGCCAAGTTCCCGCACGAGGACTACGACCGGCTCCTGGTCGCGCAGGATGCGGGTGTGGCCGACGACGTCGAGAGGGCGGCCGTTGCGCTCGAGCGGGCCATCCGCCTCCAGGCGAAGACGATCTGCGAGAAGTATGTCCATCCGCCGCACTCGACCGACTTCGCGATCATGTATCTGCCGACCGAGGGTCTGTTCGCGGAGGTCATCCGCCGCCCGGGCCTCGCCAGCGAGATGCAGACCAAGCATCGCGTCATGATCCAAGGGCCGACTACGCTCGCCGCGCTGCTGAGCAGCCTGCAGATGGGCTTCCGCACGCTCGCGATCGAGAAGCGCTCGAGCGAGGTCTGGCAGGTGCTGGGCGCGGCCAAGGCCGAGTTCGCCAAGTATGGCCAGGTCTGGGAGAAGCTCGGCAAGCAGCTCGACACGGCGCGCAAGACGGTCGACGAGGCCGGCAAGCGCACGCGGGCGGTCAGCCGGAAGCTCCGGGACGTCGAGATGCTGGAGAGTCCGGAGACCCCCGCGCTCATCGATTTCGTGCTCGGCGAGGAGGACGAGCCGGAGGCAGCCCAGTCGGAGGCGGCCGAATAGCCGCCGGTTGATCCCAGCCAGCCGGCGGTCGTCGCGAGATCGCGGGCAGGTCTAGCCTCGAACCAGCTGCGGTCATCTAAGCCTTCTGTTTCGCTGCCCGACATCTGCCCTGCGTTCAGGAGGTCGGCACTGTTACCCGAGCCTCGCGAAGTTCGGCGCCGATCGTCTGCACGACGTTCCCACAAGCGGCCGCGATCAGCCGATCGTTCAAGCGCAGCCCCTGCTGACCGTCAAACACGACAGGATCTGTCGTTTGACCAAGCCATCTTCAATCTTGTCGGCGACACCGAGTCGCAGCGACATTGGAGAATGACATGAGCAAGAGCAAAGGCTGCGGCAGCTTCCGCAGCGCGATAAGCGGGCGATACGTCACGGCGAAGCACGGCAACGCCAGTCCGCATACCACGGTGCGCGAAAGCGCCCGATCGAGCGGCAGCTCGGGCAGCCACTACCGGAGCGCCATCTCGGGTCGTTACGTAACTACCGCCCACGGGAAGGCGAGCCCCCGCACCACCGTCAAGGAGTCCTGAGCATGGCGAAGCGATATGTCCGGGCGACTGGCAAGAACACGCAGGGTGACATCACGAAGCTCTGCAATTCCGGCGACTCCTGGTCCCCCCGCAGCAAGGCGGGTGCGATCAGCGACATCGAAGGTGGCACCCACGAATACTGGGTGAACTGGGCCAACGCGCCGGAGACGAAGATCCGGGTCGTGCAGGGTGCGACCGGCAAGTACCTCCGCACCGATCGCGATACCACGTCACGCAACAACCTCGACGACCTGCCCGACTGCTGACCGGGCCACTCGGGCCGGGGCATAGCCCCGGCCCCGTCTTCTCACGGCATAGAGGGAAAGTCGTCCCGGCGGTGATCTGCGACCATGCGGGCAAGCTCAGGCGGCGACAGCACCTCGACGGCGTCGCCCCACATGTAGAGATGCCAGCACATCTCCAGCAGACCCGATGCCCGGAAGCGGACCAGCAGCGAACCGTCTGGCTGCTTTTCGACCACCTGCGTCGGATGGAACCGGAAGCCTTCCGCGCGTGGAACCGCCTTCGGGGAGAACTGCCACGCCACGTCGTGCATGCCGTCCGCCTGCTGATACGATCCGAAGCATCGCTGCGAATGTTCGTCGAGATCGAACCCGGGCTTGCGGACGAACGTCTCAGACAGGACCGTCGCCTCTTCAATCGCATCGACCCTGAAGTGCTGGATGCCGCCGCCGGTCTTCTCCAGATCGACCGCCACGACGTACCGCCGTGCACCGAGCAGAAGTCCATGCGGCGCGATCACCCTGTCCCGGGCCGACGCATCATTCCAGCCGCGATACCGTATTCGCAGGCGGGAACATCCCTTCAGAGCCGTGGATATGGCGGCGTCGATGGCGTCTCGACCGATCGGACGAGGGCCCGGTCGGGCGGCATGGCCAAGGGCGAGCAGCAACACCTCCTCGTCGGACTCGATGCGGCGGCTGCGCTCGTCCGGTATCAGCGCGAGGATCTTGGCATGGAGTGACCGGAGCGCCTTGACCTGATCCGCACCCGCACCGTTCGCAAGCATCTCCTCGGCGAGCGACATCGCAGCCAGTTCATCCGCCGTGGGCGTCAGCAGCGGTGCTATTCCAGTGCGCGGCAGCTTCCATCTCGTCCTGCCAGATTCCTCGTCGCGAAAGTCCTCGAGCTCGGGAAAGCGCTCCCTCAGAGCCCTGATCACCCGCTGCGCTGTCCTGTAGTCCCGTTCCAGCACCCGCTCGATGTCCTCGAGCCCCACTCCTCTTGACGACGCTGCAAGCGCAGCTATCGTCAGAAGATCTATCGCGTTGCGATACGACATCCTCCCATCTCCCATGCGACAGGATCTGTCGTCTGGCATCGATATGGCCTTCGTGCATTATCGAGTCCAGCGGACGAAAAATCCAAAACGGTGAGATCACATATGCTTCAACATCAGGGCCGGACGATTTACTCTGCGAGCGATCTCGTGAACTTCATGGGCTGCGTCCATGCGACGACGTTCGATATGGTCAATCTAACCGCGCCGACCGTCTTCCCACCCGACGACGACAGCGCCGTCCTGCTTCAGGAGAAGGGCATCGAGCACGAGCTGGCCTATCTCGCCCGGCTGCGTAGCGAAGGCCGCAGCGTCGTGGAGATCGCGGCGAAGGGAACGCTGGAGGAGCGCGTCGAAGCGACCCGGCGGGCGATGCGCGAAGGTCCCGACGTCATCTATCAGGGCGCGTTCCTCGTCGGACGATGGCACGGCTATTCCGACTTCCTGCTCAAGCGCGACGACATGGTCTCGTCGTTCGGTCCGTATGCATATGATGTCGCCGACACCAAGCTCGCCCGGTCAGCGAAGGCGAAGCACGTCCTCCAGCTCTGCGTCTACGCTGACATGCTGGCCGCCGAGCAGGGCGTCGTCCCGGCTGAGATGCACGTCGTCCTTGGCACCGGGGAGGTCGCGTCGCTGCAGACCGCCTCCGTCCTCCACTACTTCCGTCGCGCGCGGGAACGCTTCGAGGCGTTCCTCGACGCCTCGCCGATCGCATCGTCGACCGATCCCTGCGGCCACTGCACCTTCTGCCGCTGGATCGACAGATGCGACGCCGAATGGGAGGCCGCCGACCACCTGTCGATCGTGGCGGGAATGGCCCGCAGCCAGATCGCCACCCTCCGGTCCTTCGGCGTCGATGACATCGGCGCCCTGGCGACCATCCCGCTCGGCGGTAGGGTTCCCGGCATGCAGCCCGCGACCGTCGCGAAGCTCTCCGGTCAGGCCGCCCTCCAGCATCACCATCGAACGACCGGCGAACGCCGCATTGAGATCCTACCGCCTGTCGAAGGCCGCGGGTTCGGTCGGATGCCCCTTCCCGACGCAGGCGACATGTTCTTCGACATGGAGGGGGATCCCATGTTCGAAGGCGGGCTGGAGTACCTGTTCGGCGTCGTGGCGTTGGACGACACTGGCGACGACCGCTTCCACGCATTCTGGGCGCACGACCGTGAAGCGGAGAAGCGGGCGTTCGAGGCGTTCATGGACTTTGTGACCGAGCGCATCGCCCGCCATCCGCAGGCGCACGTCTACCACTACGCCTCGTACGAAGAGACGGCGCTGAAGCGTCTCGCGATGTACCACGGCACCCGCGAGAAGGAGGTGGACGATCTGCTCCGCGGCGATCGTCTCGTCGATCTCTACAAAGTCGTAGCCGAGGCGATCCGAACATCCGAGCCCCGCTACTCGATCAAGAACATGGAGGCGTTCTATCTTCCCGGCGGGCGGCAGGGCGAGGTGAAGACCGCGGGCGACAGCATCGTCATCTACGAACGCTGGCGGCAGCTGGGCGACGACGCGATGCTGCAGGAGATATCCGCCTACAACGAGATCGACTGCCGATCGACGCGGATGTGCCGCGACTGGCTGCTCTCCCTCCGCCCGGCTGGGACGGAGTGGTTCACCGGTCGGCAGGTCGCGCCGCCGGACCCGGTCAAGGTCGCGGCGCGTGAGGAAGCCGATGAACGCACGCAGGCGCTGACGGAGAGTCTTCTCGCCGGCGACGACCAACCCTGGCGATGGCTGCTGGTCGACCTGCTCGAATTCCACCGACGCGAGGCCAAGCCGACATGGTGGGCCATGTTCGCGCGGCAAGACATGGACGCCGAGGAACTGCTGGACGATGCGGAATGCATCGCCGACCTCCAGCCGCATCCGACCCTGCGGCCGTGGAGCGAAAAGAAGTCGGTCGTGCACCCGTTCGTCTTCCCGCCGCAGGACTTCAAGATGAAGGTAGGTGACAAGCCCCTGCGCTCCGGCACGCTGGAGCCGGCGGGAGAGATCGTGTCGCTCGACGAGGACAAACGGGTCGTGGCACTGAAGCTCGGCCCGAAGCGATCGGCCATCGAACCCGGATGCGCGCTGATCCCTGAGGGTCCCGTGGGCGACAAGGCCCTGCGCGACGCGGTCCATCGGTACGCGACCGACGTGGCGGCGGGCGGATCCCGGTATCCGGCCCTCACCTCGATCCTGCGTCGCGACCGACCGAAGCTGTCGGGCCGGGAACCCGGCCAGGCGATCGTCCCCATGAAGGCCCACGCGACGGCCGGGAGCATCGAAGCCCTCCGCATCCTCGACCACAGCTATCTGCTGGTCCAGGGACCGCCGGGCGCGGGCAAGACCTACACCTCGTCACAGGCGATCGTCGCGCTACTTGCCGCCGGCAAACGCATCGGCGTCGCATCGAACTCGCACAAGGCAATCAACAATCTGCTGAAGGAGGTCCAGGCGATGGCCACGGCGCAGGGCCTGAACCTCCGTGGCATGAAAAAGTCGAGCCGGGAGGACCAGAAGCTGGACGGCGGCGGCTGGATCGAGGACGTCGTGGGCGGCAACGGCAGCGGCGTGCAGCCGCACCACCGGCTCGTCGCCGGGACAGCGTGGCTGTTCGCCCGCGAGGAGCTCGACCAGGCGTTCGACCACCTCTTCGTCGATGAGGCCGGGCAGGTCAGTCTCGCCAACGTGCTGGCCATGGGAACGTCGGCGAAGAACGTGGTCCTCGTCGGCGACCAGATGCAGCTGTCGCAGCCCATCAAGGGCACGCACCCCGGCGGCAGCGGACGGTCGGCGCTGGAGCACCTTCTCGAAGGGCATGCCACCGTCCCCGCCGACCAGGGCGTCTTCCTGCCGATCACCCGTCGCATGCATCCCGACCTCTGCCGCTTCATCTCGGACGCCGTGTACGAAGGACGGCTGGAGGCCGAAGCGACCACGGCCGTCCAGCGGATCGAGGTCGACGAAGCCCTCGATCCCGAGGCTCTCGCCCCGCACGGCCTCCGCTTCGTCGACGTGCACCATGCCGGACGAACGCAGCGCGCGCCCGAAGAGGCGGCGAGGCTGGCGACGACCTATCGCGCGCTGCTGGGGTCGCACTGGACCGATCGCCACGGCGTCCGGCACCGCATAGGCACGGACGACATCCTGGTCGTGTCACCGTACAACATGCAGGTCGAACTGCTGAAGCGCACGCTTCCGGAAGGCGCACGCGTCGGAACGGTGGACAAGTTTCAGGGCCAGGAGGCGCCGGTCGTGCTCGTCTCGATGGCGACGTCCTCCGGCGATGACCTCCCACGCAACATCGAATTCCTCTACAGTCGCAACAGGATGAACGTGGCGATCAGCCGAGCGCGCTGCCTCGCCGTCGTCTACGCCAACCCGCGACTGCTCGAGATACCGTGCCGAACCATCGCGCAGATGGAACTGGTGGACGGGCTCTGCTGGGCTCGGGAGTTCGCGATCGATCAGGCGTCGCGGAATCGGGCGACGGATGTCGACAACGAAATCGAGGCGTCAATCCATGCGGCATGATCGAACGACGAGGCATGCAACGACCACGACGATGCCGGACACGCTACCGAAGTCGGTGAGCGCGGAAATGCGGTCGTTCTGCCGCACCATCTCCGCATACGATCCGATCTGGGTCCGCTGTCGTCCCGACCGCGACGCCGTCCCTTCGGAATGCTTCGACAACGTGGCGAGGAAGGTCGCCCGTGCCGGTGGATCGGTCGTCAGCGGGTGGGCGATCTGGACGACGCCCGGCGTCTACTTCGAGGCGGAGCATCACGGCGTCTGGCATCGTCGGACGGGGGAACTCGTCGACGTCTCACCCCAACCCAATCTGCCCAAGCGCATCCTGTTCCTGCCCGACCCCGAGGCCGTTTATGATCCGTTGAGGCATAGGGACAACGTGCTGGTCGCGGCCAGTGACGATCCCGCGGCCATCGAATTCGTCGCATTGGGAAACCGAAGGAATCAAATCCACGGCACCTACCGGGCAGGCGGAAACAGATTGGCGCTGTTCACACTCTCAGACCAGAAGGAGCTAGGCGTGATCGAGACGCGGCTGAGAACGCTATCGGCGCAGCTGCTTAACTGCGCATGATTTCAGGCTGACGGTTCGGCTCCACCGCATGCATGAGATGGATCACCTGCCGCCCCCGCCGTCCAAAAAAAGGCCCGTCTGGAAGTATCACGCGAACGCCTGTACGCAGCGAAGATGCATTGGGAAGCACGACCGAGCGGCTAAATAAAGAGCGCCGAGGACGCACGTTCGAATTCGGACATCGACTACGGCCGCATCATCCATTCGGCATCGTTCCGTCGACTACAGGGCAAGACCCAGATCCTGAACCTCGGCGACAGCGACTTTTATCGGACGCGGCTCACCCATTCTCTGGAGGTCGCGCAGATCGCCGGCGGGATCGTCCGGCAACTCCGGCAAGACGACGATCACGCGGGGGTTGCCCACCTCCCCGATCTCGCCATGATCCAAGCCATCGGATCCACACATGATCTCGGTCATCCGCCCTTCGGCCACGGCGGCGAGGTCGCTCTCAACTTTTGCATGGCTGGACATGGCGGATTCGAGGGAAACGGTCAGACGCTGCGCATCCTCACGAAGCTCGAGAAGTTCTCCGATAGGCATGGCGCCGACCTCACCCGCCGGACCTTGCTCGGCACGCTGAAATACCCCGTCTGCTACTCCACCACCTGTCATCCGGAACGGATCCCACGGCTGCAAGCAGGCCCCGTCAGCATCGCCTTGGTGGACCGCGACGCGTCCAAACCGCCGAAGTGCCACATGGACAGCGAGTGTTCGGAGGTCGATTGGATACTTGAAGTCCTGTCGGAAACGGACAGACGCCTTTTCACCGCGACCGATCGCACGATGGCTGAGGCACGGAGCGAAGCAAAGGCAAAGCATCTCAGGACGCTGCACAAGTCGCTCGACTGCAGCATCATGGACGTCGCCGACGACATAGCGTTCGGCGTGCATGATCTCGAGGACTCGGCTGCGCTCGGCCTCGTGACAGCCGAAGACTGGGAGGTCCATGTCGCGCCGGCCATATGCGAAGGCTTCTTCGTCTGGATGAGCGAACGCGGGCGAAGCCGCTTCGGTAACGATGCCTATGCCACGCTCATGCGCAAGCTGTTTGGGGATGCTTCCAGCCGGAAGCACGCCGTGAGCCTGCTGGTCGGCTACTTCATCCATCGCTGCGAGATCGTTGAACTCAAGGAGTTCGCTAAACCCCTGCTGCGTTTCCGCGTAACGATGGAGTCGAAGGCCCGCGTGTTCTTGGATGCGTTGAAGACGCTCGTTTATGAAGTCGTCATCCGCAGCGCCGAGGTCCAGCATTTGGAATTCAAGGGGCAGCGCATGGTGGTCGCCGTCTTCGAGGCGCTAGCGTCAGAACCGGTTGCATTCCTGCCGAAGAATACCTTCCGGCAATACGAAGCGGCCGGGAAGGACATTCGGGTCATCTGCGACCACGTCGCTGGGATGACCGACATGTTCCTATTAAAGACCTACGAGCGCCTATTCAGCCCACGCATGGGATCCGTGTTCGATAGGATCTAGCCATCAGCGGCGTGTTGCGCGCGCTAATTGCAACTGGCATCAGCAAGGATCAAGCGGGAGAGTCGCGGTATTCAAAACTCGGCGACCGAACGCCGGATTTGACCGAGCTGAGCATCAGAACGCATCCTTCTGCTGAAAGTGGATTATGTTCCGGTTTAGATACAACGCTTGGGTTGGCAGTCGAGTCATGCCCAGCCATAAAAACGAGCGACAGCTTGTGACCATCGCTCGGAAGTGAAGGAGCGGGAGCCCACCATTCATGGGCGCTCACACCCTCGTGATTGCTACCTGAACGAATGGCCGCCTGCTGCAATCAGCCTTCGGAAAGCGGCCGTTCCGGTTTCCACCAGTTTTTTCCGAAACGCAGACGGTCCGCACTCAACGGGTGGGGTGCTCGCTCACGACCTAAATCGCGCGGATGGCGGAGAGGATCGCCAAAGCCTCAGTCGTGATCGCTTCGATCATCGTTGCCCGCGCGAGCTGCGCTGCACGGTCATGCCGTTCCTGAGCGATTGCCGTCATGGCCGCTGCGTTCTCAAGCAGCCCCGTCACCACCGCGAACAGGTGGCGGATCAGCTCGCTGCGTTCTTCATCGTCGGTCATATGTCCACCTTGGGTGGCACACAGCGACGCGACGGCACCGAAGTCGACGCCCAGCTTTTCGGGATCGCGACATTCCAGTCGACTTCGTGCCCCACCCGAGCATTGCTGTTGCCGGTGAGTCGGGGCGGGAGATGCCTCGCACCTGCCCGGCCGGGACATGGCGCCCGCCCGGGCTGTGGCTGGTGGGGCGGCACGATGCCGCTGTTCTGAGGAGCCACGCCATGACCAAACTGACCGACATGCAGCTCGTGCTGCTCTCGACCGCTGCCGCCCGTCCCGACGGCAGCCTGCTGCCGCCCGCCGAAAGCCTCGGGGCGCGGGCTGACCGAATCCGCCGCGCGGTCGAAGCGCTCATCAAGAAGGGCCTCGCAGGGGAGATCGCCGTCACCGATGAGGCGCGCTCGTGGCGGTTTGCTGATGACGTTCTTTACGGCGTCGCCATCAACGATGCTGGTCGTGCCGCCATCGCCGTCGAGGTGTCGGCGCCCCCGGCAGCGGAGACGGCGGTAGTTATCGAGCCGCAGCTCACCCCTGCCCCCGCCGCCGTCAGCAAGATCGGTCAGGTGCTTGATATGATGCGCCGTGACGATGGTGCCACGCTGACCGAGATGGTCACGCTGACCGGCTGGCTGCCGCACACTACGCGCGCCGCACTGACAGGGCTGCGCAAGAAAGGTCATACCATCACCAAGACCGACCGAGCCGGCAGCACCGCCTATCATGTACGGACGGCCGCGTGACGCCGGCCCTGGCGATGCAGCTGGAACGGTTGCCGACGATGTCGGCGACCGCGCTGCGGGGCGAATGGCTGCGGGTGCTGAAGCATCCCGCCCCCGACATCACCGCTGATCTTCTGCGGCGGGGCATCGCCTATCGGCTTCAGGAGAAGGCGATGAGTGGTTTGTCGCCCTGGGCAAAGAAGGAGATCGAGCGGCTATGCCGCGTCTATGCAGAGAAGGGCGAGGTTGCCCCACCCCGTCGCAAGATCAAGCTGGGCACCTGGCTGGTGCGAGACTGGGGCGGGCGCAGTCATCATGTGCTCGTGGTCGATGGCGGCTTCCTCTATCGTGAGCAGCGCTATCGCTCGCTGAGCACTATCGCCACCAAGATCACCGGCACGCGCTGGTCGGGGCCGCGCTTCTTCGGCCTTCTGAAGGGCGCCGCCAATGCGTAGCCGGAAGGGCATCAATACCGTGGCCGGCGGCCCGATCCGCTGCGCGATCTATACGCGTAAGTCGACCGAGGAAGGGCTGGAGCAGGACTTCAATAGCCTCGATGCCCAACGCGAGGCCTGTGCTGCCTACATCCTCAGCCAACGGCATGAGGGCTGGGTCGCCCTGCCTGGAATCTATGACGACGGCGGCTATTCGGGCGGGACGATGGAGCGACCTGCCCTCAAGGCACTGCTCGCCGAGGTGGCCGCCGACCGCGTCGACGTCATTGTCGTCTACAAGGTCGACCGGCTCACCCGGAGCTTGGCCGACTTCGCAAAGATCGTTGAGGTGCTGGACAAAGCCGAGGCGAGCTTTGTCTCGGTGACCCAGTCGTTCAACACCACCAGCAGCATGGGACGGCTGACGCTGAACGTGCTGCTCTCCTTCGCCCAGTTCGAGCGTGAGGTGACGGGCGAGCGCATCCGCGACAAGATCGCGGCGTCCAAGGCCAAGGGCATGTGGATGGGTGGACCCATCCCGCTCGGCTATCGGCTGGACGACCGAAAGCTCGTCATCGAGCCGGCCGAAGCCGAGACCATCCGCTTCATCTATCGCCGTTTCCTGGAGCTCAAATCAGGACGGTTGCTGGTTGCCGAGCTCGATCGGATCGGCATCCGCAGCAAGCCGCGGTCCAACCGGCATGGCCTGGCGTACGGCAACACCGTCATCAGCCGCGGCGCATTGTATGCGATGCTGAAGAATCCGCTCTACGTCGGCGATGTTGCCCATAAGGGGCAGATCTTCGTCGGCCAGCACGAAGCCATTATCGAGCGGGAGCAATTCGACGCCGTGCAGGCGGCGCTTGCGACGGCTGCCGTCGACCGCCGTCACGGCCAGAACGCTACCGAGCCCAGTTTGCTCGCCGGGCTGATGTGGGATGGGCTCGGCCGGCGGATGTCGCCGTCCCATGCCTGCAAAACGGGGCGGCGCTATCGCTATTATGTCTCTCAGACCGACGGCGATGCGGCCACCGCCACCCCGCCGTGGCGGATCAGCGCGGGGGATGTCGAGCAGCTGGTACTGGCACGGCTGGAGCAGACGCTGACCGCCCGCCAAGCAACCGACATCGCCGGCAAGACACTCAGCAGCGACGAGATCGGGCAAGCGCAGGATGCGCACGATCGTACGTTGGCGGAGCTCCGCGCTGATGCCCCATCCCGTAAGCGCGCGGCGCTCCTGCAGCACGTCCAACACATCGAAGTTGGCGAAGCGGCGCTCACCATGACGTTGCAGGATGGCGCGGATCTAACCGCTGCCATCGAGTCCGTTCGGCGGGGCTCGAAGGTCAGCATCATTGTGCCACCGAGGCAAGATGCGGGTGCGGCCATGCCGAACCCCTCGCTGGTCAAGCTGATCGCCCAGGCCTTCACCGCTCGGGGCATCATGGACCGCAGCGACAGCCTCGATGCCGTCGCGAGCGAGATGGCGGTGGGACGCGAATATGCAGCCGATCTCGTCCGCACCAGCTATCTGGCGCCGTCGATTGTCGAGGCAATTTTGAACGGGGCGCAGCCATCAGCTCTGACCCGGAAGCAGCTTATGACGACGAACCGCATCCCGCTCGGGTGGGACCAGCAGCGTGTGACATTCGACTTCAGCTAAAGCGTAGAGCTATCGATAGTCGATCATGCGGGGCCTTCGGCCCCGCACTCATTGGAACGACGAAGTTTTCGGGTCCACCAACTCGGCCGGCGGAGATATCGCGCCGGCTTTTAGGGCTATCAACGGACCAAACCGTCTCCGAAAGCAGACCGGCATACGTCGCCCTCGCAACCCATTGCAAAGACGGCATAAATCTCTGCCACAGGACAAGAGACGAAATCTACGATTTTATGAGGGGAGAGTGGTGCCGCCTACAGGACTCGAACCTGTGACCCTCGCATTACGAATGCGATGCTCTACCAGCTGAGCTAAGGCGGCGGGCGGCGCTCTCCTAGCATCGCGGGCGTGCGGGTGCAACGGCTATGCTGTTTACGCTTCGTCAACCATCGGGCGTCTATCCCCGCACAGGATCGGGCCGCCTCGGCCCTTGGGGAGCGGGCGATGGAGCGGGACTGGCAGCCGGACGACGACGGTGAGGCCGCGTTCGCGGATAGCTGTAGCGCGGACGCCGATCGCGGCCCGCACGCACCGCTCTCCATCCTCCAGTCCGAACGGCGCGTCCACGTCCGCGCCTACAATCGCTGGGCGCGGCTGCGCGCCGGCCGCGCCTTTCCCCATGCGCGGGATCTGAGCGCGCCCGAACTGGCCGAATTCCTGCCCCGCGCCGTCATCCTGCGCTACCCCGCGGGCGATGCGGCGGCGGGGAACCCCGAGATCCTCTACATCGGCCGCGCGCTCCGGGCCGAAGCCGGGCTGGATGCCGCCGCCCAGCCGGCCATCGCTGATATCCCCCCCGGCTCGCTCGTCCAGCGGATGACGGCGCGCCACGCCGATATCGCGGGCCATAGCGCGCCCGTCGGCATCGAGGCCGAATATGTCGGCGCCTATGGCGAGGCGACGCTCTATCGCGGGGTGATGCTGCCCTTCTCGACCGACGGTGTCGCGATCGATCACGTCTGCGGGATCGTCAATTGGAAGCTCGCCGCCGCCGACGACGTGACCGCGGACATGCAGGACGCGATTGAGCAGGTCCGCACCCGGCCGATGGTGCGGCCCGCCGCCCCGATCGCGCCCTTCCCGCTCGCGCAGGAGGAATATGACCGCCGCTACCTGCGCGACCGGCCGTCGATCGGCGCCGCCCGCGTCGATCCACCGGGCGACGAGGAATTCGTGCTGCTGGTCGCCCGCCGCGCGCCGGACGGATCGCTCGCGGTGATCGCGACGCTGCCGGCCGACGGCCCGGCGCTGGCCGCCGCCGCCCGCGCCGCCTGACGCCCCGACCATCGGCGAGGGCACCGGCCCAACCCCGGCCGCCGACGGCCCATCCCGCCCCCGGACCGGCCGGAAGGCGATATCGGCACGGGCCGGCGGCTGGCGGATGATCCGGCAAAGTGCGATCTGCTGGCGACGGCACGCCAGCGGACCGAATTCCGGATAGGCGTAAGTCCCGCCTGAGGGCATCACGCGGCCGCAATCGGCCGAACCGCCTGATGCCAGGCGATCCGACCCACCGGGCAGGAACCGCCCCCCCCGGTAATGACGTGGCGGATGGTCGGCCCGCCGCGACCAACCATTAAGTGAGATCGGTCTGCGCGGGAACCACAGGCCTCGGCCCCCGATCCGATCACGGCCGAACGCGTCCTCGGGGCCGCCCGCCTCCGCCCCCCGCCCCGCCCCGTCCGGAACGACCGGCGCGCCCCCGCGCTTGTGCCTCTCGTCCGCGCGGCGCATGGCCTGCCGGACATGCGAGGCGCGGCGGTGCGCGCCCATGCCGGAGGATGTCGATCGATGGCCAGTGAACCCCAGACCGTCGCCCGCGCGATCGCCGCGGCGCTGGTGGCCGATGCGCTGCCCGGCGAGGCGCTGGGGCTGGACGGGCCGGCGGCCGAGGCGGCGGGCGCGTTCGTCGCGCAGGCGGCGGCGGTCCGCCCGCGCGGGGAAGCCGCGATCGCGCTCGAATCGCTCGGCGCCGATGCCGCGGGGCGGCGGATGCGCCTCGCGATCGTCAACGACGACATGCCGTTCCTCGTCGACAGCATCGCCGCGACGCTCGGCGAGCATGGCCTGCACATCCACCGCCTGCTCCATCCCGTCGTCACCGTCCGGCGCGACGCGGGGGGCGTATTGCAGGCGCTGCTGCCTGCCGACAGCGCCGGCGAACGCCGCGAATCGATGGTCTATATGGAGGTGGAGCGCGCCGACGCCCGCGCCCGCCGCGCGCTGGAGACCGCGCTGCATGCGGTGCTGGCCGACGTGCGCGTGGCGGTGGCGGACTGGGCGGCGCTGCGCCGGGCGATGGCGGAGGATGCCGAGCGGCTGGACGACGACGAGGGGGCGGCGCTGCTGCGCTGGTTCGCCGAGGGCAATTTCACCTTCCTCGCCCATGCGGTGGAGGATCGCGAGGGCCGGCAGACCGAAGCGGCCGGCCTCCTCGCCCGCAGCGCCGAGCCGCCGTTGTGGACGCCGACCGCGCGTCTCGCCGCCTTCCGCCGCTTCGCGGAAGGGGCGGCCGGGCCGCTGCTGCTGAAGGCGGACCGGATCGGATCGGTCCACCGGCGCGCGCCGCTCGATCTGGTCGTGGTGCCGCGGCGCGGGGCGGACGGGCAGGTGGCGGGTCTGTCGATCCACGCCGGCCTGTGGACGAGTGCCGCGCTGCGTGCCCCGTCCGAGAAGGTGCCGGTGCTGCGCCGGCGCCTCGCGACGCTGGGCGAGAAATACGGCTTCGATCCGCAGGGCCATGCCGGCAAGGCGCTGCGCCACGCGCTGTCCGCCTTGCCGCACGATCTGCTCAGCGGCTTCGCACCGCTCGTGCTGGAACGGCTGGCGCTGGCGGCGATGTCGCTGGCGGATCGGCCGCGGCCCAAGCTGGCGCTCGCCACCGACATCCTCGGCCGCCAGACCTTCGCCTTCGTCTGGCTGCCGCGCGACGAGGTATCGACCGACCGGCGCGTCGCCATCGGCCGGCTGATCGGCGGCGCGGTGGGGGCGCTGCCCTCGGCCTGGGCGATCGACGTGGACGAGGGCGATCTCGCGCTCATCCGCTTCACCATCGATCGTCCGCAGGATGCGCCGCCGGCGGACGAGGCGGCGCTCGATCAGGCGGTGTCGGCGATGCTGCGCGGCTGGACGGCGGCGGTCGAGGGCCATCTGGCGGACGGCGTCGGCACGCAGCGTGCGGCACGCCTCGCGCTGCAATGGGCGGCCGCCTTCCCCCCCGCCTATCGGACCCGCCGCGATGCGGCGGAGGCCGCGGCGGATATCCTGCGCCTCGCCCGATTGGAGGGGGCGGGCCGCGGCGTGCGCATCCATCGCCTCGCCACCGATGCACCCACCCGCCTGCGCCTCACCGTCTATCGCATCGAAGGCGTGCTGGCCCTGTCCGAGGCGGTGCCGGCGTTCGAGAATTTCGGGTTCCGCGTGCTGGAGGAGGTGCCGACCGCGCTGGACGAGGGGCGTGCCGGCGCGATCCACGAATTCGCGCTCGAACTGGCCGATGCGCAGGAGGCCGACGCGCTGCTCGCCCGTGCCGAGGCGGTGGAGGCGGCGATCGCCGCGGTGCTGGAAGGCCGCGCCGAAAACGATGCGCTGAACGCGCTGATGATCGGCGCGGGGCTGGACCAGCGCGGCGTCACGCTGTTCCGCGCCTGGTTCCGATACCTGCGACAGGCGCGCCTCTCCTACAGCCTCTCGACCGTGGCCGAGGCGCTGATACGCTCGCCTGCGATCACCGCGGGCCTCGTCCGCCTGTTCGATGCCCGCCACGATCCCGCCGGCCGCGACGATGCGGCGGCGGCCGCGGCGGAGGACGAGATCGACGCGGCGCTCGTCGCGGTGGCGGCGATCGACGACGATCGCATCCTGCGTCGCCTCAAGGCGCTGATCCTGGCGACGCTGCGCACCAACGCTTTCTCCCCGGCCGCTGAGGAAGCGCTGGCGTTCAAGCTGGACAGCACCGCCGTGCCCGGCCTGCCGCGGCCGGTGCCGTGGCGCGAGATCTGGGTCTACAGTCCGCGGGTCGAGGGCATCCATTTGCGCGGCGGGCCAATCGCGCGCGGCGGCCTGCGCTGGTCCGACCGGCGCGACGATTTCCGCACCGAGATCCTGGGCCTGATGAAGGCGCAGGTGGTCAAGAATGCGGTGATCGTGCCGACCGGCGCCAAAGGCGGTTTCTACCCCAAGCAATTGCCCGCCCCCGGCGATCGCGATGCCTGGCTGGCGGAGGGGACCGAGGCCTATCGCATCTTCATCCGCACGCTGCTGTCCGTCACCGACAATCTGGTCGAAGGCGCGGTCGTCCATCCCGACGGGGTGACGATCCGCGACGACGACGATCCCTATTTCGTCGTCGCCGCCGACAAGGGCACCGCCACCTTCTCGGACGTGGCCAATGCCATCGCCGAGGACCGCGGCTTCTGGCTGGGCGATGCCTTCGCCAGCGGCGGCAGCCAGGGCTACGACCACAAGGCGATGGGCATCACCGCGCGCGGCGCGTGGGTCTCCGTCCAGCGCCATTTCGCCGAACGCGGAGTGGACGTCGAGGCCGATCCGGTGCGCGTCGCCGGCTGCGGCGACATGTCGGGCGACGTGTTCGGCAACGGCATGCTGCTGTCGCGGACGCTCAAGATCGTCGCCGCCTTCGATCACCGGCACATCTTCCTCGATCCCAATCCCGATCCCGCCGCCTCCTTCGCCGAGCGGGAGCGGCTGTTCGCGCTGCCGCGCTCGTCCTGGGCGGATTACGATCCGGCGCTGATCTCGGCCGGCGGCGGCGTCTTCGCCCGCACGCAGAAGGCGATCCCGCTGACGCCGCAGGTGCGCGCGGCGCTGGGGGTGGAGGCGGAGACGCTCGATCCCGCCGGGCTGATAGCGGCGATCCTGAAGGCGCCGGTCGATCTCCTCTGGTTCGGCGGCATCGGCACCTATGTGAAGGCGCGTGCGCAGGCCAACGGCGATGTCGGCGATCCGGCCAACGATGCGCTCCGCGTCGATGCCGAGGATCTGCGCTGCACCGCGATCGGCGAGGGCGCCAACCTGGGCGTCACGCAGGCGGCGCGCATCGCCTTCGCGCTCGCCGGCGGGCGGATCAACACCGACTTCATCGACAATTCGGCCGGCGTCGATTGTTCGGACAATGAGGTGAACATCAAGATCGCGCTCAACCGCGAGGTCGCCGAAGGCCGCCTCGCGATCGACGATCGCAACGCGCTGCTGCGCGAGATGACCGACGACGTGGCGGCGCTGGTGCTGGAGGACAACCGCCTCCAGACGCTCAGCCTGTCGCTGGCCGAACGCGGCGGGGCCGCGGCGCTGCCCGCGCAGGTGCGGGTGATCGAGACGCTGGAACAGGCCGGGCGGATCGATCGCGCGGTCGACGGCCTCGCCGCCAACGACATGCTCGCCCGGCGCGGGCAGGACGGGCAGGGGCTGACGCGGCCCGAACTCGCCATCCTCCTCTCCCACGGCAAGCTGGCGCTGCAAGCGGCGATCGAGGCGGGGCCGCTGGCGGACGAACCGCTGCTGCGGCCGATGCTCCACGCCGCCTTTCCGCCCGCGATGCAGGCGCGCTTCACCGCCGCCATCGACGCGCACCGCCTGGCCGGCGCGATCGTCGCCACCAAGCTCGCCAACCGCACCGTCAACCGGCTCGGGCTGGCGGCGCCGTTCGAGCTGGCGGAGGAGGAAGGCGCCGGGTTGGCGCAGGTCGCCTCGGCCTATGCCGCGGTCGACCGGCTGTTCGGCTTCGAGGCGCTGTTCGCCGCGATCGAGGGGGCGGCGCTGGCCGAGGATGCGCGCCTCGCTTTGCTCGACATCGCCGCACGGATCGCCCGCCTCCACACCGCCGACATGCTGCGCGCCGCCCCCACTTCGCTGACGCCCGAAGCCTGCGTCGAACGGCTCACCCCCGGCATCGACCGGATGCGCGACGATCTGGACGGTCTGCTGGGTGGCGAGGCGCGCGCGCTGTCCGAGGCGCTGGCGGCGCGGCTGGCGGAAATCGGGGCCCCCGCCGGCATCGCCGCCGGCATGGTCTCCACCGCCGCGCTCGACGGGGCGATCGGCATCGCCGCACTTGCCGCCGACAGCGGGCTGGACGAGATCGCCGCGGCGCGCGCCTACGCCCGGCTGGGCGAGGCGCTGGCGATCGACTGGGCGCATGCCGCCGCCCTCCGCCTCACCCCCATCGATCCGTGGGAGCGCTTGCTGGTCGCCGGCCTCGTCCGCGAGTTCGAGCAACTCCGCATCGACTTCCTGTCGCGCCAGCCGGCTGGCGATCCGCTCGCGGCGGTCGAGGCGTGGCTCGCCGCCGAACAGCCGCGCATCGCCCAGTTCCGAACGCTGGTCGCGCGCATCCGGGCGCAGCCGGCGCTGTCGGCGGCTATGCTGGCGCAGATGGCCAGCCAGGCGCGCATCCTGTTGAAGTGACCTCATCTTGCGAATGTCTCGCAACTTAGTTGCGGTTGAGAATCGTTCGCGCTATGCGGACTCCGAGGGAAACGGGGCGGCATGTCGGACGACGCACTTCACGCGATCGCAAGCCAGCGGCGGCGCAGCTTCTGGCTGAAGCATCTCCACCGCTGGCACTGGATCAGTTCCGGGCTGGCGCTGGCCGGGATGCTGCTGTTCGCCGCCACCGGCATCACGCTCAACCATGCCGGCAGCATCGCCGCCGAACCCGTCGTCGCCACCCGCACCGTCATCCTGCCCGCCGCGCTGCGCCGCGCCATCGCCGGTGAGGACGAGGGCAAGCGCCCGCTGCCCGCCGCCGTCGCCGCGGCGCTCTCGACCGCTCTCGCCGTCGATCTGCCCGCCGGCCGCGCGGCCGAATGGAGCGCGGACGAGCTGTTCCTCGATCTCCCCCGCCCCGGCGGCGATGCGACGCTCGCCATCGACCGGCTGACCGGCGAGGCGACCTACGAGGCGACCGATCGCGGCTGGATCAGCTACCTGAACGACCTGCACAAGGGCCGAAACGCCGGCGACGCATGGTTCTGGTTCATCGACGTGCTGGCCGCCGCCGCGATCGTCTTTTCGATCACCGGGCTGCTCCTCCTCCAGCTGCACGGGCGGCAGCGCCCGGCCACATGGCCGGTGGTGGGCTTCGGCCTGCTGCTGCCAGTCGTCATCGCCTTGCTCTTCATCCACTAGAGGGATCATCCATGCGCCTCCGTATCCGAACGGCCCTGCCCGCCGCCGCCATGGGCACGTTCGCCGCGCCGGCGATGGCCGCCACGATCGACGTGTCGGTCACGCTGCCGCAGCTGAAGGTGGCCGAATATCACCGGCCCTATGTGGCGATGTGGCTGGAACAGCCCGGCCAGCCGGCGGTCCGCAACGTCGCCGTCTGGTATCAGACCGAGAAGAAGCGCGAGGACGGCACCAAATGGCTGCGCGACCTGCGCAGCTGGTGGCGCAAGGCCGGCCGCACCGCGACGCTGCCGATCGCCGGCGTCACCGGTGCGACCCGCGCGCCCGGCGTGCAGAAGAGCTCGCTCAACCTCGGCGCGCTCCCCCCCGGCCAGTACGACCTGATGGTCGAGGCCGCGCGCGAGGAGGGCGGGCGCGAAGTCGTGCGCGTGCCGATCGCGTGGAACGGCAAGGCCGCCACCCGCCCCGCCAGCGCCGCCGGCACGACCGAGCTCGGCGCCGTCTCCGCCACGATCAAGCCCTGAAGGACCATCCGATGCGCCGCCTGCTGCTCGCCACCCTGCCCCTCGCCCTCGCCACCGCCGCTTCGGCGCACAATCCGTGGCTGAAGCCGTCCGCCACCACCGTCTCCGGCCAGGACGGCTGGGTGACGGTGGACGCCGCCGCCTCGACCGACGTGTTCGTCGCCGATCACCAGCCGCTGCCGCCCGAGATGATGAAGGTCGTGAAGCCCGACGGCAGCGCCGGCGCGATCGAGAATGCGATGCGCGGCCGCTATCGCACCACCTTCGACGTGCATCTGACGCAGCCCGGCACCTGGCGGATCGGCACGATGTTCAACGGCGTGTTCGGCTCCTACAAGCTGAACGGCGAAACGCAGCGCCTGCCGCGCGGCCTGACGCCGGACAAGCTGGCTGGCGCGATCCCGGCCGGGGCGACCGAGGTGAAGGTGATGGAAAGCCTCGGCCGCAACGACATCTTCGTCACGCTCGGCGCACCGACCGATACGGTGCTGAAGCCGACGGGCAAGGGGCTGGAGATCGTACCCATCACCCACCCCGACGATCTCGTCGCGGGCGAGCCCGCCACCTTCGGCTTCCAGGTGGATGGCAAGCCCGCCGCCGGCCTCGAAATCTCGGTCATCCCGGACGGCAAGCGCTATCGCGACGCGCAGGAGGAGAAAAGCTACACCACCGATGCCAAGGGCCAGGTGAGGATCGACTGGCCGCGCGCCGGCCTCTACTGGCTCTCCGCCGGCACCAGCGACAAGGCGACGACCGTGCCCGGCGCCACCGACCGGCGGCTGACCTATACCGCCACGTTCGAAGTGCTCCAGCCCTGACGGACGCCGCCGCAAGCATCCTCCTGCCCGATACGATCGATCCCGCGGCGCTCGCCGGCTGCGGGGAGGGCGCAGCCGTGGCATTGGCGGGGGAGACGATGGGGACGGGATGGTCCGTCCGCGCCACCACGCATCGCCCGCCGGCCGAGGTCGAGGCAGCAGTGATCGCCGCCTGCGATGCGGTGATCGCGGAGATGAGCGGCTGGATCGAGGGCAGCGAACTCGCCCGCTTCAATCGCGCGCCCGCGGGAACGTGGCAGGCGCTGTCGCCCGGTTTCTTCCATGTCCTCGCCACCGGCATCGCGCTGGCGGCGGAGACGGGCGGCGCCTTCGATCCGGGGGCGGGCGCGCTCGTCGACCTGTGGGGGTTCGGCCCCGCCGGCCCCCGCCCCCGCCCCGATCCCGCCGCCGTCGCCGCCGCGCGCACGGCCGGCGATGCGCGGCGGATCGCGCTCGATCGGGCGGCGCGGCGTGCCTGCCAGCCGGGCGGCGTCGCGCTCGATCTGTCGGGCATCGCCAAGGGCCATGCGGTCGATCGCGTCGCCGGCGCGCTGGCGGCACTGGGCATCCGCCACATGCTGGTCGAGATCGGCGGCGAGCTGCGCGGGATCGGCGTCCAGCCGGACGGGCAGCCGTGGTGGGTGGCGGTGGAACTGCCCCCCGGCCTCGCCCTGCCCCCCGTCACGATCGGCCTCACCGGCCTCGCCGTCGCCACCTCGGGCGACTATCGGCGGGCGGGGGCGGACGGCCTGTCGCACACGATCGATCCGCGCAGTGGCCGGCCGATCGCCAACGGCATCGCCTCCGCCACCATCCTCCATGGCGAGGCGATGATGGCCGATGCGCTCGCCACCGCCGTCACCGTCCTGGGCGTCGATCAGGGGCTGGCGCTGGCCGATGCCCATGGCGCGGCGGCGATGCTGGTCGTCCGCGAGGGCGGCGGCGCGCACGTCCATACCAACGAGCGCTGGCGGGCGATGGCGGCATGACGCACGATCCCGCCCGCCTGCTGATCGCGCTCGCCGCCGTCGCCGGCTGGGTGGCGCTCTGCCTCGCGATCGTCTGGCGGCAGCGGCGCGCACCGAACGGCTCGGGTCTGCTGATCGCCTTCGCCAGCCAGACCGGCTTCGCCGCCGACATCGCGCGCCGCACGGGCGCCGCGCTGGCGGCGGACGGCGTCGCCGTGCGGGTCGTGCCGCTGGGGCAGGTGAGCGCGGCGGACCTGGCCGCCGCCGGCCGCGCGCTGTTCGTCGTCAGCACCACCGGCGAGGGCGATCCCCCCGACGCGGCGACCCGCTTCGTCCGCCAGGCGATGGCCGCCCCCGCCCCGCTCGCCGGTCTGCATTATGCGGTGCTGGCGCTGGGGGACCGCGGCTATGCCGCTTATTGCGCCTTCGGCCACGCGCTCGATCACTGGCTGCGCGCGTCGGGGGCGACGGCGGCGGCGGACCTGATCGAGGTGGACGACGGCGATCCCGCGGCGCTCCGCCAGTGGCAGGAGCGGCTGCGGTTGTTCGGCGCCGCCGATACCGCCGCCGACTGGCTGCCCCCGGCCTATGCGCCGTGGCGGCTGGCGGCCCGCACCCTGCTCAACCCCGGCAGCCCGGGCGCGCCCGTGCACCATATCAGGCTGGAGCCGGCAGGCGCGCTGCCCGATTGGGCGCCGGGCGCCATCGCCGAAATCTATCCCGGCCCGCCCGCCGCCGGCGATCTGCCGCACCGTGCCTATTCCGTGGCCTCCCTGCCCGGCGACGGCGCGGTCGAACTCGTCGTCCGGCGGATGGCGGGACCGGACGGGCGGGTCGGCCTCGGTTCGGGCTGGCTGGGCGAGGGGGCGGCCGTCGGCGGCGAGGTTGCGCTCCGCCTGCGCGACAATCCCGCCTTCGCCCCCTGCGCCCCCGATCGGCGCATGATCCTGATCGGCAACGGCACCGGCATCGCCGGCCTGCGCGGCCACCTGAAGGCACGGGGGCAGGCCGCCCCCGCCTGGTTGCTGTTCGGCGAACGTACCCGCGCGCACGACGCCCTATTCGACGCCGAGCTTGCCGCATGGCTGGCCGACGGCCGCCTCGCCCGGCTCGACCGCACCTTCTCGCGCGATGGCGGGCCGCACCGCTACGTGCAGGATGTGCTGCTGGCCGAGGCAGACGAAGCTCGCGCGTGGATCGCGGCCGGGGCGGTGATCTACGTCTGCGGCAGCCTCGCCGGCATGGCGGCGGGGGTGGATGCCGCGCTCGCGTCGATCCTCGGCCGCGATGCGCTCGATGCGCTGGCCGATGCCGGCCGCTACCGGCGCGACGTCTATTGAGGCGGCGGCGTCAGGCCGGCGGGTAGGTCCGCCCGCCGGTCGTCGGCACGGGCACGCCGGTGGTGCCCGGAAAGGTGATCGGCAGGCCGCGCACGCTGCGCGCCGCACAGAAGGCGATCGCCTCCGCCTCGATCGCGTCGCCGCGCAGGCCATGGTCGTCGACGCTGGTGCAGGGCACGCCCGTCGCCGCCGCCAGTTCGGCCATCAGCACCGGGTTGAGCCGGCCGCCGCCGCACACCAGCCAGGCCGACGGCGCCTCGCCCAGCAGATCGGCGGCGCGCGCCACGGCCCGCGCGGTGAAGGCGGTCAGCGTCCGCGCCGCATCGGCATCGCCCAGATGGGCGACCGGCTCGATCCCGAAATCGTGGCGGTCGAGCGATTTGGGATAGGCCCGCACGAAGAAGGGATGCGCGATCAGCGCCGCCAGCGCCGCCGCATCCACCGCGCCGTTCGCCGCCAGCGCCCCGCCGGCATCGTAGGTGCCATAGCCGCGCGCCACCATCAGCGCATCGATCAGCCCGTTGCCGGGGCCGGTATCGAAGGCGGCGAGCGCCCCGTCCGCGCCGATCGCGGTCAGGTTCGCCACCCCGCCCACGTTCAGGAAGGCCACCGGCCGGGCGATTCCCGCCCATTCCGCCAGCGCCCGGTGGTAGACGGGCACCAGCGGCGCGCCCTGCCCGCCCGCCGCCAGATCGGCCTGGCGCAGATCGGCGACGACGGGCACGCCCACGGCCCGCGCGAACGCCGCCGGATCGCCGATCTGGACGGACAGGCGGCGTTCGGGCCGGTGGAGGATGGTCTGGCCGTGGAAGCCGATCAGGTCGATCGCGCCGCCGTCCGCCGCGCGCAGCGCCTCCACCGCGCGCAGGTGCGTGGCGTGGATCACCGCTACCGCCTCGCCCACGTCGTTGGGCACCGCATCGCCCGCCAGCGCCGCCTCGGTCACCAGCGCCAGCACGGCGCGCTCGGCGGGCGTGTAGGGCAGCGTCTCGGCCGCGCCGAAGCCGGTGATCGTCTCGCCGTCCGTCTCGACGATGGCGGCATCCACCCCGTCGAGCGAGGTGCCGCTCATCAGCCCGAGGACGCGCATCAGCCTTCCATCAGCGCGGGGAAGAAGCCCTCGTGCGCGTGGCGCAGCGCCGTCAGCGGCACGCCCGCCACCATCTCGCCGCCGGTCGTGCCGATCGCGGTGACGACTTCGGCGCGCTTGCCCAGCGCCGCGACCAGCGCCTCGGCATCGTCGGTGGTGACGAGGTAGCGCGCCTGATCCTCGCCGAACCACCAGCCGGTATCGTGCGACCCATCGATTTCGGCACCGATCCCGCCCGCCAGCGCCATCTCCGCCAGCGCCACGGCGAGGCCGCCGTCGGCGATGTCGTGGACCGCGGTCGCCAGCCCCTCGCCGATCAGGTCGCGCACCAGTTCGCCATGCGCCCGCTCGTGAACCAGATCGACGGGCGGCGGCGGCCCTTCCTCGCGCCCCGCGATCTCGCGCAGCCAGATCGATTGGCCCAGATGCGTGCCGCCCCTGCCGACGAGGAAGATCGTCTCCCCCGCCGCCTTGAACGCGATCGTCGCGGACCGTTCCCAGTCGGCCAGCAGCCCGACCCCGCCGATCGCCGGCGTCGGCAGGATCGCGCTGCCGCCGCCGGTCGCCTTGCTCTCGTTGTAGAGGCTGACGTTGCCCGACACGATCGGATAGTCGAGCGCGCGGCACGCCTCGCCCATGCCCTGGATGCAGCCCACGATCTGCCCCATGATCTCGGGCCGCTGCGGGTTGGCGAAGTTCAGGCAGTCGGTCGCGGCGATCGGCTCGGCGCCCACCGCGCACAGGTTGCGCCACGTCTCGGCGATGGCCTGCTTGCCGCCCTCGACCGGATCGGCGAAGCAATAGCGCGGCGTGCAGTCGGTGGTGACGGCAAGGCCCTTGCGCGTCCCGTGCACGCGCACCACGCCGGCATCGCCGCCCGGTCGCTGCACGGTGTCGCCGCCGACCATATGGTCGTACTGCTCCCAGATCCAGCGGCGCGAGGCGATGTCGGGCGATCCCATCAGCGCCAGCAGATCGGCGCCGATGTCCGCGCTTTCCGCCACCGGCCCGAGCGGCGCCGGCGGCGGCGTCGGCACCCACGGCCGGTCGTAGCAGGGGGCGTCGTCGGCGAGCGGCCCGAGCGGGATGTCGCACACCGTCTCGCCGTTCCAGACGAGTTCCATGCGCCCCGTATCGGTCACGCGGCCGATCACCGCGAAATCCAGCTCCCATTTGCGGAAGATCGCCTCCGCCTCGGCCTCGCGGCCCGGCTTCAGCACCATCAACATCCGCTCCTGCGATTCGGACAGCATCATCTCGTAGGGCGTCATCCCCGTCTCGCGCTGCGGCACCGCGTTCATGTCTAGCCGGATGCCGACGCCGCCCTTGGACGCCATCTCGACCGAGGAAGAGGTGAGGCCGGCCGCCCCCATGTCCTGGATGGCGACGATCGCGTCCGATGCCATCAGTTCGAGGCACGCCTCGATCAGCAATTTCTCGGTGAAGGGATCGCCCACCTGCACCGTCGGGCGCTTGGCATCGGCATCCTCGTCGAAATCGGCCGAGGCCATGGTGGCGCCGTGGATGCCGTCGCGTCCCGTCTTGGAGCCGACATAGACGATCGGATTGCCGACGCCGGAGGCCGCCGAATAGAAGATCTTCGCCGTCTCGGCCACGCCCACCGTCATCGCGTTGACGAGGATGTTGCCGTCATAGGCCTTGTGGAAATTGACCTCGCCGGCGATCGTCGGCACGCCCACGCAATTGCCGTAGCCGCCGATGCCGTGGACGACGCCCGCGATCAGGTGGCGCATCTTGGGATGATCCGGCCGCCCGAAGCGCAGCGCATTGAGGTTCGCCACCGGCCGCGCGCCCATCGTGAACACGTCGCGCAGGATGCCGCCAACGCCCGTCGCCGCCCCCTGATAGGGTTCGATGTAGCTCGGGTGGTTGTGGCTCTCCATCTTGAAGATCGCCGCCTGCCCGTCGCCGATATCCACAACGCCCGCATTCTCGCCGGGGCCGCAGATCACGCGCGGGCCGGTGGTGGGCAGCGTCTTCAGGTGGATGCGGCTCGACTTGTAGCTGCAATGCTCGGACCACATGACCGAGAAGATGCCGAGCTCGACGAGGTTCGGCTCCCGCCCCAGCGCGCCCAGCACGCGCTGATATTCGTCTTGCGAAAGCCCGTGCTGGGCCACGATCTCGGGGGTGATGGCGCTCATGGCCCGCGCGGATAGCGGATCGGCCGGGCGGTGTCAGGGGGTTTGAAGGGAGCATCCGCCGCATATCCATCTGCGTTCGCCCTGAGTAGGCATTGGGCGCAGTCGAAATGCCGTATCGAAGGGCGGCCCCGCGTGTAGCGGTGCTTCGATACGGGGCTTCGACAGGCTCAGCCCCTACTCAGCACGAACGGCATCCGGCCTCTCGGGCAGCCCCTACCCCAGCCGGGTAAAGGCCATGTCGCCTTCCTTCTTCATCCAGTCCGGCTCGACGTGGATGGAGATCACGCTGTCGGGATTGTCCGCCATCAGCGCCTCCTCGATCCGGTCGCAGATGCGGTGCGCGTCCTGCACCGCCATCGTGCCGTCGACGACGAGGTGGAAGTCGATGAAGGTCATGCGCCCCGCGCAGCGCGTGCGCAGGTCGTGCGCCTCCAGCGCGCCTCCCATATTCTTGGTGATGACCGCCTCGACATGCGCCAGTTCGGTCGCCCCCAGCGCCATGTCCATCAGCCCGTCGACGCTCTCGCGGATCAGCTTCCAGCCCGACCACAGGATGTTGACCGCGACGAACGCCGCCAGCAGCGGGTCGAGCGGCTGCCAGCCCGTCAGCGCCACCGCCGCCACGCCCGCGATCACCCCGGCCGAGGTCCAGACGTCGGTCATCAGGTGGCGCCCGTCCGCCACCAGCGCGGGCGAACGATGCCGCCGGCCGACCGCGATCAGCCGCAGACTCCAGAGCAGATTGATCGCCGTCGCCGCGCCGCTGATGGCGAGGCCGAGCGCGGGCGCCGCCAGCGCGCGCGGCGCCATGAATGCGCCATAGGCTTCGCGCAGGATCGCAATCGCCGCGACCAGGATCAGCACGCCCTCCAGCACGGCGGACAGATATTCGGCCTTGGCGTGGCCATAGGGGTGGTCGGCATCGGCCGGCTTGGCGCTGATGCGCACCGCCACGAATGCCGCCAGCGCCGTCACCACGTTGATGATGCTCTCGATCGCGTCGGACAGCAGAGCGACGCTGCCGGTGACGGCATAGGCCGCATATTTCAGGCCGAGCACCGCGAGGCTGACGGCGATGCTGCCCGCCGCCAGCCGCCACACCTGTCCCGAGGCGTTCGCATCGGCGGGGGCGGCATGTTCGGCGCGCGTCGAGAGGATCAGCTTGGCGTTGCCCATGGTCGCCCCAGATACTCCGCCGCGGCCGGCAGGGCCAGACGGCGCGGCGCGACGGCGGCGCCGACAAAAAAAACCGACGGGATCGCTCCCGCCGGCGGATGATCGCTTTAAGGCCGGTCGCCGCGGCGGCCGGCGGGTCGGATCAGGCCTTGCAGCTCTGCGCGGGCTTGCCGGGCGAAGCGATGTCGGTGGTCTTGGCGTTGCCGCCCACCGAATAGCCGCCCTCGGCCGTCAGCGGCTGGCCAGCGGCCGGCGCGGTCAGCGCGACGGGGGTGCCGCCCT
This sequence comes from Edaphosphingomonas fennica, assembly GCA_036946415.1. Lineage (GTDB taxonomy): Bacteria > Pseudomonadota > Alphaproteobacteria > Sphingomonadales > Sphingomonadaceae > Sphingomonas_Q > Sphingomonas_Q fennica_A. The sequence goes on along the minus strand of JAQIJD010000006.1, from coordinate 143,191 downwards.
TTTCGGTGCGGAAGTTGGCGCTGGTGCCGCCCGCGAAGAAATCGACGTAGACGAGGCTGTTGTCGTTGCAGCGATAGGTGCGGCTGTCCTGGATCGCCGGGGGCAGCGCCACCGGCGGCGCGGCGGCGACCGTCGCCGCATCCGGATCGGCCGGGCCGGCGACGACCGTGTCCGGCTTGCTGTTGCAGGCCGAAAGGAGGAGGACGGCCGCAAGGCTGGCGGCGGCGGAGAAGCGGGTGCGGTTCTGCATGGGCGCCGTTTCTCGCGAGTGCAGCATCGCCCGTCAAGCGCGTAATGCGCATTCCGCCGCGCCGCAGCATCCGGTGGCCGCCGGGGCGGCTCATTCGTGGAATTCGGCCATCTCGGGAATCCGCCCGAACGCGATCTTGCTGCCCACCCGGTCGATCCGCCCGCCGGTCGCCGGCCCCAGCGTCACCGCGTTGCGGCCAAAGCGTTCGTTCAGCCGGTCCATCGCCCGCGACAACGACAGCGTGCGCGTGGCGCGCGCCAGCGGATCGTCCGCCGCCAGCTGTCCGAACAGGCTGCCCTGATCGCCGGCGACGGCCACGATCTCGGCCAGCGTCACGCCGATCATGCGCAGGCGGAAGCCCCCCGGCCGCGCCGCCCCCGCCGCCGCCAGCCGCGGCCAGAGCAGGCCAAGCGCCGCCAGCAGCGCGAAACTGTCCTCCGTCTCGGCCACGCGGATCGACTGGCGGAAGGCCGAGCGATCGTCCTCGAAGCGGGCGTGGAGCATCACCAGCCGGCAGCGATAGCCCTGACGGCGCAACCGGCTGCCCGCCTTCAGCGTCAGCCGCCGCGCCGTCAGCCGCGCGCCCTCGATGCCGCGATGGCGGGGTGCCAGGACGTGGCTGTGGCCGATCGAGCGGCTCTGCGTCGGCTTTTCGGGCAGGTCGTGGCCGTGGAGGAGATACCACAGCCGGTCGCCGTTGACCCCGCCCCAGGCGGTGCCGGCGTCGCGCGGGCGGCGCGCGCAATATTGCTCGATGTCGAGGATCCCCTCCGCCGCCAGCCGCCGCGCCATCTTCGCGCCCACCCCGCAGATGTCGGTCAGCTTCAGCGCGAACAGCCGCTCGGGCAGGTCGGCCGCCTCCAGTACGACCAGCCCGTCGGGCTTCTGCATGTCGGAGCCGAGCTTCGCCAACAGCTGGTTGGGCGCGATGCCGATCGAGGAACGCAGGCATGCGCCCACGTTCGCCGCGATCCCCGCCTTGATCCGCCCCGCCAGCGCGCGTGCCTGATCGGGCGCATTCTCGTTGTCGGCCAGCCGGCAGGCGACCTCGTCGATCGAACAGACCCGGGTGACGGGGATGTGCCGCCACACCTCGGCGACGATGGCGTGGTGGAATTCGACATAGCGGTCGTGGCGGGCGGGCGTGACGATCAGGTCGCGGCACAGGCGCTTCGCCTCCCACACCGGGGTGCCGGTGCGGATGCCATAGGCCTTGGCCTCGTAGGAGGCGGCGATCGCCGAGGTCGTGTCGGTATCGACCGGCGCCACGATCACCGGCCGCCCGCGCAGCGCCGGCTGCAACTGCTGCTCCACGCTGGCGAAATAGCTGTTCAGATCGAGGAACAGCCAGCGCAGCGGCCGCGGCAGGACGGAGAAGGGCGATTCGATCGGCACGAACCCGAACATAACAGGAACATGCGGCCGTCCCAAGCTGCCGTTGGCCGCCCCCAAGCCGGCCCGCGCTTGGCCTGACGCGCGGGCCGGTCTAGCAGCGATGGCATGACCACCGCCCTCGCCGCCCGCTCGATCGACCTCATCGGCAACACGCCGCTCGTCCGCCTGGCCGGGCCGAGCGCGGCGACGGGGTGCGACATCCTCGCCAAGTGCGAATTCATGAACCCCGGCGGATCGGTGAAAGACCGCGCCGCCCTGTTCATCATCGAGGATGCCGAGGCGCGCGGTGCGATCACCGCCGGCAGCACGATCGTGGAGGGGACGGCGGGCAACACCGGCATCGGCCTCGCCCTCGTCGGCAACGCCAAGGGCTATCGCACCGTCATCGTCATCCCCGAAACGCAGAGCCAGGAGAAGAAGGACACGCTGCGCGCGCTGGGGGCGGAACTGGTCGAGGTCGCCCCCACCTCTTATTCCAACCCCGCGCACTACGTGCATACCTCGCGCCGCATCGCCGAGGAGACGGCCGGCGCGCTCTGGTCCAACCAGTTCGACAATATCGCCAACCGCCTCGCCCACATCCGCACGACGGCGCCCGAAATCTGGGAGCAGACCGGCGGCCGCATCGACGGCTTCACCTGCGCCTGCGGCACCGGCGGCACGCTGGCGGGCGTCGGCCTCGGGCTGAAGGAGCGGGACGCGAACGTCACCATCGCGCTCACCGATCCGCACGGCGCCTCGCTCTACGAATATTATGCGCATGGCGAATTGCGCGCCGAGGGCAATTCGGTGGCGGAAGGGATCGGCCAGAGCCGGATCACCGGCAACCTCGAATCGGCCCCGATCGACACCCAGTTCCGCATCTCCGACGAGGAGGGCCTGGCGCAAACCTTCGCGCTGCTGCGCGACGAGGGGCTGTGCGTCGGCCTGTCCTCGGGCATCAACGTGGCCGGCGCGGTGGCGCTGGCGCGGGCGATGGGGCCAGGCCACCGCATCGTCACCATCCTGTGCGATTCGGGGATGCGCTACCTCTCGACGCTGTTCAATCCGGCATGGCTGGCCGCCAAGAACCTGCCGGTGCCGGAATGGCTGACGCGATAGCCCTCCACTTCCGTTCATCCCGAGCGACGTCCAGGGGCATGCGCAACGCATGCCCCCGCGTACCCCTCGACTTCGCTCGGGGCGAACGCAGGGAGTGTCAGCGGTTCGTCGGCTCGATCGCCGCCAGCAGCCGGTCCCGCTCCGCATCTTTCGGCCGCCCGTAGAGCCGGCCGATCGCGCGCAGTTCGGCGACGGAGGGGACGAACAGCTCCGATCCGCCGATCGTCACCGCCTGCCGCGTCGCCGGCCGCACCGGCACCCATCCGTCGCCCGCGCGCACATGGAAATCGGCCATGATCTCCACCGGCAGCGGCGGCGCCGTCCAGCGCGCGAAGGGGTTCGACCGGAACCGGTCCGATCCCGCCCGCAACGGCACCAGCCCCAGCATCCCGATCAGCGCCGCCGCATCGCCGGGGGAGACGAGCAGGTCGACATCCGCCACCACGATCGGCGCCGCGCCGTGCAGCGCCATCGCAGCACTGCCGATCAGCCACCACGGCGCGTGCAGGGCGGCAAGCGGTGGCGCCAATTGCCGCAGCGTCTCCACCAAATCCGCCTCGATCACGGCTGCCCCCCTCGCGATTGGCGCGTTCTTCCCCATCTGATAGCATATCGCTTCGGCTGAATGGTGGAACGCGTGGACGACAAGGGGACGGGCATGCAGAGGGTGCGGGCCGGGCTGACCGGCCTCGCCTGCGTGTTCCTGATCGTGCTGCTGGCCGCCGCCTTCCTGAACATCGCACGCGATCGGGATGCCGACGCCCGCGATGCCGCCGAGGTCGCGGCGAATCGCGCCGCGCCCGAACCGGCGCGCGATCCGCTGGCCGAACTGGGCGTCGCGCCCGATGCGGCGGTGCCGGCCGCCGCCGGCCCGCCGGCCCCCACCCCGCCGCCGGCGCGCGCCCCCTGATCCGCCCGACGGCGCCGGCCGCCGCCGCCCTCTACGCCCTCGCCGAACTCGCCGCCGGCTGGGCGCTGGGCCAAGCGATCGCCGCGGATCGTGCCGAGATCGCCCCCTTCCTCGCCGTCCGGCCGTGGCTGCTGGTGGCACTCGCCGCCGTCGTCGCGCCGCAGCCGGCCCGTCACCGTCTCGCCTGCGGCGCGGCGGCGCTCACCCTCGCCACGCTCGGCGACAGCGCCGTCGCCATCCTGTGGGGCGCGCCGCCGCCCTTCGCCGATGCCGCGCGCGGTGTGGGCGCCGGCCTCCTGTGGTGGGCGATCCTCGTCGCCGCCGCCGCTGTGTTCCGATCGCGTGCGATGCTGCTGGCGGCGGGGATCGCCGCCTTGCTGGTGCCCGGCGTGCTGCCGCTGTGGCAGCGCGCCGTCGCCCGGCCCGATCCGCCGGCCGCCGATCCGCCGGCGGTGGCGGTGCTGAGCGGCCTGCCGCTGTTCTGGGGGGATGCGCGCGAGCGGGCGTCGGCGGCGGTGCTCGGCCGCCGCCTCGCCCTCCATCCGATCGATTCGCCCGATGCCGCCACGCTCGCCCGCCACCGCCTGCTGCTGATCGCCCAGCCGCGCCCGCCGGGTCCGGCCGGCCTCGTCGCGATCGACGGCTGGCTGCGCGCCGGGGGGCGGGCGGTGATCCTGACCGATCCGGCGCTGCGCTGGGCCGGGGACCGCCGCCCGGACGACCCCCTCCACCCGCCCGAAACGGACGGCCTCGCTCCACTCCTCGCCCACTGGGGACTGCGGCTGGCGGAGGATCGGCCGCAGGTCGCGCCCCTCGATGTCGGCCGCCGCCGGCTGCTGCTGGTCGATCCCGGCCGTTTCGTCGCCACCGCCCCCGGCGCGTGCCGGACATATGCGCGAGGGCGGATGGCGGATTGCGCGATCGGCCGCGGCCGGGCGCTGCTGATCGCCGACGCCGATCTCCTCCATCCCGATGCGTGGATCGGCGCCGGCACCGATCGCGCGCAGCGGCTGGCGGACAATGTCGTCTTCGTCGCCGATCTGGCGGAAGGCCTCGGCGGCCGCCGCCGGCACGCCGCCGCGGTGGACTGGCGGCGGCGCTGAATCGGGGCGCGGCCCTCGGCCGATCCCCATCGCATACCGGCGCTCTCCCGCCTCAGGCGACAGCTTCTCCCAAGACTTATCCACAGCCCCGCCAACCGGCCCGAAGCGGGAACAGCGGCGGAAATCCGCCAATTCCGCCCGAACCGCGCGGTCCATTTTCGACCAAGTTACACACAGCAAAACCCATCCAGTGGCATTGAAAACCATGCGATCCCTTGATATCCCCATCGAAGCGGGCCGAGGGGCGGTCCGGCCGGGGGACATGGCCGTCGCGAGGCCACCCGCCGCTCGCCCCCGCCGGCACCGCAAAGGGGCCTGGACCAGTTGGACATCGTCGATTTCTTCCTCGGCAATGCGCTGAACGCGGTGGACGCGAAGGGACGGGTTTCCCTGCCGTCCGACTTTCGCGCCGTGATCGAGCGCCGGGCCCGCGCCGCGGCGGCGACGGGCAACGTGCTCGATGCGAAGACGGTGTCGATCGGCGAGCATGAGAAGCACGCCTGCCTCCAGGCCTTCGATGCCACCTATGCCGGCGCGCTGTTCCGCCAGCTCCAGCAACGCGTCGCGCAGGCCGCCGAGGCCGACCAGATGGCGGCGCTGGACGACGCCCAGGCCGATGCGTTCGGCGCGATGCTGCCGGTGTCGTTCGATGCCGCCGGCCGCATGGTCCTCTCCGCCCAGCTGCGCGCCACCGCCGGCATCCGCGATCTCGCCTTCTTCGTCGGTTCGGGCCAGACCTTCCAGATCTGGGATCCGCGCCGCTATCTGGAAGAGCAGGCGGACAAGGCGCGCGTCTGCCGCACGCTCCGCTTCCTGCTGGCCGAACGCGGGGTCGAGGCATGATCGGCGCCGCCCCCCACATCCCCGTCCTGCTGGACGAGGTGATCGCCGGCCTCTCCCCGGCACCGCACGAGACGCATGTCGACGGCACGTTCGGGGCGGGCGGCTACACGCGCGCCCTGCTGGCGGCCGGCGCGGAGGTGATCGCCTTCGATCGCGATCCCGATGCGATTCGCGAAGGGCAGGCGCTGGTGGCCGAGGCCGGCGGCCGGCTGACGCTGGTGGCCGACCGCTTCTCGACCATCGCCGATCATGCGGCGGGCGTGGACGGCGTCACGCTCGACATCGGCGTTTCCTCGATGCAGCTCGACCGGGCCGAGCGGGGCTTCTCCTTCCAGGCGGATGGCCCGCTCGACATGCGGATGGAGCAGGAGGGGCGGACCGCGGCCGAGTTCGTCAACGAGGCGGACGAGGCCGAGATCGCCGACGTGCTGTTCCACCTGGGCGAGGAGCGGCAGTCGCGCCGCGTCGCCCGCGCGATCGTGGCGGCGCGGCCGATCGCGCGCACCAGCGAGCTGGCGGCGGTCGTCCGCCGCGCGCTCGGCCACCGCGATCACATGCCGAAGGATCCCGCCACCCGCACCTTCCAGGCGATCCGCATCCATTTGAACCGCGAGATGGAGGAGCTGGAGGACGGGCTCGCCGCCGCCGAACGCGCGCTGAAGCCCGGCGGGCGGCTGGCGGTCGTCTCCTTCCATTCGCTGGAGGATCGCATCGTCAAGCGGTTCCTGAAGGAACGGTCCGGCGCCACCCCCGCCGGCTCGCGCCACCTGCCCGCCACCGCGGCCGGCGCCGCCCCCTCGTTCGAGGCGGTGGCCAAACCCGTCCGCGCGGGCGAGGCCGAACTCGCCCGCAACCCCCGCGCCCGGTCCGCCACGCTGCGCGTCGCCCGGCGCACCGCCGCCCCCTCCTGGTCCAGTAAGGCTTCCCCCCGATGATCGCATCCCGGTTCCGTTCGGTCTGGATGGTGGCAGGCGTCGCCACGGCGGCGCTGTGCTGCTACCTGGTGTCGCAGCGCGTCGCCACCGAACGGGCGGAACTGGCGCGCGTCGAACGGCAGATCGGCCAGACGCGCAAGGACATCCGGATGCTGACGACCGAGATCGTCACCCGTACCCGCATGCCGCAGCTCGAACGGTGGAACGTTGCCGTCCTCGGCCTCACCGCGCCGGGTGCGGGCCAGTTCCTCGACAGCGAGGTGCGGCTGGCGAGCCTCGATGCGCCGGCGCCGCTGCCGCTCGATCCCGCGATCGTGGCCAGTCAGGGCGCGGTCCGCACCGTCGCCTTCACCCCCGCCGCCGCCCCGCACGCGGCCGCGCCCGATCGCGTGGCGGACGCGCCCGCCGCCCCGCCGCAGCCGCTGCTCCGCCAGGCCACGTATCTCAGGCCCAAGCCCGGCGCGATCGTCGAAGGGCCGGCGATCGCCCCGCTCGCGGTCAAGGTGGTGCTGCCCGCGGCGCCGCGCGTATCCGCCTCGCTGCTGCCCGAAGACATCGGCTCGCTGGCCGATCTGGAACGCGATTCCGGGTCTTCCGCGCGGCGATGACCATCGCCGTCCGCCCCGCCGACTTCCGGCTCGGCGAGCCAGCCTTTCCGCGCGCCACCCCGGCGCAGGCCGCCGCGCGCGCCGCCGAGGCGGGCATCGTCCAGTTCCGCCTGATGGTGGTGATGCTGATGTTCATCGGCGTCACCGCGGTGATCGCGCTCCGCCTCGTCTGGCTGCTCGCGATCGTCGGCCGGCCCGATGCCGGCCGCCCGGCGGACGCCTTCCTGCCGAAGCGCGCCGATATGGTCGATCGCAACGGCACCCCGCTCGCGACGACGATCAACGCCTGGTATATCGCGATCCAGCCGCACAAGGTGATCGGCGACAAGCCGACCATCGCGGCAGCACTTGCCCGGATCATGCCGGAACGCAGCGCCGCCCAATATCTGGCGATCCTGAACGGCCGGCGGAAGTTCATGTATCTGCGCCGCCGCGCAGTGCCCGAGCTGGTGGCGGCGGTGAACGCGATCGGCGAGCCGGGCATCGTCTACGATCGCGAGGAGGAGCGGCTCTACCCGCAGGGCGCGCTCGCCAGCCACATGATCGGCTACACCGATCTCGACGGCAAGGGCGCGGCCGGGCTGGAGCGCGAGCTGGAGACCCGGCTGCTCGATACCCGCCTCCGCGGCACGCCGCTGGCGCTCTCGATGGACGCGCGCGTCCAGCAGACGCTCGAGGCGGAACTGGCCAAGGCGATGGCGCACTTCAGCGCCATCGGCGCGGCCGGCGTCGTCATGGACGTGAAGACCGGCGAAGTGCTGGCGATGACCTCGCTGCCCGAACTCAATCCCAACGCGCCCGGCAAGGGATCGATGGAGGCGCGCTTCAACCGCGCGACGCTCGGCGTCTACGAGCTCGGCTCCACCTTCAAGCCGTTCACCGTGGCGATGGCGATGGATTCGGGCATCGTCACCAGCTTCGGCCAGACCTACGATTGCCCGCGGGGCCTGCGCGTCGGCCGCTTCACCATCACCGACACCCACCCCTTCGGCCGCGCCTGCACCGTCGCCGAGATCATGCAGGAAAGCTCCAACATCGGCACCGCGCAGATCGCGGCGCAGGTCGGGCCGGAACGGCAGCGCGAATTCCTGCGGCGGATGCACTTCCTCGAGCCGGTGTCAGTGGAACTGCGGGAACGCGGGCGCACGCTCACCCCCGGCGCCAACTGGGGCCAGATCGCGACGATGACGGTCGGCTACGGCCACGGCATCGCCGTCACCCCGCTCCATCTGGCGACCGGCTATGCGACCCTCTTCAACGGCGGCCTGTGGCGCCCGGCGACCTTGCTCAAGACCGGTCCCGGCCACCCCGTGCCGGCCGGCGAGCGCGTCTTCACCGCCGAGACGTCGGACCGGATGCGCGCCCTCCTCCGCCTCGTGGTGATGAAGGGCACGGGCAAGAACGCCGATGCCCCCGGCTACCGCGTCGGCGGCAAGACCGGCACCGCCGAGAAGATCCTGAACGGCCGCTACACCCACGGCGCGGTCGTCACCTCCTTCGCCGGCGTGTTCCCGATGGACGATCCCCGCTATGTGGTGATCGCCATGCTGGACGAGCCGAAAGCGACCAAGGAAACCTACGGCTTCCACACCGCCGGCTGGAACGTCGCGCCCGTCATCTCGCGCGTGATCGCCCGCATCGGCCCGCTGCTGGGCATGATCCCGGATACATCGCGCGAAGCCGACATGGGCGACGTGCTGCGCTACATCCACGAGAAGGAGGCGAAGTGACGATGCGCCTCGCCGATGTCCTCGCGCGCGCCCACCTGCCCGCGGCCGCCCCGGCGGAGGGCGTCGTGACCGGCTTCGCGATCGATCATCGCAAGGTGGCGCCGGGCACGATCTTCGGCGCCTTCCGCGGCGCGCGCGTCGATGGCGAGGATTATATCGCCGCCGCCGCCGAAGCGGGCGCCATCGCGATCGTCGCCCGGCCCGAGGCGAGCGTGCCCGCCGGCATCGCCCATATCGCCGATGCCGAGCCGCGCCGCGCCTTCGCCCGCACCGCCGCCGCCTTCTTCCGCCCCTTCCCCACCACCACCGTCGCGGTGACGGGCACCAACGGCAAGACCTCCTGCGTCGAACTGACCCGGCAATTGTGGCGGATGGCGGGGCACCATGCCGCCTCGATCGGCACGCTCGGCGTCACCACCGCCGACGAACAGGTCTCGACCGGCCTCACCACGCCCGACGTCGTCACCTTCCTCGCCACGATGGCGGGGCTCGCGCGCGAGGGCGTCAGCCACGCCGCGTTCGAGGCGTCGAGCCACGGCCTGTCGCAATTCCGGATCGAGGCGCTGCCCGTCCGCGCCGCCGGCTTCACCAACCTCAGCCGCGACCATCTCGACTATCACGGCACGATGGAGGCCTATCTCGAAGCCAAGCTGCGCCTGTTCACCGAAGTGGTGGCGGCGGACGGGGCGGCGGTGGTGTGGGCCGACGATCCCGCCTCGAGCCGCGTCGTCGAACTGGCGCGCGAACGCGGCCTCCGCCTGCTGACGGTGGGTGCTGCCGGCACCGCGCTCCGCCTGATCGATCGCACCCCCCACCGCGCTCGGCCAGACGCTGGTGGTGGCGGTGGACGGCCGCGACACCCGTATCGATCTGCCGCTGATCGGCGCCTATCAGGCCGCCAACGCGCTGGTCGCCGCCGGCCTCGTCATCGCGACGGGCGGCGATCCGGCCCGCACGCTCGCCGATCTCGCGCGGCTGCAGCCGGTGCGCGGGCGGCTGGAACGCGCCGTCGTCACCCGCGGCGGCGCGCCGGTCTATGTCGATTATGCGCATACGCCTGACGGGCTGGACGCCGCCATCGCCGCGCTCCGCCCGCATACCGCTGCGCGGCTGACGGTGGTGTTCGGCGCGGGCGGAGATAGGGACCGCGGCAAGCGCCCGCTGATGGCGGAGGTCGCAGCAGCCGGCGCCGATCGCGTCATCGTCACCGACGACAATCCCCGCAGCGAGGATGCCGCCGCGATCCGCCGCGAGGTGCTGGCCGGTGCGCCCGAAGCCCGCGAAATCGGTGATCGCCACGCCGCCATTGCCGCCGCCGTCGCCGAAGCGGAGCCGGGGGATGTGGTGCTGATCGCCGGCAAGGGCCACGAACAGGGCCAGATCGTAGGGGACCGCATCCTCCCCTTCGACGATGCCGCCGTCGCGCGCGAGTGCGCGGCATGACGCTGTGGACCGCGGCGGCGGTCGCCGCGGCGACGGGCGGTCGCGTGCCCGTCGACTTCCCGATCACCGGCGTCGCCTACGATTCGCGCGAGGTGGGGCCGGGCGACCTGTTCGTGGCGCTGAAGGGCGAGGCGACCGACGGCCACCGCTTCGTCGAACAGGCGCTGGCGCAGGGGGCGGCGGGCGTGCTCGTCTCCGAACCCGTCGAGGGTCCGCACATCCGCGTCGCCGATACAGCGCTCGCGCTCGATGCGCTGGGCCGGGCGGCGCGGGCGCGGACGGCGGCGCGGATCATCGGCGTCACCGGTTCGGTCGGCAAGACGGGCACGAAGGAGGCGCTCGCCGCCTGCCTCGATCGCGCGCTGCCGGGCCGCACCCACCGCAGCCTCAAGAGCTACAACAACCATGTCGGCGTGCCGCTCAGCCTCGCGCGGATGCCCGCCGACAGTGCGTTCGGCGTGTTCGAGATGGGGATGAACCATGCCGGCGAACTGGCGGCGCTCACCCGCCTCGTCCGCCCCCATGTCGCGATCGTCACCGCCGTCGCGCCCGCCCACCGCGCCTTTTTCGACAGCGACGAGGCGATCGCCGACGCCAAGGGGGAGATCTTCCTGGGGCTGGAGCCGGGCGGCACCGCGCTGATCCCGTTCAACAGCCCGCATCGCGACCGGCTGATCGCCGCCGCCGCCCCCTTCGCCGGCCGCATCGTCACCTTCGGCCTCGACGCCGGGGCCGACATCCGCCCGCGCGACCGGGTGACGAGCGGGCGCGGCACGATCGTCAGCGCGATCGTGGATGGGGCGGAACTCACCTTCACGCTCGCGCCCCCCGGCGATCACTGGCTCGCCAATGCCATGGCGGTGCTGGGCGCGGTCCATGCGGCGGGTGGCGATCTGCCCGCCGCCGGCCTGGCGCTCGCCGAGCTGCCCGGCCTGCCCGGCCGCGGCGCGCGGATCGCGGTCGAGGCCGGCAACGGCACCGCCCTCCTGATCGACGAAAGCTACAACGCCAATCCCGCCTCGATGGCGGCGACGCTCGCCAGCCTCGGCCAGACGCCCGCCACCCGCCGGCTGGCGGTGCTGGCCGACATGCGCGAGCTGGGCGAGCATTCGGCCGCCTTCCACGCGGCACTGGCCGATCCGGTCGAACGGGCCGGCGTCGCCTTCGCCCTGCTGGTCGGGCCGGAGATGGCGGCGCTTGCCGAATCCCTTGAGGGTCGCGTCGATTTCGCGCATGTGCCCGACGCCGCGGCGGCCGAAGCCCGGCTTTCGACGATGCTGGCGCCGGGCGATGCGGTGCTGGTCAAGGGATCAAATTCACTGGGCTTGAGCCGGCTGGTCGCAGCCCTCGCCCGCCGGGACGACGCCTGATGCTTTACCTGCTGGCCGAATGGATCGGCTTTCCCGGCCTCCTCAACCTCATCCGCTACATCACCTTCCGCGCCGGCGCCGCCGCGCTGACGGCGCTGTTCATCGGCCTCATCATCGGCCCGCGCTTCATCGGCTGGCTGCGCGTCCGCCAGGGCAAGGGCCAGCCGATCCGGGCGGACGGCCCGCAGACCCACCTCGCCAAGGTCGGCACGCCGACGATGGGCGGGCTGATGATCCTCACCGCGGTGACGGCCTCGCTCCTGCTGTGGATGGACCTCACCAACCGCTACACCTGGGCGTGCCTGCTGGTGACGCTGGGCTTCGGCGTGATCGGCTTCCTCGACGATTACGACAAGGTGAAGAAGCGCAGCCACGCCGGCCTCGCCGGGCGCACGCGGCTGCTGATGGAATTCGTGATCGCGGCCATCGCCTCGTGGATCATCCTCCACGGCAGCAGCATCTCCACCGAACTCTATCTGCCCTTCTACAACGGGCCGGTGATCGATCTCGGCCCCTTCTACATCCTGTTCGCGGCGTTCATCATCGTCGGCTTCGGCAATGCCGTGAACCTGACGGACGGGCTGGACGGCCTCGCCATCATGCCGGTGGTGATCGCCAGCCTCGCCTTCTTCGTCATCGTCTACATGGTCGGCAACGCCCGCTTCGCGGCCTATCTGGGCATCCCGCACGTGCCGGGTGCGGGCAATCTGACGATCCTGACGGCGGCGATCATCGGCGGCGGCCTCGCCTTCCTGTGGTTCAACGCGCCGCCCGCGGCGGTCTTCATGGGCGATACCGGCAGCCTCGCGCTCGGCGGCGCGCTCGGCACGATCGCGGTCGTCGCGCATCACGAGATCGTGCTGCTGATCGTCGGCGGCCTCTTCGTGCTGGAGACGGTTTCGGTTATCCTCCAGGTGTTCTTCTACAAGCGGACGGGGAAGCGCATCTTCCGCATGGCGCCGATCCATCACCATTTCGAACAGCTCGGCTGGTCCGAGCCGACGGTCGTGATCCGCTTCTGGATCATCTCCTTCGTGCTGGCGCTGGCGGGCCTCGCCACGCTGAAACTGCGGTGAGCGACCTGCGCCGCGCGCCGGCGGCCTTCCTGGGCGATCGGTTCGCCGGGCGGCGCTATGCCGTCTTCGGCCTCGCCCGCTCCGGCGTCGCCACCGTCCGCGCGCTGCTGGCGGCGGGCGCTGAGGTCGTCGCGTGGGACAGCGATCCCGCCGCGTGCGAGGCGCTCCTCGCCGAGATCGAGGATGCCGGCGACGCGCTGGAAATCCGCAACTTCGTCGAACGCGGCGCGCTCGACGGGTTCGAGGCGCTGGTCGTCTCCCCCGGCGTCCCGCTCAACCGCCATCCGATCGCGGGCAAGGCGCATGCCTGGAACCTGCCGGTCATCGGCGACATCGAATTGTTCGCGGAGGCCCGCGCCGATCTGCCGCGCCACAAGGTGGTCGGCATCACCGGCACCAACGGCAAGTCGACCGTCACTGCGCTCATCCACCACGTCCTGCGCGAGGCGGGCTGGTCGACCACGCTCGGCGGCAACATCGGCCTGCCGATCCTGGGCCAGCAGCCGCTGCCGGCGGGCGGCGTCTATGTGCTCGAGCTGTCCAGCTACCAGATCGATCTGACGCACAGCCTCGACTGCGACGTGGCGGTGCTCCTCAACATCACCCCCGACCATCTCGATCGCTACGACGGGTTCAAGGGCTATGCCGCCTCCAAGGCGCGGCTGCTGGCGATGCAGGATGCCGATCATGTCGCGGTGATCGCGGTGGAAGACGATGCGACGCGCGCCATCGCGGTCGCCGAACGCACCCGCCGCGCCGCCGCCCGCCACCGCATTGCCATGGTCCGCCGCAGCGACGCGATCGGCCAGAAGGCGTGGCCCGCGCTGCAAGGCCCGCACAACGCCCAGAACGCCGCCGCCGCCATCGCCGCGCTGCGCGCGCTGGAACTGCCCGAGGCGGACATCGCCCGCGGCCTCGCCACCTATCCCGGCCTCCCCCACCGCATGGAGCGGGTGGGCGAGCGGCACGGCATCCTGTTCGTCAACGACAGCAAGGCCACCAACGCCGCCTCGGTCGCCCCCGCGCTGGCGGCGTTCGAGGGGGTCCACTGGATCCTGGGCGGCATCGCCAAGACCCCCGATCTGGAAGCCTGCCTGCCGTTCCTGCCCCACGTCCGCGCCGCCTATACGATCGGCCAGTCGGGCGACATGCTGGCCGACATCCTCGATCCCGCTCTGCCCGTGATCCGCGCCGGCACGCTGGACGCCGCGGTCGAGGCGGCGGCGGCGGCGGCGCGGCCGGGCGAGGTGGTGATGCTCTCCCCCGCCTGCGCCTCGTTCGATCAATATCGCGATTTCGAACATCGCGGGCAGGCGTTCCGCGATGCGGTGGCGGCGCTGCCGTGAACGCGAACGCTGCTATCCGCCTCGATCGCGCCGCGCGGGATCGCGCCGCCGAACGCCGCCGCCTGCGCGGCCGCGGCCAGCGGCTCGGCCGCGCCGATCGCACCGCGCTCGGCCGCTGGTTCTGGGAGATCGATCGCGTCCTCCTGCTGCTCGTCACGGTGCTGATCGGCATCGGGCTGATCGCGGTCGCCGCCGCCTCGCCCGCCGCCGGCCAGCGCTATTCCAACGCCAGCCTCACCTTCCCGCCGCTCTATTATTTCTACCGCCAGCTCGTCTGGATCGGCCTCGGCGTGCCGGTGATGATCGGCACGTCGATGCTGCCCAAGGCGCTGGCGCGACGTCTGGCGCTGGCCGGCGCCGGCCTGTTCCTGCTGATGCTGGCGGCGGTGCCGCTCGTCGGGTTCGAGGTGAACGGCGCGCAGCGCTGGCTGCTGCTCGGGCCGATCCAGGTCCAGCCGTCCGAATTCCTGAAACCCCTGTTCGTCGTCACCACCGCCTGGCTGCTGTCGCTGAAGCGGCGGGACGAGAGCTTGCCCGTCGCCGTCATCTCCGGCGGGCTGCTGGCGGTCGTCGCGGCGCTGCTGATGAAACAGCCCGATTTCGGCCAGACGGTGATCTTCTGCGCAGTGTGGGCGACGCTGCTCATGCTGTCCGGCACCAGCTTCCGCGTGCTGGCGTGGCTGGGCGGTATCGCGCTGGGCGGGATCGTCGCCGCCTATCTGTTCTACGGCGTGGCGCGCACCCGCATCGATGCCTTCCTGAAGGGCACGGGCGACACCTACCAGACGGACAGCGCGCACAACACGCTCACCAACGGCGGCCTCATCGGGCGCGGGCCGGGGGCGGGGACGATGAAGTTCCGCCTGCCCGAACCGCATACCGATTACATCTTCTCGGTGATCGGCGAGGAATTCGGGCTGATCGCCTGCCTCGCCATCGCCTGCATCTATCTCGCCATCGTCGTCCGCGTGTTCGTGCGGCTGCTGAACGAGGAGGATGATTTCACCCTGCTCGCCTCGGCCGGCCTCGTCGCGCAATTCGGCTGCCAGGCGCTCATCAACATGGCGGTCAACGTGCAGATCGCGCCGTCCAAGGGAATGACGCTGCCGTTCATCTCCTACGGCGGCTCGTCGATGCTGGCGCTGTCCATCGGTTTCGGGCTGCTGCTGGCCTTCACCCGCGCGAACCCGTATCTCAAGCGGTCCCCCTATGTCGTTACGTGGAGCGGACGGTGAGTGCAGGCCAACCCATGATCCGCCGCCATTTCGTGCTGGCGGCAGGCGGCACCGGCGGCCACATGGTGCCGGCGCACGCGCTGGCGGCGGAGCTGACGCGTCGTGGCCATCACGTCGCCCTCGTCACGGACGAGCGCGGCGCCCGCATCCCCGGACTGTTCGAAGGCATGCAGACCCATGTCCTGCCCGCCGGCCGCGCGCAGGGCGGGCCGATCGGATGGGTCCGCGCCGCGCGGTCGATCTGGGCGGGGCGGGCGATGGCGCGGCGGCTGAACGAGACGTTCCTGCCCGCCGCCGTGATCGGTTTCGGCGGCTATCCTGCGCTCCCCGCGCTGCTGGCGGCGCTGGCCGATCGCGTGCCCACCGCTGTGCATGAACAGAATGCGGTGCTCGGCCGCGTCAACCGCTTCCTCGCCCCCCGCGTCGATGCCATCGCCACCGCCTATCCGGTGATCCGCGGGCTGAAGCCGCAGCATGCGCGCAAGACCCACCTCGTCGGCAATCCGGTGCGCGAGGTGGTGCGCGAGATCGGCACCGCCCCCTTCCCCCGGCTGGATGCGGACGGGCCGCTCCGCCTGCTGGTGACGGGCGGCAGCCAGGGCGCGACGATCCTCTCCACCGTCGTCCCCGAAGGTCTCGCTTTGCTGCCCGATGCGCTGCGCCAGCGCCTGCAGGTGACGCATCAGGCCCGCGCCGAAGACCTCGATCGCGTCCGCGCGCGCTATGCCGAACTCGGCATCGCCGCCCAGATCGCCACCTATCTGCCCGATCTGCCGACGAAGCTGGCGTGGAGCCACCTCGTCATCGCTCGCGCCGGCGCCTCCACCATCGCCGAGCTGACGGTGGCGGGCCGCCCCGCCATCCTCGTGCCGCTCCCCTCGGCGATGGACGATCACCAGACCGCCAATGCCGCCGAGATGGCGGCGGCGGGCGGGGCCGTCGCCATCGCCCAGGGCGCCTTCACCGCCGCCGAACTCGCCCGCCAGATCGAACCGCTGGCGACCGACCCCGGCGCGCTGGCCGAGGCGGGTGCCCGCGCCCGCGCCTGCGGCCGTCCCGACGCCACCGAACGGCTGGCCGATCTGGTCGAGGGGCTGGGCCGCACCCCCGGCGTCACCCTCCAGCCCGCCACCCCCACCACCAGCCGGGCCGCGCCCGCACAGGGAGCTTTCGCGTGAAGGGCGTCGCCACCGACATCGGCACCATCCACTTCATCGGCATCGGCGGCATCGGCATGTCCGGCATTGCCGAGGTGATGCACAATCTGGGCTACAAGGTGCAGGGCTCGGACGTCGCCGAAGGCTATGTGATCGAGGGGTTGCGCAAGCGCGGCATCCCCGTCGCGATCGGCCACCGGGCGGAGAATCTGGGCGATGCGGCGGTGGTCGTCACCTCCACCGCGATCAAGCGCGGCAATCCGGAGGTGGAGCTGGCGCTGGAAAGCCGCATCCCCGTCGTCCGCCGTGCCGAGATGCTGGCCGAGCTGATGCGGCTGAAATCCACGGTCGCCATCGCCGGCACCCATGGCAAGACGACGACGACCTCGATGGTCGCGGCGCTGCTCGATGCGGGCGGGGTCGATCCCACCGTCATCAACGGCGGCATCATCAACAGCTACGGCTCCAACGCCCGGCTGGGTGCGTCCGACTGGATGGTGGTCGAAGCCGACGAGAGCGACGGCAGCTTCCTCCGGCTCGACGGCACTTATGCGGTCGTCACCAACATCGATCCCGAACATCTCGATCATTACGGATCGTTCGATGCGGTGAAGGACGCCTTCGTCGAGTTCATCGAAAACGTGCCCTTCTACGGCGCCGCCCTGCTCTGCCTCGATCATCCGGAAGTGCAGGCGCTGATCCCGCGCGTGCGCGACCGGCGCGTTGTCACCTACGGCTTCTCCGCGCAGGCCGACGTGCGCGGCGTCAACGTCACGCCGATCCCCGGCGGCAACCGCTTCGAGGCAATCGTCCGCCAGCGCGACGGCTCCAGCCGCTCGATCGAGGGGATCGAGCTGCCGATGCCCGGCCGCCACAACGTCCAGAACGCGCTCGCCGCGATCGCGGTGGCGCTCGAGATGGGCGTCGGCGATGCGGTGATCCAGACCGGCTTCGCCCAGTTCGGCGGGGTCAAGCGGCGCTTCACCAATGTCGGCACGGTCGATGGCGCCACGATCATCGACGATTACGGCCACCACCCGGTCGAGGTGAAGGCGGTGCTGGCGGCGGCGCGCGAGGGGGTGGAGAATCGCGTGATCGCGGTCGTCCAGCCGCATCGCTACACCCGCCTGCGCGATCTGATGGGGGAGTTCCAGTCCGCCTTCAACGATGCCGACATGGTCTATGTCGCCCCCGTCTATCCGGCGGGCGAGGCGCCGATCGAGGGGGTGGATGCCGCGGCACTCGTCTCCGGCCTCAAGATGCGCGGGCATCGCTCGGCGCAGGAAGTGGCGGGGCCGGAGGCGCTCACCACGGCCCTTGCGGAGGTCGCCCAGCCGGGCGACATGATCGTGTGCCTCGGCGCCGGCGACATCACCAAATGGGCGGCGGGGCTGGCCGAGGCGATCGGCGCGCAGAGGAAGGTTCCGGCATGATCGAGCTTTTCGCACCCTGGATCGCGTTGCAGGAGCAGGCGATCGAACTCCAGCGCCGCCAGATTGCGTGGGCGGAGGCGGCCGTCTCCAGCGCCAACGACATGGTGAGCGCGCAGACCGCGGCGCAGGCCGCGGTCGAGGCGAACATGAAGGCCGCCGAAAGCTGGATGTCGCTGTGGGGCTGGCGCCGCAAGTGACGGGTGCCGCCGCCACAGCGGGGGTGCGCGGCCGGATCGATGCCGGGGCGAGCCTTGCCGATTTCATCTGGTTCCGCACCGGCGGGCCGGCCGAGCGGCTGTTCCGCCCGGCCGATGCCGCCGATCTGGCGGCGTTCCTGCGCACCCTCGATCCCGCCGTGCCGGTGCTGCCGATCGGCGTCGGATCGAACCTGATCGTGCGCGACGGCGGCGTGCCGGGCGTGGTGGTCCGCCTGCCCAAGGCGTTCGCCGCCGTCTCGGTCGAGCCGGGCGGGCGGGTGCGCGCGGGGGCCGCGGCGATGGGCATCACCGTGGCATCGGCGGCGCGTGACGCCGGGATCGCCGGCCTCGAATTCCTGCGCGGCATTCCCGGCACCACCGGCGGCGCGGTGGCGATGAACGCCGGTGCCTATGGCCGCGACGTATCCGACATCCTGATCGAGGCCACGCTGGTGCTGTGCGACGGCACGATCGAGACCTGGCCTGCCGCCCGCCTCGCCTTCACCTACCGCCATTCCGATGTGCCGGAAGGTGCGGTGGTCGTGGAGGCGCTGTTCGCCGGCACCCCCGGCGATCCCGCCACGATCGGCGCCGAGATGGATCGCATCGCCGCCGAGCGCGAGGCGAGCCAGCCGCTGCGCAGCCGCACCGGCGGCTCCACCTTTAAGAATCCGCCGGGCGAGAAGGCATGGGCGCTGATCGACGCCGCCGGCTGTCGCGGGCTCGCCCACGGCGGCGCGCAAGTGTCCGAAAAGCACACCAATTTCCTCCTGAACACCGGCACCGCCAGCGCCGCCGAGATCGAGCAATTGGGCGAGATCGTCCGCACCCGCGTCGCCGGCCATTCGGGCATCACGCTCGAATGGGAAATCCGCCGCGTGGGGGTGCCGGCATGACCGCCCCTTTGCATGTCGCGGTGCTGATGGGCGGCTGGTCGGCCGAGCGCGAAGTCTCGCTGATGTCCGGCAATCCGGTGGCCGAGGCGCTCGAATCGCTCGGCCACCGCGTCACGCGTATCGACATGGGGCGCGACGTGGCCGCGCGGCTGGCCGCGGCGGCGCCGGACGTGGTGTTCAACGCGCTCCACGGCTGCCCCGGCGAGGACGGGACGGTGCAGGGCCTGCTCGATCTGATGGGGCTGCGCTACACCCATTCGGGCCTCGCCACCTCGGTCATCGCCATCGACAAGCAATTGACCAAGAACGAACTGGTCCCCCACGGCATCCGCATGCCGGCCGGGCTGATCGTCGCCTCCGAAAGCCTCTACAGCGCCGATCCGCTGCCGCGCCCCTATGTGCTGAAGCCCGTCAACGAAGGCTCGTCGGTAGGCGTCGCGATCGTGACGGCGGAGGGCAATCACGGCCAGCCGATCGGCCGCGGCACGCCCGGCCCGTGGGCGGAGTTCGACAGCCTGCTCGCCGAGCCCTTCATCCGCGGGCGGGAGTTGACGGTGGCGGTGTTGGGCGATCGGGCGCTGGCGGTGACCGAGCTGGTCCCCCACAGCGGCTTCTACGATTACGCCTCCAAATATACCGATGGCCTGACGACCCACATCTGCCCCGCGCAGATCCCGGCCGAGATCGCCTCCTCGGCGATGGCGATGGCGCTGAAGGCGCATCACGTCCTCGGCTGCCGCGGCGCCAGCCGGGCGGATTTCCGCTGGGACGACGAACGCGGCGAGGCCGGGCTGTATCTGCTCGAGGTCAACACCCAGCCCGGCATGACGCCCTTGAGCCTCGTGCCCGAACAGGCCCGCCACCTCGGCATCTCCTATCCGCAGCTCGTCCAGCGCATCGTCGACGAGGCGATGGCGCTGCCCGCGCCCGCCGGCCCGCCCGCATGAGCGCCGCCGCCGCCTCGCCCCGCATCCGCCGCGGCCGCAGCGCGCCGCCGCCACCGGCCCGCGCCGCGCGCCCGGCGGCCCGGCGCGCCGGCCCCGGCTTCGCCGCCCGCCTCGCCGCGCTGCTGCCGGTGCGGATCGAGGCGCTGCGGCGGGCGGGCAACTGGCTGCTCGCGATCCTCGTCTTCGCCGGCATCGTCGCCGGGCTGGTGGCGATGGGCCTGCCGCAGATGGTGGGCGAGATGGTCGGCCAGCAGATCGGGCGGATGGGCTATGCCGTCCGCACCGTCGAGGTCGTCGGCCGCGCCCGCGCCGATCGCGACGCGGTCTATCGCATCGCCCTGATGCAGCAGGCGAAACCGATGCCGCTGGTCGATCTGGATGGCACCCGCGCCGCTCTCCTCCGGCTCGGCTGGGTGGAGGATGCGCGCGTCTCGCGCCGCCTGCCCGATACGTTGGTGGTGGACATCGTCGAGAAGAAGCCCGCCGCCGTCTGGCAGCATCGCCAGCAGCTGGCGCTGATCGACCGCGCCGGCGGGCTGATCGCCGCGGTCGATCCCGCCACGATGCCGCCCGGCCTGCCGCTGGTGATCGGCCCCGATGCCAACGCCCATGCCGCGGGCTTCGCCGCCCTGATCGACAGCCAGCCGGCGCTGAAGCCGATGGTGGAGGGCGGCACCTGGATCGGCGGGCGGCGGTGGGACATACGCTTCCAGTCCGGCGAGACGCTGGCTTTGCCCGAAGGCGACACGGCGGCGCTGACCGCCTACGCCTATTTCGCCAAGCGCGATGCGGCGGTGCGGCTGCTGGGCCAGGGCTATGTGCGGTTCGACATGCGCGATCCGCAGCGGATCGTCGTCCGCGTCTCGCGCGAGCCGGGCCGCCGCGTCGCCGAACCCGTGGCCGCACGGACGATCTGATGGCCCAGCCCCGCCCCGGCCTCATCACCGCGCTCGACATCGGATCGACCAAGATCAGCGCGCTCATCGCCCAATATGGCGATGCCGGCGAGCTGATCGTGCTCGGCACCGGCCAGCGCGAATCGCGCGGCGTGCGCCGCGGCTACATCGCCGACATGGGCCGCACCGAAGGCGCGATCCGGGAGGCGGTGGAGCAGGCCGAACGGATCGCGGGCGTCAATATCGAGGAAGCGTGGGTCGGCTTCTCGGCAGGCGGCCTCGTCTCCGACGTCGCCTCGGTCGAGGTCGATCTCGGCGGCCACCGCATCGAACAGCAGGATATCGACGAACTGCTGGCGGCGGGCCGCAACTCGATCGATCCCGAAGGCCGCCTCGTCCTCCACGCGCAGCCGACGATGTATACGCTGGATGGCCTGCGCGGCGTGAAATCGCCGCTCGGCCTCCACGCCGACCGGCTGGGGGTCGACATCCACGTCGTTGCCGCCGAGCCCTCGCCGATCCGCAACCTCGATCTGTGCGTCCGCTCGGCGCATCTGGCGGTCAAGTCGATCGTCGCCGCGCCGATCGCCACCGGCATGGCCTGCCTGTCGGAGGAGGAACGCGAGCTTGGCGTGGCGCTGGTGGAGCTGGGCGGCGGCGTCACCAACGTCTCGCTGTTCGCGGGCGGGCTGCTGGTCGGCCTCGCCTCGATCCCGATCGGCGGGGCGGACATCACCGACGACATCGCCTCCGCCTTCGGCACCCGCCGCAGCCAGGCCGAGCGGATGAAATGCTTCCACGGCTCGGCCCAGACCTCCCCGCGCGACAATCACGAAATGATCGAGGTGACGGCGGTGGCGGGGGACCAGCCGCCCGGCGACGGCGGCCGCATCACCCGCGCGCAGCTGATCGCGGTCATCCGCCTCCGCCTCGAACAATGGATCGCCGAGATCGAGGGTGGTTTGAAGACGCTCGGCTTCGCCGGGCCGATCGGCCGGCAGGTGGTGCTGACCGGCGGCGGCGCGGAGCTGAAGGGCATCGCCGATTATGCGCAAGGCGCGCTCGGCCGCGCCGTGCGCATCGGACGGCCGCGCGGCCTGGTGGGCATGCCCGACGCCCATGCCGGCCCGGCCTTCGCCACGCTCGCCGGCCTCGTGATGTTCGCCGCGTCCGAACCGCTCGACCTCCAGCTCGCCGCCGGCCCCGCACCGGCGCCGCCGCGGATGTCGCCGGCGGGGCTGGTGCAGCGCCTCGTCGCCGCGTTCCGCAGCGGCTACTGATCGCGCCACTCGGCTGGTCGCACGCGTGCCACCGCTTGTGGTCGCGAACCGATCCATCCCCACCTTTTTGCGTGCGGCTCGCACATTTTTGGTGAATCGGCGGGCGGGTTCGGGCAAAATCACCGGCGCCGCAGCCCGCCCGCCCGTCACGGAGACACTTGGATGACCATCGAATTCCTTCGCCCCGAAGTGGACGAGCTGAAGCCGCGCATCACGGTGATCGGCGTCGGCGGGGCGGGCGGCAATGCGATCGCCAACATGATCTCCAGCGACGTGCAGGGCGTGGATTTCGTCGTCGCCAACACCGATGCGCAGGCGCTGAACGCCTCGCCCGCCGAACAGCGCATCCAGCTCGGCCTCAAGATCACGCAGGGGCTGGGCGCCGGATCGCGGCCCGAGATCGGCCGGGCGGCGGCCGAAGAGACGATCGAGATGGTCGAGAAGGCGCTGGAAGGCGCGCACATGTGCTTCATCGCCGCCGGCATGGGCGGCGGCACCGGCACGGGTGCGGCCCCGGTCATCGCCAAGGCGGCGCGCGATCGCGGCATCCTGACGGTAGGCGTCGTCACCAAGCCGTTCAGCTTCGAAGGCAACCGCCGCACCAAATCGGCCGAGGCGGGCATCGCCGAATTGCAGAAGCACGTCGATACGCTGATCGTCATCCCCAACCAGAATCTGTTCCTGATCGCCAATCCGAACACCACCTTCAAGGAGGCGTTCCAGATGGCGGACCAGGTGCTCCAGCAGGGCGTGCGCGGCATTACCGACCTGATGGTGATGCCCGGCCTCATCAACCTCGATTTCGCCGACGTCCGCTCGGTCATGTCCGAGATGGGCAAGGCGATGATGGGCACGGGCGAAGCCTCGGGAGACAATCGTGCGATCGAGGCGGCCGAAAAGGCGATCGCCAACCCGCTGCTGGACGGCGTCAGCATGAAGGGCGCGCGCGGCGTCATCATCTCGATCACCGGCGGCGACGACATGCGCCTGATGGAAGTGGACGAGGCCGCCAACCACATCAAGGAACTGGTCGACCCCGAAGCCAACATCATCTGGGGTTCGGCATTCAACAACGATCTGGACGGCAAGATCCGCGTCTCGGTCGTCGCCACCGGCATCGAGGTGGGCGAGCAGAAGGAGGCCGAGCCCGCCAAGCTGTTCGCCTTCCCGCCGCGCGGCCGGGTCGAGGCGCGCGCCGTCGAGCCGGCATCGCTGTCGGTGCGGGAGGCGGGCGCCGCCCCGCGTGCCGCCGATCCCGAGCCGGCGCCCGCACCCACCGCCGCCGCGCCCGCCCCGCTGCCCGATCTGGCCTTGCCGGCGGAGGCGATCGTGCCGCCCGCCGCGCCGGCCCCCGCCGCCCCGGCCCCGGCCCCCGCGCCCGCGCCGCAGGGCATGGACGAACTGCTGCTGGACGGCGGCGCCCGCAGCCCCCGGCCGCTGCCGCCGGCGGCCCCCGCCGCCCCCGCCGCGGCCCCGTCCGTCAGCGTGTCGTGGAACGCGCCGCAAGCCCCCGCCGCGGACGCGCCGCGCCCGGCCCCCCGGCCGGCGCGCGAAAGCGGCGGCACGCTGTTCGAGCGCATGTCCAACCTCGCCCGCGGCGGCGGCCGGGCCAGCCCGCCTGCGCAGGACGACGGTGCCGCCCCACGCGACCCGCTCGACATCCCGCGCTTCCTCAACCGCCAGAACAACCAGTAAGCCGGGCTTTCGCGGGCCGAGCGTGCGGAATAGGCCCGGCCGGCCCCGGGTAAGCCGGCCGGCGTCCGCCGCCGGCAGAGGGGGCGCGGGGGCGCCTTGCGGGTTCACGCGTTCGCACCGGCCATAATCGCGCCTCGCGGGGGCCCGCCCGCGGACATCCGCTCCAGATCCGCCGGCGCGGCATCGACCGCTGGCCGATGTCCCGGACTGGCCGGGGCGATCGATCCCGGCGCCGGTCGCGGCGGCAAGGCGGCCCGCCGCGCCGCATCTTGCCCGAGCCGCCCCGGACGGGGCATCGCGGGCCCGCCCATGATCCCCGCTCCCCGCGCCGCCCTCCTCGCCGCCCTTCTCGCCGCAGCCCCCGCCGCCGCGCAGGACAGTATCGCCGAGCAACCGTCCGCCGCCATGCCGGCTGCCGCCACCGACCCCCTCTCGCAGGCGCGCGCCGCCGCCGCGCGTGGCGACGATGCCGAGGCGCTGGCACATTATCTGCGCATCCTCACCCGCACCCCCCGCGATCTGACCGCGCTGACCGGCGCCGGCCGCACCGCGCTCGATCTCGACGATCCGGAAAGCGCCATCGCCTTCTTTGCGCGCGCCGAGGAGGTCGCCCCGCGCGACGGGCGGGTCAAGGCGGGGCTGGGCGAGGCGATGGTGGCCCAGCGCAACCCCGTGGCGGCGCTGCGCTTCTTCCGCGAGGCGGTGGCGCTGGGCGTGCCCGCCGCCGATCTCGGCGCGGCCCGCGGCCTCGCCTACGATCTGCGCGGCGACGGGCGGCGCGCGCAGACCGACTATCGCGCCGCGCTTGCCGCCCACGACGATCCGGAAACGGTGCGCCGCCTCGCGCTGTCGCAGGCGATGACCGGCCAGCGCGAGGCGGCACTCGCCACGCTCGATCCGCTGCTCCGCCGGCAGGACATACCGGCGTGGCGGGCGCGCGCCTTCGTCTATGCCGTCACCGGTGCGCCCGACGAGGCCGAGAAGGCCGCCCGCCAGGTGATGCCCCGCGCACAGGCCGAAGCGCTCAGCCCCTATCTCGCCCGCATCGCCGCGCTGAAGCCCGCCGATCAGGCGGCCGCGGTCCACCTCGGCTATCTGCCCGCCGGCGCCACGCCTGTGCGCACGGCGGCGAACACCCCGCCCGCCCCCGCCGCGACGGACCAGCTCGCCGCCGCGTCCGCGCTGCCGGTATGGCGGCCCGCGCCGACCGCTCCGGCGCGCACCGCATCGGCCGCGACGGGCGCGCGCCGCCCGGCGAGCCTGCCCGCCACCGCGACACCGGCCGGCGGCGGATCGTCACCTACCCCGGCCGACCGGGCGCCATCATCGACTGCCGACGCCTTTGCGCCCGCGCGCCCTGCAACGACCGTCCTGCCGGCCGTGACGGCGACGAGCGACACGCGCACGGCACCGCCCGCCACCGTATCCCCGACAACGGATCCCCGCCCGGCTGCGGAAGCGACCGTGCCGGTCCGCACCGCGACGTCGTCGCCGGTGGCGGCATCCGGAACCCCCGCCGCGCTCACGTCTGCCGGCGATGAAACGGGATCGCGCAGCACCGCCGCCACGCCATCCCCTCTCGCGTCCTCGACGACCGCCACCATGCCATCCCGCGTCGCATCCTCGACAACCGCCACGATGCCCGATGCCGGCCCCGACGCTGCGGCCTCGAAGGCTGCGATCGAAATCGCGACCGCTTCACCGGCCACGGCCGCTTACCCCCGGACAGGGCCGAGCACCGGCAGCGCGGCCCCATCGGCCACCGCCGGTCTCGCCGCGCCCACCACCGGCGTGGCGACAGCGACGCCCGCCGGCACGCCGCCCGCCCCTGCGCGGACGGCCGCTTCCGCCGCCACCGTCGATCGCGACACGCCGTCCTCAGCGCCGCCCCCTCCGGCAGCGACCGATCCGGCATCGCGGCGAAAGCGGACGGCGACCGCCAGCGCGGCGGACGCGGGCGCCGCCCGCGACGGCGCGTCCGGGCGCGGGGCGACGGATTTCGGCGCCACCCCGGCGAAGAAGGACGAGCGCCGGACCGCCAAAGCCGAACCTGCGCCGAAGAAGGCGTCCGCCCCCAAGCCGCCGCGCGAGCCCGAACGGCATTGGGTGCAGGTGGCGGGCGGCGCCAATGTCGCCGACATGCCCAAGGCGTGGGCGGGTCTGTTGAAGACCCACGGCCCGCTGCTGCGAAGCCGCCAGCCGTGGACGATGCACTATCGTTTCACGAACCGGCTGATGGTCGGCCCCTTCGCCGATGAGGACGCCGCGCAGGAGTTCGTCAACCGCGCCCGCAAGGACGGGCTGCCGGGCTTCTCCGTCACCAGCAAGGCCGGCGAGACGGTGACGAAAATGGCGACACGCTGACGCCGCGGCTTATTGCGGCACGCCGTCCGCGAACACCGCTTTGGGGATGTGGGTGATGCGGCAGGCGTGGTCCGCCTCGCCGCTCGCCACGATCAGATGGTCGCCGGCATCGACCGCGCCGGTGGTGAAGGTGACGCCGGGGGCGATCAGCCGCGTCGGCGGCACGCCCTCCAGCAGCGCCGGCGCGGGCGACAGCAAGGGCGGGTGCGACGTACGGACGACCTGCACCGGATCGCCGCCGGCCAATACCGACCAGTAGGTCCGGCACCGCCCGGTCGCGCCATGCGGCTCGATCCCGTGCCACAGGCTCAGCCATTCGTCCCCCAGCCGGATCGGCGGCGCCCCCGCGCCCATGCGCGCGGTCGACGCGGTGGCCGAATGGGGGCGGATGCCGGGCGAGAGGTGCGGCTTCCAGTGCAGCCCGTCGGGCGAGGTGGCGAGGTTGATCGCCGGCCCCGCCCGCCACGGGCTGGTCGCGGGATAGGCGATATATTGCTCCCCCACCGGCCGCGTCTGCGCCCAGAAGCGCCCGTCGATCCGCCCCTCGAACAGCGCCATGTCGCGATTGTGGTGATCGAGCAGCATGTCGGCGAAATGCCAGTCCAGCCCGTCATCCGATCGATACAGCACGGTCGAGATGCGCTCCGGGCTCATCGCCGCGGCGGTCATCCACCAGCCGCCGTCGATCCGCACGATGCGCGGGTCTTCGATGCCGTAGGAGAGGAAGGCGGCATGCGGCGCTATGGCGCGATCGTAATGGATCGCCTCCACCGCCATGCCCTCCGCATCCAGTTCCACCGGCAGAAGCCACGACAAGGTGGTCGGCACCGTCATGCGGACGGCGCCGGCCGCGATCAGTAGGCTGCGCGGATCGGACGTATCGATCTGGCCGATCGGCCACGGATCGGCGGCATAGCCCGCCTCCGTCCAGCGCAGCGCGCGGTGGCCGCCATCCACCACCGCTTTGGCCGGCGCCTCGGCCACGCGCGCCATCATCAGCAGCCGCCCGCTGTCGAGCCGGGTGAGGCCGGGGTTGAAGACGCCGCGGATCGCCGTCTCGCACGGCGTGCGGCCGGCGAGCGGCGAACGCGCGATATCGATGTCCCCGGGGGCGAGGACGATGTGATCGACGGGAAAGGCCATCGCCCCTCAACCGGCGAGGGGGCCGAAAGCTCCGGCAGGGGGAACGTGGAACAGCCCGCGCGCCGCGGTCCGCCGCCCGAGCGCGCGGCTGGCGGTCCACATCGCCAGCCAGGGGGAGACGATGAGGCCGATGGTGATCGGCAGCAGCCACAGGCCGGTCATCGGCACCACCGGCACCAGCGCCAGCAGCGCCGCCCCCAGCGCGAGGTGCCAGCGGTAGCGCGGCCACACCTCGGCAAAGGACAGGTGATCGCGGTCGCGCTCCTGCGGGTGCCAGCCGGAAGGCTTGCCGCGCAGGATCGAGATCAGGTCCAGCGTCTGCGTCAGCATCGTCGCCGGCGCCAGCAGCATGGCGAGCGGCACGTCCGCCGCGACCGAGCGGGCGATGGCGCGCGCCCCGCCGAAGCCCGCGCGCCGGTCCGCCCGCGCCCACGCCCAGGCGACCGCCATCGCCTTGGGGCCGAACAGCAGCACCACCGTCACCACCAGCAGCATGACGGGCGGCGCCCCGCCCCCCATCAGCCCGCGCGTCGCCAGCGCCTGGCCGACGGTGACGAGGATCAGCAGCAGCCACATCGGCGAGGTGATGTAGGCGGATGCCCCGATCAGCAGGTGCAGCCGGCTGATCCAGTGGAAGCCGGAAGAGGCGAGCAGGCGGACGTGCTGGATATTGCCCTGCGCCCAGCGCCGGTCGCGGATCGCCATGTCGATCATCGTCGGCGGGAATTCCTCGTGGCTCTCCTCGATCAGCGCCATATGCGTCGCCCAGCCGCGGCGGCGCAGCAGCGCGGCCTCCACCATGTCGTGGCTCATGATCATGCCGCCGAACGGGGGCCGGCCGGGCAGATCGGGCAGGCCGCAGCTTTCGGCGAAGGCGCGCGTGCGCAGCATCGCATTGTGGCCCCAGAAGGTCGCTTCCGATCCCGACCACCAGAGCAGCCCGGTCGAGGCGATCGGCCCGTAAAGGCGGCTGGCGAACTGCATCCAGCGCTGGAAGAAAGTGACGGCGCCGGTGATCGTCGGCACCGTCTGGAACAGGCCGACCGAGGGCCGCCGGTCGAGCGCGGAGGCCATGCCCATCATCGCCGTGCCGCTCATCAGGCTGTCGGCGTCCAGCACCAGCATATAATCATAGGCCGCGCCGAAGCGGCGCACCCAGTCGGCGATGTTGCCGGGCTTGCGGCCGACATTCTTCTCGCGCCGCCGGTAGTAGAGCGCCCCCGGCGCGGCCAGCGCCAGCGCTTCCCACGCCGCCCGCTCCTCCGGCTCGGCGGTGGGGGCGCTGTCGCTCAGCACGAAGAAGTCGAACCACGGCGTGCCGCCGGCCCGCTCGACCGATTCCATCATCGCCGCGATCCGGTCGAAGACGGAGGCGACATCCTCGTTGTGGATCGGCACGAGCACCGCGGTCCGCCCGACCAGCGGCTCGGCCGGCGGGGCGGCGCGGACGAAGCCCTGATGGCGGGTGAAGGTGAGGAGGACGAAGCCGATCGCCGAGGTCATGAAGCCGAAGGCGATCCAGCCGAACAGCGGCAGGAACAGCAAGAGCAGCAGCACGTCCCACAGATCGAACCCGTCACGCTGGAGCGATTCCTTGACGACCAGCGTCGCCGCGATCGCCAGGATCAGCGTCAGCAATCCCAGCAGGATGCGGCGCGAAGCGACGTCGGTCGGCGAGGTCAGCACCTGGATCGTCGCCGGGGGCGTGCCGCCGAACACCTGCAACGGCATGTCGAGCGGCGCCTCGGCCGGCAGCGCGGCGCGTCGGTCGGCCAAGATCATGCCCTCACGCCGCCTGCGTCAGCACGGTCTCGGTCAGCGCCTGTCCGGCACGCGCCAAATAGAGCCGCACCTCGGCCGGATCGCGCCCGCTGGGGGCGACGTCGATCGTCACCCGCCAGCGGTTCTTCTGGCCGACGACCGGATAGGCCGCCGCCGCCAGCATCCGCCCGCGCGCCACCTCCACCTTCGGCTCGACGCCGCTCTGCCGGTCGAGCCCCGCCAGCGTATCGCCGACGAAATCGACGACGATCTTCTCCGCACCCGGCACCGGCTCCGCCCCAGGCCGGCCGGCAAGACCGCGGAACGTCTCCACCGCGCGCGCCGCGGGGCCGGCGGACAGGTCGGTCGAGGTCCAGCTCAGCCGATAGTCGAAGGCGAGGCGCTGGCCGGCGGCGGGCTTCGCCTCGGGCATCCAGAAGGCGACGACATTGTCCACCGTCTCGCTGGTGGTGTTGAAGGCGAAGAGGTTGATCGCCCCCGCCCCCCAGCGTCCGCGCGGCGTCACCCACAGGTTCGGGCGCTTCTCGTAGAAGGCGCCGTCGTCCTGATAATTGGGGAAGCGCCGGTCGCGCTGCATCAGGCCGAAGCCTTTGGGGTCGCGATCGGCGAAGGTATCGAGCCGTTCGCCCGGCGGGTTGGTCAGCGGGCGCCAGATCCGCTCCCCCGCCCCCGTCCACATGGCGAGACCATCCGAATCGTGGATCTCGGGCCGCCAGTCGACCCCGGCGGCGCGATTGCCCTCGCCATACCAGAACATGCTGGTGGCAGGCGCGATGCCCAGCCGCTCGATGCCCTTGCGCACGAACAGCACCGACGACACGTCCTGCACCACCCCGCCCGCCTCATGCCGGCAGACGAAGCGATAGGCGCCCGTCAGGCTCGGCCCGTCGAGCAAGGCGTGGATCGCATAGGCCTGCGGGCCGATCCGCTCGATCCAGAAATCGGTGAAGGCGGGGAATTCCTCCTTGCCCGAAATGCCGGTGTCGATCGCCACGGCGCGGGCGGAGAGGCCATATTGATCCTCCGATCCCGAGGAGCGGAAGTAGGAGGCGCCCTGAAACGCCAGCCAGTCCGAGCGGCCGTCCGGCGTCATCGCGCGGAAACCGGCATAGCCCAGCGCCCGCGCCTCGCCGCTGCTGCTGAACAGCGCCGGATCGAAGGCGACGGCGCGTGCCCGGCCGTTCTCCACGATCGAGATGCGCACCGGCTCGGGCGCGTAGCGGCCGACCGGGAAGAGGCGGATGCCGCCCGCCAGCGTCGCTTCCGGCCTGAAGGTGAGCGTGCCGATCCGGTCGTAATCGATCGCGTCGGCGCCGGCCGCGGCGGTGCGCGGCCGGAACGGCGCCTTCGCCCGCCGCTCCGCCTCGCGCAGCAGCAGATCCCAGCCGAAACGGCGGGGCGCACCCAGCGGCGCGGCCCAGGCCGGCCATGCCGAACCGAGGCCGAGAAGGGCGAGGCCGAGCCCCAGTTGGCGGCGCGTCATATCCATCGCGCCGTTCAACCGGCCCCGGCGCGCGATTGCAACCCGAATGTCCATCCGTGCGCCCGATCGTGGTCGACCTCCCCTCCCTGAAAGGGAGGGGGCGGGGGTGGGTTCGCCAGTTGCCGGGCAGTACCGGGCCTCGAAACGAACCCACCCCCAGCCCCTCCCTTTCAGGGAGGGGAGCCGCCTCGCGACGATCGGTCCTAGATCTCGGCCCAGCGCCGCAGCAGATTATGGTAGATGCCGGTCAGCCGCACGACCTCGGCATCGTCCTGCCCGCGATCGACGGCGAGCGCCTGCACCGCGCGGTCCAGCTCCAGCAGCGTCCGCCGGTCGGCATCGTCGCGGATCATCGACTGGACCCAGAAGAAGGCGGCGACGCGGACGCCGCGCGTCACCGGCGTCACGCGGTGGAGGCTGGAGGCGGGGTAGAGCACCAGATCGCCCGCGGCGAGCTTCACCGCATGCGTGCCGAACAGATCCTCCACCACCAGCTCACCGCCATCGTAATCGGCGGGATCGGCGAGGAACAGGGTGGCGGAAAGGTCGGTGCGGATGCGCACGTCGCTGCGCGGCACGAAGCGCACGGCATTGTCGACGTGGAGGCCGAAGCGGCCACCGTCCGCGGCATCGTAGCGGTTGAACAGCGGCGGCAGCACCTTCAGCGGCAGCGCCGCGGCGATGAACAGGGGGGTGCGCCCCAGCGCATCGAGGATCTCGTTCGCCGCCGCCTGCGCTTCCGGCAGATGTTCGGGCAATTGCCGGTTGCGCTTGGCGAGTGCGGCCTGCGGGCCGGAGGTGAGGTTGCCGTCCACCCAGTCCGCCGCATCGAGCGAGGCCCTGAGCGCCGCCACCCGGTCGGCGCCCAGCACCCCCGGCACCGCCAGCATCATGCGCGCATCAGCCGCGCAGCGCGAACGTATAGTTGAGGAAGCCGACCGCCCCGTCCACCGGCCGCCCTTCCGCCATGCCGGGGTGGAAGCGCCAGCCACGCACCCCATCGAGCGCCGCGCGATCGAGCCGGTCGAACCCGCTCGACACGGCGACGGCGATGTCGCGGACGCGCCCGGCCAGATCGATCACCACCCGCAGGCGGACCGTCCCCTGCTCGCGCTTGCGCAGCGACAGCGGCGGATAGCGCGGCGGCGCATTGCCGAACTCGCCCACGCCCGATGTCGGCGCGGAGACGGCGGCGGGCGGACCGGCTGGGGCCGAAGGCGCGGGGGCGGCGGGGGGCGACCACGGTCGGCACCGGCGGCGGCGCGGGCGGCACCGCCATCGCCACGGGCGCCGCGGTCCGGACGATCGGCGGCGGGGCGACCAACGTCTGCGGTACCGGCGTCTCGACCGGCGGGGCCTTGGCGACCACCGGGGCGGCGGGCGGCGGCGGCGTGATCGGCAGCGGCACCAGTTCGATGACGGTGCGCACGGGCGGCGGGCGCTTGGCGATCGGGATCACGTCGAACAGCACCAGCGCCGCCAGCAGCACGGCGTGGGCGAGCAGGATCAGCGCCAGCGCCAGCCAGTTGGGCCGGCCGGCGGCGGGCATCGCCGGCCGCGCCGGGGCAGGCGATGCCGCCGCCGGCTCGGGCCGGCGGGCGGCGGGCGGCGGCGGTGCGGCACCGCGCCCCCCCGCCTCGATCGTTCCGGTCGCTGCGATCGCGTACATCGTTCGCTCCGTCCCCTGTCCGACCGCGCTCTAGCCCAGCCACTAATGCGAAGCAATCGCGGCTGGGCCCGTCCCTCACATCGAATAGACGAGGCTGACGATCGCCTGCCGCCCCTCGCCGGGCATCGCCCAGCCGTTGTTGCGCACGTTCGTCAGATATTTCTCGTCGGTCACGTTCTGCACGTTCACCTGCGCGGTCAGGCCCGGCGTCACCTCGTAGGACGCGAACAGGCGGTGCGTGAGGTAATCCCGCGCGCGGAAGCGGGTGGTGGTGGCGGTGCCATTGGCCAAGCCGTTGGCCCCCGCCGCCGTCGGGCTGACGAGCGCGCCGTTGTTGATGTAGAAATTGCCCTGATAGGTGGCGCCATAGCCGAGCTGGAGGCCGAACGGCAGCGTGTAGGTGGTGAACAGGCTGCCGGCGTGGCGCGGCGTCTGCACAAGCTGGTCGCCCGCCGCCGGATCGATCACCGCGGTCGAATTGCCGCAGGCGTTGCTGATCGTGGTGGTGCCGCCGGTGGTCGTGCTGGTCAGCCGGCCGGGGTTGGCGAGGCAGAAGTCCGATACGCTCTGGAGGATCTTGGTCTTCAGATAGGTGTAGTTGCCGAACCAGCTCCACGCCGGCGTGATGTTGCCGGACACGCCCAGCGCGATGCCGTCGGCCCGGCTGCGCCCGTCCGCCACCGGCAGGCTGCCGACGATCGGATCGTTGGTAGCGATGCGGAAATTGTAGCGGTCGTTGCGGAACACAGCCGCCGTCACCAGCAGCTTGCGATCGAACAATTCGGCCTTGCCGCCGATCTCGTAGGTGCGCGCCTTTTCCGCCGCCACGTCGCACGGATCGTTGGTCTGCGCACCGAGGCCGGTGCCGGTGACGAGCGCGCCGCAGCCCAAACGGACGGTGGCCGAGGTCGGCACCTGCGAGAAGCCGTAGGAGGCGTAGACGCTGTAGGCCGGCGCCGGCTTGAAGACGAGGCCGCCGCGGTAGGAGAGGAAATTGTCGCTCGACCGCTGCGAACGGCCGCGCGTGTAGGCGCCGAGCGTGGCGCCGCCGGTGGCAATCGTATCCGGTCGGAAGACCGCCAGATTATGCTCGTAGCGGACGCCGACGTTCACCTCGAACCGCTCGCCCAGCTTCGTCGTGTCGAACAGATAGACTGCGGCATTCTCGGTCGTGCCGGTCGAGCGGCCGGAGCGGATGAAGTTGACCGGGCCGGTATAGGTCGTGACCGGGTTGGCGATGCTGATGAAATTCTCGATCGCGGTCACGCCGGTCGGGCTGCGCAGCAGATTGCCCTGCACCAGCGTATAATCCTCCTTGGTCAGCGCGCCGCCCAGCACCACCGTATGCTGCACGCTGCCCATGCCCAGCACCGCCTTCAGGTCGGTCTGCGTGTAGAACAGCTGATTGTCCTGATTGCGGACGAGGCCGCGCGGGCCGGTCGGATAATAGGAACCCGCCGGCACCGTCAGCGTGACGGGATTGGCGGTGCTCGCCTGCCGCAGCACGCCGTTTTGGAGGAAGGGCGCCGTCAGGTTCACGGTGCAGGCGCCGCCGGTCGGCGTGCGGCCGTTGGCGAGGCAGTAGGTGCCCTGCGGCGCGCTCGTCACGCTGTCCTGCTTGACGCGCTGGAAGCGGATGAGGTTGCGCAGCGAGATCGTGTCGCTGAACGCGTGGGCGAAGCGCAGCGTCGCCTGGTCGACCTTGATCGACTGATCGTCGAGATTCTCGATGCCGAAATAATCGTCGCGATCGACGCCGCTCGGCACGCCGTTCGGATTGCTGTTGCTGGCGCGGAAATAGGGAATGCCGAACAGGGGGATATTGTCGTCCTCCTGATGCAGATACTGGACGGTGAGGCTGGTCGGCCCGTCGATGCCGATCGTGGCGGACGGCGCGATGCCCCAGCGCTTGTATTTCTCGACATCGCGACCGGGATAGTCGTTGCGGTGGAACACGCCGTTCAGCCGCACCGCGACCAGATCGTTGACGCGGACGTTGCTGTCCACTGTGGCGCGATAATAATCGTCGGTGCCGATCCCCGCCTGCGCCACCGTCAGGCTGTCGGCCATCGGCACCTTGGTGACGAGGTTGATCGTGCCGCCGACCGATCCCGATCCGTTGAAGACGGTGTTGGCGCCGTTGTAGACTTCGATCTGCTGGAGGTTGAACGTCTCCGTCCGGCTATATTGCGCACTGTCGCGCACGCCGTCGTAGGTGATGTCGTTATTGGCCGAATAGCCGCGCAGGTTGATGCTGTCGCCATAGCCGCCGCCGCCCTCGCCCGCACCGAAGGTGATGCCGGGAATGGTGGCCAGCGCATCGCGCAGCGTGAGCAGATTCTGCTTCTGCAACGTCTGGTTGCTGATGACGGTGATCGTCTGCGGCGTATCCAGGATCGGCGCGGTCGCCTTGGGGCTTTCGACGCGATCGACCTTCACCTCCTCGATGGCATCGCCATAGGTGGTGCCGCCCTGCAATTCGGTCCCCGCGGGCGGTGCGCCGGTGGTGGCCGGGGTCTGCGCGCCGGCGGCGGTGGCGAAGGCGCCCACGCACGACATGGCCAGGAAGCGGGCGGTACGATCGATCGACATGGAACCTTATCCCCTTTTGCTGAGGGGGCTCTATTGCGACGCGTTCGCACCGTCAACGTTATTGAGAGTTATTATCGTTATTTACTGAGAGTTAGTGTGGCCGTCACCTCCGCGGTCGTCATCACGTCGCAGAACAGCGCCGCCATATTGTTCAGCGTGGCATTATGCTCGGCGTCGGTCAGCGCGGCATTGGCGTCGCTGACGAAGATCACCTTGTAGTTGAGCTGCATCGCGTCGCGCGCCGTCGATTTGCAGCAGCAGTTGGTGAGCGTGCCGGTGACGATCAGCGTGTCGATCCCTCGCGCCTGCAACATTTCGTGCAGGTCGCAGGTGCCGGGAATGAAGGCGGCGAAGCGCTGCTTGTCGACGATCGGGTCGTCCGCCGCCACCTCCAGCCCCGGCCACAGCGCATGATGATGCGCGCCGGGCGCGAATGCTTCCTGATGCCCGCGGCGCATCTCGGGCGAGAAGCGCGCGTAGAAGCTCGACCAGCCGTCGAGCGCGCCGACCGGCGTCGTGAACCGCACGAAGATGTTGGTGCCGCCCGCCGCGCGCACCGCGGCGGAGATGGCGTTGACGTTGGGGACGATCGCGCGCGCCGTCGGCACCTCGACCGGCGCGCCTTCCTCCATGAAGCCGTTCTGGAGGTCGATCACGACATGCGCGGTCTTCGTCGGATCGATGTCGTCAAAGACGTGCAGCCGGCCACCGCGCGCCGCCCGCAGGCGATCGAGCAGCGCCGGATCGAGGGCGATGGTGTGCATGGGGGCCGGCTCCTCTACCCGCCCGATCGGGCGGGGTGCGCGCCGGCCCCGGCCGTATCAGGCGCGCAGATCGTGCGCGAACTCGACCGACTTGTCGAGCGCGCCGAAGGTGAAGAAGTGGATGCTGTCGATGCCCAGCTCCGGCTCGGCCGCCTGCGCCGCGGCCAGCTCGCGCAGCAGCGCCTCGGGCGTCTCGCCGGTCAGCATGTTGCCGGCCATCTCCTGCCGCTCCTTGAGCGCGCGGAGCGAGGCGCCGACGCCGCACATCAGCGCGAACTTCAGCAGCTTGCCCGCCGTCGTCGGCCCGGCCACGCCCACCCGCAGCGGGTTGGCGATGCCCTGCGAACGGATGCGCCGCGCCATTTGCAGATAGGCCTG
Organism: Edaphosphingomonas fennica; assembly: GCA_036946415.1. Classification (GTDB taxonomy): domain Bacteria; phylum Pseudomonadota; class Alphaproteobacteria; order Sphingomonadales; family Sphingomonadaceae; genus Sphingomonas_Q; species Sphingomonas_Q fennica_A. Next base: position 107,170 of record JAQIJD010000006.1, on the reverse strand, counting down.
CGCATCGAAGGCGAACTGGCTGACGAGATAGACCTCATGGCCCTGTGCCTCGGCCGCGCGCACCTTCGGCGGCAGCGCGGGGTGCATGATCTCGTCCGCCACGCGCGGATGCGTCTCGGGATGGCAGCCGATGGCGAGGCGCTTCACGCCATGCTTGGCGAACAGCCCCGTCTCGATCAGCTGGATCGAAGCGTCGAACGGCCCGACCGGCGTATCGCGATCGCCGCCCAGCACGAGGCAGGTGTGCACCCCCGCCTCGCCCACCAGCCGGCGCAGCGTCTCGTCCAGCTCCTGCACGCTCGCCGTGTTGCGCGCCACCATGTGCGGCACCGGCGTCAGCCCGGCGCGGCCGATGCGGGTGCAGGCGTCGACCAGCCGGTCCATGCTGTCGTTGGGGAGGTTGGCGACATAGACTTCGGTGCCGCTGCCGGGCAGCATCTTCTCGGCCGCCTCGATGCCCTTCTTGTCCTTGGCCGTCACCTCGACCGAATATTTGCTGAGCAGACCGTTCAGCACCGCCTGTGGATCGTTCGCCGCCACCGTCGCCATGTTCGCATCCTCAACGAGATTATGGGTGAGATTGTAGGTGTTGCATATCTTCTAGCAGATTCCGCGCCGTTTCGCCACCGTGAAGTTTCAGGATACGACCCTTGTCGCGGCGGCCAGATCGACCGAGACCAGCTGGCTCACGCCCCGCTCCACCATCGTCACGCCGAACAGGCGATGCATCCGGCTCATCGTCACCGCATTGTGCGTCACGATCAGATAGCGCGTCGCCGTTTCCGCCGCCATCCGGTCGAGCAGGTCGCAGAAGCGTTCGATATTGGCGTCGTCCAGCGGCGCATCCACCTCGTCCAGCACGCAGATCGGGGCCGGGCTGGTCAGGAACAGCGCGAACACCAGCGCCACCGCGGTCAGCGCCTGTTCGCCGCCCGACAGCAAGGTCAGCGAGCCGAGCCGCTTTCCCGGCGGCTGCGCCATGATCTCGAGTCCCGCCTCCAGCGGATCGTCGGCATCGATCAGCGCCAGATGCGCCTCGCCGCCGGCGAAGAGCGTGGTGAACAGCCGCCGGAAATGGCCGTCGACCGCCTCGAACGCCGCCACCAGCCGCTGCCGCCCCTCGCGGTTGAGGCTGTGAATCGACTGGCGCAGCCGCGCCACCGCCTCGCCCAGTTCCGCGCGCTCGGCGACGGTGCGGCCGCGCTCGCCCTCGATCTCCGCCAGCTCGCGCTCGGCGACGAGGTTGACCGCGCCCAGCCGCTCGCGCTCGGCCGCCAGCCGGTCGTGCGCGCGGCCCTCGTCGGCGGCCGGGCCGACCTCGGCGGCGGCGAAGCCCGCTTTCTCCGGCAGCACCGCCGCCGGCCCGCCGAACCGCTCGCCCGCCTGCGCGCTGAGCGCGGTCCGCTCGCGCGCGGCATGGTCGGCCTCCGCCGCCGCAGTCGCGCGCGCCTCGCGCACCACCGCCAGCGCCTCGATCGCCTGCGTCTGGCGGAGGCGGGCGGCGGCGGCCGCCGCCTCGCCGGCCCGCTCCGCATCGCGCGCCGCGGCATCGGCCACGCGCGCGTCCGCCGCCTCGGCGGCCAGCGCCGCCACCGCCTGCGCCGCCTGCTCGGGCCGCCCGGCCAGCGCCGCCGCCTCGGCGCGGGTCTCGGCCAGCCGGCGGTCCATCTCGGCGATACGGCGCGCGGCATCGCCGGCGCGGGCGCGCCAGCCGCGCACCTCGCCGCGCGCCGCCTGGATGCGGCGCTGCGCCTCGCCGATCGCGCGCGTCACCCCGTCCGCCGCAGCCCGCGCCGCCGCCAGCGCGCCGCGCGCCGCCTCCGTCTCGCGCCGCAGCGCCTCGACCGCGCCGCGCGTCGCCGCCGCGTCGGGCAGCGCCGCCAGCGCCGCGCCCGCCGCCGCCGCCTCGCGCCTTGCCTCCCCTTCCTCCGCCGCCGCGCGGCCGCGCCGCTCGTCCAGCCCAGCGCGCTGCCCCGCCAGCCGGTCGATCGCCAGCGCCGCCTGATCCTCCGCCCGCGCCGCCTCGCGCCCGGCCTGCTCGGCGGTGAGCTGCGCGCGCCGCGCCGCCTCAATCCGCGCGCTGCATTCGCCGAGCGCCGCCACTGCGGCCTGCACCGCGCCCGCCGCTTCCGCCGCCTCGGTGCGGGCGCGCGGGGAGGGCGGCGGCGATCGCCTCCAGCCGGTTGGCGCGCACCAGCCGCTCGGCCGCCGCCGCACCGGCGCGCTCCGCCACGAACCCGTCCCAGCGCCGCACGGCGCCCGCCAGCGTCACCAGCCGCTGGCCCACCGCCAGCGGCCGGCCATCGTCGGCCTCGACGACCGCGATCTGCGCCATCCGCCGGGCGAGCGCTTCGGGCACGGTGACATGATCGGCCAGCGGCGCGAGACCCGGGGGGCAGCGGCGGATCGCTCGGGTCGATCGCCGCCCCCTGCCAGCGGCGCACGCCTGTCGCGGCGACCGGCGCATCGAGGTCGCCGTCCAGCACCGCCGCCAGCGCGCGTTCGTAGCCCGGCGCCACGCGTACCGGCAGCGCCGCCCCCGGCCCCGCCGTGGCACGCACCAGCGCCTTCTCCTCCGCCTCCAGCGCGATTAGCGCCGCGCGCGCCGCCGCCGCCGCGCTTTCCGCCGCCTCCCGCGCCGCCGCCGCGGCGGTGCGCCCCGCTTCGGCCTCGGCACGCGCCGCTTCGGCTTCGCAGCCGGCCGCCGCCGCCGCGCTGCGCCTTTCCGCCGCGGCGGCCCGTGCCGCCTCCAGCGGCGCGGGATCGGCGAGGCGCGCCGCTTCGCTTGCGATCCGTGCCGTCTCGGCGGTGGCGCGCGCCAGCCGCTGGCCGGCGGCGGCCTCGGCCGCGGCGGCGACGCGCTGTTCGGCCTGCTCGGCGGACTGGCGGGCGAGCGCCTGCGCCAGCGCCACCTCGCTCGCCTGCGCCGCCTGTTCGGCCGCGGCGACGGTGGTGAAGGCCGGCGCACGCCGCGCCTCCGCCTCGCGCAGCGCCGCGGTCGCCGCCGCCTCCTCGGCCTCCTGCGCGGCGATGGCGGCGGCGGCCTCGATCGCCAGGCCATCCTCGCCCGCCCGGTCGCGCGCCAGCGCCGCTTCGCTCCGCGCCAGATCGGCCAGCCGCGCCGCCAGCCGGTCGCGCTCGACCTCCGCCGCCGCCAGCCGCGCAGTGACCGCCTGCGCCGCATCGCGCGCCGCCTCCGCCGCGCGCCGGCCGAGCGCCAGCGTCCCCGCCGCCGCCTCCGCCGCCTCGCCGGCCAGCCGCTGCGCCTCCCCGGCGGCGGCGACGCGCGCCTCGGCCGCCGAAGCACCCCTGGCCGCCGCCTCCGCCGCCGCCGCCGCCTCGCGCCAGCGCGCATAGAGCGTGCGCGCCTCCGCCAGCCGGATCGCGGTGGAGAGCGTGCGATAGCGCTCCGCCGCGCGCGCCTGCCGGCGGAGCGTGGCGGTGCGCGCCTCCATGTCGCCCAGCAGCTGGTCGATCCGTTCGAGATTGGCCTCGGTGCCGCGCAGCCGTTGCTCCGCCTCGCGCCGGCGGACGTGGAGGCCGGCGATCCCCGCCGCTTCCTCCAGCATCTGGCGCCGCTCGGTCGGCCGCGCCGCGATCACCGCCGCGATCCGCCCCTGGCTGACGAGGGCCGGCGAATGCGCCCCCGTCGCCGCATCGGCGAAGACGAGCGTCACGTCGCGCGCGCGCACGTCGCGCCCGTTGATGCGATAGGCGGAGCCGGCGCCCCGCTCGATCCGGCGGACGACCTCGGTCTCCGCCGCCCCGTCCTCCACCAGCAGCGACACTTCGGCGAAGCTGCGCGGCGCCCGGCGCTCGGTGCCGGCGAAGATCACGTCCTCCATCCCCCCGCCGCGCAGCGACTTGGGGCTGGCCTCGCCCATCACCCAGCGGATCGCTTCGAGGAGGTTGGATTTGCCGCAGCCGTTGGGGCCGACGACGCCCGTCAGCCCCGGCTCGATCAGCAGTTCGGCCGGCTCGACGAAGCTCTTGAACCCCGTCAGGCGGAGCTTTCTGAACTGCATCGCCATGCGGGCGTGGTCCGGGCGGTCAGGCCCCGGTCGCGGCGTTCAGCTTGGCGCGCAGCGCCGGCCATTCCAGCACATCCTCCTGCAACCGGCCGTTGATGAGGAAGGCGGGCGTGCCCGTCACCTTGTCCTCCTCCACGGCGCGCTTGGTGGCGTCGGCCAGCGCATCGGCGGCCTTGCCGTCGGACAGGCATTTGTCGATCTGCGCCTGCGTCAGCCCGCGCTGGCGGAAGAAGGCGGGCAGGCCCATCGTCTCGCCCATCGCGCGGAACTGCTGCGCCGGCGCCAGGGCGGAGAGGCGCTGCCGTTCGGCATCGTTCATCGCGATCAGCGGCGCCGTCCAGGCCGACTGGTTGGCGAACACCTCCTCGGTCAGCGAGAAGAAGGCGCCCGGCCCCTGGCATTGCGCCAGCAGCGCCGGCGCCACGTCCGCCCCGCTCAGTAGGAACGGGCGATATTCCCAGCTCACCCGGCCCGTCTTGACGAAATCGTCGCGCAGCGGCTGGTTGGCGGCGGCGGCGAAATCGCGGCAGTGCGGGCAGGTGTAGGCGGCATATTCGACGAGCTTCACCGGTGCGGCCGGATTGCCCATCCGATAGCCGCCTTCGGCCGTCTTCTCGATCCGGTCGGTCCATTCGGTGCCCGCAGGCGGCGCGACGGCGGCGACGGGCTGGTCGGCCACCACCGGCGCGCTCTTGTCGCCGCAGCCGGCGAGCAGGGCGAGGGCCGCCATCGCGGCGGCGGAAAGGCGGGCAGGGATCATCATCGTCTCTCTCGGTTCAGCGGAGGGCGGCGTCGAGGCGGGGCTTCAGCGCCGCCCAGTCGGCGGCGTCGGCCACGATCGTGCCGTTCAGCAGGAAGGCGGGGGTGCCGGGGATCTTGCGCTCGCTCCACGCCTCGTTGGCCATCGCCGCCAGCTTCTGCTGCTCGGGTTCGGACTTCAGGCAGGCGACCGCCTTCGGCTCGGCCAGCCCGCGCGCCTGCATCAGCGAGAGGAGCCCGATCGTGCGCGATACGGTGACGAGCTGGTCGGCGCGCGACTGCTTCTGCACCGCCTCGATCTCGGCCGGCGTCATCTTCATCGCCCGGCCCATCCACGCATCCTGCGCCGCGAACACCGCCTCCATCGCCGGCAGATAGGCGGCCGGCCCGGCGCAGCGCACGAGGAGCGAGGCGGCAAGGTCATAGGGGTCGCGCACCGCATGGCGCAATTCGATGCTCGCCTTTCCGGGCGCGACATAGCCCGCCATCAGCGCCGGCAGGCCTTCCTTGGCGAAATGCGCGCAATGCGGGCACGTCATCGACGTATATTCGACCAGCTTCACTTTGGCCTGCGGATTGCCGATCACGATCGCGCCGGACGGCAGCGTGGCGACCGCCTTCGTCCAGTCGCGTTGGGGAGCGGCGGGGGCGGCGGCGAGGCCGAACAGCATCAGCAGCAGAGCGAGCAGCGCCTTCATCATGCGTCCTTCTTGGCTATACTGTGATCCACTAACGTGGATGCGGCACCGCCTTCCACCGCCATTCCAACGCCACTTCGTGCCGCTGGAACCTTGGGCGGTTCCGCCCGCACCCCCACCCGGCCTCCCACAGCGTATCCTGATTGGGCGGTCGGGTGGGGGAGCGGGCCGGTGCCGCCCCTGATCCGGCTTGCTGGATCGGGCTTCGGCGTGCCGATCCGCGGCGGCCCGCTGGTGGCGGCGACGGCCCCCGCCAGCGCGGCGAGGCAATCGCGCAATTCGGAATCGCCGATCGTCCTGAGGCTTTCGCCCAGTTCCGCCGGCACCGCGCACAGCGATGGCGGTGCCGTCCGCGCCGGCGCCGCCGGGCGCGCCGCACCGGGGCGGATCGCGACGCGCGCGACGGCGGCATAGCCGAAGAACAGGTTCACCCGCTCCATGATCGTCGGCGCGACATGCTGCATCATCGGCCCGTGCGCGCCTTCGACCGAGAGCGTCAGCACGCCGTCGGCGCGGCGCCCCTGCGGGAAACGGATCGATTCGGGGGTGGAGACGGCGGCATAGCGCTCGCCCACGATTTCCCGCCAGCGGCTGACGATCGAGGACTGGACGAAGCCGAAGCGGCGGAAGGCGGCGCCGCCGACCGCAGGCAGCATGTCCGCCACCTGCCGCGGGCCAAGGCCCCGCGGGCGTTCCTCGTCCTTGCTTGTCCGTTTCCTCATCGCGCCGTCCATGCCATAGCCCTGCCATGCCCGTCGATGGCGAAGCGCACGATATCGCGCCCCTCCTGCTCGCCTGGTACGATGGCCACGCGCGTGGCCTGCCGTGGCGCGCGCCCCCCGGCGTGGCCCCGCCCGATCCCTATCTCGTCTGGCTGTCGGAGGTGATGCTCCAGCAGACCACCACCGCCGCCGTCGCCCCCTATTTCCGCCGCTTTACCGATCGCTGGCCGACCGTCTCGGCGCTGGCCGCGGCGGACGAGGGGGACGTGATGGCGGCGTGGGCGGGCCTCGGCTATTACGCCCGCGCCCGCAACCTGATCGCCTGCGCGCGCGCCGTCGCCACCGATCACGGCGGCCGCTTTCCCGATACGGAAGCGGGCTTGCGCGCGCTGCCCGGCCTCGGCGCCTATACCGCCGCCGCGGTCGCGGCGATCGCCTTCGGCCGGCGGGCGGTGGTGGTGGACGCCAATGTCGAGCGCGTCGTGGCAAGGCTGTCCGCGATCGAAACGCCGCTGCCCGCCGCCCGCCCCGCGATACGCGCCGCCGCCGACCGGATCACGCCCGATGCCCGTGCCGGCGATTTCGCGCAGGCGATGATGGATCTGGGCGCCACGATCTGCACCCCCCGCAACCCCGCCTGCATCCTCTGCCCGCTGGCCGATGCCTGCGCCGGCCGCCGCAGCGGCGATCCCGCCCGCCTGCCGGTCAAGGCGCCCAAGGCCGCCAAGCCCCGCCGCCGCGGCACCGCCTTCTGGTTGGAGCGGGACGGCGCGGTGCTGCTCGTCCGCCGCCCGCCGCGCGGCCTGCTGGGCGGGATGCGGGCGCTGCCGACCGGGCCGTGGACCGCCGACGACCCCGGCCTCGCCGGCGCGCCCGCTGAGGCGGCGTGGCACGCCGCCGGCAGCGTGGCGCACGTCTTCACCCATTTCGCGCTCGATCTGGCGGTCGTCGTCGGAGCGGGCGAGGCCGAGGGCGAATGGTGGCCGATCGCCGATCTCGCCGCCGCCGGCCTGCCCACCCTCTTCGCCCGCGCCGCCGAACGCGCGACAGCGTTGCGCGACGGGCCGGCGCCGCTAAGGCACGGCATATGACGACCACCGTCCCCCCCGCCCGGCTTCACCGGATCGCCGCTCGATCGCATGGATGCGGTGCGCAGCGATCCCGCCGCCGTCGCCGCCCTCCGCGCCGATCCCGCCGCCGGCCTGCTGGTGCTTACCGCCACCGGCGAGCCCGAGATCGCCGACGGCCGCCTCGTCTGGGGCACGGTGCCGGCGGAGGGCGATCTGGCGCTGCTCGGCACGATCGCCGGCCGGCCGCTGTTCGCCGCCATCCCCTCCCCCGCCCCCGGCCTGCGCCGGTCGACCGCACTGATGACGCTGCTGATGGCGCTCGATGGCGCGGAAGCCGCCACCTATGCCGCGGCGCGCAGCCTGATCGACTGGCACGCTCGCCACGGCTTCTGCGCGCAATGCGGCGCCGCCACCGCGCCGTTCCGCGCCGGCTGGGCGCGCGCCTGCGCCGGCTGCGGCGCCCAGCATTTCCCGCGCACCGATCCCGTCGTCATCATGCTCGCCGAACATGGCGACCGCATCCTCGTCGGCCGGCAGGCGATGTTCCCGCCCGGCCGCTATTCGGCGCTGGCCGGCTTCGTCGAGGTGGGCGAATCGATGGAGGAAGCGGTGGCGCGCGAACTGGCGGAGGAAGCCGGCGTCCGCGCCACCGCCGTCCGCTACTGCGCCAGCCAGCCGTGGCCCTTCGCCTCCTCGCTGATGCTCGCCTGCATCGCGCAGGTGGCGGACGATGCGATCACGCTCGATACGACCGAGCTGGAGGATGCGATGTGGGTAGACGCCGCGGACGTGCGCGCCGCGCTCGCCGAGGCGCCCGGCGCCCGCTTCCTGCCGCCGCCCGATTATGCCATCGCCAACACGCTGTTCCGCCACTGGCTGGCGGGGCAGGACCGAGAAGGACAGGAGCAAGCATGACGATCACCCGCCTCGATCCCGGCCCGCGCATGGCGCAGGCCGTCATCCACGGCGATACCGTCTACCTCGCCGGGCAGGTGGGGGAACCGGGCACCAGCGTCGCTGAACAGACCCGCGCCGTGCTCGCGCAGGTGGACGATCTGCTGGCCCGCGCCGGCTCGTCGAAGGACCGTATCCTGACCGCCACGATCTGGCTGGCCGACATGGCCGACTTCGCGGCGATGAATGCGGTGTGGGACGATTGGGTCGATCGCGCCAACCCGCCCGCCCGCGCCACCGGCGAGGCGAAGCTGGCTGCCCCCGGCTATCTGGTCGAGGTGATCGTCACGGCCGCACGGGCGTGACGCCCGCGATCGACGTCACGGCCGCACGCGGCTGATGCGCACGCTCGCCGCCGCGGCCGAACGGCTGCCGCTCCACACGCCCTTCCGCATCTCGCGCGGGGTCAAGGATGCGGCGGACGTGGTGGTGGCGACGATCGAGGGCGGCGGCCACACCGGCCGGGGGGAGGGCGTGCCCTACCCCCGCTATGGCGAGACGGTCGCGGCGTCGCTGGCGGCGATCGAGACCGTGCGCCCCGCGATCGAGGCCGGTGCCGGCCGGCACGATCTGCTGTCGCTGCTGCCCCCCGGCGCCGCCCGCAACGCCGTCGACTGCGCGCTGTGGGATTGGGAGGCGCGCGTTGCCGGCACCACCGTCGCCGCGCTCGCCGGGCGCACGATGCCGGTGGCGCCGATCGTCTCGGCGCTGACCATCGGCCTCGATACGCCCGATGCGATGGCGGCCGCCGCCGCCGCGCTGGCGCACGCCCCGCTCCTCAAGGTGAAGGTCGATCGCAGCGATCCGCTGGCGCAGGTGGCGGCCGTCCGCCGCGCCGCGCCCGCCGCCCGGCTGATCGTCGATCCCAACGAAAGCTGGACGATCGCCGAGGTGGAAGCCCTCCAGCGCCCGCTGGCGGACCTTGCCGTCTCGCTGCTTGAACAGCCCCTGCCCGCCGGCGACGACGCGGCCCTCGCCGGCCTCGCCCCGCTGGTGCCGATCTGCGCCGACGAATCGGTCCACACCGCCGCCGACCTGCCCGCGCTCGCCGGCCGCTACGGCCTCGTCAACGTGAAGCTGGACAAGGCTGGCGGGCTGACGGCGGCGCTGGCGCTGGCCGATGCGGCGCGCGCGGCGGGGTTCGGCATCATGGTCGGCTGCATGATCTGCTCCTCCCTCTCGATCGCCCCCGCCCTCCTCATCGCCGCCGACGCCGCCTTCGCCGACCTCGACGGGCCGCTCTGGCTGGCCGACGATCGCCCCGGCGGCGTGCGGGATGCGTCGGGCCGGCTCGTGCCGCCGGATGCGGGGTTCTGGGGCGGGGCGTAGCGGTCGGTTCGCTCGGAGGCGCGGGAGGGTTCGGATCGCCAACAAGGGCCTATATATTCGCGCAGAGCCGCGGAGACGCAGAGGCACCTCGCCGGCCGCGCGGGCAGTCTTTCATCCGGATCGTTCGATGCGGGCGCATGGGGCGGCCGATGGAATGGTCCAGGCGGAGGCGCGGAAACGCGGAGGTGTCACGCCCGGCCGCACAGGCGGCCCTTTTCCAGAACGTTCAGCCAATGCGGTGCGCTGCCGCGCCCGAACCCTCTCTGCGTCTCTGCGGCTCTGCGCGAACAATTCCCCGCCTCGCAGGATGCTTCGCGGGGCGAACAGGAATATGCGCGCGGAGACGCTGAGGTGTCGTGACGGCCTTGCCAGCAGTTCCTCATCCGAACGGTTCGAGCGAACGCGGTGCGCTGCCGCCTACGAACCCTCTCCGCGCCTCCGCGCCTCCGCGTGAACCAATCCTCGCCCGTCCCCCGCGAACCCGTTCGCAGAGTGGCGATTGAGCCCGGCGAAGGCGCGTATCGAAGCACCGTTCGACCAAGGTCCTTCGATACGCCATTTCGACAAGCTCAATGGCTACTCTGGACGAACGGTGGCGGGTGGACCCGGCAGCGCCCCTCATCGGCCGAACCAGCCGGCAGGGCCACCCGCGCGGCCGTCGGGACACCTCCCAGCCTCCCAGCCCTTGCGTGAACCCGCCTCGCCCGTCCCCCGCGAACCCGTTCGTGCAGAGTAGCGACTGAGCCTGTCGAAGGCGCGTATCGAAGCACGGCCCCGCCCGGAACCGCCCTTCGATACGCCATTTCGACAAGCTCAATGGCTACTCTGGACGAACGGGGAACGCACCTCCCCAATCGTCCGCCCTACCGCATTCGCGCCGCCTGCCGGGCGATGGTCAGCAATTCCTCGTCCAGCGCCAGCGCGCCGATCGAGCCGGACACTTTCAGCGCCCGCTCCGCCTCGCCCAGCCGCTCGATCGCCCGCGCCAGCGCCGCCGGGCTCCACCGCTGGAGCTGCGCCTGCACCTCGTCGCGCTCCTTCCAGAAGATCGCCTTGCCGGCCCCCGCCATCACCGCCGACGCGCTCTCCCCCTCCGCCATCCGCCCGCGCAGGTCGGCCAGCAGCAGCAGCCGGCGCAGCAGCGCGCGGGCGACGGGCACGCCCTCGATCCCCTCCGCGGCCAGCGCCGCCATCTCGCCGTCGATCGCCTCGACGCGGCCGGACAGCACCGCCCCGGTCAGCCGGCCAAGATCGCCCTCCTCGATCCCCGCCCCCAGCGCGTCGAGCGCGTCATGGTCGATCTCGCCCGGCCGGTCGGGCGCGGCATCGGCATAGAGCGCCAGCTTGGCGATCTCCTGCGCCAGGAGCGCGCGATCCCCGCCGGTCGCCGCCGCCAGCCGGCGGGCGACGTCGGGGCGGACGGTCAGCCCCGCCTCGCGCGCCAGCGCCGCCGCCAGCCGGTCGGCGTCCGCCCCCTCGGGCGCGTAGGAGCAGAAAGCGGCGATGGCGGGATGCGCCGTCGCCAGCTTGACCAGCTTCGCGTCCTTGCGCAGCGCGCCCGCCACCAGCGCCACCGGGTTGCCGGCCACCGGCGCCTCCAGCAGCGCCTCGACCGCTGCCAGCGCCTCGTCCCCCGCCGGCTCGACGCGGATCCAGCGCGGATCGCCGAACAGCGAGATCGCCGCCGCCTCGTCGGCCAGCCGGGCGGGGTCGGCACGGCATTCGGCGCCGGTCAGGTCGATCCGCTCGGCCCCGCCGCCCACCGCCGCGCCGAGCCGCGCCGCCAGCGCGCGCGAACTCGATTCGTCCGGGCCGTAGAGCAGGTAGAGGCGGATGTCGGGCGTCGGGCGGTCGATCGCCCGCTCGATCTGCGGGCGCTTGACGATCACCGCGTCCCCCCGCCCCCGCCGCGCGAGACGTAGAGCGCCAGCCGCGCCACGATCTGGTCCGCCACCGCCGTCACCAGCCGCTCCTCGGCGGTCTGTTCGGCGGCGATCGTCGAATATTCGGAACCGACCACGTCGATCCCCGCATCCGACCCCGCCGTCGCGTCGAGCAGCACCTGCCCGGCCTCGACCAGCCGGTAGCGCGCGCGCAGCGTCCGCCGCTCGCGCGTGACGGCGCTGTCGGCGCGGATGCCGAAGCCCTGGATGCTGTCGTCCAGCTCGACCTGCAACGTATAGCGTGGCGTCGTCGGGGCGGCACCTTGGCCGAGCCGGTCGACCAAGGCGTTGCGCATCAGCCAGCCGCTCCGCCCGCCCGGCGCCTCGACCCCGATCGTGGCGAGCGATGCCGCCACCGGCCCCGCCCCGCCGCCGGCATAGAGCGGGCGCAGGCCACAGCCGCCGAGCAGCGCGGCGGCGAGCGCAAGGGCGGCTACCGTCCTCACGCGACGAGGTTCACGAGCCGGTCGGGCACCACGATCACCTTGCGCGGCGCGGCCCCGTCGAGCGCGCGCACCACCTTCTCGGCGGCCAGCGCCTGCGCCTCCAGCGTCGCCTTGTCGGTGCCCTTGGGCACGGTGATCGTGTCGCGCAGCTTGCCGTTGATCTGGATGGCGATCGTCACCTCGTCGTCCACCAGCAGCGCGGGGTCGTGCGCCGGCCAGGCGGCGTCGGCGATCAGCCCCGCGCCCCCCCGACTGCGCCCATGCTTCCTCCGCCAGATGCGGGATCATCGGGCTGGCGAGCAGCACCAGCGTGCGGATCGCCGCGGTGCGCGCGGCGGACGGCGCCGCCTTCTCGATCGCCGAGACGAGGCCGTAGAGCTTCGCCACCGCCTTGTTGAAGGCCAGCGCCTCGATGTCCGCCGCCACCCCGGCGATGGCGCGATGCACCTCGCGGTCGAGCGCCCTGTCCGCGCCCACGTCGGCCTGCGGCCCCTGCGTCAGCCGCCACACGCGCTGGACGAAGCGGCTGCACCCCTCGATGCCGGCCGCACTCCACGGCAGGTCGCGCTCGGGCGGGCTGTCCGACAGCATGAAGAAGCGCACCGCATCCGCGCCATGTTCGGCGAGGATGGCATGCGGATCGACCACGTTCTTCTTGGACTTGGACATCTTCTCGACGCGGCCGCGCTTGACAGGGAAGCGTGCGCCGTTGGCGAGCCTCGTGAAGAGTTGTCCGTCAGCGCCTTCCTCCAACTCACTTGGGGCGACCCAAAGCGATCCTGGCGGTCCGTCGAGTTCTGGCGACGCCAGTCGATACGTCTCGTGCGTCACCATCCCCTGCGTGAACAGGCCGGTGAACGGCTCGGTGACGGCAAGCTTGCCGATCCGCGCCAGCGCCCGCGTCCAGAAGCGGGCGTAGAGGAGGTGGAGGATCGCATGCTCCACCCCGCCGATATATTGGCCGACCGGCATCCATCGCTCGACCACGTCCCGGTCGAACGGCTTGTCCGCCGGCTGGCTGGCGAAGCGCAGGAAATACCAGCTCGAATCGACGAACGTGTCGAGCGTGTCGGTCTCGCGCCGGGCGGGCGCGCCGCAGGCGGGGCAATCGACATGCGCCCAGGTCGGGTGCCGGTCGAGCGGGTTGCCCGGCACGTCGAACGTCACGTCCTCCGGCAGCACCACCGGCAGCTGGTCGCGCGGCACCGGCACCGGCCCGCAGGCCGCGCAATGCACGATCGGGATCGGCGTGCCCCAATAACGCTGGCGGCTGACGCCCCAGTCGCGCAGGCGCGTCACCGTCGTCCCCTGCCCCCAGCCCTCGCTTTCGGCGCGGCCGATCACCGCCGCCTTGGCGTCCTCCACGCCCATGCCGTTCAGGAAGCGCGAGTTGACGAGGATGCCCGGCGCGGCATCGGCCTCGTCGTGGATCGGGGCGTTCGCCTCGTCGGCCGAGGCGGCGACGACGCGGGTGACCGGCAGCGCATATTTGCGCGCGAAATCAAGGTCGCGCTGGTCGTGCGCGGGCACGCCGAACACCGCGCCCGTGCCATAATCCATCAGCACGAAGTTCGCGACGAACAGCGGCAGCGTCCACGTCGGGTCGAGCGGGTGGACCACGCGCAGGCCGGTGTCGTACCCGCGCTTCTCCTGCGTCTCCACCTCGGCCGCGGCGGTGCCGGTGCGGCGGCATTCGTCGGCGAAGGCGGCCAATGCCGCGTCCCGCTCCGCCAGCGCCAGCGCCAGCGGATGGTCCGCGGCGATGGCGGCGAAGCTCGCGCCGAAGATCGTGTCCGGCCGGGTGGTGAACACCTCCAGCGTGTCATGGTCGCCGAAGGCCTCGGCGAGGCGGAAGCGGAAGCGCAGGCCACGGCTGCGCCCGATCCAGTTTTCCTGCATCGTCCGCACCTTCTCCGGCCACTGGTCGAGGCCCTTCAGCCCGTCCAGCAGCTCGTCGGCGAAGTCGGTGATGCGCAGGAACCACTGGCTGAGCTTGCGCCGCTCGACCAGCGCGCCCGATCGCCAGCCGCGCCCGTCGATCACCTGTTCGTTGGCGAGCACGGTCATGTCGACCGGATCCCAGTTCACCGCCGATTCGCGGCGGTAGACGAGGCCATGTTCATAGAGGTCCAGGAACAGCGCCTGCTCGTGCCCGTAATAGGCCGGATCGCACGTCGCAAACTCCCGGCTCCAGTCGAGCGCGAAGCCGATCTTCTTCAGCGCCTCGCGCATCGCGGCGATGTTCGCATAGGTCCAGGCGCCGGGGTGGACGCCCTTCTCCATCGCCGCATTCTCGGCAGGCATGCCGAAGGCGTCCCACCCCATCGGGTGCAGCACCTCATGGCCGGTCATCCGCCGGTAGCGCGCCAGCACGTCGCCCATCGTATAGTTGCGCACATGGCCCATGTGGATCTTCCCCGACGGATAGGGGAACATCTCCAGCACGTAGCTCTTCGGCTTGGGGCTGGCATCGTCCGCATGGAAGGTGCCCTCCGCCGCCCAGCGCGCCTGCCAGCGCGCGTCGACGGCGGCATGGTCGAACCGCTCGCTCATCCGCGCGTCAGCCGCCCATCGACACGCGCCGCAGGTCGCGCGCCTTGCCGAGGATGATGTCCTCCAGCTTCTGCGCGGTCGCCGCCTGCACCGGCGCGTCGGTCCACTGGCCGCCCTGGTTGATCTGGCGCTGCGCCGCCACCCGCACCGCATCGGCGCGCAGATCCTGGTCGAGGATCGCGACGGAGACCTTCATCCGCTCGGTCGGCACGGCCGGATTGGCATACCAGTCGGTCACGATCACGCCGCCGTTCGAATCGACCTGCGCCAGCGGCATGAACGACAGCGTGTCGAGCGTCGCCCGCCACAGATAGGCGTTGACGCCGATCTGCGTGACCTTGGAGGCGGCGAGCGTCGCGGTGCGCGCCTCCTTCCTGCCGCGCCCCCCGCCGCACCCCGCGACGAGGCCGAGGGCGACGAGCCCGATCAGCAGGCGGCCGGCAGGTCGGGAAACGCGGATCATGGCGGGATGTCCTGTCGTGGAAATTACGGGCACTCGGCGGGGCACATGGCGCGCCCCTCCCTTCGTGCTGATGCCGTTACAGGATCGGTGGCCTGCCCGGCAAGCAGCGGCTTGGAAGGGCGCGGCTGACCCGAATTGTGGGGATGGTGCAACACCCCCGGCAAAACGTCGGGCGGGAGGTGGAACTGCGCACGCGGTTCATAGTATCGCAAACGCACAGGGACGAGATCGATAACGATGCGGACGATTCGGGGGCAGATCGGGGTTGCGGGGGCGCTGTCGGCGCTCGCGCTGACGCTCGCCCTGCCGCTGGCAGGCGCCGAGGGTCGCCGCCAGACGCCGGCCGCCCCCGCCGCTTCGGGCCGCGTGGTGACGCTCACCGGCTTCGGCGCGGGCCTCGCCTCGGCCGATCCGCGCCGCACCGCGCTGCTCGGCCGCGTCGGGCTGGACGATCCGGCCGACAGCGGCACCTTCCGCTTCACGCCGTCCGCCTCCTCCAGCGGCCGCCGCGCCGTGACGGTCGCGGTCCGCGCCCCGCGCGGTCAACCGCAGCGATGCGGCGCGCACCGCCTCCACCAACGCCCAGATCGCGCCCAGCGCCTACAATCTTGGCGTCGCGGTCGGCTGGAAGCGCTTCGCTCTGTCGGGCGACATCGCCCGCGTCGAGACGGACGTGCTGCCGCTCAGCCGGCAGAGCGCCGAAGTGGGCGTCAGCTACGCCGGCAACCGCTGGAACACACGGGTCGAGGTCGGCGCCGATCGCGCGCTGGGCGATCGGGCGCGGCTGGCCGGCAACGACGAAAGCTATTCGCTCGGCCTCGACGGCGCCTACAAGCTCACCCGCAACATCGACCTGACCGGCGGCGTCCGCTACCGCATGCAGCGCGACCGGATCGATCCCACGGTCGACCAGCGCCGCGACAGCCAAGCCGTCTACATCGGCACCGCCTTCCGCTTCTGATCCGGCGGGGCCGCGGGATATGCGGCTCGCTCTGACCACCCTCGTCGTGCGCGACTATGACGCGGCGATCGCCTTCTACGTCGATCGCCTCGGCTTCGTGCTGCGCGAGGATACCGAGCTTGCGGGCGGCAAGCGCTGGGTGGTCGTGGCGCCGCCCGACGGCGGCGCCGGCCTGCTGCTGGCGCGTGCCGCCGATGCCCGGCAGGCCCGCGCGATCGGCGACCAGAGCGGCGGGCGGGTGTTCCTCTTCCTCGAAACCGACGATTTCGCGCGCGACCACCGCCGCTTTCTGGATCGCGGCGTCCGCTTCATGGAGGAACCCCGCCGCGAACCCTATGGCATCGTCGCGGTGTTCGAGGATCTCTACGGCAACCGCTGGGATCTGATCGAGCCGGCTATCTGAGCGGAGCCGGCCCGCCGAACGCGTCGATCCCCGCCCACCGCGTCACGCTTATTGCCCGCAGGGACCGCGCCCGCCGGGCCGTCATCCCCCCCAGCGCCGCCGCCGGCGGATGCCGCCGCACCGCGCGCAGCAGCAACCCCAGCCGCACCCGCCCCAGCGCGGGTGCGCCGGGGTGGCTGCGCGTGGCGAAGACGGGGGAGACGAAGGCAAGGTCGGCGCCCGCACGCCGCGCGGCGCGCAGTTCGATCGGGTCGTGCGCCGGCATGGTGCGGATCAGGCCGGACGCGCGGTGGGGGGAGCGGCCGTGCGCGCCGTCCGCCCGCCAGCCCCGTGCCAGCCGCGGCGGCCCGGCCAGCACCAGCACCAGCCGCCGCGCCCGCGCGATCCGGCGCACCTGATCGAACAAGGCGCGGCGCTCCACAGGCGGCGTCGCATGGTGGCGGAACACCACGCCGCTGCCGCACGGCAGCGCCGCCAGCGCCCGCCACAGGCCCTCGCCCTGCCGTTCGTCGGTCATCAGCCACAGGGTTGGGAGAGGCTGGCGGGGGCGCATCGCCTTGCTATAGCGCCTTCGATGACGCCTGCCCCCTCCCCGCTCGATGCCGCGCGCGCCGCCATCGCCGCCGCCCGCATCGCCGGCCGCGATCCGCACACGGTCGAGCTGGTCGCCGTCTCCAAGACGCGCGAAGCCCGCGAGATCGCCCCGCTGATCGCCGCCGGCCAAACGAGCTTCGGCGAGAATCGCGTGCAGGAGGCGCAGGCCAAATGGCCGGAGTTGCGCGAAGGGACGCCCGACCTCCGCCTCCACCTCGTCGGCCAGCTCCAGTCCAACAAGGCGGCCGATGCCGTGGCGCTGTTCGACGTCATCCATTCGGTCGATCGTCCGTCGCTGGTCACGGCGCTTGCGGCGGCGATGGCCCGCACCGGCCGCCGCCCCGATTGCCTGATCCAGGTCAATATCGGGGAGGAGCCGCAGAAGGGCGGCTGCACGATCGACGATCTGCCCGCGCTCCTCGCCTCCGCGCGGGAAGCTGGCCTGCCGATCGTCGGGCTGATGGCGGTGCCGCCCGAGGGCGTCGAGCCGGCCCCCTATTTCGCATTGCTCGCGCAATTCCGCCGCGATCACGGCCTGCCCCATCTCAGCATCGGCATGTCCGCCGATTATCCGACCGCGGTCACGCTGGGGGCGACGATGGTGCGCATCGGCACCGCCCTGTTCGGCGCGCGCGACTGATCGGTCGCCCCCTCCCGCACGGGAGGGGGCGATCCGTCTTCAGGCGGCGTCGACGAGGATCAGCTCGCTGTCCTCCAGCGCCGTCACCCGGATCGTCGCCAAGTCGGTGATCGCCGCCCCGTCGCGGGTGGCGATGCGCCGGCCGTCGATCTCCACCGCACCCGTTGCCGGCACGAGATAGGCGTGGCGGCCGGCACCCAGCGGATAATCGGCCGTCTCGCCCGCCTTCAACGTCGCCGCCACCACCCGTGCGTTGGCGCGGATCGGCAGCGCGTCGTCGGCGGTGGGGTCGCCGCTCGCCAGCGTCACGAAGCGGCCGGCGCGATCTCCCTTGGGGAAGGGGCGCGCACCCCAGCCGGGGGCCTCGCCGCGCGCGGTCGGCTGGATCCAGATCTGGAAGATGCGCGTCTCCTCGCCCTCCAGATTATATTCGGAATGGGTGATGCCGGTGCCGGCCGACATCACCTGCACGTCCCCCGCCTCGGTGCGGCCGACGTTGCCGAGGTCGTCGCGGTGGGTGATCGCGCCCGAACGGACGTAGGTCACGATCTCCATGTCGCGGTGCGGATGCGGCGGGAAGCCGGCGCCGGGGGCGATGGCATCGTCGTTCCAGACGCGCAGGGCACCCCAGCCCATCCGCTTGGGATCGTGATAGCCGGCGAAGGAGAAATGGTGGCGGGCGTCCAGCCAGCCGTGATCGGCATGGCCGAGGCTGTCGAAGGGGCGGATATCGATCATCGTCTGTCTCCCGTCGGGCGGCCGCTGCCGCCTTCGCCGATCGATATAGCGCGACGCCGCTTTTCCGATCAGAGCGATAATCTGCGATCCGCTGTTCCACTCTATCGAAAAGTGTCCGCATTAGGTGTTTGATCTATTTAGGGCATGGTCCCTCCCCGGCCGATCGCCTAGGCTGTTCGGCACTCCAGCCGAAGGCATCCCGCCCTGATCCCGATCGCCGTCTGCATTCCCGCCCGCAACGAGGCTGCCGCCTTGCCCGCGCTGCTGGCGGGGCTGGCCTGCCAGACGCGGCCGGTGGCGATCTGCCTGTTCCTCGACGATTGCCGCGACGGCAGCGCCGCGCTGCTCGCCGCGGCCGCGCCCGGCCTGCCCCATCCGCTGCATGTCGCACAGGGGCCGGCGACGCCCGGCGCCAATGCCGGGCGTGCGCGCGCCGCGGCGATGGCGCTCGGTGAGGCGGCGCTCGGCCCCGCCCCCGGCCTGCTCCTCACCACCGATGCGGACAGCGTTCCCGCCCCCGGCTGGGCGGCGGCGATGGCGGAGGGGCTGGCCGCGGCGGATGTCGTCGCCGGCCGCATCCGCCGCCGCGGCACCCGCCCCGCGCCGTTGCAGGACAGGATCGAGGCTTATTACGATCGGCTGTTCACCCTCCGCCGCCGGATCGATCCCGTGCCTTGGGAGGCGGCGGCGACGCATCATCACAGCGGCGGCGCCAACCTCGGCTTCCGCTCCGCCGCCTATCGCGCCGCGGGCGGCTTCGCGCCGCTCGCCGCGGGCGAGGACGCGCGGATCGTCGACGATGCCGCCCGCGCCGGCCTCCGCGTCCGCCGCGATGCGGCGGCGGTGGTCGTCACCTCGGATCGGCGGCAGGGCCGCGCGGCGGGCGGCCTCGCCACCGCGCTCGCCGCGCTCGACGGGGAAGGGCCGGCTGCGGTGACGGTGGCCCACCCGGCCGATGCCGCGTGGCAATATCGCATGCACGCCGCCGCCCGCAGCGCCTGGGCGGAGGGCGCGCCCGCCCGCATCGCCGCCGCGATCGGCCTCACCGCCGCCCACGCGATCGGCGTCGCCCGCGACTGCCCCAATGCGGAAGCCTTCGCGATGCGCGTCGTGCCGGTGCCGCCGGGCGGCATGCGGCAGGTGCCGCTGCCCGTGGCGGAGGCGCTGCTCACAGCCCTCCATCCCGCCGCAGCCCCGGTCGCGGCATGAGCCTCGCCGCCGCCATCGCCGATGCCACGCGGGCGCTTCCGGTCGCGGGCGATCCGCCGGACGCCCCGGCGATGCTGGCGCTGCTCCGCCTGCTCTACGCCACGGGGCGGCGCGATCTGCCGCTCGGCCGGCTGTTCGAGGGGCATGTCGACGCCCGCCAGATCGTCGCCCGCTACGGCACCCCGGCGCAGGCGGCAGCGGCCCAGGCGGAGGGCGCGATCCTCGGCGTCTGGAATGCCGATCTGCCGGGCGAAGGCCTCACCCTCGCCGGCGACCGGATCGACGGCGGCAAGAGCTTCGCCTCGGGCGCCGGCCTCGTCACGCACGCGCTCGTCACCGCCGATCTCGGCGGGCAGCGACAGTTGCTGCTGGTCGATCTCGCCCGCACGCCGCCCGCGATCGAGGGCGACTGGTGGCGCGTGATGGGCATGCACCGGTCGGAAACGCATCGCGTCCGCTGGCGGCATGCGCCGGTCGCCGCCGCCGACCGGATCGGCGCGGCCGGCGATTATGTGCGCGAGCCCTATTTCTCGGGCGGGGCGCTGCGCTTCGCCGCCGTCCAGGCCGGCGGTATCGCCGGGCTGGTCGATCGGGTGCGCGATCATCTGGTGGCGGCGGGGCGCGCCGCCGATCCGCACCAGTCCGGTCGGCTGGCGGCACTCCATGCGGCGGCCGAGGCGGCGGCGGGCGCGGTGCGCACCGCGGCGGCGGCCTGGTTCACGGGCGGCGACGACGAGACGCGCCTCGCCCACGTCGCCGCAGCGCGCGCCGCCGTCTATGCACAGGGGGGTGCGGCGATCACGCTGGCGCAGGAGGCGGTGGGGCTGGAAGGGCTGTTCCTCGATCATCCGCTCTGCCCGCACCTGACCGACCTGATGGTCTACCTCCGCCAGCCCGGCCCCGATGCGCAGCGCATGCGGGTGGGCGCCGCCGTCGCCGCCGGCCGGCTGCGCGCCGACCTGTGATCCCGCGCCGCACCGCCCGCGCGCTGATCGTGGCACCGCATTCCGATGACGAGACGATCGGCTGCTTCGCGCTCGTCCGCCGCCTCCGCCGCCGCGGCACGCGCGTGCGGCTGCTGATCGTGACGGACGGCGGCGCGTCCCACCCCGGCAGCGTCCGCTGGCCGCGCCGCCGCCTCGCCGCCGCCCGCGCCGCCGAGACGCGCCGCGCCGCACGGCGGATGGGGCTGACCGCCGCTGACTGCCACTTCCTCGGCCTTCCGGACGGCGATCTGGCGGCGGACCCCACCGCCGCCCACCGCATTGCCGCCGCCGCCGCGCGCTGGGGCGCGCGGCTGGTGGTCGGCCCCTGCGCGGGGGACGATCACGCCGATCACCGCACCACCGCCCGCCACCTCGCCGCCGCCCGCCTGCCCGGCGCGCGCCGCCTCGGCTACCGCGTCTGGCCGCAGGGCACGCGCCGCCGCGATGCCCACGCGTTGATCCTCGACGCGCGCGACCGCCTCGCCAAGCGGGCGACGCTCCGCGGCTATCGCACCCAATGCGGCGCCATCAGCGACGATCCGTCGGGCTTCGCGATGACGCCGCGGCAGATCGCCGGCTTCACCCGCCAGCGCGAATGGTTCGCGCGCGCATGAGCGCGATCGACCTCGCCGGCTTCGACGCGCGCTTCGCGGACGATCCCGATCCCTGGTCCACCTTCACCGATCGCGACGAGGCGGTGAAGCGGCAGGCGATCCTCCATGCGCTGGGGCCGGGGCCGCTCGGCCGCGTGCTGGAGGTGGCGGCCGGCAACGGATCTAACAGCGCCGCCATCGCGCCACGCACGCTGCGGCTGGACGCGACCGAGGCGACCGCCGCCGGAACGCGGCTGACGGCACAGGCGATCGCGCGCTTCGCCCCGCGGGCCCGCGCCCTCCGCCTCGCCGTGCCCGCCCCCTTCCCGCGCGCGCGCTACGATGCGATCGTCGTCGCCGAACTGCTCTATTATCTGTCCGCCCCGGCGATGGCGCGGCTGGCGGCGGATGCGGCGCGCGCGCTTCGCCCCGGCGGGCGGCTGGTGCTCGCCCACCACCGCATCGACTTCCACGATTTCGTCCAGCATGCCGAACCCCTCCAGCGACGCTTCCTGAGAGAGGCGGGCGGGCGCTGGCGGGTCCGCATCGTCCGCGCGACGGGCCGCTGGCGGGTGATCGCCGCAATGCGGGCTTGATCTGGCAAAGCGCGCGCGGACGCGATATGGGGCGGCATCCCGCGCGGGCGTGGCGGAATGGTAGACGCAGCGGACTCAAAATCCGCCGTAGCAATACATGTCGGTTCGAGTCCGACCGCCCGCACCACCCCCCCCGCCTCCGCACGCCCGTCTGCCTACGTCTGCACGGCGGACAGACGAACACGCCTAACATTTGTTTGCCCAACTATAGTTCCGTTTCGCAGCGCGACCGCATCTGCCTTATTACAGCAGCGCCGCCGCCGATTTGCCTTCGCGACCAAGTGTTTCGCGCTTGATCGTGCTGCCGGCGCGTGACTATTGTGGTGGAAGGCCACGGCCTGTGTGATTCGCGTAACCGGCTTCTTCCTGTCGCGGAATCATTGCATGCGCTCGCTGCGTTCTTCCCTGCTTGCCGCCATTCCGATCGGGGCCGGCCTTGCCGCATCGGCCGCGGGCGAGGCGCGGATCGGCCGGGACGTGCGACTGGAGATTTTCGAGCCGGCGGCCGGCGCCGATCCGGTCGGATCGGTGGAGCGGATCGGCGATCCCGCGTTCCAGGCCTTCGCCGCGGCCGTGGTCGCCGGCCTGCCGCCCGCCTCCGCCACGCTGCGCTTCGTGGCGCTGCCGCTCGTCACCTCGGGCGATCGGCCGCTGCCGCCGCTTCCCGCCGATCCACCCGCCGGCGCTGGCGCCTCGTGCCGGATCACCGCCCCCTGGTTCGATCTGTCGGTGACGCGCGGCGGCATGCCTGCGGTCGCCGGCACGCTGCGCTGGAACCTGCGCCAGCTGCTCAGCGATCAGGCGGCGCTCGCCGGTCTCGCGCCCGCGGGTGACGCCGCCCGGCCTTTCGCCCGCTCGTCCTTCGATCGCCTCGCCGATCTCCATGCCGCCACGCCCGGCATGGCCGCGTCGGCGGGCCTGCCGGGCGAATTGCGCTGGCTGTTCGGCCATGCCCCGCGCTCCGCCTTCGGCCGCTTCGCCGATGGCGCGGAAGCCTTTGCGACGACGGTCGGCGAACGGCTGGCGCCGCGCTACGCGCGCCTCGCCACGCTGCTGATCGGGCGCTGCCTGAAGGGGGACGAACGGCGCATTGCCTTGGCGGACATTCACGCCGCCCGGCGGCTCACCAGGGATCTGACTTACTGACCACGCAGGATGGGGGAGAAGACATGGCTTGGACAGATGTGAACGCCAAACTGGCGGTGAACGGTTATGCCGCGGCGGCCGCCGCCACGATCCGCGCCCAGATCAAGGGCGCCTATGACGGTTCGGCCTCGGCGCGCGCGCTGATCGACGCATGGATCGCGCAGCCGGGCAAGACGATCACGATCAACAACGTCGCCAACGCCGCCAATGCGGTCATCAATTCGGGCGTCGTATCGTTCGATCCGACCTCGCTGACCGGCTTCAGCTATATCGACAACAACGGCAATGCGGTGGCCGTGCAGAACCAGCACGTCCTGGTCCACGAACTGGTCCACGCGATCGGCGGCCTCGGCGACAATTGGAACAACACCGTCGACTATGCCGGCGATACGGTGCGCCGGACCAACATCATCCTCGATCAGCTCGGCCTGCCGGAACGCAACGCCTACATCTCCGTGGGCGATGCCAGCGTGCTGACGGCGGGCTTCGCCTATACCAACGGGGCTGCGATCGATCGATCGCAGTCGGGCAACCGCGACTGGAATTCGAGCGCCGCGGGCGAATCGCGCGATCTGCTGATCGGCGGCGCTTCGGGCAACCGCCTCCGGTCGGGCAACGGCAACGACTTCCTGTTCGGAGGCGGCGGCAACGATACGCTGGATGGCGGCGCGGGCGTCGATACGGTGGTGCTGACCGGCAAGCCGACCGACTATGACATCCGCCTCAATGCCGACGGCACCTGGACCTCGCGCCACGTCCGCGGCGCCGCCAACGAGGGGACGGACACGATCGCCAATCTCGAACGCGTCCAGTTCGAAGGCGGGCAGACCTTCAACCTCGCCAAGAGCGGCCTCACCTTCCAGACCGACTTCTCGTTCGTCGTCGATACGACGGGCAGCATGTGGGACGATATCGCCGCGGTGAAATCGGCGGCGTCGGGCGTCATCAACGCACTGTTCAACAACAACCAGACGGACGCGCGGATCAACGTCGTCACCTACAAGGACAATACCTACGGCGAACCGACGCTGGTCAACCTGCGCTTCACCGATCAGGACAGTTTCGCCGATCGCAAGACGGCGGCGCTCAACGCCATCAACGGCATCAGCGTGGGCGGCGGCGGGGACTTTCCGGAAACCGCGTTCGACGGCCTGCTGAAGGCGCTGGACGGCAGCGCCGGCGAATGGCGGCCGGGGGCGGGCACCAAGAAAGTGGCGCTGTTCACCGACGCCACCGCCAAGGACGCCTTCCTGCTGCCGACGGTGCTGACCTACGCCACCAACATCGGCGCCACCATCTCCGCCCGCACCACCAGCGCGCTGGGCACGATCGGCGCGGTCGATACGTTCGAGCTGAGCTTCGCCGGCTTCGATCCGGGCAGCGAGGACGATCCCGTCGTCTCGCAGCCGGGCGATCCGATCGTCGTCACCCCGCCCGGCGGCAAGGCGATCGTCCAGATCACCACCATCTTCATCACCGGCTTCACCACGCCCGACGCGGGGCTGGAGGAAGCGTCCGAGGAGACCGGCGGCACCGTCCTCACCGCGTCCAACCCGGCGGAGGTCGTCGCCCGGCTGCTCGAGGTCATCACCACCGCCAATTACAGCATCAGCACCGCCACTTCGTCCGTCACCGAAGGCGACAGCGGCACCACCGACGTGGTCTTCACCGTCTCGCGCGATCGCGGCGACGATGCCGCGATCGTCAGCCTGGGCCGCGCCGGCACCGCCGGCGCCGCCGACATCGCCGGCAGCCTCCCCACCTCGATCCGCTTCGAGGCGGGCGAACTGACGCGTGACATCGTCGTCTCGGTGCGCGGCGATACCGCGGTGGAGGCGGACGAGACGCTGACGCTCTCGATCACCGGCGTCAGCACCCCCGCCACGATCCTGACCGACAGCGCGACGCTGACGATCCTCAACGACGACAGCGCCGGCGGCACCGGCCCGATCCGCATCGTCGGCGATGCCAACGCCAATGCGCTCACCGGCACCGGCGCGGCCGAACTGTTCCTCGGCAACGGCGGGCGCGACCGGCTGGTCGGCGGCGGCGGCGACGACATCTTCGTGTTCCGGCCCGAGGATGCCAGCGGCCTCGCCACCATCGCCGATTTCGGCGCGGACGACCTGCTGCTCAGCCGCACCCGCATCTTTGACAGCAACAGCAACGGGATCATCTCGTTCGGCGGCAACCGCGTGCTGGATATCGATGCCGACCACGGTGTCGCCGTCTTCGCCGAGGATGGCCGCCGCGTCCGCCAGCTCGAATATGACGGCCTGTGGGAGGATGCGGGCGGCGTCCAATATTATGTCTACAGCCGCGTCGGCTCCGCCGCCGGCGTGGGCAGCCTGGACGACGCCTTGGCCATCTGAACGGCCCGCCCCGCCCGCGACAGCGGGCGGGGCGCCTTTCCCTTCAAACACTTACGCGGAACCGAAAGCGCCGCCACGCGCTCGCATCCCCGATTGGAGGGGCTATGCGCAGATCGACCCGGATTGCGGTGGTGGTGGCGATCGTCGCCGCGGGCCTCGTCGCCTGGCACCTTTCGCACCGGGCGCCGGCCGGCCCCGCCACCCCCGGCAGCCGCGCCCGCACCGTCGCGATCGGCGGCACCCGCACGCCCCCGCCGCAATCGCTCGATCAGCCGACGACGGGCTATGTCGTGCTGGATCGGGAAACGGGCAAGCCCGCCGGAAAGCAGTAAGCGGTCGCGTCGCCTATCCCGAAAGGGGCACCGGCCCGCCTTACGCCCGGCGATAGCGCCACCGCAGCAGCGGCTGTGCCAGTGCCATTCCCGCCAGGAAGCCGCCGATATGCGCCGCTGCGGCGATCAATATGCCCACCGCATTGGTCGCCAGCGCCACCAGCAGTTGCAGCGCCACCCACGCCGCCGCCAGCCAGGCGAGGTTGAGCAGGCGCGAGACGCGGCGGTCGGCGGCCAGCTGGCGCCGTTCGCCATAGAAGATCGCATAGGCCGCGATGACGGCGGAGGCGGCGCCGCTCGCCCCGATCATCGGCAGCGTACCGCCCGCATCCGCCAGGAACTGGAACAGCGCGGCGACATAGGCGCCCGCCACGTAGAGGAACAGGAACGGCCCCGGCCCGATGACCCGCTCGGTCGCCTTGCCGCAAAAACCCAGCACCAGCATGTTGAAGAGGAGGTGGATCGCCCCGCCATGCAGCAGCGCGGCGCTCAGCGGCGTCAGCGCCACCGGCAGCGCGCCCTGCACGGCCAGCGCCCCATTCACCCGCGCGGGGATGAACCCGCCCCAGGCGACCAGCGCTCCCTCCTGCCCGCTCGCCACCGCCGCCGCCCAGGCGAAGATCGTCACGCCGACGAGGGCGATGGTGGCGCGGGCGGGGGGCTGCTGCATGGCGGCGGGGCGATCGATCGTCGGGGGCGGTCGGCCGCCGATCAGACGAAGGCGATGCTGTCGATCGAATAGTACCGGTCGCCGGACGGCACCGTCACCTCCACGTCGTCGCCCACCTTGCGCCCGATCAGCGCCCGGCCGAGCGGCGAATTGTAGGAGATGCGCCCCGCCTTGGCATCCGCCTCGACCTGGCCGACGATCTGGTAGGTGACGGGCTTGTCGTCCTCGTCGAGGAGGTGGACGGTGGCGCCGAACACCACCTTGTCGCCCGACAGCGTGGTCGGATCGATCACCATCGCGCGCGACAATTTGTCCTCGATGTCGGCGATCATCGCCTCGATCTGGCCCTGCCGCTCCTTGGCGGCATGATATTCGGCGTTTTCGGAAAGGTCGCCATGGGCGCGCGCTTCCTCGATCGCGTCGATGATCTGCGGGCGCTCCACCTTCAGCTGGTGGAGCTGCTCGTTCAGCATCCGCTGCCCGTCTTCCAGCATCGGCAGCTTCTCGACCGTCGCCATGTGCGTCCTACCCTTTCGTCCAATATCCGGGGCCAGCGAGGCTGGCCGATGCCGGCCGTCCGCTCCTTAACGTATTTTGAGGATCAGCCGCGGAACGGAGAATAATAGGATTGGAGGGGCCGCACTTCAAGCGGACGCGCCCGGAGCGATGCGATCGCCTGCGCCGCCGCCACCCCCGCCGCGGCGGTGGTGAAATAGGGGATGCGCTGCGCCAGCGCCGATCCGCGGATCGAGGCCGAATCCTTCAGCGACTGCGCGCCCTCGGTGGTGTTGAGCACGAACGCGATGCCGCCGTCCTTGATCCGGTCGACGATATGCGGCCGCCCCTGCGCCACCTTGTTGACCGTCTCCACCGCCACGCCCTGTTCGCGCAGATAGGCGGCGGTGCCCGTGGTGGCGACGATCGTGAAGCCTTCGTCCACCAGCGTCCGCACCGCCGGCAGCACGACGCCCTTGTCGCTTTCCTTCACCGAAACGAATGCGGTGCCGCCCGTCGGCAGCACGGTCGAGGCGCCGATCTGGCTCTTGGCGAAGGCGGTGGCGAAATCGCGGTCGATGCCCATCACCTCGCCGGTCGACTTCATCTCCGGCGACAGGACGGGATCGACGCCGGGGAAGCGCGCCCAGGGGAAGACGGCTTCCTTGACGGCGATATGCCCTTCCGGCTTGCCGATCGGCGGCAGCGCGGCAAGCTTTTCGCCCGCCATCACCCGCGCCGCGATCTTGGCGATCGGCGATCCCACCGCCTTGGCCACGAACGGCACGGTGCGGCTGGCGCGCGGGTTAACCTCGATCAGATAGACGCGCCCGTCCTTTACCGCGAACTGCACGTTCATCAGCCCGCGCACCTGCAAAGCACGCGCCAGCGCATCGGTCTGCCGCTCGATCTCGGCGACGATGTCTGCGGAGAGGCTGTAGGGCGGCAGCGAACAGGCGCTGTCGCCCGAATGGACGCCCGCCTCCTCGATATGCTGCATCACGCCCGTCACCACCACGTCGGTGCCGTCGCATAGCGCGTCCACGTCCACCTCGGTGGCATCGCGCAGATACTGGTCGATCAACACCGGGCTGTCGCCCGACACCTGCACCGCCGTCGCGATATAGGTTTCGAGCTGGGCTTGCGTCTCCACGATCTCCATCGCCCGCCCGCCCAGCACGTAGGAGGGGCGCATGAGCACCGGATAGCCAATGCGGTCCGCCACCGCGACCGCCTCCGCCGCGGACCGGGCGATGCCGTTGGCCGGCTGGGCGAGACCCAGATCGGAGACGAGCGCCGCGAACCGCTCGCGGTCCTCGGCCAGGTCGATCGCATCCGGGCTGGTGCCGAGGATCGGGATGCCGGCCCGCTCCAGCTCGGCCGCCAGCTTCAGGGGCGTCTGCCCGCCGAACTGGACGATCACGCCCACGAGCGTGCCGTTCTGCTGCTCGACATGCAGGATCTCCAGCACGTCCTCGGCCGTCAGCGGCTCGAAATAGAGGCGGTCGGACGTGTCGTAGTCGGTGCTCACCGTTTCCGGATTGCAATTGACCATGATCGTCTCGAACCCGGCGTCGCTGAGGGCAAAGCAAGCGTGGCAGCAGCAATAATCGAATTCGATGCCCTGCCCGATCCGGTTCGGCCCGCCGCCCAGGATCACGATCTTGCGCTTGTCGGTCGGCTGCGATTCGCATTCGGGCGCGCCGAAGGCGGGCGCCTCGTAGGTCGAATACATATAGGGCGTCTTCGCCTCGAACTCGGCGGCGCAGGTGTCGATCCGCTTGAACACGGGACGCACGCCCAGTCTGTGGCGGAGGCTGCGCACCTCCTCCTCGGTGATGCCGCCGGTCATCGCCTTCAGCGCATCGTGGACGATGCCGCCGCCGCGCGCCTGCGCCCGCCGCATGCCGGCGAGATTGGCCGAATTGAGCGCCAGCCATGCGAGCCGCTTGTCGGAGAAGCCCATCGCCTTCAGCCGGCGCAGCGCCGTTGCGTCATTGGGCAGCCCCTCGCGGCAGACCTGCTCCTCCGCCGCCACGATCTCGGCCAGCCGCTCCAGGAACCAGGGGTCGTAGCCGGCGAGGCCATGGATGTCGGCGACGGTGAAGCCCTCGCGCAGCGCCTGCGCCGCCACCAGCAGCCGGTCCGGCGTCGCCTTGGAGAGCGCCGCCTCGATCTCGGCCCGCGGCGCGCCCGCCAGCCGATCGACGCGGTTGAAGCCCGACAGCCCCGTCTCCAGCCCGCGCAGCGCCTTTTGCAGCGATTCGTGGATGTTGCGGCCGATCGCCATCGTCTCGCCGACCGACTTCATCGCCGTCGTCAGTTGGTCGTCGGCGCCCTTGAACTTCTCGAAGGCGAAGCGCGGCACCTTGGTGACGACATAGTCGATCGTCGGCTCGAAGCTGGCGGGCGTGGCGCCGGTAATGTCGTTGTCGATCTCGTCCAGCGTATAGCCCACCGCCAGCTTGGCGGCGACCTTGGCGATCGGAAAGCCCGTCGCCTTGGAGGCGAGTGCGGAGGACCGCGAGACGCGCGGGTTCATCTCGATCACGACGAGGCGGCCGTCCTTCGGATTGACCGCGAACTGCACGTTTGAGCCGCCCGTCTCCACCCCGATCTCGCGCAGCACCGCGATCGAGGCGTTGCGCATGATCTGATATTCCTTGTCGGTCAGCGTCAACGCCGGCGCGACGGTGATGGAATCGCCGGTATGGACGCCCATCGGATCGACATTCTCGATCGAGCAGATGATGATGGCATTGTCGTTGCGGTCCCGCACGACCTCCATCTCATACTCCTTCCAGCCGAGCACGCTCTCCTCCACCAGCACCTCGGTGGTGGGGGACAGGTCGAGGCCGTTCAGCACGATCGCGGTGAATTCCTCGCGATTGTAGGCGATGCCGCCGCCCTGCCCGCCCATCGTGAAGCTGGGGCGGATGATGCTGGGCAGCCCGACGTGATCGAGCGCCGCCAGCGCCTCCTCCAGCGTATGCGCGATCGCCGAGCGCGGGCTTTCGAGGCCGATCTTGTCCATCGCGTTGCGGAACTTCAGCCGATCCTCGGCCTTGTCGATCGCCTCGGCATCGGCGCCGATCATCTGCACGCCGAACTTCTCGAGCGTGCCGTCATGGAACAGCGCCAGCGCGGTGTTGAGCGCGGTCTGCCCGCCCATCGTTGGCAGGACGGCGTCGGGCCGTTCCTTCTCGATGATCTTGGCGACGATCTCGGGCGTGATCGGCTCGACGTACGTGGCGTCGGCGAATTCGGGATCGGTCATGATCGTGGCGGGGTTGGAATTGACGAGGATGACCCGATAGCCCTCCTCCTTCAGCGCCTTGACCGCCTGCGTGCCCGAATAATCGAACTCGCAGGCCTGCCCGATCACGATCGGCCCGGCGCCGATGATGAGGATGGAGGAGATGTCGGTGCGCTTGGGCATTGGGGGGGCGGACCTATTCGTGATATGAAGCGGGAGGGCTGACGGCGGGTGGCGTGCGGTGGAGCGATACACGATCGAGGTCGACGATGCGGCGCTGGCGTCTCTCCGTGAGGTCGCCGAGGCGCGTGGCATCTCGATCGAAGAAGCGATCGGCGGACTGGTGGAGACGACCTACGCCCCGAATGCGACGGACGATTGGGTGCATGAACTGATCGCCATGACGCGTCCGGGTGTCGATTTCACCCTGCCCGATCGCCTGCCGTGGGAAAGGCCGCTGCCTTTCGCCGATCATGATCCTGATTGACACCAATGTCTTCAGCGAATTGGTGAAGCCGCAGCCCGACGACCGGGTGGTCGATTGGCTGTTCCACCGCAGGGCCGAGACATTGTTGTCCACGATCGTCGCCGCCGAACTGGATTTCGGGGTTCGGGCGATACGAAGCGAACCGAAACGCACGCTGCTGGCGCGGTGGCTCGAACGGCTGATCGATGCGCATGCGGGGCGGATCGTCGATTTCGACCTGCCCTCCGCGCGGCGCTGGGGAGCGCTCGGCGCCGCCGCGGTGATCGCCGGCCAGCGCGCTGGCGCACGCGGCTTCGACACGCTGATCGCCGCCCAGGCCTTGGAGCGGGGTTTGCCGATCGCCACGCGCAACGTCCGCGATTTCGAGAATATCGGCCTCACGCTCTTGAACCCCTGGGCGGTCTGACCGGCCCGCCCTCTCCCCGATGGGGAGAGGGAGTCATGCCGCGTCGGCCTTCAGCTGGCCCACGAACTGCTCGAACAGATAATGGCTGTCCTGCGGGCCGGGGCTGGCCTCGGGGTGATATTGCACGCTGAAGGCGGGCCTGTCGGTCAGCCGCAGCCCCGCCAGCGATCCGTCGAACAGCGAGACGTGGGTGGCTTCCGCATTCGCCGGCAGCGTGCCGGCATCCACCGCGAAGCCGTGGTTCATGCTGGTGATCTCGACGCGGCCGTCGCCCGTGCGCTTGACCGGATGGTTCGCCCCGCGGTGGCCCTGGTGCATCTTGTGCGTCTTCGCGCCCACCGCCAGCCCCAGCAACTGGTGGCCGAGGCAGATGCCGAAGATCGGCTTGGAGACGGCCAGCAGCTCGCGGATCACCGGCACCGCATATTCGCCGGTCGCGGCGGGATCGCCGGGGCCGTTGGAGAGGAACACGCCGTCGGGGGCGTGGCGCATCACCTCGTCGAAGGTCGCCGTCGCCGGCACCACCGTTACCCGCGCGCCCGCCGCGACGAGGTTGCGCAGGATGTTGCGCTTGAGGCCGAAGTCGATCGCCACGACATGCGGGCCATCGGGGTTGGCGGCATGCGTCGCATAGCCCGCCCCCAGCGTCCACAGCCCGTCGTCCCATTTGTAGCTCTGGAGCGTGGACACCTCCTTGGCGAGGTCCATCCCCTCCAGCCCCGGCCACGCCCGCGCCTGCGCCACCAGCGCATCCGTATCGAACCGCCCGTCCGCGGCGTGCGCGATCACCCCGTTGGGGGCGCCCGCCACCCGGATGCGGCGGGTCAGCGCGCGCGTGTCGATCCCCGACAGGCCGATCCGGCCGTTCGTCCGGAACCAGCCGTCGAACCGCTGGGTGGAGCGGAAGTTGGACGGCTCGGTCACATCCTCGCGGACGATGCAGCCCAGCGCGATCGGGTTGCCGCTCTCCTCGTCCTCCACGTTGCTGCCGACGTTGCCGACGTGCGGGAAGGTGAAGGTGACGATCTGGCCGGCGTAGGAGGGATCGGTCATCACCTCCTGATAGCCGGTCATCGCGGTGTTGAAGCAGACCTCGCCGACAGCGGAGCCCTCCGCCCCGAAGCCGCGGCCCCAGAGGAGGGTGCCATCGGCAAGCGCAAGGACGCCGGTCGCGCCTTCGGGTCCATGAGCGGCATCGGCAGCCACGGTGGCGGTCTCCTTCGGTGGGCGGGTCGGCAAACGGCCGGGTCGATAGGGGCGTGCTTGCCGCCGGTCAATGCCTAGCTGTATCGGCCGCCGTGCGCTATCGCCTTGGGCCATGATCCGAGACGATATCAAGACCGCCCTCGTCACCGCCATGAAGGCGCGCGACCAGCCCGCCACCGCCGCGATCCGCCTGATCCAGGCCGCGATCAAGAATCGCGACATCGAATTGCGCACCGCAACGCCGCAGGGCGACGACGATCTGGTCGTCACCGAGGTGCTGGCCAAGATGATCAAGCAGCGCCGCGAATCGATCGAGATGTTCGAGAAGGGCGGCCGCCAGGAACTGGCCGACGCCGAAAAGGCCGAAGTGGCGGTGATCGAGCGCTTCCTGCCCGCCCAAATGGACGAGGCCGAAGCCACTGCGGCGATCGACGCGGTGGCGGCCGAGATCGGCGCCACCTCGGTCAAGGACATGGGCCGGGTGATGGCCGCGCTGAAGGAACGCCACGCCGGCCAGATGGATTTCGGCCGGGCAAGCGCGCTGGTTAAGGCGCGGCTGACGGCGTAGCGGGCGGGTGGGGCGGCCTAGGGTCCGTACTCAATCACGGCAGGAGCCGTGATCACCCGGAGAGGGCCGCTGGCCAGAAGCGTGGCGCAGTCGCGTGGCGGCGCCACGCGCAAGCCGCGCGACGCAGCCAGCGGACCTCTCCGGGCGACCGCGAAGCGGCGGGCCGATTTTGGCGCCGGGCGGCGTCGCGCGTCGGTCACGATGCGGGAGCATTGCTCCCTCCTTGCTCCTGGCCCGGCGCCAAAATCGGCTCCGTCACGGCCCTGTCGTGATTGAGTACGGACCCTAAGCGCCGCCCCAAGCCCGCCTCCGTTCATGCCGAGCGAAGTCGAGGCACGCGCGCGACAACTGCCACGCGTGCCAGTCGACCCTTTGACACGCTCGGGACGGGCTTCGCTCGGGACGAACGGGAGCGGCGATGCCCCCCCTACACCGCCGCCGCGGGCAGGCGCTGACCGCGGATCAGGTCGGCCGCTTTCTCGCCGACCATGATAGAGGGGGCGTTGGTGTTGCCCCCGGGCACGGTCGGCATGATCGAGGCGTCGCACACCCGCAGCCCCTCGAACCCCCGCACCCGCAGCGCGGGATCGACCACCGCCTCGGCATCGTGCCCCATCCGGCAGGTGCCGACCGAATGGTGGGTGGTGATGAGATTGGCGCGCAGGAACGCCTCGATCTCGGCATCGCTCTCCACCGCCCGCCCCGGCGTCAGTTCCTCGGCGATCAGGTCGCGGAGCGGCGGCGTCGCATAGAGGTCGCGCATCATGCGGACCGAGCGGACCAGCACCGCCACGTCGCGCGGGGTGGAGAGGAGGTTGAGCGTGATCTTCGGCTTGTCGGCCGGGTCGGCCGAGGCCAGCTCCATCCACCCGCGGCTGTCGGGCGAGAGCAGGCAGACGACGCAATTGAGCCGATCCTCCTGCCGCGCGACGATGCCGGGGAACCACGGCTTCGCGTCCGGCCGCACGGGGTTGAAATAGATCTGGAGGTCGGGCTGGGCGAGGCCCTCGCGCGAGCGGATTTCGGCATGCGCGCTGTTGGCCTGGCTCGCCAGCAGCCCGCGCCCGAACAGCGCCCATTGCAGCGTCGCCAGCGCCACCTTGTCGGCGCGCAGCTCGGACAGGAACGAGACCGGGCCGTTCGCCTTGAAGTCCAGCCAGTATGCGGCATGTTCGGAGATGTTGCGGCCGACGCCGGGCAGGTCGGCGATCGGCTCGATCCCCGTCTCGCGCAGATGATCCGCCGGGCCGATGCCCGACAGCATCAGCAGCTGCGGCGAATTGTAGACCCCGCCCGACAGGATCACCTCGCGCCCCGCCTCGGCGAAGGCGGGGCCGGCGGGGGTCGAATAGTGCACGCCCGTCGCGCGCTTGCCCGCGAAGGCGATGCGGTCGGCGCGGGCCTCCGTCACCACCGTCAGATTGGGGCGGCGCATCGCCGGGTGCAGGTAGGCGCGCGCCGCGCTCGAGCGGCGGCCGCGCTTGGTGGTGGTGGTGTCGCCGGGGCCGAAGCCCTCATGCTCGGCGGCGTGATGGTCGTCGACGATCGGGTAGCCGCGCGCCTTGGCTGCCGCCATCACCGGATCGTGCAGCAGCCGGCGCGTGTCGATCCGCCCGACCTGCAGCGGCCCCGAGCCGCCATGATACGGCCCCTCGCCGCGCCAGTTGGTCTCGGACCGGCGGAAATAGGGCAGCACGTCGGCATAGCCCCAGCCCTCGCAGCCCATCTGCCGCCACAGGTCGTAATCGGCCGGATGGCCGCGCGAATAGAGCATCGCGTTGATCGTGGAGGAGCCGCCCAGCACCTTGCCGCGCGGCAGCGGCAGGCGGCGGCCGTTCAGATGCGGCTCCGGTTCGGACAGGTAGTTCCAGCTGGTGTGCGGATAGCGCCAGCTGTGGAAGCCCAGCGCCAGTCGGTAGAAGAACTGCCGGTCGCGCCCGCCCGCCTCCAGCAGCAGGACGGAGACGGCGGGATCCTCGGTCAGCCGCGCGGCGATGACGCAGCCGGCGGAGCCCGCGCCGACGATGACATAATCATAGCGCTTCGCCACGCCGATCCTCCCCGTTCTCGCATCGCAGGGTAGGGCCGTCGGCCGGCTTTATCAATGAGCAATCAAGGAGATGTCAGTCAGCGGCGATGCGGCGCCCGATCTGCTGCAACGCCCCCGTCATCGCGACGAGCAGATCGTCGTCGATCCCGTCGAGGATGCGGGCGCGCGTCGGCACCAGCACCGGCTGCACCTGATCGACCACTGCGCGCCCCGCCGGCGTGATCGCGATCAGCCGCGACCGGCCGTCGCCGGGGTTGGCGCGCCGTTCGATCAGCGCATCCTCCTCCAGCCCGTTCAGCGTGCGCACCAGCGTCGGCCATTGCACGCCCAGCATGTCGGACAAAGCGAGCGTCGTCGGCGGTTCGCCTGCGAAGACCAGCGCATAGAGCACCTGCCAGCGCGCCCGGCTCTGGCCGGTGGCGGCGCGGATCTTCTCTTCGATGAAGGTTGTCCACCAGCGCGTGACGAGGATCAGTTCGCGCGTGAAGCGGAATTCCAGATCGTCACGCGATCCGGGCGGGAAGAAATCCGCATAGCGCGGCGCCCGGCCGCCGAAATCGTCGCTTTCCATTCAACGTCCCCCCGCCGCCGTCCTAGACCAGCGCCTGCCGGGACGCCACGCTTGACAATCAATGTAGCCTGATACACATATTGGCGACAGCATCACGCGATACGGGAGAGAGCCATGAGCCTGACCGCAACCCCCATCCTGCCCCGCTTCGGCGCCGAGATCACGGGCATCGACATCACCCGGCCGCTCGGCCAGCAGGACCGGCTCGACGTGCTGGGCGCGATGGACGACTGGGCCGTCAACGTCTACCGCGCGACCGGGCTGACGGACGAGACGCACGTCGCCTTCAGCCGCATCTTCGGCCATCCCGAACTCTGCCCGACGGTGCCCGGCAAGCCGCGCCGCTTCGACGCGCCCGAACTGTTCGACGCGGGCAACATCACGCGCGACGGCGTGATCCTGGCCGACGAGATGACGATCCTCCACAAGAAGGGCGATCGGCTGTGGCACACCGACAGCAGCTTCATGCACCCGCGCGCCGGCTATTCGCTGCTGCTCGCGCATGAGGTGCCTAGCCAAGGCGGCGAGACCTTCTTCGCCGACACCCGCTCCGCCTATGACGATCTGCCCGACGCGATGAAGGCGAAGATCGACGGGCTGGAGGTGGATCACTCGCTGTGGTGGTCGCGCCGCGCGGCGGGCTTCCCCTTCACCGAGGAGGATGTCGACGCCAAGCCCTTCGCCCGCCAGCCGCTGGTGATGACCCACCCGCGCACCGGCCGCAAGGCGCTCTACGTGGCGGCGCACGGCCGCGACGTGGTCGGCATGCCGCGCGACGAGGGGCGCGCGCTGCTCAAGGAGCTGATCGATCACGCGACGAAGCCCGAATATACGTTCGCGGTGAAATGGGGCGTGGGCGATCTGGTGATCTGGGACAATCTCGCCACCATGCACCGCGGCGGCGATTTCGATCATTACAACGAGCGCCGCGACATGCGCCGCACCACCATCCGCGAAGGCGCGGTGCCGGAAGTGGCCGACGATCCCTACGGCGATTATTTCCGCGCCTCCTACGGCCAGCCGCAGGCCGCCTGACCGTTCCGGCCGGGGTGGCGATGCCCCGGCCCCCTCGCCCGCCCTCGTCCGTTAAGCCCCTGACGAACGAAGGGAACAGGATGACGACGGACATTGCGGCGATCGTGACCGACATCGCCACGCAGGTGGCGCGCGACGCCGCCCGGATCGAGGCAGATGCGGACGCGAAGGACGATACGCTCGGGCCCGGCCCGTTCGGCATCGCCGTGGCGCTGCTCGACGGGCGGATCCTCTCCGCCGGCGCCGCCGACGCCGGCTTTCCCATCCAGAGCATCGCCAAGGTGTTCGCGCTCGACTGTGCGCTGGATGCCGAGGGCGACGATCTGTTCGCCCGCGTCGGGCGCGAGCCTTCGGGCGATCCGTTCAATTCGATCGTCGATCTCGAACGGACGAAGGGCATCCCCCGCAACCCGTTCATCAACGCCGGCGCGCTGGTGATCGTGGACGTGCTGGTGGAGCGCTGCGGCGACGATCGCCGCTCCTCGACCGTCGTCGATCTCGTCCGGCGCGAGACGGACGGGGCGGAGGTGCCGCTGGACGAGGACGTGCTCGCCTCCGAGCGCGAGGCCGGCGACCTCAACCGCGCGATGATGAGCTTCCTGAAACATCACGAGAATCTGCGCTCGGAGCCGGACGACGTGATGGAAGCCTATATCCACCAGTGCGCGATCACGCTCGATTGCCGC
Source organism: Edaphosphingomonas fennica (assembly GCA_036946415.1). GTDB lineage: Bacteria > Pseudomonadota > Alphaproteobacteria > Sphingomonadales > Sphingomonadaceae > Sphingomonas_Q > Sphingomonas_Q fennica_A. The sequence goes on along the minus strand of JAQIJD010000006.1, from coordinate 70,202 downwards.
GGCCTCGCCCGCGCCGGCCGGTTCCTCGCCGAGACGGCACCCTCCGACGATCCCGCGGCGGACGCGCGCGCGCAGCGGATGCGGCGGCTGTGCGCGCTGATGATGACCTGCGGCCACTACGACGGATCGGGCGACTTCGCCTATCGCGTCGGCCTGCCCGCCAAGAGCGGCGTCGGCGGCGGCATCCTGGCGGTGATCCCCGGCGTCGGCGCCGCCGCCGTCTGGTCCCCCAATCTCGACCAGCAGGGCAATTCGATGCAAGGGGTGCGTGCGCTGGAGATGCTGGCGGCGCGCACCGGATGGAGCGTGTTCGGCCCGCGCGGCGGCTGAACCGCCGCGCACCCTGCTCAGCCGTCGAGCGGCCGGCCCCCCTCGATCTGCGCCACCGCCTGCCCGTAGGGGCGCATGCCGATCCAGAAGACGAACAGCGCAGGGATCCCCATCAGCGCCCCGCTCGCCACCAGCGACCAGCGGATGCCCGCCTCGCCGAACACATATTGCGACAGGCTGGCGGTGACGAGTGGTCCGAGGCCCATGCCCACCACGTTCATGATGAAGAGGAACAGGAAGGTCATCTGCCCGCGCATCCGGTTGGGCGTCACGATCTGGAGCGCAGCATTCTCCACGGGGGCCGCCATGCCGGTGAAGATCGCGTTGACGAGGCTGATCGCCGCCGCCCACCAGGGGCTGGGCATCATCGGATAGAGGATGCCGAGCGGGACCGAGATGGCGGTGCTGACGACGACGACGCGGATATTGGCGTCGTGCCGCCCGGCGCGGGCATAGCGTTCGGACAGCCACGAACCGAAGAACAGGCCGATCGGCATCGCCACCAGCAGGCTGGCGCCCGTCACATAGCCGATCTGCTCCGGCCCCCAGCCATAGGTGCGGCCGTAGAAGGCCGGCCCCCACATCTGCGTGCCGAACATCTGGGTCGATCGCAGCGCCAGCCCCGCGAACATCGGCACGAACACCAGCGGATATTGGCCGATCAGGCGGAACACCGCGCCGATCGGCTGCGGCGCCTCGCCCACCGCGCCGCCACCGCGGCGGGGCGGCTCCTTCACCGTCAGCATCAGCGCGGAAACGACCAGGCCGGGCACGCCCACCATCATCAGCACGAGCTGCCAGCCGCGCACCGCGCCGATCAGCGGCAGCGCCACGTCGCCATGGCCGGCGACGAAGCCGATCACCGCCGCGCCGATGATCATCGCGAGCCCCGATCCGGCGACAAAGCCGAGGTTCATGCCGGCGATCGCGCGCGGCAGCTTGGCCGGCGGGAAATAATCGGCGAGCAGCGAATAGGCCGAAGGGCCGCTGGTCGTCTCACCCACGCCGACGCCGACGCGGGCGGCGAACAGGTGCCAGAAATTGGTGGCGAAGCCGCACATCGCCGTCATCACGCTCCAGATGGCGATGCCCGTCGCCATGATCGCGCGCCGGCTGTGGCGATCGACCATCCGCGCCACCGGCAGACCCAGGATCGCGTAGAAGAAGGTGAAGGCGAAGCCCATCACCAGGCTCATCTGTACGTCGCTGAGGCCGAGGTCCGCCTTGATCGGCTCGACCAGCAGGGTGAGGATGCCGCGGTCCAGGAAATTGACCATCACGGCGAGCGCCAGGACGAACACGCAATACCAGGCGCGTCCCGCCGGCGGATAGGGCTGCGCGCCGCCGGCGGGCGGGGTCAGGCCCGCGGGTGCCGCCACCGGCCCGTCCGCGGCGATGGCGGCGGGCTGCGCGATCGGCGCATCGTCGTGGATGATCGGGCCGTGCATCTGATCGCTCTCCTTCGTCGCCGGACCGGGCTGGCGTTCGCCGCTTATTTCATATAAGCGAAGCATCGCAAATGTGATTTCGCCGGCCAGCGCCGGCCCCTTGGGAGAAAATGCCGGTGACTGCCAACAGCTTAGAATCCCTGCTCCAGACCGTGGACCCGGTCGAGCTTCTGCGCAACCAGCAGACCGGCCCCAACGTCTATCCCGGCGTCCCCCCGGAATATACCAACTGGCGCGACGAGCAGTGGGCCTGGCAGAACGCCGCCGTCCTGTTCAACCAGAGCTACCACATGGTCGATCTGCTGGTGGAAGGGCCGGACGCGTTCAAGATGCTGAACTACCTCGGCATCAACAGCTTCGCCGGCTACAAGCCCGGCAAGGCCAAGCAGTTCGTGTCGTGCACGCCTTCGGGCCACGTCATCGGCGACGTGATCCTGTTCTACCTCGAGGAGAACAAGTTCAACCTCGTCGGCCGCGCCCCGATCATCGAATGGATCGAATATAACGCCGAGACCGGCGGCTACGACGTCACCGTCACGCGCGACGAGCGCTGGGCGATGCGCACCGACGGCAAGCGCACCTCCTACCGCTATCAGGTGCAGGGGCCGAAGGCGTTCGACGTGATGGCCAAGGTGCTGGGCGAGACGCCGCCCGACCTGAAGTTCTTCAACATGACGACGCTGACGATCGCCGGCAAGCAGGTCGGCGCGCTCCGCCACGGCATGGCCGGCCAGCCGGGCTTCGAGCTGTACGGGCCCTGGGCGGATGCCGAGGCGGTCCACGCCGCGATCGTGGAAGCGGGCAAGGAATTCGGCCTGCGCCTCGTCGGCGGCCGCGCCTATTCGTCCAACACGCTCGAATCGGGCTGGATCCCCTCGCCCCTGCCTGCCGTCTTCACCGGCGAGGAACTGAAGCCCTACCGCGAATGGCTGTCGGACAAGAGCTACGAGGCGAAATGCTCGATCGGCGGCTCGTTCGTATCGTCCAACATCGAGGATTATTACCTGACGCCGTGGGATCTCGGCTACGGCCCGTTCGTGAAGTTCGATCACGACTTCATCGGCCGCGAGGCGCTGGAGAAGATCGCCGCCGGCCCGCACCGCCAGAAGGTGACGCTGGCGCTCGACAGCGAGGACGTGATGCGCACCATCTCCTCGCAATATAGCAAGGGCGATCGCGCCAAGGCGTTCGAATATCCGTCCGCCGTCTATGCCATGCACCCCTATGACCAGGTGCTGGTGGACGGCAAGCAGGTGGGTATCTCGACCTGGGTCGGCTACAGCTCGAACGAGGGCAAGATGCTGACGCTGGCGATCCTCGATGCCGATTACGCCAAGCCCGGCACCGAAGTGACCCTGCTGTGGGGCGAGCCGGACGGCGGCAGCAAGAAGCCGACGGTCGAGCCGCACGTCCAGACGGAGATCAAGGCCGTCGTGGCGCCCGTGCCCTATGCCGAAGTCGCGCGCGACAGCTATGCCGAGGGCTGGCGCACCCGCCAGGCGTAAGGCAGTCTCGCCAGGGGCCGGCATCCGAACACGGAGCCGGCCCTTCTTCCTTCCGCCGTCAGAGGATGCCGCGATGAACGCCCCCTACAAGATCCTGAACATCCCCGATCCCTATGCCGAGACGATCAAGCGGTTCGGCGTGGAGGGCGATTGCCTGGGCAGTTCGGAGGAGGAGAGCCCGTGGGTTCCCTATGGCGACAATGCCGCCATCCGCCACATGGCGTTCGACGTGCGCGGCAATTGGTACGGCAACGTGCTGTGGATCAAAGGCCCCGGCATGATCGGCACGCACAAGCACCACGGCACGGTGCTGATGCTGTGCCTCGAAGGCAGCGTCCGCTATCTGGAATATGATTGGGTCGCCCATCCCGGCGATTTCATCACCGAGACGCCCGGTCAGGCGCATACGCTGGTAACGGACCATCCCGATGGCGTGAAGCTGTTCGGCTGGATGCAAGGCACCGCCGATCATTACGACGACCAGGGCAACCTCGCCGAGAGCATCGACGTGTTCTGGTTCATCAAGCATTATACGGATTATTGCGCGGCCAACGGCCTGCCGATCAACAAGAAGCTGTTCCTGTAGAGTTTGATCCACTCACGTGGATACGGCACCAGCCCGCTCCCCACCCGACCTCCCACAGCGTATCCTGATTGGGAGGTCGGGTGGGGGAGCGGGCGGAGCCACCCTGATCCAGCTTCGCTGGATCAGGCTCTAGGCGCCGGGCGACGGCCGCTCAATCGGCCGTCTGCGGGCAGGCGCAGCGCGCCGCCGGCTTCCGCGGCGTCGCGGTCGTCGCGAACTCGGCGCGCGTCAGCACGCCCGATCGGTCCGCATCGGCCTGCGCGAACTTGGCGGTCGTCTTCGTCGCCCATTCGTCGAAGCTCAGCCGCCCGTCGCCGTTCGTATCCAGCTTGGCGAAGGCCTTGCGGCGGCTGGCAAGATATTCCGCGCGGGCGATGCCGCCGTCGCGATCCTTGTCGTAGCGATTGAAGCGCTTCTCCTCGCGCGTGGCCGGGGTAGCGGCCGGCGGCGCGTCCGGGATCAGCGGGCCGCGCCCGGCCGGCAGCGCCACGGCGGCCGGCGGGGCGGGCGGGATCGGGCTGTCGGCCCGCGCCGCGCTCTTCCACCAGATCATGCCACCCGCCATCAGCAGCAGCGCGGAGGCGACCCCCGCCAGATACCGCCACATTGAAGCCGCCCCCCGATCGCCTGCCGGTCCACTTGTCTTCCGGGCGCGGGCGTCGGTCAAGCGCGGCCGGATCGGCCTTACTACCGGCTACGGATCAGCGGCGCCTTGTCAGCCCGCAGACGTTCTGCGGACCCGCTGCCGCCCGGCCCCTAACGCCCCGTCAGGCCGTGCCACGCCATCCGCGCCATCCGCCGCGGCGCGCCCTGCGCCCGCGTCTCGATCGACGCGTCGCTTCGTGCCAGCGCCACCAGCGCACCCAGCGGCCGCCATGCCTTCGGCCAGCGATGCGGGGCCGCAGCCAGCACTGCGGCCGCCTGCCGCCGCGCCTCGGCGCGCGCTGCCGGGTCGCGCAGGCGATGGCCGAGGTCCGCCAGCACCCAGCCGGTGCCTGCCGCCCGAAGCGCCGCCGCTTCCGGCGCGCCGGCCCCCGGATCGCCGAGGATGGCTGCGGCGGCCGCGAACAGCGGCGCGCCCCGTTCCGCCCCATGGGCCGCGATGGCCGCGGCGTCGGGGACCGCGCCGTCGACCAGCGCCGCCCATCCCCCCTCGATCGCGGCGAGATCGACACCCGTCACGCCGCGCGGAAGGATCGTCGCCGCGACGGACGCCAGCAGCGGCTCGGCGGGCGGATCGGCGGTATCGAGCCGTTCGAGCGCCTCGCGCCACCAGGCGAGGCGGATGCGGCCGATCATCGCCTCGTGCGTGGTGGCGACGACGGTGCCGAGCCGCTCGTCCAGCGCCCACAGCGCCGTCAGCGCCGGCCGCGCCGCCGGCGGGGCATAGGCCACCGCCAGCGCGCGCTCGGGATCGGCGACGCCGGGCGCCGCCGCCGGATCAGCCGCGATAGCAGACCTGCTTGGCCGCCTTCACCACATCCTCAGCCTTCAGCAGCGCCAGCTTTTCGAGATTGGCGGCATAGGGCATCGGCACGTCCTGGTTGGTGACGCGCAGGACCGGGGCGTCGAGATCGTCGAAGCCCTGCTCCATCGCCACCGCCATGATCTCGGACGAGATCGAACAGCCCGGCCAGCCTTCTTCCACCGTTATCATGCGGTTGGTCTTGGCGAGGCTCTTGAGCACCGTCTTGGTGTCGAGCGGGCGCAGCGTGCGCAGGTCGATCACCTCGGCGTCGATCCCCTCGTCGGCCAGCGTCCTGGCCGCATCCAGCGCCACGCCGACGCCGATCGAATAGGTGACGATCGTCACGTCCTTGCCCGCCTTGGCGATCCGCGCCTTGCCGATCGGCAGCACATAATCGTCCAGCTTGGGCACCTCGAAGCTCTGCCCGTAGAGCAGTTCGTTCTCGAGGAAGACGACCGGGTCTGGGCTGCGGATCGCCGCCTTCAGCAGGCCCTTGGCATCCGCTGCCGAATAAGGCGCGATCACGATCAGGCCGGGCACGCTCGCATACCAGGGCGCGTAATTCTGGCTGTGCTGCGCGCCGACGCGGGCGGCGGCGCCGTTCGGCCCGCGGAACACGATCGGGCAGCGCATCTGCCCGCCCGACATATAATTGGTCTTGGCCGCCGAATTGATGATGTGGTCGATCGCCTGCATGGCGAAGTTGAACGTCATGAATTCGATCACGGGGCGCAGGCCGCCCATCGCCGCGCCCGTGCCGATGCCGGCGAAGCCATATTCGGTGATCGGCGTATCGATGACGCGCTTGTCGCCGAATTCGTCGAGCAGCCCCTGCGTGACCTTGTAGGCGCCCTGATATTGGGCGACTTCCTCGCCCATCACGAACACCCGGTCGTCGGCGCGCATCTCTTCGGCCATCGCGTCGCGCAGCGCCTCGCGCACCGTCTGCTTCACGAGTTCGGTGCCCTCCGGCACCTCCGGCGCGTCGTCCGCTTCCTCGGCGGAAGCGACGAGCTGGCGCGCGCCCGTCTCCATCTGGTGCGGCGTCGCCGATTCGGGGGCAGTGACCTCGCCGTCCTCGGCCTTCTTCTCTTCCTTGGGGCTTGCGGCGGGCGTCGCACCCGCTTCGGGGGCCGCGGCCTCGGTGCCGGCCGAGACGTCGCTGACTTCCTCGCCCTCACCCGCGATCAGCGCGATCACCGCGCCCACCTTCACATTGTCGGTGCCCTCGGCGACGACGATCTTCGCGACCGTGCCCTCGTCGACCGCCTCGAACTCCATCGTCGCCTTGTCGGTCTCGATCTCCGCCAGGATGTCGCCCGATTTGACGGTGTCGCCTTCCTTGACCAGCCATTTGGACAGCGTGCCCTCCTCCATCGTCGGGGAGAGGGCGGGCATCTTCAGTTCGATTGCCATGGATCGGACGCTCAATAGCTGCCGACGAGGACGTCGGTGTGGAGTTCGGAAAGCTCGGGCTCGGGGCTCTGCTCGGCGAAGTCGGCGGCTTCCGCCACGATCTTGCGGATATCCTTGTCGAGCGTCTTCAGCTCGTCCTCGGGCACGCCCATCTCGCCCAGCACGCGGGCGAGATGATCGATCGGGTCGGACTTGTCGCGCACCGACTGCACCTCGTCGCGCGAGCGATATTTGGCCGGGTCGGACATCGAATGGCCGCGATAGCGATAGGTCTTGAGTTCGAGCAGCACCGGCCCCTTGCCGGCGCGCACCCACTCCAGCGCCGTCTCGGCCGCACCGCGCACCGCCAGCACGTCCATCCCGTCCACCTGGATGCCGGGGATGCGGAAGCTTTCGCCGCGCTTGTAGAGCTGGTCTTCGGACGAGGCGCGGTTGACGCTGGTGCCCATCGCATATTGGTTGTTCTCGATCACGAAGATGATCGGGAGCTTCCACAGCTCGGCCATGTTGAACGATTCGTAGACCTGGCCCTGGTTGGCCGCCCCATCGCCGAAATAGGCGAGGCAGACGCCGCCGTCGCCGGCATATTTGTGCTTGAAGGCGAGGCCCGCCCCCAGCGACACCTGCGCGCCGACGATGCCGTGGCCGCCGTAGAAGCCATGCTCCACCGAGAACATGTGCATCGATCCGCCCTTGCCGCGGCTGATGCCGGCGGCGCGGCCGGTCAGCTCGGCCATGATGATCTTGGGATCGATGCCATAGGCCAGCATGTGGCCATGGTCGCGATAGCCGGTGATGACCGAATCCTTGCCGACGGTGAGCGCCGACTGGAGCCCCACCGCCACCGCTTCCTGGCCGATGTAGAGGTGGCAGAAGCCGCCGATCAGGCCGAGGCCGTAGAGCTGGCCGGCCTTTTCCTCGAACCGGCGGATGAGCAGCATCTGCCGGTAGAATTCCATCAGCTCGTCCCGGCTGCCCGCGTAGGGCGCGGGTTCGGACGGGCGCTCGCGGTTGGGCGTGGCGGGCGGCGTTTCGGCGGCCGGCTCCGGCTTGGTCGTTCGCGCCTGGGATGCTCTGGCCACGCCTGTCTCCTCGCTACTGTCAGACTGCGCTATAGAGGGCCGCCGCGCCCGTCCGCAATCCAATTAAAGGACGGTTTTCCGCGCCGTTCGGATGCTGCGGCGCACCATCAGCCGCGCGGGATGATCACTTCGTCAGGACGGATCTGGCCGGTTTCGCGGCGCACCAGCTCGTCGGCGAAATCGGGGTCGACATGGGCCGGATCGAGCAAGGCGGCGTGGTGGCGCAGGCGGCTGCGCTCGGTCTCAAGCACCGCCAGCTCCGCCCGCTTGCGCGCGATCTCCGTCTTGTAGCCGCCCAGCGACAACAGCCCGTTCGGCCCGATCAGCGCGAAGCCCGCGAAATGCGCGATCACCAGGATCGCGATCGCGGGCGGCGCGGCCGAACGGATCAGCTGGGCGGTGGGGCGACGTGGCATAACGCCTTTACGGATCACGATTCGTCGCCCCATGCAAGTCGGCTGTCAGCGGGCGCGCAAGGCGTCCCGCCCGGCATAACGCGCGATGGCGCCCAATTCTTCCTCGATCCGGATCAGCTGGTTATATTTCGCCAGCCGGTCGGACCGGGCGAGGCTGCCCGTCTTGATCTGGCCGCAGTTGGTGGCGACGGCGAGGTCCGCGATCGTCGCATCCTCGGTCTCGCCCGACCGGTGCGACATGACCGCGGTATAGCCAGACCGGTGGGCCAGGTTCACCGCCTCCAGCGTCTCGGTCAGCGTGCCGATCTGGTTCACCTTCACCAGCAGCGAATTGGCGAGGCCGTCGCGGATGCCGTCCGCCAGCCGGCGCGGGTTGGTGACGAACAGATCGTCGCCGACCAGCTGGACCTTGCCGCCGATCTTGTCGGTCAGGATCTTCCAGCCCTCGAAATCGTCCTCGCCCATCCCGTCCTCGATCGAGACGATCGGATAGCGGGCGCAGAGGTCCGCAAGATAGTCGGCCATCTCGGCGGGCGAACGCTTCACCCCCTCGCCATGGAAGTCGTAGACGCCGTCCTTGAAGAATTCGGTCGCGGCGCAGTCGAGCGCGATCTGCACGTCGTCGCCCGGCTTGTAGCCGGCGGTCTCGATCGCCTTCAGGATCACGTCCAGCGCCTCCGGCGCGGAGGCGAGGTTGGGGGCGAAGCCGCCCTCGTCGCCGACCGAGGTGGCGAGGCCGCGATCGTGCAGCTGCTTCTTCAGCGTGTGGAAGATCTCCGCCCCGCAGCGCAGCGCCTCGATCATGCTGTCGGCGCCGACCGGCATGATCATGAATTCCTGGAAGTCGATCGGATTGTCGGCATGGGCGCCGCCGTTGATGATGTTCATCATCGGGGTAGGCAGCAGATGCGCCGAGACGCCGCCGACATAGCGGTAGAGCGGCAGCGCGCGCGCATCCGCCGCGGCCTTGGCGACCGCGAGGCTGGCGCCAAGGATGGCGTTGGCGCCCAGGCGGCCCTTGTTCTCGGTGCCGTCCAGTTCGATCAGCGCGGCGTCCACCTCGCCCTGATCCTCCGCCTCGAGGCCGAGCAGTTCGCCCGCGATCTCGCCGTTGACGGCGTCGACCGCCTTTTCGACGCCCTTGCCCAGCCAGCGCGTCTTGTCCCCGTCGCGCAGCTCCACCGCCTCGTGCGCGCCGGTCGATGCGCCGGAGGGGACGGCGGCGCGGCCGAAGCTGCCGTCCTCCAGCGTCACCTCCACCTCCACCGTGGGGTTGCCGCGGCTGTCGAGGATGGTCCGGGCGTGAACGTCGGCGATCGCGGTCATGGGGTGCGCACCTTTCGCGGCAAACGGGGGGAGGAACTGGCGGGAAGCCCTACCGGCGGCCCGCGCCACTGGCAACGCCCCGCCCGGCTTTGGAACGCTGGCGACATATACGGGTTGAGAGGTGGCAAACGCCGGAGGGGGCGCACCCCGCCCCCCGCGGACCCGACGAGACGAGGACCAAGCACATGGCCACATCTTCCGACCTGCCCGAAGGCACCGACCGCATCGAGACCGGTGCCGGTATCGACCGCGACGCCGAGACCGGCAGCTTCGCGCCCGGCGTCGGCAATCCGTCGGCCGGCACGTCCGGCACCGGCGGCGGCGACAAGCCGGCGTTCGACTGGAACCCCGAAACGCTGAAGGCCGCCTTCTCGGATCGCGCGCAGACGCTGTTCGAACAGGCCGGCGATCATGCCCGCAGCTATGTGGCGCAGGGCATGGACCGCACCACCGGCGCGCTCGACGATCTTGTCCGCATGGTCGAGGATGCCGCCGCGCAGATCGACGACAAGATCGGCAACGGCTATGGCGATTACGTCCGCCAGGCATCGGGCGCGATCGCGGGCTTTGCGGATACGATCCGCATGAAGGATCCCGATCAGGTGTTCGACGATGCGCGGGAAGCGGTGCGCAAGAGCCCGGCCATCGCGATCGGCGCGGCCGCCGCGCTCGGCTTCGCGCTCGCCCGCATCGCCAAGGCCGGCATCCCCGCCGCCACCGGCCCGACGACGCCGGCCGACGGCGCACCCAAGCCGGGCGTCTGAGCGATATGGCGCGCATGACCCTGCGTGACGAGCCGATCGGCACCCTGCTGTCGCAGGCGGTCGAGCGCGCCCGCGATCTGGCGAAGGCCGAGATCGCTTATTATCGCGCGGTGGCGACGGGCAAGGCGCAGGGCTTCGTCCGCCCGGCGATCCTGCTCGTCGCGGCACTCCTGATCCTGCAGGCCTCGCTGACGGTGCTGGTCGCGGCGCTCGGCGTCGCCATCGCGGCGTGGCTGGGGCCGGCCGGCGGGCTGGCGGTGGCGGCGGCCGTCGGCATCGTCCTCGCCGGTATCCTGGCGCTCGTCGCCAAGGGGGCGCTGTCGTGAGCGAGGAGAGCAAGGCCCGCGCCGACGCCGATGCCGCCCGTGCCGATCTGCTCGCCATCGGGCAGGAATTGCAGCGCCGCCTCGCCCCGCGCACCATCCTCAACGAAGGGGTGGAGGCGGTGCGCGAGCGCGCCGAGGATGCGGCCGAAACCGCGCGCCGCGTGATCGGCGAAGGCGCCGTGGTGGTGCGGGAGAAGGCCGGTGAGGCCGCCGTCACCGCCCGCCGTGTCGCGCGCGACAAGCCGGCGGTGGTGGTCGGCATCGCCGCGCTGGCCGCCGGCCTCGTCGCCTGGAAGCCGCTCCACCGTCTCGCGCGGAAACGCGACACCCCCCCGCCCCCGCCCAGTCATCCCTAGCCGACCCCGGCGCCGCATGCCCGGCACGCCCCGAGGAGAAATGCCATGACCAACCATTCCGCCACCGACGCCCACGACGCCACACTGAAGGAAAAGGCCGGCGACGCCTACGAAGCGGCGCGCGAGCGCTTCTCGACCGCGACCGACAAGGCGGCCGATCGCCTCGCCACGGCCAAGGACAAGGCTGGGGAGACGCTGCACACCGCCACCAGCAAGGCGGCGTCGGGGATCGACGCCAATCCGGTGGTCGCGCTGGTCGCCGGCATCGCCATCGGCGCCATCGCCGGCGCGTTGCTGCCGCGCACAGAGCGTGAGACGCAGGCGCTGGGCGGGCTCGGCGGCCGGCTCAACGATGCCGCGCGCGCCGCGCTCGCTGCCGGGCGCGAGGCGGGCGAGGCCAAGATCGACGAGGTCGGCCTCAATGCCGATGCCGCGCGCGATCAGGTCCGCAAGCTGTTCGGCCATGTCGGGGAAGTGGCGACCGCCGCCGGCCAGGCCGCGGTCGGCGCCGCCCGCAAGACCGCCTGAGCGGGTTCAAACCCCATTCAGCCCGGCGTCGCCATAGCGCCGGGCAACCTTGAAGGGGCGGCCGGTCGTTCGGCCGCCCCTCGCATCTGTGGAGATCGTCCGTGATCGCTCGTCCGTCCGCCCTTGCCGCCGCCCTGCTGGGCCTCGCCGGCATCGCCGCCCCCGCCTTCGTGTCGCCGGCCGCGGCGCAGGTGGTGAACGGCGAGCCGACCCAGTTCGTCACCACCCTCACCAGCGAGGCGCTGGTGGCGCTGAAGGGCGGCGACCGCGCCGCCGCCAAGACCAAGTTCCGCACGCTTCTCGCCCAGCATTTCGCGGTCGACGCGATCGGCGATCGGCTGATCCGCCGCTGGGCGCCCACGATCACCCCGCAACAGCGCGCCGCCTACAAGGCCGCCTTCCCCAATTACATCATCGGCACCTATGCCGATCGCCTGTTCCAATATGCCAACGCCACGGTGAAGGTGGGCCGCGCGACGCCCGCCGCCGGCGGCACGGTGGATGTCGCGACGCAGGTCATCCAGCCCGGCCGCCAGCCGATCCCGGCGATCTGGTCGGTCGCCAAGGCGGGTGCGGGCTACAAGGTGACGAACCTCAAGGTCGCCGGCATCAATCTCGCCATCGCCCAGGCGGCCGATTTCGATGCGATTGTCCAGCGCCAGGGGTTCGATGCGCTCGTCGCCATGATGAAGGCGCGGTCGTGATCCGCAGATCGTAAGCGACACATAGCTTTTTTCGGGGCGGGGGGCTTGGCTTCCCGCCCCTTCGCGTTGCATGGATAAGCGGTCATCGACCCCCGGACAGAGGCCATCCCCCATGAGCAAGCTCCACCTCGTCTTCGGCGGCCGCGTCAAGGATCCGCGCACGCTGGACTTCCAGGACATCACCAAACTCGACGTCGTCGGCTTCTACGAAAATTATGCGGCGGCGGAGAATGCCTGGCGTTCGGCCGCGCAGCGGACGGTGGACGATGCCGAGATGCGCTACGTGATCGTCCACCTCCACAAGCTGCTCGAACCCGAGGTGTGAGGCGTTGCAGAATCTCCGTTCGTGCTGAGTAGCGCCTGAGCCCGTCGAAGGCGCGTATCGAAGCACGGCCACATGCGCGAGACCGCGTTCCCCTCCCGCTTCCCCCCGTTCGGTTCGAGCGAAGCACGTCCTGAGCGATGTCGAAGGGTCGAGGACCACGCGCGGCGGATGTTGCCCGTGTGCCTCGACTTCGCTCGGCATGAACGGAGGGGAGGCGATGATACGGTCGCATGGTCCGCGCAGGACCACCCTTCGATACGCGCCTTCGGCGCTAATCAGGGCGAACGGGAAAAGGCCGGATCACAGGTTATCGCGCCGCCTTGCGCAGCGCCAGCCGCACCAACGCATCCAGCGTCGCGCCCGCCCCCAGTTCCTGCTCCGCCGCGGCGACGGCCGCCGCCGCCTCGGCCGGGCGGAAGCCGAGGTTGGCGAGCGCGGAGAGCGCGTCCTGTGTCGCCCCCGCCCCGCCCGCCTTGGGTGCCGTCCCCGCCGGGCCGAGCGGGGCGGCGGCCACCTTGTCCTTCAGCTCGGTGACGATACGCAGCGCCAGCTTCGGCCCGACGCCGTTGGCGCGCGCCACCATCGCCTTGTCCTGCGCGGAGACGGCGCGCGACAATTCGGCCGGCGGCAGGACGGAAAGGATCGCCAGCGCCACCCGGCCGCCCACGCCCTGCACGCCCGTCAGCAGCCGGAACCAGTCGCGCTCGCCGGCCGAACCGAAGGCATAGAGCGTCATCGCATCCTCGCGGACATGCATCTCGGTGAACAGGCGCACGTCGCCGCCCACCGGCCCCAGCGCCTCCAGCGTCCGCGCCGAGGCCTGCACCAGATAGCCGACGCCGTGAACGTCTATCACCGCATGGTCGGCCCCCGTCTCGGCCAGCACCCCGGTCAGCCGTGCGATCATGCCGGCAGCACCCGCCGCGCCATCGCCCGTGCGCTGGCGACATGGTGGGCGTGGGTGATGGCGACGGCCAGCGCATCGGCCGCGTCCGGCCCGGCGAGCTTCGCGCCGGGCAGCAGCCGCGCGACCATCGCCTGGATCTGCTTCTTGTCCGCCCCGCCGGTGCCGACCACCGCCTTCTTGACGATCGAGGGGTGATATTCGCCGATGCCGATCCCGGCGGTGGCGGCGGCGAGCAGCACCACGCCGCGCGCCTGCCCCAGCTTCAGCGTCGATTGCGCATTGCTGTTGCCCAGCACCTCCTCCACCGCCGCCCCATCGGGCGCCTCGCGGCGGATCACGTCGCCCAGCGCGTCGAACAGCAAGGTCAGGCGGCGGGGAAGCTGCATCTGCGGATCGGTCTTGATCTGGCCGTTGGCGATATGGGCGAGGCGGTTGCCGTCCGCCGCGATGACGCCCCAGCCGGTGGTGCCGAGGCCGGGATCGAGGCCGAGCAGGATCAGCGGCCGATCCTCACCCGAACGTCCCGATCACGAAAGCTTCTCCATCACCTCGTCGGAAACGTCGTAATTGCCCCACACCTGCTGCACGTCGTCGTCCTCGTCGAGCGCGTCGATCAGCTTCAGCAGCTTCTCGGCATCCTCGGCGCCCACATCGACGCGCGTCTGCGGCCGCCAGGCGAGCTTCGCCCCCTCCGATTCGCCGAGCGACGCCTCGAGCGCCTTGGCCACTTCGTGCAGGCCGTCGGGCGCGGTCCAGATCTCGTGCCCGTCTTCGCTGGAGGAGACGTCCTCCGCGCCCGCTTCCAGCGCCGCCTCGAACACCGCCTCGGCATCGCCGGCCCTGGCGGGATAGGAGATCAGCCCCATCCGGTCGAAGCCGTGGGATACGGCCCCCGGCGCGCCCAGATTGCCGCCGTTCTTGGACACGGCGAGGCGGACGTTGGTGGCGGTGCGGTTGCGATTGTCGGTCAGCGTCTCGATGATGAGGGCGACGCCGGCCGGGCCGAAGCCTTCGTAGCGCACCTCCTCGTAATTGGCGCCGTCGCTGCCCGAGGCCTTCTCGATCGCCCGCTTGATATTGTCGTTGGGCATCGATTGCGCACGCGCCGCCAGCACGGCGGAGCGCAGCCGCGCGTTCATCGCCGGATCGGGCAGGCCGGCCTTCGCCGCCACCGTTATCTCGCGGCTGAGCTTGGAGAAGAGCGTCGAGCGCTTCTTGTCCTGCGCACCCTTGCGATGCATGATGTTCTTGAACTTGCTATGGCCGGCCATGAGCGGCTCTCGTCCTTCGTGATCTGTCGATGGGATGGTGTAGCCCAGCCGATGGCGTCATGCCATGCCGAGCGCCGCGCGATAGGTTTCGAGGAGGGCATCGGCCTCGTCCAGCGCGTTCTTGTCCATCTTGCGCAGGCGGATGATGGCGCGCATCGTCTTCACGTCATAGCCCTGGCCCTTGGCCTCCTGGAAGACGTCGCGCACGTCGTCGGCGATGCCCTTCTTCTCTTCCTCCAGCCGCTCGATCCGTTCGATGAAGAGGCGCAGCTGATCGGCGGCGATTAGGTCGGCCATGTCGTTCCCGTGTCTGGTGATCGTGAAAGGCGAGGGGCCTTAGCGTAAGCGACCCCCTGCCGTCACCCCGTCAGGCCGGATTGCGCTTGAGGCTTTCCTCCATCCGCGCCAGTTGCTCCGGGCTGGCGGGCTGCTGGTGGTTCGCCTTCCAGTCGGCATAGGGCATGCCGTAGACCGCCTCGCGCCCCGCCGCCTTGTCGAACGCCCCGCCCGAGGCCTCGGCCAGCCAGTCGCCCAGGCAATTGCGGCAGAAGCCGGCCAGCCCCATCAGGTCGACGTTCTGCGCGTCGGTGCGGTGCTGGAGATGGCGGGCGAGGCGGCGGAAGGCGGCCGCCGCGGTGGCATCGTCGATATCGTCGATCGTCACAGTTTCTTCTCCTCGACTGTTTGGCTAGATCAGTCCCCGACCGGCGCCGTCACGCCCAATCAGAGGATGCCCGCTTGCAGATGCAGATCGATCCCCGCGCCCGCAAGGTGCGCGTCCTCGCCACCCTCGGCCCGGCCTCCAGCAGCCCGGAAATGATCCGCAAGCTCTACGAGGCCGGCGCCGACGCCTTCCGCATCAACATGAGCCACGGCGCCCATGCCGACAAGGTGCCCGTGATCGAGGCGATCCGCGCGCTGGAAAAGGAACTGGCCCGCCCGACGACGATCCTGTTCGACCTGCAAGGGCCCAAGCTGCGCGTCGGCCGCTTCGCCAATCCGCCGGTGCTGCTGAAGACGGGCGCGCGCTTCGTGCTCGATCGCGATCCCGCGCCCGGCGACGACGCCCGTGTCGAACTGCCCCACCGCGAGATCTTCGAGGCGCTGACGGTCGGCGCGCGCCTGCTGCTGGACGACGGCAAGCTGGTGCTGCGCTGCACGTCCGTCACGCCCGATCGGGTTGAGACGATCGTCGAGGTCGGCGGCCCGCTCAGCAACAACAAGGGGCTGAACGTGCCCGACGTGGTGGTGCCGCTGGCGGCGCTCACTCCCAAAGACCGCGCCGACCTCTCCTTCGCGTTGGAGCAGGGGGCGGACTGGATCGCCCTCTCCTTCGTCCAGCGGCCCGAGGATGTGGCCGAGGCGCGCCAGCTGATCGGCGGCAAGGCGGCGCTGATGGTGAAGATCGAAAAGCCGGCGGCGATCGACCGGCTCGACGAGATCATGGAACTGGCCGACGCGATGATGGTCGCGCGCGGTGATCTGGGCGTGGAGCTGCCGCCGCAGCGCGTGCCGCCCTTGCAGAAGCGCATCATCGAAGGCGCGCGCCGGCTGGGCAAGCCGGTGGTGGTGGCGACGCAGATGCTCGAATCGATGATCGTCTCCCCCTCCCCGACTCGCGCCGAAGTGTCCGACGTGGCGACCGCCATCTACGACGGGGCGGATGCGGTGATGCTCTCGGCCGAAAGTGCCGCCGGCGCCTGGCCCGAGGAAGCGGTGTCGATGATGGACCGGATCGCCGTCTCGGTCGAGGCGGACCCCGGCTATTCGGCGCGCATCCACTTCACCGAGACGCTGCCCGACGCCACCACCGCCGATGCGCTCGCCTTCTCCGCGCAGCGCATCGCCAAGACGGTGGGGGCGGCGGCGATCGTCTGCTTCACCACCTCCGGCTCGACCGCGCGGCGCATCGCGCGCGAGCGGCCGACGGTGCCGCTCCTCGTGCTGACCCCCGCGACGATGACGGCGCGGCGGCTGGGGCTGCTGTGGGGCGCGCATGCGGTGCGCACGCGCGACGTGGCGAGTTTCGAGGAGATGGTCGCCAAGTCGAAGCGCATGGCGCTCCGTCACGGCGTGGCGCGCGCGGGCGACCGGATCATCCTGATGGCGGGCGTCCCCTTCGGCACGCCCGGCTCCACCAACATGCTCCACGTCGTGCGCCTGACCGGCGAGGAGTTGAAGACCTATCAGGGGCCTGACAGCGAAGGGTGATGGTCCGGCCGGCTCACCGGGCCGGGCGGGCGATCGGCGTTCCCGCCGAGGCGGGGCGCGATCCGTCGCGATAGGTCGTCGACCAGGGGCCGATCGCGGTGCCGACGATCAGCGTATCCTCGTCCGAGCCGTCGAAATGAACCGCCCCCGCCGGCACGACGACATAGCTTCCGGCAGGATAGGCGGTGGTTTCGGCCTTCCGCAGGGCGGTGCCGTATCCGATCCGCAGAACGCCCTTCGCCACGAAGACGCGTGCCGTGGCGCTATGGTGGTGGGGGCCGTCCCACACGCCGGCGGGGATGAAGAAGGCATAGGAGAAGGCCGATCCCGCCTCGTCCCGCCGCCCTTCGAGAAGCGCATAGCGGGTGCCGTTGGCCGCCGCCGCCTGCCAGGGAATGGCATCGATCCTCCAACCCTGCGCGCGATCGGCGGCGCCTGCCGTCCCGGCCGTGGCCAGCAGCGCGCTTGCGATGACGAACCTGAACATGCCGTCTCCTTCTCCTTGTCGACCGCCATGCTGGCGCGGGCGCGGTCCGGCGGCGCTCCGCTTCTTGCGGCCGAATCGACGCCGCCGGATTCGACCGCAGGGAACGGAGCGCGGATCGCCTTGCCTCCCGCCATAGCCATGGTCATCACAGGAGACCGCCATGCCCCCGTCCGCCGATCCGCCGCCGACCGCCCTCGATCCGCGCTGGCCGCGCATCGTCGCGCGCGACAGGGGCGCGGACGGCCTGTTCTGGTATGTCGTCGCGACGACCGGCATCTATTGCCGGCCATCCTGCCCCTCCCGCACCGCCAATCCGCTGAACGTCGCCATCCACGACAGCCTCGCCGCGGCGCGGGCCACGGGCGCGCGGCCATGCCGGCGCTGCAATCCGGATGGCAGCGCGCCCGAAGCGCAGCAGGCCGCGATCGTCGAGCAAGCCTGCCGCACCATCGCCGGGGCGGAGACGCCGCTGCGTCTGGCCGACCTGGCGGCCGCGGCGGACCTCAGCCCGAGCCATTTTCACCGGCTGTTCAAGGCGATCACCGGCACCACGCCCGGCGCCTATGCGCGCGCGCACCGGGCAGAGCGGGTGCGGCGCAGCCTGCGCGGGGCGCCGAGCGTGACGGCGGCGATCTATGACGCGGGGTTCGGATCGAACGGCCGCTTTTATGCAGGTTCGACCGCGCTGCTCGGCATGACGCCCTCCGCCTACCGCGCGGGGGGCGCGAGCGAGCGCCTGCATTTCGCGGTCGGCCAATGCGCGCTCGGGGCGATCCTCGTCGCATCGAGCGCCACGGGCGTCGCCGCGATCCTGCTGGGCGACGATCCCGAGGCGCTGGTCCGCGACTTGCAGGACCGCTTCCCGAAGGCCGATCTGATCGGCGGCGATCCCGCCTATGAGGATACGGTGGCGGGCGTCGTCGGCTTCGTCGAAGCGCCGGCGCTGGGCCTCGATCTGCCGCTCGACGTGCGCGGCACCGCCTTTCAGCAACGCGTCTGGCAGGCGCTGCGGCTGGTACCGGCCGGCACGACCGTAACCTACAGCGAGATCGCCCGCCGGATCGGCGCACCGGCCGCGACCCGGGCGGTCGCGGGCGCCTGCGCCGCCAACGCCCTCGCCGTCGCCATCCCCTGCCATCGGGTGGTGCGCAACGACGGCAGCCTGTCCGGCTATCGCTGGGGCGTGGACCGCAAGCGGCGGCTGCTCGATCTCGAGAAGCGCGCGCGGCCGGACGGCGGCTGACCCGCCGCCGCGGCGCTACGGCAGCCGCCCGAGCAACGCCGCCCAGCCCGCCCCCGGCACCCCCGTCCGCACCGCGCCACCCGCGGCGCCACATTCCAGGCAGCGCATCTGCATCGCCGGCCCCGCCGCCAGCATCCGCGCCTCCGCCACCGCCTGCGCCAGCAGCGCATCGGGGCGGCGGGCGAGGCGGGTGAAGGCGTCGGGCGCGTCGGCATCGCGGTCGCGGCGGTCGAACAGGTCGCGCGCGAAGGCCTTCCACGCATCCGGCTCACGCTCGATATAGCGGACGCCCGCGGTCTTGGGATCGAGCCTGGCCAGACGCGCCGCCTCCGCCACCGCATCGCCGAGCGTGCCATAGCCGTCGACCAGCCCCAGCCGCCGCGCGGCATCGCCCGGCCAGACGCGCCCCTGCGCGATCCCGTCGACCCGCGCCGCCGGCATCCGCCGCGCCGCCGCGACGAGGCCGACGAAGCGGCGGTAGAAATCCTCGACGCCGCGCTGCATCAGCGCATCGAACTGCGCGCTGGTGCCGCGATAGAGATCGGGCTGGCCGCTAAGCGGCGTCGTCGCCACGCCGTCCGCCGACAGGCCGATCTTCTCGAGCGATCCGGCGAAGGTGGGCAACAGGCCGAACACGCCGATCGATCCGGTGATCGTGGACGGCTGGGCGAGGATGCGGTCGGCCGCGGTGGCGGCATAATAGCCGCCCGAGGCGGCCACCCCGCCCATCGAGGCGACGACCGGCAACCCCTTGGCCTTGGCCGCGGCGATGGCGGCGCGGATGCGTTCGGACGCGGTGACCGAGCCGCCGGGGCTGTCGATCCGCACCACCAGCGCGCGGATGCGGTTGCGCGCCAGCTCGTCCAGCAGCAGCGTCGCGATCGTGTCCCCGCCGGCGCGCCCCAGTGCGGCGCGGCCGTCGACGATGTCGCCCGCGATCGTCAGCACGCCGACCCGGCCTTCCGCCCGTTCCGGATTGGCGCCCGCCCATGCATCGAGGCGGATGCGCGCATAGTCGCCCGCCGCTTCGCTTCGGCCGCGCCCCGCCAGCGCCGCCACGCGCTCGCCGAAGGCGATGCGATCGCCGATCCGGTCGACCAGCCCCGCCGCCCGCGCCCGTTCCGCGAAGGTCGCCGGCCCGGCGACGGGCGCGCCCAGCCCCGCGACATAGGGATCGATCCTGGCCGCCGGCCGCGCCGCCGCCACCTCCGCCCGCCAGCTCGCCCACAGGCTGTCCGCCAGCGCCTGCGCCGCGGCGCGCGCCGCCGGGCTGGCCTCGCGCAGGATGAACGGCTCGACCGCGGACTTATAGGTGCCGACGCGATAGACGTGGGTGGTGACGCCGAGCTTGTCGAGCAGACCCTTGTAGTAGAGCTGCGCCCCGCCCGGCCCCGCCACCAGCACCGCGCCCAGCGGATCGAGCCAGACCTCGCTGGCATGCGCGGCGAGCTGATAGCCGTCGTCGGTATAGCCCGTCGCATAAGCCAGCACCGGCTTGCCCGCGCGCCGCACCCGATCGAGCGCGACACCGGCTTCGGCGATCGTCGCCTGCGAGGCACCGGTGAAGCGATCCAGATCGAGCACGACGGCGCGGATCGACCCCGCCCGCGCCGCCGCATCGAGCGCACGTACCATGTCGCGCAGCCGCACGTCGCGCGTCGGCACGGCGGCGGGCGAGACGAAATCGAACGGATCGACCTCGGCCGGCTGCTCGACCAGCCCGCCGTCGAAGGCGATCGTCAGCGCGCCCGATCCCGGCACCACCGGCGCGGGGCGCACCGACAGCGCGGCATAGAGGCCGCCGAAGAACAGCAGCATCGCGAGAAGGACCAGCCCGTCCTTCACCGCCACCAACAGCCGCCAGACGAACCTCACGACGCGCATCGACCGATCACCTCTACCTGCTGCCCCCGCCATACACGGCGCGCGCGGCAGCGGAAGCGATGTGTTCGGGTTCATGAGGGGAGCGGAGACGCGGCGGCGTCTCGCCGTGCCGCGCGTAGCGCGACCAAACCTCCACATTACGTCTGAAACGCCTCCGGCGCGTCCGGGCACGGCCCCTCCGCGTCTCCGCGTCTCCGCGTGAAAACCGATCTTCTATTCCTGCAACGACAGCCGCCAGCCGATGTTGAACCGCCAGTCGCCCCCCGGCCAGCCGGGCCACGGATCGTCGATCGGCCGCGCCGCCTCCAGTTCCAGCCACGCCCGCCGCCCCATCGCCAGCCGCACGCCGGCGCCGGCCGAGGCGAGGTCGTAGGTGGCGGTGGCGAAGGGGCCGCGCCCCTCGATCGTCACCTGCGCGCCATCGACGAAGGCGTAGAGCTCGCTCGCCGCGAACGCCCCGCGTGCGACCGGCCGCCAGCCGATCTCGGCGAGGCCGGCGAAGCCGCGGTCGCCCGACAGCGTCGCCTGGTGGAAGCCGCGGCCGAAATCGGCGCCGCCCACGGCGAAGCGTTCGGCCGCCGCCAGCCGGTCCTCGCTCCACTGGCCGGCGGCGCGCGCGCGCAGGCTGAATTGCCCGAAGCGCCGATCGATCGTCACGCGGCCGTTGGCCTTGGTGAAGACCAGATCGGTATAATCCGCCATCCCGCGCGCGCCCAATATGTCCAGCCCGCGGCTGACGGTACCCGAGGCGGTGACGACGGTGTGCCCGGCGATCTCGACATGGCCGGCGGCGATGCGCAGCGCGCGCGTGTGATCGCGCGAGAGCATCAGGCCGAAGGCGGCGGCGTCGCTGTCCAGCACGTCCAGGCTCACCGTCAGCGTCAGGTTGCGCTTCGGCCCCCGGATCAGCGGCTTGGTCGCCCCCAGCGAGGCGGTGAGCGCGGTGCCGGTGACGGGCGATCCGCGCTGGCGGGTGCGGATGCGGCCGATCGAGGCGGTGGCGCGCGCGCCGTCCCCGCCGATCGGCGTCGAATGGGCGATCTGGCCGTAGAGCAGCCGCCCCGGCTTCGATCCCGCCAGCGCCACGATGTCCGTCCGGTCGCCGGGGCGCAGCAGCGAATTGCCATGGACCTGCGCGCTCGCCTGCCCGTCGCCCAGCAGCCGCGTGCCGCGATTGTCGAAGCCGAGGGCGGCTTCGAGGTGATCCTGTTTGGCCTGCACGACCAGCACGATCCCGCCCGGCGTGCGGCCGGCGCGCGTGGTGATCGTCAGCGCCATGCCCGGCATGTCGCGCATCAGCGCCAGATAGCGCTGGAAGGTGGCGCTGGTGAGCGGCCGTTCGGCGATCAGATGTTCGCCATAGGCGCGCAGCAAGGCGTTGCTGCCGGCCGGAAATTCGACCGCCTCGACCGATCCTTCGGCGATCGACAGCCGCAGCCGCCCGCCGGCCAGCGACTGGGCAGGGATCGCGACGGTGGTGAGCGCCCGGCCGGCGGTCGAGAAAGCGGTCGAGACGGCCTGGGCGAGCGCGCGCAGCGTCGCGCCGTCCGCCGGCCGGCCGACGAAGCCGGCCCCCGCCGCCGTCACCGCCGGCGGCACCTCGGCGATGCCGTAATCGATCGCGCGGATGGTCGCCGCAGCGGCGGCTGGCGCCGCGACGCGGGCGATGCCGTCGCCGGGCAGCGCCGCCGGTGGCACCGTCGCGGCCGGCGGCGCCGCCGGGGCGACGCGATCGGCCCGGCCGCGATCGAGGATCAGCGGCGTCGGCGGCGGGGCGGCCACCGCCCCTTGCGCGAGCGCCAACAGGAGGCCGGTCTGGGCAAGGGGCATCGGTCGATCCGTCGCGGGTGTCGGGGGAGGCGCGGGATCAGCGCGCCAGCAGGCCGCCGCCGGCGGGCGCCGCGAGCAGGCCGCCGACCACGCCCGTCACCGTCCCGGCTGCGGCATCGACCACCGTGGCGACGGGCGCCACGACCGGTGCCACCACCGCACCCGCCGCGGCATCGACCACGGCGACCGCGGTCGGCACCACCGGGGCGATGACCGTCGAGGCCGCGGCATCGACGACCGCGACGACCGGCGCCACGACCGGCGCGACCACGCCACCGGCGGCGGCATCGAGCGCGCCGGTCGCGGTTTCGACCAGCGGTGCCACTACCGTGCCCGCCGCTGCATCGACCACGGCGACAGCGGTCGGCACCACCGGCGCCACCACCGCATCCACCGTCGCGACGGTCGCCGGAACGATGGCCGCCACGGGGGCGGGAACGACCGCCTCCGCCACGTCGACGACGGCGCCCACCACCGCCCCGGCCGAAGGCGTCGCGATCGCGACCGGACCGGCGGTGATCGCGAGCAGGGGCGTCTCCTGGGCGATGGCGACCGTGACACCGACATCCGCTGCGGGAAGCGCGGCCGTCACCGTAACCCCCTGCGGACCGACACCGGCGGAAGCCGTGGCGACCGGCGTCGAGACCGCCGCCGCGATGCCCGCTTGGCCGCCGGTCGAGATGTCCGCCGATACCGCGATCGGGGCGATCGGCTGGAGGGCGACGGCGTCGACGGTCAGCGCCGGGGCGCCCGCGGGCGGCAGCGTCGCGCCGATCCCCACCGAGCTGCCGATCGCCGGCGACGCCAGCATGACAGCCACCGTCGGCGTCGCGGGCGGCGCGCCGGTGATCGGGCCGGGCGGCGGCGTCGCGGGCACGTCCGGCGTCGACGGCGTCGGGCCGCCGGGCATGGGCGTATCCGGGGGCGTCATCGGCGGCGTCGACGGCACATCGGGCGTGGCCGGCACGCCGGGCGTGGCGGGAATGTCGGGCGTCGCGGACACGCCAGGCGTCGCGGGCACGCCGGGTGTCGCGGGCAGGCCGGGTGTCGCGGGAATGTCGGGCGTCGCGGGCAGGCCGGGCGTCGCGGACACATCCGGGATAGCGGGCACACCGGGCGTCGAAGGCAATCCGGGCGTCGAGGACAGATCGGGTGCGGGCGGCACGCCGGGCGCGGCAGGCAGGCCGGACGTCGCGGGTTCGGCGACCGGGATCGGCGCTTCGGCGACAGGCAGCGCCACGGCCGGCACGCCGCCGCCCGCGTTCGTCGCGATTTCCATGCCGCCACCCAGGCTGCCGGGCAGCGTCGGCACCGGCGTGGCGAGCGCGGTCGGGTCGATCGGCATCGTGCCGCCGCCGGAGCCGCTTGCATCGGGATCGGCGACGGCTTCGCCCGGGCCGCGCATGCCGCCGTTCGAGGCGTCCTCGCTTTCGGCCGCGCCGCCGCGGCCCGCACCGGCTGCGCCTGCGTCCAGCCCGGCGAGGCGGATACCGCCGCTGCTCTGGCAGGCGGACAGCGACAGCAGCATCGCCGTACCGGCGAGCAAAAAAGTCATGGAACGATAAGGCCTGGCGATCATTGTGTCTCTCCCCGGCTTCTTTGGCTGGAAGCCGGAATATCGACCGCCCCGGTCAATGCGCGGTTGCTGGCAAAGTCATCAAATCGCCCCGCTTTCCCTGCAAAAGGGTCTGCAAGTCGCGAAACATTACCAATTTGCAGGTTAATTTCGGTTCACGGTCGGCTGGCCACGCCTCGCCGCCGAGTCGGGTTGACACCTCCCAAGGCCGGTCGCATATCCCCGCTGGCACTCACGTTCGGCGAGTGCCAACAGTTCAGGCTGGGGCGGCGGAGCGGTGATAGCCGTTCGGACGCCCGGCAAGCAGAGGAAGCATCCCCATGGGTTTTCGTCCGTTGCACGATCGCGTGCTGGTGAAGCGCATCGAGGCCGAGGAAAAGACGGCCGGCGGCATCATCATCCCCGACACCGCCAAGGAAAAGCCGCAGGAGGGCGAGGTCGTCTCGGTCGGCGGCGGCGCCCGTTCCGAGGACGGCAAGGTGACCCCGCTCGACGTGAAGGCCGGTGATCGCATCCTGTTCGGCAAGTGGTCCGGCACCGAGGTCAAGCTCGACGGGCAGGACCTGCTCATCATGAAGGAAAGCGACATCCTCGGGATCGTCGGCTGACCTTGAAGCCTTCCTGACGCCCGACGTGGCGTCAACTTCGTCAACTTATCCCATTCCGAAAGGGTAGCCACATGGCAGCCAAGGACGTGAAATTCAGCCGCGACGCGCGCGAGCGCATCCTGCGCGGCGTCGACATCCTCGCCGACGCGGTGAAGGTGACGCTCGGCCCCAAGGGTCGCAACGTCGTGATCGACAAGAGCTTCGGCGCACCGCGCATCACCAAGGACGGCGTCACCGTCGCCAAGGAGATCGAGCTCAAGGACAAGTTCGAGAACATGGGCGCGCAGATGCTGCGCGAGGTGGCCTCGAAGACCAACGACAACGCCGGTGACGGCACCACCACCGCCACCGTGCTCGCCCAGGCGATCGTGCGCGAGGGCATGAAGTCGGTCGCGGCCGGCATGAACCCGATGGACCTGAAGCGCGGCATCGACCAGGCGGTCGAGAAGGTCGTCGCCGACGTCAAGTCGCGCTCCAAGCCGGTCTCGGGTTCGCAGGAAGTCGCGCAGGTCGGCATCATTTCGGCCAATGGCGACACCGTCGTCGGCGAGAAGATCGCCGAGGCGATGGAGAAGGTCGGCAAGGAAGGCGTCATCACCGTCGAGGAGGCCAAGGGCCTCGAATTCGAGCTGGACGTCGTCGAGGGCATGCAGTTCGACCGCGGCTACCTCTCGCCCTACTTCATCACCAATCCGGAGAAGATGACGGTCGAACTCGCCGATCCGTACATCCTGATCCACGAGAAGAAGCTCTCGAACCTGCAGGCGATCCTGCCGATCCTGGAAGCCGTGGTGCAGAGCGGCCGTCCGCTCCTCATCATCGCCGAGGACATCGAGGGCGAGGCGCTGGCGACGCTGGTCGTCAACAAGCTGCGCGGCGGCCTCAAGGTCGCGGCCGTCAAGGCGCCGGGCTTCGGCGATCGCCGCAAGGCGATGCTGGAAGACATCGCGATCCTGACCAAGGGCGAGATGATCTCCGAGGATCTCGGCATCAAGCTCGAGAACGTCACGATCGGCATGCTCGGCACTGCGAAGCGCGTCACGATCGACAAGGACAACACCACCATCGTCGACGGTGCGGGTGAGGCCGAATCGATCAAGGGCCGCGTCGAGGCGATCCGCCGCCAGATCGAGAACACCACGTCCGACTACGACCGCGAGAAGCTGCAGGAGCGGCTGGCCAAGCTCGCCGGCGGCGTCGCCGTCATCAAGGTGGGCGGCGCGTCCGAGGTCGAGGTCAAGGAGCGCAAGGATCGCGTCGACGACGCGCTGCACGCCACCCGCGCGGCCGTGGAAGAGGGCATCGTTCCCGGCGGCGGCACCGCGCTGCTCTATGCGTCCAAGGCGCTCGACGGCCTGACCGGCGCCAACGACGACCAGACCCGCGGCATCGACATCGTCCGCCGCGCGCTGACCGCGCTGGTCCGCCAGATCGCGACCAACGCCGGCCATGACGGCGCGGTCGTCTCGGGCAAGCTGCTCGAGGGCAACGACCCGACGATCGGCTTCAACGCGCAGACCGACAAGTATGAGAACCTCGTCACCGCTGGCGTGATCGATCCGACCAAGGTCGTCCGCACCGCGCTGCAGAATGCGGCGTCGGTCGCCGGCCTGCTCATCACCACCGAGGCGGCCGTCTCCGACGCCCCCGAGGACAAGGCCCCGGCGGGCGGCATGCCCGGCGGCGGCATGGGTGGCATGGGCGGCATGGGCGGGATGGACTTCTAAGTCTTCCCCTCCACGACGAACGACACGGCAGAGGGCCGGGGGAGCGATCCCCCGGCCCTTCGCTCGTGCGCGCGGCATAGCCCTCCCCTGAAAAGGGAGGATTGGATGGGGTTCTTCCCGGCTGGCGGCATGCGTCGATCGAGAGGAACCCCTCCCCCACCCCCTCCCCTTTCAGGGGCGGGGAGCAGGTTTTGTAGCGACGGCTCGTCTGCCTGCGAGACGGGCGGTGTCGCCGCGGGCGGGGTTTGCTGGTGCGAGCCCCGCCCCCCCTCGGGGGAGCGAACCGCATCGCCCCGAAGCCCTCCCCTGAAAGGGGAGGGTCGGGTGGGGTTCCTCGCGGCTGGCGGCACGCATCGATCGAAAGGAACCCCTCCCCCAGCCCCTCCCCTTTCAGGCGCGGGGGGCAGGTTGCGTAGCGACGGTTCTCCTGCCTGCGAGACGAGCGGTGTCGCGGCGGGCGGGGTTTGATGGTGCGAGCCCCGTCCCCCTCGGGGGAGCGAACCGCATCGCTCCAAAGCCCTCCCCTGGAAGGGGAGGGTTGGGTGGGGTTCTTCTCGGCTGTCGGCACGCGTCGATCGAGAGGAACCCCTCCCCCAGCCCCTCCCCTTTCAGGGGCGGGGAGCGGGTTGCGTAGCGACGGTTCTCCTGCCTGCGAGACGAGCGGTGTCGCGGCGGGCGGGGTTTGATGGTGCGAGCCCCGTCCCCCTCGAGGGAGCGAACCGCATCGCTCCAAAGCCCTCCCCTGGAAGGGGAGGGTTGGGTGGGGTTCTCCTCGGCTGGCGGCACGCGTCGATCAAGAGGAACCCCTCCCCCAGCCCCTCCCCTTTCAGGGGCGGGGAGCAGAGGTCACCGCCCCAGCGCGAACGCCCGCCGCCATCCCGGCTTCACCGCGGCCAGCACCTCAGCCGTCACCGGCAGCGTCACTTCGTAACGGCCCTCGGCATAAGGGCCGGCGACATAGGGATCGGCGACGAGGCCGATGCGGTCGATCCGCTGGCGATCGGTCGATCCCAGCAGCAGCGTCAGATCGGTCAGCGGCGGGCAGTCGGCGAAGGCGCCGCCGACCGCCCCGCCGCGCCGCCGGCTGCGCTCCGCCGTCAGCGCCGCGCACCACGCCGGGCGGATCGCCCGTTCGATCGCCGCGGGGGAGACGAACGGCACCATCGGCCCCACCCGCCGGCCCGCCGCCTTGTCCCACAGCAAAGATCCGGTGGCGCTGTTGCCATGCGCGCCGCCGCTGAAGCTGTAGCTGTCCGACGACAGGCTCAGCACCCGCGGCGTCTCCGTCACCACCTGCCAGCGCCGTTCGGCGGCGTGGGGGCGGAAGGGGTAATCGTGGCGGGCGGCGGCGCGCCGGTCCGCCGCCGCGGTGCGGGCCGCCTCGGTTCGCAACGCGGTGCGATCGGCCGCCAGCAGACGACGCAGCGCCGGCACGGTCTCGACCGCATCCGGCCAATCATAGACGAAGCTGTAATCGGGGGCCGCCGCCGCCGTCAGCAACACGACCGCCGCGCCGATGGCGATGGGCCGCATCATCCGCGATAGGCCGGCAGCCGCCAGCCGAAGGCGATCGCCGCGGCGCGCAGCGCAAAGGCCGCCGCCGCCCCCGCCAGCGCCGCCGGCGTCGCCCCGACGCCCAGCAGGATCAGCCCGACGAACAGGAACGATCCCAGCGCCGCCGCCGAGACGTAGATCTCGGGCCGCAGCAGGATCGACGGCTCGCCCGCCAGCACGTCGCGGATGATGCCGCCCATGCAGCAGGTGACGACCCCCATAGCCGCCGCCCCCAGCGGCGGGATGTGATAGGCCATCGCCTTGGACGCGCCATAGACCGCATAGGCCGCCAGCCCCAGCGCATCGAACCAGTCGAGCGCGCGCGGCCGCCAGATGCGGGTCGGCGTCACCCACACCAGCAGCGCGACGGCCAGGCAGGTGCCGAGCGCGCGGCTGTCCTGCAACCAGAAGACGGGGGCGTCGATCAGCAGATCGCGCACCGTGCCGCCGCCGACGCCCGTCGCCACGGCGAAGAAAGCGAAGGTCACGATCGTCTGCCCCGCCCGCGCCGCACCCAGCGCACCCGATGCGGCGAAGACGGCGATCCCGGCCAGATCGAGCCACGGCAGCAGCAAGGCGGGGGACGGCGGCGCGATCATAGCCGGCTGATAGCGCCCCTGCCGCCGGCTGGCCACGCCGCCCGTCGGCGCCGTTCAGCCGAAGCGATCCGCGCAGCGCCCGAGCACCGCGATCGGCTGGCCCAGCCGCGCCGCCGCCGCCAGCGCCACCGCCCGCGACTGGCGGAGCGCGTCCGGCGAGAGCCGGCCGAGGCGGCTCGCCATGGCGGTATCGAGCCGCGTCTTCAGCGTGCCGTAGCGGGCGATGGCGTCGTCATAGGTCTGCCCCTCCTGCGCGCCCAGCGCCTTGGTCATATAGTCGGCGAGCATATAGCATTGCAGGCGGGCATCGGCCGGCGGCGGCGGCAGGACCGGATCGGCGACGCGCGTTGCCGGATAGGCTTCGGCACAGGCGGGGATCAGTCCCTGCCATTTGCGGTCGAGCAGATCCTCGCCGATCGGCCCCTGCGCCTTTACCGCGCGATCGGCCAGCGCATGATCGAACGCCTTGCCCTGCGCACCGGCGAGCAGCGGATAATGGAGGATGCGGCCCTGCGCCGCGATCGGCAGCTGGCCCTTGGCGCCGGCGGCGGTGCGCGCCTCCGCCGCGGCGACGACACCGCAGGTCGCGGCCCGCTCGGCGACGTCGGTGGGCAGCGTCGGCGGCGAGCGCGTGCAGCCGGCGGCGAGGAGGGCCGCCATGGCGGCGGCGGGCGGAACGAGGCGGATCATCGGCAACTCCCTGAAGACGTTGCCGAAACAACCGGCGGGGCGGCCGCTTCGCTCCGCCTTCAGCGACGGGCCGCCCCTCCGTTCGGACGTGAGACCGCGGTCAGACGTGGATCGGCTTGCCCCGCACCGCCATCGCCGCTTCCTTGATCGCCTCCGAATGGGTCGGGTGGGCGTGGCAGGTGTAGGCGATGTCTTCGGAGGTCGCGCCGAATTCCATCGCCTGCGCCGCCTGCGCGATCATCGTGCCGGCGGGCGTGGCGACGATCCACACGCCCAGCACGCGATCGGTCCCGGCATCCGCGATCACCTTGACGAAGCCGTCGGTGTCGCGGATCGCCTTGGCGCGGCTGTTGGCGAGCATCGGGAACTTGCCGACCTTAATCGCACCCTTCTCCTTGGCGGCTTCCTCGGTGAGGCCGACGCCGGCGATTTCGGGATGCGTATAGACCACGCTCGGGATCACATCATGGTTCACGATGCCGGTCAGCCCGGCGATGTTCTCGGCGACGGCGATGCCTTCGTCCTCGGCCTTGTGGGCCAGCATCGGGCCGGGGATCACGTCGCCGATCGCCCAGACGCCGTGTACGGGGGTCGCGAAATCATGGTCGGTCTCGATCTGGCCCTTGGCGTTGACCGCCAGCCCCGCCTTGTCGAGCGCCAGCCCGTCCGTATTGGGGCGGCGGCCGATCGCGACCAGCACGACGTCGGCGGCGATCTCCTCCGCCGCACCGCCGGCCGCCGGCTCGACGGTGACGGTGGCGCCGGCGCCGGTGCGCGCGACACTGGTCACCTTGGTGCCGGTCTTCAGCTCGAAGCCCTGCTTCTTGAAGATCTTGGCCGCCTCGCGCCGCACTTCGCCGTCCATGCCGGGCAGGATTTGGTCGAGATATTCGACCACCGTTACCTTCGCCCCCAGCCGCTTCCAGACCGAACCGAGTTCGAGCCCGATCACACCCCCGCCGATGACGACCAGATGGCCCGGCACCTTGGGCAGTTCGAGCGCGGAGGTGCTGTCGACGATCGCCTCGTGATCGATCGCGACGCCCGGCAGCGGCGTGACCGACGAGCCGGTGGCGATGACGATATTCTTCGCGCGCACCGCCTTGCCGGCGACTTCGACCGTATCCGCCGCGGTGAACGCGGCATGGCCCTTCAGCCAGTCGATCTTGTTCTTCTTGAACAGATATTCGATGCCGCCGGTCAGCCCCGTAACGGCTTCCACCCGCTGGCCGTGCATCGCCTCCAGATCGAGGCTGACGCCTTCCGCCTTGACGCCGAACTTGGCGAGCGCGCCGCCCGCCGCCTCGGCGAACAGTTCGGAGGCGTTGAGCAGCGCCTTGGACGGGATGCAGCCGACGTTGAGGCAGGTGCCGCCCAGCGTCTCCCGGCTTTCCGCGCAGGCCGTCTTGAGGCCCAGCTGCGCCGCCCGGATCGCCGCGACATAGCCGCCCGGGCCCGCACCGATCACGAGGACGTCATAATCGTAGTCAGCCATGTCTCAGCTCTTTCGTGGGAATGGACGGACCCGCGTGCCGCGGGCGGAGAGGACGACCATATGGCCGTCGAGCGAAATGTCCGTCAGCCCGTCCAGCAAGGCGGTGATGACGCCGGGCTGATCGGCGGGCGGGCAGCGCAGGTAGATCATTGCGGGTGGCGGCAGCTCGCCCCAGGCGAAGATGAGGTCGGAGAAGTCGCTGTCGGCCGATACGATGATCCGATCCTCCGCACGCGCAACGGCGAGCAGTTCGAGATCAGGCGCGGTCGGCAGCACGAGGGCGGCGCGGAGGACATCATGCCCGGCATCCGTCAGGAACCGCGAAACGGCGGTGGAGACGTGGACGTCGAGCAGGAACCTCAAGCCGCGCGGGCCTGTCCGATCGCGACATAATCCTCGTCCCGCATCATCTCGGCCGCGAAGGCCGCTGCCGCCAGAGGGTGTTCGGGCCGGATGCCCGGATATTCCTCCGCCATCCGCTCGACCGTCCAGCCGGCGGCCATCAACTTCAACACGAATTCAACCTTCAGCCGCGTGCCGCGGAACACCGGCTTGCCGAAGCCGATGCCGGGATCCGAATGGATGAAGTCGCGCCAGTCGATGGCCATCACCGTGTCCTTACAGGTCGATCAGCAGCCGCGTCGGATCCTCGATCGCGTTCTTGAGGGCGACGAGGAAGGTCACCGCCTCGCGGCCGTCGATCAGGCGGTGGTCGTAGCTGAGCGCCAGATACATCATCGGGCGGACGACGACCTGGCCCTTGATCGCCACCGGCCGCTCCTCGATGCGATGGAGGCCCAGCACCGCGGACTGCGGCGGGTTGATGATCGGGGTCGACATCAGCGAGCCGAACACGCCGCCGTTGGAAATGGTGAAGGTGCCGCCCTTCATCTCGTCCATCTTGAGCGTGCCGTCCTTGGCGCGCTTGCCGAAATCGCCGATCGTCTTCTCGATCTCGGCGACGGACAGCGCCTGCGCATCGCGCACCACCGGCACGACGAGGCCGTTGGGGGCGGACACCGCGACCGAGACGTCGAGATAATCGTGATAGACGATCTCGTCACCCTCGATCTTGGCGTTGACCGCCGGCACGTCGCGCGCGGCAAGCGCCGCCGCCTTCACGAAGAAGCCCATGAAGCCCAGCCGCACGCCATGCTTCTTCTCGAACAGATCCTTATATTTGGCGCGCGTCTCGATTACCGCGGTCATGTCCACGTCGTTGAACGTGGTCAGCATCGCGGCGGTGTTCTGCGCTTCCTTCAGCCGCTTGGCGACGGTCTGGCGCAGGCGCGTCATCCGCACCCGCTCCTCGCGGCGCCCGCCCGTGGCGGGCGCGGCGGGGGCGGCGGCCGGGGCGGGGGCCGCTGCGGCAGCGGGCTTGGCGGGCTGCGAGCGGGCGGCGGCGATCACGTCGTCCTTGGTGATGCGGCCGTCCTTGCCGGTGCCCTTGATGCGCGACGGATCGACCCCATGCTCCAGCACCGCGCGGCGGACCGACGGCGACAGCGTCTGCGGATCGCCCGACGCTTCCTCGCCGGCGGGGGCCGATCCGGCCTCGGGGGGCGCGGCTTTCTCGGCCTCGGCGACGGTGGTCTGCGGCGCGGGCGATGCTTCGGCCGGCTTGGCGGCGGGGGCGGCCGACGCCGCCTCGCCACCCGCCACGATCCGCGCGATCACCGCGCCGACGTTCACCGTATCGCCCTCGTTCGCGACCAGCTCGCCCATCGTGCCCGCCACCGGCGAGGGCACCTCGACCGCCACCTTGTCGGTCTCGAGGCTGGCGATCGGCTCGTCGGCGGCCACCGCTTCGCCCGGCTTCTTCAGCCACTGGCCGAGCGTCGCCTCGCTGATCGATTCGCCGAGCGTCGGCACCACAACATCGGTCGCCATCTTACTTGTCCTTCGGTTCGTGGCCCAGCGCATCGGCGACGAGCGCGGCCTGCTGGGCGGCATGGATGCGGGCGAGGCCCGTGGCGGTGGCGGCGGAGGCCTTGCGGCCGGCGTAGCGCGGGCGCATCCCGGCCTTGCCGGCCTTCGTCAGCGCCTCTTCGATCAGGCATTCGACGAAGAACCACGCGCCGTTGTTCTTCGGCTCCTCCTGCGCCCATACGATCGTCTCGAGGTTGGGCATCGCCCCCAGCCGCTTGACCAGCGCGTCGGACGGGAAGGGATAGAGCTGCTCGACGCGCAGGATCTCGGTCGTGGTATCGCCAGCCTGATCGCGCGCCTCGGCCAGATCGTAGAAGACCTTGCCCGAACACAGCACCAGCCGCTTCACCGCCTCGCCCGCCGGCGCTGCCGGATCGGAAAGGATGCGCCGGAAGTGGCTGTCGCCGGTGAAATCCTCGATCGAGGACACCGCCGACTTGTGGCGCAGCAGCGACTTGGGCGTCATCACCACCAGCGGCTTGCGGAACTTGCGCAGCATCTGGCGGCGCAGCAGGTGGAAGTAATTGGCGGGCGTGGTGCAGTTGGCGACCTGCATATTGTCTTCGGCACAGAGCTGGAGATAGCGCTCCAGCCGGGCCGAGCTATGCTCCGGCCCCTGCCCTTCGTAGCCGTGCGGCAGCAGCATGACGAGGCCGTTGACGCGCAGCCACTTCGCCTCGCCCGCGGCGATGAACTGGTCGATCATCACCTGCGCGCCGTTGGCGAAGTCGCCGAACTGCGCCTCCCACAGCACCAGCGTGTTGGGCGCGTTGGACGCATAGCCATATTCGAAGCCGAGCACGCCGAATTCGCTCAGCGGGCTGTCCAGCACCTGGAAGCGCCGGTCCATCGACGACAGCGGATAATGTTTCGCGCCGGTCTTCTGGTCGGTCCACGCCGCATGCCGCTGCGAGAAGGTGCCGCGGCCCGAATCCTGACCGGACAGGCGGACGCCATATCCGTCCTGCAACAAAGATCCGAACGCCAGCGCCTCGGCGGTCGCCCAGTCGAAGCCCTGTCCGGTCTCGAACATCTGCTTCTTGGCATCGAGGATGCGGACGAGCGTGCGGTGCGCGCTGAAATCGTCGGGCACCGTCGTCAGCACCTTGGCCAGCGCGTCCAGCCGCTCGGGCTCGACCCCGGTGGCGGCGGCGCGGCGTTCGGTCACCGCCTCGCGCGGGGCGGCGAAGCCGGCCCATTCGCCCTCGAACCAGTCGGCCTTGTTGACCTTGTAATGCTTGGCCGCCTCGAACTCTTCCTCCAGCCCCGCGACGAAACCGTCCTCGGTCTGCTTGGTCCAGTCGGGCCCGACCACGCCTTCCTCGACGAGACGCTTGGCATAGACGGCGGAGACGGGCGGATGCACCTTGATCGCGTCGTACATCAGCGGCTGGGTGAAGCCCGGCTCGTCGCCCTCGTTATGGCCGAAGCGGCGGTAGCACCACATGTCGATCACCACGTCGCGCTTGAACTGCTGGCGATATTCGGTGGCGACCTTGCAGGCATAGGTCACGGCCTCGGGATCGTCGCCGTTGACGTGCAGGATCGGTGCCTGGACCATCTTGGCGATGTCCGACGGATAAGGGGAGGAGCGCGCGAACTGCGGGCTGGTGGTGAAGCCGACTTGGTTGTTGATGACGAAGTGGATCGTGCCGCCCGTGTTATAGCCCTTGAGGCCCGAGAAGCCGAAGCATTCCATGATGATGCCCTGGCCGGCGAAGGCCGCGTCGCCGTGCAGCAGGATCGGCAGCACGCGCGCGCGATCGGTATCGTCGATCAGCGTCTGCTTGGCGCGCGCCTTGCCCAGCACGACGGGATTGACCGCCTCGAGATGGCTGGGGTTGGGCGCCAGCGACAGATGGATGCGCTGCCCGTCGAACTCGCGATCGGTGGAGGTGCCGAGGTGGTATTTGACGTCGCCCGAACCGCCGACGTCTTCCGGATTGGCCGATCCGCCGGCGAATTCGCTGAAGATCGCGCGGAACGGCTTGGCCATCACGTTGGTCAGCACGTTGAGGCGGCCGCGGTGGGCCATGCCGATCACGATCTCGCTGATGCCGGCCTGGCCGCCATATTTGATGATCGCCTCGAGCGCGGGGATCATCGATTCGCCGCCGTCGAGGCCGAAGCGCTTCGTGCCGACATATTTGCGGCCGAGGAACTTCTCCCACTGCTCGGCCTGGATCACCTTGTTGAGGATCGCGGTCTTGCCCTCGGGGGTGAAGCTGATCTCCTTGTCGCGCCCCTCGAACCGGTCCTCGAGGAAGCGGCGCTCCTCGACATCCTGGATGTGCATATATTCGAGGCCGACATGCCCGCAATAATTGCGGCGGAGGATCGCCTCCAGCTCGCGCAGCGTCGCGCGTTCGAGGCCCAGCAGCCCGCCCAGGAAGATCGAGCGATCGAGATCGGCATCGGTGAAGCCGAAATAGGCGGGGCTGAGATCGGCCGGCTTGTCCTGCCGGGAAAGGCCGAGCGGATCGAGATCGGCCAGCAGGTGGCCGCGCACGCGATAGGTGCGGATCATGATCGAGGCGCGGATGGAATCGAGCGCGGCGGCGTTGATCGCGTCCGCCGAGGGGGCGGCGGCCGCCGGGGCGGCGGCGGCAGGCGCCGGCTTCGCCCCGCCCTTCGCCGGCTTCGGCGCCGGCTCCATCTGCGTCGGATCGAGGCCGGCGGTCAGCGCGTCGGTATCCGCCAGCGGCCAGTTGGCGCGCTGCCAGCTCGGCCCGGAGACGGCATTCTCGAGGCTCTGGAAATAGGTTCGCCAGCCCTCCTCGACGCTCGTCGGATCAGCCTGGTAGCGGCGGTAGAGTGCCTCGGCGAAGGTGGGGCTCACCCCCTCCAGCTCGTCGAACTCCATGCCTTCGAAACCCATCGCACCTGTCCTTGCCTGTCGGGGCTACAAGCCCGCGCGGCTCGCCCCGGCCGCCAAGGTCGGGACGAGACCGCCTGTCATCAACCCTTCAATACGGCGCTGAGCGTGGTGCCCAGTTCGGAGGGGCTGGCCGCCACGCGGATGCCGGCCGCTTCCATCGCCGCGATCTTGTCCTCGGCGCCGCCCTGCCCGCCCGAGACGATCGCCCCGGCATGGCCCATGCGGCGGCCCGGCGGCGCGGTGCGCCCGGCGATGAAGCCCGCCATCGGCTTGCTGCGGCCGCGCTTCGCCTCGTCGCGCAGGAACTGCGCGGCTTCCTCCTCGGCCGAACCGCCGATCTCGCCGATCATGATGATCGACTTGGTGGCGTCGTCGGCCAGGAACAGTTCCAGCACGTCGATGAAGTTGGTGCCGTTGACCGGATCGCCGCCGATGCCGACCGCGGTCGTCTGGCCGAGGCCCGCCGCCGTCGTCTGGAACACCGCCTCATAGGTGAGCGTGCCCGAGCGCGAGACGACGCCGACCGAACCCTTGGAGAAGATATTGCCCGGCATGATGCCGATCTTGCATTCGCCCGGCGTCAGCACGCCGGGGCAGTTCGGGCCGATCAGGCGCGACTTGCTGCCCGACAGCGCGCGCTTCACGCGCACCATGTCCAGCACCGGAATGCCTTCGGTGATGCACACGATCAGCGGCACTTCGGCGTCGATCGCCTCGAGGATCGAATCGGCGGCGAAGGGCGGCGGCACGTAGATCACCGAGGCATCGGCGCCGGTCCGCTCCACCGCCTCGCGCACGGTATCGAAGTTCGGCAGGCCCAGTTCCTCGTGCGTCGTGCCGCCCTTGCCGGGGGTGACGCCGCCGACCATCTTCGTGCCATAGTCCAGCGCCGTCCGGGTGTGGAAGGTGCCGGTCTTGCCGGTCATCCCCTGGGTGATGACCTTGGTGTTCGCGTTGACGAGGATCGACATTCAGTAGCTCCAGACGACGCCCGCCGGCGGGCGCCTTACGGTTCCGTCGTAGACGAGGCCGCTCACCAGGCGAGCGGCCGTGTTGCCGGTGCATTCGACCTTCACGGCCAGCATCCGGGTGGTTTCCTGCGTGGTGAAGGTCCACGCGAAATCGGTGCCGCTCATCCGGAAATCGCCGGGCAGCGCGCCCGCTTCCGGGTCCATCGCCTGCAATTGCACTTCCCAGCTGTTGGCCTGCGGGAAATGGTCCTTGGAACGGGCGAGGCAGGCGAGCTGCGCCTCGCGCTGCGCCTTGGGGCCGCGCGCCGCATCCGCATCGTCGGCGGACTGGCAGGCGGCCAGCGCGCCGGCAAGGATCAGCAGGGAGAGCGGCGCGCGGCCCATGTCAGGCCAGCGTGCCATCGATCGCGCGGCACGCGGCCTGCAATTCCTTCACCGCATCGACCGAGACCTGCAAATTGCCCTTGGCCTCGTCCGAAAGCTGGATCTCGACGATCTTCTCCACGCCGCCCGCGCCGATCACCACCGGCACGCCGACATAGAGGCCATCGACGCCATATTCGCCCGACAGATAGGCCGCACAGGGCAGGACGCGCTTCTTGTCCTTCAGATAGGCCTCGGCCATCTCGATGCCGCTGGTGGCGGGCGCGTAGAAGGCGGAACCGGTCTTCAGGAGCGCCACGATCTCGCCGCCGCCCGAACGGGTGCGCTGCACGATCGCGTCGATCTTCTCCTTGGTGGACCAGCCCATCGCGATCAGATCGGGAATGGGGATGCCGGCGACCGTGGAATATTCCACCACCGGCACCATCGTGTCGCCATGGCCGCCCAGCACGAACGCCGTCACGTCCTGCACCGACACGCCGAACTCCTCGGCGAGGAAGGTGCGGAAGCGCGCCGAATCGAGCACGCCGGCCATGCCGACCACCTTGTTGTGCGGCAGGCCGGAGAATTCGCGCAGCGCCCACACCATCGCATCGAGCGGGTTAGTGATGCAGATCACGAACGCGTCCGGCGCGTTGGCGGCGATGCCCTCGCCCACCGCCTTCATCACCTTCAGGTTGATGCCGAGCAGATCGTCGCGGCTCATGCCTGGCTTGCGGGCGACGCCGGCGGTGACGATGATCACGTCCGCGCCCGCTATGTCCGCGTAATCGTTGGTGCCTTTCAGCGAGACGTCATAGCCTTCGACCGGGCCGGACTGGGCGAGATCGAGCGCCTTGCCCTGCGGCACGCCCTCCACCACGTCGAACAGGACGACGTCGCCCAGTTCCTTGGTCGCGGCCAGATGGGCCAGCGTTCCACCGATATTGCCAGCGCCGATAAGCGCGATCTTCTTACGAGACATCAGCCCCCCGTTCGCCAGACAGGCACGTTGCAGACAAGCCGGCCGATCGACCGGACGCTCCCGCCCGTCATGATTCCGCGGGAGCGAAATGACCGGGACCGCTTAGACGTGTGTTCCGCGAGGGGCAACCGAATAGGAAGCCCCTCAGGGGCAGAAAATCGCGG
This sequence comes from Edaphosphingomonas fennica, assembly GCA_036946415.1. Taxonomy (GTDB): domain Bacteria; phylum Pseudomonadota; class Alphaproteobacteria; order Sphingomonadales; family Sphingomonadaceae; genus Sphingomonas_Q; species Sphingomonas_Q fennica_A. The sequence goes on along the minus strand of JAQIJD010000006.1, from coordinate 32,250 downwards.
CTCTCCTCATTCGGCGGCCAGCGCCGCAGGTGCGTGATCGGACATTTCGATGCGGTTGCGGCCGAGCGTCTTGGCGCGATAGAGCGCACGGTCGGCCGCGGCGATCAGCCCTTCGGGCGCGCGGCCGGACGCCGCTTCCCACGCCTCGATGCCGAACGACATCGTGACCGGGCCGAGCCTGCGGCCGCCATGCTCCACCGTCATCGCCGCCACCGCCCGCCGCAATTCCTCGACCCGCTCCCGGATCAGCTGCGCCGAGGCGCCGGGGGCGATCACCGTGAACTCCTCGCCGCCGTAGCGGCAGACGATGTCGCCGTGGCGGAAGTGGGATTGGATGCACGCCGCCACCGCCTTCAGCAGCGCATCGCCCGCCTCGTGGCCGTTGCTGTCGTTGAAGCGCTTGAAATGGTCGACATCGGCCATCACCACCGCCAGCGGCGTGCCGCCCCGCGCGGCGCGCGCCGTCTCCAGCTGCATCGCCTCTTCCAGATAGCGGCGGTTGAACAGCGTCGTCATCGGATCGCGGATCGACTGTTCGCGCAGGCGCGTGCGGAGGTTGTCGTTGACCAGCGCCAGCGCCAGATTCTCCATCAGCAGGTCCAGGCGGAAGCGGTCCTCGGCCTCGGCCAGCCCCTCGACGTAGATCAGCCCCAGCACCTCGCCGCCGGCGATCACCGGCACGCACAGCCGCTCGACCGGCGCATCGCCTGTGGCGTGCGCGCAGACCACGTCCGCGCCTGGCGTATCGACGGCATGCGGCTGGCCGCGGCGCAGGCCCCAGCACTGGCCCGGCTGGAACTGCTCGGGCGCGACATATGGCTGGCCCCAGCTGGAGCGGCGGACCAGGAGGTTGCGCGAATGGTTGTGGATATAGAGCGCCCCCGCCAGATCGGGGAACACGCGGGGCAGATAGCAGTCGAGCACCTCGCTCAGCTCGCCTTCGCCCTGGATGGCGTGAAGGCGATGCGCCATCCCGCTCAGCAGCTCGATCGAGCGCTGGCGCGCCCGCAGCGCCCGGCCCTGTTCGCGCAATTCGGCGTTGGCGGCGGCGAGGCCGTCCTCGGCCTGGCGCGACTGGTCGATCGCGGCGCTCAACCGCTCGGCCATGCCGTTATAGGCGCCCGCCAGCCGGCGGAACTCGATGCCGCTGCCGGCGACGGCGGCCATCGCCCGCGCATCGCGATCCCCCTGGCCGAAGCGCATCACCGCATCCAGCAGGTCCGCCATCGGCCGGGTGATGCCGGCGCGCAGCTGCCACGCCACCGCCGCGATGAGGAGGACGAGGAACGGGCAGCCCACCAGCAGCAGCGTGCGCAGGTGGCGACTGCTGGCATCGGCGCGCGCCATGCGTTCCGCCATCAGCGTTCGTTCGGTGCCGCGCATGGTGGCGGCGATGGCGCGAACCATGCCCATCGTGCGCCGGCCGTAGGCGCGGGCGACGGGATCGATCGCCCGGACGACGCCCTGCCGATGCCCGCGCGCGACCACGGCCCGCATGGTCGCCGCCTTGGCCCGCGCCGCGGCGAGCAGCGCCTCGGCGCGGCGCTTCTGCAGCGGATTGTCGGCGGTCAGCCGGGTCAGGGTCCCGCTCAGCTGGTCCGCCGCGCGCAGATCGCTTTCGAACCGCGACAGGAAGGTCTCGTCGCCGGACAGCAGATAGCCGCGCAGGCTCGATTCGGCTCCGCCCAGATTGTTCTCGATCGTATCGAGGCTGATGATGACGGCCTGGGTATGGTTCACCCAGTGAAAGGCTTCGACCGTGCGATAGCTGCTGCGGAACAGCAGCACGCCCAGCAGCAGGGTGGCGAAAGCGGCAACGCCGGCGATACCGTAGATGCGCGCACCGAGCGAGGCGAAGGGCTTCATGCGAACACCTCCCGGGGCGGCACGGACACGGCGGCCAGCCCGTCGCGGCAGCGCGCGGCCTCGCGCCGGTCGGCCGGATCGCGCAGGACGAGGCCGAAGCTGGTGCGGCCGTCCTCGCGCCACATCGCGATCGACAGTTCGACCGGGCGTTCGCCGCCATCGCTGTGCAGTGCGGTCAGCGGCAGCGGGGGGCGCAGCACGGCGGGCGTGCCGGCCGCCGCCAGCCGGCGCAGCGCACGATGGCAGCGCCCGGCATGGCGGCGCGGCACCAGCAGATCGAGCCGGCGGCCCACGGCACGCGCGGCAGGGTGGCCGAGCAGCGCTTCGGCGGCGGGATTCCAGAAACGGATCGAACCGCCGCCATCGGCGCAGACGATCGCGTCGGGCGCGGTCGCGGCCATCAGGCGGAAGGGCTGCTCGCCCGCGGCGCACGCCTTGGCCTGGCGGCGCGCTTCCAGCCGGTCCATCGCGAGGGCGGCAAGGATGCGCAGCGCCCGCCGGTCGCGCGCGGCGAGGCCCACGCGCGGGCGCCGGTCGATCACGCACAGCGTGCCCAGCATGTGGCCCGAATGGGCGCGGAGCGGCGCCCCGGCGTAGAAGCGCAGCGGATCGCTGCCGGAGACGAGCGGATTGTCGGCGAAACGCGGATCGAGTGCGGTATCGGGCACCACCAGCATCTCCTCGCCGGCCAATGCGTGCGAACAGAAGGCGATGTCGCGGTCCGCGCCGCAGCCGTCCAGCCCGCTGCGGCCGCCGAATATCGCACGCGCGCCATCGACCAGCGTGACGAGCGCGATCGGCGCGCCGAACAGCCGGCAGGCGAGATCGGCGAGGTCGTCCAGAACCGCGTCGGTCTCGCCTTCGGTGATTGCAAATTCGGCAAGCGCCAGCAGGCGCTGCGCTTCATCCGGCCCGGCACTGGCGATTCGCAACTGGCATCCCCTCACGGAAAGCGAGGGGGCTTCATGCGCCGGGACGGTTAATTTTCCGGTAGCTGCCTAAGTAGCGCTACCAGAAGAAGGAATAGAGGATGTCGCGGATCAGGCCGCTGCCGGTGTCGACCAGCATCACGTCGTCGTAATAGCGCACCCAGCGATAGCGGCCCGAGACGGGCGGCAGGCGATAGGCGTAGGGATCGGCGATCCAGTAGCTGCGCCCGTAGAAGCCCGGATCGAGCCTGTAGCCCGGCCCCCAGCGCCGGTAGCCGCCCGCAAAGCCGCGCGGCGCATAATAACGCGGCAGGCGGTAGGCGTCACGATGGCCGGCACGCCAGCCGCGCCAGTCGTAGCGGCGATCGTCGCGCCAGCGATCGTTCCAGCCGCCGCGATTGCGATCGGCCCGCCAATCGCCCCCGCCCCAGCGATCGGGACCACGCCCGGGCCCGGCACCCCGCCAGTCGCCGCTGCGATCGAAGCCGTCGCGCCGGCCGTCCCGCCAGCCATCGCGGTCGCGCCGGTCGATGCCGCCGCGGTCCGCCCAGTCGCGTCCGCCGCGATCGCGATCGAAACGGCCGCCGTCGCCGTCGCGGCCGCCGCGGCGATCCTCCCAGCCGGCGGTGCCGGGGCCGGGGCGGATGCCCGCCTCCGGCCCGCGCCGGTCGCCCCCGCCCCAACTGCGCTCGGCCCGGCCGCCGCGGTCCGCGTCCTGCGCGGCGGCGCCTGCGGGCAGAGCGAGCAGCCCGATCAGCAGCGAGGGGAGAAGGATCCTGGACATGGCCGAACGCTCCGAACGGGCGGACGGCCCGATTGCCGCCGTCCTGCCTCCCTCCTGCCTGCGGCCGGCTGACATCGCCCTGAACCCCTCCGTCAGCTTGCCGAAAGGCTTCAGCGATCGGGGCCGGGCGCCGCGGGAATGGTGAGCGCCGGCACCGCGCGCGCCGCATCCTCGGGATCGATGCCGGGCGGCGGGGCGGCGGCGATCGCCTGCTCGTCCCGCGCCGCCGCCGCGGCCTGGCGGATGGCGGCGCGGATGCGGGGATAGGTGCCGCAGCGGCAGATGTTGGTGATCGCCTGATCCACGTCGCCGTCGCTCGGATCCTTCACCCGGTCGAGCAGCGCCGCCGCCGCCATGATCATGCCGGGCTGGCAGAAGCCGCATTGCGGCACGCCGCCCGCCACCCACGCCTGCTGCACCGGATGGCTGCGATCGCGCGACAGGCCCTCGATGGTCGTCACGAACGCGCCCTCGATCGCGCCGATCGGCACCTGGCAGGCGCGCCGCGCGATCCCGTCGACATGGACCGTGCACGCCCCGCACAGCCCCTGCCCGCAGCCATATTTGGTGCCGGTGAGGTTGGAGGCGTCGCGCAGCGCCCACAGGAGCGGCGTGGCGGGGTCCATACGGTAATGGACCGGCTGGCCGTTGACGGTGAAGCTCGTCATGGTGCCGGCGATAGCCGCCGGGGACGGGGCTGGCAAACCGCTTGGGGGCGACCGGCCGCCGCCCCGAGTCGCCGGCTTGTCGGGCGGCGGCATCCCTGCTATCGGCGCCGCTTCGCGTCAGGGAGGGCTCTCCCCGGCGACCATTCATTCGGGTGCGCGAAGGGCACGGGGCGGATCGTCCGCCGCGGCCGCTCGCTCCCCCGCCGAAGGCAACGGAGCGTCTTTTACTTATGCAGATTATCGTTCGCGACAACAACGTCGACCAGGCGCTGCGGGCCCTGAAGAAGAAGCTGCAGCGTGAAGGCGTCTATCGCGAAATGAAGCTGCGCCGTCATTACGAGAAGCCCTCCGAGAAGCGCGCGCGGGAGCGGGCCGCTGCCGTCCGTCGCGCCCGCAAGCTGGAGCGCAAGCGCGCCGAGCGCGACGGCGCCCGGTAAGCCGCCGCGCGTTCCGACTGCCGTTTCGCCGGGGGCCTGCTGACGATGTCCGAAATCACCGCTGTTCCGCTGCGCCCGATCAAGCCGGGCGTGTTGACGACGCTGTGGGTGGGCATCGCCATCGCCCTGGCGGTCGCGGTCGTCTGGTCATGGACCAGCACGCGCGCCCAGGTGGCGGCCGCGCAGCCGCCCGAGGCGTTCCTGGCCGAGAACGGCAAGCGCAAGGGCGTCGTCACCACGCCCTCGGGCCTGCAATATGAGGTGCTGAAGGCCGGCACCGGGCCCCACCCCGGCCCGCAGGACATCGCGCTCATCGATTACGAGGGGCGGCTGACCAGCGGCGAGGTGTTCGACGCCAGCGCCCGCAACGGCGGCCCGGTGCCGCTTCAGGTCTCCGGCGTGGTGCCCGGCTTCTCCGAGGCGCTGCAACTGATGTCGCGCGACGCCAAATATCGCGTCTGGCTGCCGCCGCAGCTCGGCTATGGCGCGCAGGGCGCCGGCCCGATCCCGCCCAATGCGGTGATCGTGTTCGACATCACCCTCCATGCCTTCCAGGCGATGCCGGCCGGGATGGGCGCGATGGGCGCCGCCCCGCCGATGTGAGGACCGCTGCCCCGCTGCGGCGGGGCGGATCGAAGGGCGGCGCGTTGCACCGCCGATTGGGGTATCCGGCACGAACGATCAGCGCCGCGGCAGATCGCAATCCGGTTCATACCCTTGGCGTCCGGCAGGATCGCCTGCCTGTGACACGACAGTTTCACGCTGGCATCCGTCGGGGCCGTGGATCACGATCCCGAACCCACTCCCCGAACCGCGTCAAAGGCACGCCTCATCCGTCCCGCAGAGGCGCGCCGCGCGCGACCGCCGGTGATCGGGCTCTCGCTCGCCGGCGCCCGTGCCGATCCGATCGACGGCGGCAACCCGCCCGCGAGATACCACCATGCCGGGTTCGGCATCGCCGCTTCCGCCGGGCGTCGTTAGCCCCTAAGCCTCCGACGATGCTCCCCGCCCCCATCCGCGCCGCCGCGCTCGGCGATCTTCCGCACGGCTTCCTCGGCCGCGAGGGCGGCGTTTCGACCGGTATCCACGCCGGCCTGAACGTCGGCCTCGGTTCCGACGACGATCCCGCCGCGGTCGCCGAGAACCGCCGCCGCGCCGCCGCATCCGTGCTGCCGGGCGCCGCCCTCGTCACGCTCCACCAGGTCCACTCGGCCGAGGCCGTCACGATCGCGGCGCCCTTCGCGGACGACGCCCGCCCCCGCGCCGACGCGCTCGTCACCGATCGGCCGGGGTTGCTGCTGGGGGCGCTGGCCGCCGATTGCGTGCCCGTATTGCTGGCGGACGCCACGGCGGGCGTCGTCGGCGCGGCACATGCCGGGTGGAAGGGGGCGTTGGCCGGCGTGACCGACGCCGCCGTCGCGGCGATGGAGCGGCTGGGGGCGGCGCGCGGGCGGATCGTCGCGGCGATCGGCCCGTGCATCGGCCGCGCTTCCTACGAGGTGGACGACGCCTTCCTCGCCCGCTTCGCCGCCGCCGACCCCGCCAACGAACGCTTCTTCGCCGACGGCCGCCGCCCCGGCCACCACCAGTTCGACATCGAAGCCTATGTCGCCCAACGGCTCGCGGCGGCCGGCCTCGGCCGGATCGAGGCGCTGGGGCTCGACACCTATGCCGACGAGCGGCGCTTCTTCAGCTACCGCCGCGCCACCCACCGCGGCGAACCGGGCTACGGCCGGCAGGTGGCGCTGATCGGTTTGGCCGGTTGACGCAGCCGTCGGCCAACCGTTCCTAGAACGGCAGCCAGCGCGCCTTCTCGGTGAAGTTCATGTAGCCGACGTTGACGCCCAGCCGCCAGCCCACGCCCAGCCGGATCGGGATCAGCACCACGTCCCCGCGCCGCAGATAGCTGGCGGTGAGGCCGCCGATCACATAGGCGTTGCCCTCGCCCGCCGGGAAGCGATGGAACAGATCCTGGCTGTCGTAGAGGTTATAGACGAGCACGAACGTCTTGGCGCCGTTCGCGCCGACGTCGAAACCCAGCGACGGCCCCGTCCAGTAGACCGGCCGCTCCCCCTCCACCTTGTGATAGAGCGTACCCGAGCCGTAGCGGATGCCGACCGCGAAGGCGCCCCCCGCCTCGCGCCCGGTGATATAGGCGTTGGGCCGGCCATGTTCACCGATGATCTTCTCGATCATCCGGGCAAGGCCCTCCGCCCCCTTGCCGAACACGCCTTCGGCCGCACCGAAGATGTCGTTGTCCTGATAGGTCGCCTGCTCCGGGCCGGGCGCGGCGGTGGCCGGCGCCGGAACCGGGGCGGGCGCCGCCGGCGCGGCGGACGGCGTCTCCCATGTCTCGGCAGGGGCCGCGGTCTGCGGCTCGGCAGGCACGACGGTTCGGCCCTGCGCCGCGAGCCGGCCGGCCTCGTTCGGATCGATGGTCGAGACCTGCGCCGCCACGGGCGCCGCCACCAGTGCCGCCGTCGCGCCGAACGCCGCCGCCCGCGCGCCCCATGCCATCCGCCTCGTCATCGCCATCGCTCCACTTGCCAGGGGCCGTCCTACCCGCCGATCGCCCGCCGCGCCATGCTGGCCGGCCATCCCTCCAAGACAGACCCGCCGCTGTCTTCGGCCTGAACGGACCCCTCGCACGATCGGTTGCCTGCCGCCGCCCCGCCCGCTATAGCCGCATCCGCCGCGCGCTGGAGACGTGGGTGAGTGGCTGAAACCAGCGGTTTGCTAAACCGCCGTAGGGGGATTACTCCTACCGAGGGTTCGAATCCCTCCGTCTCCGCCAGATGCGCGCGCGGCCCGCAGCAGACTGCGATTGCCTTGTCCCGCCGTCTCCGCGACAGGACGGCCATGCCATCCGCTTCTTCCGTCCGCACCGGCGTCATCCTCGGCGTCGGCGCTTATGCCCTGTGGGGACTGTTGCCGCTGTATCTGAAGCTGCTCGGCACAGTGCCGGCGGCGCAGGTGCTGGCCCATCGCGTCGTCTGGTCGCTGCTGCTGCTCGTGGTGGTCGTCGTCGTGCTGCGGCGGGCCGCGGCGATACGGGCGGCGGCGCGGGGGCGGACGCTGGCTCTGCTTGCGGCCAGCGCCGCGTTGATCGCGGCCAATTGGCTGATCTACATCTGGGCGGTGCAACATGCCCATGTCCTGGAGGCGAGCCTCGGCTATTTCATCAATCCGCTGGTGAACGTCGCCCTCGGCGTCGCGATACTGGGGGAACGTGTAACGCGCGTGCAGAAGCTGGCGATCGCGATCGCTGCGGCGGGCGTGGCGGCGTTGGCGCTGTCGGGCGGCGGGGCGCTCTGGATTTCGATCGCGCTGGCGCTGAGCTTCGGCGTTTACGGCCTCGTCCGCAAGGTGGCGGCGATCGATGCGCTGGGCGGCCTGACGGTCGAGACGCTGCTGCTGGGGCCGGCGGCGCTCGCCGTGATCCTCTGGGCCGGCGCGCATGGCGAGGGCGCCTGGGGCCGCGAGACGGGGCTCGACGCGCTTCTCGTCCTCGCCGGGGCGGTAACGGCGGCGCCGCTGCTGATGTTCGCCGCGGCCGCCCGCCGGCTGCGCTATGCGACGATGGGCCTGCTCCAATATATCGCGCCGACGCTGCAATTCGCCCAGGCGGTGCTGCTGTTCGGGGAACCGTTGCGGCCGATCCACGGCCTGACGTTCGCGCTGATCTGGTCCGGCTGCCTGCTCTACGCGGTCGACGGCATCCGCAGCGCGAGGGCCGCCCGGCGCCTTCAACCGATCGCGGCGAGCTCGGAGACCACCTCCATCCAATAGCTGGTGAGCGCGATGTCGTTGCCGAGGCACGCTTCGTTGAAGCGGCGCATCGCCTCGCCCCCGGCCGCCGGGCCCATCGCCACACGCATATACGCGGCCTGCTCCACTGGCGGCAGGCCGTCGCCCGGGCCGATTGCCGTCATCCGCATCGCTTCCCCCTCCCCTTTTCTTCATCGGCGATATTGATCCCGATCTCTTGCCAAGGCGCTAACGCAATCGGCGCGCTTGACGGGACGGCGCGCAGTATCGAATGTGCCGGGGAAGGCGACCCGTTCGAGGCGCCGGCAGGAGGGAGGATTGCCATGACGGCAGGGCACGCCGCGGGCGATGCCGGCGGTAGCCGGAGATGACGGAGGAACCGGCGGCAGCAGCGGCGCCCGGCCACCGCATCGGCGTGCTGAAGGAACAGGCCCAGGGCGAACGACGTGTCGCCGCCACGCCGGAAACGGTGCGCAAGCTGATCGCGCTCGGGGCCGAGCTGGCGGTGGAACCGGGCGCCGGCACCGCCGCGGGCATCACCGATGCCGATTATGCCGCCGCCGGCGCACGGATCGCGCCGCGCGACGCGCTGCTCGCCGGGGCGGACATCGTGCTGGCGGTGCAGCCGCCCGATCCCGCCACGCTAGACGGCGTCCGGCCGGGCGCATGGCTGGTCGGCGCGCTTTCCCCCTTCGCCGATCCGGCGCGCAACGCCGGCTATGCGGCACGCGGCATCGTCGCGATGGCGATGGACTGGATGCCGCGCATCACCCGCGCGCAGTCGATGGACATTCTCTCCTCCCAGTCCAATCTCGCCGGCTATAAGGCGGTGCTGGATGCGGCAGCCGAATATGACCGCGCCTTCCCGATGATGATGACCGCGGCGGGCACCATCCCCGCCGCGCGACTGTTCGTAATGGGCGTGGGCGTCGCGGGGTTGCAGGCGATCGCCACCGGCCGCCGGCTGGGCGCGCAGGTCTCCGCCACCGACGTGCGATCGGCGACGCGCGAGCAGATCGAAAGCCTCGGCGCGAAGGCGGTGTTCGTCGAGGCCGAGCCGGGCATCGAGGGCGAAGGCGCCGGCGGCTACGCGACCGAGATGTCGGACGCGTATCGCGCGGCGCAGGCCGCGCTCGTCTCCGCGCATATCGCCAGGCAGGACATCGTCATCACCACCGCGCTCATCCCCGGCCGCCCGGCGCCGCGCCTCGTCAGCGATGCGCAGATCGCGACGATGCGGGCCGGCAGCGTCATCGTCGATCTGGCGGTGGAGCAGGGCGGCAACGTCGAGGGCGCGGTCGCGGGCGAGGTCGTCGAGCGGCACGGGGTGCGGATCGTCGGCCACCGCAATGTCGCCGGGCGGCTGGCGGCGGACGCCTCGGCGCTGTTCGCGCGCAACCTCCACAATTTCCTCGCCGCCTTCTGGGACAGGGCGGCCGGCGGGCCGGTGCCCGATGCCGAGATCGGCGACGCCATCCGGCTGACGCAAGGCGGCCGCATCGTCCACCCGCGGTTGCAGGAATAGGCCCCATGGACTTCGTCTCGATCCTGTCGATCTTCGCGCTCGCCTGCTTCGTCGGCTATTACGTCGTCTGGTCGGTCACGCCCGCGCTCCATACGCCGCTGATGGCGGTGACGAACGCCATCTCCTCGGTCATCATCGTCGGCGCGCTGATCGCCGCCGCCGCCCCGGGCCATGCCGCCGCGCGCTGGCTGGGGCTGGCCGCGATCACGCTCGCCAGCATCAACATCTTCGGCGGCTTCGCGGTGACGGCGCGGATGCTGGCCATGTATCGCCGCAAGGAGCGCTGAGGAATGGCGCACGGCTCCCAATCCGCCGTCGCGGCGCTCGCCTATCTGGTCGCCGGCATCTGCTTCATCCTCGCGTTGCGCGGCCTCGCCAGCCCCGCCTCCAGCCGGCGCGGCAATCGCTTCGGCATGGCGGGGATGGCGATCGCCGTCGTCACCACGCTCGTCACCCACCGGCCGGAGGTGGCGGGCATGCTCGACCTCGCCTCGGCGGGCGAGATCGCGGCGGCGATCGGCCTGGGGGGCGCGATCGGCCTCGTCGTGGCGCGGCGGATCGCGATGACGGCGATGCCGCAGCTCGTCGCCGCCTTCCACTCGCTGGTCGGTTTGGCCGCGGTGCTGGTGGCGGGGGCGGCCTATCTGGCGCCCGAGGCGTTCGGCATCGCCGTGCGCATCACGCCGGTGCTGGGGCCGTCGATCGTCTCGATCCTGCCGGTCAGCCGCGTCGAGATGGCGTTGGGCGCGGCGATCGGCGCGATCACCTTTTCGGGCAGCGTCATCGCCTTCCTGAAGCTCGCCGGGATCATGGGCGGCAAGCCGATCCTGCTGCCGATGCGCCACGCGATCAACCTCGGCACGCTGGCGGCGATCGTGCTGCTCGTCGGCTATTTCGTCGGCGATCAGAGCCCGTGGGTGTTCGGCCTTATCCTGATCCTGTCGTTCGCGATCGGCTTCCTGCTGATCGTGCCGATCGGCGGGGCGGACATGCCGGTGGTCGTCTCGATGCTCAACAGCTATTCGGGCTGGGCAGCGGCGGCGATGGGCTTCACCCTCCACAACAGCGCGATGATCGTCACGGGCGCGCTGGTCGGCTCGTCGGGAGCGATCCTCTCCTACATCATGTGCAAGGCGATGAACCGGAAGTTCCTGGCCGTCATCGCCGGCGGCTTCGGCGCGACGGACGGCGGCGGGGCGGCCGCGGCGGCCAGCGACCGGCCGTGGAAGCGCGGATCGGCCGAGGATGCCGCCTTCCTGATGGGGCAGGCCGAACAGGTGGTGATCGTGCCCGGCTACGGCATGGCGGTGGCGCAGGCGCAGCATGCGCTGCGCGAGATGGCGGACCTGCTGAAGAAGGAGGGGGTGCGCGTCAAATATGCCATCCACCCGGTCGCCGGGCGGATGCCGGGGCATATGAACGTGCTGCTGGCCGAGGCCAACGTCTCCTACGACGAGGTGTTCGAGCTGGAGGACATCAATTCGGATTTCGCCCGCACCGACGTCGCCTTCGTGATCGGCGCCAACGACGTCACCAACCCCGCCGCCAAGACGGACCGCTCCTCCCCCATCTACGGTATGCCCGTGCTGGACGTGGAAAAGGCCGGCACCGTGCTGTTCATCAAACGGTCGATGGGCGGGGTCGGCTATGCCGGCGTCGACAACGAACTGTTCTACCGGGACAATACGATGATGCTGCTGGCCGATGCCAAGAAGATGGTGGAGGAGATCGTGAAGGCGCTGGCGCACTGAGCCATGCCGCCCGTGACGACTGGCGGTTGTCGCACGTCCGTGGCATCGGCCGGCGATCGATGACGGGCAAGGATGAACAGATGGCCAAGTGCCGCAGACCGGCCCTGGCGGCAGCGGCCGGCGGCCTCGCGATCGTGGCGCTCGGCGGCGCAAGCGAGCCGCGCGACGTAGGCGGCTGGACGCTTGCCACCAGCGAGGACGGGCGCGGCTGCTTCCTCTCGCGCCAATATCCCCGCGCCGGGGAAACGACGCTGCTCTTGGGGCTGGAGGCGGACGGCTCGAATCACCTGTCGATCCTCAACGCCAACTGGTCGATCCGGGCGAAGGAGCGCGTGCGGCTGGACTTCCGGATGACGACCGCCACCTGGCGCCGCCATTTCGCGATCGGCCTGGCAGCGGACGGCAAGCGCGGCTTCGTCACCAGCTTCGAGCCGCGATTCCTCACCGCCTTCGCCGGCTCCGAACGGCTGGCGGTGGATCGCGGCGACACGCCGGTCGAGCGGCTGCCGCTCGACGGCAGCGCCGCCGCCGTCAGGGAATTGCGCACATGCGTCGGCACCTTGAAGACGCCGCCCCGTGGGACGCGCGAGAACGGCATCCCGAAAGACCCGTTCGCCGCGGGCGGCGCGGGACGGCGCTGAACCGCCGCAGCGTCTGGCTGAACGGAGCCTAAAAGCCCCGTTCATCTTCGCTTCATCGTTCCGGTACCAGCAATGGACCCAAGTAAAATGAGAAGCAGTCAGGCGAGGACGATGCACAGTCGATCATATCGGGGGTTGTCCCTTCGCCCGGCTTCCGTTTGCTTGCCGTTCTCTAACGATTGGACGATGCCCATGTACGCTTCCCTCCCCAAATCCGCCCTCGCCCTGACGGTCCTCGCCGGGGCCGTCGCGCTCGGCGGCTGCGCCACCAAATCCTATGTGCGCGAGCAGATCGCCCCGGTCAGCGAGCGGGTCGGCAATCTCGAGACGCGGTTGCAGGAGACCGACCGCACCGCCAAGCAGGCGCTGGCGGAAGCGCAGGCGGCCTCCGGCCAGTCGCAGGCCAACGGCCAGCGGCTCGACCAGCTGGGCGGCCGCGTCGACGGCCTCGATCAGCGGCTGACCACGCAGGAGCAGCGCCCCGCCCGCCGCGCGCGCCACTGATCGTATCGGCCAATTCCATCGATCGGCCGTCCCCCGCGGGGCGGCCGATCTTTTGCGTGAGAGGAACGCCATGATCCGGGCCGCCTGGTCCCCGCTCGCGCTGCTGGCCGCCGCCGCCGCACCGCCCGCCCCCGAAGCGCCCGCCACGCCCTCGGCCCCCGCGCCGCCGGCGGCGCCCTCCGCCAACGCCGTGCGGGTGCGGGACTGGGTGGCCGCCTCACGCGACAATCACGGCCTGCCCTGGGCGGTGATTGACAAGGCCGAAGCGCGCCTGTTCTTGTTCGATGCCGCCGGCAAGGCGGTGGCGGACGCGCCTGTGCTGATCGGCATCGCCCACGGCGACGAGGCCAGCCCCGGCGTCGGCGACAAGAGGCTCGCCGATCTCGGCCCGGCGGAGAAGACCACGCCGGCGGGTCGCTATCTCGCAAAATTCGGCCTGCCGGTGGGCGGCGAGCGCATCCTGTGGGTCGATTACGCCACGTCGGTCGCCATCCACACCATCCCGGCGGATGCCGATCCGCGCGAGAAACGGCGCGACCGGATGCTCTCCCCCACCGCCGAGGACAATCGCGTCACCTTCGGCTGCATCAACGTGCCCAGGAAGACGTGGGCCGTGATCCGGCCGATGTTCCGCAAGGGCGGCTACGTCTACATCCTGCCCGACGCGAAGCCGATCGAGGAGGTCTTTCCCCGCCTGCGGGTCCAGGCCTTCGCCGCTGCGCGCTGAGGCCGGCATCGCGATGCTATGCCGCGGCGCTCACCCGCTCTATGCCGTCCCGTGACGAGCGGGCGGCCCGGCGCAACCGGGATCGCCCGCCACAGGGAAAGGAATGTCATGGACAATGCGCTCACCCGCCGCGGCCTGCTGGGCGGCTCGATCGGGCTGGCGGGCGCGGGCCTCGCCGCCGCCGCCCCGGCCGCGGACCGCCGCAGTGCCGGCCCCGCCCGCCGCCGGCCGAACATCCTGTTCATCATGGCCGACGACCTCGGCTATGCCGACGTCTCCTGCTACGGACGGCGCGACTATCGCACGCCCGCGATCGACGCGCTGGCGGCGGGCGGCGTGCGCTTCCTGCAAGGCTATGCCAATTCGGCGGTCTGTTCGGCGACGCGCACCGGCCTCATCACCGGCCGCTATCAATATCGCCTGCCGGTGGGGCTGGAAGAACCGCTCGGCCAGCGCGATCTGGGGCTGCCGCCGTCGCACCCGACGCTCCCCTCGCTGCTGCGCAAGGCGGGCTATGGCACCACCCTGCTCGGCAAGTGGCATCTGGGGTCGCTGCCGGCCTATGGCCCGCTCAAGAGCGGTTACGACCATTTCTGGGGCTTCCGCGGCGGCGGCGTCGATTATTTCACGCACAAATATATGGGCAAGCCCGACCTGTGGGACGACGACCGGCTGGTCGACCGGCCCGGTTACTTGACCGACCTGCTGGGCGATCGCGCGCTCGACGTCATCACCGGATATGCCAGGGCGAAGGCGCCCTTCTTCGTCTCGCTCCACTTCAACGCGCCGCACTGGCCGTGGGAGGGGCCGGAGGATGCGGCCGAGGCGACCCGCCTCGACGCCACCGGCAAGCCGACCGCGCTGTTCCATTTCGACGGCGGATCGCAGCGCACCTATGCCGAAATGGTGACGCGGATGGATATGCAGATCGGCCGCATCCTGAAGCGCCTCGCCGATCTGGGCATCGCCGACGACACGATCATCGTCTTCACCAGCGACAATGGCGGCGAACGCTTCGCCGACACCTGGCCCTTCACCGGCCGCAAGACCGAACTGCTCGAAGGCGGCCTGCGCATCCCCGCGATCGTCCGCTGGCCCGCCGCGATCCCGGCCGGGCGGACCAGCGATCAGGTGATGATCTCGATGGACTGGCTGCCGACGCTGCTCGCCGCCGCCGGTGCCGCGCCCGATGCGGCCTATCCCAGCGACGGGATGAACCTGCTGCCCGGCCTGACCGGGGCGGAGGCCGCCCCCGCCGCCCGCACGCTCTACTGGCGCTACAAGAATTTCGCGCAGCGCGCCGTCCGTCAGGGCGATTGGAAATATCTGCGTATCGCCGGCAACGAATTCCTCTTCAATGTCGCCGACGATCCGATGGAGCGCGCCAACCACAAGGACCGCGACCCCGATCGCTTCGCCGCCCTCAAGGCGGCCTATGCGGCATGGGAAGCGACGATGCTGCCGATCGACGCGCTGACGAACAGCCACGGCTTCACCGGCCGCGACCTCGCCGACCATTATGGCGTGGCGCCGCACGACTGACCGGCAGGCCCGTCCTCACGGCTCGGACATCCCGGCCCGTCCGCGGCAACAGCAATCGCAATGCGTCGCGGGCGGTTCGCCGCAGAGCGGGTAGCCGTCCGCCGGCGGCCGGTGGCGGAGATAGAGCCAGCCCGCCGCGCACGCGACGGCAAGGGGCGGGATCAGAACGGCAAGCATCATGGCAGTCCCCCGTGTTCGCCGCCGGCCGGAGCCGGGGCGGTTGACTGCGCGAACACGGGCACGCGCCCCCACGTATTCCCCGTGAGGGTATTGTATTTCGTGGGCCGCCCGACGAAGCGGGGCCCGTGTTTCGACGCAGATCGCGTTGCCCAAAGGAAGTCACGCCCCGGGGCAGCGCGCATATTACGCGATCGGCCAGCCTGTTAGCCAGCGCCAATCGCACCGTGCGCATGCCCCCTTCCCCCGCGCCCCGATCCTTCTAGAAGCAGGGCTGACCAGCCGCTGCCCCGAGGATCCCGCCGCCCGTGTCCGCCCTCCCCCTCCTCGCCGCGGCGGCCGCCGCCGCTCCCGGCTATCTCCGCTACGACAGCCTCGGCCTGTCGCCGGTGGCGCTCGATCTCGGCTGGTTCCAGCTGCGCTGGTATTCGCTCGCCTATATCGCCGGCATCCTCGTCGGCTGGTGGTATCTGCTGCGGCTGCTCGATCGGCCGGGCGCGCCGATGGCGCGGCGGCATGTCGACGATCTGGTCTTCTACGTCACGATCGGCATCCTCGCCGGCGGGCGGCTGGGCTATGCTATCTTCTACGATCCGGCGCTGTTCACCAGCCTCCAGATCTTCAAGCTGTGGGAAGGGGGCATGTCCTTCCACGGCGGGGCGGCGGGATCGGTGGCGGCGGTGTGGGTGCTGGCGCGCAAACATGGTCTCAGCGCACTCCGCATCGTCGACTATATCGGCTGCTGCGCGCCGTTCGGGCTGTTCTTCGGCCGGCTCGCCAATTTCGTGAACGGCGAATTGTGGGGGCGGACGACCGACGTGCCGTGGGGCATCGTCTTCCCCTCGCTCGCCGCCGGGCCACTGCCGCGCCACCCCAGCCAGCTCTACGAGGCGGCGCTGGAGGGGATCGTGCTGTTCGCGCTCCTCGCCTTCGCCTTCTGGCGGACGCCGGCGCGCTACCAGCCGGGGCGGCTGCTGGGGCTGTTCCTGATCGGCTATGGCCTCGCCCGCTTCACCGTCGAATTCTTCCGCGAGCCGGACGCCCAGCTCGGCTTCATGCCGTGGGGGCTGACGATGGGGCAGACGCTGACGCTGCCGATGATCCTCGTCGGCCTGTGGTTCTTCCTCACGGCGCCCGGCCGCCGGCAGCGGGTGGAGCCGGTGGCGGGCGTGAACGGCAGCGTCGCCTGACATGACCGCCCCGCTGGCGGCGCGGCTGGCGGCCGCCTGCCCGATGACCGTCCACGACTGGATGGCCGCCTGCAACGCGCATTATTACGCCACCCGCGATCCGCTGGGCGCGGCGGGCGACTTCACTACCGCGCCCGAGATCAGCCAGATGTTCGGCGAGCTGGTCGGCCTCGCCCTGGCCGATCTGTGGCAGCGTGCCGGCCGCCCGGCCTGCCATTATGTCGAGCTGGGGCCGGGGCGCGGCACGCTGGCGCGCGATGCGCTGCGGGCGATGGCGCGGGCGGGATGCGCGCCGCCCGTCCATTTCGTCGAGACCAGCCCGGTGCTGCGCCGGGCACAGGCGGCGGCGGTGCCGCGCGCGGCCTTTCACGACACGATCGCCACGCTGCCGCCCGAGGGTGCGCTGCTGATCGCCGCCAACGAATATTTCGATGCGCTGCCCGTCCGCCAGCATCTGGCCGACGGCGCGGAACGGATGGTCCGCCACGACGGCACGCGCTTTGCCGCCGATCCGGCAGGTGATGCGCTGCGCGAGGAGAATCCCGCCGCAGAGGCGCAGATGGCGGCGCTGGCCGCCCGGCTCGCGCACCAGGGCGGGGCGATGCTCGCGATCGACTATGGCTATCGCGGCCCTGCCGCCGGCGAGACGTTGCAGGCGGTCCGCCACCACGCGCCCGCCGATCCCTTCGCCGAACCCGGCGAGGCGGACCTGACCGCGCATGTCGATTTCACCGCGCTGGCGGCGGCGGCGCGGGCCGGCGGGGCGGTGCCGCACGGGCCGGTGCCGCAGGGCCAGTGGCTGGTCGCGCTCGGCATCGCGCAGCGGGCCGCCGCGCTCGCCCGCGGCGCGCCAGATCGCGCCGACGCCGTGACGGCGCAATATCGCCGCCTGACCGCGGCCGATGCGATGGGGCAATTGTTCAAGGTGCTGGGCGTGACGGCCCCCGGCTGGCCTGTGCCGGCGGGGCTGGAATAAGCGCGACCTGACGCACTGCGGGCCCGTCCGCCGCCGCGCAGGGCGGCGTCGGCCGTGTGCCGCGATCCGGTTCCAGCAGGCGCGGCCATACGCCCCCCGAACGGTCCGGCGTCGGGATCGGCCATGTGCGATCCCGACGCCCGCTTCGTCCTATTGCGGCACCACCGTCACCGCGCGGCGGTTCTGCGCCCAGGCGCTCTCGTCCGATCCGGGGGCGGCGGGGCGTTCCTTGCCGTAGCTGATCGTGGAGAGGCGGCCGGCGGGAATGCCCTGCGCGACGAGGAAGTTCTTGGCGGCATTGGCGCGGCGATCGCCCAGCGCGAGATTATATTCGCGCGTGCCGCGCTCGTCGCAATGGCCCTCGATCGTGACGGCGACGTTGGGGTAGCGCTTCAGCCACGCCGCCTGCCGCATCAGGATGCCCTGCGCCTCGGCATCGACATCCTGCATGTCGGTGCCGAACAGGATCGTGTCCGAACCGACCTGCGCCAGGAAATCGGCGCGCGATCCGGGGACGGTGCCGGTGCCGACCGGGGCGGGCAGCGCGCTGCCGCCGCCGGTATCGGTCGCGGCGGGGGGCGGCGGCGGCAGTTCGGCCGGCGGCTTCTTGGAACAGCCGGCCATCGCCAGAGCGGCGAGGCCGACGAGCATCGTCTTGGTCGTCAGGCGCATGGGGTTTCTCCTTGGGGAAGCGGAAAGGGACATCAGGGGAGCAGCGGCCCCCACGAGGGATCGGACCCGTCGAGCGGGGTCGGCACGGGCCGCGCGTTGACGCCGGTCAGGTCGACCGACCAGAGATCGGCCTTGCCCGATCCCTGCCCGGTGCGGAAGAACATCAGCACGCGGCCGTTGGGCGACCAGGTCGGGCCCTCGTCCTGCCAGCCGTTGGTCAGGATGCGCTCGCCCGAACCGGTCGGGCTCATCACGCCGACGTTGAAGCCGCCGCCGATGCGGGTGAAGGCGATCAGGTCGCCGCGCGGGCTCCACACCGGTGTGCCGTGGCGGCCGGCGCCGAAGCTGATCCGCTGCTGGCCCGAACCGTCCGCGTTCATCACGTAGATCTGCTGCCCGCCCGAACGGTCGCTCTCGAACACGATCTTGGAGCCATCGGGCGAATAGCTGGCGCCGGTATCGATGCCGGGCGAGGTCGTCAGCCGCTGCGGCGTGCCGCCGGAGGCGGGGACGCGATAGATGTCGGTATTGCCCGCCACCGCCATCGAGAAGACGATATAGCGCCCGTCGGGCGAGAAGCGCGGCGCGAACGTCAGGTTGGGCTGGTTGACGACCAGCCGCTTGGTGCCCGAGCCGATGTCGTAGACGTAGACGCGCGGCCGGTCGTTCTCGTAGCTCATGAACACCAGGCTCTGCCGGTTGGGGGCGAAGCGGGGGGTGAGCGCGATCGACTGGCCGTTGGTGATGAAGCGGTGGTTGGCGCCGTCCTGATCCATGATCGCCAGCCGCTTGATCCGCCGCGTCTTGGCGCCCGTCTCGGATACGTAGACGACCTGGCTGTCGAAATAGGGGCCCTCGCCGGTCAACCGGGTATAGACGGTATCGGCGCATTTGTGCGCGCCCCGCCGCCAGTCCGCCGGCCGCACGACGAAGCCCTGGCGGGTCAGTTCGGTCTGCGCGAAGACGTCGTAGAGATAGCAGCCGACGGTCAGCGTGCCGTCCCCGTTCGCCTGGACGAAGCCCTGCACCAGCGCCTGCGCGCCGGTCGATCCCCAGCCGCCGTAATCGGGGGCGGTGACCTGCGGGAAGGCGACCGGCAGAAGCTGCCCCGCGCCCACCGGATTGAACAGGCCGCTGTTCTTCAGGTCGTTGGTGACGACCTCGGCCACCCGCCGGCCGAGTGCCGCGGTATCGCCCGCGGGGGTCGGCGCGGCGGCGGGGGTGGGCATCGCGGGGATGGCGATCGGCATCGGCTGGGCGATGCCGCCGGTAATGTCGACCCGCACCTGCGCGGGCGACGGTGCGGCGCAGACGGCGATCAGCAGGCCGGCGAGGAGGGACAGGCGACGGTTCATGCACACTCCGGAGGCAGGATCGGATCGGCCGCTTCGCTTACGATCCGTGGGGCGGAAAGTTCCATCGGCGCAACGATCCGGCGTCACTGGCCGGGCCGTTGGCTGAAAGTGGGTTCGATATCCTCCCAGCCGCCCTTGTAGAGGTCGGCGGGCAGCTTGAGGGGGGTGCATTCCATCACCGCGGCGATCGCCACTTCGGCGGCCCGCTTGGCATAGCGGCCATTCTCGTCGTCGACGCCGCTCTGTTCGCTGAGCGTCGGCCGGGTGGAGAGCGATCCGTCCGGGTTGAAGCGCAGCCGCAGCACGGTGCGGATGCGGTCCGCCCCCGGCCCGACCAGCGGCTTGCGCTCGTAGCAGGGCTGGACCTGGCGCTTGATGGCGGCGCCGAGGCCGTTCATCGCCGCCGCACCCACTTCGGCGCGCGGTGCCGCCCCCCGCCCCTCGCCGCTGGCGACGATGCCTTTCAGGAAATCGTTACCCAGCCGCGCGCCCTTCGGCTTGGCGGCAGCCGCCCCCTGCCGCCCTTCGGCACGGGCGGCGGCCTGCACGCCCTTCAGCAGATCGGGCGAGAGGCGTTCGCGCGCCGGGGCGGGGGCGGGCTTGGGCGGGGTCGGCTTCGGCGCCGGCTTGGGACTGGGCGCCGGCGCCGGTGCCGGCGGGGCGGGGCGGGGCGGCACCGGGGCGGGCGGCGGCGGCGTGGGGGCGGGATCGGGTTCGGCGGCAGGCGGCGCGGCATCCTCGGGCGCCCCCGTCTCGGGCGCCTCGGAGGGGGCGGGCGGTTCGGTCGCGACGACCGGCGCGGTCGAGCGGAGGCCGACCGCGTCGGTCAGCTGCACGTCCATGCTGTCGGCCAGCGGCAGCGGCCGCGGCCGGTTGACGAGGCCGAGCGACAGCACCGCCAGCAGCGCCACATGGCCGACCGCGGCGATGCCCAGCCCGACGCGCTCGGCTCTATCCACCCGTTGACCCGCCGACCGGCGCATCCTCGCCCGCCGCATTGGTGACGAGCGCGACCTTGTTGAGGCCGGCGCGGTTCAATTCGCCCATCACCGCCATCACCCGTCCGTAATCGAGCATCCGGTCGGCGCGCAGGAACACTTGGGCCGGCTCCCCGTCCGGCCCGCGCGCGGCGGCCAGTTCGGCCAGGCGGCCGGGCAGCGCCGATAGCGGCACGGCCGTCTCGTCGACGAAGATGCCGCCCTGCGCGTCGATCGAAAGCTGGATCGGCTTCTGCTCCTGCGCCAGCGCCCCGGCCCGGCTGTCGGGCAGCTTCACTGGCACGCCTGCCATCAGCAGCGGCGCCGTCACCATGAAGATGATGAGGAGGACGAGCATCACGTCCACCAGCGGCGTGACGTTGATCTCCGCCATCGGCGCGCGGCGGCCGCCCGTGCGGCCGGATACCGGACCCATCGCCACCGCTTATTTCTCCAGCGCGCGGCTGAGCGTGGCGTGGAAGCTGTCGGCGAAGCGCGTCAGCCCCGCCTCCAGCCGGTTGAGCCGGTGCGTCAGCCGGTTGTAGGCGATCACCGCCGGAATGGCCGCGAACAGGCCGAGCGCGGTCGCGAACAGCGCCTCGGCGATGCCGGGGGCGACGACGCCGAGGCTGGTGTTCTGCGACGCCGAAATGTCGGTGAAGGCGCGCATGATGCCCCAGACGGTGCCGAACAGGCCGACGAACGGCCCGACCGAACCGATCGTGGCGAGGATGTTGAGCCGGTCGCCCAGCCGGTCGATCTCGCCCGCGATCGCCGATCCCATCGCGGTGGCGAGGCGGGCGCGCGTCCCCTCGCGGTCGATCGTCTTGCCGTCGGTCGAGCGGCGCCATTCCGCCACGCCGGCCGAGAAGACCCGCGCGCTCGGCAGGTCCTGCCGGCCGGGGCCGTCATAGAGCTGGTCGATGTTGGGGGCCTTCTTCACCTCGCCCTCGAACGCCTCGCTGGCCTTGGCGATGCGGCCGAGCCTCAGGCCATGGCCGATGATGATCGCCCACGTCCAGATGCTGGCGAGGACGAGGCCGATCATCACCGTCTTCACGACGATGTCCGCCTGTAGGAACAGCGAGACCGGCGAGAGCATGTCGTGGCTCGCCGCGATGGTGGTGCCCTCGATGACCGTCACTCCCTAACCTGCGATCAGACCTGCGAAACGTTCCCGCCAGGCGGCCGGCTGCCGCGCGGGCCGCCCGCCCGAGACGAATGCCACGCGCACCTCGGCCGTGGCCAGCACTTCATCGCCCCGCCTGACTGTCTGATGAATGAGCGCCGACGCGGCGGCGGCCGTCACGGGGCGGCTTTCCACCACCAGCGCGTCCTGCAATCGCGCCGGCAGGCGGTAGCGGATGGCGAGATCGGCCACGACATAATGGCCGGTGCCGTCCGCCAGCGCCGCCTGCTGATCGATGCCGAGCGCGGCCAGCAATTCGCTGCGGCCCCGCTCCATCCAGCGCAGGTAGGTGGCGTGATAGGCGACGCCGCCGGCATCGGTATCCTCGTAATAAACGCGCACCGGCAGCAGGTGCGCGCCGTCCGCGAGGCGGCCGGCATCGGGCCGGCCGGTCATTCGAACAGCCCGCCCTGCGATCCTTCCGGCACCGGCAGCCCCAGATGCTGCCAGCCGCGCCCGTTCAGGCAGCGCCCGCGCGCGGTGCGGGCGACGAGGCCGAGCTGGATCAGATAGGGCTCGATCACCTCCTCGATCGTGTCGCGCGGCTCGCTGAGGCCCGCCGCCAGCGTCTCCACCCCCACCGGCCCGCCGCGATAGATGTCGGCGATCATCGTCAGATAGCGCCGGTCCATCGCGTCGAGGCCGAGCCTGTCTACCTCGAGCCGCGTCAGGGCGGCATCGGCCGCGGCGGCATCGACCACGTCATGCCCCGCCGCATGCGCGAAATCGCGCACCCGCCTGAGCAGCCGCCCGGCGATGCGCGGCGTGCCCCGCGAACGGCGGGCGATCTCGGTCGCGCCATCCGGGGCGATCGGCAGCCCCAGCAGCCCGGCGGCGCGGCGCACGACCTGTTCCAGTTCGGCGACCGTATAGAATTGCAGGCGGATCGGGATGCCGAACCGGTCGCGCAGCGGCGTCGTCAGCAGGCCCTGCCGGGTGGTCGCGCCGACGAGCGTGAAGCGCGGCAGATCGATCCGCACCGAGCGGGCGGACGGCCCCTCCCCGATCATCAGATCGAGCGCGCGATCCTCCATCGCCGGATAGAGCACCTCCTCCACCGCCGGCTGCAACCGGTGGATCTCGTCCACGAACAGCACGTCGCCGTCCTCGAGATTGGTGAGGAGCGCCGCGAGATCGCCCGACTTGGCGATCACCGGGCCGGAGGTGGCGCGGAACCCCACCCCCATCTCGCGCGCGACGATCTGGGCAAGCGTCGTCTTGCCGAGGCCGGGCGGGCCGAAGAACAGCACATGGTCCAGCGCCTCGCCCCGCGCCCGCGCCGCGGCGATGAACACGCGGAGATTCTCGCGCGCCGCCTGCTGCCCGACGAAATCGTCGAGGCTCTTGGGGCGCAGCGCGGCATCCACATCCTCCGGGCGGCGGGCGGCGGTCAGCAGGCGATCGTCGGTCACGGCCGCATCGATAGCGGAGCCGGCCGCCTGCGTCAGCCATGGATACCGCCGCGCGTAACAAAGCGTTGCCGGCGGCGGTGCGGCGCAACATCGGCGACGGCGGGCGGTTCCGGGCGCGTCCCGATCCGTTGCCGGAGAAAACCGCGTGCGCCTTCCCGCCCTCGTTACCGCTTTCGCTGCCCTCGCCGCCGCCGCGCCGGCCTCGGCGGAAACCTTTATCGACGTCTTCGCCGGCCGCTCCTTCCCGCAATCGACGCCGCTGAGCCTGACGGCGGACGAGGCGCGCATCAACGGGCAGGTGGTGCCGGCGACGTTGCAGATCGACATCGCCCGCGTCGAGCCGGCCAACGCCACGCTCTACGGCGGGCGGGCGGGCCATTGGTTCGGCCGGCTGTTCGGCGTCGCGGTGGACATCGCCACGCTCAACCCGGACGTGAAGCAGCAGACGGTGACGGCGCGCGCCAATCTCGAGTTCGACGAGGCGGTGTTCGGCGAGCGGGTGACGATCGCCCCCGGCGATGCGGTGTCGGCGGACATTCCGCGGATCGGCGTGCCGACCACCGTCACCGTCGCGGCGCTGGCGATGGTGCGCGCGCCGATCGGGGCGACGGACGCGCGGCCCGGCGGCCGCTTCGCGCCTTATGCCTTTGCCGGGCCGGTATGGGTCGTCACCGACAGCAGCCTCGATGGCGATCTCGGCTTCAGGGCCGGCGGCGGGGCGCGGGTGGCGCTGACGCGCGGCCTCGGGCTGTTCGCGGAATATCGCTACACCCGCGCCAATGCCGATGCGGTGGCCGGGCGCTTTTCCGGCCGGACGGACGGCGCGAGCGGCACGACCGGGGACATCCGCGTCGACCTGCGCCTGCGCAACCATGCCGCGGTCGGCGGCGTCTCGCTCAGCTTCTGAGCCCGCGATTACCCCTTTCCAAAAAGGACGCTTGTGTCATCATCGTGTCACAAACAACAAAACGACTCGGAGATGAACCATGCGTCGCGTCCTCCTTCCCCTTGCCGCAGCCGCCGTCGCGGCCGTTCCGGCGACAGTGACGGCGGCTCCGGCCGGCCCGGCCGCGCAATGGCGCGCCAACGAGCTGGCCGATCCCTTCGGTGCGGCAGCGATCGACGCCGGCCGCTATGACGCGGTGGAAAAGCGGCTGGACGCGGCCTTCGCGCGCGGCGACCGCACCACCGAGGTGCTGCTGAACCTCGCCGCGATCAACCTGAAGCGCGGGCAGACGGGCACGGCGCAGGATCTCTACCGCATGGTCCTCCAGCAGCCCGACGCCAATATGGCGACACGCAGCGGATCGGCCTGGTCGCACGCCATCGCCCGCCGCGGGCTTACCGGCACAACGATGGCTTCGCGCTGATCGGACGACGCCACGGCGCTCGAAGACCGCTCTCCAAAGCACCTCTCCCCTCCCTGAAAGGGAGGGGTCGGGGGTGGGTTCGCCCGTTGACGGGCGGAACCGAACCTCGCAACGAACCCACCCCCAGCCCCTCCCTTTCAGGGAGGGGAGGCGCTTCGCCGGCCGTCCGGCCGAACGCCGTTCCGTCCTACGCCAGCGCCGCCACGAAACGCGCGGCATGCGGCAGCCCGTCGAAATGGATGTTGCCGTCCACATCCGCCGAGGGATCGCCCTCCACCAGCACCATCGCCGCACTGCCCCGGCCGCGCCGGTCGACCGGCCCCAGCATCCCGCCCAGGATGCGATGGCGGGCGATCTCCATCAGCGGCTCGGACGCCCAGGGCAGCGTCCACAGCACCCGCCGGTCGGTGACGGTGATGCGCGTGAAGGGGGCGCGCAGCACCGCCCCCACGAAGCCGCTGAACTTGCGCGCCAGCGCCCAGCCCACCAGCAGCACCAGCCCCGCCATCGCCGCGGTGCAGCCATAGGCCAGCATCAGGCTGAACGGCGTGCGCGGATAGGGCCACCAGATCGCCCAGAGGATGAAGCCGAACGACAGCAATTGCGGCGTCGCCACCAGCAGGATCATGCCGATCCCCGAAGGCAGCGCTCCGAATCCGGCGCGCGCCACGTAGAGCACCCGCTCGGGCAACCGCTCCGCCCGCCGCAGTGCGGGTGGAACCGCATCGAAAGGCACGATTTCCTGCGTCATACGCGGCACCGCCGAAGCCAAGGGTCCAATTCTCGCGGATCATGCTCTAAGGAAGCCGATCACGCCACCCCGACCGGACACGCATGACCGATACGCCGAACACCCCCCTTTCGCTTCGCGACGCCGCGCTCGCCTCCAAGGCCTGGCCGTTCGAGGAGGCGCGCAAGCTCCTCGCCCGCTATCCCGGCGGGCCGCCGGACAAGGGGCACATCCTGTTCGAGACGGGCTACGGCCCCTCTGGCCTGCCGCACATCGGCACCTTCAACGAGGTGCTGCGCACGACGATGGTCCGCCAGGCCTATCGCGCGCTGTCCGACGTGCCGACCCGGCTGATCGCCTTCAGCGACGACATGGACGGCCTCCGCAAGGTGCCGGACAACGTGCCGAACGGCGCGATGCTGGCCGAACATCTCGGCAGGCCGCTCACCGCCATTCCCGATCCGTTCGGCACGCACGACAGTTTCGCCGCGCACAACAATGCCATGCTGTGCCGCTTCCTCGATCGCTTCGGCTTCGACTATGAATTCGTCTCCGCGACGGAACGCTATCGCGCCGGCGTCTTCGATGCGGCGTTGGCGCAAGTCCTCGCCCGCTACGATGCGATCATGGGCGTGATGCTGCCGACGCTGCGCGAGGACCGCCGCCGCACCTATTCGCCGGTGCTGCCCGTCAGCCCTTCGACCGGCGCCGTCCTCCAGGTGCCGGTCGCGGTGGTGGACGCCGCCGCCGGCCTGATCCGCTTCGCCGACGAAGATGGCCGGACGGTCGAGCAGAGCGTGTTCGGCGGCCGCGCGAAGCTGCAATGGAAGGTCGACTGGGCGATGCGCTGGGTTGCGCTCGGCGTCGATTACGAGATGGCCGGCAAGGATCTGATCGATTCGGTGACGCAATCGGGCAAGATCGCGCGCGTGCTGGGCGGCCGCCCGCCCGAAGGCTTCAATTACGAGATGTTCCTGGACGAACGCGGCGAGAAGATCTCCAAGTCCAAGGGCAACGGGCTGACCCTCGACCAGTGGCTCGCCTACGGCCCCGAGGAGAGCCTCGCCTATTTCGCCTATCGAGAACCGAAGCGCGCCAAGCAGCTCCATCTGGGGGTGATCCCGCGCGCGGTGGACGATTACTGGCAGAGCCGCGGCGAGTGGGCGGGACAGGACTGGCCGAAGCGCCTCGCCAACCCCGTCCACCACATCCACGACGGCGCCATGCCGGCGGACGGCCTGCCGGTCAGCTACGGCCTTCTCCTCAATCTGGTCGGTGTGCTGGGCGAGGCGGACGAGGGCGTGATCTGGGCCTATCTGCGCAATTACGTGCCCGATGCCACGCCCGAGACCTATCCCGCGCTGGCCCGGCTGATCGGCCACGCCATCGCCTATCACCGCGACGTGATCGCGCCCTCGCTGGTCCGCCGCGCCCCCTCGCACAAGGAGGCGGCGGCGCTCGCCGATCTCGATGCCCGCCTGGCCGGACTGCCCGTCGATGCCACGGCCGAGACGATCCAGAACGAGGTGTACGAGGCGGGCAAGGCGGCCGGCTTCGATCCGTTGCGCGACTGGTTCAAGGCGCTTTACGAAACGTTGCTCGGTTCCGCGCAGGGGCCGCGGATGGGGAGCTTCTTCAAGCTGCTGGGGTTGGAGAACGGCCGGCGGCTGATCGCCGAGGCGCTGGCAACGAAGGAGGTACGGGCATGAGGTTCGATCGCTGGCTGCTGGCCGGTCTGTTGTTGGCGGGCGCCACCCCGGCGATGGCCGATCTGCGCGACGACCTGACCCAGACGGCGTTCGTCACGACCGACAAGGCGCAGGCCATCGCCCAGTTGCAGCAGGCGATCCGCACCGCCGACGGGCTGCTCGCCGGCAAGCCCGGCGATCGCGAGGCGACGATGCAGCGCGCCGTCGCCATCGGCTATCGCGCCAAGCTGACGCGCAGCCGCAGCGATGCCGTGGCGGTAAAGAAGATCTTCGATCAGCTCGCCGCCTCCAATCCCCGCGATCCCGAAGCGCAGATGCTGCTGGCGACGTGGAATCTCGATGCGGTCGATCAGCTTGGCGGCTTCCTCGCCAAGACCGCGCTCGGCGCGCGGCGCGAGGCGGGGGAGGCCGCGCTCGCCAATGCGGTGGCGCTGTCGGGCGGGCGGCCGTTCTTCACGGGGCTGGCCGCCCTGCTCCGCATCCGCCTGGATCCGGCGAACGTGGCGGCGGCACGGACGCTGGCCGAGGCGGCCGCCAAGGCCCCCGCCGCGACCCCGCTCGACCGGCTGATGAAGCGCGATGCCGCGCTCATCTTGCCGATCCTGCAACGCGGCGACGGCAAGGCCGCCGCCGCGCTTGCAGAAAAGATGCTGCCGTTCGGGCGGCTCGGGTAACCGCCCGCCACGGGCTTACCAGAAGAAGTTGCGGTTGACCGCGGTCACGCGGCCGCTGCGCGTATCGACCCGCACGACATCGTTGCCGTAGCGCACCCATTGCTGGTTCCGGCCGGGGGCGGCGAGGTGGTAGCGGCGATAGTCGTTTACCCAATAGTTGCGGCCGTAATATTGCGGCTGGAAGCGGTAGCCGACCGCGACCGGGCGATAGGCGTAGCCGCGCGGGCCGACATAGGCCGGGCGGCGGAAGTCGTCGCGATGGCCGCGCCGCCAGTCCTGCCAGTCTTCGCGATATTCCTGCCGTGCCGCGCGCACGTCGCGCCGTTCGTCGCGCACGACATGGCCCGGCGCGCCGCGGCGGAGCGCCCGGTCGACATCGCGCTGCTCCTGCCGGATGTCGCGTCGGCCGTCGCGCAATTCGCGGTTCTGGGCGGGGGCGGCGGCGGGCACCGCGACGGCGGCGATCAGGCCGAGAATGACGAGCTTACGCATGGGCACTGCTCCTTCTTGTCACTGGCCGCTCCAAACTGCGGCGACGAAAGGGGTTTTGGCCGATTCGGGGTGAACGATCCGCAAACGGCTCCGTCAGCTTTCCGCAAGCATCGCCGCCGCCGCCGATTGCCGCTGGCGAACGGATCGGGCACAATCGGCGGCCGCTTGGACTGAAGGATGAGCAACGCCATGGCGACCCGCATCGCCCCCACCGAGGCGCCCGCCTGGCGCCGGCACGCCGCCGCCATGGGCCGGCGCGGCGGCACGATGCTGGGCGGCATCGCCCTGCTCGCCGTGGTGCTGCTCGCCGGCTTCGCGCTGGCGAGCTACCACAGCAGCGATCCATCGATGAACACCGCCGCCGGCGGCCCGGCGCTCAATCTGCTCGGCGCGCCGGGGGCGTGGGCGGCGGACCTGCTGTTCAGCCTGTTCGGCCTGCCGGTGCTGTTGCTGCTGCCGCCGCTGGTGGTGGTGGCGCTGCGGCTGTGGCGCGGCGCGGCGCCGGGGCGGTGGCGGCGCTCGCTGCCGATCGCGCTCGCCGCGATCCTGCTGCTCGACATCGCCGCCGGCCTGTTCCGCGGCGGATCGCTGGCGCCGCTGCCGGCGGGCCTCGGCGGCATCTTCGGCTTCGCGGGGGCGGGGCTGATCGATCTCGCGCTCGCCAACATCCCCGATCCGGCGTGGATGGCGGGGGTGCGCGTCGGGCTGATGGCGCTGTTCCTGGTGGCGGGCCTCGCCGTCGCGATCTGGTCGCTGGGGCTGGACGCGGCCGAGCGCGGCCTGCTGTTCCGCAGGCGCGAGGGCGTGGCCGACGACGGGCTGCTGGACGAGGCCGAGATCGCCGCCGCCTTCCCCCTGCTCGACGAGGATGAGGCCCCCGCCCCCCGCGCGCCGCGCCCGCGCCGCGCGGTGGCGCCCGAGGAGGCGGATGCGCCGCGCCCGGTGATCGCCGATCCGAAGCGCCCGCCCGTCACCGTCGCCGAACGACCGCAGCGCGAACGGCAGGCCAAGCTCGACCTGCGCGACACCTATCAACTGCCGACGCTCGATCTGCTGACGCCACCGCCCAGGAACGAGGGGGTGACGATCGACAAGGCGGCGCTGGAACGCAACGCCCGCCTGCTGGAGACGGTGCTGGACGACTTCCACGTCAAGGGCCGCATCACCGAGGTCCGCCCCGGCCCGGTCGTGACGATGTACGAGCTGGAGCCGGCCGCCGGCGTCAAGGCCAGCCGCGTGGTGGCGCTGGCGGACGACATCGCGCGCAACATGTCCGCTTTGTCGGCGCGCATCGCCGTCATCCCCGGCCGCACCGTGATCGGCATCGAGCTGCCCAACCAGAAGCGCGAGGGCGTCTCGCTGTCCGAGCTGGTCGCCTCCGACCAGTTCGAGGACCAGACCGGCCTGCCGCTGATCCTCGGCAAGAATATCGCCGGCGATCCGGTCGTCGCCGATCTGGCGCCGATGCCGCACCTGCTGGTCGCCGGCACCACCGGCTCGGGCAAGTCGGTCGGCCTCAATTCGATGATCCTGTCGCTCCTCTACCGGCTGACGCCCGACCAGTGCCGGATGATCATGATCGATCCGAAGATGCTGGAACTGAGCATCTACGACGACATCCCCCACCTCCTCTCCCCCGTCGTGACCGATCCGCCCAAGGCGATCCGCGCGCTGAAATGGGCGGTGGAGCAGATGGAGGAACGCTACCGGATGATGGCCTCGGTCTCGGTCCGCTCGCTGTCCTCGTTCAACGAGAAGGTGCGCATCGCCAAGGCAAAGGGCCAGCCGCTCGGCCGGCGCGTCCAGACCGGCTACGATGCCGAGAGCGGCCAGCCGGTCTACGAGGAGGAGAAGCTCGAATATGAGACGCTGCCGCAGATCGTGGTGGTGGTGGACGAGCTGGCCGACCTGATGATGACCGCGGGCAAGGAGGTGGAATTCCTGATCCAGCGGCTGGCGCAGAAGGCGCGCGCGGCGGGCATCCACCTCATCATGGCGACGCAGCGCCCCTCGGTCGACGTCATCACCGGCGTGATCAAGGCCAATCTGCCGACGCGGATCAGCTTCCAGGTGACGAGCAAGATCGATTCGCGCACGATCCTGGGCGAACAGGGCGCCGAACAGCTGCTGGGCAAGGGCGACATGCTCTACATGCCCGGCGGCAAGCAGATCGTCCGCGTCCACGGCCCCTTCGTCTCCGACGAGGAGGTGCGCGCGGTTGCCGACCATTGGCGCGCGCAGGGCACGCCCGACTATATCACGGCCGTGACCGAGGAGCCGGAAGACGGCGGCTATGCGCTGGAAGGTGCCCCCACCGGCCCCGACGACCCCGAGACGCAGACCTACCGGCGGGCGGTGCAGGTGGTCGTCGAGAACCGCAAGGCTTCGACCAGCTGGCTCCAGCGGCAGTTGCGGATCGGCTACAATTCGGCGGCGCGGCTGATCGAGCGGATGGAGAAGGACAATATCATCTCCACCCCCGATCACGTCGGCCGGCGCGAGGTGCTGATCGAACCGGCGGAGATCGCCGGGCATGTGTGATGGTCAGAAGTCGAAGCGGAACGTCAGCCGGTCGATCGTCAGGCGACCGGTTGAGATGAGGTCCATGCCGATCAGCACGTCACAGCTGTCGTTGTCCTCGATGAAGGGTGCCGCAAACTCCTGGTCGAAAACATAGAAGGTGTCTTGCTCCGCCGCTTCGTTCGGGCGGCAGGCAAGGCCCAGCGTGAAGGCATAAGCCATCTGCCGAGCGGCATAACCGCGGGCGGCCTGAATCAGCATCCGGCCGCGCGGCTCGAGCGCTAATTCGTCGACGAAACGGCGGGAAACGCAGGTCCGCGTCGCGCCGGTGTCGATCAGGGCCCGCCCCATCCGTCGCTCGGCACCGTCTGCCCGGCCGACGCTGACCTCGATCAGCGGCTGGAGATGTTCAAGTGATCCGAGGATGAACGGCATGGCTGAACAGACCCAGGTCGATCGGCCGGTCCGTCACCTCCTGAATCGAGAATATGCCGTCCAAGAAGCGATTGCGTCCTGCGCGAAGAGCCTCCGTCACGCTGGGGAAGAAGCCGACCATCGCTCGATGCCGGATCAACGCATATTCGCCGGCCCGCTCGCGCAGCAGATCGGGCAACAGCGTCTCGAAGATGGCGAGATTCTGATCGATCTCGCGCTCGAGGGCTCGATGATCCATGGCGATACTCCCGTCTGACCGGACAAAGCCGACAAAAGCACGTGCAATGCCGGCTGTCACCTAGGCTGGCCTCACAGCGCGTAAAAGGTGGGCGAACGGGGATCGCTCCGGGTTCAGTGCGGGTTCAATGCCGCTATGCGAACCCAGCGCCCGTATCCGCCCGGAGTGACCGAATGACCTACCGCCTTGCCGCCGCGATCGCGATCGCCGCGGCCGCCCCCGCCGCCATCGCGCAGGCGCCCCAGCCGTTGCAGCAGATCCAGCAGCATCTCCGCACGCTCGATACGATGACCGCCGATTTCGCGCAGACCGATCGCAACGGCCGCGTCCTGAAGGGCACGCTGACGATGAAGCGCCCCGGCCGGGTGCGCTTCCAATATGAGAAGGGCGTGCCGCTGCTGATCGTGGGAGACGGCAAGGCGCTCACCATGATCGATTATTCGGTCAAGCAGGTCTCCCGCTGGCCGATCGGTTCCTCGCCGCTGTCGGTGCTGGTCGATCCCGGCCGCGATATCGCCGGCTTCGCCAAGCTGGTCCCTTCGGGCGATCCCAACACGCTGCTGATCGAGGGCAAGGATCGCAAGCATCCCGAATTCGGCACGATCACCATCGCCTTCCAGCAGGCGCCGGGCGCGCCGGCGGGGCTGCGGCTGGCGGGCTGGTCGGTGCTCGATGCGCAGGGCAACCGTTCCGCCGTGCGCCTCTCCAACCAGCGCTTCGGCGTCGCGGTCGGCGACCAGACGTTCCGCTGGAGCGACCCGCGGAGCCGTGGCCCGCGAAGCTGACGGCTTATTCATCGGCGGGACAGGTAGTTGCGTCCATAAGGGCCTCTGCGGTCGCGGAGCCGTGCCGGGATTCCCCCTGTTGCCCGGCCGACCTCCGCTACCCGCCTGCGTGACGAACGTCAGGTCGGCCCTCGCTCCTCGCCCCCGGAGCGGGGGCCTTTCACTTTGGGATTTTGCCCTCATGCGCCGGGCGGCCGCATCCGCGGC
>JAQIJD010000005.1:50000-255786 GCA_036946415.1 Edaphosphingomonas fennica | reverse complement strand
AGACCAGCCCCTGCGTGATCTCCGACCGGCCGCCGGCCCCGCGCGGTATCCTCGACCGCGATGGCGATGGCGAAATGGGGGATGCCGTGGAGGAAGTTGGTCGTCCCGTCGAGCGGATCGACGATCCAGCGCGGCTTGTCGGGATCACCCTCGACGGTGCCGCCCTCCTCGCCCAGGAAGCCCCAGTCGGGCCGCGCCTTCTTCAATTCCTCGCGCACCGTCTGCTCGGCGCGGCGATCGGCCTCGCTGACGAAGTCCGTCGGTCCCTTGCGGCTGACCTGAAGCTGCTGCACCTCGCCGAAATCGCGGCGCAGGCGCGGGGCCGCCCGGCGCGCGGGCGCGCTCCATGACGGTGATGAGGCCGGAATGGGATACCATGTTCGTCTACTCCTGCCGCCGCCACGGGGCGGACGGGATAAGCCGTCAGTCCGCGCGGCGGACATATTCCTGCGCATAGACGTCGACCACCGATCTTCGTGCCCGCGCCGATGTGCGGCGGGCACCATCACGCGCACGCCATTCTCCAGGATCGCGGGCTTGTAGCTGGACGAGGCGGTCTGCCCCTTCACCACCGCATCCGCCTCCACGATCACCGCCTCGATCTGGTCGGGCAGCTGGACGTTGATCGGCTCCTCGTCATACAGCTCCATCACCACGTCCATCCCGTCCTGCAGGAAGGCGGCGGCGTCGCCCAGCAGTTCGCGCGGCAGGCTGATCTGCTCGTAGCTTTCCTTGTCCATGAAGGTCAGCTGGTCGCCGTCGGCGAACAGGAACTGGAAGTCCTTGGTGTCCAGCCGCACGCGCTCCACCGTCTCGGCGGAACGGAAGCGGACGTTGTTCTTGCGCCCGTCGCGCAGGTTCTTCAGCTCCACCTGCATATAGGCGCCGCCCTTGCCGGGCTGGGTGTGCTGGATCTTCACCGCGCGGCCAGATGCCGCCGTCATATTCGATGATGTTGCCGGGACGAATGTCCACGCCGCTGATCTTCATGGGGTCTCCGCGCGATGGGAAAGAACGGGAAATGACTGGCGCCGGGCCTTAGCCGGACGCCGCTTTCCCGGCAAGCAGCGGATAGGGGTTGATCGCCGTGCCCTGATGCCACGCCTCGCCCGGCGCCATCCGCTCACCTCGAAATGGAGATGCGGGGCCGCCGGATCGGCGTCGCCCGTCGATCCCACGGTGCCGATCTGCTGGCCGGCACGTATCGCCTGCCCCTCGCCAAGCCCGGTCGCATAGGTATCGAGATGGGCGTAATAGGTGACGATCCCGCCCTCGCCGGAGCGCACATAGATCGTCCGCCCCCGCCCAGCCGGCTGTCGAACAGTTTCTCGACCTTGCCGTCCATCGCCGCCAGCACCGGCGTCCCGCGCGGCGCGATGATGTCGATCGCGCCGTGGACGCGCGTATCGCCGCCGCGCCCGTCCGTGAAACTGTCGGCGAGTGCGGCTGGGAGGACGCCGGCGACCGGCATCGTCAGCCGCCCTGCCGCCGCATCCGAAGCCCGCGGCGCCGGCCGTGCGGCGGGCGCCGTCCCGTCCCCGCCCCGCCCCTGCAACCACCAGAAACCGCCGATCACGCCCCCGATCAGCAGCAGGATCGCCCAGCCCAGCCGGTTCACGCGCGGAACACCGCCGTCGTGCCGGGCTTCACCATCATGGAAAGGCGCGCCGCATCCCAATTGGTCAGGCGGATGCAGCCATGGCTTTCGGTGCGGCCGATCGTTTCGGGCCGCGGCGTGCCGTGGATGCCGTAATGCGGCTTGTCGAGATCCAGCCACACGACGCCTACCGGCCCGTTCGGCCCCGGCGGCAGCACGGCCTTCTCGTCCTTGTTGTCCGCATCCCAGAACAGCTTGGGATTGTAATGGAACGGCGGGTTGTAGGCGGCACCCTGGATCTTCCAATTGCCCAGCGGCAGCGGATCGTGCTTCGATCCGGTGGTGACGGGGAATTGGGCGAGGAGCTTGCCGTCCTCCCCCTCGACCATCAACACCCCGTCCGACTTGTCGACCACCACCCGCGCCGCGCGCGGCTGATCGGAAGAGACGTTCAGCATCCCCAGCGTCTGGCGCCATTCGGGCTTCAGTTCGGGATCATAGTCGCGCGCCGCCGCCACCACGTTGGGCACGCGGATGCGGTTGCCCGGCTCCAGCTTCGTGGCGAGGCTGTTCAGCCGCACCAGCGTCTCGGGGGTCGTGTGAAA
The DNA here is from genome assembly GCA_036946415.1 of Edaphosphingomonas fennica. Classification (GTDB taxonomy): domain Bacteria; phylum Pseudomonadota; class Alphaproteobacteria; order Sphingomonadales; family Sphingomonadaceae; genus Sphingomonas_Q; species Sphingomonas_Q fennica_A. The sequence goes on along the minus strand of JAQIJD010000005.1, from coordinate 253,584 downwards.
CGTCTCGGACAGTTTCTCGAGCGCGGTCGAATAGCCGAGCGTCGGCAGCTTTGCCTGATCCGGCTCGCGCTTCGGCAGCGGCCCGACGAAGGGGCCGGCCAGCAGGGCCGGCGTCAATTCCACCTCGATGATGCCCGGCACGTCCATCCGGCCGGCCAATGCGCGGATCGTCTCCGCATCCGGTTCGCCCGTCACGCGCAGCCCGGCCGCCTGCTGGAACCCCTTCAACGCCTTGACGAGCGACTGGCCGCGCTGCCCGTCGAGCACGCCGGGTCCGAATCCGGCGCGGTCCAGCCGCACCTGCACCGTCATGATGTCGGGCGAGATTTTCGCGGCGCTGGCGGCTGCCGGGGCGGCCGGCTGCGCGATCGTTGCGCCCGCGATGAGGCAGGCCGTGGCGATGCCGAGGCAGCCGCCAGCAGCGTTAATTCCTTTCAAACGCTCTCTCCCGTATCAGGGTTCCCGTCGATGGGGCGCAAACGCAGCCAGGCTGCATTCTTTCCGGGGACGCATTATTTTGACGAACGATACGGGCTGCAGCCGTCGCGGACTGCTGGGCGGCATGCTGGGCCTGACGGCCGCAACGATCATCGGTGGCGGCAAGGCCTTCGCGGCCCTTCCCGAACGGCGCATCGCCTTCCACAACGTCCACACCAACGAACGGTTCGATGCGCGTTATTATGTCGCGGGTGCCGGCTACGATCCGCAGGGTCTGGCCGAAATCAACCATGCCCTGCGCGACTGGCGCACCAACGAACAGACGAAGATGGATCCGGAGCTGATCGACCTGCTGGTCGCCATCCGCACCCGGCTGGACGTTTCGCCCGCCAAGTCGTTCGATCTCATCTCGGGCTATCGCTCGCCCAACACCAACGCGGCGCTGCGGGCCCGCGGTGGCGCGCACACCGGCGTCGCCACCAAGAGCCAGCACATGCTCGGCAAGGCGACGGACATCTACATGCCCGGCGTCCAGCTTTCCGCGCTGCGGCAGGCGGCGGTCTCGCTCCAGCGCGGCGGCGTCGGCTTCTATCCGCGCGACAATTTCGTCCACGTCGATACGGCGCGCGTGCGCACCTGGTAGGGCTTGGCGGGCGGGCATTTCCCCCGCCGGCCTTTACGGTTAAGGCCGCGTCCATGGCCTGCCCGCTCCCACCCTGCATTGCCGCCCCGGCGCGCGCCTGATGCACCTCGATCTGGCGAAGGATGCCCCGGCCGAGCTTGCCGGCGAGATCGCGATCGTCGGCGCAGGCGCCGCCGGCATCACGCTGGCCCGCCGCCTGCTGGCGCACGGCCGCTCCGTCATCCTGCTCGAAAGCGGCGGGCGCGATTACGACCCCCGCACGGCCGATCTGGCGGCGGGCGAGAATATCGGCCTGCCCTATTACGATCTGGAGGATGCGCGCCTGCGCTTCTTCGGCGGCACCACCGCCATCTGGGGCGGGCGCTGTTCCGAACTGGATCCGATCGATCTCGAACGGCGGCCGTGGGTGCCGCATTCCGGCTGGCCGATCGGCTGGGACGAACTGGCCGGATATTATGCCGAGGCCCGCCCGCTCTTCGGCTTGCAGGCGGGCGATCCGCTCGCGCCGCCGATCCCCCCGCCCGCCTTCGATGCGGCCGAACTGGTCACGCCCGTCTGGCGGTTCGACCGGCAGTTCGACCGCTTTTCCTTCGCGCGCGCCGCCGACCTCCTTCGCCACCCGCGCTGCACGATCCTGACCCACGCCACCGTCACCGCGATCGAACCCGCCGCGGACGGCAATGCGATCGCCGCGCTCGAGGCGCGCAGTCTCACCGGCCGTCGCACGCGCATCGCCGCGCGCCAGGTCGTGCTCGCCGCCGGCGGGATCGAGACGCCGCGCCTGATGCTCGCCTCCGATATCGGCAACCGCCACGATCAGGTCGGCCGCTATTTCATGGAACATCCCCACGCCCGCGGCGGCCGTATCGTCGATGGGGATGCGTGGGGCCTGTTTGCCGCCTTCGCCCGCCAGCGCATTGCCGGCGGCGGGGAGCTGGCGGCGCTGATCGCCGCGGCACCCGCGCTGCAACGGCGCGAAGGGCTGCTCAACACCTCGCTCACCATCGCCCCCCGGCGCCCGCCGACGGCGCGCGAAAGCTGGGGGATGCGCGCCTACCTCAAGGCCAAGCACAGCGCCGCCCCCGATCGCCTTGGCCGCACTTTGTGGCTGGGCGTGAAGAGCGCCGCCGGCTGGGCGCAGCGCCGCACCGATCCGATGCGGCCGTGGCTGCTCCACCGGCTTGGCCGGCTGGACGTCGCTCTGGTGGTCCGCGCCGAACAGGCCCCCAATCCGGCCAGCCGCGTCACGCTCGGCGGGGAGCGCGACGAGCTGGGCATGCCCCGCGTCCGGCTCGACTGGCGGACCTCCGCGCTCGATGTCGACAGCGTCGCCGGGCTGGTCGCCGCCCTCGGGCGCGAGGCGACGCGGCTCGGCCTCGGCCGGGTCGAGCCGGCACCGTGGCTCAGCGATCCCGCCAAGGCGTGGATCACCGACCCACTCATCAGCGCGCACCCGATCGGCGGCTATCACCATATCGGCACCACGCGCATGTCGGACGACCCGAAGACCGGGGTGACGGACGGCTGGGGCCGCGTCCATGGCCTCGCCAACCTGCATGTCGCCGGAAGTTCGCTGTTCCCCACGTCGGGTTGGGCGAACCCGACGCTCACCATCGTCGCACTGGCACTGCGCACGGCGGATCGCCTCCATCGCGTGATGGACCGGTGATTTCTCATTGATTGCGCCGGACGGGGCGGCCATCATGCCCGGCGAAATCAAGAGAGGATCGCCAGTGACCGATACGCCCGCCCCGCCGCCGAGTGCGGACCATCCCTTCGCCCCGCGCTTCGAATTCGCCTTCACCGTCGGCATCACGCTCGGTCACGCGCGCTTCCTGCAACCCTCGCATACGGGGATGACGCGCGCCGCGGTCTATGCCGTGGAAGGCTATCTCGAAGGGCCCGGCATCAAGGGCAAGGTCGTGCCGATGAGCGGCGGCGATTTCCCGCTGGTGCGCGCGGACGGCGTGATCGATTTCGATGCGCGCTACATGTTCGAACTGGACGACGGGACCAGCATCTACCTGCAAAGCCGCGGCTATCGCTGGGCGCGCACCCCCGAGATCGCCGAGCGCATGGCCCGCAACGAACCGGCCGAACCCGACGATTATTACATGCGCGTCAGCCCCAAGTTCGATGTGCCGGCCGGCAAGTGGGAATGGCTGTCGAAGCACATCTTCGTGGGCGTGGCGGAGAAGATCCCCGGCGCCAATCGCATCCACTATTTCAAGGTCGTCTGACCGACCGGCCCAAAACGGCGAAAGGCCCGGCGGATCGCTCCGCCGGGCCTTTCCGTTCGGGATCGATCGCGCTTAGCGGCGGTCGCCCATGAACTGGAGGAGGAAGGTGAACATGTTGATGAAGTCGAGATAGAGGTTCAGCGCCCCCAGCACCACCGACTTGCCGACGAAGTCGGTCCCGCGCACCTGGAAGTAGATGCTCTTGATCTTCTGCGTATCGTAAGCGGTCAGCCCGGCGAACAGCAGCACGCCGATGCCGCTGATCGCGAATTGCAGCGCGCTCGACCGCACGAAGATGTTGACCAGCGACGCCACCAGCAGCCCGATCACGCCCATGATCAGGAACGTGCCGAAGCCCGACAGATCGCGCTTCGTGGTGTAGCCGTAGAGGCTGAGACCCGCGAACGCCGCCGCCGTCGCGAAGAAGGTCGTCGCGATCGACACGCCCGTATAGACGAGGAAGATCGACGACATCGACAGGCCCATCGCCACCGCGAACGCCCAGTAGAGCGCCTGCGCCGCACCCGTCGACAGCTTGTTGATGCCGAAGCTGATCACCATCACGAACGCCAGCGGCGCCAGCATGACGAGGAACACCAGCGGCGTGCCGGCGATCGCTTGGATACCGCCGTTGGCGAACAGCAGCGCGACGATGCCCGTCAGCAGCACGCCCGACGCCATGTAGTTATAGACCGAGAGCATATAGGAACGCAGGCCGGCATCGCGCTCGGCGGCGCGGGCCTCCGTTGCGCCCGTGCGCGCGCCCAACGCGCTGCGCGGATCAGACCAGTTCGCCATTGCCTTTTCCCATCTCCAAATCAGGCCCGGCGCGTGGAATACGCCGGCCACCGCAATATCGGCGCAGAAATCCAACATTTCAAGCCGAACGGCGGTTCCGGCGCGCGCCGATCCGCGGCATGAGCGGAAGAATGCACAGGCTGTTCGTCGCTCTTCACCTCCCGGCAACATTGCGGCAACATCTTTTGGCCGGAATGGGCGGCGGCGTGGGACTTCGCTGGCAAAGCGACGCGCAACTTCACCTCACGCTGCGTTTCATCGGCGAAGTCGATCGCCATCAGGCGGAGGACATCGCCGTCGCCCTCGGCCGCGTCCGGGCGATGCCGTTCGAGATCGCGCTCACCGGCGCCGGCACGTTCGGCGGCGGCGGCCGGCCGCACAGCCTGTGGGTCGGCGTGACGCCCGCCGCCCCGGTCGCGGAACTGCACGCCCGCGTCGATGCCGCGCTGGCGCGGGCCGGCGTGCCGCGCGACGGTCGCGCCTTCCAGCCGCACGTCACCGTCGCGCGCATGCGCCGCACCGCGACCGGCATCGGCGAGGCGCTCGATCGCTGGGCGGGCTTCGCCACCGCACCCGCTGCGATCACCGATTTCCGCCTGTACGAAAGCCATCTCGGCGGCGAGGGCGCCACCTACGAGACGATCGCCCGCTACGCGCTCGGCTGAGCCGGCAGCCGCACCGTCGCCTCCAGCCCGCCGCCCGGCCGGTTGGCGAGGGCGATCGTCCCGCCATGATCCTCGGCGATGGTCCGCGCGATGGTGAGGCCGAGGCCGATGCCGCCCGTCTGCCGGTTGCGCGACGGATCGCCGCGCTGGAACGGCTGGAACATCCGCTCGATCTGGTCCGCCGGCAGCCCCGGCCCGTCGTCCGCCAGCCGGATGGCGATCGTGCCGCCCTCCACCGCCATCGTGACGGCGACGCGGGTGCCGTAGGCGATGCCGTTGTCGACCAGATTCTGGAACAGGCGGGAGAGCGCCAGCGGATCGCCCTCCGCCACCAGCGGCCCTTCCCCCGCCACCGTCACCGCGCGCCCCTGTTCGCGTTCCTGCGCGGCGATGCGCGACAGGAGATCGAACAGGTCGACCGGCCGCCGCGGCACCGGCGAGGCCGCATGGCGGACGAAGCCGATCGTCGCGGCGATCATCGCCCGCATCTGTTCCAGATCGTCCTGCACCTTGGCGCGCAGGGGATCGGGCGCCGCCTCGATGCGGAAGGCGATGCGGGCGAGCGGGGTGCGCAGATCGTGCGCGATCGCCCCGATCATCGCCGTCCGCTCGGCCAGATGATCGGCGACGCGCTTCTGCATCCGGTTGAGCGCGTGCGCCGTCGTCCGCAGCTCGGCCGGGCCGCGTTCGGGCACCGGCGGGGCGTTGGGGTCCGCGCCCAGCCGGTCGGCGGCGGCGGCGAAGGCGCGGATCGGCCGGCTGATCGCGCGTGCGAAACCCCAGGCGAAGGGCAGCAGGATCAGCGCCGAGGCGCCGAACCACAGCAGCAGCCGTCGCTGCCAGGGGGAGAGCAGCGGGGGATCGTCGGTCGCCACCGCCCGCCAGCGCCCGTCGGCCAGCCGCTCGGCCGCGAACACGCCGTTGAAGAAGATCGGCTCGCCACGCCGCATCCGCACCTCGCTCCGCCGCCGGCGGCGCCGCTCGAACAATTGCTCGAAGGGCCCGCGCTGCTCGGCCTGATAGAATAGCCGCACGTCGGCGGGCGACCGATCGAGCCGCGCGGCCAGCATCGCCGTATAGCCCTCGTCCGCGATCAGCCCGGCAGGCCGCGGCGGAGCGCCGGCGAGGATACGTGCGCCGAGCGGGCTATCGTCCTCGTCGGTCGGCGGGCGGCCGCGCAGGCCGTCGGCCAGTTCCGACAGGCGATGGATTTCCGGCCGCGGCGGCGGCAGCAGCAGCACCAGCGCCACCGCCACCGTTTGGCTGGCGACGAGGCTCACGAGCAGGAGCAGCAGCGTCTGCCGGAAGACGGTGAGGCCCCCCGGACGCGCCGCCGCCGCGATGGTCACGCCTCCACCTTCAGCGTGAACATATAGCCTTCGTTGCGCACGGTGCGGATCGGGTCGTCCGGCCCCAGCTTCTTGCGCAGGCGGCTGATCGTCACGTCCACCGCGCGATCGAACACGTCGCTTTCCAGCCCCTTGCCATGTTCGATCAGCTGGTCGCGCGTCAGCACGCGCTGCGGCCGGTCGAGAAAGGCGGCGAGGATGCGGAATTCGGCGTCGGTCAGCGGCTGGGGCGCCGCCCCCGGCCGCCGCACCTCGCGCGCGACCAGATCGACCGTCCATGCCCCGAACCGGCGGACGGGCGGCCCCCCGCCCCCGTCGCCCATCCCGGCATCCGCCCGCCGCCGCAGCACCGCGCGGATGCGGGCGAGCAGTTCGCGCGGGTTGCAGGGCTTGGGCAGATAATCGTCCGCGCCCACCTCCAGCCCGATGATCCGGTCGGTATCCTCACCCATTGCGGAGAGCATGATGATCCCCGGCCCGCCGGGCTTGCGCAGCCGGCGCAGGATCGACAGCCCGTCCTCGCCCGGCATCATCAGGTCGAGCACGATCAGGTCGTAGCGACCCTCAGCGAGCTTCGCGTCCATCTCCCGTCCGTCCGCGGCACCCTCCGCCGCCAGATGGTTGGCCGAGAGGAAATCGGTGACGAGGCCGCGCAGTTCGGCATCGTCGTCCACCACCAATATGCGGGGGCTGGTCATCGCGGACGCTCCGGGCGTTGCGCGCGTTTCGGGCGCGGCTGGCAGGGGCCGGCGCGCTCGGCGGCGGCGGGGGTGCGGCCGAGCGCCGCCATCGTCAGCGCGCCGGCGCCCGCCTTGTCCAGCAGGCCGAAGCGCTTGGCGGCGGCCCGCTCGAATTCGGCGAGGGTGACGGCGCGGTCGATGTCGAGGTCGGCCGACCAGATCGGCTGCGGCACGTTCAGGAAGCCGTAGCGTCCGGCCCCCATCTCCCCGCCATAGCCGGGGTCGTCCTTGCGGCGCTTCGCCGGCGGACGCACCGCCTGTTCGCCGCGCGGGCGGAACAGCGCCGTCTCGGGCACCGAACGTTCGTAGGCGGCGACTTCCTCGGGCACCAGCGCCCCGTCCCGATCCCCGTCCAGCGTCGCGAAGAACCGTCGGGCATCGGCCGCGAATTCGGCCATCGTCAGCTGGCCGTCGCCGTCGCGATCCGCGCCGGCGAACCATGCCGCCGCCGGATCGGCCTCGCTCCCCTTGGCGCGGAACGGCTCCCCCATCGGCGAAAGGAACAGCTGCGGCGCCTCGGCCGGCACGCAATAGGGCGCATCCTTCGGAATCTTGGGCGGCTTCTGCGCCGCCGCCGGCGCGGCGATCAGGACGAGGGCAAACAGCAGACTATTCATGGCGCAGCGCATCGATCGGGTTGAGCGCGGCGGCCCGCCGCGCGGGGAAATAGCCGAAGACGATCCCGATCAGCGCCGAAAAGCCGAAGGCCAGCAGGTTGATCTGCGGATCGAACAGGAACGGCACCTTCATCACCGGCGCCAGCGCGAGGCTGGCGGCGAGTGCCAGGGCGAGGCCGACCAGCCCGCCCAGGCAGGCCAGCACCACCGCCTCCACCAGGAATTGCAGCAGCACCTCGCGCGCCACCGCGCCGATGGCGAGGCGGATGCCGATCTCGCGCGTCCGCTCCGTCACCGAGACGAGCATGATGTTCATGATCCCGATCCCGCCGACCAGCAGCGAGATGCCCGCCACCGCCGCCACGATCGAAGTGAGCAATTGCGTCGTGCCCGACAGCGTGTCGGCGATCTGGCGCGTGTCGAAGATCGAGAAATCGTCCTCGCGGTCGCCCAGCTTGCGCCGTTCGCGCAGCAGGCCGGTGATCGCGTCCTGCACCGCCTGGCTGTCATAATCGGCATCCACCGCGACCATGATCGAGCGGATGTCGCGGCTGCCGGTGAAGCGGCGCTGGACGGCCTTGACCGGCATGATGACGACATCGTCCTGATCGTTGCCGAAGCCGCCCTGCCCACGCGTCACCAGCGTGCCGATCAAGTCGCACGAAATGTCCTTCACCCGCATCCGCTGGCCGATCGGGTCTTCGCCGTGGAACAGGTTGCGTTCGACGGTGCTGCCGATGATGCACACCGCCTTGCCGGCCTGCTCCTCCGCCGCGCTGAACAGGCGCCCGGCGGACAGCACCCATTGCTGCGCCACGAAATAATCGTCGGTGGTGCCGTTGATTGTGGTCGACCAGTTGGCGGCATTGTGGACGACGGTGCCGCTCGATTGCGCCTGCGGGGCGACCGCCGTCACCCCGCCGATCTGGTCGCGGATCGCGGTCACGTCCTCCGGCTTGAAGTCGGGCGGGGCCGGCCCGCCGCCGCCGCGGCCGAAGCCCTGGCCCGGCCGGATCTGGAGGATGTTGGAGCCGAGGCTGGCGATCTGGTCGCGCACCGCCGCGGTCGTGCCGTTGCCCAGCGTCACCATCGTCACCACCGCCGCCACGCCGATGACGATGCCGAGGATGGTGAGGAAGGATCGGAGCAGGTGGCGCCGTATCTCGCGCACCGCCAGCAAGATGGTGGTGCCCAGCATCAGGCGGAAACCTCCGCACCCTGCACGTGGCGCGCATCGATCCGCTCGACCAGCCCGTCGCGGAAGTGGATCACGGTGCGGGCGAAGGCGGCCATCTCCGCCTCGTGCGTCACCATCAGCACGGTGATGCCGGAGGTGCGGTTGAGGCCTGTCAGCAATTGCATGATCTCGATCGACCGTTCGCTGTCGAGATTGCCGGTCGGTTCGTCCGCCAGCAGCACCGCCGGCTGCGTCACGATCGCGCGCGCGATCGCCACGCGCTGCTGCTGCCCGCCGGACAGCTCGGCCGGCGTATGATCCCACCAGCGATCGAGGCCGACCTGCGCCAGCGCCGCCATCGCCATGTCGCGCCGCCGCCCCTTCTCCTCGCCGCGATACAGCAATGGCAGCTCGACATTCTCCAGCGCGCTGGTGCGGGAGAGCAGGTTGAACCCCTGGAACACGAAGCCCAGGTAGCGCCGCCGCATCAGGGCGCGCTGGTCGCGGTCCAGCGCCTCGACCGCATGGCCGCGGAACAGGAAACGCCCTTCGCTCGGCACGTCGAGGCAGCCGAGGATGTTCATCGTCGTCGATTTGCCCGATCCGGACGGGCCCATCACGGCCACGAAATCGCCCTCGGCGATGTCAAGGTCGATCCCCTTCAGCGCCTGGAAGGCGGCCGGCCCGGTGCCGAACGTCTTGGTGACGCCACGCAGCGATATGAGCGGGGCCGATGCCTCAGCCATCGCCGCCGCCCCGCACCTGCTGGCCGACGATCACGCGATCACCGGCCGCGATCTGGCCGGTCACCTCGGTCTGCGTGCCGTTCGTTTCGCCGACCGTTACCTCGACCGCGCGCGCCGCCCCGTCGGCGCCCGCCACATAGACGGTCTGGCGGCTGCCGCGGCCGATCGCCGGCTCGCTGCCGCGGCGCTGGCGGCGCGGGCCGGGCAGCATCATCCCCGCCACCCCGCGCCCGCCGCCGCTGCCGGCCACCGGCGGCGTGAAGCGCAGCGCGGCGTTGGGCACCAGCAGCACGCCGCGGCGCGCGCTCGTCACGATGTCCGCCGTCGCCGTCATCCCCGGCCGCAGGGCCAGATCGCCGTTCGCGACGCTGAGTTCGGCGGTGTAGGAGACGACGCTGCTGGTCGTCGCGGTCGTGGTGGTCGTGCCGCTGCTGCCGGTCGATCCGCTCGACCCGGTGTTCGCGCCCACGTCCACCCGCGCGATCTTCGCCGGGAAGCGGCGGCCGGGAAAGGCATCGACGGTGAAGCTCGCCGGCTGGCCGCGCTTCACCGCTCCCACGTCCGCCTCGTCCACCTTCGCTTCCAGTTTCATCCGCGCCAGATCCTCGGCGATGACGAACAGCGTCGGCGCGTTGAACGAGGCGGCGACGGTCTGGCCCGGCTCGATCTCGCGCGAGAGGACCACGCCCGTGACGGGCGACAGGATCAGCGACCGGGACAATTGGGTCTGGTCGATCCGCGCCTGCGCGCGCGCCTGCAACACCTGCGCCTCGGCCGATCGCACCGCCGCCACCGCGCGCGCATAATCGGCCCGGCCGGTATCCAGCTCGGTCCCCGAAGGCACCTTGCCGCCCGACAGGCGATAGACTTCCTGCAAACGGTTGAGCGCGGCGCGCGTCTGCTGCCGCGTCGCCTCGGCCTGGCCGACCGCCGCCTCGGCCGCGGCCAGCGCCGCCCGGCTTTGTTCCACCGTATCCTGGAAGCGCGCCGGATCGATCCGCGCCAGAACCTGGCCCCGCCGGACGCGATCGTTGTTGTCGACCAGCACCTGCGTGACGAGGCCCGAAAGCTCGGAGCCGACCGTCACCTGATTGGTCGGCTGGAGGTTGCCGGTGGCGGAGACGGTGACGGTGAGGTCACCGCGCGTCACCGCCTCCGTCCGCCACACGGGCACCGCCTTGCCGCCGGTGGCGAGGCGGACGAGCAGGATGACGAGCAGCACGCCCGCCAGCGCGATCAGCCCCCGCTTGATCCAGCGGTTGCGCGGGCTGTGCGCGCCGGCGCCGAGGAAGGTTGCGAGATCGGTCTGGGCGGCATCGGTCATGACGGGGTTCCTGCCGGCGCGGCGGCGGCGGCGGCGGGCGCATCCGCCGCCTCCCAGCCGCCGCCCAGCGCCTTGTAGAGCTGCACGGTCGCGGTCGCCCGGTCGGCGCGTGCCTGCGCGCGATTGGTATCCGCCGTGAGCAGGGTGCGTTCGCTGTCCAGCAGCGTCTGGAAATCGATGAGGCCGGCGCGATACTGGCTGCGCGCGTAGAGGATCGCGGCGCGCGCCGCCTCGTCGGCCTCGATCTGGTGGCGCTCGCGCGTCTCGGCATTGGCGAGCGCGGTCAGCGCATTCTCCGTCTCCTCCAGTGCGACGAGCACCGTCTGGCGATAGGCGGCGAGCGCCGCCTCGGCGGTGCCGCGCTGCGCCGCCACCTGCGCGCGCAGCCGCCCGCCCTGGAACAGCGGGGCGGAGAGCGAGCCGAGCAGGCTGCCGATCGCCGTCGAGACGACATCGCCCAACGCCGTGCCCGATCCGCCGATCGTGCCGGACAGGCGCAGCGCCGGGTAGAGCGAGGCTTGCGCCACCCCGATCCGTGCCGTTTCGGCGGCGGCGGTCCGTTCGGCGGCGGCGACGTCGGGTCGCCTGCGGATCACATCCGCCGGGATCGCCGCGGCGATGGCGACGGGGGCGAGCGGCACCGGCCGCGCCGCGTCGATCGCCGCCGTCACCGCGCCCGGCGCCTCGCCCAGCAGCACCGCCAGCCGGTTGACCGCGGCGACGTAGGTGGTGCGCAGCGTCGGGATCGAGGCGGCGGTCTGCGCACGCAGCTGGCGCGCCTGTTCCTGATCGAGCGCGCTGACCAGCCCCGCCTGCACCCGCCAGCCGACGATCTCCACCGTCTCGTCCTGCGCGGTCAGCGTGGCGGTGGCGATGGCGAGCTGGTTTTGCGCCAGTCGCGCGTCGACATAATTGAGCGCGATCTCGGAGGCGATCGTCAGTTGGGTATCGTGCAGCGTCGCCTCGCTCGATTGCGCCGCGGCGCGCGCCGCCTCGATCGTGCGGCGGATGCCGCCGAAGACGTCCACCTCATAGGCCGCGTCGAAGCCCGCGCGGTAGATGGTGCGGTCGCCGCGATCGAACACCACCGCCGTATTCGCGCCGCCGCCGGTGCCGGTGCCGTTGGTGATGATCGTGCTCGATCCCCCCTGCCCCACCGATCGCGTCACCGATCCGGTGGCGTCGATCGTGGGGAACAGGTCCGCCCGGCTCGCCCGCAGCTGGGCGCGCGCGGTGGCGAGCCGGCCGCGCGCCTGCGCCACGTCCAGATTGGCGGCGAGGCCGCGTTCGACGAGGTCGGTCAGCACCGGATCGCCGAAGCGGCGCCACCAGCGCGCGACATCCGCCTCCTCCATCGCCGCGGCGGGGCGCGCGGCGGCGAACTGGTCGGGCAGCTTCAGTTCGGTCGCCGTCAGCGGGCGATAATCGGGCCCCACCGCACAGGCGGCCAGCAGCGACGCGGGCAGGAGGGCCACGATGGCGGTGCGGATCGACAGGACGGAGGCTCCCGGCAGTTGACGAAGGCGCTTAAAGCGCCCCCGTGTCTCCGTATTTCAGCCATGACACAAGCCGCCTCCGTATCGATCCCGATCAGCGTCCGTCCATCTCGGTCAGCAGCCGGTCGGCATGGTCCACCTTCTCCATCACCCAGCGCATGTAGCGCGCATCGACATGGATCGATCGGTTGGTGGCGTCATCGTACATCCAGTCGGCCACCACGCCTTCCAGCGTGCCGTCGAACGCGAGGCCGACGAAGCGCCCGTCGCGATCAAGCGTGGCGGAACCCGAATTGCCGCCGGTGATGTCGACCGTCGACAGGAAGTCGACGGGCACGGTGCCGAGCGTGGGGTCGGCGGCGCTGCCCCAATCCTTCGCGCGGATCGCCGCGAGCAGCGTCTCCGGCGCGTCGAACGGCTCGCGCCCGGTCTGCTTTTCGAGGATGCCGGCGACGGTGGTGAAGGGCGTCCAGCGCATCCCGTCGCGCGTCTTGCCCGTGACCTTGCCGTAGCTCAGCCGCAGCGAGCCGTTGGCATCGGGTGCGATCGCCCGCCCCTCCGCCGCCGCCTTGGCCAGCATCCCCGCCATATAGACCGACCGCGCCGCCTGATCGCGGCCCGCCAGCGCCTTGCCCGCCTCGCGTTGCGCAGCATCGGCCGGCGCCATCGCCACCGCCAGCCGGATGAACGGATCGGGGGACGCGCGGAAGTCCGCCGCGGGCTTGTCCAGCCAGCCGAGCCGGGTCGGCGTGTCGGCGAGTTTCGTCTCCGCATAGAGACGATCGAGGCCGATCTCCCGCACCAGCGCCTCGAACGCCGGATCGCGGCCTTCCGCCGGCACCTTGGCATATTCGCCCAGCGCCTGCGCCAGCAACGCGCGATCGACCTTCGAATCGTAGCGCCGCTCGATCGCGGTCAGCCGCTCGACGACCAGCTGGCGGTCGCGATCCTGATAGCCGGCGTCGCGCGCGGCATCGGGCTTCTCGCGCTCCTGCGCCCAGCGATAGGCGATGCGCGCGGCGTAGAGCAATTGCGCCCGGTTGAGCGCGCTGCGCCGCATGTCCGCCAGCGCGCGGGCATTCTCCTCCTTCACCACCGTGTCGAGCGCGGTCGCCGCGGCGCGATAGGGCGCGCGGGCCGGATCGGCGGCCGTCCATTCGCCATAGGCCGCCTCGCCCGCACGCTTGGCGGGGATCAGGCCGATCGCCTCCGCGCCGGCCAGCTGACCTAGCAGGTTCTTCTTGTAATTGTCCGCCCCCTTGATGATCGAGGCGTAGCGGATCGCCGCCGCCTCGTCGCCCGCGGTCGCCGCCGCGATCACGTCCGAATAGTCGGACAGGAACTTCTGCATCGCCGGCTGATAGGTTTCAAACTGGAAGGCGACTTCGGCCGCCGTCGCCTCGCGGTTGGTGACGCCGGGGAAACCCGCCACCATCACGAAATCGCCGTCCTTGAGCGGTGTCTGCGCCATCTTCAGATGTGCGGGCGCGGCGTAGGGGACGTTCTCCTTGGCATAGGTCGCCGACGATCCGTCGGGGGCGACATAGGCGCGGTAGAAGCCCCAGTCGCCGGTGTGGCGCGGCCATTGCCAATTGTCGATCTCGCCGCCGAAATTGCCGATCGAGGAGGCGGGCGCATAGACCAGCCGCACGTCCTTGATCTCCAGCTGGCGCTGAAGCCAATATTGCGCCCCGCCATAATAGCCGCGCACGTCGCAGCGGCGGCTCGGGCGGCGTTCGCAGGCCGCGATCAGCGCCTTGCGATTGGCCTCGATCCGCGCCGTCCGGGCAAGGCCGTCCATCTTCGGCGTGAGACCGCGGTTCATCGCCTTCGTCACGTCGTCCAGCGCCTCGATCACGAGGATGCGCGTGCCCGGCGCCGCCGGCAGCTCGCCCGCCTCGCTGGCGGCCAGGAAGCCTTTCGCAAGATAATCGCTGTCGGGCCGGCTGTTATACTGGATCGATCCGTAGACGCAGTGATGATTGGTGACGACCAGGCCGCGCGGGCTGACGAACGACGCCGAACAGCCGCCGAGCGAGACGATCGCGTTGAGCGGCGCCACCGTCAGGTTGGAGAGGGCCGCCGGATCGATCGCCAGCCCCGCCGCGCGCATCTGCGCACCGATCGCACCTGCCTGCGAGGGTAGCCACTTGCCTTCCGCCGCCAGCGCCGGTGCCGCCGCTGCCGCCGCCATTCCAAGCCCGATCATCGCCCGCTTCATGCCTGTATCTCCCTTTTCGGGACAGGGTAGCGTGGCGGCGGCGCGGTGCAACGCCAGAGCTTGATCCAGCGAAGCTGGATCAAGGGCGGCACCAGCCCGCTCCCCCACCCGACCTCCCAATCAGGATACGCTATGGGAGGCCGGGTGGGGGAGCGGGCTGGTGCCGTATCCACGTAGGTGGATCAAACGCTAGAAGGCGTCCTCCAGCCGGCGGAACAGGCCGCGCGCCGGCCCCTGCCCCGCCGGTGCCGGATCGCCCATCCGCGCGTCCAGCCGGGCGACGCGCTCGTGCAGGTCGCGGCTGGCCTCGATCAGCGCGCGCGCGTCGGCGGGCAGGCCGGCCAGCACCGCCGGATCCCCCCGCTCGACGGGGCCGAGGCGGTTGGCGGGGCGGCGCAGATCCTCCTCGCCGATCTCGCCCGCCGCCAGCGCGCGGCGGTTGAGCAGCCAGGCGATGACGTGCATCAGCCGCGTCGTCACGCGCAGCGCCTCGCATGACATCTCGACCTGCAACAGCGGGGACAGGCCGGCGCGCACCTCGCGCCCCTGCTGGTCGAACCAGTGGCGCGCCTCGTCGGCCAGAAGCATCGCTTCGGCATAGAGGCCGTCCACCAGTCGCGCGGTCAGTTGCCGGTCCATTTCGTTGCCGCTCATCCGTCTCCTCCGCGTGGGCGGGGCGCCCTCCTGCCACAGCGTCCCTTGCCCGAGAACGGCCAAACAGGGTTAACGTGCCGAACCGGCCACTTGACGACCGGGAGGGCGCTTCCAATCTTCGCATGCGTCAGGCCGTCGCCCGCATCCGGGGGCGGCCTGACAGGCCCGGCGGGGCATCCCGCGGGCCGTTGGACAATCGCTTGCTCAAGGATTGAAAAACGATGCGTACTCTCGATTTCGCGCCCCTGCTGCGCTCCTCGATCGGCTTCGAGAACCTCAACCGCCTGGTCGATTTCGCGACCCGCGGCGAGGCCGATGCCTTTCCCCCCTACAATATCGAGAAGCTGGGCGATGGCGCCTACCGCATCTCGATGGCGGTCGCCGGCTTCGCGCAGGACGAGCTGGACCTGACCGTACAGGACAATGTGCTGACGATCGTCGGCCGCGCTGGTGACGGCGAGGGCGAACGTCGCGAATTCCTGCACCGCGGCATCGCCAAGCGCGCGTTCGAACGCCGCTTCCAGCTGGCCGATACGATCCGCGTGACGGGCGCCGGCTATGACCACGGCCTCCTAAACGTCGATCTCGTCCGCGAGGTGCCGGAGCACAAGAAGCCGCGCCGCATCGCCATCGGTGGCGATCAGGCACCGGTCGAAGGCCCCCGCGCGGTCGAATCGGTCGCCGAGGCCGCCTGATCCCCTCGCCCCCGCCGCGCACCGGCGGGGCGGGGGCGACCTTCAGGCGATGATGTCCGGGACGATCTGATCTAGCAGCACCGCGATCTCGTCCTTCAGCGCCAGTTTGCGTTTCTTGAGGCGCGCCAGCGTCATCTGGTCCGCCCCCGGCCCGAACGCCAGCGCGTCGATCTCCGCCTCCAGATCGCGATGCTCCTGCCGGAGCCGCGAGAGGCGCTGGATGGTGTCCTGCTCGTACACGCCGCCCCCGTTGTGCCGCCCTGCCGACATGCCCGTTACGGCCAGTTGCCCGCCGCCTCAAGCGATGCTTGGCACGGATGGCCGATGGTGAGCGTCGTCCCGGCGAATCCGGACCAATTAGGGGGAAGACAGGCGCGCCGGATGGTGATCTATTGCCCGATCCGACCAACGAGGAAGGAGACGATCGTATGGATTCACATCATCAGGCTTTGCAGGCCAAGCATGCCGGCATCGATGCGCGGATCGCCAGCGAGAATCAGCGCCCCGCCCCCGACGACACGTTGATCGCGACCCTGAAGAAGCAGAAACTACGCCTCAAGGAAGAGATCGCCAAAAGCTGACGATCCGTCAATAAAAAAGGCCGGGCCTCATCGGGTCCGGCCTGCTCGCTCCATTCCGCTCCTGCCGCATCGGCGACCCGAACCACATTCCGGCTTTGAAAAACATGGCCGACTTCGGGAATATGGCGCGAGTGACGGGGCTCGAACCCGCGACCTCCGGCGTGACAGGCCGGCGCTCTAACCAACTGAGCTACACCCGCTGAAAGCGTGGGCGGGCATTAGGAAAGCGCCGGGGGCCTGTCAACCATGCGTTGCGCTGCCCGCGATTTCATTCGTCGCTGGCTCGCCGGGGGCGGTCGCGAGCGTCCCGTCCTCGAACAGGAAGCTCGCGATATCGGGCTTGCCGGATGCGTCGAGCACCGTCTTGGCGATGATCAGCAGCGGCACTGCCAGCAAGGCGCCGGCCACCCCCCACACCCAGCCCCAGAAACTGAGCGCGATCAGGATCAGCAGCGGGTTGATCGTCAGCCGCCGCGCCACCAGCAGCGGCGTGATGAGATTCGCCTCGATCAGGTGGACGCCGACGAAGATCACCGCCGGCAGCATCGCATACCAGGGATCGGAAAAGGTCATCAGCCCGCCCAGCGCCAGCAGCAGCGCCGCCACGATCGGGCCGATATAGGGCACGTAGTTCAGCGTCGCGGCGATACCGCCCCACATCAGGGGCGTCGGCATGTGCATGAACCACAGGCCCGCCGCGACCAGACCGCCGAGCGTGAGATTGATGAGCGTGATCGTCAGCAGATAGGAGGACGTCGCGTCGACCACGTCCTGGATTACCCGCGCGGTCGTCATCGCGGAGGAGAAGCTGCCGCGGCTGGTGATGGTGCGGCGCCGCATCTTCGTCCAGCCCGACAGGAAGAAATAGACGACGAGCAGCCCGAAGAAGGTCTGGATGATCGCGAACGGGGCGGACGCGGCGATGATGCCGAGGATCGAGCTGGGCGTCTCCACCGCCACCGCGTGCGTGCTGCGGCGGCTGTGCATGAAGGCCGCGGTCGTCTCGTCGACGAACCGTTCGAGGCTGGAATAGAGGTCGATGATCGGGGACAGGTTGGTGCGGATACGATCGACCCGCTGCGGCAGCAGCGCGAACCAGTCGGTCGCGGGTAGCACGATCGCCGCGATGGCGAGATTGGCGATGCCGATGAAGACGATCAGGCAGACGAATGCCGCCAGCCGCGCCGGCATGCCGCGCCGCTCCAGCCATTCGAGCAACGGCACCAGCGCCACCGCGATCACCAGCGCCGCCGTCACCGGCAGGAAGAATTCGGCACCCGCCCTGAGCGCGAAGGGGGCGGCCAGGATCAGCCCGACGCTGGACGCCATCGTCATCGCCGCCAGCAGCCGGTCGCGCCGATGGCTGGCCCCGATCTGCGTCACCATCAGCCGCTCGGTCTGGCGCTGTTCGTCACTCACGCGCGTCGTCCCGTCCCCCGGCGAATGCCCCGCGACTCGCCCCGTCGACCTGCGTTAGCACCGAAACGCGCCGCACCGCAGCGCCGGCTGGCGCGTTAACCCGTCTCCGGCGGCGAATGGCGGTTAACCAAGCCTTTGCCGCGCTATACCGGTTAAAATCGCTGACGATCTGTTACGCAGGCGGATCGGGTCGCCGCAGACGACCAACCGTTCGCCGCTCAACCATTGCGTCGAGCGGCGACCCGCCGGAAAGGCCCCGGCGACGATTTGACGGTCCGCCAAGGCATGCGTTTCCCGCCTGGCCGACAAGACGTGACAGCGCACGGCGTGCCCACCGGTTCCGGGCCGCCGCCCTCGCTTTTGCGCATCCGATGGTAGTTTGAATGACGTTTTCGTGGCGGTCCTCGACGATCACGGCCAAGCGGCTCGGGGTTGCGGCAGCTCTGGCGGCCATCCCCCTGACGATCGGCGTGGCGGGGGCGGTGCAGGCCGCCGTCCTTCCCGAAGAAGCCGCACTGACGGTCGACTATGCCGCGATCGGCGAGGCGCCCGAGACCGCCGCCGCCCACGACGGGCGCGAGCTGGAATGCATGGCCAAGGTCGTCCACCACGAAGCCGCCAACCAGTCGCACGACGGGCAGCTGGCGGTCGCGCAGTTGCTGATGAACCGCGTCGCTTCCGGCAAGTTCGCCGACAGCGTCTGCGGCGTCGCCGCCCAGGCCGGCCAGTTCTTCGATGTCGATAGCTATACGCCGCAGCAGGACGGGCGCTGGGCGACCGCGGTGGCGGTATCGATGGAAGCGCTGAACGGATCGGAAGAGGCGGTCGCCCCCGGCGCGCTGTTCTTCCACGCCGCCTACAGCAAGCGCAACGCCTTCTTCCGCACGCGCACGCCGGTCGCCACGCTGGGCAGCCACATCTTCTACCGCTGATCGCGGTCGCGGCGGGGCGTCAGCCCTCCCCGCCGCTCAAGCGCAGCGCCTGCGCCTTCTCCCATTGCGCGTGCAGCGCGGCGCGCGGCGTCGCGAGGCCGATCGCCTCGGTGCGCGCCAGCCACGCATCGGACCATACCGTCATCACCGCCTGCCGGGCGGACGGCGGCTGTTCGTCCACCCAGTCGCGGATCGAGACGGCGTTGGTGAGGGCGAGGAACGCCGTCGCCACCGCGATGATGCCGAAAGCGGGGCCGAGAACCGGCTCGTCGCGCGCCCATTCGTCATCGGTTTCATAGTCGATCGGCGAATGGAGTTCGTCGTGCGCCATCGCCGCCCCCTTAGAACTGATAGTAGATGAAGGGCGCAACCCCTTCATATCGCATCGCATCGATCACGAGGATCGCGATCCCCGTGGCGATGCCGAGGATCGGCCACGGCACCGGCAGCGCCGCCGCCGCGATCCGCTGACCGAGCCGCGGCGGGGTGAAATGGATCATCAGCCCACCGCCGATCAACACGAGACCAAGCGGCGTCGCGACATCGCTGACGCTGCCACCGCGCCACAGCCCTGCCAGATAAGCCATTGCGCCATCGAAGCTTTCGGCCCGGAAGAAGACCCACGCCACCAGCACGACATGGAAGGTCAAGATCACCCCCGCCCAGCGCGGCAGCAGCGGTTCCTCACCCCCCCGCAGCCGTGCGGCGACGCGTTCGATCACCAGCACCGTCCCGTGGATCGCGCCCCAGATCAGGAACGTCCATTTGGCGCCGTGCCAGAAGCCGCCGATCACCATCGTCAGGAACAGGTTGATACACTGGCGGACGAAGCCGCGGCGATTGCCCCCCAGCGGCACGTAAAGATAGTCGCGCAGCCAGCTGGACAGGCTGATGTGCCAGCGCCGCCAGAAATCCTGCAAACTGGCGGCGCGATAGGGCTGGTCGAAATTGTTGGGGAAGCGGTAGCCAAGCAGCGCGGCGATGCCGATTGCCATGTCCGAATAGGCCGAAAAGTCGCAATAGATCTGCGCCGCATAGCCATAGGCCGCGGCCGCCAGATCGAAGCGGCTGTGCGCCGAAGGATCGAAGAACACCGGATCGACGAGGTTCACCGACAGTTCGGAGGCGACCACCGCCTTCTTGAACAATCCCCAGACGATCAGCAGCAGCGCCATCGTCACCATGCCCTTGGTCAGCGTCGGCCGCTCGCGGAACTGGGGCACGAGGTGCGAGGCGCGCACGATCGGCCCCGCCACCAGATGCGGGAAGAAGGACATGAGCAGGGTGATGTCGAGCAGCGACGCCGCCGGCACGCGCCGCCGGTAGACGTCGATCAGATAGCTCATTCCCTGGAAGGTGAAGAAGGACACGCCGACCGGCAGCACGATCTGCATCAGCGGCAGATCGCGGCCGAAGCCGAGGCCGGCCAGCAGCACGCCCAATTGCTCGAGGAAGAAGTCGAAATATTTGAAGAAGCCGAGGATCGCGAGATTGCCGATCACCCCGACCGTGACCAACAGCTTGCCGCGCCCGCCCTCTCCCTCGTCCGGCTCGGCGGCGATCAGCCGGGCCAAGCCCCAGTTGAGGAAGGCCGAACCGATCAGCAGCGCCACGAACCGCCAGTCCCACGCCCCGTAGAAGACCCAGGAGGCGAGCAGCAGCAGGATCTTGCGCCACTCGTTGTCGCGCACCGCCCAGACGGCCGCGAAGACGGCGAGGAAGAACAGGCCGAAGGTGAGCGTCGGGAACAGCATCGGGGGCGGCGGCTCAGCGCGCCTGCATCGCGCGGTCGAGATCGGCCTGCAACCGCCCGGCGATGTCGCGGCCGCCGGCGGAGGTGAAATGCACGTAGTCGCTGCGCATCAGCGCCGGATTTGCGCGCACCCAGGCGACCGACGTGCAGCGCCCGCCCATCCGCTGATCCCAGTCCCAGAAGGCGACGCCCAGCGACTGCGCCACGCGCCGCTGCACGTCGCGCACCGCCTTCAGCGCCGGCGGCGGGAACAGACCCGCGACGGGCTGGGGCCGATCGGGCGGCGGCAGCGGCTGGACGACCGCACCCGGCGGATAATTGGCCGACGGGGCGGCGGCCGGTGCCGCGGCCGGCGTCTCTTCCCCCCGCAGCGCGGCCATGATCGCGGCCAGCGGACCTTGCGGTGCCGGTGACGGCGCAGGCGCCGAGGCAGGCGCCCCCACCGGCAGCGTGCCGGGGCAGTCCTGCGCCTCGCCGCCGGGGGTGTTGCGGCGCATCTCGGCGCGGCGGCTGGCGGCGTCGGGCGCGCCGACGATCAGGACGGGCACGTTGCCCGCCAGCCGCCGCAGCCGGCCGATCTGCGTTCGCAACGTGATCTCATATTCGAACGGACTGAAATTGCCCGAAAACCCTTCGTTGGTGCCGAAGGCGAGGACGATCATGTCAGGCTGATATTCGCGCAATTCCTCAGCGATCAGCTGATCGTCGGTGCGCGAGAAATGGACGAGCTGGGATCCCACGACGCCGAGGTTGGAGACGGCGACGCCCCCCGCATCGCGGAACGTGCCGACCGAGGTCAGCGTCACCGGCCCCGCCTCGACCAATATGTCGACCTGCTCGGCCGGGCCCGGCGTGCGGATGGTCCTGCATTCGGGCCGGCGCGTGGCCGAGCCGTAATCGATCCGTTCGGACAGCGCCCCCACGTTGACGAACACAGCCCCCGCCCCCGGCCCGGCGATGCCGCAGACGACGACGCGATCGAACCGCTCGTTCGAATCGGCGACAAGGCCGATCGCGTCGCCTGCGGTCTGCGAGGTCAGGCTGTAGGCGGACAGGCCGAGCGGCGGGTGGATGCCCTGCCAGCCGCGGCCGAAGGTGGCGGCGATCTGCCACGCCCCCGTCATCGTCGCGGTGACGCCGCGCGTCGTGAAGCCGTCATAGGGCCGGCCGGGCGGCAGCACCCCCCGCCCGCCCGATCCGTAGCGGCCCTGCAACGTCTCGCGCCAGGCGCCGGTGATCTGGTCGCCGGCGGTATGGCTGTCGCCGATCTGGAGGATATGGACCGGCCGCCCACGCCGCTGGGCGGGGTCCGCCTGCCGCTGGAGCTTGGCGAACAGCGGCTCCAGCGCGCGCGGGTTGCACAGCGAGCCCATGCAGCCCGTTCCCAGCGCGAGCGCGGCGACGACGCCGATCATGGCTGCCCCTCCGCCGCACCGCCATGGCGCGCCGCCTCGGTCGCGGCGCGGATGCGCTGCGCGAGGCCCTTGGTGATGCGCAGATAGCCGTTCATCGACATGTGGATGCCATCGTTGGCGCGGAACAGCTTGCGTGCGCCGCTGCCCTCCTCGCTCATATAAGGCGCATATTGGCCCTCCCCGTCCACCGTCAGCGGCCGCACGTCGATGAAGGGCACGCCCAGCGCGCGCATCCGCGCGGCGTAGAAGGCGTCCATCCCCTCGATATCGGCATCGAAGGCGGCGTCGCGCATCTTGGGGAGACCGACCCAATAGACGGTGGCGCCATGGTCGCGCAGCATCGTCACATAGGCGTCGATCCGCCGGCCGATCACCTCCTGCCAGCCTTTCGACATGAGGGAATAGGCACGCCCCCCGTCATAGACGCCCTGCGCATCATTGGCGCCGAAGGAGATGACCGCAATCTCCACCGGCTGGGCGGCGATCTGGCCGGCGTCATGCTCTTGCAGGTTAAGCCGGCGATAGCGGGTGAAGCCGGTCGATTGCTGGCTGAACTTGAGGACGCGGAACCCGTCCTTCGCCGGCAGCAGCCGGTAGAGCGCGGACCACACGCCATCCCCGAAACTGTCGCCGAACACGCCGACGCGCACGACGCCCTCCTCGCGCGCCACCACCGGCCGGTCGGCGGGCGGCGGGGTCTCGGCGGGGGCGGCGACGACCGGCGCTGCGGCGGCGGTGGGCGGCGGCGGCGCCTCGTCCGGCGGAGCGGCGGGGGGTGTGGCGGCGGGCGCGCCGATCACAGGCGGCGGGGGCGCGGGGCCGCGATCGGCCACGGTAGCGGCCGGCTCGTCCAGCACCACCACCTCGCGCTCGGGCCGGGCGCTGTCGGCAAAGGCATAGCCGATCGCCGCCCCCGCCGCGACGCCCAGGAACAGCACGGCGGTGCGATCCGCCAGAAATCCAAGCCTACTCATCGCCGCCCGACTGCCCCGGCCATCCGCATCTGACAAGCTACGCCCGCCGCCGGATGCGGCGGACGGCGCCGATCAAGCGCCGGCCTTCAGCGCCGCCTGCGCCGCCGCCAGCCGCGCGATCGGCACGCGATAGGGCGAGGCGGAGACGTAATCGAGGCCGGTCGCCTCGCAGAAGGCGATCGAGGCGGGATCGCCGCCATGTTCGCCACAGATGCCGAGCTTGATGCCCGGCCGCGTCGCATGGCCGCGCTCGGCGGCGATGCGGATCAGCTGGCCGACGCCCTCGACATCGAGGCTGACGAACGGATCCTTGGCGTAGATGCCCTGATCGACATAGGCGCCCAGGAAGCGCGCCGCATCGTCGCGGCTCACGCCGAGCGCGGTCTGCGTCAGATCGTTGGTGCCGAAGGAGAAGAATTCGCCCACCTCGGCGATCTCGCCCGCCATCAGCGCGGCGCGCGGCAGCTCGATCATCGTGCCGACCAGATAGTCGATCCGCCGGCCGCGTTCGGCGAACACCGCTTCCGCCGCGCCGTCGATCACCGCCTTCATAAGCTCCAGCTCGCGCCGGGTGGCGACGAGGGGGACCATCACTTCGGGGATCGGCGCGTCGCCGCTCGTCTCGGCCGCGTCGATCGCCGCCTCGAAGATGGCGCGGGCCTGCATCTCGTAGATTTCCGGGTACGTCACGCCCAGCCGGCAGCCGCGATGGCCCAGCATCGGGTTCACCTCGTGCAGCTCGGCCGCGCGGCGCTTGAGCGCCTCGACGCCGACACCCGCGGCATCGGCCACCTCGGCGAACTCCTCCTCGGCATGGGGCAGGAACTCGTGCAGCGGCGGATCGAGCAGGCGGATAGTGACGGGCAGGCCCGCCATGATCGCGAAGATCTCGGCGAAGTCGGCGCGCTGTTCGGGCAGCAATTTGTCCAGCGCGGCACGGCGGCCGGCGCCGTCCTCGGCCAGGATCATCTGGCGGACGGCGGTGATGCGCGCGGCATCGAAGAACATATGCTCGGTGCGGCAGAGGCCGACGCCTTCCGCGCCGAACTGGCGGGCGGTGCGGCAATCCTTGGGCGTCTCGGCATTGGCGCGGACCTTGAGGCGGCGGACGCCATCGGCCCACACCATCAGCGTGCCGAAGTCGCCGGCCAGCTCGGGTTCGATCGTCGCCACCTCGCCCAGCATCACCTCGCCGGTGGCACCGTCGATGGTGATGAGGTCGCCCTCCTTCACCGTCTGGCCGCCGACCCGGAACAGCCGCGCCTTGGCGTCGATCGCCAGCGTGCCGACGCCGGAGACGCAGGGCCGCCCCATGCCGCGCGCCACCACCGCGGCGTGGCTGGTCATGCCGCCCCGCGCCGTCAGGATGCCGCGCGCCGCATGCATGCCGTGAATGTCCTCGGGCGACGTCTCGTTGCGGACGAGGATCACCTGGTCGCCCAGCTCGGCGCGATGCTCGGCGGTGTCGGCATCGAACACGACCAGGCCGGAGGCGGCGCCCGGCGAGGCGGGCAGGCCCTTGGCGATCACCGTGCGCGGCGCCTGCGGATCGAGCGTCGGGTGGAGAAGCTGGTCGAGCGCCTGCGGATCAACGCGGGCGACCGCCTCCTCGCGCGAGATCAGCCCTTCCTCGGCCATGTCGACCGCGATCTTCAGCGCCGCCTTGGCGGTGCGCTTGCCCGACCGCGTCTGGAGCATCCACAAGGTGCCGTCCTGCACCGTGAACTCGATGTCCTGCATGTCGCGATAATGCGTCTCGAGCAGATCGAACACGCGCGCCAGCTCGCCATAGACGGTGGGCATCGCTTCCTCCATCGAGGCGGCGGAAGCCCCTGCCCCCTCGCGCGCCGCCTTCGTCAGATATTGCGGCGTGCGGATGCCGGCGACGACATCCTCGCCCTGCGCGTTGATGAGGAACTCGCCATAATAGGCCCGGTCGCCCTTGGAGGGATCGCGCGTGAAGGCGACGCCGGTGGCCGACGTATCGCCCATGTTGCCGAACACCATCGCCTGCACGTTGACGGCGGTGCCCCAGGCGGCGGGAATGTCGTTCAGCCGGCGATAGACCTTGGCGCGATCGCACTGCCACGATCCGAACACCGCACCCACCGCACCCCACAATTGCTCGTGCACGTCCTGCGGGAAGGGCTTGTTCCACTGCTCCTGCACCAGCCCCTTGTAGGTGGCGACGAGCGCGCGCAGGTCGTCCGCGGTCAGCTCGGTATCGAGCGTCAGGCCCTTGTCTTCCTTGGCGATCTCCAGCGCGTCCTCGAACGCGCCATGGTCCAGTTCCAGCACCACGTCGGCATACATCTGGATGAAGCGGCGATAGCTGTCCCACGCGAAGCGCGCGTCGCCGGAGGCAGCCGCCAGCCCCTCGACCGTCTCATCGTTGAGGCCGAGGTTGAGGACGGTGTCCATCATGCCCGGCATCGAGATGCGCGCGCCGGAACGGACCGAGACGAGCAGCGGATCGGCGGCATCGCCGAAGCGCTTGCCCGTCACCTGTTCGATATGAGCGATGCCGCCGGCCACCTCGTCGCGAACGCTTTCCGGGAAGCTCTGCCCCTCGGCATAATAGCGCGTGCACATCTCGGTCGAGATGGTGAAGCCGGGGGGCACGGGCAGGCCGATCGAGGCCATTTCAGCGAGGTTGGCGCCCTTGCCGCCGAGCAGGTTGCGATCACCCTTGCCGCCGTCGGAGACGCCGCCGCCGAAGCGATAGACGTAGCGCGCCTCATTGTCCTGCACGGTTGCGACGCTCGCCATGGCCCTGTCCTTCGTTACGCTTCGTTGCCGGGTCTATTGCACCGCAGCACGGATTTACTCAAGCGGCGCGACGGTCAGCCCTCGATGCGTGAGAAATCGGCGACGCGGTGGACGGCGCGGCGGATGCGCGCGAGCAGGCCGAGCCGTGCGGCACGGCGGGCGGGATCGGCATCGTTCACCGTCACGCCCTCGAAAAAGGCATCGACCGGCGCCCGCAGCGCAGCGAGCGCGCGCATCGCCCCCTCGAAATCCTCCGCCGCCACCGCCGCCTCGGCGGCAGGCTCGGCCGCGTCGAGCGCGGCGAGCAACGCCGCTTCCTCAGGCAGCGGATCGTAACCGAGCGCCTCGGTAGCCGCGAAGGCCGCGCCGTCCTTCTTCTCCTCGATGCGGAGGATGTTGGCGGCGCGCTTGTAGCCTGCGAGGAGATTGGCGCCGTCGGCCGTGCCGACGAACGCCTGCAACGCATGGACCCGGGCGAGGAGACGGACGAGATCGTCCTCGCCGCCGAGCGCGAACACCGCGTCGATCAGGTCGTGGCGGACACCGGCTTCGCGTTGCTGGACTTTGAGGCGGTCGGCGAGAAATTCGCGAACTGGATCGGCGGGGCCTGACCCCATAGCCCAAAGCGATCGAACAACCTCAATTACGTTCTCATCTGTATCTGATAGAT
Organism: Edaphosphingomonas fennica; assembly: GCA_036946415.1. Lineage (GTDB taxonomy): Bacteria > Pseudomonadota > Alphaproteobacteria > Sphingomonadales > Sphingomonadaceae > Sphingomonas_Q > Sphingomonas_Q fennica_A. The sequence continues at coordinate 227,268 of JAQIJD010000005.1, read as the reverse complement.
CGATAGATTTAACCGCAGCGGGGTTCAGTCGACCATTCTCCACAGCTTTAGCGACATATTCGTAATAGTCTTCAACGACTTGCCTTGCAGAGTAGGCGTTCAGCCCGAAGATCGGGACGTGCCCTACGTTGAAACGGAGATTGTTCCGTATAACGATGGAAAGCGTGCCTAGAGCCGCCCTGCGCAGCGCGAACGGATCACGAGAGCCGGTCGGCTTTTCGCCGATGATCCAAAATGCTAATAGCGTATCCAGCTTGTCCGCCAGCGACACCGCCACCGTTACCGGCGCGGTCGGCACGTCATCGCCCTGTCCGACCGGCTTGTAGTGGTCGCGGATGGCGTCGGCGACGGCGTCTGGCAGGCCCTCGGCGCGGGCGTAGTGGCCGCCCATGATGCCTTGCAACTCGGGGAACTCGCCGACCATGCCGGTGACGAGATCGGCCTTGCAGAGGCGCGCGGCCTGTTCGGCGAGGTCGGCGAGGCTCGGCTCCCCCGCCCCTTCAGGGGAGGGGGTTGGGGGGTGGGGTCTATCCTCCTCGAGAGGCTTGGAATCGGCGACAGGCCCCACCCCAACCCCTCCCCTGAAGGGGAGGGGCTTTTCGGTTACGATGCCTTGTTCCACCAGCCAGCGGGCGAGTTTGGCGACGCGGTCGACCTTGTCCGCCACGGTGCCCAGCTTCTCGTGGAACACGATCCGGTCGAGCTTCCGCGCCGGCTCGGCCAGCGGCACCTTCAGATCCTGCTCCCAGAAGAAGCGCGCGTCCGACAGGCGCGCCGCCAGCACCTTGCGGTTGCCCGCCACGATCGCAGCGCCCCCGTCCGCCGCCGCGATATTGGCGGTGCAGACGAACGCTGGCGCCAGCGCGCCGCCCTCATCGAGGCAGGCAAAATATTTCTGGTTGGTGCGCATGGTGAGCTGGATCACCTCGCGCGGCACCGTCAGGAAGGCGGGGTCGAACCGCCCTAGCAGCGGCACCGGCCATTCGGTGAGGCCCGCATTTTCCGCCACCAGCCCCTCGTCGGGGGCGATCTTCAGGCCCTCGGCGGCGGCGGCGGCGGCGGCCCCGTCACGGATGATCGCCTGCCGTTCCTCGGACCGCAGGATGACATGCGCCATGCGCAGCTTGGCCTCGTAATCCGCCGCCGAACCGATGGTGATGATGCCCGGATGGTGGAAGCGGTGCCCCACCGTCTCCGCCCCGCTCTCGACCCCGGCGATCTCGATCGGCACCACCGCATCGCCGAACAGCGCGACGATATTCTTAAGCGGGCGCACCCAGCGCAGCGAGGCGGTGGAGAGCGATGCCTCCCCCCAGCGCATCGACTTCGGCCACGGAAAGCCGCGCACCACCGCCGCCACCGCCTCCGCCAGCACCTCCGGCGTGGCGCGGCCCGGCTTCTCGATCAGCGCGAACAGCACGCCGCCGCGATCGACCAGCTGATCGGCGCTCAACCCGGTCTTGCGCAGGAACCCTTCGAGCGCCTGCGGCGGCGCCCCGGCGCGCGGGCCCTTCACTTCTTCGGACAAGACCGCGGTCGCATCGGGCAGGCCACGCGCGATCAGCGCGAGGCGGCGCGGCGTCACGAACGTCTCGATCGCCTCCGCCGCGAGGCCGGCGCGGCCGATCTCGTCCACGAACAGGCGGGCGAGGTCGGCCCGCGCCTTCTCCTGCATGCGCGCCGGGATTTCCTCGGAGAGGAGTTCGAGCAGGAAGTCCGCCATCGTCAGGCCTCCCAGCCGTTGTGCGCCATCCAGGCGGCGCAGGCGCCCTTGGCCAGATCGCGGACCCGGCCGATATAGGCCTGCCGCTCCGCCACGGAGATCACGCCCCGCGCCTGCAACGTGTTGAAAAGGTGGCTGGCCTTGATCGCCTGTTCATAGGCCGCGATCGGCAGCTTCCGCTCGATCATCGCCCGCGCCTCCTCGGCGGCGGCGGCGAAGCCCTTGAACAGCATGTCGGTATCGGCCGCCTCGAAATTGTAGGCGCTCATCTGGCGCTCGTTCTCGAGAAACACGTCGCCGTAGGTGACGACCGGACGCCCCGGCGCGGGATCGTTGAAGACGAGATCGTAGACGCTGTCCTTGTTCTGGACATACATCGCCAGCCGCTCCAGCCCGTAGGTCAGCTCGCCTGCCACCGGCTTGCAATCGAACCCGCCCATCTGCTGGAAATAGGTGAATTGCGTCACCTCCATCCCGTCGCACCACACCTCCCAGCCGAGGCCCCAGGCGCCCAGCGTCGGGCTTTCCCAATCGTCCTCGACGAAGCGGATGTCGTGGACGAGCGGGTCGATGCCGATCGCGGCGAGGCTGCCGAGATAGAGCGTCTGCAAATCCGGCGGGCTGGGCTTCAGGATCACCTGATATTGGTAATAATGCCCCAGCCGGTTGGGGTTCTCGCCATAGCGGCCGTCGGTCGGGCGGCGGCAGGGCTGGACGAAGGCGGCGTTCCACGGCTCCGGCCCCAGCGCGCGCAGCGTGGTGGCGGGGTGGAAGGTGCCCGCTCCCATCTCCATGTCGTAAGGCTGGAGGATCGCGCAGCCCTGCTGCGCCCAATAATCGTGGAGCGTCAGGATCAGCCGCTGGAAGCTGGGCGGGGCGGGGCTGGCGGTCATCGCGGCGGACTAGCGGCGGGCGCGGACCGGGGCAAGACGGGCTATCGCCCCGCCCGCCGCCGCGATAGGCGGGCGCCATGATCCGCCGCACGCTCGCCCTCCTCCTGCCGCTGCTGCTGGCGGCCGCCGCCCCCGCCCCGCCCCGCGCGGCCCGCGCTGTGGAAGGTGGCGGGCCGGGATACGACGATCTGGCTGTTCGGCACCGTCCACGTCCTGCCCGCGAACCAGCGCTGGCTGGAGGGGCGCGTGGCGGCCGCCTTCGATGCCTCGGACGAGGTCGCGATCGAGACGATCGCCCCGCCGCCGGCGGAGGCGGCGGCGATCGTCCGGCGCCTGTCGGTCGATCCCGCCGGGCGGACGCTGCCGGCGATCGTCGGCCCCGCCCTCACCGCCCGGCTGCGCGGCGCGCTCACCGCCGCGCACCGCCCGCCGGAGATGCTCGACGCCTACGAACCCTGGTATGCCGCCAGCCTGCTCACCTTCGTGGCGCTGGACGGGATGGGCATCGCCCCCGGTTCGGGCGTCGAGCCGGCGCTCACCGCCCGCGCCGCCGCGCAGGGCAAGCCGGTGATCGGCCTCGAGGGGTTCGAGCAGCAGCTCCGCATCCTCGACGGCCTGCCGGAGGCGGACCAGCGCGCCATGCTGGCCGATACGCTCGACGAACTGGCCGATGCGGAGGGCGAGATCAAGCCGATGATGGCCGCCTGGGCGCGCGGCGACGCGGCGCATCTGGCCCGGCTGATGAACGACGGGCTGAAGGATCTGCCGCACGTCCGCCGCGTGCTGCTGACGGAGCGCAACGTTCGCTTCGCCGGCTGGGTGGCGGAGCGGCTCAAGCGCCCCGGCACCGCCTTCCTCGCGGTGGGCGCCGGCCACCTCGGCGGGGCGGACAGCGTGCAGGCGTTCCTTGGCAAGCGCGGGATCACGGTGCAGCGGGTCCAGTAAGCCGCACCTTGCCCGCCGGCGCGCACTCCGCTATGCGCGCGCCTCCCCGTCGGGTCATCCCTGGAGGCCGGCGGGTCGTTTCAACCAAGCGAACTGGAGACATGTTATGAGCGACACGCTCACCCTGTCGGCCGAGACGCGCGAGCGGGCAGGCAAGGGAGCCTCCCGCGCCATGCGTCGCGAAGGCCGCGTCCCCGCCGTGATCTACGGCAACAAGCAGGAAGCCCTCTCGATCCACGTCGAGGAGAAGGCGCTGATGAAGATGCTGCTGACCGGCCACTTCATGAACTCGGTCGTGATGATCGAGGGCGTCGGCGGCGCGATCCGCACCCTGCCCAAGGACGTCCAGTTCCACCCCGTCAGCGATCGTCCGCTCCACGTCGATTTCCTGCGCATCGGCGAACACAGCAAGGTGCACGTCAACGTGCCCGTGGTGTTCACGAACGAGGAACTGTCGCCCGGCATCAAGCGCGGCGCGGTGCTCAACATCGTCCGCCACGAGCTGGAGCTGGTGTGCGATGCGGCCGAGATCCCGGACGACATCACCATCTCGCTCGAGGGGCTGGATGTCGGCGCCTCGATCCACATCTCCAACATCACGCTGCCGCAGGGCGCGGAATCGGCGATCACCGATCGCGATTTCACGATCGCCACGATCGTCGCCCCGTCGGCGCTGAAGTCGTCGGAAGGCGACGCCGAAACGCCCGCCGAGGCGTGATCGATCGGGCCCCGCCGCACAGGCTGCGGCGGGGCCCTGTCCGAACCGAAGGATCGCGATGCAGCTCTGGGTCGGCCTCGGCAATCCGGGCGGCGCCTATGCGCTCCACCGCCACAACGTCGGCTTCATGGCGGTCGACACGATCGCCGAGACGCACCGCTTCGATCCGTGGCGCAAGGCCTTCCGCGGCCTCCTCGCCGCCGGCCGCATCGGTACCGCCAAGGTGCTGCTGCTGAAGCCCGCCACCTTCATGAACGACAGCGGCCTGTCCGTGCGCGACGCGCTCAATTTCTACAAGCTCGACGTGTCGGCGATCACCGCCTTCCATGACGAGCTGGATCTCGCCCCCTTCAAGGTCAAGGTGAAGACCGGCGGGGGTGCCGCCGGCCACAACGGCCTGCGATCGATGGATGCGCATGTCGGCCAATCCTATCGCCGCGTCCGCCTCGGCATCGGCCACCCCGGCCACAAGGATCGCGTGACCGGCCACGTCCTCGGCAATTTTGCCAAGGCGGAGATGGACCCGCTGGCCGACATGCTGGGCGCGCTCGCTGCCGAAGCGCCGCTGCTGGCGGCGGGCGAGGACGTGCGGTTCATGAACGACGTGGCGCTGCGGCTCGCGGCATGAGCGCGCGCGCCCTCTTCCCCACGCTCCTCTGGCAGGCACCGCTCGGCGACGACGCCTTGCTGGCCGATCTCGATCATTCCGCGCGCGCACTGGCCGCCGAGGATGCCGCCGGCCGCCGCTGGTGCCGCGAACACGGCTATCGCGGCTACACGTCCTATGCCTCGCTGAACGACCTGCCCCGCCGCGACCCGGCCTTTGCCGATCTCAAGCGCCGGCTCGACCGCCACGTCGCCGCCTTCGCCGAGGCCGCTGCCTTCGATCTCGGCGGCCGCAAGCTCCGGCTCGACAGCTTGTGGGTCAACGTCCTGAAGCCGGGCGGCCATCATGCCGCGCACATCCACCCCCACAGCGTGGTGTCGGGCACGCTCTACGTGACGATGCCAGACGGCGCCGGCGCGCTGAAGCTGGAAGACCCGCGCCTGCCGATGCTGATGGCCGCGCCGCCGCGGAACGCCGCGGCCGGCGCGCTCGCGACCTTCCAGACGATCGCGCCCGCCGCCGGGGACGTGCTGCTGTGGGAAAGCTGGCTCCGGCACGAGGTGCTGGCCAACGGCGCCAAAGCCGAGCGGATCAGCATCAGTTTCAACTATGCGATGCGATAGATGCTGAACCTATAGGCATCGGGCGCGATACCGCCCGTGAACCTGTTGCCAAATTGTTTCAGTGCATGATTATCAAGCATTAGGCGATCGGCCCGGCTTGCCGAGGATCGCTTTGTAAGGAAACATGTCTCCCCAGGCGGCACCGGCGGCAGACCGGTGGCGGGAGGGGCCTGACGGGCGAGACCATTCGGGGGGTCCGCCATGACGTCGCATCGTATGTCCGCTTTTGCCGCTCTTCTCTGCCTTACCGCGTCCACCACCGCACTCGCGCAGGCCCTGCCCGGATCGACCGGGGGCGAGGCGCCTGCCGCTGCCGCGCCCGGCGACGAGGTGATCGTCACCGGCACGCGCGCCACCGGCATCACCGCCGCCGAGAGCGCCACGCCGATCAAGCTGCTCGGGCAGGAGGCGATCGCCCATGTCGGCCAGCCGAACCTCAACCAGGTGCTGACGCAGCTCGTCCCCTCCTTCACCGCGCAGGCGCTGGGTGGCGATACCGCCAATCTCACCCTCTCCGCCCGCCTGCGCGGCCTCAGCCCCAACCACACGCTGGTGATGGTGAACGGCAAGCGCCGCCACGGCACCGCCAACCTCGCCGTGCTGGGCGGCCCCTACCAGGGCGGCGCGGCGCCCGATCTCGATCTGATCTCGCCGTCCTCGATCAAGCGGATCGAGGTGCTGGAGGACGGCGCCGCCGCCCAATATGGATCGGACGCGATCGCCGGCGTCATCAACATCATCCTGAAGGACGATGCCGACGGCGTTTCCGGCTACGGCACCTACGGCAAATATTACGATACCGGCGGCGAGACCTATGCCGGCACCGTCCATATGGCGACGCGGCTGGGCGACCGCGGCTTCACCAACATCACCATCTTCCACCGCTCGGTCGATTTCACGCAGGTCGGCGGGCTCGATCTGCGCGTCACCGATCGCAACGGCCAGCTCTACAACAGCTATAGCAGCAATCCGGCGCTGAGTGCCGCGACCCGCGCGCTCTACGCCGCCATCCCCGGCTTCCCGTTCGTCAACAAGATCAACGGCAACGCCGAATCGAAGCTGACCAACGCCCAATATAACAGCGGCTACGACCTGACGGACGGCATCCACCTCTACAGCTTCGGCACCTACAGCCGCCGCATCGCCAGCGCCCGCCAGAATTATCGCGTGCCCGACCGGATCATCGCCGGCCCGACGCCCGGCAATTACGATGCGACGCTGATTACCCCCGGCGCCCGCGTCTTCGCGCCGCAGGGCTTCAATCCGCGCGAGAAGATCCGCGAGGACGATTACGGCTTCACCGCCGGCGTGAAGACGCAGGCGGCAGGCTTCGGCATCGATCTCAGCACCACCTACGGATCGGACAAGAACCAGATCTACACGGTCGATTCGGGCAACCGCTCGCTGTTCATCGATACGCTGGTCAGCCCGACATCCTTCTTCGACGGCACGTTCAAGAACGTCGAATGGACCAGCAATCTCGACGTCACGCGCGAAGTCGAGCTGGGGATGGCGGCGCCGATGAACCTCGCCTTCGGCGCCGAATATCGCTGGAACAAATATTCAATCGGCGCGGGCGACGCGCTGTCGATCTACAAGGAAGGCGGCCAGTCCTTCCCCGGCTTCCGCCCCAGCGACGCCGGCACCCACAAGCGCGACAACGTCTCGCTCTATGCGGATGTCGCGCTGACCCCGGTCGAAGGACTGAAGGCGGACGGCGCGGTCCGTTACGAACACTATTCGGACTTCGGCAGCCAGGTGATCTTCAAGGGCACCACCCGCTACGATTTCAGCGAGGCGGCAGCGCTGCGCGGCACCGTATCCACCGGCTTCCGCGCGCCGACGCTGGCGGAAAGCTTCTATTCGGCCACCAACGTCGGCCCGACCACCGCCTTCGTTCAGCTGCCCGCCAATTCCGCCGCCGCCAAGCTGCTCGGCTTCCAGGATCTGGAGCCGGAGAAGTCGCTCAACTTCAGCGCCGGCACGGTGCTGCGCCCGGCCCCGGCCTTCACCGTCACGCTCGACGCCTATCAGGTGCGCATCAAGAACCGCATCCTGGGCACCGGATCGATCTACGGCACCGGCGGCAGCCCGGCCTTCCCGAACGTGACGCAGGCGATCATCGCCAACGGGAACGTCCTCGATCCGACGGTGACGTTCACCGGCATCACCACCTTCACCAACGGCGCCAAGACGCGCACCCGCGGCATCGACCTGACCGCCAGCTACACGACCGACTTCGACGCCGCCGGCCGCCTCGTCTGGACGCTTTCGGGCAATTACAACAAGACGAAGGTGCTCAACGCCTCGCTGGCGCCGGTCCAGCTTACCCCCCGCCGGCGCCGCGCAGCCGATCGCGCTGTTCGATCGCACCACGATCAGCAATCTGGAAGATGCCAGCCCGCGCGCCAAGCTGGTGGCGGGCGCCTATTACACGCTCGATCGCTTCTCAGCGACGGCGCGCGGCACGCTGTTCGGCAAGACCTCGCAACAGGTGAGCGGCGACGGCACCAATTTCTACAACCAGCGGATCGGCACCGCGGTGATCGCGGACCTCGAGCTGAACTACCGCCTGACCGACCAGTTCGAGCTGTCGATCGGCGCCAACAACATCTTCAACAAGAAGCCGCCGACGATCCAGCTGCTGGCGGACGGGTCGCCCGCGGACGGCGGCCTCGTCTACGATGCCCCGCTCGGCTTCTCGCCCTATGGCATCAACGGCGGCTATTATTACGCCCGCATCAACTTCAACTTCTGAATTCGATCCGGCGGAGCCGGATCGGGGCGGCACCGGCCCACACCCCCACCCGGCCTCCCAATCAGGATATGCTATGGGAGGTCGGTTGGGGGTGTGGGCCGGTACCGCCATCCCCGCGAGGGGATCAAGCGACGCCCGCCCCTCGCCAAGCCTGCCGCCAGCGACTATCAGCGCGTCCAGATGGTGGCATCGCGCCACGCCTGAAGGACGGTCATGGGTTTTCGCTGCGGCATCGTGGGGCTTCCGAACGTCGGCAAGTCCACCCTTTTCAACGCGCTGACGGAGACGGCCGCGGCGCAGGCGGCCAATTACCCGTTCTGCACGATCGAACCGAACGTCGGCCAGGTCGCCGTACCCGATCCGCGCCTCTACGAGATCGCGAAGATCGGCGGTTCGGCCAAGATCATCGAGACCCAGCTCGCCTTCGTCGACATCGCCGGCCTCGTCCGCGGGGCGAGCAAGGGCGAGGGCCTCGGCAACCAGTTCCTCGCCAACATCCGCGAGACGGACGCGATCGTCCACGTCCTGCGCTGCTTCGAGGATGGCGATGTCACCCACGTCGAGGGCAAGGTCGATCCGATCGCCGATGCCGAGACGGTCGGGACCGAGCTGATGCTGGCCGACCTCGAAAGCCTCGAGAAGCGCGTCCCCGCCTTCGTCAAGAAGGCCGCGCAAGGCGACAAGGAGGCGAAGTCCGCCGCCTCCGTGCTGGGGCAGGCGCTCGACCATCTCCGCGCCGGCCGCCCCGCCCGCGCCACCGAGCCGAAGGACGAGGACGAGCGCCGCATCTTCGATCAGGCGCAGCTTCTCACCGCCAAGCCGGTCCTCTACGTCTGCAACGTCGACGAAGGCGCCGCCGCCACCGGCAATGCGCTGTCGGCCAAGGTGTTCGAGAAGGCCGCGGCAGAAGGGGCCAAGGCCGTGGTCGTCTCGGCGGCGATCGAAGCGGAGATCGTGACGCTCGACCCCGCCGACCGCGCCGATTTCCTCGCAGACCTGGGCCTCGAAGAAACCGGCCTCGCCCGCGTCATCCGCGCCGGCTACGAACTGCTCCACCTCCTCACCTTCTTCACCGTCGGCCCCAAGGAGGCGCGCGCCTGGACGATCCCGGCCGGCTCCAAGGCGCCGCAGGCGGCGGGCGCGATCCACACCGATTTCGAGCGCGGCTTCATCCGCGCCGAGACGATGGCCCATGCCGATTACGTCGCGCTCGGTGGCGAGGCGGCGGCGCGCGAGGCGGGCAAGCTGCGGTCTGAAGGCAAGGATTATGTCGTCCACGACGGCGACATCATGCTGTTCCGGTTCAACGTCTGATGGCCTGGCTGGACGATCTGACGGTCGGAGACACCCGCCGCTACGGCCCCCGCGCGGTGACGCGCGAGGCGGTGCTGGATTTCGCCCGCACCTACGATCCGCAACCCTTCCACCTCGACGACGAGGCGGCGGCGAAGACGCATTTCGGCCGCCTCGCCGCCAGCGGCTTCCAGACCGCCTCGCTGATGATGGCGATGTTCGTCGAGGGCGAGCCGCAGGACGGCGGCACGATGGGCGGCATCGGCATCGACGAGCTGCGCTGGCTCGCCCCCGTCTATCCCGGCGATACGCTGACGATGGAAGGCGAGGTGCTGGCGGTGACCCCGTCCCGCTCCAAGCCCGATCGCGGATCGTCGCGCGTGCGGTGGACGGCGTTCAATCAGGACAGCAAGCCCGTGCTGTCGCTGATCGCGATCGGCCTTCACCGGCGGCGGGGGGATCGAACCTCATAACTCCCCTCCCCTTTAGGGGAGGGGCCGGGGGTGGGGTCTGTCATCCCCAAAACGCTGGGGTCTGCCGGCAGGCCCCACCCCCTTGAGGGGAGGGGCTTTCCGGACATATTATCGCGGCGCCGGCGCCGTCGCAGCCGGCGTCGTCAGCGCCTGGAAGAAGGCGGTCTGCACGATATCCCGCACTTCCCCCGTCGCAGCCGGCAGCGCAGCCGTCTGCGTTGCGGGCACCGGTGTCGTTTCGGCCCGCACCGGCGCGGCGGCGAGCATCGCACCGAAGGCGAAAGCGGCGGTGGCGGCGGTGCGGGCAAGGCTCATCCGGGCATCCTCTGTATTCGTCGGGCGCCCCTCTGCCGGGGGCTGCCGTTCCAACGATGTTTAGGCCGGATGGCTGCCTGGATGCAAGCTGCGCCGATACGGTTGTGCAATGCGCAACCGTCAGCGGCCGGCGAGCGCCCGTCCCAGTACGGGATGCGCATAATGCATCGGCACCGGCGCGCGGTGCGGCCAGGTCTGGCGCTGTTCGGGCAGCAGTTCGTCCGGCCCCAGCGGGTTTTCCGGATAGGTCTTCACCTGCGGCTGAAGGTGCGCGACGGTATGCGCCCAGCCCTTCTCATATTCCGCCTGCCACTGGACCATATAGTCGAGCCGCTTGATCTTCCACACACCGTCCTCGCGGACATAATCATTCTCGTAGATGCCGGCTTCGTAGAATTGCTGGGGCAGGCCTTCGGGGCGATGTTCGCGGCTTTCGTGCATGCCGCCGGCCAGCAGTGCGCGGAAGCGGCCCTTGGCGGTCTGCCCGTCTTCGGCGACGGTGATGATGTCCTGCATCTGGAAGTGATCGAGCAGGAAGCCGTCCTCCGGCCCGTCGCGCCCCTTGGTGAAATAATCCTGGAACCACGTCACGTAGAGGCGGCCGATCCCCTCGTGCCCGTGATAGATACCGGAGAGGAAGACGACCTCGCCGTCCTTCGCGAACAGCTGCACGACATCGTGATATTGGCAGAAGTCGATGTAATAGCCATAGGCATAGTGCAGCTTGCGGATCGCGTTGACGTCCTCAAGCCGGTCGACCCGCGCCGCCAGCGCCTGCGTCATCGCCCGCAATTGCTCGATCTCGCTCATGCCCGCTCCTCTCGCCGTGCCGCTTGCCGCGTGCATCCGGGCGCACTAGCCTCGGCCGACAAGACAAAGTCAAGAGGAGAGCGGCGATGGACTGGGCGGGCAAGGTGGCGTTCGTCTCGGCGGGCGTCTCGGGAATCGGGCTCGGCATCGCCCAGGCATTGGGACGCGCCGGCGTGCGGCTGGCGCTCAGCTATCGCAACGAAGCGCACCGCGATCGGGCCGCGGGCTGGTTTGCCGGCGAGGGGCTGGAGGCGCCGCTGTTCGTGCCGCTGGACGTCACCGACCGGGCCGGCTTCGCCGCCGCGGCGGATGCGGTGGAGGCGCGCTTCGGCGCGGTCCACCTGCTCGTCAACAATGCCGGGGTCAGCGTGTTCGGGCCGACCGACACCGCGACATATGCCGATTACGACTGGATCATGGGCGTCAATTTCGGCGGCGTCGTCAACGGCCTCGTCAGCTTCGTGCCGAAGATCAAGGCGCATGGAGAGGGCGGCCATGTCGTCAACGTCGCCAGCATGGCCGCCTTCCTGCCCGGCCCGCAGGCGGGCATCTACACCGCCAGCAAGTTCGCGGTGCGCGGGCTGACCGAAAGCCTGCGCTACAATCTCGCCCCCCACGGCATCGGCGTATCGCTGATGTGCCCCGGCCTCACCCGCACCAACGCCTGGGATTCGGCGCTGCGCCGCCCCGCCGCCTTCGCCGACAGCGGGTTCGAGGCCCCCGCCCCCGGCGAGCTGGAACGGTTCGGCACCGCCTTCGAGGCGGGGATGGACCCGCTGGTCGTGGGCGAAAAGACGCTGGCCGGCATCCGCGCCAACGCCCCGCTGATCCTGACCCACCCCGAATTCGCCGAGGACTTCCGCGAAATCTACGAGGCGAGCGTCGCCGCCCTCCCCGACGAGCCGGTCCCGCCCGCCCGTCAGGAGATCGAACGCCTCCGACGCGCCGCGATGGCATCGGCGGAAGCCGGGCATCAGGTGCGGCTGGACGACCTTACCTGATCCACGGCGGGTCCGATAGCACGGCAACAATACTCCCCTCCCTGAAAGGGAGGGGTCGGGGGTGGGTTCGCCAGTTGCCGAGCGGAACCGAGCCTCGACAAGAACCCACCCCCAGCTCCTCCCTTTCAGGGAGGGGAGCGGTGCGCGCCTGCCGATCGGTTCTAGAACTGCACCTTGGCGCCCACCCGCAGCGTCCACAGCGACAGGCGGCCGGGGTTGACGAGGGTCGGCGACTGGAAGTTGGAATAGCGATATTGCGCGCAGGTCTGGGCGAGCGACGTCACCGCCGCGCCCGAGGCCTGCAAGCAGGAGACGTTGACGACCGGCGCGAAGGCGGCGGCGCTGATCACGCCGATCTGCTGGAGCGAACCCCAGTCGCGATCGATGAAGTTCAGCACATTCTCCATGTCCGCGAACAGCTTCAGCCGCCCGGTGCGGACGATCGGCACCGGAATCTCCTGATCGACGTGGAGATCGATCTTGAAGAAATTGGGCGCGCGCACGCTGTTCTTCTTGACGATCTGGCCCTGTTCCAGCCCCGCCTGCTGCACATAGGACTGGAAGGCGGCGAAGGTGGCGGCGCTGTCGTAGCTGACGCGCGGGTCCGCCGCGATCGACGAGACGTTGGGCACATAGAGCAGGAAGCGGTTGCTCGTCCCCGTCACGCCGAACACGTTGGAGCGGCTGTTGGCGAAGGCCGGGTCGTTCATCGTCAGGCTGTAGGGCGCGCCCGAGCGGCGTTCGCCGAACAGGCTGAAGCGCGTCTTATAGTCGCCGAAGAAGGCGTGATCGAAATCGACGTAGAATTTCAGCGTGTTGCGAATCTCGTAAAGCGAACGGCCATAGGCCGGCCGGTTGGGATCGACCATCGCCGCCTGTCCGTAGGTGCCCGACGCGGTGGTGCCATTGAACGGCGTCACGTCCTTCACGTCCTGGAAGGTGTAGCTGGCGCCGGTGCGCAGGCCGAAATCGAACGCCTTGTCGATGCGGGCGATGGCGATGAAGGAATAGCCGCGCTTGGTGTTGGACAGCAGCAGGTCGTTGTTGGGGCTGGCCGGCGTCAGGCTCGCATAGCGCGGACGGCCGTCGGGCAGCGTGCCGTTGGCGACGATGCGGATGTCGCGATAGACGGGCGCATTCTGGGTGAGGCCGCCATAGAGGTCGCCGCCCAGCGTCCAGCCGCGGCCCGCCCAGTCGAACTCGGGCTTCCAGTCGACCGAGAGGCTCGCTTTCCACGAGGAGCTGGGCTTGAAGTCGCCGGTCATCGCGTTGACAGCGGCGGTCGCGATCGAAGCGGTGTTGGTGCGCAGGAAGTCGGTGACGGCTGCCGGGAAGTTGGCGCCCGTCACATTGTCCAGCGCCGCCGCGCACAGCGCCACCGCCACGTTGCAGCCGGTGCCGGTGGGAATGCGCTGGATGCTGATGCCGTTGTTGAACACGCCCGGCACCGAGAAGCTGTTGCCGATGAACACGTCGGGCGAACCGCCGGCGAACAGGCCCACGCCCGATCGCACCTCGATCTGGTCGGTCGCCTTCCACGTCAGGCCGAAGCGCGGCTGCGCCACCAGCTTGCCATCGAATTGATAGGTGTTGGTGAAGCCGTAGCGCTGGACGAAGGCGGTATTGAGCGGCGGGCGCACGCCCATGCCGAACAGATCGGCGCGCACGCCATAGGTCACGTTCAGCCGGTCGCTGATGTCCCAGCTGTCCTGCAAGCCGAAGTTGAACTGGTTGTAGGCGAAGCTCGCCTCGATGTCGTCGAGGTTGCCGGTGGTCGATCCGTTCAGGTCGAGCCGGCTGGCGCGGCCGATGCGCAGGTCGGCAATGGAATCGAAGTAGAAGGTGCCGAGCGCATTGGGCACGAACACGTTGCGCGCGTCCTGCCGGTTCCACGCCGCCTGCAACTTGATGCTGTGTTCGCGCCACTGCCAGCGCAGCACCACGTCGAGGCCATAGCTCTTGGTCTGGACGAGGTTGGCGTGGCGGAACTGGTCCGGCCCGAAATAGAGCCGCGCCGCACCAGGTGTGGCTCCGACGTTTTGCGAACAGGTCTGCGGCGCATTGCCGGCCCCCGTCGCCGGGTTCGTGGCATCGGTGCAGACCTGGAACTGGCCGATCGAAAGCGCGCCGAGCGGCTGCGGCAGCAGATCATATTCGCGGTAATTGGCGCGGATTTGCGAATGGAAATTGTCCGCCCAGTCCGAATTGAGCTGGACGGTCGCCGAATCGACCGTCTCCGGCCGGTAATAGAGGTTGGAAGCCAGCGACAGCGCCGGGCTGGCGGGCGCCACCGTCGAGAAATTGGGGTCCTGCCCCAGCGTGCCTTCGTTGCGGATATAGGTGGCGGACAGGCGCTGGCCGTCCGTGACGTTCCAGTCCAGCTTGACCGTATATTTCTCGTCTTCCTCGGTAAAGAAGTTGAGCAGGCCCAGCGTATCGTAATTGTAACGGCTGCGCGCGATGCCGCCCACCTCGTCCAGCACCGCCTGCGTCACGCCCGGCACCACGTTGGGGAAGCCGGCGAGGCCGAACTGGACCGGGCTTGTCTCTTTCAGCTTCTCGTAGGCGACGGCGAAGAACAATTTGTCCTTGATGATCGGGCCGGACAGGAAAGCGCCGTAATTGTCGCTCTTGAAATTCAGGTTGATGCGGCCGCTGGGGTTGGTGGCGCTGCCACGCGTCCGGTCGCCGGCCAGCTTGTCGCCGGTATAGGTGTAGAAGGCCGATCCGGTGAAGCTGTTGGTGCCCGAACGCAGCACGACGTTGACCGAGCCGCCCTGGAAATTGCCCTCGGTCACGTCATAGGGCGCGGTCTTGACCGAGAATTGCTCGATCGCATCCAGCGGCACCGGGCCGCGCGCGGTGGGCAGGCCGCCGTTGTTGAGGCCGAAATTGTCCGAGAAGCGCTGCCCGTCGACCGAGAACAGGTTGAGGCGCGGGTTCTGGCCGGCGATGATGACGCCGCGGCTGTTGGGATCGATCGTGGCGAAGGGATCGCGCCGGGCGATGTCGCGGATGTCGCGCGTCACGCTCGCCACGCCGGCGATCGCCTCGCGCCCCAGCACCGTGATCGGCCCCGTCGACTGCTCGATCGCGCGGGTGCGCTGGCCGGTGATCGTGATCTCCTCGCCGACGGGCGCCAGATCGATCGGCAGGCGGAACGGCTGGCCGGCGGTCAGTTGCAGGTCGGTCACGCTCTGCGGGGCATAGCCGGGCGCCGTCACCGTCACGGTGAACGGCCCGCCGACGCGCAGGCCGGAACTGCTGAAGGCGCCGTCCGCGCCCGTCGTCGTCGTCGCGCGCGTGCCGGAGGGGACGTGGAGCACCACCACCTCCGCCCCGCCCACCGGAACGCCGCCGGCGGTGACGGTGCCGCGCACCGTCGACGTCACTTCCTGCGCATGGGCGGCGCCCGCCGCCACCGTCATCAGCACCGCGGCGATCGCGGTATTCCCCGTGAACCTCAGCATCGTTGGAGCCCCCCTTTGGCTTCACCTTACTCGCCGGCGGTCGTTGCCCCCGGAATCTCGTCGCGATAGCGGTCCCAATGGCCGGTTATCTCGTCCGCCACGACCGTTCCCAGCCGGAAGGCGGCGTCGAGCGCGGGTTGCAGCGCGGACAGGCCATCGCTCTCCGCCACCAGACTGCCCGCCGCATCCTGCCCGGCGGGCTGCACCGAATGGTTGCTGCCCGTCCGCAGCACCATCGCCCGCGCGGCATCGGCCTTCCCCGCGCGTTGCAGGCCGGCGAGCGCGCCCAGCACGCCACTATCCTCCATCGCGGTCATCACGAACGGCTCGTCCGCGCCCCAATAGCGGGTCCAGCGGCCGACATGCTCGTTCAGCATCCTGCCGTGCCAGAAGGTCTGGCCGCTCGCCTCCGCGCCCTTCAGGATGCGCGGGCCGCCCTGCGCCGCTGGATAAGCGGTATAGCCGGCACGGATGCGCGCGAGGACCGGGCTGTCGGGCAGCGGCACGCGCGCCGTCAGCCGATAGGCCCAGTCGCGCAGCGGCTTGTTGAGCGGGAAGAGGTTGTAGCTGGTATCCGCCGGGCGCGGTTCGCCATAGGGGCGGCCGGTGCCGCGCGCGAACATGCCGGTCGGCCAGCCCTTCGGCGCCTCGCGCGGATCGACCGCATAGCCGTAATCGGTATCGACCACGTCGCCGATCCACGCCGCGGAGCCGACCGGCGCGGCCTTCGGATCGACCCCGGCGATCGCCGCCACCAGCCAATAGGCGCGGCTTAGATCGAAGCGCGGATCGAAGCCCAGCGCCGTCACCGAGGCGGCGGCGCGATTGGTGCCGACGCCGGTCGAAAGCAGCAGCAACTGGCGTTTCGGATCGTAGCGGAGGTGGCGGTGCCCGGCGGGAAACGCCAATATCTCAGGCGCGCCCGGCACCCACGCCTGATATTCGCCGGCGCGGTCGCCGCTATCCTCGCCGATCTCGAAGGCGGTGACGATGACGATGCGGACGGGGATCGGTTCGGGCGCGGCGGCGGCCGGCGCGGCGATGGCGCCCAGCAACAGCGATCCCACGAACGTTCGCATCATGCCGATCAGAGTCCCCGCCGGCCGCCCCGCGGCGACCGCCCCGGCCTGTCCTACTAACGGTCTTTCGGCGGCGCACAAGCGCCATGCTGCATCGCCGCAACGGCTTGACGCTCGGGTGAGGGAAGGCGAGGACGACGACGATTGCGAGGGAGGTCGAAATGGCGAAACGGGCGATGTGGTGCGGTGCGGCGATCGGCATCGGTGTGCTGCTGGCGACCCCCCTCGCCGCCGCACCGCAGGGCCCGCTCGATACCGCCCCGCGCACCGCCATCGTCTCGGCCTTCGAACCGGAATGGATCGCCCTCCAGAAAGGCGTCGCCGAGCCGAAGAGCTGGACCGTCAACGGCGTCCGCTTCGTCGGCGGCACGATGGCCGGGCGGCCGGTGCTGCTGTTCCTGTCCGGCGTCAGCATGACCAATGCGGCGATGACGACGCAGCTCGCGCTCGATCGCTTCAACATCCGGCGGATCGTCTTCTCGGGCGTCGCCGGCGGGATCGACCCCTCGCTCGACGTGGGTGACGTGGTCGTGCCCGACCGCTGGGGCCAGTATCTCGAATCGGTGTTCGCACGGGAGGAGAACGGCCGCTTCGTGCTGCCCGGCCGCCCGCGCGATGCCGAGCCGATCGCCAATTACGGCATGATCTTCCCCAACGGCGTGTCCGTCCGCCGCGACGGCACGGAGGAGGCCGAACGCCGCTTCTGGTTCGAGGCGGATCCGGCGCTGTTGACGCTGGCGCGCGGCGTGGCGGCGAAAATCACGCTCGATCGCTGCCGCGAGACATTGTGCCTGACCAAGCAGCCCAAGGTGGTGGTCGGCGGCGCCGGCATTTCCGGCCCCGTCTTCATGGATAATGCCGCCTTCCGCCGTTACGCCTTCGATACCTACAAAGCGACGGTGACGGACATGGAGACCGCCGCCGTCGGCCAGGTCGCCTATGCCAACCACGTCCCCTACATCGCCTTCCGCAGCCTGTCCGACCTCGCCGGCGGACAGGCCGGCGAGAACCAGGCACGCGCCTTCTATCGCCTCGCGTCCGACAATTCGGCGGCGGTGGTGGAGGCGTTCGTGGCGGCCTTGCCCGAATAGGCGGAACGTCGCGGGTGAGTGACGAATTATTGCGCAATATCAAAGATTAGGCGAGCGTCGGGATTTGCTCCCAACTGGGGCGATCTCGGCTCGCTGGATCAAGGCGGCCGTCGATAATCCCGTTATCTCATAGGAGATGGCGGAATTGAACAGACCGGGATCAGCCGACAGCCGTTCGAACATCCTGTTCGGAATCCAGGTTTTACGCGGAATCGCCGCCAGCCTGGTCGTTGCCAGACATTGCGCGGTCCATGCGGGCGGCCACGGCGGCGGTGAACCGTTCGCACTCGGCCAGTTCGGCGTCGACATCTTCTTCGTCATCAGCGGCGTCGTCATCTATCTCGCCGGGCGGGAGCAGGCGTGGCACGTCTTCCTGCGGCGGCGGATGGCGCGGATCGTGCCGCTCTACTGGATCGTGACGACGCTGGCGGTCGCCGCCTCGTGGCGGATGGCGGCCGATCCCTATTGGCTGAGCAACGCCGCCGCTTCCTATCTCTTCATTCCCGCGCATGATTCGCCGCGGACGATCTGGCCGCCGGTGATGACCGGCTGGACGCTCAACTACGAAGTGTTCTTCTATGCGGTCTGCACGATGGTGCTGGCGGCGGGCGCGCGCCGTTTCGGGCTGACGGTGGCGGCGATCATCGCCCTCGGCGTGGCGGTGGCCGCCCCGTTCCTCGCCAGCGCAGGTGCCACCATTCGCCCCGCCGCGCTGATCCTCCTCGCCCCCATCTCGCTCGAGTTCCTCGGCGGCCTCGCGCTCGGCCATTGGTGGCGCACGGGCCGCGATCTGCCGAACTGGCAGATCGCGGCGCTGCTCGCGGGCAGCCTTGCCTGGCTTTCCGCCTTTCCGGATAGCCACCCCTATCGGCTCGATCGCGTGCTGCTGTGGGGGGTGCCCGCCATCGGCATCGTCTGGGCGGTGATGGCATTGGAAGGGCGCGTCCGCTTCGCCGCCGCGCGACCGCTGCTGCTGCTGGGCGATGCCTCCTACGCCATCTACATCGTCCATCCGGCCGCGCTGACGATCTTCTTCGCCATCACCGATCGGCTGCGCCTGCCGCTGCCGCCCCTCCTCCTCGCGATCGTCGCCTTCTGCGGATCGGTGGCGATCGGCATCGCCGTGCATGTGCTGGTCGAAAAGCGCCTCACCGCCGTCGCCAGCCGGCTGCTCGGCCTGCGTCGCCCGGCCGCCGCCGCCGCGCTCAACGCCAGCGAGGTGCGCTGATGCTGGTCTATGTGCTGGCGGGCGCCGCTGTGCTGCTGATCGGGTTTCTGCTGAAGGGCCGCGACGAGGATCTGCCGCCGCCGCTCTGACAGGGCTGGGGCGATCGACGGGGATTGAACCCGCAACCTCCGGTACCACAAACCGGCGCTCTAACCAATTGAGCTACGATCGCCGCACGAAACGACCCATGCGGGGTGCGCTCCCTTAGGAGCGATCGGGGCCGCCGGTCAAGCGTGCCGGCCGTTGCGGATCGCGCAACAATCACTATTGGCTGGGAAGACATTCTTACCCCAAGGCCGCCGCACTTGCTCTCGCAACGCACCCGATACGCGCTTCGCGCCCTCCAGCATCTGGCCGATCGCTACGGCCAGGGGCCGGTGCAGCTGCCCGAGATCGCGGCCGCGCAGAACATCCCCGCCAAATTCCTGACGGTGATCCTGTCGGAACTGAAGCGCGCCGGCTTCGTCGAGACGCTGCGCGGCAAGGAGGGCGGCTATTGGCTCGGCCGCCCGCCCGAGCAGATCACCTATGGGGATATCGTCCGCGCCACCCGCGGCAGCCTGGCGCTCACCCCCTGCGCCAGCCGCTTCAACCACCGCCCGTGCGACCATTGCGTCGACGAGGAGGTCTGCCGCCTGCGCGAGGTGATGCTGCTTGTGCGCGACGAGACGTCCAACGTGCTCGATCGCATCCCTTTGTCCGCCAAGGTGTCCGCCCCGGTCACGCCGGCGGCGGGATAGCCCGGCTTGGCGAAGGTGGAGAAAAGGTCGCGCGCCACGCCGGCCCGCTCGAATAGAAGCCGCAGGGCATGACCGTCGCTGCCGCTTTGCCCCTTCGCCCCCGCCGGCGCCTGCTGCCCGGCTTCGGGCTGACGCTGGGCTTCACGCTCTTCTGGCTGTCGCTGATCGTGCTGGTGCCGCTGTCGACCATCCTGGTGCAGACGCTGGGGATGAGCCCCGGCGACTTCCTCTACGCCGCCTTCAACGAGCGCGTGCTGCGCGCCTACCGGCTCAGCTTCGGCGCGGCGCTGGCGGCGGCGGGGATCAATGCGGTGGCGGGCCTCCTCGTCGCCTGGGTGCTCGTCCGCTATCACTTTCCCTTCAAGCGGCTCGTCTCGGCGATGGTCGATCTGCCGTTCGCGCTGCCGACGGCGGTGGCGGGCATCGCGCTGACCGCGCTCTACGCCGACAGCGGCTGGATCGGCGGGCTGCTGGCGCCGTTCGGCATCCGCATCGCCTATACGCCGGCGGGGGTGGTGATCGCGCTGATCTTCATCGGCCTGCCCTTCGTCGTCCGCTCGGTCGAACCGGTGCTGGAAGACCTCGGCCGCGACGTGGAGGAAGCCGCCGCCGCGCTCGGCGCGACGCGCTGGCAGACGTTCCGCCGCGTGATCCTGCCGGCGGTCGGCCCCGCGCTGCTCACCGGCTTCGCGCTCGCCTTCGCGCGCGGCCTCGGCGAATATGGCTCGGTGATCTTCATCGCCGGAAACATGCCGTTCCACAGCGAGATCGCGCCGCTGATGATCATCACCGAGCTGGAACAATATGATTATCCCGCCGCCACCGCCATCGCGACGGTGATGCTGGTCGCCTCCTTCCTGATGCTGCTGGCGATCAACCTCATCCAGATCGTCGTGCGCCGGCGGACGGCGGCGGCATGAGCGGCGCGCATCTGCTGGCGACCGGCGAACGCCCGCTCGCCCGGCGGCTGCTGATCGGCGCCGCACTCGCCTTCCTGCTGCTGTTCCTCGCGCTGCCGCTCGTCGCGGTGTTCGTTGAAGCGCTGCGGCGCGGCCTGCCCCCCTTCCTCGCCGCCGTCGTCGAGCCGGACGCGCTCGCCTCGATCCGGCTGACGCTGACGGTGGCGGCGATCTCGGTCCCGCTCAACATCGTCTTCGGCATCGCCGCCGCCTGGGCGATCACCAAGTTCGATTTCCGCGGCAAGGGCCTCCTCATCACGCTGATCGACCTTCCCTTCTCCGTCTCGCCGGTGGTCGCCGGCCTCGTCTACATCCTGCTGTTCGGATCGGGCGGCTGGTTCGGCAGCTTCTTTCTGTCGCGCAACATCGCGATCGTCTTCGCGCTGCCCGGCATCATCCTGGCCACCACTTTCGTCACCTTCCCCTTCGTCGCGCGCGAGCTGATCCCGCTGATGGCCGAACAGGGGCGCGAGGACGAGGAGGCGGCGCTGTCGCTCGGCGCGACCGGCTGGCAGACCTTCCGCCTCGTCACCCTCCCCAACATCCGCTGGGGACTGCTCTACGGCGTGCTGCTTTGCAACGCGCGGGCGATGGGGGAATTCGGAGCGGTGTCGGTCGTCTCGGGCCATGTCCGCGGCCTCACCAACACGATGCCGCTGCATGTCGAGATCCTCTACAACGAATATAATTTCGTCGCCGCCTTCGCGGTCGCCTCGCTGCTCGCCATGCTGGCGCTGGTGACGCTGGCCGCCAAGACCGTCCTCGAATGGCGGTTCGACTATCATCGCCAGGGAACCGGCCACTGATGGGTATCGCACTTTCCGGCATCGCCAAGCGCTTCGGTAGCTTCACCGCACTTCACGACATCGACCTGGAGGCGCGGCCGGGCGAGTTCCTGGCCCTCCTCGGCCCATCCGGCTCGGGCAAGACGACATTGCTCCGCATCATCGCCGGGCTGGAATTCGCCGATGCCGGCACCGTCGCCTTCGACGGCGCCGACGTCACCGGCCAGCCCGCCGCCGAACGGCAGGTCGGCTTCGTCTTCCAGCAATATGCGCTGTTCCGCCACATGACGGTGGCCGACAACGTCGCCTTCGGGCTGACTGTGAAGAAGCGGCGCGACCGCCCGTCCCGCGCGGATATCGCGGCGCGCGTCGCCGAACTGCTCGATCTCGTCCAGCTCGGCAGCCTGGGCAGGCGCTATCCCGCCCAGCTTTCGGGCGGGCAGCGGCAGCGCGTGGCGCTGGCGCGCGCGCTGGCCGTCAACCCGCGTATCCTCCTGCTCGACGAACCGTTCGGCGCGCTCGACGCCAAGGTCCGCAAGGATCTGCGCCGCTGGCTGCGCGACCTGCACGACCGGATGGGCCTGACCTCGATCTTCGTGACGCACGATCAGGAGGAAGCGCTGGAACTGGCCGATCGGGTGGTGGTGATGGACCACGGCCGCATCGAACAGGTGGCCGAGCCGGCGACCGTCTACGACGATCCCGCCACCCCCTTCGTCTTCGGTTTCGTCGGCGAATCCAACCGCCTGTCCGTCACCGTCTCCGGCAACACCGCCCGCTTCGGGGATATCGCCCTGCCCGCGCCCGAAGGGGCCGCCGACGGCGACGGCGAACTCTTCTTCCGCCCGCACGATGCGCGCATCGTCGCGGACGGCCCCGCTTTGCCCGCCGTCGTCACGCTCGCGCGCCCCAAGAACGGCCTCGTCCGTATCGAGGCGGCGCTGGACGGCCATAGCGCCCCGCTCGAACTGGACGTGCCCGCCGTGGGCGCACCGCGCGTCGGCGACCGGATCGGCGTCACCCCCACGCGATCGCGGCTCTTCCCGCGCTGAGCGTCACTCCACCGTCACGCTCTTGGCGAGGTTGCGCGGCTGATCGACGTCGGTGCCCTTGGCCACCGCGACATGATAGGCGAGCAATTGCACCGGCACCGCATAGACGAGCGGCGCGATCAGCGGGTGGACCTTGGGCATGGTGATCGTGGCGAGGCAATCGTCGCCCGCCGCCGCCACGCCGTCATAATCGGAAATCAGGATCACCCGCCCGCCGCGCGCCTGCACCTCCTGCATGTTCGAGATGGTCTTGTCGAACAGCGGGCCGCTGGGGGCGATCACGATCACCGGCACGGTTTCGTCGATCAGCGCGATCGGCCCGTGCTTCATCTCGCCCGCCGCATAAGCCTCGGCGTGGATGTAGCTGATTTCCTTCAGTTTCAGCGCGCCTTCCAGCGCCAGCGGATAATCCACGCCGCGCCCCAGGTAGAGCACGTCGCGCGCCTGCGCCACGATCGGCGCCAGCGCCTCGATCGTCTCGTCATAGGCGAGAGCGCCGTTCACCGCCGCCGGCGCTTCGGACAGGTGGCGGACGATGCGGCGCTCCTCCTCCGCCGTCAGCCGCCCGCGCGCCCGGGCCAGGTTCGCGGCCAGCGCCGCCAGCACGCCCAACTGGCAGGTGAAGGCCTTGGTGGATGCGACGCCGATCTCCGGCCCGGCATGCGTCGGCAGCAGCAAGTCGGCCTCGCGCGCCATGGTCGATGTCGGCACGTTGACGACGACGGCGATCTTCTGGCCCATCGCACGGGCGTGGCGCAGGGCGGCCAGCGTATCCGCCGTTTCGCCCGACTGGCTGATGAAGAGGGCGAGGCCGCCTTCCTCCAGCACCGGCTCCCGATATCTAAACTCGCTGGCGAAATCGATGTCGACCGGCACGCGCGCGAATTGCTCGAACCAATATTTGGCGACGAGGCCGGCGTAATAGCTGGTCCCGCACGCCACGATCGTCACCCGCCGCACCGCCGCCAGATCGAAGCCCTCGACCGGCAGCGACACCGCCCCCTCCAGCCGGCGCAGATAGGCGCGCAGCGTCTGGGCGAGGACGATCGGCTGCTCGTGGATCTCCTTCAGCATGAAATGCCGGCAATTGCCCTTGGAGATGGCGAGGTCGATCGCGCCCGAGACGGTGATCGGCCGCTCGACGGGCTGGTCCTGCCGGTCGAAGATGGCGACGCCGTCGCGCGTCACCACCACCCAGTCGCCCTCCTCCAGATAGGAGATGCGCTGGGTGAGCGGCGCCAGCGCCAGCGCGTCGGAGCCGAGATAGGTCTCGCCCTCGCCATAGCCTACCACCAGCGGCGATCCGAGCCGCGCCCCGATCAGCATGTCGGGGTGCGAGCGGAACAGGATGGCGAGCGCGAAGGCGCCGTGCAGCCGCTTCAGCACCGCCGCCACCGCCGCCTGCGGTTCGGCGCCCTGTTCGACCTGTTCGGAGATCAGGTGCGCCACCACCTCGGTATCGGTCTGGCTGGTGAAGGTGCGGCCGCGCGCCTGCAATTCCTCGCGCAGCGGCTTGAAATTCTCGATGATGCCGTTGTGGACCACCGCCACCTCGGCGGTGGCGTGGGGGTGGGCATTGTCCTGCGTCGGCGCGCCATGCGTCGCCCAACGCGTATGGGCGATGCCGATCGGCCCAGGCAGCGGATCGTCCGCCAGCACGCCGGCCAGATTGTCGAGCTTGCCGGCCGCGCGCCGCCGGTCGAGCATGCCGTCGTGGATCGTGGCGATGCCGGCGGAATCGTAGCCGCGATATTCCAGCCGGCGGAGGCCCGCCAGCAGCCGCCCCGCCACGTCGTCCGTGCCCAGGATGCCGATGATGCCGCACATGCGCTTATTCGCCCTTCGCCGCCGCCGCGGCCGCCTTGCGGGCGGCGGCGCGCTGGCGGAAGATCGGGGCATGGCCCTCGCGCACCTGCGCGCCCGATCGGCCGACCATGATCGATTCGGGCGGCACGTCCGCCGTCACCACCGATCCCGCCCCCACGATCGCCCCCGCCCCGATCGTCACCGGGGCGACGAGCGCGCTGTTCGATCCGATGAAGGCGTTGGCGCCGATCCGCGTCGTATATTTGCCGAAGCCGTCGTAATTGCAGGTGATCGTGCCGGCGCCGATATTGGCGCCCGGCCCGACCTCGGCATCGCCCAGATAGGTCAGATGATTGGCCTTGGCGCCCTTGCCCAGCGTCGCCCCCTTCAATTCGACGAAATTGCCGACATGCGCGCCTTCCCCCACCACCGCGCCGGGGCGGAGCCGGGCATAGGGGCCGACGATCGCGCCCGCCTCGATCCTTGCCCCCTCGATATGGCTGAAGCCGCGGATGGTGACGCCGTCCGCCACCGTCACGCCGGGGCCGAAGATCACGTTCGGCTCGATCGTCACGTCGCGGCCGATCACCGTATCGTGCGCGAACCACACCGTCTCGGGCGCGATCAGCGTCGCCCCCTCGGCCATCGCCTGCGCGCGGCGCCCGGCCTGCCAGGCCGCCTCCACCGCCGCCAGCTCGGCCCGGCTGTTGACCCCCGCCACCTCGGATGCCTCCGTCTCGATCACCACGGCTCTTCTCCCTTCGCCCGTCGCCAGGGCCACGATATCGGGAAGATAATATTCGCCGGCCGCATTGCCGTTCCCAACCCGCGCCAGCAGCGGCCACAGATCGCGCGCGCGCACCGCCAGCAGGCCCGAATTGCACAAGGTCTCGGCCCGCTCCGCCGCGCTCGCATCCTTATGCTCGACCATCGTCGCGATCCGGCCCTCCGCATCGGCGATGATGCGGCCGTAGCCGGTGGGATCGTGCGGGCGGAAGCCCAGCACCGCC
Organism: Edaphosphingomonas fennica; assembly: GCA_036946415.1. Classification (GTDB taxonomy): domain Bacteria; phylum Pseudomonadota; class Alphaproteobacteria; order Sphingomonadales; family Sphingomonadaceae; genus Sphingomonas_Q; species Sphingomonas_Q fennica_A. The sequence goes on along the minus strand of JAQIJD010000005.1, from coordinate 201,889 downwards.
ACCGCCGGCGCGTCGCCTTCGTGCAGGCGGCCGAGCAGCCGGCGCATCGTCGCCGGCCGCACCCGCGCCACGTCCCCGTAAAGGACGATCACGTCACCGTCGAAGCCCGCCAGCGCGCCTTCCGCCTGCGCCACCGCATGGCCGGTGCCGAGCTGTTCTTCCTGCACCGCCACATTGCCCCCCGCGGCCGCGACCAGCGGTTCCACCTGATCGCGTCCTGCCCCCACCACCACCACCTTGGCGGCGGGCCGAAGCGCATCGACCGTCGCCAGCAGATGCGCCAGCATCGGCCGGCCGGCGATCGGGTGCAGCACCTTGTGCTGGTCCGATCGCATCCGCGTGCCCTTGCCCGCGGCGAGGATGATGGCGGCGAAGGGGGCGGTCTCGTCGGTCATGCCGGATCGTCTGCCACGCCCGTCTTGCCATTGCCATATCCGGCCGCCATTCCGTGGCGCCATGAGCGCCTTTCCCTTTGCCGTCGTCGCCTTCGATCTGGACGGCACCCTCGCCGATACCGCGCCGGACCTGACCGCGGCCCTGAACCACGCGCTGTCCGAACTCGGCCGCCCGCCGGTGCCGGCGGAGGACGTGCGCCACATGGTCGGCCACGGCGCGCGCGCGCTTCTGCGCCGCGGCCTGGGTGCGACGGGCGATGCCGACGAGGCGCTGGTCGAACAGGGCTTCCCGCTCTTCCTCGACCATTATGAGGCGAACATCGCCGTCGGCACCCGCCCCTTTCCCGGCATCGAGGCGGCGCTGGACGCCATCGCCGCCGAAGGCGCCACGCTCGCCATCTGCACCAACAAGCTGGAAGGGCTGGCGCGCCGGCTGGTGGATGCACTGGGCTGGACGGCGCGCTTCCCGGTGATCGTCGGCGGGGACAGCCTGCCCGTCCGCAAGCCCGATCCCGCCCCGCTCCATGCCGCCATCGCGCTGGCCGGCGGCGGGGCGGCGGCGTTCGTCGGCGATTCGATCACCGACGTCGATACGGCGCGCGCCGCCCTGATCCCGTGCGTCGCCGTGTCGTTCGGCTTCTCGGACCGGCCGGCGGCGGAACTGGGCGCCGATCGCCTGATCGACGATTTCGGCGCGCTGGTCCCGGCCCTCCGGTCGCTCGGCTGACATGGGCCGGGGGGCGACGGCGGCCGGTGCGGCGCTCGCGGCGCTGGCGGGCGGCGGCGGCGCCTGGATGGCGGACGCGCCGGCCGCCGCCGCGATCCTCGGCGCGCTGCTGCCCGCCGGCCTCGTCCTCGCCCTCCGCCGTCCCCGCCCCGCCCCCGCCGCGCCGCCGTCCCCCACGCCGGAGCCGCCGCGCGACCAGAACGGCCTCGATCCGCTCGATCCGTTCCTGGCGGCGCTGTCCGATCCGCTGCTGGTGGTCGTGGGGCAGATGGTGGTGCGCGCCAATCCGGCGGCGCTTACCCTGTTCGGCGCGCATATCGTGGGGGAGGACGTGCGCATCGCCATCCGCCACCCGCTCGCCCGGCCCTTGCTGGCGCCGGGGGCAGAGGGGCGCGCGGCGCTGACCGGTCTCGGCGGCAGCGAGCGGCGCTGGGAACTCACCGTCTCGGCGATGGGCCAGAGCCGCCGACTGGCGCATCTGCGCGACCGCAGCGAGGCCGACAAGGCCGAGCGTATCCGCGTCGATTTCGTCGCCAACGCCAGCCACGAACTGCGCACCCCGCTCGCCACGCTGATCGGCTTCATCGAGACGCTGGAGGACGCCAACGGCGCCGACGACGCCCCCGTCCGCACCCGCTTCCTCACGGTGATGATGGGCGAGGCGCGGCGGATGCAGCGGCTGATCGACGACCTCATCTCCCTCTCGCGGATCGAGGCCGACCGCTACTCGCCGCCGCAGGATGCGGTCGATCTCACGCCCCTCCTGCGCGAGGTGGCGGACGTTACCTGTACCCGGCTGGGCGAAGCGCGCGACCGGCTGGCGCTGACGCCTCCGGAAGGGGCGCTCACCGTCACCGGCGATCGCGTCCAGCTCCAGCAGATGATGCACAACCTCATCGGCAACGCGCTGAAATATGGCGGCGACGGCGCGGTGACCGTGGCGCTCGCACGCACGCCGGCCGGACAGGCGCGGCTGACGGTGGAGGACCGGGGCGACGGCATCGCGCCCGAACATCTGCCGCGGCTGACGGAGCGATTCTACCGTGTCGATCCGGGCCGCAGCCGCGCGGTCGGCGGCACCGGCCTCGGCCTGTCGATCGTCAAGCATATCATCGAACGCCACAAGGGCCGGCTGGACATCGCCAGCACCGTCAATGTTGGAACGACCGTCACCGTGCTGCTGCCGCTGGCCGATGCGAGGCCGCCGCCGTCATAAAAGTGCAACGCGATCGTCACATTGCTCGCCGCGACCAGCCCTAATCGGAACGTCGTGAACCTTGCCCGCCTGCCATTGCTGAGCCTGATCGCGCTGGCGCTGGCCGGCTGCGGCGGGGATGGCGCACGCCGCCAGATCAGGGCGGTCGGCTCCTCCACCGTCTATCCCTTCACCACCGCCGTCGCCGAACAATTCGCCCGCCGCCGCCCCGGCATGCAGGCGCCGATCGTCGAGGCGACGGGCACCGGCGCGGGGATCAAATTGTTCTGCGCCGGGGTCGGGTCCGCCTATCCCGACATCGTCAATGCCTCGCGCCGGATCAAGCCGGCCGAACTGGCCGACTGCCGCCGCAACGGCATCGCCCGGATCGTCGAGCTCAGGATCGGCATCGATGGCCTGATCCTCGCGCGCGGCGCTACGGCCCCCGCGACGGGGCTGACCGAACGGCAGGTCTACGCCGCCCTCGCCGCCGAACCGTTCGGCCGGCCGCAGCGGGCGCGGACATGGGCGGATGTCGATCCCGCGCTGCCGGCGGTGCCGATCCTCGTCTACGGCCCGCCCCCCTCTTCCGGTACGCGCGATGCGCTGGCGGAACTGATCCTCGACAAGGGGTGCGACAGCGATCCGGCGATGGCGGCGCTGAAGGCGCGCGACGCGAAGCGCCACACGCGGCTCTGCACGCATCTGCGCGAGGACGGCGCCTATGTGGAAACGGGCGAGAACGACAATCTGATCGTCCAGAAGCTGGCCGCCAACCCGCGCGCGATCGGCATCTTCGGCTATTCCTTCCTGGAAGAGAATGAAGGCCGCGTCCGCCCGGTGCCGATCCAGGGCATCGCCCCCGATCCCGCCACCATCGCCGACGGCCGCTATCCCGGCGCCCGCCCGCTCTACGTCTACGTCAAGGCGGCGCATCTCGATGCGATACCGGCGCTGCGCCCGTTCATCGCCGATTATGCCGAAAGCTGGGGGCCGGGCGGCTATCTCGCCCGGCGCGGGCTGATCCCCTCGCCCCCCGCGGTCGCCGCCGCCAACCGCGCCATCGCCCGCACCATGACCCCGCTCGATCCGGCGAGCATCTCGTGACGATCGCGCTGCTGTTCCTCGTCGCGGGGCTGGCGGTGGCGGGCTGGGTGGCCGGGCGCGCGCGGGCGCGCGTGCTGGCGTGCCGGCCGGGCGAACCCCGTTTCGCCAGCCTGCCCGGCCAATATGGCTGGGCGGTCGCGCTGGCGGCGCTGGCCGCCGCAGCGGTCGCCGCCGCCGGCTGGTCGGCCGCCGCCCCATCGTTGATCGAGAACCGCGTCCTCGCCGCCCCCGCCGCCGCGGCATTGCCCTCCGCGCCGATGGCCCGCGCGGCGCTGCTGGCCGAGGTGCGTGACGTGGGCGACGGCCGGCTTCCCGCCGCCTTCCACCCGCTCGCCGCCCGGCTCGCCCCCGTCCACGCCGCCGCGGCGCGGGAGATGGGGCTGATCGGCCTCGGCATCGTCCTCGTCGCCGGTTTCGCCGGCGGGGCCGCGGTCTTCGCCTGCGTCGGCCCACGCTTCCGCGCCCGCACCCATGTCGAGCGGGTGGTGATGGCACTGCTGCTCGCCGCCTCGCTGATCGCGATCGTCACCACGCTGGGCATCGTCCTGTCGCTGGTGGTGGAGGCGTCGCGCTTCTTCGCCCGCGTCTCGCCGGCCGAATTCCTGTTCGGCACGCACTGGAGCCCGCAGGAGGGCGCCGGGCCGGACGGCCAGGGCGCGTTCGGCGCGATCCCGCTGTTCTGGGGGACGATCTTCATCGGCGCGATCATCGCCATGGCGGTCGCCATTCCGCTCGGGCTGATGAGCGCCATCTATCTCACCCAATATGCCCGTGCCGCCACCCGCCGCTGGGTGAAGCCGGTGCTGGAGATCCTGGCCGGCGTGCCGACGGTCGTCTACGGCTACTTCGCCGCGCTCACCGTCGCGCCCGCGCTCGCCCGCGGCGCCGGCGCGGTCGGCATCGCCGGGGCGTCCGCCGAAAGCGCACTCGCCGCGGGCCTCGTCATGGGGGTGATGATCATCCCCTTCGTCTCGTCGATGGCGGACGATTCGCTCGCCGCCGTGCCGCAGGCGATGCGCGACGGCAGCCTCGCCATGGGCGCCACCATGTCGGAGACGATCTGCCGCGTGCTGGTGCCGGCGGCGCTGCCGGGCATCGTCGGCGGCGTGCTGCTCGCCGTCAGCCGCGCGATCGGGGAGACGATGATCGTGGTGATGGCGGCCGGCCTGTCCGCCACGCTCACCGCCAATCCCTTCGCCAGCGTCACCACCGTCACCGCCCAGATCGTCCAGCTGCTGACCGGCGATCAGGAGTTCGACAGTCCGCGCACGCTCGCCGCCTTCGCGCTCGGCCTCGTGCTGTTCCTCGTCACGCTGGCGCTCAACATCGTCGCGCTGCGCGTCGTCAAAGCCTATCGGGAGGCGTATGAATAGCGCCGCCACCCGCCGCCTGGCGCGCCGCCACGCCGCCGAGCGCCGCTTCCGGCTGATGGGGCTCGGCGCCATCTGCCTGTCGCTGGGCTTCCTCGCCTTCCTGCTCGGCACGATGCTGGTGCAGGGCGCCGGCGGCTTCCGGCGGACGGAGGTGCGCGTTCCCGTAGACCTCGCCGCCGCGGCATTGCCGATAGATCGCGCCGCCCTGGCCCGTGGCGGCGCGGCGGCGGACGCGGCGCTGGCGGCGGTCGATCTGGAGCGGCCGCTGGCGGCCGCGGCGGACGCCGCCTTCGGCCGCGGCGGCGCGCGGCTGTTGTCGGACGGCGCGTGGCTTACCCTCCGCCGCACCATCCGCGACAATCCGGCGGCGCTCGCCCGCACGGTCGATCTGTGGGTGCCTGCGGCCGCCCCGCTCGATCTCGCCGCGCGCGGCAAGGCGGACGGGCCGGTCGCCGCCACCGCCGCCCGCCTCCGCGCCGAAGGGCGGCTGCACATCGGCTTCGCCTGGCAGTTCCTGGGCGGCGCCGATTCGACCGATCCGGTGTTGGCGGGCATCGGCGGCGCGTTCCGCGGATCATTGCTGACGATGCTCGCCACCTTCGCCATCGCCTTTCCGGTCGGCGTGCTGGCGGCGCTCTATCTGGAGGAATATGCCCCGCGGAACGGCTGGACCGATGCGATCGAGGTGTCGATCAACAATCTCGCCGCCGTCCCCTCGATCATCTTCGGGCTGCTCGGCCTCGCCGTGTTCCTGAACGTCATGCACCTGCCGCGCTCCGCGCCGCTGGTCGGCGGGCTGACGGCTGGCGCTGATGACGATGCCGGTGATCGTCATCTCCGCCCGCAACGCGGTGAAGGCTGTGCCGCCGTCGATCCGCGATGCGGCGCTGGGCGTCGGCGCCTCGCCGGTGCAGGGTCGTCTTCCACCACGTCCTGCCGCTGGCGCTGCCCGGCATCCTGACCGGCACGATCATCGGCATGGCGCGCGCCCTGGGGGAGACGGCGCCGCTCCTCATGATCGGCATGCGCGCCTTCGTCGCCACCCCGCCCGGCGGCATCGCGATCCGGCCAGCGTGCTGCCGGTGCAGATCTTCCTCTGGTCGGACGAGGTCTCGCGCGGCTTCGTCGAGAAGACCTCCGCCGCCATCCTCGTCCTCATCGCCTTCCTGGTCGCGATGAACGGGATCGCCATCTATCTGCGCGCAAGGTTCGAGACACGATGGTAAGCCCCGCCCCCAAGCTTTCGGCACGCGACGTGGACGTCTTCTACGGGCGCACCCAGGCGATCCGCCAGGTCTCGATCGACCTGTCGGACGAGCATGTCACCGCCTTCATCGGCCCGTCCGGCTGCGGCAAGTCCACCTTCCTGCGTACGCTCAACCGCATGAACGACACGGTCGCCTCGGCGCGCGTCTCGGGCGACATCCGCCTCGACGGGGAGGATATCTACGCGCCCCAGATGGACGTGGTGCAATTGCGCGCCCGCGTCGGCATGGTGTTCCAGAAGCCCAATCCCTTCCCGAAATCGATCTACGAGAATGTCGCCTACGGGCCGCGCATCCACGGCCTGGCGGAGGGGCGCGCGGACATGGACCGGATCGTCGAACAGGCGCTGCGCCGCGCGGGGCTGTGGGACGAGGTGAAGGACCGGCTGACCGACAGCGGCACCGCGCTGTCCGGCGGCCAGCAGCAGCGGCTGTGCATCGCCCGCACCATCGCCGTCGACCCGGAAGTGATCCTGATGGACGAACCGTGCTCGGCGCTCGATCCCATCGCCACCGCGCGGATCGAGGAGCTGATCCACGAACTGCGTGGCCGCTACGCCATCGCCATCGTCACGCACAATATGCAGCAGGCGGCGCGGGTCAGCCAGCGGACCGCCTTCTTCCACATGGGCACGCTCGTCGAATATGGCGACACGTCCGAGATATTCACCAATCCGCGGGCCACGCGCACCAAGGATTACATCACCGGCCGCTACGGCTGAGGAAGCGGGCATCATGGCGAGCACCACCGGCCATACCGTCAAGGCCTTCGACCAGGATCTGGGGCAGTTGCGCGCGCTCGTCTCGGAGATGGGCGGCCTTGCCGAAGCGATGCTGGCCGATGCGATGACCGCGCTCGGCCGGCGCGATGCCGAGGGGGCGTCGGTCGTGGTCGACAGCGACCGGCGGATCGACCGCATCGAGGCCGAGATCGAGCGGCTGGCGCTCCGCATCCTGGCGCTGCGCGCGCCGATGGCGGACGATCTGCGCGACGTGATCGCCGCCCTCAAGATTTCGGGCGTGATCGAGCGGATGGGCGATTATGCCAAGAACATCGCCCGGCGCGTGCCGCTGCTGACGGAGGCGCGCGCGATCGAGGCGCTGTCCGTCCTGCCCGCCATGGGCCGGGCGGTGGCGGAGATGATGCGCGAGGCGTTCGATGCCTATGCCGCACGCGATCCCGCCGCCGCCATCGCCGTCGCCGAAAGCGACCGGGTGGTGGACGATTTCTACAACAGCCTGTTCCGCGCGCTGCTGACGCACATGATGGAAGCGCCGCACACCATCACCGCGGCGGCGCACCTGCTGTTCATCGCCAAGAATCTCGAACGGATCGGCGATCACGCCACCAACGTGGCCGAGATTGTCCATTTCGCCGCCACCGGCATCGCCATGGCCGACAGGGTCCGCGGCGGCGATGCGCTTGCCCCAGAGGGAGAATATTGAGCCATGTCGGGACATATCCTGCTCGTCGAGGACGATCCGGCGCTGGCCGAGCTGATCTGCTGGCACTTCCGCAAGGAAGGCTTCGTCGTCGAACATACCGTCGACGGGGACGAGGCGCTGCTGCTGGCGCGCGAGAATGCGCCCGATCTGGTGCTGCTGGACTGGATGATCGAGGGCATTTCCGGGATCGAGGTCTGCCGCCAGCTCCGCCGCATCCCCGATACCGCCAACGTGCCGATCATCATGCTGACCGCGCGGGGCCAAGAGGAAGATCGCATCCGCGGGCTGGAGACGGGGGCCGACGATTACGTCACCAAGCCCTTCTCCCCGCGCGAGCTGGTGGCGCGCGCCGGCGCGGTCCTCCGCCGGGTGCGGCCTGCGCTCGCCGGCGAGCGCCTCGCTTATGCCGACATCGAGATGGACGTGGTCCAGCACAAGGTGCGCCGCGGCGGCGGGGCGGTGAACCTCGGCCCCACCGAATTCCGCCTGCTGCGCCACTTCCTCGAACATCCCGCCCGCGTCTTCTCGCGCGAGCGGTTGCTGGACGCGGTCTGGGGCCGCGACAGCGATATCGAGCCGCGCACCGTCGACGTCCACATCCGCCGGCTGCGCAAGGCGATCAACCTGCCCGGCTGCGCGGACATCGTCCGCACCGTCCGATCGGCGGGCTATGCGCTGGATTCGGAAGGGGTCGCCTGACCGCACGCCCCCGCCCCGCCCCGTTCATGCCGGGCGAAGTCGAGGCACATGCGCGACGCCGGCCCCGCATACCCCTCGACTTCGCTCGGGGCGAACGGAGGTCGCGCGCCGATCGGGGAAGTCCGCCCACACCGCGACATTGGCGTAACCGCCCCGCCCCGCTAGGCTTACCCCATGTATAGCGAGAGCGACATCGAAGCGGCCGTGGCGGACGGCGCCCTCACGCCCGAAGCCGCCGCCGCCTTGCGCGCCAGCGTCTCCCGCCTGCGCGCGACCCCGGCGGCGGACGAGGAGAGCTTCCGCCTCGTCACCGGCTTCAACGACATCTTCGTCACCATCGCCGCGATCCTGCTGCTGGTGGCGGTGTGGTGGATCGGCAGGAGCATCGGCGCGGCGCTGTTGCCCGCGCCCGAATGGACGCCGGGGGAATGGACCGATGCTTCCTTTGCCGCGCTCCGCCGTTCGAGCGGCGCCGGCAACGCGATCGCCGGCCTCCTGACCGCCGCCGCCAGCTGGGGGCTTGCCGAATATTTCACGCGCGCGCGGCGGATGGCGCTGCCCAGCATCGTCCTGCTGCTGTCCTTCGCCATCGGCGTCTCGGCAATTGTCGCCGGCAGCCTTACTGCTCTGACCGGCGGCGCCGGCGAACGGACGCTGGCCACGATCGCCGCCGCTTCCGGCATCGCCACCGCCGCCGCGGCCTATGCACACTGGCGCCGCTTCCACGTCCCGATCACGATCGCCGCGCTGACGGCGGCGCTGGTGGTGACGACGCTGGCGCTGCTCGTTGCCGCCGTCCCCGCCGCCAGCCGCATCATCCTGTGGCTGATGCTGGCGGCGGGCCTCGCCGTCTTCGCCTTCGCGATGTGGTGGGACGTATCCGATCGCGAACGGACGACGCGCCGCTCCGACGTCGCCTTCTGGCTGCATCTGGGGGCCGCCCCGCTGATCGCCCACCCCGTCTTCTGGCTGCTCGGGCTGCTCGAGGGCGATGTCGGCGCCGGGCGCGCGCTGATCGTCATCCTCCTCTATCTGGGTTTCGGGGCGGTGGCGCTGGCGGTCGACCGGCGCGCGATCCTCGTCTCCTCGCTGGTCTATGTCCTCTACGCGTTGAGCGCGCTGTTCCGCTCGGCGGGCGCGGTCGGCCTCAGCCTCGCACTGACCGGGCTGATGATCGGATCGGCGCTGCTGCTGCTCTCCGCCTTCTGGCAGCCCATCCGGCGACGGGTGGTCACGCGGCTGCCGGCGGAATGGCAGGCGCGGCTGCCGGTGGCGCATCGCCGACGCTGACCGCAAAGCACTCCAACCTCCGTTCATCCCGAGCGTAGTCGAGGGACACGCGGAACGTCCGCCGCGCATACCCCTCGACTTCGCTCGGGTCGAACGGACGTTGGGAAAAGGGCAAGTCGCCACTATGGCCAGCGACCGAATAAAGGATCAGTCGACCAGCTTCATCAGCTTGCGCTCCACCGGCGCCAGCACCAGCCGCAGGTCGTCGCCGCGCTTCAGCACCATGCCGCCCTCGCCGAACAGCGCCCATTGCCCCTGCCGCAGGCGCAGCGCCGGGCGTTTCTCGATCCGATATTCGGGGCGTTCGGCGGCGCGTCGGAAGGCGGAGAAGATGGCCGCGTCGCGCCCCATGTCCATCGCATAGTCCCGCCACAGGCCCGCCGCGACCATCCGCCCGTAGAGATCGAGGATACGCGTCAATTCGGCCCGGTCGAAACCGATCTGGCTGGCGGGGCGGGGAAAGGGGGTGATCGCGCCCATCAGGCGCAGTCGCGCTCCGCCGACGCCGCATCGCCCGCATCCCGCTCGGCGATCAGGCCGTTCAGCGCCGTGCGCAGCCGCTCCACCTCGCACCGCAACAGTTCCAGCTGCTGCGTCTGCGGATCGAACCGTTCGCTGCACGGCGTGCCGTAGGGGACGAACGGCTTGCGATACTCCTCTGCGTCGATCAGCGTCGACCGCGCGGGGATGCCGATCATCGTCGCCCCCGCCGGCACGTCGCGCGTCACCACCGCATTGGCGCCGATCCGCGCGCGCGTGCCGACCGTGATCGGCCCCAGCACATTGGCGCCCGATCCGATGATGACGCCATCCTCCAGGGTCGGATGGCGCTTGCCGGCGATGCCGTTGGCCGGATTGGTGCCGCCCAGCGTCACATGCTGGTAGATGGTGACGTTGTCGCCGATCAGCGCCGTCTCCCCGATCACCACGAAGCCGTGGTCGATGAAGAAATTGCGGCCGATCGTGGCGCCAGGGTGGATGTCGATCGCGGTGGCGAAGCGCGAGATGTGGTTGACCAGCCGGGCGAGGAAATAGAGCCGCCGCCGGAACAGGGCATGGCTGATGCGGTGGAAGCCCAGCGCCCATACGCCCGGATAGAGCAGGATTTCCCAGCGCGAGCGCGGCGCCGGATCGCGCGAACGGATCGATTCGAGATAGGCCCCAAGGCGAACGAGCATCATGGCCTCCCTCGGACCTTCCATACCGCGCGGCATATAAAGATAACCGCGCGGCATGGAAAGGGTTGCGGTTCAGCCGTCGCTCACACGCGCGTCGCGTGGACGGTGGCCGCCGCCGTCATCACCGCGCCGATCCGCGCCGCGGCCTGGATCGCCTCGACCGGCACATTGTGCTGGCGCAGCACCTTCTCGTGGGAATCGATGCACATGCCGCAGCCGTTCTGGGCGGAGACGGCGAGGCTGAACAGCTCGAAATCCTCCTTGGCGATGCCCGGCTGGCCGATCACGTTCATCCGCAGCCGCGCCGGCAGCTGGCCATATTCCGTGTTCGAGGCGAGGTGGACGAAGCGATAGTAAACGTTGTTCATCGCCATCACCGCCGCGGCGGCGCGCGCGGCGTTCAGCGCCTCGGGGCTGAGCTTGCCTTCCGCCTCGGCTTCCGCCGCCTCCACCAGCGGCTTGTAGCCGGAACCATGGGCGGTGGCGATCAGCAGACCATATTTGCGCTGGTCGCCCAGCGTCTGGTCGCCCACCAGCGAATTGAGGTTGAGGCGGATGTCCTTGGCATAATCGGGCAGCTGCTCGGCGAAGGCCTTGAGCGACATAAGTGTTCCTTTCGGGCAAAGAAAAGGGCGCGGCCCGCCGCTCCGGCCAGCCGCGCCCCTCTCGATCAGGCTTTGAAGGGGAAGGCGTTACGCCGCCGGGCGCAGCACCTCTTCACCCTTGCTCCAGTTGCAGGGGCACAGTTCGTCGGTCTGCAGCGCGTCGAGCACGCGGATCGCCTCGGCCGGGTTGCGGCCCTGGTTGAGGCCGTTGACCGTGACGTGCTGGATCACATTGTGCGGATCGACGATGAAGGTGGCGCGCAGCGCGACGCCGGCGTCCTTCTCGACGATGCCGAGCGCGTTCGCCAGCTCCTTCTTGTTGTCCGCGATCCACGGGAAGTCGCAGGCGGCCAGCCGCTCGTCCGACTTGCGCCACGCGAAGTGGACGAAATCGGTGTCGGTCGAGGCGCCGATCAGCACCGCGTCGCGATCGGCCAGATCGTTCTTCAGCTCCCCATAGCCGATGATCTCGGTCGGGCAGATGAAGGTGAAGTCCTTGGGCCAGAAGAACACGACCTTCCACTTGCCATTGGTCTCGCCGGTATCGATCGTCTCGCCCGCGGGCAGCGCCGAGGTGCCTTCCTGGACGGGGAGGACGAGGGCGGGGAACTTGTCGCCGACGGTGAGGGCCATGAAATGCTCCTTGCGTGAATTGCTGCGGTTGCGAGGACGTATCTGAGGGCATGGTGCGCCGCAAACAAATAGATTATTCCGACCGCGGTGATCGTGAGAGACGATAAGTGACGACCTACCTGCCGACGCTCAAGCAATTGCAATATCTCGTTTCCTTGCGCACGCACGGCCATTTTGGGCGTGCCGCGGAGGCGTGTTTCGTCACCCAGTCGACCCTGTCGGCCGGGTTGCGAGAGCTCGAATCGCTGATCGGCATCACGCTGGTCGAACGCACCCGCCGCGTGGTGCGCTTCACACCGCTCGGCCAGCGCATCGCCGACAAGGCGGAGCGCGTGCTGCGCGAGGCTGAGGAATTGAGCGCGATGGCGCGGGCGGCGGGCAAGCCGCTGGCGGGCGACCTGCGGATGAGCGTGATCCCCACGATCGCCCCCTTCCTCCTCCCCCGCGCGCTGCCCCGCCTGCGCGAGGCATGGCCCGAACTGCGGCTCTACCTGCGCGAGGAGACGACCGGTCAGGCGTGCGAATCCCTCCACCGCGGGCAGGTCGATTGCCTGTTGCTGGCGCTGCCCTATCAATGCGGGGATATCGAAACGGTCGATCTGTTCGAGGACCGGTTGTTCGTCGCCCTGCCCGGCCCGGCCGACGACGTGCCGGCGCGCATCCCGGCGGAGGCGATCGACGAACGCGCGCTGCTGCTGCTGGAGGACGGCCACTGCCTGAAGGACCATGTCCTGGCCGCCTGCAACCGGCCCGAACTGCGGGCGGAAGCGACGATGATGGGCACCTCGCTCCACACGATGGTGCAGATGGTCGAGAACGGCCTCGGCGTGACGATGCTGCCGGAAATGGCGATCGATGCCGGCATCCTCGACGGCACCCATATCGTCGCCCGCCCGCTCGATGCGCCCCACCCGTCGCGCCGCATCGCGCTCGGCTGGCGGCGGGGCAGCCCGCGCGAGAAGGAATTCCGTCTGCTGGCGGAGACGCTGCGCGCGGCATGAGGCGCGGGGGGCGGCTTGCCCGCCCGCCCCGCGTCCGCCGGTCAGATGCTCGCTTCGAGCCAGCTCTTCAATTGCCCCTTGGGCGCCGCGCCGACCTTGGTGGCGGCCGGTTCGCCGCCCTTGAAGAGGATCATCGTCGGGATGCCGCGCACGCCATATTTGGCGGGCGCATCGGGGTTCTCGTCGATGTTGATCTTGGTGATCGTCACCTTGTCGCCCAGTTCGTCGGAGATTTCCTCCAGCGCCGGGCCGATCATCCGGCAGGGGCCGCACCATTCCGCCCAGAAGTCCACCAGCACCGGTCCGTCGGCGGCGAGGACGTCGGTCTGGAAGCTGCCGTCGGTGATCTTCTTGGTGGCCATGGATCGGCTCCCTTCATATGTCTGTTACGGACGCGATGTAGGCAGGCGCCACCGCCGCCTCAACCATCCCCTCAGAGGTTTTGCTCCCCGCCCGGATAGAAGCGCTTGAGGGTCGCGGCGTCGAGCGCGATCAGCTTCGGGCCGCCGGTGTAGAGCAGCGCCGCCTCGATCCGCCGGCCCGGAAAGATCACGCCGAGCGCCGCCGCATAGGCCGCCACCTGCGCCAGATGCAGCGGCGGCGCCGTGTCGATGCCCGCCGGCACGCGCCGCCCGGTCTTGAAATCGACGACGGTGACGCGATCGTCCTCGACGATCAACCGATCGACCGTGCCCGAGACGACGATGCCCCCCACCACCGCGGCGATCGGCGCCTCCACCAGCGCGTCGGTGCGGAACAGCGATGCAGTCGCCGGATCGGCGAGGATCGCGCAGGCGGCGGCGACGAGTTCGCCGCGCACCGCCACGTCCGCGACGCCCGCGGCGCCCGTCAGCCAGCGCTCCGCCGCTTCGGCGCGCCGTTCCGGGGGAAGGGGCGGCAGTCGCTCGAACAAGGCGTGGAGCAGCCGGCCGCGTTCGGCGGCGGCGCGCAGCGCCGGGCCGGGCGGCGGATCGGCCAGATCGTCACGCCCGATCGCCGAGGGGGCGAGCGGGCGCGGCGGGCGCGCTTCCTCCGGCGCCGGGCGGTGCAGCCACTCCGGCACCGTGACGGGGGGCAGCGCGGGTGCCGCGCGGCGCGGCCGGGCGGGGCGTGCGCCCTCCCCGCCCGCGCCCTCGTAATGTCGCAGCCCGCCCCACAGCGGATCGGCGGCCTCCTCGGCCCCCATGCCCGCCATCGCCGCCTCGATCCGCGCATACCAACTGTCGGCGGGCGGCACCCCGCGCATCTTCGGCCCCAGCGCGCCCGCCACCACCAGCCGTTCCTCGGCGCGTGTCAGCGCCACGTAGAGCAGCCGCCAATGTTCGGCGCGCTCGCGGGCGCGGGCGGCGGCGGCGGCATCGGCCAGCGCCTCGGTCATCTCGGCACGGCGCGGGCGCGGCACGATCACCGGCTCCATCCCCTCTTCCGGCGCCCAGGCGATCGTCTCGGCGCGCGACGCATCGGGATCGGCCGTGGCGTCCGCCAGGATCACCAGCGGCGCCTGCAATCCCTTGGCGCCATGCACCGTCATCACCCGCACCGCATCCAGCGGGGCGGAGGGATCGCGCGTGATCTCCACCGTGCCGCGATCGAACCAGTCGAGGAAGCGTTGCAGCGTGCCCGTCGCCTCCCCCTCGAAGCCCAGCGCCGCGGTCAGCAATTCCTCGATCGGGTCGCGCGCCTCCGGCCCCAGCCGTTCGAGCAGCCGGCGGCGGCCGTCCATCGGCCCGGACAGGAGCGTTTCGAGGAAGCGGTGCGGCTCGACCAGATCGGCCGTCGCCAGCAGCTCCGCGAGCAGTTCCGCCACATCCGGCCGCCGCTCCCGCACCGCCTGCCACAGCGATCCCGGCCGCTTGCAGGCGATGGCATAGAGATCGTCCTGCGCGAGGTCGACGAGCGGCGAGACGAGCAGATTGGCCAGCACCAGATCGTCCTCGGGCTGGAGCGCGAAGCGGCAGGCCGCGAGCAAATCCTTCACCGCCAGCGGCTGATCGAGCCGCAACCGGTCGACCCCCGCCACCGGCACGCCTTCGGCATGGAGCCGGGCGACGAGCAAGCTGGCGAGGCTGCCGCGCTTGCGGACGAGGAACAGCACGTCCTCGGGCCGGAGCGGCCGGCCCTTGCCGGGCAGCATCAGCCCCTCGTCCAGCCACGCCTTCACCTGTTGGGCGAGTTTCGTCGCGACGGCGCGGGTGGCATCGTCCACCCACCCCTCCTCGCCCTCGGTATCGGCCGGGTCGGCGGCGCCGCTGGCGATCGGCTTGAGCAGCGTAACCGCGCCGGGCAGTCTGGCGCGCGCGCTGAGGTGCCGTTCGGCCGGCTCGAACAGGCCCAGCGCCTCCCACCCGAGTTCCTCGATCAGGCCGTCCACCACTGCCAGCACCGGCGGCGTCGACCGGAACGAACGGTCGAGCGAATAACGCTCGATCCGCCGCCCGCCCGCCTCGGCCGCCGCCGAAAAACTGGCCAGCGCGGCGCGGAAATAGATCGGATCGGTGCCCTGGAAGCCGAAGATCGCCTGCTTGAAATCGCCGACCGTGAACAGGGTGCGCGGGCTTCGGCGCGTCTCCTCGCCCGGCTCCTCGACGAAGAATTCCTCCGCCAGCGCACGCACGATCCGCCATTGCGCGGCATTGGTGTCCTGCGCCTCGTCGACGAGGATGTGGTCGATCCGCCGGTCGAGCTTGTAGCGCACCCACTGGCCGATGCCGTCCGCCTCCAGCAGCGCGACGGTCGCGCGGATCATGTCGTCGAAATCGACCACGCCGGCGGCGCGCTTGGCCTCGCCCCACGCCAGCGCATAGGCCTGCCCCGCCCTGAGCGCGGACGCCAGCAGCGTCGCCAGCGCAGCGCGCCTGCGCAGCGCCAGCAGCGCTTGCGCCGCTTCGGCGAAGCGCGCGCAATTGCCGCCATGATCGGGATCGCAATCGGCGAGCTTGGCGGAGACGGTCCGCGGCTCCCCCTTCTGCGTCAGCGCCACGCTCAGCAGATCCTCGAGCAGGCCGACCCGTTCGGCGGCGCTGGCGGCGAGGAAGCGGGCGATGCGGTCGGCATCGGCAAGCCCGGTCTTGGTGCCCCACGCGGCATTGGCGGCGGCGATCGAACGCAGGCAGGCGAGATCGAAGGCATCGTCGGCCAGCCGCGCCTCGATCGCCGCCTCGACATCGCCGGCCGGCACGTCCAGCGCGCGGCGCAGGCGCGGCTCGATCCCCTCGCGCACCCCAAGCGCCGCCATCTCGGCGGGCATCCGCGCCGATCGGACGAGATAGGCTTCGGCGCGCTGCTCCCCCAGCCGGCGGCTCAAGGCCTGCACGTCGGCGATCAGCCGCAGGTCGCCGCCCGCCTCGGCGCGTTCCAGCAATTCGGCCAGCGTCCGCCGCGCCAGCGCCGCCTCGGCCCGGCCCTCCAGCGGGCGGAAGCCGGGGGCAAGGCCCGCTTCCAGCGGGAAGCCGGCGAGCAAGGTCTGGCAGAAGGCATGGATGGTCTGGATGGTGAGGCCGCCCGGCGCATCCAGCACGCGTGCGAAGAGGGTGCGGGCGTAGGCGACCGCGGCATCGTCGTTCGGTTCGCCCAGCGCGTAGAGTTCATGGCGCAGCTTCGCGTCGGGCAGCCGCACCCACGCCGCCAGCCGCGCCTGCACGCGTTCCGCCATCTCCGCCGCGCCGGCCTTGGTGAAGGTCAGGCACAGGAGGCTTTCGGGCGGCGCGCCGTTCAGCAGCAGCCGCAGCACGCGCGCGGACAGGACATGCGTCTTGCCGGTGCCGGCCGAGGCGGACAGCCAGACGAGCGCATCGGGCCGCGTCGCGTCCGCCTGCGCGCCTTCCAGCCGCTGGAAACGCTTGTGGCGCACGCTCATGGCGCGCCCCGCCCGTACCATTCGTCCAGCCGCATCAGCTGGTCGTAATCGTCATAAGGGGCATGTTCGGGATGCAGCTTCGCCTCGAACGGTTTGTCGCCCTTCAGATAGTCGAGCACCGCCGCCTCCAGGATGCGCGCGGCGCGGGTGGTGAAGTCGGCGGGGTCGATTTCCTCCCCGCCGCGGCGCGGGCCGACGGGGGTGGAGACGTGGCCGAGGCCGCCGCCGCGCGGCGCGCTCGCCAGCGACCAATATTCGAACCGTTCGGGCGTGCCCTCGGCACCTTGGAAACCGCCGCGCTCGGCGATCAGCCCCAGCAGCCCCAATTGCATCGCATAGCCCGCCGCCACCGCGCGCGCCGCGGGCGGCTGGCCGGTTTTGTAATCGACGATGGCGAGGCCGCCGTTCGCCAGCCGGTCGATCCGGTCGACCTTGCCTTCCAGCGTGATGCCGAAGATGTCGGTCGCGCCGTCGATCTCGGCCACCAGCGGCGTGCGGCCCTCGGCGCGCATCGCCGCCACCGTCTCGCCCGCCCAGGCGATCGCCTCCATCAGCCGCGGCGTCCACAGCGCGCGCAGCACCGGATGGCGCGCGGCCTCCGCCAGCATCGCCTCGGCGCGGGGGGCGAGCGCATCGGGCCGGCAATCATCCTCGCGCATCCACGCCTCGAACACGGCATGGATCGCGCTGCCGCGCCATGCCGCGCTGGGATCGGCATCGATCGCGTCCCAGCGCGACAGGCGCAGCATCTGGCTGGCGTAGAAGGCGAAGGGATCGGCCTTCAGCCGGTCGAGCCGGGTGACGGCGATGCGATCGGGCCGATCCTCCACCGGCGGGCGCGGGGCGGGGCGATCGGCGGGCCGGAACCGGGCGGGCGCATCGATCGCCTGCGCCAGCCGGGCGAGGCGCGGCGCGCGCGTCAGCCCGCCGGTCATCGCCTCCATCCGCAGCCAGAAGCGCGAGGCGACGGTGGGCGCGCGCGCATCGCGGCGGCTGCGCGTCACCAGCACCTGCCCGCCGCCCAGCGCCCCCGCCAGATCGTGCGCCTGCACGCCGATCCGCCGCTCCATCCCCGGCAGGCCGAGCGCGGACCGCAGCGCCGGCGCCAGCCACGGATCGGGCGCCGCCGCGGTCGGCCACACGCCCTCGTTGAGGCCGCCGATGACGGTCACGTCGGCCTGCGCCAGCCGCGCCTCGATCAGGCCGCGGATCGCGACCCGCGGATGCCCGCCCTGCGGCGGGCGCACCGCCACCTCGTCCAGCCATTGCCGCAGGATGGCGGGGAAGGCGGCGATGCGGATCGTCCCCGGACCCAGCGGCGCCGCCGCCTCCAGCGCGGCGAGCAGATCGGCGGCGGCGCGTCCGGCGGGCGCGGCCCAGGCGGCGTCGCCGGCCAGCGCCTCCGCCCCCTCGCGGATCGCCGCCAGCAGCGCGGGCAAGGGCGCTTCGGGGCCGGCGAAGGCCGTTTCCAGCGGCAACAGCAGCGCCGCAGCCTCCTCCCACAGCGGCTTCGCCCGCCGGCGGACGATGGCTTCGCGCTCATCCCCGCCATCGAGATGCGCGGCGATGCCGGCGAGGCCCGGCGCCGGACGCGGCCCGCGCAACGCACGGTCGAGGCGGCGCACGCCGTCCAGCCAGTCCAGCCGCCCCGCGCCGGCCCGCACCAGCGGATGTTTGAGCAGGGCGACGGTGGCGACGGGCGCGAACCCCTCCGCCGCCGCTTCCGCCAGCGAGAGGAGGAGCGTGCCCGGCGGCGTGGCGGCCAGCGGCCGCCCGGCGGTATCGTCGGCCACGATCCCCCAGCGGCGCAGGTGGGCGGAGACGCGCGCGGCGAGGCCGCGATCGGGCGTCACCAGCGCCGCCGTCCGCCCCGGCGCCTCGATCGCCTCGCGCAGGTGGATGGCGATCGCCTGCGCCTCGTCGGCGGGCGTCGCGAAATCGGCGGCGCGCACGCCCGTCAGCCGGCGGTCGGCGGGCTTCAGCACCTGCCAGCGCGCGGTGAAGGCGGCGGGCGCCAGCGCATTGCCGATCGCCCGGCTGCGGGCGGCCGGCGCCCGGCCGCCGCCGCCATGGCGCCACGGCCGCACCTCGCCCCGCGCCACGCTCATCCGGTCGATCAGCAGCTTCAGCGCATATTGGGGATGCGTCTCGATCCCGCGCCCGGCCTCGTCCGGCCCCAGCGCCGCCCATTCCGGCTCGCGCATCGCCCGGTCGAGGCCCGGCAGCACCACCAGCCCCCGCTCCAATCGGGCGATCACCCCCATCAGCTCGGCGATGGCGGGCGAGGTGGCGGTTATGCCCGCCGCCACGACCAGGCCCGGCGGCGGCACCCGGCGCCAGGCGCGGGCGGTGCGGCGCAGCAGCCGGTTGCGCCGCTCGGCGGGATCGAGGCGCCCCGCGGCGACCAGTTCCTGCGGCCAGCGATCGAGGATCAGCCGCAGCACCGCCAGCGAGCGTTCCCAATGGCGCGACAATTCGGCCGGCACCGCCTCCGCCAGCCGCGCCGGCGCGACATCCTCGGCGGCGAGCTGATCGATTACGCGGGCGAGGTCCGCCGCAAGCCGCAGCGCCTCGCCCGTCTCGACGGGGTCGCCCGCTTGCGCCCGCCCCTCGCAGATCAGGCGGGCGAGTATCATCCGGCGATGGAGCGGATCGATCGCGGGCGGCACCGGATCGGCATCGGCGGGGTCGAAGGCGGCGGCCACCCCCTCCTCGCCCTCGATCCCGCCGATCGGCACCAGCCGCGGCAGCAGCAGGCCGTCGCCCGCCAGCCGCACGAACGCCTCGCTGACGGTGAGGGCGGCACGGTTGCTGGGCAGGATCACGATCGCGCGGGCAAGGCCCAGCGGCTCGGCCGCCGTCCGCGCGATCAGCCCGGCGGCCAGCGCATCGGCGAAGCCGCGGTGCGGCGGGATCGTGAAGACTGCCGGCCCCGCCATCGCTCAGCCTTCCGCCAGCGCCGCCTCGACCACCGGGATCGCGGCGGGCGTGCCGACATCGAACCACAGGCCCTGATGGACCGCGCCGAAGCAGCGCCCCGCCGCGATCGCCCGATCCCACAGGATATTGGTCGAGAAAGCCCCCGCCGGGGGATCGGCCAGCAGCCGCGGCGAAACGATCTGGATGCCGGTATAGACGAACGGCGCCACCTTCGCCCGCCGCCGCGCGATCCGGCCGGTGCCGTCCATGTGGAAATCGCCGCGCCCGCCGTGGCAGGCGGCGCGCGCCAGCGGCACCAGCAGCAGCAGCGCGTCCATCCGCGCGTCGTCCCACCCCGCCGCCAGCAGGCGGATCGCATCGACCGGGCCGTCGATCCACAGATTGTCGCTGTTGACGACGAGGAACGGCGCCTCCCCCAGCAGGGGCGCGGCGTGGACGAGGCCGCCGCCCGTTTCCAGCAGCACGTCCCGCTCGTCGGAGACGGCGATGCCTATCCCGCCGACGCCGGCCAGATGCGCCTCCAGCCGGTCCGCCAGATAATGGACGTTGACGACGGCGCGGGCGATGCCGGCGGCGCGCAGCCGATCGAAGGCATGATCGATCAGCGCCCGCCCGGCCACTTCGACCAAGGGCTTGGGGCGATCCGCCGTCAGCGGGCGCATCCGGGTGCCGAGGCCCGCCGCCAGCACCATCGCCATCTCGGGCACCGGGCGGCCGGCGGCGGGATCGGGGCGGAGGGCGCGAACCGCGGGCATCAGCCGGCGGATCCCCGCCACGCATCGACCCGCGCTTCGGCCGGGACGTTGGCGGCGAACCAGTTTGCGACCGGCGCAAGCGCCGGGTGCGCCAGATCGCGCTCCAGCAGGCCCCACATCCGCGGCTGATAGGCGAGATAGCGGGGCTTGCCGTCCCGCTTCCACAGGCGGACGAACAGGCCGAGGATCTTGGTGTTGCGCTGCGCCCCCAGCACCGCATAGGCCGCGGCGTCGAACGGGCGGCGCGCCCGATAGCGATCGATCATGCGCGCCTCCAGCGCCGGCGGCACGTCCCGACGCGCATCCTGCAGGATCGAGACGAGATCGTAGGCGGGGTGGCCCGCCAGCGCATCCTGAAAGTCGAGCAGGCCGAGACGGCCGTCGCCCAGCAGCATGATATTCTCGGCGTGATAGTCGCGCAGCACCGTCACCGTCGGCGCGTCGTCCAACAGCGCGAACACCGCCTCCCACGCCGCCCGCCATCCGGCATGATCGATGGCGAGGCCGACCGCAGGGGCGTAATATTCGGCGAAGATGTCCACCTCGCGATGCAGCACGATGCGGTCGTAGGGTGGCAGATTGCCGCCGTCGCCCGCGTGAAGATCGGCGAGCAGGTCGATCGCCCGGGCATAGGATGCCTCCTCGATCGCCGGCTCCGCCTCCACCGCTTCGCGCATCCGCCGGTCGCCGAAATCCTCGAGCAGGATCAGCCCGGCGCCCGGATCGGCGGCGAGGATGTGCGGGGGGCGAAGGCCGCGGCCTACGAGATGCTCCGCGACCGCCAGGAACGGGCGGCTGTCCCCCAGCGCCGGCGGCGCATCCATCAGCACTGCCCGCCGCGTGCCGTCCACCACCCGGAAATAGCGGCGGAAGGAGGCGTCGCCCGCCAGCGGCGCGATCGCGGCCCCCGCCCAGCCGTGCGTGGCGAGGAAGGCCGGGGCGTGGTCCGGCGGGGTCATCGGGAGGGTGGCCATCGCCCGTCCCAAGCCTTGGGCGCAACCCAAGTCAAGCGCCGCCCCCCGTCCGCCTCCGGCGCGATCGTCAGGCCGAGCACGTCCGCCCACAGCGCCGCCCCCATCCGTTCGGGCCATTCGATCAGCAGCGCGGCATCGGCGCGCGCTTCGTCCAGCCCCAGTTCGGCGATGTCCGCGGGATCGTCGATCCGGTAGAGATCGACATGCAGCACCGGCAGCCGCACCTCGGGCGGGTCATAGGCGATCACGATCGGGAAGCTGGGGCTGGGCACCTCGCCCGCCACCCCCAGCGCCGCCAGCAGGCCACGCGCGAGGCTGGTCTTCCCCGCCCCCAGCGGGCCGGACAGCGCCACCGCATCGCCCGGCCGCAGCACCGCCGCCAGCGCCGCGCCCGCCGCCGCGGTATCGGCCGGCGTCGCCAGCCTCACGCCGGCTGGTCCGCCGCCGGCTCGGGCGCGGCCGGCAGGTCGATGATCGCGGCGGTGCCGCGCCCGGGATCGGACAGCAGGCGCAGCGTGCCGCCATGCGCCTCGACCAGCTGGCGGACGAGCGGCAGGCCGATGCCGCCGCTGCCCTCGCGCGGGGCCGTCACCTTCGCGCGTTCCTTGCGGGTGAAGATGCGGCGGATCTCTTCGCGGGCGATGCCGGGGCCGTTGTCGCGCACGCTGATCTCGACGCGGCCGTTGGCCCCCGCCGCGCGGATCGCCACCTGCCCGCCGCGCTGGGTGTAGGCGACGGCGTTGCGAAGCAGGTGATCCAGGCATTGCGCCAGCCGCACCGCATCGCCGGTCACCGCCAGATCCTCGGCGTCGATGTCGCACATGATCGTCGTCCGCCGCCGCCCGGCATGCTCGCGCGAGGCTTCGCAGGCGGTGCGGATCAGGGGCGCGACCGGCACCGCGTCCCGCGCCAGCGGCAGCGCCCCCGCCTCGCTCTGGCTGAGGTCGAGCACGTCGCCGATCAGCTGGCCCAGCCGGCCGACCGCGCTGGTGATGGCGGTCACATATTCCCGCGCCGTATCCGGCAGTTCGCCGGCGTAGCCGCCGTCCAGCATCTCGGCGAAGCCCGCGATCGAGGTGAGCGGCACGCGCAGTTCGTAGCTCATGTTGGCGACGAAGGCGGTCTTGATCCGGTCGGCCTGTTCCAGCGCCTCGTTGCGGTCGCGCAGCGCCTGTTCGATCCCGCGCGATGCGGTAACGTCGAGCAGCGCGAACAGGGCATTGCCATCGGGCAGCGGCACGGCGGCGAACTCGAAGAAGCGGCCGTCCGCCATGGAAAGCCGCCCGGCGCGCTGCTGGCGATCGACCGTCGCGATCCGCACCAGCTCGCGGACCAGCCCGGCGCGCGAGGCATCGGCCAGTTGCGGGGCGATCGCCTGCACCAGCATGTCGACATGCGGCTTGCGCGCCAGTTCGGCGTCGCCCAGCTGCCATACGTCGCGGAAGCGGCTGTTCCAGAGCTGGAGCCGCCCGTCCGCTGCGAACACGCCCACCGCCTCGAACAGATTGTCGAAGGTGGCGGCCCGCACCCGCAGCAGCGTATCGCGCGCGCTGGCGAGCTGGAGATGCTCGGTGCGATCCTCCAGGATCAGCAGCAGGCCGCCGTCGGGCAGCGGCTGCGCGACGACGCGCAGGTGGATGCCGCCGGGCAGCAGCCACGCCTCCTCCGTCGCGTCCGTGCCGAGGAACCAGCCACGCCGCTCGGCCTTCCAGCCGGGGAAGTCGCGCACCTCCGGCACGCGCTGCACCTCGCGCATCCCCTCCAGCAGGCGATCGAAGGCGGGGCGATCGGCCAGCCATTCGGGGTCGATCGGGAAGAGCTGGAGGAAATGGGCGTTGTAGAAGGCCAGGCTATAGTCTGGCGCGAACTGGGCGACCGCAGCACTCAGCCGGTCGAGCATGTCGCGCTGCGCGCCGACGAAGCGGCGCAGGTCGGCGCGCGCCTCCTCCAGCTCCTCGACGTCCAGCGCATAGCCGGCGATGCCCGCATCGCCCAGCGGCACGTCGACGATGCGGATCATGCGCCGTTCGCCAGCGATGATCGCAGGCGCGGTGCGGCTCGTCACCTCGCCGATCGCGCCGCGCGCCGCCGCCACGCCCAGCGCCGCGCGGGCATTGCCCGCTTCGAGCAGTTCCAGCCCCTGCCGCACCACCTGCACCGCCGATTCGCCGTCGACCGCACGTACATAGGCGCCGTTGACGAGGGCGAGCCGCAGGTCCGGCCCGCGATGCCACATCGGGAAGGGGGCCGCCTCGATCAGCGTCGACAGGATGTCGATCAGGCCGCGCAGGCGCAGCACCTCGGCCCCCAGCCGCTCGATCTCGCGCTCGCTGTCGGTCATGTCGATGAACCACAGCACGATCCGGCGGCCGCCCGCCTCGGGCTGCCCGCGCACCAGCAACACCTGCCCCGATCCCGCCATGGTGACGGCGCGCGCGAAACCGCGGCCGGACCGGCGCGTCGCAGCCACGTCGCGCGCCAGCGCCTCGACATCGTTGGCGGATAAACCCGAGGCGGGATCGGCGAGGTCGGCCAGCACCGCGGGCGGCGTGGCGAGGCCCAGCCAGCGGCCCAGCCGCTCGCCCTGCTCCACCCGCCCCTCGGCATCGACCACCAGCGGCATCGCCGGCGCGGCGGCGATCAGCGAGGCGAGGCGGCGCGCCTCGCGCGTGGAGGCACGCGCCTGCGTCGACCGGCGCACGCCCAGGATCGTCGCCCATACCGCGGTCGCGACCCAGAAGATGGCGATGGCGGCCAGGACGGCCGCACCGGTGCGATCAAGGACGATCATTGGCCGCCGTCTTAGGGGGAGCCGGGCCGCAGGCCAAGCGGACTTGCAATCGCGGCCCCGATCGTGGATAGGCGGCCCCGCCGGAACCCGCACGGGTTCGCCGGCAGGCCGCGCATTGCCGCGGCCCGAATGCTGGAACGACAGCCGGAGGGGCGTCACGACGGGCGTGGCGTCAGCGATCGGTGACATGAAGGACAAGCAGGAATGGCTCTCTACGAGCATGTCTTCCTCGCGCGTCAGGATCTGGCCCAGGCCCAGGTCGATGCGCTGGCGGAGACCGCCACCAAGATCGTCGAGGACGGTCAGGGCAAGGTCGTCAAGACCGAGACGTGGGGCCTGCGCGGCCTCGCCTACCGCATCGCGAAGAACCGCAAGGCGCATTACGTGATGCTCGAGATCGACGGCCCGGCCGGCGTCGTCGCCGAGCTGGAGCGCCAGACCGCGCTCAACGAGGACATCATCCGCTACATGACCGTCCGCGTCGATGCGCTGGAGCAGGGCCCGTCGGCGATGATGCGCCGCAACGAGCGCGACGGCCGCCGCGGCGAGCGTGGTGACCGCGGCGATCGTGGCGACCGTGGTCCGCGCGAGGATCGCCCGCGCCGCGACCGCGAGGACGGCGACCGCGCCGGCGGCTTCGCGCGAGCAGGAGAATAACAGATGGCCCGCCCCTTTTTCCGCCGCCGCAAGAGCTGCCCCTTCTCCGCGAAGGACGCGCCCCGGATCGACTATAAGGACGTCCGCCTGTTGCAGGGCTTCGTGTCCGAGCGCGGCAAGATCGTGCCCAGCCGCATCACCGCGGTTTCGGCCAAGAAGCAGCGCGAGCTCGCCCAGGCGATCAAGCGTGCGCGTCATCTGGGCCTCCTGCCCTATCTCGTGAAGTAAGGAGGGCAAGGCACATGGACGTGATCCTGCTCGAACGGGTCGAGAAGCTCGGCCACATCGGCGATGTCGTGACCGTCAAGAACGGTTTCGCGCGCAACTACCTGCTGCCGCGCAACAAGGCGCTGCGCGCGAATTCCGCGAACAAGAAGCTGTTCGAGGCCAATCGCGCGCAGATCGAGGCGGACAATGCCGCCCGCCGCGCCACCGCCGCCACCGATGCCCAGGACATCGACGGCAAGACCATCACCCTGATCCGTCAGGCTTCCAACACCGGCCAGCTCTACGGATCGGTCTCCGCCCGCGACCTGGCCGAGCTGCTGGCCGAAGACGGCGCGAAGCTGACCAAGAGCCAGATCGTGCTCGATCGCCCGATCAAGGCGATCGGCCTGCACGAGGTGAAGGTGGTGCTGCACGCCGAGGTGTCGGCGACCGTCAAGGTCAACGTCGCCCGCTCGCCCGAAGAGGCCGAGATGCAGGCGCAGGGCGTCGACGTCATGGCGCAGATGTTCGAGCGTGACGCCGCCGGCTTCACCGAGGACTATGACCCCAACGCCGAGCCCGGCGCCATCGCCGCCGAGCCGGAAGAGGAGCGCGCCGAGGGCTGATCCGCCCCCGCCGCACCGGCACATGAAAAGGCCGCTCCGCAGGCATGCGGGGCGGCCTTTTTGCATGTGCGGAACCATCCGCCGCCCGATCCGACGTCGGGCGCCCGACGGGGGGCCGGCGGTGGCCCCGCGCGGCCTCAGGCCGTGCGCCCGGGCCGCGTGCTCATGTCCTCGAGGCGCACGCCCATCGTCTCCGGCATCAGCTTCCACACGAACAGCAGTTGTAGCAGCGCCATCATTCCAAAGATCGCGAAGACCCCGCCGCCCAGCCCGCCGGCGAAAACGGGAAAGAGCCAGGTGATCGCGGCCGCCATGATCCAGTGGACCGAGCTGCCCAGCGCCTGCCCCTTGCCGCGAACCTTGCTTGGAAACACTTCGGAGATGAACACCCAGACCACCGCCCCCTGGGACACTGCGAAACCGGCGATGAAACTCAGCAGCCCGATCATCACCAGCGCACCATCCGGCCGGGCCGATCCGAGCTGGGTGGCGACGAGGAACAGCGACGCGGCCGTCACGATCGATCCGACGTAGAGCAGCGGCCGGCGTCCGATCCGGTCGATCAGGAACATCGCGACGATGGTGAACAGTAGATTGGTGCCGCCGACCGCGATCGATTACAGCCGCGCCGTATCGGCCCCCGCCCCGGCAAGCTCGAAGATGCGCGGCGCATAATAGAGCAGCGCGTTGATGCCGGACAATTGGTTGAACATCGCGATCAGCACGGCGCAGAGGACGGGCCGCAGATGGGCGCGCTGGAACAGTCGGGGTCGCTCGGCTTCGCTGTCGCGGGCGATGGCGGCGGCCATGGCCTCGATCTCCGCGATCGGCCGGTCGAACCCCAGCCGGGTCATCACCGCCCCGGCATCGGCCTGCCGCCCGGTCACGACCAGCCAGCGCGGGCTCTCGGGCAAGAGGATCGTGATGCCGAGGAAGACGAGCGAGGGCAGCGCGACGATCCCCAGCATCCAGCGCCAGGCGACCTCCGGTGGCACGGCGCCGGCGATCACGAAGTTGGAAACGAACGCCAGCAGGATGCCGGCCACGATGTTCAGTTGGTTGAGCGCGACGAGCCGGCCGCGATAGGCCGCGGGCGAGACTTCGGCGATGTAGATCGGCGTCACCACCGACGCTGCGCCGATGGCAAGGCCGCCCAGAAAGCGGAACGCCAGCAGGACCGGCCAGGTCGGCGCCAGCCCGCATCCCAGCGACGAGACGACGTAGCAAAGGGCGATCGCGATCAGCATCGCCCTCCGCCCGTACCGGTCGGCCGGGGCGCCGGCCACGAGCGCGCCCGCCACCGTGCCGATCAGGGCGGAAGCGACGGTGAACCCCAACGCCCCGTCCGTCAGGGCGAACCGGGCCTGCAGCGCAGTCGTGGTGCCCGAGATGACGGCGGTATCGATCCCGAACAGCAGCCCCCCGAGCGCCGCCCCGGCCGCTGCCATGACCATCGCCCCCGTCACGCGCGCGCCGCTCCGGCTGTCGTTCTCCGTCATGCGGACCCTCTCCTCCACCTGCCCGGCTTATCGGCCGCGGTCGCCGGCCTGACAAGGCGGGCAGCCCGTCGCGCCAAATCGTTCGAACATGAGGGAATTGGCTGGGGCGGGAGGATTCGAACCTCCGAATGCCGGTACCAAAAACCGGTGCCTTACCGCTTGGCGACGCCCCATCGCCGGCCGCGTCGGGCCGGATGCCGCGCCTCTTAGCCGGGCGCGCCTGCGCTGGGAAGCCTCGATGCGGCGGCCGTCAGGATCGGGCGCAGATCGGCGAGGCTGGCGAGCGTCGCGACGCACAGCCGCCCGGTTTCCGGCGTCGGTGCGATCAAGTCCGGCACCATGAAGGTCGCCATGCCGGCGGCGGCCGCGGCGCGGATGCCGGTGGGGGAATCCTCGAGCGCCCAGCAGCGCGCGGGCGATACGCCGAGCAAGGCCGCGGCATGCAGATAGGGGGCGGGATCGGGCTTGTGGCGGGGCACGTCGTCCGCCCCGACGATCACCGCGAAACGATCGACGATGCCCGCCCGGCCGAGCTTGTCGCGCGCCCGCGTCGTGCCGGTCGAGGTGGCGACCGCCATCGGCATGCCTTCCGCCGCCAGCCAGGCCAGCAGCGCCGCCGCCCCCGGCCGCAGCGGCGTGCCCGCCGCCGCCAGCGTCTCGTAGGTCGCGAAACATTCGGCGCGGTGGCGCTCGCAATCGAAGGCCGGTCCGTAATGCGCGGTCAGCGTCGCGCGGTTGGCCACCCACGGCCGGCCGACCAGCGCGGCGAACAGATCGTCGGGCAGCGACAGGCCGTCGCGCGCCAGCACCGCATGCATGGCATCGCGATACAGCCGCTCGCTGTCCAGCAGCAGCCCGTCCATGTCGAAGATCACCGCATCCGGATACGGCGGGGCGGGCCTCGTCAAAACAGCGGCTTGACCCAATCGTGCGGATCGGGCGCCTGCCCCCGCTGGATCGCCACCAACTGCTCCTTCAGCGATCCGGACAATTGCCCCGGACCGCCGCTGCCGATGGTGAAGTCGCCGCTCGCGCTCTTCACCTGGCCGATCGGCGTCACCACCGCCGCGGTGCCGCAGGCGAAGGCCTCGACCAGCCGGCCGCTCGCCGCATCGGCGCGCCAGTCCGCCAGCGAATAGGGCTGCTCGCGCACCGTCAACCCGCGCCCGCGGGCGAGCGTGATGAGCGAATCGCGGGTGATGCCGGGCAGGATCGTGCCGAGCGGCGGGGTGACGAGCGATCCGTCGTCGAGCACGAAGAAGATGTTCATGCCGCCCAGTTCCTCGACCCACTTTCCTTCCGCGGCATCGAGGAAGACGACCTGATCGCAATCGTGCGCGATCGCCTCGGCCTGCGCGACGAGGCTGCCGGCATAATTGCCGCCGCACTTCGCCGCCCCGGTGCCGCCGCGCGCGGCGCGCGAATAATCCTCCGTCACCCACAGCGAGATCGCCCCCGCCCCGGCCTTGAAATAGGCGCCGACCGACGAAGCGATGACGGCGAAGACATATTCGTGCGCTGGGCGGACGCCCAGGAACGTCTCGCTGGCGAACATGAACGGGCGGAGGTAGAGGCTGCCGCCCTCCCCGTCGGGTATCCAGTCGCGATCCACCTCCACCAGCGCGGCCACCGCGTCGAGGAACAGCTCCTCCGGCACGTCGGCCATCGCCATCCGCGCCGCCGACGTGCGGAAGCGCGCGGCATTCGCCTCGGGCCGGAACAGCGCTGCACCGCCGGCCGCGGTGCGATACGCCTTCATCCCTTCGAAAATCTCCTGCGCATAATGGAGGACGGCGCAGGCGGGATCGAGCTGGAACGGCACGCGGGCGGTGACGCGGGCGTCGTACCACCCTTCGCCTTCGCGATAGCGCGCCACCACCATATGGTCGGTGAACACCCGGCCGAAACCCGGATCGACCAGCATCGCCGCCCGCTCGTCGACGGGAATCGGGGCGGGATGCGGATCGCGGGCGAAACGGATGGTCGGGGCGGCCGTCATGGGTTGATCTCGTATATTGGCAAATCGTCGCGAATTCACGATGATAGCCAGGTTCAAGGGTTGCGCCAGCCTAGGCGCGATGCCAAATTGGGTCAATATGGCTGTCCCGTCAACTTCTCCGCTGTTCCTGCGCGAACATGAAATCCGCCGCGGTGTCGAGCTGCTCTACTTCGGCTATTCCCACCTCTATCGGGGGATAGACGAAGGGCTGGCGCGCATGGGCCTGGGCCGGGCGCATCACCGTGCGCTCTATTTCGTCGCGCGCCGGCCGGACATGATGGTGAGCGAGCTGCTGCGTCTGCTCGGGATCACCAAACAGTCGCTCGGCCGCGTCCTGAACGAGCTGACCGCGCGCGGCCTGATCGAGACGCGCACCGGCCGCGAGGATCGCCGCCAGCGCCTGCTGCGGCTCACCGAGACCGGCGCCCGCTTCGAGGCGGAATTGTTCGAGGCGCTGCGCGAACGCCTGTCGGCGGCCTATGCCGAGGCGGGCCACGGCGCAGTCGGCGGTTTCTGGGCCGTGCTCGAAGGCCTGATCCCGGCGGACGAGCGCCCGCGCGTCGGCGGGCTGGGGGCGCAGCGGGGTTAGGCCGCCCCGATCTGCGGGCTGCCGCGGCGCGCCCTCCTCGGAGGTTCGCGCGATCGTCTAGCTTAGGTCGGCGGCGGCCGCGAAGGCACTGGCCAGCCGATCGACCAGCGTGCGAACCTTGCCGGCGATATGGCGATTGGCCGGATAGACGGCGTGTATCGGTATTTCGGGCAAAGCCCAGTCGGTCAGGACCGGTATCAAGCGCCCTGCGCGGATTGCCGGCCCCACGACGAACATCGGTTCGAGCGCGATCCCCGCGCCGTCTACGGCGGCGGCAAGAAGGGTTGGCCCGTCGTTGCATTCCAGCCGCGGCACGATCGCTACCCTCGCCACTTCCCCGGCCCGCTGGAACAGCCACGCGCGTCCCCAACGCAGGCCCGCAAAATGCAGGCAGGCATGGTTCTGGAGATCATATGGCGTCTGCGGCGATCCATGGCGATCGAGATAGGCCGGTGCGGCGCAGGCGACGATCGGTGACCTGCCGATCTGCCGCGTCACGAGCGTCGGCTCGACGGTCAGCGCACCCCGTATAGCCAGGTCGTAGCCCTCGCCCACGAGGTCCGTCGTGTCCGTAGAAAGCGTCAGTTCGATCGATACGGCGGGGTGATCGGCCATATATCGGACGAGGACAGGCGCGATATGGGCTGGGCCCAGATCGGGCGGCGCCGCTATGCGAATGCGGCCGACGGCTTCGGTCTGGAAAGACGCCGCGGCCCGTTCGGCCTCGCGAACCTGCGCCGGCAGATGTGCGATCGCATCGCGATAGGCCGCCCCCGCCTCCGTCAGCGATACGGCGCGGGTCGAGCGATGCAGCAGGCGAACGCCGAGCCGACGTTCGAGCATGCGCACCTGCATTCCGATCGTCGCCCGTGCGACGCCGAGATCGTCGGCCGCCATCGAGAAGCTCGCCCGCTCCGCCACGCGGAGAAATGCAGCGATCCCCGCCATCGGATCGACCGTCTTCATGCCATTCATCCGCCCGCTGTTGCCATATCGCCGATCTTATCGAGCTGGGCGAACGGCGGTAGCCCGGTCCTCGACAGCAAGGGACGATCCTATCATGCCTGAAGACATCTGGTTCACTACCGCCCGCCTCTCCATCCTCCTCTCGCAGGAGGGAGGACCGGGCGGCGTGTCGCTGATCGAGCATCGGATGGCGCAGGGTTTCGGCGTGCCCCTGCATATTCACGACGAGGAAGACGAACATTTCTACATGCAGGACGGCGAAGTGGAATTGCGGATAGCGGACGAGACCCGCCGGCTGATGCCCGGAAACGCGGTGCGCGTGCCCGCCGGAACGGTGCATGCATTTCGCGTCCTGTCCCCTGAAGCGCGTTTCCTGACGATCACCACCGGTCGGTTCGAAGCCATGGTCCGCAGCCTCGGCCGCCCACCGGAAAGCGCCGGCCTTCCGCCGCAAACCGAACCGACGGCCGAGCAGGCCGCGATGTTGGTGGCGGCATGCCGGCTGCATGGCATACGCTTCGTGGATCCGTCGTTGGCCTGACCTACCTGAGATCGAGACGCGGCGTGTCCGCCAGCACCGCCCGTGCCGCCGCCACGCCGGTCGCAAAGGCGCCGTGCGCGGTGGAGAAGTCGGTGGACGAACAGGCCTCGCCGGCGAAGTGCAGGCGGGGGTCGATAGGGGTCGCCAGCACCGCCCGCGCCGCCCTGCGGCCGGGGCGGGCATGGCTGTAGGAGCCGCCGAACAGCGGATCGCGCCCCCAGGCGGAGGCGGCGATCGGCGTCAGGCGGCGGCGCCAGTCGCTGCCGAGCAGGGCGGCGAGCTGGTCGATCGCGAAGGCGGCAGTTGCCGCGGGGCCGGCGCGTTCCAGTGCCCGCGCGCCCGCCCCGCCGAAGAAACATTCGATCACGGGGCGACCGAACGGGCGGAGATAATAGCTGCCGGTCGTCGCGCGGTGCGGATCGCCGATCAGGTGGCTGTCGGCATCCAGATCGTCGGCCCCCTCGACACCCAGGAACAATTTGTCGGCGAGGCCCAGCGGCAGATCGGCCGCGGCCTGGGCGATCGCATCATGGTCCGGCGGCAGGCGGCAAGCCCCGCGCGCCACCACCTCGGTCGAGACGGTGACGATCGCCGCGGCCGCTTCGATCGCCCCGCGCGGCGTTTCCAGCCGCACGCCGCGTCCGTCGAGGCGGATGGCCGTCACCGGCGTATCGAGCGTCACCGCCAGCCCGGCCGCCGCCCCGGCGACGAGCGCGCCATAGCCGCCCGGCAACCGCCAGTCGGCATCGATCGCGGCATCGTCATAGGCGAGATAATCCTGAACCGACAGCGCCGCCAGCTCGACGCCGTTGATATAGCCGGACAACGCCTCCAGCCACGCATTCCAGCGCCCGCCCGGTGCCAGCGCATCGACGGCGCGATCGGACGGCACGCTCGTGCGCAGCCGTGCATCGAAGGCATCGTAGGCCGCCGCCGCTTCCGCCCGCTCGGCCGGGGAGAAGCCGAGGTCGCGCCATTGCCGCCCCCAGGCAGTGGGCGTGCGATCGACCGCGATGCCCGCCGCCTCCGCGATCCCGACCCACGGATTGCGCGTCGCCGAATGGAGCCAGCCGCAACCGAGATCGAGCGGCATGCCGGCGACCATCGCCGTATGCGCCCGCCCGCCGAGGCGCGGCCCCGCCTCGACGATCCGCACCGTCCGGCCCGCGGCGTGGAGCGTCCGCGCGGCGGCGATGCCCGCCGCGCCGCCGCCGACGATCGCCACGTCGATCATTCGGGCAACAGCCCGTCCAGCCCCGCCTCCAGCTCGGCCAGCCACGCCGCCGCCCGCCCGTCGGACGGCGCCCGCCAGTCGCCGCGCGGGGAAAGGGCACCGCCGGCCGAGACCTTCGGGCCGTTGGGCAGCGCCGATCGCTTGAACTGGCTCGTCTGGAAGAAGCGCCACAGGAAGGCGCGCAACCATTTGGCGATCGTCGGCAGGTCGTAGGCGATCCGCGCCTCCTCCGGCACGCCCGCCGGCCAGCGCCCCGCCGCCGCATCCCCCCACGCATGGAAAGCGAGGAAGGCGACCTTCGACGGCGCGAGGCCGTGGCGGACGATGTAATGGAGGAAGAAATCGTGCAGCGCATAGGGGCCGATCCGCCCCTCCGTGCTCTGCATCCGCCCCTCTGCGTCCGCCGGCACCAGCTCGGGCGAGATCTCCATGCCGACGATCGCCAGCAGGATATTGTCCGTCTCCGCGTTGAACTGGTCGGTGCGCACCGCCCAGCGGATCAGATATTGGATCAGCGTCTTGGGCACGCCGGCGTTGACGGCATAATGGCTCATCTGGTCGCCGACGCCATAGGTGCACCAGCCGAGCGCCAGTTCGGACAGGTCGCCGGTGCCCAGCACCAGCCCCTCGCGCTGGTTGGCGAGGCGGAACAGATAGTCGGTGCGCAAGCCCGCCTGCACATTCTCGAACGTCACGTCGTAGAGCGGCTCGCCCGCGGCGAAGGGGTGGCCCATGTCCGCCAGCATCCGTCCGGCGGCGGGGCGGATGTCGATCTCGGCACCGGTCACGCCCAGCGCGCGCATCAGCGCCCACGCATTGCCCTTCGTCTCCTTGCCCGTCGCGAAGCCCGGCATGGTGAAGCCGAGGATGTCGGTGCGCGGTCGTCCCAGCCGGTCGAACGCCTTGGCGGCGACGATCAGCGCGTGCGTCGAATCCAGCCCGCCGGAGATGCCCACCACCAGCCGCTTCGCGCCCGACGCCTCGATCCGCTTGGCGAGCGCCGCCACCTGGATGCCGAACGCCTCGTAGCAATCCTCGTCCAGCCGCGCCGGATCGTCGGGAACGAAGGGAAAGCGGCGGATCGCGCGGGTCAGCCCGGCATCGGCGAAATCGGGGGCGTGGGCGAAGGCGATGCGGCGGAAGGCGCGCTCGGGGTGGCCGGCAGCGACGGCGGCGTCGTTGAAGGTGCCGGTGCGCATCCGCTCCTGCCGCAGCCGCGCGACATCGACATCGGCGACGGTCAGTTGCGGTTCGGTCGAGAAGCGCTCGCTCTCCGCGATCAGTTCGCCCAATTCGTGGATCGTGCCCTGCCCGTCCCACGCCATGTCGGTGCTGCTCTCGCCGGCGCCGGCGGCGGAATAGACGTAGGCGGCGGCGGCGCGCATCGATTGCGCCGCGCTCAGCGCCAGCCGGTGGCGCGCCTTGCCGACGACGATGTTTGACGCGGAGAGGTTGCAGAGGATCGTCGCCCCCGCCAGCGCCCCGGTCGAGGAGGGCGGGATCGGCGCCCAATAATCCTCGCACACCTCGGCATGGACGATGAAGTCGGCGAGATCGTCCGCCGCGAACAGCAGGTCGGTGCCGAACGGCGCGGCATGGCCGGCGACCGCGATCTCCAGCCCCGTCAGCCCCGCGCCGGGCGCGAACCAGCGCTTCTCATAATATTCGCGGTAATTGGGCAGGAAGCTCTTGGGCACCACCCCCAGCAAGCGGCCGCGGTGGATCGCCAGCGCGCAATTGTAGAGCCGGCCGTTGCGGCGGAGCGGTGCGCCCACCAGCAGCAGCGGGCGAAGCGCGGCACTGTCCGCCACCAGCCGCGCCACGCCGGCCTCGACCGCATCGAGCAGCGCATCCTGCAAATGCAGATCGTCGATCGCGTAGGAGGAAAGGCAGAGTTCGGGAAAGACGACCAGATCGACCGCCGCCGCATCCGCCTCGGCCGCCAGCGCCAGAATCTGGGCGAGGTTGACGGCGGGATCGCCGGCGGTGCCGGGCGGCGTTGCGGCGGCGCAGCGGACGAAGCCCTGCGCATGGTGCGAGAAGAAGCGATGGCCCATCCGCCGCCCTTAGCACCGCCCCGGCGGCGATGCGAAGAACATGGGCCTACTTGTTGAGCCGGTCGATCTGTTCCTTCAGCCCGGCCAGCTGCGCCTTCAGCGCCGCGATCTCGCCGTCCGAACCCGCGGGCGGCGCGGCGGCGGCGGGCGCGGGCGGCGTGGCGGGCGCGGCCATGCCGGCGGCGGTCTGCGCCTTGAAGGCGGTGGCGGCGGCTTCCATCATGTCCATGTTGCGCTTGGCGATCTCCGCGAACGGTCCGCCCGCGAACGCGCCCTCCATCGCCTGCCGGAATTGCGACTGGTTGCGCCGGAACGCGTCCATCGACGCTTCCAGATATTGCGGCACCATCGACTGCATGGAATCGCCGTAGAGCGAGATCAGCTGGCGCAGGAAGCTGACCGGCAGCATCGTCTGGCCGCGCGTCTCCTCCTCCATGATGATCTGGGTGAGGACGCTGTGCGTGATGTCCTCGTCGGACTTGGCGTCCACCACCTTGAAGTCGCGCCCGTCGCGCGTCATCTGCGCGAGATGCTCCAGCGTGATGTAGCTGGACGTCTCGGTATTATACAGCCGGCGATTGGCG
Source organism: Edaphosphingomonas fennica (assembly GCA_036946415.1). Classification (GTDB taxonomy): domain Bacteria; phylum Pseudomonadota; class Alphaproteobacteria; order Sphingomonadales; family Sphingomonadaceae; genus Sphingomonas_Q; species Sphingomonas_Q fennica_A. The sequence goes on along the minus strand of JAQIJD010000005.1, from coordinate 166,700 downwards.
TATTTCTTGATGATGACGACACCAGAACCACCCGTCGATTTCGCCATGATGCAAGCCCCGTCAGACGTTTCGTCATCCCTAGCACCACTTTCTGCCGCACCGCAACACAGGCCCCGGCCGCTGCCGCTGTTCCTGCAAATGCTGCGCGAACAGACCGCCGCCGATCCGGCGCGGCGGCACCGTGCCCTGGCCGGCCTGACCGCCTTCCAGCGCGCCCCGCGGGTGCCGCGTCACGCGGCGGACATGGTGGTGGCGACGGCCGGGCGGGCGCGGCTGATCGACAGGGGTGGCGCCGGGCCGGCGGTGGTGCTCGTCCCTTCGCTCATCAACCCGCCGCACATCCTCGATCTGGCCCCCGGCAACTCGCTCTGCGCGGCGCTGGCGGCCGCCGGCCTCCGCCCGCTGCTGGTCGACTGGGGCACGCCCGATGCCGGCGATGCCGATCTGACGATCGCCGGCCACGTCGAACGGCTGCTGCTGCCGCTGATCGCGGCGGCGGCCGCGGCGAACGGCGGCCGCCCGCCGCTGCTGGCGGGCTATTGCCTCGGCGGCACGATGGCCATCGCCGCCGCGGCACTGGCCCCCGTGGCGGGCCTCGCCCTCATCGCCGCACCGTGGCGCTTCGCCGGCTTTCCGGACGAGGCGCGCGATGCCATCGCGACGATCGGCGAGGCGGCGCAGCCGATCGCCGACACGCTCGGCCTGTTCCCGATCGAGACGTTGCAGGCGGCCTTCTGGCGGCTCGATCCCGCCCGCACGATCGCCAAGTTCGAACGCTTCGCCGGCCTCGATCCGACAAGCGACGCCGGGCGCGCCTTCGTGACGCTGGAGGATTGGGCAAGCGACGGCCCGCCGCTCACCCGCGGCGCAGGCATGGAACTGGTCGATGCGTTCTTCGCCAGCGATGCGCCCGGCACGGCCATGTGGCGCGTCGGCGGGCGCACGATCGATCCCGCCGCCCTCCCCTGCCCGGTGCTCGACATCGTCTCGACCACGGACCGGATCGTCCCCGCCGCCTCCGCCGCGGGGGTGGGCGATCGGATCACCTTGGGGCTGGGTCATGTCGGCATGGTTGTCGGCGGGCGGGCACCGGGTGCGCTGTGGGAACCGCTCCAACGCTGGCTTTGCGCGCTTGCGCCGAGCTGGTAATCCTCCCCATATCGATTGCGAAACGCCGACAACACAGGAGCAGAGATGACCGAGGTCGTGATCACCGCCGCCCGCCGCACCCCCGTGGGCAGCTTCCTGGGCGCCTTCGCCGGCACGCCCGCGCACGAGCTGGGCCGCGTCGCGATCAGCGCCGCGCTGGCCGATGCCGGCGTCGGCGGCGAGGATGTGTCCGAGGTGATCCTGGGCCAGGTGCTGACGGCGGCGCAGGGCCAGAATCCGGCGCGGCAGGCGTCGATGGCGGCGGGCGTGCCGAAGGAAGTGCCGGCCTGGGGCCTCAACCAGGTATGCGGTTCGGGCCTGCGCGCGGTCGCGCTGGCCGCGCAGGCGATCCAGACCGGCGATGCCGACATCGTCGTCGCCGGTGGTCAGGAGAGCATGTCGCTCAGCGCCCACGCCCAGTCGCTGCGCGCGGGCAGCAAGATGGGCGGGGTCGAGCTGGTCGACACGATGGTGAAGGACGGCCTCACCGACGTGTTCAACGGCTATCACATGGGGATCACCGCCGAGAATCTGGCCGAGCAATATCAGGTGACGCGCGCCGATCAGGACGCCTTCGCCGTCCGCTCTCAGAATCTGGCCGAGGCGGCGCGCGCCGCCGGCCGCTTTAAGGACGAGATCGCCCCCGTCACCATCAAGGGCCGCAAGGGCGATACGGTGGTCGAGGCGGACGAATATATTCGCGCCGGTGCGACGATCGAGAGCGTGTCGGGCGTGCGCCCCGCCTTCAAGAAGGATGGCACCGTCACCGCCGCCAACGCCTCCGGCCTCAACGACGGCGCCGCCGCGCTCGTGCTGATGTCGAAGGAGGAGGCGGAACGCCGCGGCGCCCCCGTCCTCGCCCGCATCAAGAGCTGGGCGACCGCCGGCGTCGATCCGTCGGTGATGGGCATCGGCCCGGTGCCGGCGACGCGCAAGGCGCTGGAAAAGGCCGGCTGGTCGGTGGGCGACCTCGACCTGATCGAGGCCAACGAGGCGTTCGCCGCGCAGGCGCTGTCGGTGGGCCGCGAGCTGGGCCTCGATCCGGACAAGGTGAACGTCAACGGCGGCGCGATCGCGCTCGGCCATCCGATCGGGGCCAGCGGCGCGCGCGTGCTGACCACCCTGCTGCACGAGATGAAGCGGCGCGACGCCAAGAAGGGCCTCGCCACGCTCTGCATCGGCGGCGGCATGGGCATTGCCATGTGCGTCGAGCGCGACTGACCGGTGGGGCAGGCGACCCCGGCCACGCAGGCGCTGCTTCGCGCCGGGATCGCCTTTTCCGTCCACGCTTATGATTACGACCCCGCCGCCGACCGTATCGGTCTGGCGGCAGCGGAGGCGCTGGGCGAACCGCCGGTGCACGTCCTCAAGACGCTGATGACGCTGGTCGACGGCCGCGCGGTCGTCGCCGTGCTTCGGTCCGACGCGACGGTGGCGATGAAGGCCCTGGCTGCCGCCGCCGGGGGGCGCGCCGCCGCGATGATGCCCCCTGCCGATGCCGAGCGCGCGACCGGCTACAAGGTGGGCGGGATCAGCCCGCTCGGTCAGCGCCGTCCGGCGCCCGTCATCCTCGATGCCGATGCCGCCGCCCTCCCCTTCGCCTATGTCAACGCCGGCCGCCGCGGCTTGCAGGTCCGGCTGGCGCCCGCGGACCTGATCCGCGCGACGCAGGCGACGGTGGCCGCAATCACCGCCTGACGGCGCTAGGGTCCGTACTCAATCACGGCAGGGCCGTGACGGAGCCGATTTTGGCGCCGGGTCAGGAGCAAGGAGGGAGCGATGCTCCCGCATCGTGACCGACGCGCGACGCCGCCCGGCGCCAAAATCGGCCCGCAGCTTCGCGGTCGCCCGGAGAGGGCCGCTGGCTGCGTCGCGCGGCTTGCGCGTGGCGCCGCCACGCGACTGCGCCACGCTTCTGGCCAGCGGCCCTCTCCGGGCGATCACGGCTCCTGCCGTGATTGAGTACGGACCCTAAACCTCCACCGATCGCGGCCGTTATCTGCCGCGCGCGCTTTAGCATCCCGTTAACCAACCGGGCGTATCAGGGCGCATCCGCAACCGCCCGGAGTAGCCGTCGCCCGTGTCGATCCCCCGGATCACCTCCGCCGTCTTCACCCGCCAGCCGGGCGATGTGACGCAGGCGATCGGCGTCGCCGCCGAGCGGACGGGCGTGGACTTCAACTATCTCTATGCGCAGGCCAAGAGCGAGAGCGGGCTGAACCCCACCGCGCAGGCCGGCACCTCCACCGCCAGCGGCCTGTTCCAGTTCATCGACCAGAGCTGGCTGGGCATCGTCAAGATGCACGGTGCCGAACATGGCTTCGGCTGGGCGGCGGACGCGATCTCGCGCGGCAAGGACGGGCGCTGGCATGTCGATGCCGGCATGAAGGATGCGGTGTTCGATCTGCGCAAGCAGGCCGGCCCCGCCGCGCTGATGGCGGGCGAATATGCCAGCGACAATGCCGCCGGTCTCCAGAAGACGCTCGGCCGCACGCCCAACGGCACCGATCTCTATTTCGCGCATTTCCTGGGGCTGGCGGGCGCCAAGCGATTCCTGACGCGGCTGGATGACGATCCCAGCCAGACCGCGGCCACCGCCTTCCCGCGTGAGGCGCGCGCCAATCGCGGGCTGTTCTACACCAAGAGCGGCCACGCCCGCTCCCTGTCCGAACTCTACGAACTGATGGGCAACAAGCTGGCCAAGGCCGGCGCCGCGCCGACGATCGCCCCCAAGCCGCTGCCCAAGCTGGATTATGCCGAAGCGGCGATCGGCGCCGACAGTCCTTCAGCCGACACGGCGACGGCACTGGCCGCGCTCGATACGCGGCGCGTCGACGTGTTGCGCCCCAGCCCGCAGAATGCCCGCATGGCCTATCTGATGTTGCAGGGCGCGCTGCTCGGCTGAGCCGTCATTCCTTCTTGAGCGCGTCCGGCTTGTGCGCCGCCTGCTTTCCCTCGTCCGTCTCGACGATCAGTTGCGGGTCGTCCTTGCTGGCCTTCACCTTGTGGCCCTTGATCGACGTTTCGGACGTCACGGTCTTCACCACCTTGCCATGCGCTTCGCCGCCGTGGCTCTTCCAGCTGACTTCGTCGCCCTTCTTGAACCCGCCTGCGGCCATCGTCCGTCTCCTGATCTGCGCGGGGCTTAACGCGGATCAGGCGGGCGCGGTTGCTTGCCGCTTGGCGGCGGCGCGGAAGGCGTGGAGCAGGGGCTCGGTATAGCCGCTCGGTTGCTCGCGCCCCTCGAAGACCAGCGCGAGCGCCGCCTGCCAGGCCAGGCTGCCGCCCTCGTTGCCCTCCATCGGCCGGTAGACGGGGTCGCCCGCATTCTGCGCGTCGACGCGCACCGCCATCCGCCGGAAGGCCGCCTCCACCTCCGCCTCGGTGCAGATGCCGTGCCGCAGCCAGTTGGCGATATGCTGGGACGATATGCGGAGCGTGGCGCGATCCTCCATCAGGCCGATGTCGTGGATGTCGGGCACCTTGGAGCAGCCGATCCCCTGATCGATCCAGCGCACGACATAGCCGAGGATGCCTTGCGCATTGTTGTCCAGTTCGGCGGCGATCCCGTCGCGATCCCAATTGCGGCCAGGCGCGGCGAGCGGCGGGGTCAGCAGCGTCCCGATCGGGGCGACGGGCTCGGCCGCCCGCGCCGCCTGCGTCGTCGCCACATCGATGCGATGATAATGGGTGGCGTGGAGGACGGCGGCGGTGGGGGATGGCACCCAGGCGGTGCTGGCGCCGGCGCGGGGGTGGCCGATCTTCTGGGCCAGCATGTCGGCCATCCGGTCGGGCGCCGCCCACATGCCCTTGCCGATCTGCGCCCGTCCGCCGAGGCCGGCGGCGAGCGCGATCTGCACGTTGCGATCCTCATAGGCGCCGATCCACGGGGCGGCGCGGATTTCGCCCTTCGGCAGCACCGCGCCCGCCTCCATCGCGGCGTGGATCTCGTCCCCCGTCCGGTCGAGGAAGCCGGTGTTGACGAACATGATGCGGTGGCGGACGGCGGCGATCACCGCGGAAAGGTTGGCGGAGGTGCGCCGCTCCTCGTCCATTACGCCGATGCGGATCGTGTGGCGGGCGAGGCCCAGCAGATCCTCCACCGCATCGAACAGCCGGTCGGCGAAGGCGGCCTCGTCGGGGCCGTGCATCTTGGGCTTGACGATGTAGATCGCGCCGGTGCGGCTGTTGCGCACCGGCCCCCGCCCGTCGTGCAGCGCGCACAGGCTGGTGACGATCGCATCGACGATGCCTTCCGGCGCCTCCTCGCCGTTGGGCAAGCGGACGGCGGGCGTGGTCATCAGATGGCCGACGTTGCGGACGAACAGCAGCGATCGGCCCGGCAGCACGATCTCCCGCCCGTCCACACCGACGTAGCGGCGATCGGAGGCGAGGCGGCGCGTCATCGCCTTGCCGCCCTTGTCGAACGTGGCGGAGAGCGTGCCCTGCATCAGGTGCAGCCAATTGGCGTAAGCCGCCGCCTTGTCCGCCGCGTCCACCGCCGCGATCGAATCCTCCAGATCGCAGATGGTGGTGACGGCCGCCTCCAGCCGCACGTCGGCGATGCCGGCGGGATCGGTGGCGCCGATCGGATGGTCGCGATCGATCACCACCTCGATATGCAGGCCGTTGTGGCGGAACAGCCATGTGCCGCCGTCGGCGGCGATCAGCGCGGCGGGATCGGCGAGCGCCGGGGCGCCGCCCGTCCACTCGACCCACGATCCGTCGGCCAGCGGCACGGCATCGTCGAGAAAGGCTTTCGCCCAGGCGACGACGGCGGCCCCGCGCGCGGCATCGTAACCGCCGGCCGGGATCGCACCGGGGATCGCGTCCGTCCCGTAGAGCGCGTCGTAAAGGCTGCCCCACCGCGCATTCGCGGCGTTGAGCAGGAAACGCGCGTTCAGCACGGGAACGACGAGTTGCGGCCCGGCGATCGTCGCCACCTCCGGGTCGATGCCGGTGGTCGTGATCGCGAAGGCGGCGGGTTCGGGCACGAGATAGCCGATCTCGCGCAGGAAGGCGGTATCGACCGCCTCGCCAGCCCGATAACGCGCGTCGATGGCCCGCTGGAGACGCGCGCGTTCGGCCAGCAAGGCGCGATTTTCGGGCACGAAGCGGGCGAGGATCGCCGCCGCTCCGGCCCAGAAGGCGTCAGGATCGATGCCGCTGCCCGGCAGCGCCTCCTCCTCGATGAAGCGCAGGAGGGGGGCGGCGATGCGCAACCCGGCGCGCGCGATCCCGGCCATCGCCTTCAGCCCTGCGCCGTCAGGCCGGCGGCGGCGATGCCTGCCAGCGCCGCCGCCTCGTCCGCATCCGACGTATCGCCGGTGATGCCGACCGCGCCGATCGGCGCGCCCCCCGCCCCCACCACGATCACCCCGCCCGCCGCCGGCAGGATGCCATGCGGCGCGATCGTGCCCAGTGCGGCGACGAACGAGGGCCGCTCCGCCGCCATCGTGCCGATCGCGCGGCTGGACACGCCCAGCGCCAGCGCGCCGCCGGCCTTGCCCATCGCGATCTGCGGGCGCAGCGTGGAGGCGCCATCGGCGCGGGCGAGCGCGATCGGGTGGCCGCCGGCATCCAGCACCGCCACCGTCAGCGGCTTCAGCCCCGCGCCGCGCCCATATTCCAGCGCGCCCGTCACGATCGCCTGCGCCTGATCGAGCGTGATGCGGTCCATCGTCTGTCCTCTCCTGATAGTGGACGGCCGGGATAGACCCTCGCGCGGTCGTTCGCTAGGCGGCTCGATGGCAAGGCATCTGTTCCGGAGATGAAAAAGTGGCGATGGATGCGGACTATGACCTGTTCGCCGGCATCGTCGCCGCGGGCGGCCTGTCGGCAGCGGCGCGGGCGGCGGGCATTTCCCCGGCGATGGTCTCCAAGCGGCTCGCCCGGCTGGAGGAGCGGCTGGGGGTGCGCCTCGTCCACCGCACCACCCGCCGCTTCGCGCTGACCGACGCGGGCGAGCGCTTCCATACCGATCTCGTCGCCATCCTTGCGGCAGTGGCGGAGGCGGAGGCGCGGGTGACGGGCGGCGCCGGCACCGTTTCCGGGCCGCTGCGCGTCTCCGCCCCCACATCGTTCGGGCGGCTGCACGTCGCCCCGCACCTGCCATTGTTCCTCGGGCGCCATCCGAATGTCGCGCTGCAATTCGATCTGGCGGACGGTTTCGCCGATCTCGTCGCGGAACGGATCGACGTGGCGGTGCGCATCGCCTCGCAGGTGCCCGCCAGCCTCGTCGCGCATCGGCTGGGGGCGAGCCGGCGGGTGCTATGCGCCGCCCCCGCCTATCTCGCCGTCCACGGCGCACCGGCCGACCTCGGCGATCTCGGGCGTCACCGGCTGCTCGCCGCCGAAGGGCAGATGCCGTGGCGACTGGCGAGCGGCCGGACACGCCGCAGCATCGACCGTCCGTCCCACGTCCGCACCAATTCGAGCGAACTGGTCCGCGAACTCGCGCTGGCCGGCGTCGGCATCGCGCTCCGCTCGCTGTGGGACGTGTCCGGCTCGCTCGCTTCGGGTGCGCTCGTCCGCGTGCTGCCCGAATGGGAGGGATCGGCCGAAGCCGGCATCTTCGCCGTCCATCCGCGCAGCCCGATCGTCCCGCCCGCGGTCGACGCCTTCGTCGCTTTCCTGCGCGAAACCGTCGATCCCGCGGCCTGGGAGGCGGGATCATCGTAAACATCCGCCCGCCCCGCCGTTAACCGCATTGGAAGGGGATGCGTCTATCCCCGCTCCCACGGCTTTCTGAAGGGTTCTGGCGGATGTTCGCGGCGATCGGTCTCGTGGTGCTTCTGGGCATGGTGTTCGGCGGTTTCGCCATCACCGGCGGCCATCTGGAGCCCGTCCTCCACGCCATCCCGCACGAGATGCTGATCATCGGCGGCGCTGCCATCGGCGCCACCGTCGCCGGCAATTCCATGAAGGAGATCAAGCAGTTCCTGGGCGGCTTTGCCAAGGTGTTCAAAGGCCCGAAATATAAGAAGCAGGACTTTCTCGACGTCATCTTCCTCGTCTCGTCGCTGATGAAGATGCTGCGCACCGAAGGCCCGGTGGCGCTGGAGCCGCATGTCGAGGACCCCAACAGCTCCACCGTCTTCGGCCAATATCCCAAGCTGCTGAAGGACAAGACGCTCGTCCACCTCATCACCGATACGCTGCGCCTCGTCGTCATCTCGTCGGGCAACCTCGACGTGCATGCGGTGGAGGAGGTGATGGACCATGGCCTCAAGACCCATCACCACGACGACATCCGCCCCGCGGACATGCTGCAAGGCATGGCGGACGCGCTGCCCGCGCTCGGCATCGTCGCGGCCGTGCTGGGCGTGGTCAAGACGATGGGATCGATCGACCAGCCGCCGACGATCCTGGGCGAGATGATCGGTTCGGCGCTGGTCGGCACCTTCCTCGGCATTCTGCTCGCCTACGGCATCTTCGCGCCCTTCTCGCAGCGCTGCCGGCAGGTGATCGAGGCGGATGCGGCGATCTACGGCGTGGTCAAGCAGATCATCATCGCCTCGCTGCACGGCCACCCCATTCCGCTGGTGATCGAGGCGGCGCGTTCGGGCATCAGCCACGCCAACCAGCCCGCCTTCGCCGACGTGTTCGACGGCATGCGCGGGCGCTGATCCGATGGCCAAGGCCCCCGCACGCGGCAAGAACGAGCCGCCCGCCCCGATCATCGTCGTCAAGAAGATCATCGACGGCGGCCATGGCGGCCACCACGGCGGCGCGTGGAAGGTCGCCTATGCCGATTTCGTGACGGCGATGATGGCCTTCTTCTTGCTGCTGTGGATCCTTGGCGCGACGGACGAGAACAAGCGCAAGGGCATCGCCGATTATTTCACGCCGACGCTGGTCGAGATGAAGCAGAAGTCGGCCGGCTCCAACGGCCCCTTCGGCGGCGATTCGATCGTCGCGGCGGAGAATTACGCGCACAAGGCCTCGCAGACCGGCTCGCGCTCGATCACCATCCCCAAGGGGGCGACCGGCGGCGAGAAGGAAGGCGACGCCGCCCGCCAGCGCGATCGCGCGCGCTTCATGGCCGCCAAGGCGCAGCTCGAAGCGCGGATGAAGAAGGACGCCAAGCTGAAGAAATATCTCAAGAACATCCGCTTCACCGAGACGCGCGAGGGGTTGCGGATCGATATCGTCGACGAGAGCGACTTCTCGATGTTCGGCAGCGGCACCGACGTGCTGCTGCCCGGCGCGCGGACGCTGATGGGCGAGGTCGCCAAGCTGATCGAGACGCTGCCCAACGGCGTGATCGTGCGCGGCCATACCGATGCCTTGCCCTATGCCGCGGGCCGGAACGTCAACAACTGGACGCTGTCGGCCGGCCGGGCGGAGGCGACGCGCAAGGCGCTGGCGCTGGACGGCGTGCCGGGGGATCGCTTCTCCCGCATCGAGGGCGTCGCCGACCGCGAACCCTATGTGCCGGCCGACCGCTACGACCCGCGCAACCGGCGCATGTCGATCACCCTGTCCTGGTCGATGCCCGGCGAGACGGAAGGCGCCACGATCGAGACGAAGCCCGAAGGGGAAGCGGCGGGGCCCGCCACGGCGCATCCCTGATCGTCAGCCGACCTCGTCCTCCAGCGCCTCGCGCACGGCGATGGCGAGGCGGTCGAGGCCGAAGGGCTTGCTCAGCAGCCGCGTGCCGGGATCGAGCGTGCCGTTGTGGACCACGGCGTTGCGCGTATAGCCCGTCATGTAGAGCACCTTCATCTCGGGCAGCAGCGGCCGGGCGGCGTCGGCCAGCTGGCGGCCAGTCAGCCCCGGCATCACGATGTCGGTCAGCAGCAGCGTCACCGCTTGCCCCGCGCGGATCATCGCCAGCGCCTCGGCCCCGTCCATCGCGTGGATCACGGTGTAGCCGAGCTCGCGCAGCGCCTCGACCGTGAAGTTGCGCAGCCGGTCCTCATCCTCGACCACCATCACCACTTCGGACGGGTCGCCGTTGCGCGGCCGATCGGCGGCGCGGCGCGGCAGGGCCACCGGCGCCTCCCCGAACAGGCGCGGCAGATAGACCTTGAAGGTCGTGCCGTGCCCCACTTCCGAATAGCATTTGACATGGCCGCCCGACTGGCTGGCGAAGCCGAACACCTGGCTGAGGCCGAGGCCGGTGCCCTTGCCCACCCCCTTGGTGGTGAAGAAGGGGTCGAAGGCGCGCGCCATCGTGTCGGCATCCATGCCGCTGCCGGTATCGGTCACCGCGATCAGCACATATTGGCCGGCGCGCGTGCCCTCCTCGGCGGCATAGGCCTCGTCCATATGCGCGTTGCTCGTCTCGATCGTCAGGCAGCCGCCGTCGGGCATCGCGTCGCGCGCGTTGACGGCAAGGTTGATGATGACGTTTTCGAGCTGATTGGGGTCGGCGCGGGCCTTCCACAGCCCGGCGCCCAGCACCGTCTCCAGCCTGACGCGTTCGCCGAGCGTCCGTTCCAGCAGGTCCGCCAGCCCCGCGACGAGCCGGTTCGCGTCCACCGCCTCCGGGGAAAGCGGCGCCTGCCGGGCGAAGGCGAGCAGCCGCTGGGTGAGCGCGGCGGCGCGGCCGGCGGCATCCATCGCCGCTTCCACATAGCGGCCGACATCGGCGTCGCCGCGTTCCAGACGCCGCTGCATGAGGTTCAAACCGCCGATAATGACGGCCAGCATATTGTTGAAATCATGCGCGATGCCGCCGGTGAGTTGGCCCACCGCCTCCATCTTCTGCAACTGCCGCAACTGGCTTTCGGCGGCCGATCGCCGGGCCGCCTGCGTCCGCAATTCATTGGTGGTGAGCGCCAGCTGGCTGTCCTGCTGGCCGATGCGATGCTCCATGCGGATCGTCGCTTCCGCCCGCTCGACGGCGAGCATGGTCAGTTCCGCCACCTCGCGCATCAGCATCGCGTCGCTCTGCGTCCATTCGCGCACCTCGCCGTCGTGCACCGCCAGGCCCGCCTGGGTGCGGCCGTGGCGGACGAGCGGCATGAAGATGCCGGATACGATGCCGGCGTCCGCCAGCGGGGTCATCGTCCCGTCCGCCTCGCTGCGGCTGTCGGCGAAGATCAGCGGGTTGCCGCCGCGCAGCGCGGTCAGCGCCGCGGCGCCGAGCCGCCCCTCGTCGAGCTCCCCCTCCAGCGGATCGAGCCGCCCGCCCGTCCAGCACGGACCGAAACGGACGCGGTCCTCGGCCACCAGCCGGTAGAAGCAGGCCCGCGCCGCCCCCAGCCGCTCCCCCACCGCCTCGACCGACAGGCGCAGGATCGCCTCGGGCGAATCCACCGCCCGCTGGCGGGCGGTCAGCGCGACGATGAAGTCACGCTCGTCCTTGGCGGCGCGCAGCGCCTCCTCGATCCGGCGGCGTTCGGTGACGTCGAAGCTGATGCCGGGCAGCCGCAGGCTGCGGCCGCCGGTGTCGCGCAGGGCCCGCGCCTGCGCGGAGATCCAGCGCACGGTGCCCATGCCGTCCACCAGCCGATATTCGTGCGTGAAATCGTCGCCGGTCGCCACCGCCCGGTGGATCGCGTCGGTCACGAGCGGCCGGTCCTCGGCATGGATGCCGCGCAGGAAATCGACGAGCGGCACGCCCGCCGCCGCCACCGCCGGATCGACGCCGTAGAGCAAGGCGAAACGCGGATCGGTGATGACCCGATCGGCCAGGATGTCCCAATCCCACGCGCCGATGCTGTTGCCCGCGGACAGCGCCAGTTCCATCCGTTGCAGCGCGCTGTCGCGCTCGCGATCAGCCAATACGCGGGCGGTGGTCTCGGCCGTCACGCACAGCAGGCCGGCGATGCGGCCGTCGTCGCCGTAGGCGGGCGAATAGGAGAAGGTCCACCAGCTTTCCTCCGGCACGCCGCCACGCGCCAGATCGAGCGGCATGTCCGTCATCAGCCGCGATTCGCCCGCCAGCGTGGCATCGACCAGCGGGCCGATATCGTCCCAGATATGCCCCCACAGCGTGCGGAACGGCTGGCCGAGCGCCTGATCCTCGCGGATGCCCAGGATCGGCCGATAGGCATCGTTGAAGAAGGAGACGAGGTCCGGCCCCCAGGCGAGATACATCGCCGTCGGGCAGCCCAGCATGGTCGCGACACTGGTCTTGAGCGCGATCGGCCAGCAGGCGATCGGCCCCAGCGGCGTAGCCGTCCAGTCCCGCCCCGCGATCTCGCGGCCCGTGCGCGTCGTCGCCAGCACGGCGGCGAAGGTGCCGCTGTCCATCACGCCGCTCCCTGCAATTCGAGGCGGGCGATCGCTTCCACCAGCTCCGCTTCGCGAAACGGCTTGGCGAGGCGCGGCACGCCATGGTCGAGCGTTTCGACATCGGTGTAGCCGGAGACGATCAGCACCCGCATCGCCGGCCAGCGGCGGCCGATCGCCTGCGCCAGTTCGAGGCCGGACATCTCCGGCATCAGATGATCGGTCACCACCAGATCGAAACGCGCATCGGCCGCCAGCCGGTCCAGCGCCGCGGCGCCCCCGTCCGCCTCGACCGCGGCATAGCCGATCGCCTGCAACATCGCTGCGGTCGTCGCGCGGACCAGCGGCTCGTCGTCGACGACCAGGGCGCGCCCGGCGAACGACGCGACGCCGGGACTTTCGGCGGCGGGCGCATCCCGCCCTGCCGGCCGGTCGCTCAGCGGCAGCAGCATGTCGATCCGCGTGCCCTGCCCCAAAGCGGAGGCGATCGTCATGCGGCCGCCCAGTTGCAGCGCCAGCCCGTGGACCATCGACAGGCCGAGGCCGGTGCCGCGCCCCACCCCCTTTGTCGAAAAGAACGGTTCGGCGGCGCGGCGCAGCGTCTCCTCGTCCATGCCGGTGCCGCTGTCGGCGACGCTCAGCCGCAGATAGCCGCCCGGCCGCAACGCCTCCTCCCCCTGCCCGCCCGCAGGCTCGTCGTGGAGGGTCGCGGCGATCGTGATCGTGCCGCCCGCCGGCATCGCGTCGCGCGCGTTCACGCAGAGGTTCAGGACGGCCATCTCCAGCTGGTTGGCGTCAACGTGCGCGGCGGGCAGATCCGGCGGCAGGTCGGTCCGCAATTCGATCATCGGCCCGACCGTGCTGTCGATCAGTCCGGCCATGCCGCCGATCAGGCCGCCGATGTCGGTCGGCCCGGCCTGAAGCGGCTGGCGGCGCGCGAAGGCGAGCAGCCGCTGGACGAGGATGCGTGCGCGATCGGCGGACTGGAGCGCGCCCGCCAGCAAGCGGCGCTCGCGATCTCCCAGCCGCTCGTTGCGGCGCAGCAGATCGAGGCTGCCGATGATCGGCGTCAGCAGATTGTTGAAATCGTGCGCCACGCCGCCGGTCAGCTGGCCCAGCGCCTCCATCTTCTGGCTCTGGCGCAGCACCTCCTGCACCTGCTTCAGCTCGGCGTCGGCCCGGATGCGATCGGTCACGTCGGTCAGGATCTGGAACGCGCCGATCCGCACCCCCGCCTCGTCACGGAGCGCATCGAACTTCATCTCATAGGCGCGGGGGGGCTTGCCGTCGTGCAGGTCGCAATGCTCCACGGTGGTGAACTGCTCGCCTGCCAGCGCGCGATCCCACAGCGTCCGGGCGCGCGCCTTCAAATGGGGGAAGACATCGAACGCGGCGATCAGATCGTCGCCGATGCCGATCGGGCGGCGGAACATGCGGGCGAATTCCGTCTCGGCAGCGCGGTTGAGCGCCCGGCAGCGATAATCGGGACCGATCACGACCACCAGCGCATCGGTGGTCTCCATCACCGTGGCGGCCAGATTGCGTTCGGCGGTGCGTGCCGCCACCCGCTCCTCAAGCGTGCGGTTGAGCATGTCGAGTTCGGAGAGCCGATCGCGCATCTCGAACTGCTTCTGGCGCGAACGCATGGCGGAGGCGATCGCACTGACGAGGGAGAAGCCCGCCAGCGGCCGTTCGAGCACGATCGTATTGCCGGTCGCTTCCGCCAGCCGCCGGCGCGCGATCTCGCCGGACAGGCCGGGCATCGGCCGGCGGCCGGCCAGAACCACGAACGGCACGTCGGACCAGGCCGGCTGCGCCCGCAGCGCCGCCGCCAGCACGTCGCCGCTGCCGGCCAGCGCCTCTTCCGTCACCATCACTGCGCCGATCCGGTCGTCCAGCGCTGCGGCGGCCGCAGCGACCGTGGGGCAGATCCGCACGTCATAGCCTTCGGCCGCGAGGACGGCGCGCACGCTCTCGGCATCGCGGCCGTAGGGCGCGCAGACGAGGACGCGATATCCTTCCGGCGCGGTCCTATGCACCGGCGATCCGGTCCTCCATCAGCGGCATCTGCGCGCCGGTATATTCGGGCGTGCCGGTCAATATCCCCTTGAAGCGGTCGAGCGGCGCGCCGACGCGGATGCCATGCGCATCGATCCGCAGCTCGCGGATCGTATCCTCATGCTGGCCGCCCCGGTTCTTGAGGATCGAGATCGCCTTGCGAATCCGCCCCTCCGCCTCGAAAAAGCGCAGCAGCACGACCGTATCGGCGATGTACGAAACGTTGAGGTTGGACGCCATCGTGCCCACCAGCCCTTGCTGCGGATTGACGAGAAACGTCACCACGCCCCGGTGGCTGAGATAGGACAGCAATTCGTGGATCTGCAGGATCAGCTGCTGTTCCTGCGACATCGCCGCCAGATAGCCGTTGAGGCTGTCGATCAGCACCATGCCGGCGCCGCGCTCCTCCACCTCGGCCCGCACCCGAGCGGCGAATTCGCCGGGGGAGATTTCGGCCGGATCGATCTGGTGGATGCGCAGGCACCCCTCCTCGACATGGCGGGCGAGATCGAGTCCGAAGGCCTGGGCGCGCGTCAGCAGCGTGCCGATCCGCTCGTCGAACTGGAAGATCACGCCCCTCTCGCCCCGCTCGCACGCGGCGTGCAGATATTGCAGGGCGATGGTCGTCTTGCCGGCGCCGGCGGGGCCGGTCAGCAGCGTCGTCGTTCCGCGCAGCGGCCCGCCGCCGATCAGCGCGTCCAGTTCGGCGATGCCGCTCGCCACTTTTTCGCCGGAGAGATCGACGGCATGCTCGGCCGCGACCAGCCGGGGAAAGATGTCCAGCCCGCCCTTACGGATCATGAAATCGTGGAAGCCGGCGACGTAATCGACGCCGCGCAGCTTGCGCACCTGCAACCGGCGGCGGGCCGCGCCGAAATCCAGCGTCAGCCGTTCCAGCGTGATGACGCCGTGGGCGAGACTGTGGATATGGCCGTCGCGTCCGTCCGCCCCGCCGGTCATGTCGTCCACCAGCAGCACCGTCGCGTCGCGGCCGGCGAAGAATTGCTTCAGCGCCAGCACCTGCCGCCGGTAGCGGAGCGGATCCTGCGCGAGCAGCCGCATCTCGGACAGGCTGTCGAACACCACTCGCGTCGGCCGCACGCGATCGACCTCGGCCTCGATCAGGCGGACCGTTTCGCCCAATTCCATCTCCCACGAATGGAGGATGGATTGCTCGCGCCCGCCGCCCAGCACCTCGGCCGCCGATCCGAATTCGAAGATGGCGAAGCGGTCGATGTCGAAGCCGTGCGAGGCGGCGACCATCTCCAGCTCCTCGCGGGTCTCGGACAGGGTGATGTAGAGGACGGGCTCGCCCCGCGCGGCGCCGTCCAGCAGGAACTGGAGCGCCAGCGTCGTCTTGCCGGAGCCCGGTTCCCCCTCCAGCAGGTAGACGCGGCGGGCGGGCAAGCCGCCCCCCAGGATCGCATTCAGCCCCTCGTTGCCAGTCGACACATATGCCGCGCCGCCCATGCCACCCCCTCGCCCCCTATCGATCCCCTTCCATAGGCAAAGAGCCGGCGGCGCTCCATAATATTCGCGTACGGGTGGCCGGGCCGGCCTACAGCCGAAAACTGAGCCAGCCGGCGAGGAAATCCGAACTGGCATAGCCGGCACGGGTCAGCGCCGGGCCGGCGGCGAGATGCTCGTAGCGCGCGGTGAACGACAGGCGTCGGGCGATCGGCCAGACAAGTTGCAGGCGGAAGACGTCGGCGATCCGGGCGCCGCGCACGCGCTCCGTCCCCGCGAAGGGCTGGCCGTTGGCGCGATAGACGGCATCGCCCTCGGCCGGCCGCCAGGCGCGCTGGACTTCCGCCGTCAGCCGCGCCGCGCCGAACGGCGTCACCGTCACGTTCGGCGCCACCGTGATGAGGTTGGAGGGCGTCAGGAACAGCTGATAACTGTAATAGATGTTGTTGCCGAACGGGGCATAGGCGTTGCGCAGGGCACCCGTCCCATAGGCGCCGCCGCCGCTGGCATAATCGAGGTGCACGCCAAGCCGCGGCGCGGTCCGGCTCGCCGCCGTCCGCCATGTTTGGGCGAGGAAGACCTGCCAGGCGTCGATCGGGCGGCCGATCCAGCGGCCATATTGGCGGTTGGCGCTCCAGTCGATCGTCCAGCGGCCCGCCTCGCCCCACAGATGCGCCCCGGCATAATAGCGCCGCGCCGGGCCGACGATGCCCGCCCACGTTCCCGTCGAGTTGCGCCGCCGCCAGAAGAAGGGATCGAGATAGAGTTTCGATCCGCCCAGAAACGTCTCGGGCAGGATGATGCCGCCGGTGACGCCGGAAAAGCGGCGGAACGGATCGGTCACGTCGTCCTCAGTGCCGAGATCGCCGTAGGCGGTGGGCTTCAGATCGAACAGGTCGATCCGCAGCCCCGCGCCCCGCGCCCAGCCGCGCCAGCCGTTCAGCGTATAGCGGATCGTGTTGTTGTCGCGCTGCGAGAGCAGGAGGTTGGGGCCGTCGGCGAATTCCTGCCGGCCGTAGCGGACGCCGAGCGCCACCGCGCCGATGTCGCCCGTCACGTCGGCGAAGGATTGCTGGATCACGAAATCGTTGCGGAGCGTGGCGGCCGGCGCGCCGAGCCGCTTGCCGTCGATCCCGCCATGCGCGAGTTCGCCATAGAGGCGGACGTGCGGGCCGATGTGCAGATCGGCGGCCCCCACCACCCGGCGGATATCCTGCTGCTGGTGCGGCCCTTCGCGCAAATTGGGGTTGGTGGTGAGGTTCACGCGCGCGCGCAATTCGCCGGACAGCGTGAGGTAGCTGTTCCCGCCGGGATCGAGCGGCAGATATTTCAGCCGGTCGAGCCAGTCCTCGCGCTTCGCCGGATCGCGCAGGAAGCTCCAGTCCTCGGCCCAGCGGGACACGGCATAGCCGCCCGCCGCCACCGCCCCGTCCCCCGCCGCGGCGATCGGATAGCCGTTGGCGATGGGCGTTGCCGGCGCCTTTTCCTGCGCGGCCGCCACGCCCGGCAGGACGGCCAGCATTGCCGCGGGGGCGAAACGCCCGAAGATCGGGACCATCGTCGTCGGCCGTCGCTTATTCGGCGGGCACCGCGCCCAAGGCGTCGTCCGCCACCGGCAAAGCGCGCCCGGCCATCGCCGCATCGAAGCGGCCCCGGTCGAGCCGCCCTTCCCAGCGCGAGACGACCACGGTGGCGACGGCGTTGCCGATGAAGTTGGTGAGGCTGCGGCATTCGCTCATGAACCGATCGACGCCCAGGATCAACGCCATGCCCGCCACCGGCACCGACGGCACGATTGAAAGCGTCGCCGCCAGCGTGATGAAGCCCGCGCCCGTCACGCCCGCGGCCCCCTTGGACGAGAGCATCGCCACCGCCAGCAGCAGCAGTTGCTGGCCGAAGGTGAGTTCGACGTTGCACGCCTGGGCGATGAACAGCGCCGCCAGCGTCATGTAGATGTTGGTCCCGTCCAGATTGAAGGAGTAGCCGGTCGGCACGACGAGGCCGACGATCGACTTCGGGCAGCCCGCCCGTTCCATCTTCTCGATCAGCGAGGGCAGCGCGCTTTCGGACGAGGAGGTGCCCAGCACCAGCAGCAGTTCGGCCTTCAGATAGGCGATCAGCTTCAGGATCGAGAAGCCCGCCGCCCAGGCCACGCCCCCCAGGATCACCAGCACGAACAGCAGCGACGTGGCGTAGAAGGTGGCGACGAGTGCTGCGAGATTGGCGAGCGTGCCGACGCCATATTCGCCGACGGTGAAGGCCATCGCCCCGAACGCGCCCACCGGCGCCGCCCGCATCACGATCGACACCAGCCGGAAGAAGACGATCGACACCTGCTCGAGCGCGCCCAGCACCCGCTCCGCCCTGTCGCCGATCAGCGCCAGGCTGATGCCGAACAGGATCGCGACGAACAGCACCTGGAGGATGTTGCCGGCGGTGAAGGCGGACAGGAACGTATCCGGAATGATGCCGACCAGGAACCCCGTCAGCGTGCTGTCGTGCGCCTTGGCGGCATATTCGGCGATCTTGCCGCTATCGAGCGTCGCGGGATCGATGTTGAGGCCGCTGCCGGGGCGGACGATATTGGCGACCGCCATGCCGACGAACAGCGCCAGCGTCGAGAAGGTCAGGAAATAGAGGAACGCCTTGCCCGCGACGCGGCCGACCGCCGCCAGATCGCGCATGCCCGCGATCCCGGTCACGATCGTCAGGAAGATCACCGGCGCGATGATCATCTTGACGAGCTTGATGAAGGCGTCGCCCAGCGGCTTCAGCGCCGTGCCCGTCTCAGGCGCGAAATGGCCGAGCGTGACGCCGAGCGCGATCGCCACCAGCACCTGCGCGTAGAGGTGCGTATACCACGGGCCGGGTGCAGGCGGGCCGTCGGCTTGGTCGATCGCGGGAATCATCGCTTCGGTCTCATCCTCTCGCTGCCCGTCGCTGTTTTCACGGGTCGTGCGTGGGATATGATCCTCGCCGCCATGTCGGATCAGGGCAAGCCCGCCACACCGGCAGATCAAGTCCCTGAAAACAGGCGATTTCGGCAAAGACGCGGGAAATTTGAGGCACAGCGAAGAGCGGTCGGCGTGCATATTTCGGCCCATCACCAGCGCGCTATGCGACCCGACGGCCGGGCAGGCGTTCAATGCGTTCGGACAGGAGAATGACGATGGTGACGAACGACAAGCCGCTCGGCAAAAGCATGGCCAAGGCCGCCGTGGTGGGCGCGATCCTGGCGATCCCGATCCCCTTCGTCGGCCCGGTGATCGGCGCCGCGGCGGGCGCGGGCTATGCCTATATGAAGCGCAACAAGGCGCGCTGACGGCTCAATAGGCGCGCGCGATGGCGAATTCGACCGCTTCAGTCAGCGCCGCGCGCGCCTTGCCGGCCGGAAACCGGCCGAGCGCATCGATCGCGAGCTGACCGTAATGGCGCGCGCGCGCCAGCGTGTCGCGCAGCGCGCCGGTCCGCTCGAGCAAGTCCTGCGCATGCGCGAGATCGACGTCGGAGGTCCGCCGGCCCTCGATCGCATCGCGCCAGAAGCGCCGATCGGCATCGTCGCCGCGGGCATGCGCCAGGATGACGGGCAGCGTCACCTTGCCGTCGCGGAAGTCGTCGCCCACGTCCTTGCCCATCGTCGCCCCGTCGGAGGCATAGTCGATCGCATCGTCGACGAGCTGGAAGGCGATGCCGAGGTTGCGGCCATAGGCATC
Organism: Edaphosphingomonas fennica; assembly: GCA_036946415.1. Taxonomy (GTDB): domain Bacteria; phylum Pseudomonadota; class Alphaproteobacteria; order Sphingomonadales; family Sphingomonadaceae; genus Sphingomonas_Q; species Sphingomonas_Q fennica_A. The sequence continues at coordinate 147,129 of JAQIJD010000005.1, read as the reverse complement.
GAGCGCGTCCTCGACCACCTCGTCGCGCTCGGCCACCACCGCCGCGATCCGGCAGGCGGCGGCGAACAGCGCCGCGGTCTTCGCGCCGATGATCGACAGATAATGCTGCTCGCTCGTCTCGATCCGCCGCTGCGCGGTCAATTGGTCCACCTCGCCCTCGGCGATCACGGCGGAGGCGTTGGACAGGATGCGCAGCACGCGCAGCGATCCGTCCTCCACCATCAGCTCGAACGAGCGGCTGAACAGGAAGTCGCCGACCAGCACCGAGGCGGAATTGCCCCAGATAAGGTTGGCGGTGGCCTTGCCGCGGCGCTGGCCGGATCCGTCGACCACGTCGTCGTGCAGCAGCGTGGCGGTGTGGATGAACTCCACCGCCGCCGCCAGCCGGTGATGGCGGGTGCCGGGATAGTCGAGCAGCCGCGCGCAGGCGAGCGTCAGCATCGGCCGCATCCGCTTGCCGCCGCCGGCGATCAGGTGGCCGGCCAGCTCCGGGATCAGCGGCACGTCCGATTGCATGCGCGCGAGGATCACGCCGTTGACCGCGTTCATGTCCGCCGCGACCAGCGCCATGATCGGATCGAGCGACGGTTGCGGGGCGCCGCCGATGCGGGCTACGGGGGAGGTGGGGGCCATCGGCGCGGATGTGGCGGCTTGCTCCCCGAAAGGCAAGCGCGACCGGGCGTTGCCCGCCGCATGGCGCGGCCGGCCGGTCCATATCGGAGCAGGCACGGATGACGGACGACCGGCTGGCGAGCTTTCGCCAGAGCATCGACAATATCGACGCGGCGCTCGTCTGCCTGCTGGCCGAACGGTTCAAGGTCACGCAGGCGGTGGGCCGCTACAAGGCGGAAGCCGGCCTCCCCCCCGCCGATCCGGCGCGCGAGACGGCGCAGATCGAGCGGCTCCGCGGCCTCGCCCGCGCCGCCGATCTCGATCCCGATTTCTCCGAGAAGTTCCTGCGCTTCATCATCGACGAGGTGATCCGCCACCACGAGCGCGCGCGCGATCGGGGCTGATCGCGCCGTGCAACCCTATCTCGATCTCCTCCGCCGCATTCTGGCCGAAGGCGTGCCCCAGCAGGATCGCACGGGCGTCGGCACGCGCTCCGTCTTCGGCCATCAGATGCGGTTCGATCTGTCGGCGGGTTTCCCGCTCGTCACCACCAAGAAGCTGCATCTGAAGTCGATCGTAGTCGAATTGCTGTGGTTCCTGCGCGGCGAGACGAACATCGGCTGGCTGAAGGATCGCGGCGTCTCGATCTGGGACGAATGGGCGGACGAGGCGGGCGATCTCGGCCCGGTCTACGGCAAGCAATGGCGCGACTGGGAGGGGCCGGGGGGCCTCCACATCGATCAGATCGCGCAGCTGATCGACCAGATCAACCGCACCCCCGCCTCGCGCCGGCTGATCGTCTCTGCCTGGAACCCCGCCGATGTGCCCAGGATGGCGCTGGCGCCATGCCACTGCCTATTCCAGGCGCATGTCGCGGACGGGCGGCTGTCGCTCCAGCTCTACCAGCGGTCGGCGGACGTATTTCTCGGCGTGCCGTTCAACATCGCCAGCTATGCGCTGCTGACGCACATCCTGGCCGATCAATGCGGGCTGGCAGTCGGCGATTTCGTGTGGACCGGGGGTGACTGCCACCTCTACGAAAATCACCTCGATCAGGCGCGGCTGCAACTGACGCGCGATCCCCGCCCCCTGCCCCGGCTGTCGATCGCCCGCCGCGCCGGTGCGATCGACGGCTACGCGCCCGAGGATTTCCTGTTCGACGGCTACGATCCCCACCCCCACATCAAGGCGCCGGTGGCGGTATGAGCGGTCCTGCCATCGTCTTCCACGTCGCCCGTGCCGACAATCGCGTGATCGGGCGCGACGGCGGCATGCCCTTCCACCTGCCCGGCGAGCAGAAACGGTTCCGGGAGCTCACGATGGGCCGGCCGATGGTGATGGGCCGCCGCACGTTCGAGAGCCTGCCCGGCCTGCTGCCGGGCCGCCGCCACATCGTCCTCACCCGCGATCCGGGCTGGACGGCCCCCGGCGCCGAGACCGCCGGATCGGTGGAGGCGGCGATCGCACTGGCCGGCGACGTGCCCGAGATCGCCGTGATCGGCGGGGCGGAGGTGTTCGCGCTGTTCCTGCCCCACGCCACCCGCATCGAGCTGACCGAGGTCCATCGCGACGTGGCGGGGGACGTGCTGATGCCGCCGCTCGGCGCCGGCTGGCGGATCGAACAGCGTCAGCTGGGCGGGCCGGACTGGGATTACGTCACCCTCGTCCGTGACTGATCGTTGGCAGCGGCCTTCGTGCCGCCTATAGCGCGCCCCATGCAGCGGCTGACGAGCGACTGCCCGGTGCCGCCTCCCTTCCGCGGCGGCGTGGTCGCGCTGGGGAATTTCGATGGCTTCCATGCCGGCCACCAGGCGGTGGTCGGCCGTGCCGTCGCGCGGGCGCGCGCCGCCGGGCGGCCGGCGATCGTCGCCACCTTCGATCCGCACCCCGTCACACACTTCCGCCCCGGCAGCCCGCCGTTCCGGTTGACCACGCTCGATCAGCGCGCCCGCCTGCTGGCGGCGGCAGGGGTCGATGCGATGCTCGTCTACGGCTTCGATGCGGCGATGGCGGGGGCCTCGCCTGAGGATTTCGTCGCCCGCCATCTGATCGGCACGGCGGGCGCCGCCGAGGTGGTCACGGGACTGGACTTCACCTTCGGCGCGGCGCGGAGCGGCACCGCGGCGCTGCTGGCCGATCTCGGGGCGCGCCACGGGCTGGCAGCGGAGGCGGTGGCGCCGGTGGTGGATGCGGGCGGCCCGATCTCCTCCAGCCGCATCCGCCGCGCATTGGTGGAAGGCGACATGGCCGAGGCGGCGCGGCTCCTCACCCGCCCCTATGCGATCGAGGGCATCGTCGGCCATGGCGACAAGCGCGGCCGCACGATCGGCTACCCCACCGCCAACATGGACCTCGCCGACTATCAGCGGCCCCGCTACGGCATCTACGCCGTCACCGCCGCGCTGGACGACGGGCGGATCGTGCCCGGCGCCGCCAATGTCGGCATCCGCCCCACCTTCGATCCGCCCAAGGAATTGCTCGAGACCTATCTCTTCGACTTCGCCGAAAGCCTCTACGGGCGGGTGGTGGCGGTATCGCTCCGCCACTTCCTCCGCCCGGAGGCCAAGTTCACGACGATCGAGGCGCTGGTCGGCCAGATGGATGAAGATTGCCGGGAGGCGCGCCGCCTGCTCGGCGCGTGACGCGTCAGGCCGGCGTCGGCCCCGCGCCGTCGTCCAGCGGCTCGACATCCACCGACACGTCGATCTCCTGCCCGCCGCGCCCCACGAACACGCCGTCGATCGGCGCCACGTCGGCATAGTCGCGGCCGATCGCGGTCACGATATGGTCCGCGCCCATCGTGCAGGCGTTGGTGGGATCGAAGCCCAGCCAGCCGCGCTCCGGCCCGCACCACAGCAGCACCCAGGCATGCGTCGCATCCGCGCCCACCATCCGCGGCTTGCCGGGCGGCGGGCGGGTGCGGAGATAGCCCGACACATAGGCCGCCGGCAGCCCCAGCCCGCGCAGGCCCGCGATCATGATCTGCGTGAAATCCTGGCAGACGCCGGCGCGCTTGGCGAAGGCCTCGGCCGCCGGCGTGTCGGTCTCGGTCGCGCTGCCGTCGTAGCGGAAGTCGGCGCGGATGCGGCAGGCGAGCTCGAACGCCGCCTCCACCACCCCGCGCGTCGCGCCGACCGTCTCCGCGCACCAGTCCGCGATCTCGGGCACCAGCGGGATCTGCGGGGTCGGGAACAGATAGGACGAGGGCGCATCGGCGGCGAGGTCGGGCCGCGCCAGCGCCGCCGCCGCCACCGCCGCCACACTGGGATCGCCCGGTTCGGCGCGGGGGGCGATGCGATCGACGGTCATGAGCGCGCGGCTCTCGATCTCCAGCACGCTCGCCGGCCGCTCCATCACCATGCGCGTGACGTGGCAGGGATAACCGCCGCGCACCGTTTCCCCAATCGTGCCGGCGGGGGCGGCGCTCAGGCCATGCTGTTCCAGCCGCTGCCCGTCCCAGTCGATCGGCTTCAGCCGCAGGTTGCAGCGCGCGAAGCGGACCGGATCGGCATAGGTGAAGCGGGTGACGTGGCGGATGGCATATCTCATGCCAGCACCATCGTGCCGGCGCGCACCGTCTCCGCCCCTTGCAGGAAGAAGCGCTGGCCGATCGCGTCGGAGAGTTCGTAGAGGCGGTTCTCGATCCCCAGCACCGCCTTCGGCCCCAGCGATTCGGCGCGCGCGGTGGAGACGGCGGCGGCAAGCTCGGTCGCGAGCCTTTCCGGCGGCTCGTCCATCCCGTCGTCGCGCAAATTGGGCAGCGCCGCCAGATGCGCGCCGATCTGCCGCACCTGAAAGGCCAGGCTGCGGGGGTTGGACGGATCGAGCGCCACCAGATCGCGCGCCGGCACCAGCGCGATGGCGGAAAGATAGCGCGCGCGATAGCTGATCTGGCTGTCGGCCAGATCGAGCAGGGTCGTCAGATCGTCCCCCGTCGCATCGTCACCGGCGAAGGCGCGCAGCGATCGGCAGCAGCCGACGGCGCGTTCCAGCCGGCGGCCGAGATCGTGGAAGCGCCAGCCGGCATTGCGCGCCATATTCTCGGCGGCGAGGCCGGCCAGCGCCGACAGCCGTTCCTGCGCCGCCCCGGCTAGCGCCGCCAGCGTGGAGGCATCGGCGCCGCCGGTCAGCAGCGGCGGGCGATCGAGCAGCCGCCAGACGTCCGCCGACAGCCGGTCGCGGATGCCGCCGCCGATGCCGCGCGCGGTGGCGAGGATGCTGGCGACGCTCGCCGGCCCCGCCCCGTTCAGCGCCGAGCGGACGAGCGCGGGCAGGTCCATCAGCGTCGCATCGCCGGCATCCTCGCCGTCTTCCTCATCCTCCTCGGCCACCGACGCGCCGGTCGACAGGAGGAGGCCGCCCAGCCGTTCGAGCGTGACGGGCATCAGCGCCGCCCCGGCATCGGCATCGATCGCCCCGCCCAGCGAGGCGCGCACCAGCCGCAGCGTCGCCTCGCCCCGCTCCAGATAGCGGCCGAGCCAGAACAGATTGTCCGCGGCCCGGCTCGGCAGCGTGCCGGGGTTGCGGCGGATCGCCACGTTGCGCGGCATCAGCGAGACGGGATCGACGCTGTCCAGCCCGACCACCGCCACGTCGGCGGAGAAAGCCCCCTCCCCCATCACCGTCGCGCGGCCGTCGGCATCGTCGGACAGGCGCGCGAAGCCGCCCGGCATCACCCGCCAGTGGCCGCCGGCATCGCGCACCGCAAAGGCGCGGAGGGTGAAGGGGCGCGCCACCAGCCGCCCGTCCGCCACCGCCGGCATGGTCGAGAGGCGCACCACCTCCTGCCCGACATAGTCCATCGGCCGCCGCGCCATCGCATCCAGCAGCCGCGCGCGCGAGGGGCCGTCGAGCGCCGATCCCAGCATCGGCCGCCCGCCCAGCAGCCCTTCGGGCTGTTCGGCAAAGGCCGGGCCGATCAGCATCCGGTCCATGCCCGCCGTCACCTCGGCGGCGGCGCGGGGATCGCCGCACCACCAGGTGGCGATGTTGGGCAAATGGAGGTCCGCGCCCAGCAGGCGGCGCGACAGAGCGGGCAGGAAGGCGGCCATCGCCGGGCTTTCCACCACGCCGACGCCGGGCGCATTGGCGACGAACGCGCCGCCCGCCGCCACCGCGTCCATCAGCCCCGGCACGCCGATCTGCGATCCGGCATCGAACGCCAGCGGATCGAGGAAGCGCGTGTCCATCCGCCGCCACAGCGCATCGACGCGCTTCAGCCCCTCGATCGTGCGGACGTAGAGGCGGCCGTCGCGCACCGCCAGATCGTCCCCCTCCACCAGCAGCAGGCCCAGATAGCGGGCGAGATGCGCCTGTTCGGCATAGCTCTGGTTGTAGCGGCCGGGCGTCAGCAGGCCGATGCGCGGTTCGGACCGGCGGCAGGCCGCGGCCAACCCCTCGCGGAAGGCCGAAAAGAAGGGGGCGAGCCGCTGGACGTTGAGCCGCGCCTGCACCGTCCCCATCACCCGGCTGGCGGCGAGGCGGTTCTCCAGCGCATAGCCGGCGCCGGTCGGCGCGCGGACGTGATCGGCCAGCACGCGCCACTCGCCGTCCGGCCCGCGCGCCAGATCGACCGCATAGATGTGAAGCCGGTGGCCGCGCGGATCGAGGCCGATCATCCCCCGCCAGAAATGGCGGCTGCCCGAGACGATCGCCGCCGGCAGCCGTCCCGCGGCGACCAGATCCTGCGGGCCGTAGATGTCCGCCAGCAGCCGTTCGAGCAACTCGGCGCGCTGGGCGACGCCGCCGGCGATCCCCTGCCACTCGTCCTGCCCGATCAGCAGCGGCAAGGCGGACAGCGGCCATGATCGCTCCTGGCTTTCGCCGGGCAGGCGGAAGGCGGTGCCCAACTCCGTCACCTGCCGGCCGACGCGATCCTGCAACCGTTGCAGGTGCCCTTCGGTCAGCGTGGCGACACCATCGAACAGATGGTGCCACCAGCGTGCACCGCGCCCGCCGTCGCCGCGCACCACGTCTTCAGGCCCGGCGCCGGCCAGATAGGTATCGATCCAGCGCCGCCCCCATTGGGGCGTGCCGAACAGATCGGCGGAACCGGCGGCCGTCGTCATCGCCCGGTCAGCGCGGGGCCGGGGTGCGCAGATCGAGCGTCAGCGGGAACTCGGTGGAGCGTTCGGCGGCGGGCGGGTCGATGCGGCCGGGGGTGTGGCCGTGATCCTGGAAGCGCGCGCGCCGCCGCGCCTCGGCCTCGTAATCGTTCACGGGCACGTCGTCGTAATTGCGCCCGCCGGGATGGGCGACGTGATAGACGCAGCCGCCCAGCGACCGCTCGTTCCACGTATCGATCACGTCGAAGGTCAGCGGCGCATCCGCCGCCAGCCGCGGGTGGAGGCAATTGGCGGGCGCCCACGCCTTGAAGCGCACGCCGCCCACCGCCTCGCCCGGTACGCCCGTTGGGGAGAGCGGCACGCGCCGGCCGTTGCACGTCACCAGATGGCGGCCCGCGACCAGCCCCTCCACCTTCACCTGCAAGCGCTCGGTCGAGCTGTCGACGTAGCGGACGGTGCCGCCGATCGCCCCCGTCTCGCCCAGCACATGCCACGGCTCCAGCGCGTGCGCGATCTCCAGCGTCACGCCGCCCGCCACGACGGTGCCGTGCGTGGCGAAGCGGAACTGGCGCTGCGCCTCGAACCAGGCGGGATCGAAATCGTAGCCGGCGGTGCGCAGGTCGCCCAGCACTTCGTCGAAGTCCGCCCAGACGAAGTGCGGCAGTAGGAAGCGATCGTGGAGCGCGGTGCCCCAGCGCACGAACTGGCCTTCCTGCGGCGCCTTCCAGAACCATGCCGTCAGCGCCCGCACCAGCAATTGCTGGGCGAGGCTCATCTTCGCTTCGGGCGGCATCTCGAAACCGCGGAACTCAACGAGGCCGAGGCGGCCGGTCGGCCCGTCGGGCGAATAGAGCTTGTCGATGCAGATTTCGGTGCGGTGGGTGTTGCCCGTCACGTCCACCAGCAGGTTGCGGAACAGGCGATCGACCACCCACGGCGCCGGCGCCTCCCCGTCGCCGGGCCGCGGCACCTGCGACAGGGCGATCTCCAGTTCGTAGAGGCCGTCGTGGCGCGCCTCGTCGATCCGCGGCGCCTGACTGGTCGGGCCGATGAACATGCCGGAAAAGAGGTAGGAGAGCGAAGGGTGCCGCTGCCAGTAGAGCACGAAGCTCTTCAGCAGATCGGGCCGGCGGATGAACGGGCTGTCGTTCACCGATCGCCCGCCCAGCACCAGATGGTTGCCGCCGCCGGTGCCGACGGCGCGCCCGTCGACCATGAACTTGTCGGCGGTCAGCTTTTCGGCGCGGGCCATGGCATAGAGTTCGGTGGTCAGTTCCACCGTCTCGGCCCAGGTCGAGACGGGTTGGACGTTCACCTCGATCACGCCGGGATCGGGCGTCACCTTCAGCACCTGCAGGCGTGGATCGGCGGGCGGGGCATAGCCTTCGATGCGGACGGGCGTGCCGGTACGCTCGGCGGCGGCCTCGACCTCGGCGATCAGTGCCAGATAATCCTCCAGCCGCTCGACCGGCGGCAGGAAGACGGCGAGGTGCGGCCCGCGCGGCTCGACCGTGACGGCGGTGCGCACCGCCCCCTCGATCATCTGCTGCTCGACGCGATCCTGCGGCGCCGCCCCCTCGGCCGGCGCCACCGCCTCGACGCGTTGCGCGCGGAAATCGGCGAGCGGCGCCAGCGGCTCGGTCGTGTCGCGGGGATGGAGATAGGGATAGGCGGCGGGCGGCACGTACGGCAGCGAGCCGAGCGGCAGACGATAGCCGAGCGGGCTGTCCCCCGGCACCAGCATCAGCCGGCCGCGGCGCGTGCGCCACTGCTCGCTCCGCCAGCGGCGCGGCTCCGGTTCGGCCGCCGCCTGCCACGCCTGCACCGGAAGCACGTAGCCGACCGCCTGATCCAGCCCGCGTTCGAACGCCTTCACCATCCGCGCGCGCGCTTCGGGATCGTCCAGCTTGGGATCGGCGGGGTCGGTATTGTCGGGAAGCGCCGCCTCCTTCACCGCCCATTCCAGCCCGTCCTCATAGGCCGGCTGGACGTTGTTGGCCTCGATCCCCAGCCCCCCGGCGATGGCGCGCAGGAAATCCGCTGCGGCCGACACGGGCAGCGGCTCGCCGTCCGACGCCTCGACCGGGGCGATCAGCGCCGCATCGCGCCACACCGGCACGCCGTCCAGCCGCCAGTAGACCGAATAGCCCCAGCGCGGCAGGCTTTCGCCCGGATACCATTTGCCCTGGCCGTGATGGATGAGGCCGCCCGGCGCAAAACGTTCGCGCATCCGCCGGATCAGGCGATCGGCATAGCCCGCCTTGGTGGGGCCGACCGCATCGCCGTTCCACTCGCCCGCCTCGCCGCCGTCGATCGCGACGAAGGTCGGCTCGCCGCCCGTCGTCAGCCGCACGTCGCCCGCGACGAGATCGGCATCGACCTGCTCGCCCAGCGCCATCAGCGCCGCCCAGCGCTGATCGGTGAAGGGGCGGGTGATGCGCACCGCCTCGTCGATCCGCTGAACCGACATGTCGAAATCGAAGGTGGTGTGCGCCGGCTCCAGGATCGCCCCCTCGATCGGCGTGGCGGAGCGATAGTGCGGCGTCGCGGCGAGCGGGATATGCCCCTCGCCCGCGAACAGGCCGGAGGTCGGGTCCATCCCGATCCAGCCGGCGCCGGGCACGAACGCCTCGGCCCAGGCGTGGAGGTCGCACACGTCCTCGGCGACGCCCGAAGGCCCCTCGGTCGCGACCACGTCGGGTTTCAGCTGGATCGAATAGCCGGAGACGAAGCGCGCCGCGAAGCCCAGCCGGCGCAGCAGGTTGACGAGCAGCCACGAACTGTCCCGGCACGATCCGGTGCCGATCGCCAGCGTCTCCTCCGGCGTGCGCGTGCCCGCCTCCAGCCGGATGACGTAGCCGACCGCGGCATTCACCGCGCGATTGCACTCGACCAGGAAATCGATCGTCCGGCCCTCGAATCCTTCCAGCTTCGCGGCAAAGGCATCGAACAGCGGGCCGCCGCCCTCCTCCTGTGCGTAGGGAGCGAGGTCCGCCGCCAGTTCGGGCGCGTAGGCGAAGGGCCGCTGCTCGGCATAATCCTCGAGGAAGAAGTCGAACGGGTTGACGACCACCAGATCGGCCAGCAGGTCCACCGTCACCCGGAACTCGCTCACCTTTTCCGGAAACAGGATCCGCGCCAGCCAGTTGCCGTGCGGATCCTGTTGCCAGTTGATGAAATGGTTCTCGGGGCTGATCGTCAGCGAATAATTAGGGATGGCGGTGCGGCTGTGCCCCGCCGGGCGCAGGCGGATCGTCTGCGGTCCCAGCGCCACCGGCCGGTCGTAGCGGTAGGAGGTGCTGTGGTGGAGGCCTGCCTGAATCATCGCCGTCCTTCGATCATAGCCGCTTGGGCAACGCAAGCGCCCGCCGGTTCCGTTGGCGCGCACAGCCCGCTACAACGCAGCGCATGACGGATGATCCCCACGCGCTGTTCGAAACCTGGCTGGCGGAAGCGAAAGCCGGCGAGCCGAACGATCCCAATGCGATGACGGTGGCGACGGCGGATGCCGCCGGCCGCCCCTCCGCCCGGATGGTGCTGCTGAAGGGGCATGATGCGCGCGGCTTCGTCTTCTACACCAACCACCAGAGCCGCAAGGCCGACGACATCGCCGCCAACGCGCAGGCGGCGCTGCTCTTCCACTGGAAGTCGCTCAGGCGGCAGGTCAGGATCGAGGGGCCGGTGGCGCGCGTGTCCGACGCGGAAGCGGACGCCTATTTCGCGACGCGCGGCCGCGATTCGCAGCTCGGCGCCTGGGCGTCCGACCAGTCCCGCCCGCTGGACGCGCGAACCACCTTCGAGGCACGCTTCGCCGAGATGCAGGCGCGATTCGAGGGCGGGGACGTGCCGCGCCCGCCGCACTGGTCGGGCTTCCGCGTCGCGCCGGAGCGGATCGAATTCTGGCAGGACAAGGCGCATCGCCTGCACGAACGCCGCCTGTTCGTGGCCGAAGGCGACGACTGGCGCGAAGGCCTGCTCTATCCCTGACCGCCACGCATGCTGATCGCGGCCGCCACGCGCTTCGCCGTCTTCGCCGAAGGGCCGCATGCCGGCAATCCGGCGACGGTGGTGCGGCTGGGCGACTGGCCGTCGACCGGCGAACGGATGCAGGCGCTGGCCGAACATGCCGGCACCATCGCCTTCCTGCCCGCCGCGGCCGATGACCCCTGCCCCATCCGCTGGTTCGGGCCGGCGGGCGAGATCGCGCTGTGCGGTCATGGCGCGCTGGCGGCAGGCGCGATGCTGATCAATGCGCCGTCCGCCACCTGCCGGCTGCTGACGGCGCGCGGGGAGACGCTCGCTTTGTCGCGGACGGGCGATCGGCTGACGATCGACCTGCCGGCGCGGATGCCCGCGCCTACGCCGCTGCCTGCGGTCGCCGCCGCGCTGGGCCTCGACCCGGTGGACACGCTGGCGCATCCCGATCGCTATGCGGTGGTCGTCGCCGCCGACGCCGCGGCGGTCCGCGCCTGCCGCCCCGATCGCGCGGCGCTGGCGGCGCTGGGCGACTGGCAGGTGATCCTGACCGCGCCGGGCACAGGCAGCGACATCGTCTCGCGCGTGTGGTCGCCGGGCGGGAGCGAGGATGCCGCGACCGGATCGGCGCATGCGGTGATCGGCCCCTATTGGGCGCGGCGGCTGGGGCGCGCGCACCTTTCGGCGGTGCAGGCGTCGCCGGCGGGCGGATCGATCGCCTGCACGGCTTCGGGCGATCGGGTGGCGGTGGGGGGCCGCTGCGTCGTGGTCGCGACCGGTCAGGCGGCGATCGCCGCCGCCTCGGTCGCCTTGATCCAGCCGCCGCCCAGCACCCGGTCGCCATCGTAGAGCACCGCGGCCTGGCCGGGGGCAACGCCATATTCGGGCGCGTCGAACAGCAGCCGATCGCCTGACAGCGCCGCGCCGACGGGCTTCGCCATCGATCGCACCTTGGCGGTGATCGGCCCGTCCGTCGCCCCGAGCAGATTGAGGTCGCCGAGCCGCGCCGCCGCCACCGCCAGCGCCCGGCGCGGGCCGACCACCAGCCGCCGCGTCTCCGGCTCCAGCCGCACCGCATAGAGCGGCTCCGGGCTGCCGCCGATGTCGATCCCGCGCCGCTGGCCGACCGTATAGTGGACGAGGCCGCGATGCGTGCCCAGCCGCCGCCCGGCGAGGTCGACGATCTCCCCCGGCTCGCCCGCCTCCGGCCGCAGGCGGCGGACGATCGCGGCATAATCGCCGTCGGGCACGAAGCAGATGTCCTGGCTGTCGGGCTTCTGCGCGACGGCGAGGCCGTGCGCCGCCGCCAGCGCGCGCACCTCCGCCTTGGGCAGGCCGCCCAGCGGGAAGCGCAGGAAATCGAGCTGGTCGCGCGTCGTGGCGAACAGGAAATAGCTCTGGTCGCGCGCCGGATCGGCGCCGCGGTGCAGTTCGGCGCCGTCCCGGCCAATCATGCGGCGGACGTAATGGCCGGTCGCCAGGCAATCGGCGCCCAGTTCGCGCGCGGCGCGCAGCAGATCGGTGAACTTCACGCTCTGGTTGCAGCGCACGCACGGTATCGGCGTGCGGCCGGCGGCATAATCGTCGGCGAACTGTTCGATCACGTGTTCTCGGAACCGGCTTTCGTAATCGAAGACGTAATGGGCGATGCCCAGCCGGTCCGCCACCGCGCGCGCATCGCGGATGTCCTGTCCCGCGCAGCAGGCGCCGGCGCGCTTCACCGCCGCGCCATGATCGTAGAGCTGGAGGGTGATGCCGATCGTCTCGGCGCCGCTCGCCGCCGCCAGCGCCGCCACGACCGAGCTGTCGACCCCGCCCGACATGGCGACGACGATGCGCGCGCCCGCCGCCGGCCGGCCGAGCTGGAAGATGTCCGCGTCCATAAGCGGCTGCATAGCCGATGCCGGCGCGATCCCGAAGCACCGGATTATGCCGGATTTACGGGGGTTTCACACCCTCGCGCCTAAAGCTCGCGCCCGCCCGGTCGTAGTTAGCGGGGCAGCAAGGAGATTTCGGCGATGACAGGGCAGCGGGCCGCATGGGCGGCCACGATCGACGAGGCGGCCCGGATCGCACGCCACGGCCACGCCCGCCGGGCCGCGGCGCGGTCCGCCGCCAGCTTCGGCGATCTCGGCGCGCTGGTGCGCGGAACATCGTCACCACCGTCTTTACCGTGGCGTTTCAGCCTTCCTTACGCGGCCTAGGCCTAGACCCCCCTCACGAGACGAAGCGCGCCGCTCCCACGGGCGGCGCCGGTGCCAGGGACGACGAATGATCCATATGAAAATCGAGCGACCCACGCAGGTTATCGGCCCCCTCGGCGAGCCGCTGACGCTGGAATCGCTGCCCCCGCCGGGCACGCGCCGCTGGGTGGTGCGCCGCAAGGCCGAGGTGGTGGCGGCGGTGCAAGGCGGCCTCCTGACGTTCGACGAGGTCTGCGAGCGCTACGACCTGACGATGGAGGAATTCGCCGGCTGGCAGCGCGCGATCGACCGCTCCGGCATGGCGGGCCTGCGCGTCACCCGCATCCAGCATTACAAATCCATGTACGAACGCCAGCAAACCTATTAAGTTAGTCGGAACCGGTTCGTTGCCGAAGCGTATCAACCTCGCGCCGCAAAACAGTATCGAACGCTGTGCGGCAACAGGAGGAGCTAGGCCATGAATCTCATCATCTTCCTCATCATCGGTGGCGTCATCGGCTGGCTTGCCAGCATCGTCATGCGCACCGATGCACAACAGGGGATCATCCTGAACGTCGTCGTCGGCATCGTCGGCTCGTTCATCGGCGGACTGATCTTCGGCACCGGGATCAACGGCCTCAACATCTACGGGCTGATCGCCGCCTTCGTCGGTGCGGTGATCCTGCTTGCGATCGTCAACCTCGTCCGCCGCGGCTCGGTGCGCTAAGCGCCTGTCCCGCCGCGATGGGAGGGCCGCCGGCATCCGGCGGCCCTTTTCGCATCAGCCTCCGGCCAGTTCGAAACTGACCGACACGCGCACCGCCAGCTTCTGCTCGCCCGCCGCGATCGCCGTGTCCGCCTCCGCCTTGGCCGACCGGACCATCATCGCCATCGGCACCGGCGGCACCGGGGCGCCCTCCCCCGCCTCGCTGATCGACAGGATGCGGACGACGCGCAGGCCGGCCGCCTTCGCATAGAGTTCCGCACGCTGTCGCGCCGCCGCCACCGCCTTGCCGCGCGCCTCGTCCAGCGCCGCCTCGGGCGCGTCGACGCTCAGGGTCGGCCCGTCGATGCGATTGGCGCCCGCCGCCACCAGCGAATCGAGCACCGCCCCGGCCCGGTCGATCTGGCGCAGCCGCACGCTGACCTGGTTGGTCGCCTGATAGCCGGTGAGGATCGGCGGCTGGTTCTCGCCGTAGCGATATTGGGGCGACAGATCGACCGACGCCGTCTGCATGTCGCGCGGTGCGATCCCGGCGCGGCGCAATGCCGCCAGCGTCGCCTGCATCCGCGTGGCGTTCTCCGCCATCGCCGCCTGCGCGGTCGGCGCCTGCGTCACGACGCCGGCCGTGACCTGTGCCACGTCGGGCACGCGCTCCACGCTGCCCTCGGCGGTCAGGTCGAGCCGCGTCGCACCGGGCGCCAGCACCGGATCGGCCGGCGCGGCGGCGAGCGGCCCCGCCGACGCCAGCGCCAGCGCGGTGGCCGCGAACAGGAAGGCAGGCTTCATCATCATCTCCTTGGTCGAATGGACAGGCTGCCTGGACGAGCCGGGCTGGACAAGCGGTGAACGGCAGGACCACAACGGCACCATCGCTGCATCGCGTCAAAACGTGTATGACGCTTGAGCGGGGTGATATAGCAGCGTAATACAGCGGCGACGGGCAGGGATCGGGCGGGATGAACATGGAAGCGTTCAAGGGCTTCGGCGCGGTGCGAGGGACGGACGATGCCGGCCCCGCCGCCCGTCGCCGCCGTCTCCTGAAGATCGGCGGGGTGATCGCCGCTGTCGTCCTCCTCGTCGTCGGCTGGGTGGCTATGCACCGCGCCAAGCCGGCCGCGGCACCGGGCGAGACGCTGCCGCACGTCACCGTGATCGTGCCCGGCCGGCAGGCCGTGACGCATGTCGTCACCGCCCCCGGCATGCTGGCGGCGCTGCGCGACATGCCCGTGGGCGTCGCCGGCGAAGGCGGGCAGGTGGTCAGCGTGCTGGCCGAACCCGGCGACTGGGTGAAGCGGGGCCAGGTTCTGGCCGTGATCGACCGTTCGATGCAGGTCGAGCAGGCCGCCAGCCTCGCCGCGAACGTCGCCGTGGCGGAAGCGGACGCCCGCTTCACGCAGGCGCAGCTCACCCGTGCGCAGGCGCTCGTCGCGCGCGGTTTCATCTCGCGCGCGGACATCGACCAGCGCACCGCCACCCGCGATGCCGCCGCCGCGCGGGTGCGCGTCGCCAAGGCGCAACTGGGCGAACAGCGCGCGCGGATCGGGCGGCTGAACGTCGTCTCGCCCACGGCCGGCCTCGTCCTCACCCGCACGGTCGAGGCGGGACAGATCGTCGGTGGCCAGGGCCAGCAGGGCGTGCTGTTCCGCGTCGCTGAGAACGGCACGATGGAGCTGCTGGCCCGGCTGGCGGAACAGGATCTGGCCGGGCTCAAGGTCGGTTCCCCCGCCACCGTGACGCCGGTCGGCGCGACGCGCGGCTTTCCGGGCCGCATCCGCCAGCTGCCGCCGATCATCGATGCGACGACGCGGCAGGGCATCACCCGCATCACGGTGGGCTATGATCCGGCACTCCGCCCCGGCGGCTTCGCTTCCGCCACGATCACCGGCGGCACGACGACCGCCCCGGTCCTTCCCGAATCGGCGGTGCAGAGCGACGAGAAGGGCAATTTCGTCTATATAGCCGATGCCGGGAACCGCATCGTCCGCCGCCCGATCACGATCGGCGAGGTCAGCGAACGCGGCGTCAGCATCGCCCGCGGGCTGACGGGGCAGGAACGCGTCGTCGCCTCGGCCGGCGCGTTCATGAACCCGGGCGACAAGATCATCCCCGAACGCGCGCGCACGGGCGGCTGAGGCCGGCGCCATGGGCTTCCGCAACATCTCCGCCTGGGCGATCCGCAATCCGATCGCCCCGATCGTCCTGTTCGCGGCGCTGACGCTGGCCGGCATCGTCTCGTTCATGCGGATGAACGTGAACCAGAATCCGGAGATCACCTTTCCGGGCGTCGTCGTCGTCATCGCCCAGCCGGGCGCCGCGCCGACCGAACTGGAGACGCAGGTCACGCAATTGGTTGAATCCGCGGTCCGCAACCTCGAGGGCGTCGACGAGATCAATTCGACCGTAACCGAAGGCCGGTCGGAAACCTTCGTCCAGTTCACGATCGAAACCCCGGTCGATCGCGCCGTGACCGACGTGCGCGACGCCGTCGCCCAGATCCGCGCGCAGCTGCCCGACGGGATCATCGAGCCGCAGGTGATCCGCGCCCAGGTGAACGGCGGGCCGATGGCCAATTGGTCGGTCGAATCGCGCGACATGACGCTCGAACAGCTCAGCTGGTTCGTCCAGAACGTCGTCTCGCGGCGGCTGCTGGCCATATCGGGCATGCAGTCGGTCCGCATCAACGGCCGCGTCAATCGCGAGATCCGCGTGATCCTCGATCCCGTCCGCATGCAGGCGGCGGGCGTCACCGCGGTGCAGGTCAACCAGCAGCTACGGCAGGTCAACCTCAACGCCGCGGGCGGCCGTGCCGAGGTGGCCGGCGCCGAGCAGTCGGTGCGCGTGCTGGGCAATGCCGACGACGCTTATTCGCTGGGCGAAACGCAGATCGCGCTGGGCGACGGCCGCTCGATCAAGCTCTCCTCGATCGCCGACGTGCGCGACCTGTATGGCGAACGGCGCGGCTTCGCGAAGATGAACGGCGTGCCGGTCGTCAATTTCGGCCTGCTGCGCTCGCGCGGCGCCTCCGAAGTGTCGATCTACGACGAGGCGGTGAAGGTTCTGGCGCAGCTGGAAAAGGAGAACCCCAAGGTCCGCTTCATCCAGCGCACCAACTCCGTCAAATATACCAAGGACAATTACAAGCAGGCGATGCGGGCGATGGTCGAGGGCGCGATTCTCGCGGTCGTCGTCGTCTTCTTCTTCCTGCGCGACTGGCGGGCGACGCTGATCTCGGCGCTCGCCATCCCGCTGTCCGCCATCCCCACTTTCTGGGTGATGGACCTGATGGGCTTCACGCTCAACTTCATGACGCTGCTGGCATTGAGCCTCGTCGCGGGCGTGCTGGTGGACGATGCGATCGTCGAGATCGAGAATATCGTCCGCCACATGCGGATGGGCAAATCCGCCTTCCAGGCCTCGATCGACGCGGCGGACGAAATCGGCCTCGCCGTCGTCGCAACCACCTTCTCGATCGTCGCGGTGTTCCTGCCGGTCGGCCTGATGCCGGGCATCGCCGGGCAGTTCTTCAAGAATTTCGGCATCACCGTCGTCGTCGCGGTGCTGATGAGCCTGGCCGTCGCGCGCGTCATCACGCCGATGATCGCGGCCTATTTCCTGAAATCGCATGGGGAAGCGACCCACGGCGAAGGGCCGATGATGGATCGCTACATGCGCGTGCTGCGCTGGACGCTGGCGACCAACCGCGGCGCGCCGCGGCGCTGGTGGCGGCTGTGGCTGCGGGACAATCGCAAGCTGACGGTGGTGTTCGCAATCCTGGCCTTCGCGGCGACGATCGGCTCCTTCGCGACGCTGCCCTTCACCTTCCAGCCGCCGCTCGACGTCGATACCAGCCGGCTGGAGGTGAAGATGGTGCCCGGCACCACCCTCCGCCAGACCGAGGCGGTGGCCGATCGCGTCGCCGCGCTGATGCGGCAGCAGCAGGAAGTGGCGACCGTCATCGAGTTCATCGACGTGGGCGAGGCGACCATCTCGATGACGCTGCGCGAGGACCGCAAGCGCACCAGCACCGAGTTCGAGCGCGGCGTGGCGCCGATGCTGAACGACATCGCCGATGCGCGCGTCACCTTCCAGTCGCAGAACGGCGGCGGCGGCAGCAACCGCGACGTGTCGATCATGCTGGCGGGCGACGACCCGATCGCGCTGAACGACGCCGCCGCCCGCGTCGCCAACGAGATGAAGGGCATCCCCGGCCTGCGCGCCGCCCGCGTCGAGCGCGATCTGCCGCGGCCCGAGATCACGGTCACGCCGCGTTTCGACCTCGCCGCCGACCTGGGGGTGACGACGCAGGCGCTGAGCCAGACGATCCGCATCGCGACGCTGGGCGACATCGACCAGAATGTCGCGCGTTTCTCGCTGACCGACCGGCAGATCCCGATCCGCGTCTCGCTGGCGGAGGACAGCCGGCGCGATCTCTCCACGATCCGCAACCTGCCGGTACCGCTGGCGCGCGGCGGCACGGTGCCGCTGGGCGTCGTCGCCGACATCGGCTTCTCGGCCGGCCCCTCCCAGATCCTCCGCTACAATCAGGAGCGGCGCGTCCTCGTCTCGGCTGATCTCGCGCCCGGCGCGGTCTCGGGCGAACAGCGCGCCAAGGTGATGGCGCTGCCGGCGATGAAGGCGCTGCCGCCCGGCGTCCATTATGCCGCCGCCGGCGAGAGCAAGTGGCAGGCCGAGATGCTGACCAACTTCTTCATCGCGCTGGCGGCGGGCGTGCTGCTGGTGCTGGCGGTGCTGGTGTTGCTCTACCGCCGGGTGATGCCGCCGTTCGTCAACCTCTCCTCGCTGCTGCTGGCGCCGCTGGGCGGCACGCTCGCGCTGCATGTCGCGGGGATGGCGGCTTCGCTGCCGGTGCTGATCGGCGTGCTGATGCTGTTCGGCATCGTCGCCAAGAATTCGATCCTGCTGATCGATTTCGCGATCGAGGAGATGCGCGCCGGCCGCGCGCCCTATGACGCGATCGTCGATGCCGGGCACAAGCGCGCCCAGCCGATCGTGATGACCACGGTGGCGATGGTGGCGGGGATGATGCCGACCGCGCTGTCGCTGGGCGGCGACGGATCGTGGAACCAGCCGATGGCGGTCACGGTGATCGGCGGCCTCACCCTCTCGACCATCCTGACGCTGCTGATCGTGCCCGCCGCCTTCAGCCTGGCGGACGGCATCGAACGCCGCATCGGCCCCCGCCTCGCCCGCGTGCTGACCAACGGCGGCGAGGGGGATGCGCCGCGCGGCGCGGTGCCGCATCCGGCGGAGTAGCGAAGGCCGGACGCTGCCTTCAGCTCGAATCCGAAGCCCAGGCGGGTTTGCCGCAACATTTGCGCGTGTCCCTTGCATCTTGCGGTTGGCCCGATTCGATGCGTCGGATGGGGTGAGCGGCGGGGGGTGGCCACCCCCGCCGCTCGGCCGGGCGGGACCGTTTGTCCCTTGGCTGGAACCGTAGTCGAGACAGGTCCGCCCGGTCCCTTTGTCTGGCCTGAACAGATGATGGGGAGCAAGTCCCGCATGCAAGGCAAGGAACAGACGATCTACGTTGGTATCGACGTGTCCCGGGCACGGCTCGATGTCCACCTCCACCCCTTGGACGAGCGGTTCGCAGTCGGCAACGATGCGGCCGGGCGACGGCAGCTTGTCCGGCGGCTGCGGCAGCTGGACATCGCGTTGGTGGCGATCGAGCCGACCGGCACTTTCCACCGTGCGCTGCACCGCCATCTCCATGCCGCCGGCCTCGCTACGGCCCTCGTCGATCCGCTGCGTGCCCGTCGCTTCGCTCAGGCGATCGGGCAGCTGGCGAAGAATGACAGGATCGATGCGGCGATGCTCGCGCTCATGGCCGAGCGGCTGTCACCGGCACCCACGGCACCGCCCGATCCCGCCCAGGAACACCTCGCCTAACTCGCCACCGCCAGAACCGCCGCCATCGCCGAACAGGTCGCCCTCGACAATCGCCGCGCCGCCACCACCGACCCATGGCTGCGCCGGACGCTCGGGTGCCGCAGCCGAGGCATCGTCCGCCACATCGCCCGCCTCGACCGGCAGATCGAAACCGCCATCGCCCAGGCCCCCGCCATCGCCCGGCGTGCGGCTGTCCTCAGGTCCATTCCCGGCGTCGGCCCCGTCACCGCCCTCGCCTTCCTCGCATACCTGCGCGAACTCGGACAGCTCACCGCCAAGCAGGTCGCAGCCATGGCCGGCCTCGCCCCCATCGCCCGCGACAGCGGCACCAGTAGCGGCCAAAGACGCATCCGCGGCGGCCGCGCCGCCCTCCGACAGGCTCTCTACATGAGCGCCCTCGTCGCCAGCCGATACAACCCGAACCTCGCGGAAACCTACCGGCGCCTGCGCGACGCCGGCAAACCCCCAAAAGTCGCCCTCGTCGCCATCGCCCGCAAACTCGCCATCCTCGCCAACCGCCTCGTGGCCGAAAACCGTACCTGGACCCCCATCCCAGCTTGACGTCAAAGACAGATGCTCGACTGCGCTCGGGATGAACGGAGGCTGTGCCAGACGGCGGGGGCTTCGCGACGGCCCGATCGGCGAATGAATTAGACGGAAAAATGAAGCCGCGCCCCCATTCGTTCGCCCCGAGCGAAGTACAGGGGCACGCACGACCGTTGCGCCAAACGCTTCGATGTCCGGCCCGCCTGCGGCTATAACCGAGGGATCGGCAGCCGCCTCGGTTGAACCATCCCGCCCCCCGGCGATTGTCGAAGACGATGCCCTCGCCCCGCCCCGCCCTCGCCGCCCTCGCCCGCTTCAATCCCGCGCAGGGCGGCGTCGCCGGCATGCGGGTGGTGGCGACGGGGCTGCTGCTGCTGATGGCGTGCCTCTACCTCGTGGCGCTCCGGTTCGAAGATATGGGCGGCGGCTGGGGCTATCTGCGCGCCTTTGCAGAAGCGGCGATGGTGGGCGGCCTGGCCGACTGGTTCGCCGTCACCGCATTGTTCCGCCACCCGCTGGGTCTGCCGATCCCCCACACCGCGATCATCCCGCGCAACAAGGATCGCATCGGCGACAGCCTCGCCGCTTTCCTGCGCGGCAATTTCCTCACCCCGCGCGTCGTCTCCCGCCGGATGCGGCGGCTCGATGCGGCGGGCGCGCTCGGCCGCATCCTCGTCTCCCCGCCGCGCGAGGGGCGGCTGGCGCGCGGCGGATCGCGGCTGGTGGCGACCGTGATCGAGACGCTCGACGACGAGCGGCTGGGGCAGGTCGTCAAGGGCTGGGCGCAGGGCCGCCTCCGCGCCTTCCACGTCGCACCGCTCGCCGGGCAGATATTGGAGAAGGCGATCACGGACGGGCGGACGCGGCCGGTGGTCGATGCGATCCTCACCTGGGCGGGGCGCACGCTGGAGGCGAACGAGGCGATCGTCCGCCGCATGATCCACGATCGCTCGGGTTCGATCCTGCGCTGGACGGGGCTGGACGAGACGCTGGCGACGGCGATCCTCAACGGCCTGTTCAAGATGCTGTCCGACATGATCGACGATCCCGATCACCCCGTCCGCCAGAAGGCCGAGGAAGGTCTCGCGAAGCTCGCCGCCGACCTCCGCCACGATCCCGCGTTGCAGGCGAAGGTGGAGCGCTGGAAGGACGAGGTGATCGCCAACCCTGCGCTGCTCGGCTTTCTCGATACCGTCTGGCAGCAGGCCCGCGCCGGCGTACTGAAGGCGGCGCGCGAGCCGCAGGCGGCGATGGCCGGACGGCTGGGGGAGACGGTGCGCCAGCTGGGCGCGCGGTTGCAGGCGGACCGAGCGCTGGCGGTCCCGGTCAACCGCTTCGCGCGGCGGGCGGTCGTCGGCCTCGTCGCGGCCTATGGCGACGGGATCGTTAAGCTGGTGTCGGAGACGATCCGCGGCTGGGATGCGGGCACCGTCACCGGGCGGCTGGAACAGGCGGTGGGGCGCGACCTGCAATATATCCGCGTCAACGGCACGCTGGTCGGCGGGGCCGTCGGCGTCGCCATCCATACGCTGCGGCTGCTCGCCTGAGCGACGCCGCTGCGCTAGGCTGGCGCGCCATGACGATCGTGCTCCGCCCTGCCCTGCCCGAAGACGTGCCCGCACTCGGCGCGCTGATCGTGCGATCGGTCCATGCCTTGCAAGGCGCCGATTATGACGACGCGCAGCGCGAGGGCGCGCTGGGCAGCGCTTTCGGCGTCGATCGCCAGCTGATCGCGGACGGCACCTATCTGATCGCCGAGCGGGACGGCGCGCTCGCGGGTTGCGGCGGCTGGAGCCGGCGGGCGACGCTCTATGGCGCCGATGCCGCGGCCGTGCGCGACCCGCGCCTGCTCGATCCGGCGACGGAGCCGGCGCGCATCCGCGCCTTCTTCATCGATCCCGATCACGCCCGCCGCGGCGTCGCCGCCGCGATCCTCGCCGCCTGCGAGCGAGCGGCGCAGGCGGAAGGCTATCGCGCGCTCGAACTGATGGCGACGCTGACCGGCATCCCCTTCTATGCCGCCGCAGGGTTCATGCCGCTGGAAGAGGAGGCCGCCGCACTGCCGAACGGCGCGACCATGCCGTTGAGGCGGATGCGCAAGGCGCTGGTCGCCTAGCTCACTCCCACTCGATCGTGCCGGGGGGCTTGGACGTATAATCGTAGACGACGCGGTTGATGCCCTTCACCTCGTTGACGATCCGCGTCGCCACGCGGGCCAGGAAGGCGCTGTCGAAGGGGTAGATATCGGCCGTCATGCCATCGGTGGAGGTGACGGCGCGCAGCGCGCAGACGCTTTCGTAGGTCCGCCCGTCACCCATCACGCCCACCGTCCGCACCGGCAGCAGCACCGCGAACGCCTGCCAGATGGCATCGTAGAGGCCCGCCAGGCGAATCTCCTCGAGATAGATGGCGTCGGCCTTGCGCAGGATGTCGCACCGCTCGCGCGTCACTTCGCCGGGAATGCGGATGGCGAGGCCCGGCCCCGGAAAGGGGTGGCGGCCGACGAACGCGTCGGGCAGCCCCAGTTCGCGGCCGAGTGCGCGCACCTCGTCCTTGAACAATTCGCGCAGCGGCTCGACGAGCTGCATGTTCATCCGATCGGGCAGGCCGCCGACATTGTGGTGGCTCTTGATCGTCACCGAAGGGCCGCCGGTGAAGGACACGCTTTCGATGACGTCCGGATAGAGCGTGCCCTGCGCGAGGAAATCGGCGCCGCCGATCTTGCCCGCCTCCGCCTCGAACACGTCGATGAAGGTCTTGCCGATATATTTGCGCTTGGCTTCGGGATCGGTGACGCCGGCCAGCCCCCCGAGGAACAGCGCCTCCGCATCCACATGCACCAGCGGGATGCCGTAATGTTCGCGGAACAGGGTGACGACCTGTTCCGCCTCGCCCTGCCGCATCAGGCCATGATCCACGAACACGCAGGTCAGCTGGTCGCCGATCGCCTCGTGGATCAGCACCGCCGCCACCGCCGAATCGACCCCGCCGCTGAGGCCGCAGATCACGCGGCCGCCCCCCACCTGCGCGCGGATCTGGGCGATCTTGGTGGCGCGGAACTCGGCCATCGTCCAGTCGCCGGCCAAGCCGCAGACGTGGCGGGCGAAATTGGCGATCAGCTTGCCGCCATCGGGCGTGTGGACGACTTCGGGGTGGAACTGCACGCCGTAGAGGCGCCGCTCCTCATCCGAGGTAATGGCGAAGGGCGCGCCCTCGCTGACGGCGATCGGCGCGAAGCCGGCGGGCAGGCTGTCCACCTTGTCGCCATGGCTCATCCACACTTGGTGGCGGCTGCCGACGTCCCACAGCCCCTCGAACAGGCGGGAGGGGGCGGTGACGTCGATGAACGCGCGCCCGAACTCGCCGCCCGAGGAGGCGACGACGCGCCCGCCGAGTTGCTCGGCCATCGTCTGCTGGCCGTAGCAGATGCCGAGCACAGGCACGCCCCCCTCGAACACCGCCTGCGGGGCACGCGGGCTGTCGTCATCGGTCACGCTTGCGGGGCCGCCGGAGAGGATCACGCCCTTCGGCCGCATGCGGGCGAAGGCCTCGTCGGCGCGATTGAACGGCGCGATCTCGCTATAAACCCCCGCCTCGCGCACGCGCCGCGCGATCAGCTGCGTCACCTGGCTACCGAAATCGATGATGAGGATGCTGTCGGGGTGGGTGGCGTCGGCGGGGATGCTGCTCATGCCGCCCGTTAGACGGGCGGGCGGCGGGGGGCAAAGGCTTTGTGGCGGGCCGCGCCAGACCCGGATGAGCACTATGTCTACGCTATAGCCCTCTAAACCCCGACAATGGCGCGTCCTTCGTCACGTTTGCGGCTCATCAGACCTTTCGACCAGGTGCATGATGCACGCATCTGGCCTTCCTCCCGGTGATACATTGGGAAATCGTATAGTCGGCTCCAGCGGCCCCCATCGTTGCGCGGCTAGGCCGCCACGATGCGCCAGACCTTTCTCCTGATTCCGATCCTGCTCGCCGGCTGTGGCGAGAAGGCCGCGACGCCGCCCGCACCGCCCGCCCATGCCGAGACGATCGCGCATGAGAGCGAGCTGTTGAAGCTGACTCTCACCCCGCAGGCGCAGCAGCGGTTGGGGATCGTGCTGGCGCAAGTGGGCGGCGGATCGGCCACGGCGACGCGCGAGGTGGCCGGCGAGATCGTCGTGCCGCCGATCAGCGCCAACGGCGTGCCGGTCAATTCGACCACCAACCTCCAGCAGATCGGCAGCCAGCAGGCCGCGGCCGATGCCGAACTGGCGCGCGCCACGGCGCAGGCGCGGCTCGCGCGGATCGCGCTCGATCGCGCCGCGAGCCTGGTGCGCGAGGAAGCGGGCAGCGTGCGTGCGCGTGACGAGGCAGCGGCGGCACTGGCAGCGGCGCAGGCCGCCTTGGGCGCGGCGCGGCAGCAGCGCCGGCTGCTTGGACCGGCGGTCGCCTCGCTCGGGGCGCAACCCGTGCTGTGGGTCCGCGCGTCGGTGTTCGGCAGCGATATGGGCGAGGTGCGCCGCGAAGCCGCCGCCACGGTCCGCACCCTCGGCGACGGTGGTGCCCCCCGTTCGGCGCGCCCGGTGCAGGCACCACCCTCGGCGAACACCGTGGCCGGGACGGTCGACCTCTATTACGCGGTCGACAATCGCGACCGTGCCTTCCGGGTCGGCCAGCGCGTGGCGGTCGACCTGCCGCTCGCCGGGCAGACGGAGGGCCTGTCGGTGCCTTCGGCCGCGATCCTGCGCGACATTCATGGCGGCGAGTGGGTCTATCAGAAGACCGCGCCCGATACCTTTGTTCGCCAGCGTGTCGAGGTGGCGTCGGAAAGTGGTGGACGCGCGCTGTTGGCGCGGGGACTGGCCGATGGCGCGCAGGTCGTGACCGATGGCGCGGCGGAGCTGTTCGGCACCGAGTTCGGAGCGGCGCACTGATGCTCGGCCGGCTCGTCCATTTTGCGCTGGCGCAGCGCGTCCTCGTTCTCGCGCTCGCCGCGCTGCTGGTGGTGCTCGGGGTCCGCGCCGGGCGCGACGTGCCGCTCGACGTGTTCCCCGAGTTCGCGCCCCCGATGGTGGAAATTCAGACCGAGGCACCGGGCTTGTCGACCGAGGAAGTCGAGAGCCTGGTCACGGTCCCGATCGAGACCGCTGTCAACGGCGTGCCCGGTCTGATGACGCTGCGCTCCAAGTCGGTGCTGGGCCTGTCGTCGGTGCAGATCCTGTTCGAGCGCGGGTCCGACGTGATTCGGGCCCGGCAGATGGTCGGGGAACGGATCGCACAGGTGCAGCCGCGCTTGCCGCTCGCGGCGCGCCAACCGGTGCTGATGCCGCCGCTGTCCTCGACCAGTCGCGCGATGAAGGTCGGACTATCGTCGACAAAGCTCGACCAGATGCAGTTGTCCGAGCTGGTCCGCTGGACGATCCGGCCGCGGCTGATGGCGGTGCCCGGCGTCGCCAATGTCGCGGTCTGGGGCCAGCGCGACCGGCAGTTGCAGGTGCTGGTCGATCCAGATCGCCTGCGCGCGGCCGGCGTCACGCTGGCGGAGGTCCGCGCCGCGGCGGGCGACGCGGTGCTGGTCGGCGGCGGCGGGTTCGTCGACACGCCCAACCAGCGGCTCGCGGTGCAGCAGACGGGCACCGTGCAGACCGCGGCCGACCTCGCCCGGGCGATCGTCAAGCAGGCGGGCGAGGCGCCGGTCAGGATCAACGACGTCGCGCGCGTGGTCGACGGCTTCAACGCGCCGATCGGCAACGCCATCATCGACGACGGCCCCGGCATCATGCTGATCGTCGAGAAACAGCCGACCGCCAACACGCTGGAGCTGACCCGCGCGGTCGAGGCGGCGTTCGCCGAGCTGAAGCCGGGCTTGAAGGACGTGAAGGTCGATACGACCATCTTCCGGCCGGCGACCTTCATCGAACGCTCGATCGACAATCTCACCCGCGCGCTGATGATCGGCTGCGCGCTGGTCGCGGCCGTCCTGTTCCTGTTCACGCGCGACTGGCGGCAGGCGACGATCAGCCTCGTCGCGATCCCGCTGTCGCTGCTGGGTGCGGGGCTGATGCTGCTGTGGTCGGGCGCGACGATTAACGTGATGATTATCGCCGGTCTCGTCATCGCGCTGGGCGAAGTGGTCGACGACGCGATCATCGACGTGGAGAACATCGCGCGCCGCCTGCGGCTGAACCGCGAGTCCGCCGATCCCAAGCCGGCCTTCGCGGTGGTGCTGGCCGCGTCGCTGGAAGTGCGCTCCGCTGTGGTCTTCGCCTCGCTGATCGTGATGCTGGTGTTCGTGCCGATCTTCTTCCTCGGCGGCGTGGCGGGCACCTTCTTCCAGCCCCTCGCCATCGCCTATGTGCTGGCGATCGGCATGTCGCTGCTGGTGGCACTGACCGTCACGCCGGCGATGTGCCTGCTCCTGCTGCCCAATGCGCCGCTGACCGAGGAGCGCGACACCCGCATCGTCGCCGCGCTGAAGCGTCGCTATGTCGGTTTCCTGCCGCGCGTCGTCGGGCGACCGGTGCTCGCGGTCGGGATCGTCGCGGGCGGGCTGCTGCTCGCGGGCGTCGGCTATGCGACCTTCAGGGACCAGTTCCTCCCCGATTTCCGCGAAACCGACTTCCTGATGCACTTCGTCGAGAAGCCGGGCACCTCGATCGAGGCGATGGACCGGATCACGATCCGCGCGTCGAAGGAATTGCGCAGCATCCCCGGCGTGCGCAACTTCGGCGCGCATATCGGTCGCGCCGAGCAGGCCGACGAGGTGGTCGGTCCCAACTTCACCGAACTCTGGATCAGCCTCGACGAGAACGCCGATTATGATGCATCGGTCAAGCGGATCAAGGAGGTGGTCGAGGGCTATCCCGGCCTCTACCGCGATGTGCTGACCTATCTGCGCGAGCGGATCAAGGAAGTGCTGACGGGTGCCGGCGCGACGATCGTGGTCCGCATCTATGGCCCCGACCAGGCCGAACTTCGCGCAGCCGGCGCGCGTGTCCGGGATGCGATCGGCGGCATTCAGAGCGTTTCCGACCTGAAGCTGGAGAGCCAGGTGCTGGTCCCGCAAATCCGCATCCGCCCGCGTGCCGGCGAGCTGGCCCGGCTCGGCCTGACCGCGGGCGAGGTCCGCCGGCAGGCGCAAGTGCTGGTCGCGCAGACCAAGGTCGGCGAAATCTACCGCGACCAGCGCGCGTTCGACGTGGCGGTGTGGGGCGAGCCGAGGGTCCGGAACAGCGTCCATGCGCTCCGCGACCTGATGATTCAGGCACCCGTCACCGGCGCGCCGGTCCGGCTCGGCGACATCGCCGATATCGAGATCGCGCCCGCGCCCAACGAGGTGAAGCGCGAGAACGGCCAGCGGCGGCTCGACGTGACGATGAACGTCGTGGGCGCTGACCTCGGCACCGTCGCGCAGGCGGTCGACGCTGCGGTTGCCAAGGTGCCGTTCGCGACCGGCTATCACCCGCAGGTGCTGGGCGAATATGCCGCGCTGAAGGAATCGCGCAGCCGGCTTTGGAGCATCGGCGCGCTTTGCCTCGTCGGCATCCTGCTGCTGGTGTGGATGGAGTTCCGCTCGCGCCGCATCACTGCGCTGGTCGCCGTCAGCCTGCCGTTCGCGCTGGTCGGGGGCGTGGTCGCGGTCGCGCTGACCGGCGGGGTATTGTCGCTGGGGTCGCTGGTCGGGTTCGTCACCGTCATCGGCATCGCCGCGCGCAACGGCATCATGCTGCTGTCGCACTATCAGCATCTCGAACGGCATGAGCGGATGACCTTCGGGCGAGAACTGGTGCTGCGCGGCGCGGAAGAGCGGCTGGTGCCGATCCTGATGACCGCCGCCTGCGCCGGCCTCGCGCTGGTGCCGCTGATCGTCGCCGGCAATGCGCCGGGGCACGAGATCGAGCATCCGATGGCGATCGTGATCCTGGGTGGCCTCATCTCGTCGACCGCGCTCAACCTGCTGCTGCTGCCCGCGCTCTACGCCCGATATGGCGAGGAGCGCGCCGTGCCACCTGCCACCGCACCCAAGGAGGCGCTGGCATGATCCGCCGTCTGACCCCCGCCGTCGCCCTGCTCGCCTCCGCTTGCATGGGTGTGCCGGCACCTCCGCCGACGATCGCGCCACCCGGCGCGACCGGCGACTTCGCTCGGCTTCCTGTGGCGTCGATCGCGCCGGTGCCCGACGACTGGTGGCGGCTCTATGACGATCCCGTGCTGGACGGATTGGTCCGATCGGCACTGGCGGCCAATGCCGACCTGCGCGTCGCCTATGCCAATCTCGACGGTGCACGCGCCGCGTTGCGGCAAGCCCGGGCGGCGCGGCTGCCGCAGACGACGATCGAAAGCGCGCTCGGCATCGATAATCCCGCCGGACAACCGAGCGCGTCGGGGAACGTGCCGACGACGGACTACGATATCGCCGCGACGGCGAGCTGGGATCTCGACCTGTTCGGCCGGCTGCGATCGGCTGCGACCGCCGCGGGGGCCGATGCGGAGGCGCAGGCGGCAGTCGTCGACGGCCTGCGCGTCGCGGTCGTCGCCGACACAGTGCTGGCCTATGTCGACCTGTGCGGATCGACCCGCGCCATCGCGACCGCGCGCGCGGTCGCCGCGGCGCAGGACCGATCGGTCGGGCTGGTGCGCGAACAGCTTCGCGCGGGCGAGGTGTCGCCGCTGGAGGTGTCGCAGGTCGCGACGATCGCCGCCGCCACCCGTGCCGCCATCGCCCCGTTCGAGGCGCAGCGCGCCAATGCGCTGTACCGGCTCGCGACTTTGCAAGGCCGCCCCCCGGCCGAGGCACGCGCCTACCGCTTCGCCTGCACCGCCGCGCCGCGCCTGCGCGGGACGGCCCCGGTCAGCGACGGAACCGCGCTGCTGCTGCGTCGTCCCGACGTGCGCGAGGCGGAGCGCCGCCTTGCCGCCGCTGCCGCGCGGATCGGGGTGGCGCGCGCGGACCTCTATCCGCAAGTCAATCTGGGCGGGGCGGTCGGGCTGCTGTCCGGCGGGATAAGTGCGGCGGTGACGCCGCTCGTCAGCTGGGCCTTCCCCAATCAGGCACCGGCCCGCGCAAGGCTGGAACAGGCCCGCGCGACTGAGCGCGCGGCGTTGGCCGGATGGGATGTGGCGGTGCTGCGGTCACTGCGCGAGGTCGAGACGGCGCTGGCGAACTACGACGCCGAGACCCGCCGCAACCGCGATCTGGCGACCGCCGCGCGCGAGGCGCAGGCCTATGCGCGCCGCGCGGGCGCCCGCGTTCGTCTCGGTGATGCGCCCGGCCTGCTCCAGGTCGATGCGCAGCGCGCGACCGCATCGGCGACCCTCCAACAGGTCCAGTCAGATCTGGCGGTGTCGCAGAACGAGGTCGCGCTGTTCCACGCCTTGGGTGGCGGTTGGCGAACCGACGCCGCTACGCGATAGTCGGGCGATGCGGATATTGATCGTCGAGGATGATGCCGACACCCGCGCCTTCGTCGCGCAGGGGCTCGGGCAAGCGGGGCACCAGGTCGCGGCCAGCGCCGATGGTCGCGACGGGCTGTTCCAGGCGACCGGCGGCGGGTTCGATGCGATCGTAGTCGACCGGATGCTGCCCGGCCTCGACGGACTGGCGCTGGTGAAGGCGTTGCGCGCGGCGGGCGATGCGACCCCGGTCCTGATGCTGACCGCGGTCGGCGGGATAGCCGATCGCGTCGAGGGGCTGGAGGGCGGTGCCGACGACTACCTGGTCAAGCCCTTCGCCTTTTCCGAACTGGCCGCCCGCCTCAATGCGCTGGCACGCCGGCCGGCACCGCGCGGCGGTGATACCCATCTGCTCCGCGTCGGCGATATCGTCCTCGACCTGCATCGCCGTACCGTCGCGCGCAACTGCCGGCGCGTCACCTTGCAACCGCGCGAGTTCGCGCTTCTCGCCGAACTGATGCGCAACCCGCGCCGGGTGATGACGCGCACGATGCTGCTGGAGCGGGTGTGGGATTTCGATTTTGATCCGAAGACAAACATCGTCGAGACGCATCTGAGCCGGCTGCGCTCCAAGCTCAACGCCGGTTTCGACGCCGATGCGATCGAGACGGTGCGTGGTGCCGGCTACATGATCCGAGGCGAGTAGATGCTGGCCCGCCTGTCGCGCTCGACCTTCGGGATCGTCGTGCTCGTCGCGCTGGCGTTCGCCGCGGCGACGCTGGCGATCGGCGCCGTCGCCTATGAGGTGACGCACGAGGCGCTGGAGGAGCAACTGGACCACCGTGTCGCGGTCGAGACTAGCGCGCTGATGGCCGAGGTGCGCGAGGGCGGCCTGCCGGGGGTGGCGGACGCGATCCGCTTGCGCGAGGATGCGCGCAACGAAGCCAGCCTCGACTATCTGCTCGTCGACCACGCCGGGCGGCCGATCGTCGCGACGATCACACCGCTGACGCCGGTCGAGCCAGGCTACCAGGAGCATTTCGGCTTCCGACGCGGCAATGATACCGGCGTCGGTCAGGCGCTTGCCACGCCGCTGCTCGGCGGGATGCTCGTCGTCGTCGCCGACCGACGCGACCTCGCCGCGATCGACCGGACGCTGGCCTCGCTGTTCGCGACCGCGCTGGCGGCGATGCTGGCGTTGGGGATCGGCGCGGCGGTATTGGTCGGATGGCTGACCCGGCGTCGCCTGTCGCGCATCGATGCCACGGCGCAGGCGATCATCGCCGGCGACCTGACGCAGCGGGTGCCGCGCGACGGGTCGGACAGCGAGTTCGATCGCCTCGCTGCCACGCTCAACCGGATGCTCGATCGCATCGCCGCGCTGATGGACAATCTGCGACAGGTATCGACCGACGTCGCCCACGACCTGCGCACGCCGCTCACCCGCCTGTGCCACCAGCTCGATCGCGCCGCGGCCGGCGATCCAGGCGCGATCGAGGCGGCACGGCGGCAAGCCGACGATCTGCTGGAGATATTCGCCGCGCTGCTGCGCATCGCCGAGGTAGAAGGGCTGGCCGAGCGCCGGGCTCTGGGGTCGATCGACCTGTCGGCGCTGCTGGAGGACATGGCGGACACGTACCGCCCCGACTTCGAGGCAGGTGGGCACCACCTGACCACCGATATCGTCCCCGGTCTGCACATTGAGGGCGACCGCCGCCTGCTCGCCCAGGCGCTGTCGAACCTGCTGGAGAATATCCTGCGCCACACGCCCGCGGGCACCACCGCGATGATGTCCGCCCGATCGACGCAGGATGGGATCGAGATAACGCTGGAGGATGACGGTCCCGGGATTGATGCCAGCGATGCCGCCCGCCTGTTTCAGCGTTTTGCGCGCGCCGAAGTGTCCCGCACCACTGATGGACATGGACTGGGCCTCGCGCTGGTCCGTGCAATTGCTGTCGGGCATGGCGGCAGTGCGATCCTGTCGCGATCCGATGGCGGGTTCGGCGTCACCCTACGGCTTCCGTGATGCGGATCAGATACGCACGAGGGACAACGGATCGCTTTGCCATCGAAGCGCACATCGCGCCGGTGGGGCCATCGCAATCAGCTGCCAATGGAGCAAAGCCAGTGAGTGCGGAAATCGGCGGTAATTGTGGGCCTTGACAAGCGTCGAAAAGAGATAATGGCGGAGAGGGTGCCCGTAACAAGATAGCGCATATTTGGCTCAATTCCGCCGTTCCCGAACGGCCGGATCAGCGCAATACCCCACATGATACCCCGAGGCTTCAAAAGCATTTATTTTCAGGGCGGCGGCAATTTCCGGCAGCATACCACATGCGCGGGTGCTGTCCGCCACAATCGCGTCCGTGATACGGTCACCGTCGACTCGGCGATGGGGGGGGCATCGGTGCGGCGAACGAACGATCACGGCGAGACCTTCGGCGCGTGGCTGCTGGCGCAGAAGGGACGCGAAGGCCTGATCGGGCAGCTGGTCGATGCGGCCAAGGCCGATCGCGGCTTCCCCCGCGACGGCGATCCCGAGGCGGTGCGGAAGCGCCTGCGCAACAACTATGCCGAGGGCGATCTTTTCGATGCGATAGACGACGCCGAGACCGACTGGCTCGCCTACTGATGGCCGAGCAGGACTATCGCATCGTCTACATGAGCCGGGCACGGCTGTGGTTCTCAGACGCCGCTCTCGGCGACCTCGCTCGTCCGGCGCAGGAAGCCAACCACCGACACGGCGTCACGGGACTGCTGCTCTATGACGGCCTCAGGTTCGTCCAGGCGATTGAGGGGCGGCAGGCCCCTATCCGTCAACTCATGACCAATATCGAGCGCGACGTGCGCCACGATAACGTTGAGATCGCCAGCGAAGGTGAGATCGATCGACGGGAGTTCGGCAACTGGTCGCTGGCGTTCAAGCGCGTGTCCGCCGGCCGTTGCAGCCGCGCATTCATCTCCGAGGTTTCCAGCAACGTCGCGCACGTTGCCGATCCCGGAATGCGAGCGCTATTCATCGGCTTCGCTGCCTTGGCCACCGAGGACCGAGACGCCTGATGCCGCTGCGCGACGGCGAGGCCTGGAATGATGGGGATTTGGCGCAACTCCGCAGCCTTGCTCGGGCAGGACAGCCACTTCATTTGATCGCCCGAGCATTGGAGCGAGCGCCCGCGGCAGTCGCTGTCCGTGCGAAGCGGCTCAAAGTTACAATTCGCAGCGACTGGTCTTTGGCGAGGGAACAAAAGCCCCCGGAGCGAACCGTGCACGGCTGGCGCTACCGGGTGACGGTGTTCGGTCAGCCCCGCGCACCGTGGCGCGACGAGGCCCAGCACGCGAAACAGGACGCGATCGACCTCGGGCTGGCATCGTGGGATGCCGACAAGCGGGAATGGTTCATTGCGGTGCCGACCGACATTGAGGTGGATACAGGGGTAGGGGATCGGAGAGATGGCAGTTGATGTTCAATTTCCTGACGGTGAAATCCGGTCAGTTCCAAGCGTGCGGCGCGAATTGAAAAGCAGGCGGATTGGCGGCGGTCCGTCCACGTTTTTTGATGAACCTGCTTACGACCCCGATTGGCGGTTTGAGGCGGCCATCGGCGGCAAATGGTTTGCGAACCCGCGACGCTGAAGACGATCCGGCCGCTTTACCCGACAGGCCTTTTCATGCGAACCGACCCCTATGGGCGTGCGCCGCAGAACACGAAAGGGCAGTCCCGCCGCCGCCATCGCTGGCACAGTTGCCATTGCGGCCGTCCCGTTCGCGCTTCTGTCATTCATCGAGCGGATAAGCCCGCTCGCAGCGACGGCAATCGGCTTGGCCGCCGCAGCCGGGTTGTCGTTGGCGCTATTGTTCGGCAGGAAGTAGGAATTGCGGCTGCCCGCGATCAGACGGCTCGATCACCCGGGAGACGGCGCGCTCTTTGACTTCCCAAACGCCGCCGATGTTTTCCTCCTTGCTCTGGATCTCGATCCGCATTTTAAGACCCGGTCGCATAGGGACTGCGATCCGCCCCGTCTTAAGGTCTTCGAGAAACTCGTGGTCTCGCATCGTGGCACCGAACTCCGGTAGGGCGCCATGTTGGAAGCGCCAACGACGCTCCGCGTCTTTCAATACCGGGCTGACCAATACCACGTCATACTCCGCGGTAACGGTTCTTCGGAGGTCGCCTTCAGCGGCTACGTCAGTGCCGCTCAGGCGTGCCGGAAATTCTGACCGAGGGATAATTCTGGCCGGCCGCGCGCCCGGTTCTCTTGAAGCCCCGACACCGCGGATCGCGGGATCACGCTCCAACTCGCGGAACATTTGTCTTTTTGCCTCACCCGCGACAGACGGCTTCAGGAGGCTAACCACCTGGTCGGCGATGACGCGGGCCTCTGCATCAGAGGCAGGCGCGTCCCTGTCCTCCAGGTGTGCCTTCACCGCATCCAGAACCTGATCATAGGCCCAATCGAAAGGATGCCGCCCCAGCCAAAGCAGCACGCCGATCAGCAGCGTCTTGATGGTCTTCCGGCTGGGTGCGGCGCTTCGAACAAGGTCGAGGCAGGCATTTAGGCTGAGGCTGGACTTCGTTCCGTTAATGAGTTCGAGGCGTACCTCGCACATCGGATCGATATGCGTCGCCATTTCGCGAACCGCCGTGGCCCATGACAGTGCGGCACGTGCGACCACCTCAAGATCCGCCGACTGTCCAGGCTCAAGATCAAGATAAAGGCTGATTGTTTCCGACATGGCCACCCCCCGAGGAGGGGATGGCTATCCCGGCGAATGTGAGCGTGTCAAAAGTTGCTGCGTTCTCGCACAATCAATTCCCCTGCCCGTTGGCCGCCGCGCTCGATACCGTCGAGCGCGACGATGAGGTGGACGAGGTGGCGCGCCTGCTGGTGCGCGGCGAGCCGCCCGGCCGCGCGGTGCGCGTGCAAATCACCATGGAGGAGGGACTGCTGGCCCGGATCGATCGGGCGACGGGCAACCGCTCGCGGTTCTTGGCGGACGCTGCGCGGGCCGCGCGGCGCGCCTGATCGGTCAGCGTCCGGCCGCCTGATCTGCCTCCATCGTGCAGCCGCCCGCCGGCTTGCCCGCCGCCAGCGCCGTGGCCGTGCAGCGCCAGAGCGTCGCCCAGCCCGCCAGCTTCAGCCCAGCCGCTTCCAGCGCGGCTTTGGCGGCCAGATATGCCTCGGCGTAAGCGGCCCCGCTGTCATCCGCCGGGGGCGGGCTGCGCGGCGCGGACAGCAGCGGCGCCGGCGGTATCGGCAGCATCGGCCGCTCTCTCCGCTGCTCGGTGGAGTGCCGCGGCCCCATCGCGCACGATGACAGGGACAGCGCAGCGAGGATCGGTAGCGAGAGGCGACTGCTGTAGCGCATCGCGCGCTCCTATGATGATGGGCGCCGCAGCCTGCCCGCTGCGGCTGAGGGCGGCGGACAGGCTGGCACCGAGGGTGCCGGTGACGATCTGAAGGGTGCGTTCGTCGCTGCGGGCGGCATCGCGGCGATCGTCGCGCTCCGCCTCGATCGCCACGCGATCCCTGTCGCGCTGAACGTCCTTGCCGAAGAGATAGCCGCCGGTGCCCGCCGCCACGACGGCAAATAAGCCGCCGGCGGCGAGGTAGGGCGCCAGCGGCGTCACGTCGGCAGGCCCAGGTCGCGCGCGAAGGCGATGGCGTCGAACGACGGGCACGCCTTCATCCACTCGAACTGCTCGATCACGCCGTTGCCGTTCAGGTCCGGCGAAAGGTCGCGGTGCCCGCAAAAGACGGCACCGGGGTAGCGGTGGGCCAGCGTGACGAGCTGCTGCGCGAGGCTGATCCGCTGCGCGGCCGTCCGCGTGTCCTTCGGCGTCTGTCCGTCGACCGCCACTCCGCCGACATAGACGACGCCGATACTGTCGCTGTTGAAGCCGGCGACGTGACTGCCGACCGTCGCCTCGCGGCGGCCGGGCTGGATGGTGCCGTCGAGAAGGTGAACCCAGTGGTAGCCGATGTCCGACCACCCCTTCGCCTTGTGCCAGCGGCGGATTTCGGCCGCATCGACGTGCTGGCCCTCGCGCGTCGCGGTGCAGTGGACGACGACGCGGTTGATCCGGCGGAATGCGCCGCCGCGGCGCTCCTGAAGGTGGCGCAAGGCGGCGTCCGTCTTCGGGCCGTCAGCGCCATCGACGGCGATCGGGAAGCCCTCGTTGCGGAGCATCGTCTGAAGGGCGCGCTTGCGGTCGCGCGCCGCCTGGGGCGTCGTCATTGGCATCATCTCCTGAGGCTGATAAAAATCAACTTGGCGGCCGTTGCCGCTGGCAATTGGTGAACCACCCTGCGAGCGCTCGGGTCGCTCCCATCGCGCGGCTTGCTGGGTAACCATCCACCGATTGTCGGCGTCCGACCGCCCCCGGTCGGACGCCTTTCAATCCCGACGTTAGGCTGCCGCTAACAGATGCTCGTTAAACGCCGACCTGTTCAGTGTTACGGGGGGGGGTGGGCGATGCGTGAAGTCGGGCGTATGAGGGTGATCGTCGAAGGGGTAGCTATGGCCTCGCCAATTGAGCAGGCAAGCTTTATGCTGCAACTTGCACCCCACGTTGCAAAAGACGACGCGACCGCCCGATTTCGAGATGCCTGTCTGCGCAACGACATCGCGACTGCGAGCTATTGGATGGTGGTTCTTTCGGAGTTAGCGCAGTTGCGGTAAGTCGCGACCGTCATCATCACTCAGTCTTCCGCGTCGAGGCGCCGAACCGCTGCGTCGATCGCATCGCGGTCATCTTCCGCCGGGCGGACGCGCTGACGCGGGGTCTCGTCCGCCGGCTCGAACATACCGCTCGACCGCTTCACCCACGCCAGCGCGATCTTGATGATGCCGGCACCGAGCGCCCCGAAGCCCGTGCCCCACATGAGCGCCGCCAGCGGCTCCGGCCGGTGGCCGATCAACGCTGCCGCCGTGAACATCAGCGCCAGCCCCGTTACCGGTAGATCGACCGTCCAGCGATGCTCCGCCTCCGTCTTGGCGACGTAGAAGCGGACGGCGGCGCAGGCGCAGAGGCCGGCGATCATCGGACCAACCTCGAACGTGTAGCCCAGCGGCGAGATGGTGGTCGGCTGGGCCGGCGCCAGCGCGCGATCGGTCGCGGCGGCGGCGGCGGTCGCATGGAGCATCAGCCCCACCGCCATGGACCGCATCACCGGAACACCACGACGGCGGTAGCCGCGATAAAGCATAGCAACACCACCCAAGCCGGCCGCTTCAGCAGCGGCAGCGAGGTCCACATGCTGACGGGGAACGGCTCTTTGCGCAGCTGCTCGGTGATGCCGGGCAGCGCGAGGAAAAACTGGCCGAGGCCGGCATAGCCGAAGCCGGCGGCGATCGGGTCCAGCACCCGCTTGAAGGTCAGCGCAAAGGCCGATTGCGCCACCTCGGCCGGGTTCCAGCACCAAAGGCTATAGGCTTCGGCGCCGTTGCGGAGCGCGAAGCCGAACGCCATGCAGAAGCCGATCCGCCGCCAAAGCTGTATCGGCGCCCGCCAACCGTCGTGGTTGACATCCCGCGCCCGCCAGCACCGCCAGCTGTCGATCGCCAGCTTGCCCGCGAGCATCAGCGGCAGGATGAAGCCCGCCGTCATCACGAACAGGTTCAGCACGAACAGCCAGCCGTGGCCATCAAAGCTGGGTGGCGCCAGCGTGGGCGGCACAGCCGCCACCGCCTGTTCGCTGAGGCTGAGCGGTTTCACGGCCGCACGCCATCGCCGCGCGGATCGCACGTCATCGTCATCGTCCAATCCTCTCGGGTGTTAGGCGGGATAGCCCGCGGTGATGTCGACGGCGGCCACAGCCTCGACAGTCTCGGCCGCCTCGATGGCCGCGCGGATAGCGGTCCCGGCCTGCTGGCAGGCGTCCACATGGCCGCCGATCGCCAGTCCGAGGGCTACCAGCGCGTCCGTGTCATGCAGGA
Source organism: Edaphosphingomonas fennica (assembly GCA_036946415.1). Classification (GTDB taxonomy): domain Bacteria; phylum Pseudomonadota; class Alphaproteobacteria; order Sphingomonadales; family Sphingomonadaceae; genus Sphingomonas_Q; species Sphingomonas_Q fennica_A. The sequence goes on along the minus strand of JAQIJD010000005.1, from coordinate 109,792 downwards.
CGACGCGGTTGTCCTGCATCGTCCAAGCCATCGGCTGGAACGGCACGCCGGCCACCCGCGCGACCAGCGCCGCCGTCACGGCCCCGTTCACCTTGCGCTGGCTGTCCGCGTCCGTGTCCGCCCGGCCGAGCGGCGTTTCGCAGCCGCCCGCCATCTTCATCTCGCGAATAGCCTTGGCCGCCCGCCAACGGCTCGCCTTCGCCTCGATCAGCGCCTGTGCGGCCGTCAGCACCAAGGACCGCAGGACCGGTTCGCCATTGTCATCGAGCGCCCAATCGCTGGCCGGCTCGGGCACCCGGACCCAATACTGGCCGTCGCCAGCACTCGGCACCAGATCGAGACGCGCCGCGTCCACGCCCTTGGCGAGCGTCCCGTCCTCGTTGACCAGCAGCCAACCGCTCATTTGTAGAAATCCGCCGTAGTCTGGACGCTGCCGGTGACGTTCACCGAACTGACGTTGGAATAGATGATGCGCACCTGAATGCCGTATTGGACGCTGCCCGCCGGCGGCGAGAAGTCATCGAACGGATAGGTGGTGTTGGACTCCGCCTGGATCAAATCGACGCCGCCGTTCGCAAACCGCAGCACCCGCCGCTCGAAGATGGCGGTGAAGCCGGGCGGGATATCCGCGGCATAGCCGGCACGCACCTCCACGACGTGGGAAGTGATCGGCAGGATGCTGGTAATCGCGAAAGCTCGGCTCCATTCGCCGGCATCGTAGGCGCCGCTGGTGCTGTTGAAAGCCCCGGCCGCGACGCTGATCGTCTCGTATCCGGCCGCCTTGAAGTTGAGCGAGCCGGGCACGATCGCCCCGAGGTTCACGCCCTGATCGTTGACGAAGGCGTTCGCCCGCACGATGCCGATCACCTGCGTGTTGCCGGTGATCCGCACGTCTCCATCGATGTCGACGCCGGTGCGCACCTCGCCGTTGTCGCGGGTGGCATAGAGCGTCAGCGAGGCCCGGCCGCCGGGCACTTCCGCCACCTTCTGGAAATAGGCCTGGCTGCGGCCGTCCGCCCGTGCGGCGGCGATCTCGGTGGTGGTCAGCCGCCCGAAGGCACCGTCCAGCAAGCCGCGATCGGGACCGGGGGTATATTCGATGTAGGGCGTGCCCGGCCCACCGATCTTCACGATCTGCGGGTTGCATATCCACATCCAGCTATCGCCCTGCCCGGCGTCGGTCGGCTGCTTGTAGACCTCGATCTGTCCACGCGCGCCGGGGGCCTGGAAGTTCAGCCACATCGGCGTGAAGTTGCGGATGTCCTGCCCGCCGGTGCCGACGCGAATAGCGCCGCTGTCCGCGACCACCACCTTGCCGGTGCCGTCCGCGTTCGCGCTCCAGCCGACCAGCTTCACCGCCGCCCGGTGCGCCGCCACGCGCGCGCTGACCTGATACCATTGGCCGGGTTCGAGCGGCACGGCGTCCTGATACCACGATGCCGCACTGTCCTCGCCCGTCTGGTAGATCGAGAGGACGTTCTTGTTGAGCGGGTGCCACGGATCGCCGGCACCGTTGACCATCACCGACGTGCTGCCGTTCGGCTGGAAAGCCGCCCAGCCCTCGGTCCGATCGGCGGGCCATTCGGTGTTGCGGACGAGGTTGCTGCCGCGCGGGATGATCGCCTCGACCTGACTAAAGCGCGAGGCATAAGCGCTGTCCGACGCGGCAACGGCCTCTTCCAGATCGGTGATGCGGGCGATGGCGCGACCGGCATCGCCCAGCGCCTTACGCGCCTCGATCTCCTGCGCGCTCGCCGGGCGGATGCGATATTGGTGGAAGGTGATCGCCTTGGCGCCGCGGCCCTGCCCGAAGCCGTCCCAATTTGCCATCGCGTAGAGCCGATGCAGCCGCAGGTCGCCGCGGATCGGGTTCTCGACGTAGAGCGAGAAGGTGCGGACGTAGGTGCCGCCGCCGGTATCCTCGATCACGCCGGGCACCCAGCCGGCGGTGTCGGGGGTCGTGCCGAAGGCGATCGTCGCCGCCTGCAGGATGCTGCCGCCGTCTGGCGTCAGGCCATAGTAGAGGATGCCGGACCCGCGCCACGTCCCCGTGGCCTGCACCGTCACCTCGATCACCCACTTGCCGAACGCGGCCTGCACGTCGGTCGAGATGCCGCTGTTGTTCGCGTCGGTGGTCGTGAATGAGGCGGCGTAGGGCCGGCCGTTGATGCCTGCGCTGCGGACGATGCCGCCGCTGGCGTCCCACCACACCCAGCTGGTCGGCAACTCGCCGTCAGGCCAGTTCGAGAAATAGGGGTTCGGGTTCAGCGATCCGGCGCCCACGATCGCCGCCAGCGTCGCCTGTCGTGACGCCGCCGCGGCGCTGGCGCTCGCTGCGCCGGCCGATCCGGCGGCTGCCAGAGCCGATCCGCTGGACGAGTCCGACGACGCCTGCGCACCACGGGCGGACGCCGCCGCGGCTGCCGCTGCCGCCTCGGAAGCAGCCTTCGCGACCTCGGCGCTTTCGGTGGTGCCGAACACGTCCTGAAGGTCATCGATGTCGACCCGGTATTTGTCGAAGCCCTCGACCAAATCCTTGGCGGGCCGCCCAGCGACGTTCGCCGTATCCTTGGCGGTGTTCTCGCCGGTCACGTCCGCGCCGTCCTGCGGCTTCGGGCGCGATGGATCGCTGCTGGCGATCTGCACCCAATCGGCCGTCTCGCCAGCCTGCTCGATCGCGACGATGATCGGATTGTTGCGCGTGTCGTAGACGATAGGATCGGCCGGGCGGACCGGCGCACCATTGCCGCCGTCCCACGCGTAGACCGCGGCATTCTCCTCGCGCAGCGTCAGGTTGAGGACGCCCGGCCCGGCCGGTTCGCGGTCGATCAGGCGGAACAGCCGGCGGTTGAACCCCAGCGGCGCAAAGGTGAAGGGCACCACCTGACCGATCGTGTAGGCGTGTGCGCGGATGTCGAACGGCGCGGTGAAGGTCCGCTGATACTGGCGGCGCTGAAGCGCCTGGCTGGCAACGCGCTCGGCATGGCTGGGGCTTTCGACCGGCGCCAGATCGAACGGCATCGTCCGATCAATGCCGTCCGGGCTGTCCAGCCGAACCTCGGCATAGTCGATCATCTGATAGAGCGAGGCGGACGACGGGTCGGTATAGCGCCCACGGATCACGTTCGGCGTCTGGTCGAGCGCCGGGTCCGGGTTCCAGGTGAAGGCGCCCATCACGTCATCGGTGTTCAGCCCCGGATCGGTAGCAGCCAGCGCGAGGTCGTTGTGCGCAATCTTGATGCCGATCTTGCCGCCGATCTCGACCAGCCGGGCGCTGCACGCCGCCAGCATCACGTCCAGGACCGCCCGCGGCGCCTCGTCCTCGCCGTAGACCAGCGCGCCATGGAAGCGCCGCTCGGTCCCGCCGCCCGCGATCGTCACCATCTCGTCCGCGAGATTGGCCGCCTCGGCGAAGGAAGCCAGGTGAATGCGGCGCACCGGCAGCCCCGACCCGACCGCGAGTTTGCCGTTGATGCGCCAGCCGAGCAGGACTCGGAGGATCTGAAGCGGCAGGTTCGAGCCGATCTCGTCGCCGCCGGCGGTGAACGCCCAAGTCGATTGATCCGCCGCCCGCATCGCCCCGCTGCCGCCGGCCGTGCCGTCGCGGCGCGGATCATAGAGCATGCCGCCGCGGCCGATGATCGTGATCCGCGACGGCACCTGCTGGCTGAACGGGCTGGTGCCCTTCTTGCCGTAGCCGGTTAGACGGTATTTCAGGTAGACGGTCGCGCAGCCGGTCAGCCGGCAGGACGTGTCCCACCGCCCGCTCCAGCTGGCGCCGGGGTAATTGTCGATGTGCGTCTTGCCCGGCCCGGCCTCGGGGATCACCTCCACGAAGAAGAAGGTGGCGAACTTGCCCTGCGTGCCGCCTGCCGCCGTCCACGCCAGCTCGTCGTTCAGCCATATCTCATCGACGCCGCCGATCTTATGCGAGGCGGCGGCGACCACCTGTCCACACCATTCCTGCTCGGCCCCGAAATATTCCTGATAGCGGACATCCGCCGGCATGGCGGTGGAGCCGAGAACAGTCTTGCGGCTGGCCCGCGGATCGATCGAGGTGTTGAGGCGGGTGACGGCGGCCGTGGGCTGCTTCGGGCCGCTGGTCAGCGCGGTGGAGGCGCTGGTGATCGCGAAGCTGGCGCCGATCGACAGGGCCATGGCGCCCAGCGTCGTCGTGACGAGGCCGCCCGCCGCCGCGGCACCGGCAACCGTGAACGCCGCGCCGCCCACCGCAACGCTCGTGGAGCCGACCGCCGCGACGGAGGGCGCAAGGCTGATGCCGCCGGTTGCGACCGCGGCGCCGATGATGACGGCGCCGATCGCGATGCCTGTGATCGCCTTCCGGCTCATGCCGCATACTCCACGCGCCAGCCGATCGGATCGCGCCAGAGCGCGCGCGGCACCTGAATGAGACCGACCCGTTCGTCCTGCTGCCCGACCGCGATCATCGCCGGCCCCCAGCACAGCCCGAGCGAGCCGAGCGCCGATCCGTCATCGATCCAGACGACATCGCCGCGCTGGGCCAGCGCCGCTTCGATCCGGCGGAACTTGGCGTCGAGGGTCGCCGGCAGCGTCCCGGCGCCGATCCGGCGGATCGCCCGCACCGCGCCGCGGGCGGTGGCGTAGCGGCCTCGGAACTCGGCCATGGGGTCCACGCCCGTCATCGCCTCAACCGCGCCGGCGGCGAAGGTGCAGCAGTCGTTTTTGGCCCATTCATACGGGCGCGCGCGGAGGGGTTCGAGGTAGCGGACGATCCGCTCCTCCCAATCGATCTGGCGATGCACGGCGGCTCCTACTTCGGCTGACCGGCGCCGTTGGCGATGGCTATGGCCTGATCCGCGGACGTGTCGCCGGGATCGAACAGGCGCTGGTTGAGGTAGGTCCGGTTCGAGGGCTGCGTCAGGAAGGCCAGCCAGCTTTCGATGTCGAGCGCGATCGTCTGCGTCTCAGCGTTGCCGGTAATTTTCGGCACCGCCATGTAGCCGCTGTGATGCGCCCAGATCGAGACCAGCTCGGTCGGGTCGTCGGGGTTCAGCAGCGCCTTCCAGATGCGCGCATCGCGCCCCTGCCAGTTCGCCTTGTTGCCGATGATCGTCATCGTCTCATCATCGATCCCGGCCAGCCCGGACAGGCTCGCCGTCACCGTATCGGCGCCGTCCTCTTTCTGGTGGATCGGGCCGATGCCGACGAAGCGGCCGTCGACCGCCTCGAACGTCTTGCCGTTCAGATCCTCGTCATCGCTGAAGCCGGCCGGGAAGCTGACGCTATACGGCCCGGTCGTGACCCGCATGGGCTGGCCGGCGATGTCGAGGAAGACGAACTCGATCTCGTGGCGGATCGTCTCGTTCAGCCAGGCGCGCCCGACCTCGTTGGGAGCGTCCGCCATCAGCGGCTTTCCTCGCAGGCGAAAGCGACCTCATATTCCTGCCCGACCTTGGCGGCGTAGCTGGCCGTGTCCTCCGACATCGAGACGATCGCATAGGGTCGGGTCGCCTCGACCGCGGACCCGTCCGCCGGCGGCGCCCACAGGAAGGGCCGGATGCCGACCGTCGCCTTGCCGTTCGCGACCACCGCGGAGGCCGTCACCAGCAGTAGCTGGCCGCCGATCGTCAGGAACTCGCCGGCCTCGATCACATCCCCCGCCAGCAGGCCGCGGAGCGCCACCTGATAGCCGATCTGGCCGGCGCCATCGACCACCGCCCCTGCCCGGCTGGCGCGGCCCTGTGGCCTCTCCGTCACCGGCAAGCGGAACTGGCCGGCCTGTCCCTCGCACAGTGCAAGGAAGGCGCGCCACGGCTTCATCGCCGCTTCGCCGCGCACCGGTGCCATCGCCACTGCGAACATCCACCGCGGCGCTGCCGCCAGCTTTACGCCGCGACGCTTGCCGGTGAACTCCGCCCGGTTGATCTGCGTCGGCTGACGCAGCGTCGGCTTCAGTTCCTTGATCCCCGGCACCGCCGGCATCGTGAGGATCGCCATCAACCATACCCCCCCGGCATGCTGCCTCGATTGATCTTCCGCATGGTCCGCGCCTCGGCCCCGGCCATGATCGGCTCGGCCGTGGCGCCAGCAGTCCGCAGGCTCATGTCCTGCATCTCGGCATAGAGCTGCGGCGCGGGACGGACCGACACGGCCCCGGTCAGTTCGACCCGCGTCGAGCCGGCGCGCGCCTCCCGCACCATCCGCATATCGCGCCCCGTGATCCGCGGCAGCGCCATGCCGGGCGAAACCAGCCCGCCCTCCGCGAAGCGCGGCACCTTGTTGCCGTTGAGCGCCCGCAGCAGCCCGAGGTGCTGGGCGGTTGCGCGGGCGTTCATGATGAACTCGCCGTTCGCGACCCGGATCGGCTTCCGCCCGACCATCGCGAGAATGCTGTCCGACGTGCCGGTGCCCGGCCCGGCGATCAGCCCGCCGCCCGCATAGCGCGGCATCCCGCCGCCGGCGAAGCCCTCGATCCGGCCGCCGCCCGAGAAACCGAAGCCGCCGCCGATCGCTCCGACGATGGCCCGCTGGATGGCGATGCGCGCGAGGTCCGCGATGATGCCGGCCGCCATCTTCTTGAAGGCGGAAGCGACCGTCTCCGTCCCCTCGATCACCCCGACCATGCCGTCCTCCAGATTGCGGAAGGCGTTGACCTGGACCCCTTCAAGCGCCTCGTTGATGTCCCCGACGTTGGCCTGAAGCTGCTGGCGATACTGCCCCATCGGCCCGGCATTCTGCCGCTCGACATTCTCGCGGTCGATCGCCTGCCGGCCGTCCAGCGCCGCGCGCCGTTCGCGCGCAATCTGCTTCTGCGCCTCGGTCGCATCCCGCGAAGCCAGCACGCCCTCGATCTCCGTCCGCTCGCGCTCATAGGCGAGGTCGAGCAGCTTCATCTCGATCTCCCGGCGTGCACGCGCCGAGAAGACGAGGCCCGCCTGGGCGGACAGCAGATCGCGTTCGTTGTCGGTCCGGCTGAGCGCCAAATCGAGCGCATCGCGCTGCTGCTGCGCCAGCACGTCCGCATCGACCGCCGCCGCCTCCAGCCGCGCGCGCATGGCGTTCTTGCCCTGAAGCTCGGCGACCTGGGCGGCGTTGTAGCGCTGCGACCCGCCCGGCCCTTGGCTGACGATCTCCTCGTCCCGGTTGACCCGCTCGCTCTCGATGCGCGCCTTCTCGATCGCGGCCCGCTCCTCGATCGAGGTCGTCAGCCGGCCGCGCGCGGCGGCGATGTCGTTGTCCGCCTGCCGGCTGGCGCCGGCATAGGCGCGGGCATCGGCGGCGGCATCGCGGACCGCAGCTTCCTCCCTCCGCTTCTCCGTCGCCGCGCCTCGGGCGGCCTTCTCCCGCTCCTTGTCCGCCGCCGCCTGATCGCCAGCCGCCTTGACCGCCTGAGCCTTCGCCGATGCGCTGGCATAAGCACTCTCGAACGACGAACCCTCCTTCATCAGATCCTGCGCGCCCTTGCGCGTACTGATCTCGGCGGTGAGGCGGCGAACCTCGGTCCCGTCCTTGCGCGCGCGCGCGACCGCCAAGTCCTGCTTGAGCGTGACGATCTCGGCCGCCAGATCGCGACCGCCCGGCCGATCGGCTGCGCTGACGAAGCCGGACAGCGGCACCTTGTTGAGGCGGTCGATTTCCGCCTGCGCCACGGTGGCGCGGCGGTTGGCCTCGCGATACCGCTTCAGCGCATCCGCGTTGGCCGCCGCCTGCACGGGGTTGTCGGGCACGTAGCCGAGGCGCGCGACCGACCCGCCGCTCTGCTGCCGGCCCTCGTAGGCCCGGCTCGCATCCGCCGCGTCCGTCTTCGCTTTCGTCAGCTGAGCGTTGAGGGATGCAATCGCCTCGGCCTTGTGCGCGCGGGCCAGCTCGTAAAGCTTCTGTGCCGCATCACCCACGACCCCGGCGAACGCCGCGACCTTCGGGGTCGCATTCTGAGCATCGGTGCCGACGCCGGCGACGGCGGTCGAGGCGGTGCCACCATACTGCGCCGTCTTCGCCAGCGCCTCGGCCAGTTCGCGACCCCGATCGGCGAAGCCCTTGGCCCGGTCCTCCGCCTCCTGCGAAGCCTGCCGGTAGGCGAGCAACCCTGCCACCATCGCGCCGATCGCGATCACCGGCAGGGCCGTGACGAGGAGGGACATTGCGCCGGACAGGAGCGCGGTCGCGGCGGCGGCGGCGCGGGCGCCGATCGTGGCGGCTGCGGTGGCGGTAGTGGCCGCCGTCGTCGCGGCGGTGCGAGCCGTCTGCGCGGCGGCGAGCTGAGCCTCCGACGCCGCGAGGCGCGCGTTCGCCGTGCCCAGCGCGACCTTTGTCGCCTGTTCGGCCTTCAGCGAACGGCCCGCGTCGATCTGGGCGCCGGAACGGCTCTGGCCGCCTTGTCCGATCGTGCCGAAGCCGAGCGCGTAGCTGGCCTTGATCGCCGCCTGCGATGCCTGCGCCTCGGCACGCTGCTGGCGGATCAGCGCGAGGTTCGTTTCGAGCTGCGCCGCTTCCTGCCGCTGCGCAGCTACCGTCGTCTCGATCGCGGCGACTTCGGCGGAGGCAGCCTCTGCCGCCGCGACGGCGACCTTCGCCAGAATGGCTTCACGGTTCACGTAGGACGCGTTGCCCCGCAGCACCTGCGCGGCCATTTCCCGGTCTACGTCGCGCGCTTTCGCTTCGACGGCCACGATCCCGGCCCAAACCGCTTGACCGCCCTTCATCGCCGCGTAGCCCGCCGCGATGCCGGCCAGCGCCGGAATGATGAGGTCGAGGTTGTTCGCGAGACCGACAATCGCCTGCGACAGGCGCTCGGTTGCGCTGAGCGCTGCATCGGTGCGGCCGATCTGCTGGCCGAGCGCATTATTAAGGATCGTCAGGGACGCGCCGATCGTGAGCGACGCCCTGGACGCCTTCTCTTGCAGGCCATCATAGCCCTTCAGCAGAAGGTCGAAGAACTCCTTGCTCGACAGCTTGCCGGCAATCACGTCCGATCGCAGCTTCGCCAGATCGCCGCGATACTTGCTGCTCGCATCGGCGACGGCGACGAGAATGGGCCGCAGCCCCTCGTTGATGCTGTTGTATTCCTCCGCCCGGACGGTGCCGGCGCCGAGCGCCTGGGACAGCTGGAGCATGGCGCCGCGCGCCTCGTCCATCGTCCCGCCTTGGATTTTCAGGGCGGCGCCCACCGCCCCGGTCAGCCGCAGAAGGTCGGACTGGCTGGCGCCGAGCGCCTTCCCCGACTGCGCGGCCCGGCCGTAGAGCGTGCCGATGTCCTCCAGCGGCGCGCCGTTGCGCTGGGCAACGGCGAAAAGCTGCTCTTGCACGCTGGCGAGGTTGCTGCCTTCAAGGCCCGCGATCTTCAGCTGGTTGGTGAACCGGGTGTAGCTGTCAGCCAGCTCCTTGACCTGCTGCGCCCCCAGCGCCGCGCCGATCCCCGCCACGCTGCTCAGCAGCGCCGCCTTGATGCCGGCCGAGGACGCGCGCATGCGCCGCTCGACCTGATCCATGCTGTTGCCGAGGGTGGCAATCCGCGCGTTCGCTTGGGCTACGTGGGCACCGATGCCGGTCAGCGGGCGGCCGAACCGCTCGAAACGTCGATCGCTATCATCCAGCCGACGCTGCACCGTGGCGTTGAACTGGTCGAGGCGGCGCTCGCCAGCGGATAGATTGCGGCGCAGAAGTTCGGTCGAGGCGTCGATCTGAAGCAGCAGCTGCTTGATTTCGGAGGTGGCCATGTCAGGGGTCTCCGAAGATCAAGGAGGCGATATGGGCAACGTGACCGTCCATGCGGGCGACTTTCAGGCCGGCAGTGCCGATGTCCGGAATGGGCAAATATACCTGCGACCCACAGCGCAATCCGGTGTCGTAAGCTTCAGCCTCGGCGATCTCGCAGAGGTTTCAGCCGCCTCCGAAGAGGCGGTAAAACGGATCGGAGGAACGTTGGGTTGGGGCCTAGTTGGCGGCGCGTTGCTTGGTCCCGCGGGCCTGCTGGCTGGCCTATTGGCAGGCGGGAGGGGTAAGCGGATCACATTCGTCGCAAGATTTAAAAGCGGCCGGAAGATATTGGCGACGACGGACGCCGCTACCTATCGAACTCTGCTGGCCGCCTCTTTCTAGTCGTCCTCGGCACAGTTCATCTGCTTCCACGATGCCCACGCCGCCCAGAATTCGTGCGGCGTGCTTTGCCAGAACTGCTCCGCCGTCCAGCCGAGGGCGGATGCCGCTATGCCTGCGGTTCGACGGCGGGGGGCGGCTCCATCCCCGTCGTCATCGCTTCCCCCTCGTCGTCATCCTTCGGGCTGCCGTCGAGGTGAACGCCACCCGTAACGGCGGCCGAAAGGACGAGCGCGATCCGCGGCAGGACCGCGATCACGCCCACGCCGTGGATCAGTTCGCCGATCCGGGCCTTGCTGACGCCGCGCGCCGCGGTGTTCTCGGTCGCCTTGCCCCACGCCTTCACGCACTCGGTGACGATGATCGCCTGATGGTCGAGCGATAGCGCGCTGCCGTCAGCGGCCATCGCCAGTTCCAGCAGCGAGCGGCCGGTCTGCTGCTCCATCGCGACGCAGGCTTCGAAGGACGGGCGCAGCACGAATGCCTGCCCGTCCAACGTGATGTCGACCTCGCCGCGGATCGGGTTGGCCGCCATGGATCAGGCGGCCGCGCCGGTGGCGGGGGCGGGTTCCGGCCCGAGCAGCGCAGCGACCTGGGCGGCGGCGGTGGGGTCGGCGGCGATGGCCGTCGCCAGTTCGGCGACCGAGGGGGCATCGTCGGGCAGATGGATGTGCAGCACCGCCGCGACGGTGCCGGAAAGCATCCGGGCCATGATACCGGTGCGCAGTTCCTCGACGGAATGGCCCGTTGCAGCCAGCACCCGCTCGTCGCGGTCCTTCGGCGCCTTGGTGGCGAACTCGGTGTCGCCGATCTTCAGCTTGCTCATGATGATCTCTCCTTCCTGATGGATCAGCCGAGGGTGTCGACGGTCGGAGGCGCCGCCAGCGTCAGCTGTGCGGTGCACTTCACGACATCGTTCTTCGCGAAATCGCTGTCGAAGTTGCCGATGTAGAGCGAGGCCGCGAACACCACGTCCGCCGTGCCGCCCGCCGAACCACCCTTGCGGATCTGAAAGTTGGTCGCATCGGTCAGCTGCGCGCGCGCTTCCAGCCGGCCATAGCCCGAAACGTCCGGCAGGTTCGGGAACAGTTCGACATCGAGCGTCAGCGACTTTAGCCCCGGCGCCTGCGTGCCGTAGGGATAGTCGTCCTTGGTCGAGGTATCGATCGTGGAGGACTGGCGGCTGATCTTGGAGCTAGTCTGCCCCTTGATCTCCGCATAGGTGCCCGCCGTGGCCGTCTCGATCCACAGCCGATAATCGTTGCCCAACTTCTTCGCCATCGTGCTTCTCCCATGTGAAAAAGCCGCGCTGGCGAGGCGCGGCAGGGTGGTGGTGAAAGGGGTGCGATCAGTCGCGGAGCGCGAGGATCGTGAAAGTCGAGGTGCCGACGTAGGTGATGCCGTCTTCGCCCAGCACGGCCTCGGCGCTGTCTACCGACATCGCCAGCGTCCAGCCGTCCCGCTCGAACCGCTGCTCGTCCAGCAGCGTCTCGATCTGCTCTTGCAGCGCAAGGAGCGGCGCCCGCTCCTCCGCCATGCACAGGGTGATGATGGTGGCGGTGATCCGGCGATCGGGATCGTCCTTACCGCCGAACGGGACGGACAGTAGATCGCCCACGATCACCACCGGCAGCGGCTGATCTTCCGGCACGTCTTGTAGGACCGGCGCGTCCGTGATCCCCGCTTCCAGCGTCTCGAACAGCACCGCCTCAACGACGGTTAGCGCGCTACCCATTCGCGCCTCCCGAAATCTGCCGCAGCACGCGATCCCAATATCCGCGCAGGCTGTTGCCGATCCGCGCCTTCAGGTCGGGATAGCGCCCCGAAACGAACCGGCGCGCCGGCAGCGCGCGCACCCGAAGTTGATAGGGCCGGTGCGCGTCGCGGCGGCCGTTCACGAGCGTGGAGCGGGCAATCTTGCGGCGGCTGACGGTGACGGTTTGCGCGCGCCGGCCGCGGTCGAGGATGCGGCCATAGAACAGACGACTGTTAGACCGGACGCCGATCAAGCCGACGCGCAGGCGGAGCGAGGCGCGGTAGACCTGGTAGCGGATGCCCGCCTGAAGGCGTCCGCGCAGGCGCGGGGTGCGCGCGCGGATCGCCCCGACCATTGCCCGGCCGCCCTCGTCCAGCAGCCGCACCATCTCGTTCCGGGCCGTGTCAGGCAGGCCGCGGAAGATGCGCCGGATGCGCTTCAGCGCAACGGTGGGGGCCTTCGACGGCATCAGCGGCCGGTCCCGCTCTCGCAGGTCATCACGATGCCGTCGCCAAGCTCGTTCGGTGCGGCGGACTTGATGTCGAGCGCCAGGCCATTCCAGATCAGCCGGTTCCGCGTCACCAGCGCATCGTTGGGCCGGGCCTCGACGCGCCACAGCTGGATCGACCGCTCGACCGACTGGCGCATAGCCTCGCCGCCGCGGAGCGCGATCACCTCGGCATAGACCAGAGCGCCGTCCAGCCATGGCTCCTCGCCGGGGGGGCGCCTTCCGGCCGCCGCGGTTGTTCGGGACGAGGTTGGGCGTCTGGATGCGGACCTGATGCTTCAGGCGCGTGGCGGTAAGCGGCAACGGGCGCGCCATCACAGCCCCCGCAGGCGATAGTCGGAGCAGAAGCCCGCCGCCGATTTCTTCGACGCCGCCAGCACCTCGCCGCCTTCGCGATCGACGTAATAGGCGGCGATCAGCACGAGCATTGCCTGCACCAGATCGCCGGGGATGTCGGACGCCGAGGCATAGCCGGCCGTGACGGTGACGCTGATCGCGTCCGCCTCGGTGGCGCAGGCCGGCCAATAGGCTCCGGCGGTCGGCAGGATACGAGCCGGGCGGGAGCCGGCCACCATACGGACCGGCAGGGGAACGGTGGCGCCGGTCCGGTCGCGATAGGTCAGCACCGCCGTTTCGGGCTTCACCGGCCATTCCCGCAGCCGCAACCGATCGAACCGATCGAACGCGACGGTGATAGGCCGCTCGACCAACAGATGGCCGGTGTGGCGCTCCACCCACCCCCGCGCGCGGGCGATGTATCCCTCTACCGTGGCGTCGGTGGCGTCATCGCCGATCCGCGCCTGATAGCGCGCTTCCGCGATGGATACCGGCTCGACCATTAGAGGGCGCAGCCCGGCCCGAGATCGAGGACAACCGGTCCGACCGCCATCTTGGTCCCCGCGGGCACCTTCAGGCTGCACGATCCAATCGAAACGCGCGCCGGCGCCGCCTTGCTGGCGCCCTCCACCTGCACGATCGGCGCCGTGGTGCTGCTGCGCGCTTCAAGATGCTCGATGCGGATCGTCCGCGACCCGTGGACCTGAAGATGCGCCGCCGCCCCGCTGCCTGGCTGACCGGGGTCGATGCTGGTCAGGTGGCCGTGGCGCTGGTCCGCCCACAGCTTGTAGCTGCGGCGGTTGCGCTCGGCGATCGTGCGGTCCAGCCGCGCGGTGGGCGACTTGATGTCGAAGCCAGCGTCCGAATTGTCCGCCGCGTAGCTGTCGATCAGGCTGATATTCTGCCAGCCCCGCTCGATCGAGAAGCCGTCGCCGTTCGCGAACTTGCAGCCGACCGAGCGGATGCCGGTCACGCGGACGCGCGCGATGGTCCACGGCCCGCCGGTGTCGCCGCCCGCCTTGCCCGCCAGCGCCACGCCCTCGGGCACCTTGCTGCAATCCGTCTCGGGCCGGGTCGCCTCGATCAGCACGTCCTCGATCGTGCCGGACGACGCGCCGCGAACGAGGATGCCGCCGGGGCCGTTATCCAGCATCCGCACCCGCGCCACCGTCAGCGATGGCGCCTGATCGGTGAAGCGATAGGACCGCAGGAGGTAAGTCGCGCCGCGCGTCTCCACGTCGGTGATGACGATCCCGGCCGCCTTGCCGTCGATCCGGCCCACGGTGCCGAGCGATGCCCGCGCGTTGCGGATCGCGTAGCCCGATCGCATCATCTTCGTGCTGGCGATCGTCATTTCGGGCGCTGCGAGGCGCGGGGCCGCCAGCGCCGATGCGGTGGCCGGACAGGCATCGGCGAGACGGACGTAGGTCCACAACGCCCCGGCCTTCCCGCAGGACTTCACCGCCACCCCCCGCGCCACCGGGGGCGCCAGCACGGCCCGCTGGATGATGATGCCGGGCGTCTCGGGCGAGGCGTCGATCAGTTCGACCGGCGACGTATGGACCTGAACCGCCGCCGCGATGGGCGCGGCGAGGCACAGCGCGACGAGCGCGCAGAAGCGACGGATCATGTGGAGGCTCCTCAGACGAGGGTGGTGGTGTTGGTCCAGGCTTTCGCGATGTTCACGTTGCCTTGGTTCCGGGTCAGGATGCCGGAGCGCCGGGCGTCGGCGAAGAAGCCGGACCCCGTGACGAGGGCGGTGACATCGGCGGACCCACTTGCGAGCGCCAGCTTGACGCCATTCTGATAGACCTCGACAGTGTAGACGCCGCCAATGTTCTTGATCTGGAAGTCGTAGACCTGCCCGGCGGTGTTGTCGGTTTTGGTGAAGGTCATCGATTGCAGGCTGGCATTGTTGAATGCCGTTACCGTCACCGTCGTGCTGGTGATGCTATTGATCCCCAGCCACGAGTTGGTGCCCTTCACCAGCAGCCCGACCACGCCGCCGTTCAGCGTCAGGTTGATCGTGAAGCGGATGCGCTGGAGGACGGTGCTACCAACCTGGGGCGCGAGAATATGGCCCGTGCCCGTGGTGGTGCGCACGCCGCTGAAAGTCGTGCTGGAGCCGTTGTAGGTGATCGACCCGGCGACATAATCGCTTGATGCCGACCAGCTGCTGTTCGTCGCCGGAACGTCGTAACCGCCCGCAGCCCCATAACTCCCGTCCATGGGATCGCTGAACGTCGTCAGGCCGCCGCCCACGACGATCGCGTTGATCTTCGTCAGGAGCGCGTCGGTGCCGTCGAGCGATCCGTAGGGGCCGCTGACGTTGGCCGCGGATGCGCCCGCGTTGATGGCCGTGGTGCGCGCCGCATAGGCGGCATCCTTGTCCTCCTGCGTCTTGGAGGTGTTCGCGGCGGTGTAGGCCGCATTCGCGCTCTTGAGCGCCATCAGCGGCGGGAGCGCGTTGAGGCGGGTCTGGATCGCCGTCTTCGCCGAGGTGCTGGTCAGGATGCGCAGCGCATAGACGACCTCGTTGTAATCGGCGGTCGTCAGCGACTGTTCGGCGGTGGCGATCCGCTGTTCGATCTCGGGCGTCGGCTTCAGGCCGGTCAGCCAGTAGCGATAGAGGCTCCCCGCCCACCACGCGAGAATGTCGGTAGCGGTGAACTTCGTGCCGCCGGCCGGATCGGTGTTGGTCGGATGCACGCCATCGTTGATCGCGGTTCGCCGGCGCATGTAGGCCATCTCGCTGTCGAACTCGGGCCGGTTGTAGGTCGAGTTGAACTGCGCGGGGGCGGCGGCGGCGATCTTGGAATTGATGACCTCGGCATTGAAGGGCAGCATGCCCTTGTCCTGCTGATCGGCCGATCCGATGCCGGGGAGGGCATTGACCGTCTCACCCGTGTAGCTGCGATAGGTGCCGGGCGAGAGCAGCGGGATGACCCCGCTGGCGGCCAGCGTCGAGAAGGCGCTGTCAATCACCGGGTCCAGCCGCGAGTGCATCGTGGCGATGTCGGGATAGAGGCTGGACGGGAACGGCCGCTCGGTCGAGCCGGACGTGTTCGCGCCGGCCACGCCCTGCCCGATGTGGCTGTATTTCAGGAAGCGGCCCAGCTTGGAGATCATGCCCGGCAGGCTGTCGCGGATCGTCTCGGCGGAGGCGCTAACCTGACCGTAGCCGAGGATCAGCGGGTCTTTGCTCGGCAGCAGCGCGATGATGGCATTCTCCATCTCGCGCGAGGTCCGGACCGTCTGTGCCTGCGAGTTATCGACCTCCGTCAGGATGGGAGGCAGGCCCGAGGCCGGCACCTCCATCAGCATCGGATAGACGGTGTAGGTGCTGCTGCTCGACTGGAACGTCAGGCGGGTCTTGGTTCCGGCGCCAGGCGCCCACCAGATTTGCCGGCGGTTCGTAACCGCGGTGGACGGCGCGATCGGGATCGCATTCTGGTTCACATACTGCGTGCCGTCCCAGTATTCGACAATCGTCTGGAGGGCGTTCGCACCCAGGCCGGCCCACGTCGGCCAGACTTCGCGTCCGGCGGCATGCTCGAACTCCACCACCACCGGCGTGGTGCCGACGCTGATCGAGGCCGATCGCCCCTTCGACGCGACGGATGCCTGCTGCGCGAGCAGCGCGGCATTCTCGACGCCATCGACGGTGACGCGGGTGCAAACCTTGCGCCAGTCCTCGACAGGCGTCTGAAACGCGGCGAAGGCGACGGCCACGCGCGTGACCGGGCTGGTGCGGCCCGAGTTGGTGGCGGTGGGGTGCGTCTCGGTCAGGCCGGTGGCCGTGGTGCCCGCGGACCCGCTGCCATCGTAGGAATAGGTGCGCGCTGCGCTGGTCACGGTGAGACCGGGGGCCGAGGACGCAATTTCGGACCCGTCCGTCGCGCCGATGATCGAGCCGGTCGAGGGCGTGCCGGGCACGAGCGCGCCGCTCAGCGTCAGCAGGCCGAGGGTGGGGGTGGGCGTGGGCGTCGGGGTGGGCGTCGGGGTGACACCGGCGGCGGGCCGGAGCGGATAAGCGGACGAACTGACCGTGCCAGCCTCGTTCGTCGCAATCACGCGCGCGTCGATCGTCCGCGCCAGATCGGCGGCGGCAAGGGCGTAGGTGCTGGCGGTGCCGACCAGCCGCCCGCCGGCGCGCCATTCGTAGGCGAGCGTCGGAGAGCCGGAGGGGTTGCCCGTGGAGACGGACAGCGTGGCGCCGTCCGTCAGCGACCCGGAGATGACCGGGCGCGAGGCGAACGAGGGAAGCTGCACCGCCGCCGCCGCTGGCACCGGCTGACGCGCGATGCGGGTATCAAGCCCGGCGCCCACAGGGTCCAGACGGTTGGGATCACGCATCGCTCACCTCATTCGCGGGGAGTGGTTGTCCGGGGCCGGACAAGGGGTGAAGCCGGCCCCGAACCCGTTCAGGCCTGCTTGGCCAGCTGCTGCTCGACCGCATCGCGGCCGTCGATCGAGGGGTCGTTGAAGTCGATCCGGTTCTGATCGACCGTCGTGCCGGCGCGGGGATCGTTATCGACGGCCGGGTGGGACAGATCGACATCGGGCACGATCTGCTGCGGCGCGCCCGAGGTATCGATCTCTTCCGCCGGTGCGATGTTCGCCTGGCCGGACGTATCGGCCGCGCCGGACGTGGCGGCATTGCGGGCCTGCTCGTCCGCCAGCGCCGTGCTGATCGCCGTGTCCAGCGCCTCCAGCACGCCCTTGCGGGTCTTGCCGCCCTGCTCGGCCTTCTGGAGCGCCAGCAGGTCCACATGGCTCTTGCCGGCGAGGCCGGCCTTCACGTCATCGATGCTGCCGTCCAGCAGCGCAGTCAGTTCGCCCATGTCGTGTCTCCTTGGCTCGCTGGACCGTCGCGACGGCGGCGGTCGAAAGAGCCGGGCCGGCACGAGGCCGGCCCAGCAGGTCGGGGGGTGGGTTAGACCGCGGTGCCGACCTTCACGGCGCGCATCGGCTCCGGATTGTGGACGCCGCCACCGACGCGCTTGGTCGTATAGAAGTGCACGAACGGCTTGTTGGTGAAGGGGTCGCGCAGCACGCGGATGCCGATGCGATCGACCACCAGATAGGTGGCCTCCATGTCGCCGAAGAGCGCCGCGATGTTGCCTGCCGCGACGAGCGGGAAGTCGGGATGCTCCACGATCGGCGCACCGGCCAGCGTCTGCGGCTGACCGGAGGCGTAGCTGGGCTGCCAGAGGTAGTTGTTCTGGCCGTCCTTGAGCTTGCGCGCGGCGCCCATCGTCAGCCGGTTCATGTGCCACTTGGCGTTGGCGGCGAACTCGGTCGGGAGGTCATACATCGCGTCCAGCAGGCCGTCGCCCGTGAACGCCGCCGCCGCGCCCGAGGGCAGCGCCTTGATAGCGCCGTAGGGGTGGCGGGCGGCGTTGGCAGCGCCGGCGACGTAGGTCAGCACGCCGTAGGGCTTGTTGACGCCATCGCCGCCGGTGAAGGCGATGCCCTCCTGCCGGGCGAACTCGGTATCGACCTCGGAGCCGAGCCACTGTTCGAGGTCCACCGCGGCATCGTCCAGGAGCTGCTGGCTGATCGCGGGGTTCGCATAAAGCTCGCCGGGGGTGAAATCGAGGACGCCGATCTGGGGCGTGGTGGTGGCGGGACGGTTCGCCGTCTCACCCACCCAGCCTGATCCGACGTTGCGGTCCGAGAAATACTTCTTGAAGCCCGCGACGCTGATCGTGATGACCCGCGACTCCCGGCGCATCGGGCTGATCCGCTTCAGCTTCTCGCCGATGGTGCGGTCCCATTCGATCGGCGCCAGATAGCCGCCGTCCGCGTCGGTGCCCTTCTGCATCGCCGCCTGGACATCGGCCGGTGCGCGGTCGCCCTTGCGCATATGCGCCTTGAACGCCGCGGTGTATTCGGGATCGAGCTTGATGTCGCCGATCACCGCTCCGTCGCCGAGCTTGGCGGCGGCCTGGATTTTGGCCTGGTCATCGACGGCCGCCTGAAGCTCGGTCAGCGCGTTGTTGATCGCCTCGAGCTTGTCGGCGGTGACGACATCCTCGATGCCCTTCTTGATCTCATCGATCTGCCGGGTGTGCGTCTCCTTGAACGCCTCAAAGCCGCGAGCGAGGGCCTCGACGTTGGCGGGAGCCTCGGCGCGCACGGCGATGAGACCCCGAGCGCGCGGACCCGCGGTCCGCACGGTGTTCGTCATGAACATGGGTGTTTCCTTCGGTGGGGTTAGGCCTGCATGGCCTGAAGGAGGCGAGCGACCGCCTCCGGTTCATCGCCAGCGCGCGGCGTGGCAGGGGTGGCAGCGTTCGGCGTGCCCATCGCGCGGAACAGGTCACGGCGCGCGCTGCGCGGCATGTTCTGTTTCGCGAGAAATCGGTCGAGCGACGCCTTGTCGCTCGGAAACTCATCGGCGGAGGCATAGACCGGCATCGCCGCCTCGCGCTCCATCAGCTGGTCGGCCAGCCCGGCGTCGATCGCCTCCTGGCCGCGGAAATAGACATCCTTGCCGGCCATCATGGCGGCGAACTCCGCCGCCGGGCGGCCCGAGCGGGCGGCGTAGGTGGCGGTGATCGCGTCATCGATATGCTGGAGGACGGTGACGGCCTCGGCCATCTCCGATTTCGTGCCGATGAAGACGCCCTGCGCCTCGTGGATCATGATCTCGGCATTGTGCGCGATCGAGATGGTATCGCCGGCCATGGCGATGACTGAAGCGGCCGAGGCGGCGATGCCGAGGATCTGAACGTTGACCGGCTGGGGGTGGCGCCGGAACAGGTTGTAGATGGCGACGCCCTCGAAATAGTTGCCGCCCGGCGAGTTGATCTCGGCCGTGAAAGGCTTGTCCCCGATCGCGCGCAGCGCCGCGGCGATTCGCTTCACCGTCACGCCGCCGCCCTCGCCGTCGTCGCCGATCCGGTCGAAGATCGAGATCGTCGGCTGATCGGAGGCGAGCGCCGTCACCTCGAACTTGCGCCAGTCGTCCGCCAGCGCCTGCGTTTCGAACTGCCAGCCGGCGCCGCCGGTGACGCCCGCGATCTCGGGCGGGCGCGCGGCGGTGACGGCGATCAGGCCCTTATTCCGCATCGGCGGTTTCCTCTTTGGCGATGGTGGCGGCGGTCGTGCCGGCGCGAGGCAGCTCGTCGCCATCCGGGTGCGGATTGCGGTCCATGTGTTCGCGCGCCTCGTTCGGGGTAAGGAAGCCAACGTTCGGCCCGAGGGCGGCCTTCAGGAACTCAGCCTGCTCCTTCAGCGACCCGCGCAGCAGCGCGCCGTCGTTGAACTTGGCATACATCGTTTCCTGCTCGGTCGGGGTCAGCAGACAGAACCAGACCGCCTCCTCCCAGATCACGAACCATTGCAGCAGGCAGTAGGTGACGAAGAACAGGCCGAGCTGCTGGATGCCGCTGCCCCACGCCGTCTCATCGAACATCAGCAGGGGCCGCGGTGCGCCGGTAAAGCGAGAGACCTCCTCCGCCTCCTGCTTGCGCAACTCGGCCAGCTGATTATCGCGGGCGGAGCCGGACAGCACGCTCGCCTTCAGCCCTTCTTCAAGGATCAGGAAATCCTCATCCGCGTTGGCCCCGGCGAAATCCTCCCGCAGGCTCGCCCGGAGGCGGGCATAGGCGACATCGCCCAGCACGCCCGGCGCCTCCAAGGCGCCTCGGGCCATCGTGCCGCGATCGAGAAGGCGCCCCACCGCCTGAAGCGCGCGGAACGATACGCCGAGCGTGTCGGCTGCCACATCCAGCAGCGAGACGCCCGTCAGGCCGTCGAGCGATACCGGCGCGCGGAAGTGGAACACGTCCTCCTTCTTCAGCGTGATCGGGCCGCCTTTCGCGCGCTCGTATCGGAACGACAAGTCGAACGTGTCCGACAGGACCGGCTTCACCTTGCGGCGCGGAAGCGGGATCAGCTGGCGAATGGCCCCGCGGGACCGGACGATCAGCGCATAGGCGTTGCCGTCGAGCAGCGCCGCCGTCTGCATGAAGCTCTTGAACTGGCTGGCCGTCTGGAAATCGTTCGGCTTGCGGTGGAGGACGTTGAAGAGGGGGTGATCCCGCGCCTTCTCGATCCTCTCGTCCGCTTGGCGCCGCATCAGGTGACAGGGGAGCATCCCCATCGATCCCGAGATGAGCGAGATCGCCCGGAAGAAGGTGCTGTTGCGCAGCGCCATCCGCTCGTTGACGGCGATCCCGGCGACGCCCGTCCGGCCGCCCATCCCCCGCATCATCTCCAGCAGGCCGGGGTCGTTCAGGTCGTAGGCGTTGTAGGCGACGATCGGCCCGGCCAGATCGGGCCGCCCGGCGCTCGCGGCGCGCGCCGGCGAAAGGGATCGCCGGCCGCCGGCCGCCGCGCGATACTGATCGGGCGAGGTGAAAGCCATGCGGCCTCCTCAGATCCGGCGGATGCCGCGCGTTTCGTAGACGGAGACGCGCTTCGGCGGCGCCCCGGTGATGACGCCGATCGCCATGCAGAGGGCAATGGCGGCGTCGATTTTGTTCACGGCCCGCTCCTTGGCGAGCCAGTAATTGCCCCACGGATCGTCATCCGTGACGGCGGACATCATTGCCGAGATCAGCACCGGGTTGCGCCGCAGCCGCAGCCGCCGCTCCAGCAGCAGGGTCTCGACCATCTTGACCGAGGCCGGCATCCACAGCCCCTCGGCTTCCTTCTTCGCCTTCTTCGCCGCCTCGACCATCGCCGCGGTGGGCTTGCCCTTCTTCTTGCCGCCCTGCGGATGCTCGACCTGCTCGATCGCAAGGCCCAGGTCGATCAGCTCAGGTTCGAGGTTCGCCCGGTATGCGTAGCGGTCGTAGCCCAGCGCCAGCACGTCGAACTCCGCGGCGTGCCGGGCGATCGAGGCCGCGATGAAGCGGTAATTGATGATGCTGCCCTTCGGCGCCTGAAGGTGCCCGGCCTTGATCCACTCCGGATACGGCTGCTTGTCGCGCAGCGCGCGCGCCGCCACCGTATCCCCCGGCGTCCATGCCTCGACCCATGCGTCATAGGTCGGCTTGCCGGCATGTTCGCCGCCCTCGACCACCCCCGTCTGCACCGCCGCCGCCAGCGCGGACAAGTCCTGAAGCTGCGACAGGTCAACGCCGAGCGCGATCGTCTTCCCGCGGTGAATTGTCGGATCGAAATCCGCCAGCGCCGGCTCCAGCGTTGCCCGCGTCATCCATGCCGTCTCGGCATCAGTCCAGACGCAGAAGTGCAGCCGCAGGATGCCGTTCAGCTTGCCCGGCATGTCGCGGGCCTGCTTCACCACGTCCGCCAGATATTCCTCGGTGATCGTCACCCCGAGGAGCGGGTTGGCCTTCGGCCAGCACGACGGATCGTTCAGCGGATCGTCGCCGGGATCGAGGCCGCAGACGTAGGAGAAGGTCGTGTCGTCTATGACCTCGCCGAGGTAGTGGGCGTCGTCATCCTTCGCGTCGCGGTTGCCGGCCGCCACCCGGACGGCATGTTCATGCTCTTCCCAGCAGATCGAATTGCGGCTGGACCCGCTGTTCGTAATCATCGCCAGCAACGGCTGGCGCCTGAACTTGAACCCGCGCTCCAGCATTTCCATGATGAGCCGATCGGGATGCTCATGCACCTCATCGCAGAGCGCGAAGTGCGGGCGCGGCCCCGATCCCGTCTTGCCCGCCTCGCGGCTGATCGGCCGGAAGAACGACTGCCGCGCGAGGAACGCCATGTTGTATTCGCGACCGGGGCCGCCGCTGAACGAAACCCGCTTCGCCAGATCGGGCGACTGCCGGACCATCTTCACGGCATCCTGAAACAGGATGCCCGCCTGCTCCTTTCGCGCCGCCGCCGCGTATATCTGGGCGCCAGCCTCGCCGTCCGCCGTCAGCCCATAGAGGCCGATGCCGCCCACCAGCGGCGACTTCCCGTTGCCCTTGCCTTCCTCGATATAGGCCCGGCGGAAGCGACGGGTGCCGTCCTCGCGCAGCCAGCCGAACAGCGACCCGACCTTGAAGGCCTGGCTGGGCGCCAACAGGAACGGCCGGCCCTCGAACTGCCCTTCGCTCAGCCGCAGCTTCTTCTCAAAGAACCCGATCGCCCGGTTCGCCACCGCCGGATCGAAACGCAGGCCGCGTTCGTGGGCGCGTTCCAGATCGTCAAGGTGCCGGCGGCAGGCATTGCGAACGTGCGGCCCCGCGACGATTGCGCCGGACAGCACGTCCCGCGCATAACCCCCGACGCGATCGGCTGGCGCCTCAGCAGGTGCCGAAGAACTCGTCCTCTTCCGGTTCGTCGTCATCCGGCGCCATCACCTTGCTGCGATCGGTCGGAGATGCGCCCAGCTTTCCAAGCACAGCCTGATACATGCTGAGCTTGGTCACGCCGATGGGGAGGCCGGCCAGCAGTTCTCCGCGGACCATCGACGCGACCTCCAGAAGGGCTGCATCCGACGCCACCAGCCACGGCAGTTCCCGGCGAAATCGCTCCCATGCCCGCTTGGCATGAAGCGGAAGGTGGGTCGGCGCGCCACCAATGCCGTCCACCTTGGGGTCGGCTCGACCAGCGTGACGCCCTGGGCTGCGCGCCGCAGCGCCAGTCACCTTCGCCTTGGCGCTCGGAAGACGATGGGCCGGCATCATACCCCCGAAGTTTGAACGGTGAATGCGCGCGTTTGCGAGCCGTCCGGTGTCCAGAAGGGACGGACGCGAAACTTTTGAGGGGGGGGGTGGGGTGTGGCTTTCGCGCCACAGGCGGTGTGCCAGCCGACCACTACACCCCATCAACCTTTGACGGGCCAGCCCTCGATGTCGGTCGCCACCGTGCCGGGCTTGGCATGGCCGAACTGCTGCGCCGTCACCTCGGCATGATGCGCGTCGCACAGGTTGCGAGTGTTGCTGTCCTCGTCGCTGCCGCCGAGCGCGAGGGGCTGAATGTGATCGACCACCGTTGCGAGGCGGGTGCGGCCTTCCTCGGCGCACATCTCGCATAGGCCATTGGTGCGGTTCATGCGGTGCTGGCGCTGGCGCTGGCCAGCCCGGCCGCGGAGGCGTTCGACCATGCGACCCACCTATAAAAAATAGGCTGAACCAACATTTACCGCTTGCACGGAATGTCGGCTCAGCCTATATATCTCTTGTCAGCGGGGAACCAGCCCGACTGACAAACCGAAGGAGAAAGCCATGTTGGCGATCATCGTTCGGTTGGTGACAAAGTGGATCACGATCGAGATCGAGTTCCGCTTCTAACCTGCCGGGGCATCCGACCGAAATATCGGCGGATGCTCCATCTGGTAATTTATTGACGGAGGCAACGACATGCAAGGCTCTGATCTACGCGCGATCCGCAAGGCGGCAGGGCTGACGCAGGGCCAGCTTGCCGATGCGGTAGGCCTGACGCTCGGCTTCATCGGCGAGATGGAGCGCGGCGAGAAGCCCGTCGAGCGCCGCACCGCCTTGGCCGTTACGTTCGCCACTCGCTACCCGGCCGAAGCGGCGGCGGTCGAATAGCCCTGAAACGAGAAGCGCCCGCGAGCCGGTATGGCTGCGGGCGCAACTCGATGTTTGGGAAAACTGCCATTTTTCGCGGCCACCCGCAAGCCCTATTCTGCAGCCCTCGCTGCCTCGATTTCGTCCACCGACCATAGCCGATAGGCATCGCCAACGCAGGCCGGCCAGCTATCGAGGGCGCCGATCAGTAGGCGGCGGGCCTTGCGATGGTGAACGCCCCACCGCTTGGCCGCGACCGTGTAGCCGACCGCATCGCCCACAATCATGTCAAGGATCAGCTGCTTGGGCTGCGGCAGGCGGTCCCGCCAGCGTCGATAGGCGAGGTGCAGGCGGATGCGGCGCACGCTCTCGCCGACGAGATTGCGCGATCCGCCGCCGTTATCGACCCGCGCCTCCAAGCTGGCGACGGACAGCGCCACGTCCGCCTCGATGCTGCGGTAGACGTTCGCGATCTCGACCGCCCATTCGTGCTGTTCGCGATCGATCGCCCCGTTCGCCAGCATCTGCTGAAGCCCGTCGCCATGCGCTGCCAGCTTGCGCAGCGTCTCCGGCGTTGCCGCCCTGCCCCGCACCGCATCTTCCGCCGCTGCCGCCGCGCGCAGCCGCGCCTTCGTGACCTTCCATTCCGCCTTGCTCATGCCGGCCGGCTTGCGCGGAATCGCCGGAGGCGTCCGCCGACCAAGCACCAGCTCGTCCACCCGCCGCCGCTCGCGCGTGCCAGCCGCCGCCAGCCGGGCCTGCCGTGCGTGATAGCGGTCCACCGCCGCCGGATCGGCGGCATACGCCTCCGCCAGCTTCCGACGCGCCGCGGCGATACGCTCCGCACGCGTCTGCTCCACTTCGCTCATATCCCTCCCCTTCGCCCTCATGCCGCGTCCCGCGCGGCGTCGCCGGCCGCCTCACCGGCCATGATCCGGCGGTGCTCCTCCCATTGCTCCAGCGCCTCGTCCTCGCTGAGGCCCAGCCCGAGATAGTCCTCGTAGGACGGCATCGACCGGCTCCACGATTTCGCCTGCACCCGCGCAGGCGTCGCCATGTCGTCACTGCTCAGGCGATTGAGCAGCTCGGCCACCTCTTCCGGCTGGACCGGATCGATGACCGGCGCGGCCGGCGCCGCGCGCAGCAGCTGCCGGAGCCGCCAGGCGATCCAGACGCGCGGCGGAGCGGGCAGCCGGCCGGCGATCGCTCGGATCTCGGCGATCGTCGGGAAGAACGTCAGCGTCCGCACCGCCTCATCGAACGCAGCGGCCAGCACGTCGCTGTCGATGTCGGCCAGCTGCGTCTCGTAGACCGCCAGCCGCATCCTGGCTTCGCCCTCCGTGTCGCGCCGGCGCGGCAGCACAGCGGCGGCGGTGCCGACGAACGCTGCGATGCGCTGCGGCGTCGAGCCGTGCGGTGCGGCGGCGTAGACCGCCAGCGCACCCTCAGCCGCGGCCCGATCGTCAGCCGTCAGCGCGGGCAGCTGCGCATCCCCGCCCGCCCACAGCGCGCTATCCCGCACGATCGCCGCCAGCGACGCGGGCAGCACAGGCGGCGACCAGCGGGTCAGCTGGCTCGACGGCTGTTCGGTGGTGGTGATTTCGGTGCCCATCGTGGTGATTGCTTTCTCGGGGTGGGAAGACGGTCAGCCAGCCGCGTTCGGTCGCGGTGTCGATCAGCTGGCCGGGCGGCCAGCCGTCCTCCGTCAGCTTCGTCAGCTTGTGGACGAGGAGCGTGTAGGCGTGCGGGGTCAGCGTCTTGCGCTGCGATCGCCGGTTATCGAGGAACCCGCGCCACGAGGCGTCCGGCACGCCGGCCGGCGGCGGCATGCCCCGCCAGCGCTTGGCCGCCGCACCCGCCGCCGCCCGCTCGACCTCGGCGAGGTAGGCGGCGATCGCCAGTGCAGCGGTCAGCGGCAGGAAGCGGGCCGGGATCGCCGCCTCGCGCACATGGGCGGGCGCCTCGCCCACACACGGGGTGGGGGTTAATTTTTGGGGGTCTGGGGGGCTTTTATTGGGGGCGGGGTCCGCGGTGACGTTTTCCGTCACCGTTACGTCATTAGCGTCACATGTGACGCTCGGTGACGCGGCGTGACGCTCCCGATACCGGCGCATGCGCAGTGCGCCCTTGCTCGGCTGCTCGGCTTCCAGCCGCGCGGCGGCGGCGGCGTTCGCGATCGCCAGCGCCACCTCACCGACGAGATCGAGGGGGGTGCCTGCGGCGACGAGCCGGCCAAGAAGCTCCGCGCTCATGCTGCCCGCCAAAGGATGGGCGGCTGGTTGCGCGGAATGCGGTGCTTACCGCGCGCGAGCGGATGCTTTGGCGCGCCGCTGCCGGTCGTGCCCCAGCACCACAGGTCCGGCCATGGCGCCACGTCCGTCTGGATGCGCTCCACAACATGCTCGACCCAATCGCTATCCCACGCGATCGCGCCCCAGCAGACGAACACCTGGTGCGCGACCTTCGCCATGGTGGCGACCATGTCGAGGTTGGCGAACAGGTCGTCTCGATCGCCCCACGCCGGGCCGCCTAGGGCGGCGTCAGCGCGAAGGCGGCATTCGGCGGGGCTGGACGTGCAAAAGGGATACAGGTTCACCGCATCGAAGCCGCCGAATCCGAATTGCTCGAACCATGCCATCCACCATTGGGTGGTAGGATCGTCCCGGTTGTGATCGGCGGTGGAGGGGTTGCAGCCAATCACCAGCGCGCGCGGCCCCAGCGCCCAGTCGCGCGAAAGCGTTTTGCGGACGCCCGGACTGGAGAAGGTCGCATCGCGCCTGAGCAGCGGCTCCCCGAACAGGTCGGTCGTCACAGCCACCCCCAGGACCGCACCGCGGCGATCGCATCCTCGGGCAGCTGCACCAGCGCCCACGGGAAGCCCGCCGCCTCCAGCCGCGCGCGCCACTTCACCTGTTCCGCATCCTCGACCGGATGCAGCGCCGTCTTCCCCTCGCGCTTGCATTCGAGGAAGCCCACCTGCCCCGTATGGCGGCCGAAGACGATCAGGTCGGGGAAGCCGGGGCGCAGGCCGTCGCGCAGAAGGGCGGCCATCTGCTTCGCTCGCGCGACGGTGCCGCCCGCAAGGTGCGAACCGTTCGGGACGTGCACCGCGTCGATCCGGTGGCTCGCGAGCAGGTCGATCGCACCGCGCTGCACGGGGCGCTCGAGCAGTTTCGTCGGCCGCGCTCGAGAATGAGATGCAGCGCGGCTCATACGCCTACCAGGTCGCGAAACAGGATCGGCTGCACGGTGCCGTCGCCATGGACCTGATCGAGCCATGCGGCGGCGCTCGGCTCGTCGCCATCCCACTTGTCGGGGAAAGTCCGGGCCGCAATCAGGTCGCGGATACGGGCTTCCTCCTCGGCATTGATGAGGTCAATGCCGCGCTCAGGCTTGCCGATCGCGGCGGCGCCGGCATTCACCCGAGCCTGAATGTCGAGGATGTTTTCCAGCGCCTGGTTACGCGCTGCGAGCGTTAGCGGCCCCATGCGCTGGGGGTTCTTGGCGAGTGACCCGTCTTTCAGCCGCTCAGCGCCGGCCTTGCGCAGGCGCTGAGCCGGCTGCCGCATCCAGCGATAGATCGACCGCAGCTCTAACAGGGGAGCCAGATGCTCCCAGCCCGGCGTGACGACGATCACGGCCAACGCGGTGTCCCCGCTGGCCAGCGGACAGCCGGTGCAACCGGTGCGCGCGTTGACCTCGGCGGCGTCGTCGCCGCCGTAGGCATCGGCTAGGATGGCGGTGTCCCACCCGCCGAATTCTGGCCGGGGCGCATAGACCTTTAGCCAGTCCCAGACGATGCACACGCCCCAATGCAGGATGGGCGCCAGCGTCGCGATGCGACCGCGGATGCCGGGGGAGCCGGGCAGCACCTGCTGATACCAGCCTTGTCCGCATTCGGCGCCGTCTCTCGAGCAAGACATGCGGATGCGACCGTCGCGGACAGCGCTTTCGCCCTCACGCACCCCTGTGATTGTCAGGACGGTGCCGGGCAGATCGGCCACCACCTGCGCCATCGCCGCGGCCATCGGCTCGACCTTGATCTGACGCGTGCACCAGCGGAGCGTGTTGTTGTTCGGAGGCGGCACACCGCGGCCAAGGATGTAGACCATGAACCGCTTGTCGAGCGGCGCGCGCACGACGATTACCTCGATCCAATTGCGCAGCCGCAGCTTGGCCATGATGGCCTCGGCCGATGCCTGGATGGGCGGCAGCTCCTGCCGGGTGTCGGCATAAAGGACGTAGAGGCGCTGCGGCTGGGGCAGTTCGCCAGCATCGATCAGGTGGAGGATCAGCGTCAGGACGGCCGTGCTGTCCTTGCCTCCTGACCAAGCGATGGCGACATGCTCGTGCCGGTCCCAATAGGCGCGGATCGACGCCAGCGTCAGCTCGACAGCTTCTTCGTGAAGCATGCGAGCGCCGCGCGCGAAGAGGTTGTCGACGCCCATTACAGCGGCACCCGATCATTCAGCAGGCGATCGCGCACGAAGGCGTCGTGAATGCGGGTGGCCGCTCCCTTGCGCGCCCGATCCCGCCGCGCCGGCCGCGTAGCGCGGCGCTCCGCCAGCGCCTCGTCCAGTGCCAGCTCGGCGGCGATGCGCCGGACGGTATCGCGCAGGGGATCGAGAGCGCTGGGCATCAGGCGCCCTTCCCCGCCGTCAGCTTGGCCAGCTGGCCGCGCAGGCTGGCGATCTCGCCGATGATCGCGTTGTGCTGTTCCCGCGCCAGCGATTCGAGCGCGGCGATGTCGGCGCGCAGCTGGCGGATCGGCGCGGCTTCCTTGATCTCGCCGAACCCGGCCCGGCGGAACTCGGCGACGGCTTCGGCCGCCAGCCCCGTGTCGGTGGCGATCTTCTCGTCCGACCACCCGGCGGCATAGGCGCCGTCATCAATATCGAAATGGTCCGTCAGCAGGCGGAACATCGCCGCCTGGGCCTTCATGGCGGCAGCGGTGGGCTTCATCCCCATCGTCTTCTCCCTCGCGCGCGTGGCGCGGCAGTCCGGGCAGACATGCGGGTCGAGCGACCAGCCGGCCTGGGCGAACTTCTTGTCGATCTGCTCGGGCGGCATCAGCGAGCGAAAGTTGCGATTGCCCGTCGTCGCGCAGGCGGAGCAACGCAGGCGCGCCGTCACCGTCTGCCCGCCGACGCCGGGGCGGGTCGTGATCGACCTGCCCCGGCTGCCGTCCTTGTAGCTGTGGCCCGGCAGGCTCACGATCAGGCCTCCGGCCGCCCGATCAGGACCGGCAGGTCCGTCTCGACCCGCACGCGCTCGACCGCCATCTGGAAGGCGTGATCGAACGTCCGATCGGTGCGCCACAGCTCATACCAGAAGACGATCCGGCCGCCCTCGCGCTTGCGGTAACGGAGGCGGGCGGCAATGCGGTAGAGACCGTCGTTCCTGAAGACCGGAATCCCGATCAGGAACACCTTGGGCACGCGCAGCGGCGCGCCGGTCTCGTCCGTATGGGTGGCCTCCCACTGGACGACGCCCTCGCCCGTCGCGAGGTTCACGACTTCCCGGACGCGGCTGTTCTCATTCACCTGAAGCCCGCGCGACAGCTCCATCAGCCGGCCGGGCGACGCGATGATGTCGGGGCCGCCCAGGGCGTCGACCATGCGGCCGATGTCCTCGCTCAGCACGTCCTCGCCGGGAATCAGCGCCAGCACGTCCGGCAGCCGTTCTTCGAGGAACGCGGCGAACTCGACCATGTCCATCGGCTTGGCGTTGTTCTCGATCCACGCCTTCCATTCGTCGGACAGGGGGAAGGCGAAGGCGCTGCGGTGCTTGCCGAACCGGGCCAGCTCCAGCGCGGAGCCGGCATCGGCCAGCCCCCCGCCGTGGTGATAGTCCAGCACCGCGACGATGCTGGGCTTCGACCGATCGTCGTCGGCGAAGATGACGCTGCTGTCGTCCTTCGTTCGGTTGATGTGCTCGATCAGGCTGGCGAGCGACAGCATGGTGGCCGTCCCGTGCCGGTTGAGCGGCTCGGTGCGATACGGGTCGAACACGCCGGGGCTGAGCGGGATCACGGTGTTGCCCGCGCGGATGACGAGCGCGGCGACGCCGGTCGCGGGTTCCGTGACCTCGATCACCTCCGCCTTGACGTAGGTCTCGACCAGATCGCGGGCCTCGGCGACGACGCCGCCCACGGTTTCTTCGATGATGGTGCCCATTGGAATTGCCTTTCTGCTGGTGTGGCGGGGGGATGGCGTCAGTTGCGGAAGCCGCCTTCGTCGCGGACCTCTCGGACGCCGAAGAGGTGCCCCTGATGGGGGTTGTTGGGGGTGAAGCGGCCGTCCTCGGTCGACCACATCACCGACTTCGCCCGCTTCGCCACGGGCAGGTCGATCTTGTATTTCGACGCGATGGTGTGGATCCGGCCTTCGAGGGCGAAGTCGAAGGTCAGCGTCAGCTTGCCCTTCGCCTTGCCGCCGGCGTCGATCGCGGCGTTCGCCATCTCGCCGGCCAGCTTGCGCAGCTCGTCGCTCAGCTCGCGGTTCAGCTGGCCGTCCTCCAGCATCCGCACGAACACGTCGAACGTCTCCGCGGCGGGCGTCACGGGGCGGCCATCCGCCGCGATCACGCGCGGCGGGTTTTCGGGGTCAGTCAGCATGGGTGCAGGCTCCTTGCTCTGCGGGGGTGGAAGCGGGGGACGGGCCGGCCGGCGGCGGCGCCTTCCAGTCGAGAAAGCCGAGGCTGGGCGGGCCGGCGTGGCCGTGCTCCCAGACGAACCAGGCGAACGCGATGACGCCGTGGCCATCGCCGGCCTCGGCCATCTTGCCGCGGGCGATCGGGACGCGGCGCGACATTACCCAGACGCGGGCAAGCGGCGTGCCGGGCAGGTATCGACCG
The DNA here is from genome assembly GCA_036946415.1 of Edaphosphingomonas fennica. Classification (GTDB taxonomy): domain Bacteria; phylum Pseudomonadota; class Alphaproteobacteria; order Sphingomonadales; family Sphingomonadaceae; genus Sphingomonas_Q; species Sphingomonas_Q fennica_A. Next base: position 78,813 of record JAQIJD010000005.1, on the reverse strand, counting down.
CGCTCGACGCCCTCGAGGAAGGCCAGCCGCAGGAACAGCGCGACCTTGCCCGTCGTGAGCGTCAGCGCGCGCTCGACGAACTCGATGGCCCACCGGAAGGGCGGGTTCGTGACGATGTTCGGCGCGCGCGGCGCCCACTCCATCAGGAAGTCTCGGCCGCCCTCGCCGTAGCCGCGATCGATCAGGTCGGTGCTGACGACGGTGTAGCCGGCCGCCTCCAGCACCTGCGACATAGCGCCATCACCGCACGCCGGCTCCCAGATCGGCCCGTCGAATCGCTCCGCCGCCAGCAGCGCCGCCGTCGCCGCGGGCCACGTCGGATAAAAGTCGTGGGTCTCCCGGTTGGCCGGATCGTCGCGCTGCGAGCGCGCGAAGACGGAGGCGGCGGCGGCGGACGGGGCGGCCATCAGATGCGCGCCCACGCGCGACGGTCGAAGCCGCGTGCCTCGGCCAGTGCGATCACCTCGGCGGCCGGCAGCGCCCCCCGCCCCGCCACCACCCACATATTCCGGCCGTTGCCGGGCAGGTGCTTGCGCTCGGCGACCGGCAGCACGTCCGCGCGGAAGACGGTCGCGAAGTGGCGGCGGAGGTGGTGCGCAGCCTGGGCGGCCGTGTCGCCGGCGACCGGCGGCGCTGCGCTGACGGTGGCCTTCGCCAACCGCATGACGCCGGGCTTCGCGCTGACGCCGAGGGCCTGGCACCATTTCCGCACCGTCTCCTGCGAGACGCTATGGAAAAGGGCGTGCTGTGCGATCGTGTAACGCGCGGCGCCGATCGCGAAATCGCGCGGGACCGGCCGGGCAACCTTGAAGGCCCCCAGCCCGCTCTGCCGTCGCCAGCGCGCGACGACCGCCACCGACACGCCATAGTGGTGGGCCAGAGCAGGGTTGCCCATCGCCGGCGCCTTGTCGGCGAAGTCGGCAGGCGTCTCCGCCCGATGCGGGTTGGTCGAGAGGCCGGCCTCCCGGCGCCAGCGCGTGATCGTGTGGTGCGAGACGCGATAGTGCGCGCACAGCGCCATCAGCCTCTTGCCGGCCGCGACCTGCGCAAAACCGGCTGGCGGCGGGCTTTTGCCTGCGGCCGGCGCCTGAGCGCACAAATCCTCGCTCGCGGAAGCGCACGGCTCCGCGCTCGGTCCTTCGAACATTGATCGATCTCCTCAGCCGGCCCGCGCCGGCCTGCTGTTCCTCATCCGTTGGCGACCACCCGCGGCCGACGATGCTCATCGATGCAGGCGATCATCTTGCCGGTCTTCGCGTGAACCGCGCGTACCAGCGTCTCCATGCCGAGCAGCTCCTGCGGTACGACGGTCCGGCCGCCGGGGCTGTCGGGATGCTCGGCCTTCAGCAGCGCCTGCAACAGGCTCGCCAGCACGACCCCGGCGTCATCGGAATCGCAGGTGGCATCCTGGGGCACGAGGCGCAGGCCATAGAGGCGGGCGATGTCATCGAGCGCCGTCTCCTCGGCGCCCAGCGCATCCCACAGCCGCTTCGGCGCGGGCATGCTGCCCGCCTCCATGATGTTGCCCAGCTGCTTCGTCGTCACGTCCATCGCGAACGCGAGCACCTTGCGACTGGTCTGGCGCTCGGCGCGGGCGAGACCGGCCAGCATCGCGGCACGGAACTCCGCTTCCGTCGGGAAGGTCGTTTCGGGAACGACACTGGCGGGCCTCATCGGGCAATCCTTTCGGCATGAAGGGGATCGACATCACCACAGGCGGGGCGGACGTGATCGCTGCGGGTGGCGGCGGGCATCACAGGCGCAGCTCGCCAAGGCCGATCGACGCCGCCGCCGCCATCGCGACGAGGAAAAGGACGATGATCGCCGCATCTTTCAGGTGGCGCATGTCAGGCGGCCTCCGTCGCGCTCGGCGCCCGGTAAGGCTCAACTGGGTAGATGTCCGGCCGCAGATCAAACCGCGACCCGAAACCGGCGCGCTCGGCCGGGAGGACATACTCAGCCGGCAACGGCTTCCCCCCCTTCAGCCAGTAGCTGACGAGCTGCTGAGAGCAGCCGATCGCCAGCGCGAACCGCGACTGATTGGGGGTGCCGCCACCGGCTTTAGCAACTGCGGCGCGCAAGGCTGCGTGGAGGGTCGTCCTGTCCATACGCAATCACTACAAGAGTATGGTAGGCATATGCAACAAGAGTTTTGTAGCCGCCATCTTACAAGAAATCTTGTAGGCGGCTGGGCGATGAAGACCGCCCTGACCACGCCCGAGGAAGCCGGGCAATGGATGCTCGATCAGCGAAAAGCGCGTGGCTGGAGCGCTGCCCGCCTAGCCGAGTATGCGCGGGCGATCGCCGAGCGCGAGGGATCGACCGTCAAGCTTCCCCAGCAGTCGATTTCCGCATTCGAGCAGGCCGGCAAATCGAAGCGGATGCCGGAATGGTTTCGCTATATCCGCATGGCCTTCGAAGAAGGCGAACCGGCCCGGAACCAAGATACCGAGCGTCGCGGCGAGCTGGCGTATGTGCGGCAGGTCGATATTCGTTATGCGATGGGAGATGGCGCGTCGATCGAGGACTATCCGTCTGCGTCTCTCGTCCCGTTCAACCTCGACTTCCTGCACAACATGACCAGCGCGCCGGTTGAAAAGCTGTTTCTGGCCAGCGGCCATGGCGACAGCATGGAGCCGACGCTCCATAAGCACGACCTCGTCCTGATCGACACCACCGAGAATAGGGTCGGGTTGGGCGATACGATCTGGGCGCTGCAATATGCCGGGAGCGGATATATCAAGCGGCTGCGGCGAGTGAAGCGCGACGGCAAGGTGAAGATCCTGATCATGTCGGATAATGCCGCGGTGCCACCTGAAGAGGCCGATCCTGAGGAGGTGACGATCGTGGGCAAGGTCGTATGGATCGCTCGCCGGATGTGACGCCCATTCGGTCGCTAAGCATAGCGGTCGTCGGGGCCAATCATCCGAACAAGGACGGCGGCAACCGGCGGTCGGAGATAGCATTCTGCGACCCTGGCGAGGTGCTCGAGCTGAGGCCGGAGCCGAACAATCCGCATGACGAGCACGCGATCGCGGTGTTCAGCGCGCGCCGCTTTCAAATCGGATACGTGGCGTCGCAGCGTGCCGTTTATCTGCGCTCGCTCATCCGAGGCGGCCACAGCTTGCACGCCATCTTCCAGGATGTCGCACCTTGGGGCGCGATCGCGCGCGTCGGCATAAACGGAACCCCGTCCCTCCCGCTGCACGGCGAGCAGGCGCAAGACGAAGCTTGCGACGCCGATGCGGAGCCAGCCTTCTATCCCGACGACATACCCCCCGATGATTGAACTACAAAACTCTTGTTGACTATGGTAACAAGAGTTTTGTAGACGTGCTCCGTCAGCCGCCGCCGCGGCCCTGCTGGGGAGCCACCATGCTCATGGAGAAGATCACCGCGACCGACGACGTGCCGCAGACCGTCGCGGATGCGCTCGAGGATGTCGCCTTCGAGATCGCCGATATCCGCCGCATCACCGCCCGCATGGCGGGCATGGACGCCAACAGCCGCGCATACCGGGCCGACGAGGGCCAGCTCCGCGATCTCATGACGCGGGTGGGCTATCGAGCCGGCCGGATCGAACCGGAGGCGCTTACGGCCGATGGTCTCCTCGCTTTCGCCAACGCCGTTGATCGCACGGCGCGCCGCGGCCGCCCCGGCTCCAAGGCCGGCACGAGCCGGGCGTTGCAGGCTGAATATCAGGCCACCCTGGCGCGCGAGACGGCGGCCATCCATGCTCTGAGCGCTGCGCAGCTCGAGCGCGATTCCGCGCGGCGGGCGCGGGAGGCGGCGGAAGAGGCCTATCAGGCGCACGGCGCCAGTCGGCTGGTGCGCTGATGGCGATCCACCCCACCATCCTTTTCCCCGCCGCCCCCGGCTTTGGCGCATGGATCGCGGTTGAGGCGGCGCTCAAGGCGGCCGGCTTCTCCATTGGTGCGATGAAGGCGCACCGGCCTCGCTGCATCCTGCACGGCGCCGTCACCATTGCGAAATGGCACAATCTGACCCGCGAGGAGCAGGCGGCCTGCCACGGGCAGGCGTGGGGCTGCCGCGACGGCTCTGTCACCGTCATGATCCATGCCGACTGCCCTGCGGCGATCGTCCCGCTGTTCGAGCCGGTCCGCCTTGCCGCCGCGCGCGCCCAACCGGAGTGGGCCAGTGAATAGCCTTAGGAACTTCCTGATCGCCGGCGTCGGCGTGGCGCTGTCATGGGTAGCGATCCTGTGGGTCGATACCTGCGCCGGCCCGATCGCCATGGTGGCGGCGCTCGTCGCCTTCATCATCGCCGCCTTCTGCGAATACCGCCTTGCCCGCGCCGCTTCCGGGGACATGCCCCCGTCCCGGCTCAACCCCGCGCCGCCGCCGGAAGCTGGCGTCGCCAACCCCGAGGTGGTGGCATGTCCCTGACCGAAGCGCAGCTGAACGCGATGCCGCGCCTTGTGCCGAGCAAGGCGCTGCCGCACACGCCGCCTCCGCGGCGCTCCTACCCCCTCGGCCCCGCTGGCATCCCGGTTCCGCCCAGCGGCGCCGCCTATCGCCCCCAGGCAGATCAGGACTTGCTGAAGCGCCTCGCGCAGGCCGCCGCCTGTGCGCACGAGATCGAGCAGCTGCCGGCCGCCGCGGGTGTGGCGGTGGGTGAGGCGATCGCGGCGGCCCTGGAGGCCAGCCACCCGGCAGCCGATATTCAGGTGCTCGCGCGCTATGGGCTGACGAAGCCGACGCGTTCGGTTGCTGTGATGCTCGAGCGGCCCGGCGACTATCAGGCGCCTACCTGGGTCGAGCTGCCCGCGGTGCACGACCTGCCGGCCGGCGCCGCCCGGATGCGCCTGCCGGGCGCGTTCAGCGATGACGCAATCGTGCCGGCCGCCACGGTCGAATGGTTCGAGACGGTCCTGGCCGTCCGTGCGGTGCGGCGCGAGCTGAGCACCCCTGGCGTCTGGGTGAGCGCCTTTCATCTTCGGGAAAAGCGATGGCCGCGGTGGGCGGAGATCGCGGCAGGTCTGCCCGTGCTCGGCGCGTGGCTGGCCGACCAAAGGGATCCGGTATGACCGATGCCGAACGCCGCCATATCGAGCAGAGAGCAGCCGCATGATCACCCCCATCATCATCGCCTTCGCGCTGGCCTGCACCGCCACTGACGGGGACACCATCCGCTGCGGCGACGAGCGGATCCGTCTGCTCGGCATCGACGCTCCCGAGCTTCCTGGTCATTGCCGCCGGGGCCGCGTCTGCGCGCCAGGCGACGGCGCCGCCAGCAGGCGCAGCTTGGCCGGCCGGATGCAGCCGGACCTCTCGATCGAGCGCGTTGGCCGCGACCGGTATGGCAGGACGCTCGCGATCGTCCGGGCCGGCCGAACGAACCTCAGCTGCTACCAGCTGCGCGCGGGGCAGGCGATCTATAAGCGCGCTTGGGACAACAGCGGCCGAGTGCGGCAGGCCTGCCCTGAGGTGGCGCGATGAATCGGGCGGGCCGTTCTTGGGAAGAGCTGCTGCCCCAGCAGCGTGTCGGGACCGGCCGTCTCATCGCTCACATCCGCGCCTGCAATGCGCGTCGCGATGCTGAACGGGCATACGCCGAGGCGGCGGCCCTTGCGGTCGAGGAAGCCCAGCGCGTCGAAGCTGCGCGGATCCGGGCGGCGGAGCTTGAAGCCGCCGGCACCGCCGCTGCCCGCGCGCTGCTACGCTGGGCAATCCCGATCGCCGGAGTGGCGCTTATCGCCTCATTCGCCGGCGGGGCCGCCTATGCCGGCCTTGCGCCGCATCGCTTCGATCTCGTCCGACACGTAGGTCCATCCATCGGTGACGATGTAGGCCATGTCCCGCAATTCGTCGGACAGGCTCCACACCGCCGCGAGGCACTCGTCCATCGTGCCCGCGCGCAGATCGATACGCGTCATACCGGCCAGCCCCTCGGCGGGGTCGCCTTCGAAGGTGAAGGCCTCGGCCTCTGGGATGTCCGGTCCGCTCATATTGCCGTGAACGCCGCGGCAGGAAGGAAGCTGCAATGATCGACCGCCGCACCGACAGCCTGATGCGGTTGGTGGAGGTGAAGGGCCGCACGGCTCTAGGCCGCACCACCATCTATGCGCGCGTGAAGGCGGGCACCTTTCCGGCGCCGGTCCAGATCAGCCACGGCCTCGTCGCCTGGTATGCCAGCGACATCGACGCTTGGGTGGCGAACCCCATGGGGTGGAGGGCGGCGGCCTAGTCTTTATTCAATACGTTAGCAATCATTTTGCATTTTTTCATTCTGCAATCGCCCGACCCACTTGGAATGTTCCGTCGAAATCAAAGACTCCACTCTTTCGACAAGCACCTTATAGGCAGCTGCGTCATCGACATCGTCATATGGCCCGACCCGACCCAGATAGGTAAACTTTTCATGCCGCAACGCCTCGCAGGTGGAGCGATAAGTCACCCAGTTGTGCTGCCATTGATTTAGTTGCTGGATTGCCTCCACGATAACGATGAGGCCGCCAAATACTGCCGGAACGGCAGGCACTGTTAGGATTGCGCCAACTGGAACAGCCGATGCCAAAAGGACTTTGCCCACGGTTGCGATCTTGTGATATTTCTGGCACGATCCTGACTTAGTATCATACCACGCGATCTGACTTTCGAGACGAGCATAACCGCTATCTGGCTCGGTGGAAACTTCGGCGACCATTTAGGCCTCGATCTTGGCTTTGAGTGCCGGAACATCCCAGGTCATCCACCCAGCACCGATGTCCTTCATGGCTTGCGGCAAGGTTATCGAGGCAGTCAGCCCCGGAACGCCCATGCCGATAATCCTATTACTTTTCGCGATGCTTTCCCGAAGCTCCCATTCAACCCATTGGGACGTATGAGTAAGATGGTTCAAGATACAAACTGTGACGGAAGTCCGTGCAATCTTTTCCTTGATCCTTGCACGAATATAGCGGGCATTCTCGCTATTGTAAGGTGATCGCACCGACTCGTCGTAAAACTCTAAGTCGTAATTTGGGTTGGCCGCTAAAAGCCGCAGGCCATTTACCTGCGGCTTGTCCTCGATGCGAAAGCTTATGAACACCCGCTTCATTCTGCCCCACCCCCCGAATCAGGGGCGAAGGCTGACACGAAGACGGCGGACGGGGAAGCGGGGATCGCTCGAGCTTAAGTACGCCGCGGCCCGTCCAGCAGATCGTTTGCCTCCGGCATACCCTTCATGAGCAGGTCCGCCCACTCCTGCGCCAGTTCACGCCGCCGCTCCATATGGTCGGCTCGATCGTAGGCGGCCTTCACCCGGTTCTCCGGAACGTGCGCCAGCATCAGCTCGATCACCGCGTCATCACCTGCGATCTTCCGCTTTTTGGCCAGCCCGTTCATCGTGGTGGAGAACGCCGCGCGCCAGCCGTGCGGGACGTGCCGGCCGTGGAAGCCGACCCGGTTGTAAAGGTAGCCGATTGCGTTCTCGGACAGCGGCTTGTGGCTGTGGCGCTGGCCGGGAAAGACCAGCTTCGTCCGGCCGGTGAGGCGGCGGACGGCGTGCAGCGCGTCGACCGCCTGAGCGCATAGAGGCACGATATGTTCGAACGCCTGCTCGTCTTTCAGATCCAGCACCAGCTTCATGCGCCGCGCTGGCACGCGCCAAATCGCTTGATCCGCAGCGGCCTGCCGGCCGTCCCACTCGACGCCCTCGATCTCGCTCCATTCGAGGCCGCGGACCATGCCCGGCCGCGATTGCGTCAACGCGAGGAAGCGGCTGGCCAGCTTCGTGATCGGCGAGGCGCCCGACGCCTCGGCCGCGATCAGCACCTCGCGCGCCTGATCGGGATCGGTCAGCGCCGGCTGCTTGCCCCTCTTCGGGAGCGGCCGGAGCGCGCTCGTGATGATTACCGCCGGGTCCATCGTCACCACGCTTTCGGAGATGGCATAGACGAAGACGGCGCTGATTCGCTGGCGCAAGCGGCGGGCCGTCTCGATCGATCCGCGAGCCTCCACGGCACGCAGCGTCTTCAGGATCGTAGGCGCGTCGATCGCGGCGATCGGCCGGCCGCCGAGGGACGGGAACACGTCACGTTCGAGGCTGGTGATCACGTCCCCGGCGTGGACGGCCGCCCACCGCCCCTTCTGCAATTCGTGCCACGCGCGCGCCATCTGCTCGAAGGTGATCTGCTTCGCCTGCTCGGCTTCAGCGGCGGCCTTGGCCTCGGCTTTCTTCCGCCGGACGCCGGACGGATCGACATCCTGCCGGATCGACATCCGCGCGTCGTCCCGCCGATCCCGCGCCTTGGACAGCGACATGTCGGGGTATGTGCCGAACGTGAGCAGCTTCTCGGTGCCGCCCAGCCGGAACTTCATGCGCCAGGACTTTAGCCCGGTGGGCGCGACGTAGAGGTAGAGGCCGCCGGAGTCGGCCATCTTGAAGGCCTTATCCCTCGGCTCGGCTTTCCGAACCGCAGCGTCAGTGAGCGCCATACCCCGAACCTCCGATCCGCTACCCCGACTTATACCCCCCGATACCCCCGGATCGAGCCGGGCCAGATCGAACGGGAACGGACGAGCCATAGCGCAAAACTGGCTCTTTTCCGAGGGGAACCGGACTATTTCGGGGTATTTCGGATGCGGTTCTGGCGGAGAGGGTGGGATTCGAACCCACGGTGAGCTTGCACCCACAACGGTTTTCGAGACCGTCCCAATCGACCACTCTGGCACCTCTCCGCAGAGGCGAAGGGCGCCGCAGGGGCGCCCGGCAAGCCGATCGGGCGCGTCTAGCGAATAGGCATCGGCTTCACAAGCGCCCTTGCACGTCCTACGTAACGTTCATGCCTCCCGCGCCCCCCTCCCCCATCGGCGATCCTGCAGGCGAGGTGACGGCCCCGCCCATCGTCCATGCCCGTTTCGCGATCGGCGCGGTGGTGCGGCACCGGCTGCTCGATTTTCGCGGCGTCGTCTTCGACGTCGATCCCGTCTTCGCCAACAGCGAGGAATGGTATCAGGCGATTCCCGAGATGGTGCGGCCGGCCAAGAACCAGCCCTTCTACCATCTGCTCGCCGAAACGGGTGACAGCGATTACATCGCTTATGTCAGCCAGGCCAATCTGATGGCCGACGACAGCGACGAACCCGTCGATCATCCCGGTATCGCCGGCCTGTTCGACAGCTTCACGGCGGGCCGATACGCGTTGCGGCGCGAACACCGCCACTGATTGCGGCCGGCGGCGATTCGGCCGCAGCCTTTTTCGCAGCGATCGAGACAGCAACCTGCTGCGCCGCCCGGCGCGCGGGATTTCGCGTCTGAAGACGTCTTCGATCTCAATATCTTGTCGGGAGGCGGCGGCTGGCCGCCGATCGACCCAAATGGGCCGTGCGATATCTGGGGACATTTGTGCGCCAGAACCTCGGCCAACGTGATTTGCGTGCAATCGAGGACGAAATTGTTCCGATAAACTGCTGAGTGCGCATGGTTTACGCAAAATGCGGACAGCATCGCCTTGGCAAAGCGGAGGAATCTCCACCTCCTAACCGGTCCTTAACCCCCTCTGCTTAGAAAGAACTCCGACACGGGCCCTAGGCCTGTCTGACGATTCTCGGGTCCGAATGCGCCGCGACGGCGAATCCACCCGGCGACTTTGGGGAGAATGGACGATGCTGAAGTGGTTCAAGGCTGCGGCCCCGATACGTCTCAAGTTCAAGATCCTGCTGTTCGTCCACGGGCTGATCGCGCTTGGCGGCGTCGCCGTCGTGGCGGGCGCGGTCTACGGCGCCGGCGTCACGCCTCCGGCGGCGGTGGGCGCGATGGCGGGGCTGGCGCTGCTGGCGATCGTCACAGTCATCGTCAGCGGCAAGCTGATCTCCGATCCCTATGTCGACACCGTCGTCCGCATGGAGGGGCTTGCCGCCGGCGATCTCGATACCCCGATCGCCTATACCGACCATCGCGACTGCATCGGCCGGATGACGCGGGCGATGAACGTCTTCCGTCAGAATGCGGAGCAGGTGAAGGTGGCCGCGGCCGCGCAGGAGGTGATCGTCAGCACATTGGGCGCGGGCCTCGGCAGGCTGGCGGAGAGCGATCTCAGCTATCGCATCGAGACGGCCTTTCCCGCCGATTACGACCGGGTGCGCGAGGATTTCAACAGGGCGATGGACGCCGTGGCCGAGGTGATGGCCGCCGTCTCGCAGGCGACCAGCGGGCATCAACAACGGCGCCAGCGATATCCGCCAGGCCTCCGACGATCTGTCGCAGCGCACCGAGCAGCAGGCGGCCAGCCTGGAGGAAACCGCCGCCGCCATGGACGAGATCACTTCGACCGTGCGCGAGACGGCGGCCGGCGCCACCCGCGCCAACGACGTCGTCGGCGAGACGCGCCGCGAGGCGGAGAAATCGGGCGCGGTCGTTCGCCGTGCGGTGGAAGCGATGAGCGGCATCGAGCGCGCCTCCAACGAAATCTCCGAGATCATCAGCGTGATCGACGGCATCGCTTTCCAGACCAACCTGCTGGCGCTGAACGCGGGCGTCGAGGCGGCGCGCGCCGGGGATGCCGGCAAGGGCTTCGCGGTCGTCGCGTCCGAGGTGCGGGCGCTGGCCCAGCGTTCGGCCGATGCCGCCAAGGACGTGAAGACCAAGATCACCGCCTCCAGCGAGCAGGTGAGTGCCGGCGTCGATCTCGTCAGCGAGACGGGTCAGGCGCTCCAGCGGATCATCGCCCGCATCGGCGAGATCGACGCGCTCGTCTCGACCATCGCCACCTCGGCGGAGCAGCAGGCGACGGGCCTCCAGCAGGTCAACACCGCCGTGTCCGAGATGGACGGGGTGACCCAGCAGAATGCGGCGATGGTGGAACAGTCGACGGCGGCCGCGCGCAGCCTGTCCGAGGAGGCCGATGCGCTCGCCCGCCGGGTCGCCGCGTTCAAGCTGGCGCCGGGCGCCGCCCCGGCCCCGACCGGCAACGTCGTCCATGAATTGCAGGGCCGCGCCGCCAAGCTCGGCCGGCAGCTGCCGGCCCCCGTGCGGCGCGTGGCGGGCGGCGGTTCCGCGGCCCTGGCGGTGAGCGAGGACGACTGGTCGGAATTCTGATCCGTCCGCTGCCGGCCCGCCCCGCCCGCCCCGCCCGACCTTTTCCGGAGCCGATCATGCCCAGCCCCCTGCCCGCGATCCTCGATACCAATGCCGGCGGCGAACTCCGCCGGCGCCTCCGGGCGGCGATCGGCGAGGGGCAGTCGCTGGTGATCGACGGATCGGCGGTCGAACAGGCCGGGCTCGCCTGCCTGCAAGTCCTGGCCGCCGCGCGCATCGCAGCCGATGCGGCGGGCCTCGACTTCCGCATCGCGGCGCCCAGCGATTCGCTCAAAGCCATGATCGCCCTCGCCGGCCTCGGCCCGGCGCTCGCGCTCGCCTGACCCAAGGATCGCATCGCCATGAACCTCGACGAGATTCAGCAGATCTTCTTTCAGGAATGCGAGGAAGGCCTCGGCGCGATCGAGGCGGCCTTCGCCGTCATCCGGGCGGGCGCGCACGATGGGGAGACGATCAACACCGTCTTCCGCTCGGTCCATTCCATCAAGGGCGGGGCCGGCGCCTTCGGCCATGAGCGGTTGCAGGCCTATACGCATGAATATGAGACGTTGCTGGACCTCGTCCGCAACGGCACGCTGCCGCTGACGGCGGACCTGACGACGACGATCGTCGCCGCCTTCGACGTGCTGACCGACCATGTCGTCGCCGCCCGCGACGGCGGGGCGGCCCCGGCCGACCGGGCGATGCTGGACCGGCTGATCGCCGCCGGCAAGGGCGAGGCGAGCGCCCCTGCGGCGGCGGCGCCTGCCGCCGCTGCGCCGGCACCCGCCGCCGACGATTTCGACGATCTGATGGCGATGCTGGACGAGGCCGATGCCGCGGCAGGCGATCAGCCGGCCCCCGTGGCGGCTGACGGTGAAGCCCTCCGCCAACGCTTTCGACAACGGTGCCGAACCGCTGCTGCTGCTGCGCGAGCTGGCGCTGCTGGGCGCCGAGACCGTTGCGGTCGATCTCTCGACGCTGCCCGCCCTCGACGCGATGGACCCGGACTGTGCCTATCTGGGCTGGACGTTCCGCATCCCCGGCGCGACCGATGCCGACGACATCCGCGCCGTCTTCGACTTCACCGACGGTTTCGCGCTCGACCTGACGCGCGACGAGGACGAGGCGGCCGCCCCCGCTCCGCAGCCGGCGCCGCCCGCACCCGCCGTCGAAGCGCTGGCGCCGATCGCCGCGACGCCTGCACCGGTCGCCGCACCCCCAGCGCCGGTCGCAGCCGTCCCGGCTCCAGCGATGGCGGCGGCTGCCCCGCTGCCCGTCGCCGAACCCGCGGCGGCACAGCCTGCCCCCGCCGCCGCGGCGGCCGGGCAGACGATCCGCGTCGATCTCGACAAGCTGGACCGGCTGGTCAACCTGGTCGGCGAACTCGTCATCACCCAGGCGATGCTGACGCAGCGCCTGTCGGATTGCGGCCTCGCCGGCTGCGGCGAACTGTCCGATCTCGACCACCTGACGCGCGAGTTGCAGGAAAGCACGATGGCGCTGCGCGCCCAGCCGATGAAGACGGTGTTCAACCGCGTGCCGCGCATCATCCGCGAGCTGGAAGGCGAAACCGGCAAGCGCGTCCGCCTGCAACTCGACGGCGAGATGACCGAGGTCGACAAGACGGTCTGCGAACGGATCGGCGAGCCGCTGACCCACCTCATCCGCAATGCCGTGGATCATGGGCTGGAGACGCCGGCCGAGCGGCTGGCGGCGGGCAAGTCCGAGGAGGGCGTCGTCCGTCTGTCGGCCGCGCATCATTCGGGCCGGATCGTCATCACCGTGGCCGACGACGGGCGCGGCATCGATCGCGATCGCGTCCGTGCCAAGGCGGTCGAGCGTGGCATCATCCCGCCCGATGCGATCCTGGGCGAGGAGGAGATCGACAATCTGATCTTCGCGCCCGGCTTTTCCACCGCCGCCACCGTCTCCAACATCTCCGGCCGCGGCGTGGGCATGGACGTGGTGCGCAAGAACGTCCAGGCGCTGGGCGGGCGGATCGGCATCCAGTCGCGCTTCGGCCATGGCTCCAGCTTCTCGCTCAGCCTGCCGCTGACGCTGGCGGTGCTGGACGGCATGATCGTGACGGTCGGCGAACAGACGTTCGTCATCCCGCTCGGCCACATCGTCGAGAGCCTGCGCCCGAAGGACAATGTCGTCACCAGGATCGGGCCGAGCGGCACGTTGCTGGACGTGCGCGGCGCCTATGTCCCCGTCCACCGCGTGGGCGAGCGACTGGGCATCGCCGGCGCCAAGGCGGATCCGGCCGAAGCGGTGCTGATCGTGGTCGATGGCGATCACGGCCAGGCCGCGCTGATGGTGGACAGCATCATCGACCAGCGGCAGGTGGTGGTGAAGAGCCTGGAGGCGAATTACCGCGCGGTGGACGGGCTGGCCGGCGCCACCATCCTCGGCAACGGCCGCGTGGCGCTGATCCTGGATATCGACGCGCTGACGGCGCGGCGCCCGCAGCTGGCGGCCGCGGCATGAGCGCCGCCGCCCTCCCCCGCCCGCGCGGACAGGAATTCGCCTTCACCGCCGAGGATCATCGCGCCGTGGCCGCGATCGTCTACGATACGGTCGGCATCCTGCTGCCCGCGCAGAAGATGCAGCTCGTCTACGGCCGGCTGGCGCCGCGCGTCCGCGCCGTCGGGCTGGCCACCGTCGCCGACTATCTGACGCTGATCGCGCGCGATCCGGCCGAACGCGGGCGGATGATCGATGCGCTGACGACCAATCACACCAGCTTCTTCCGCGAGGCGCACCATTTCGACGACTTCCGCAGCCGGCTGTGGCCGGCGCTGTCGCACCGCCTTGCCGCCGGCGGACGCGTTCGGCTGTGGTCGGCGGCCTGCTCGAGCGGCGAGGAGCCCTATACCTGGCTGATGTCGGCGCTGGGTTCGGATCGTGCCGCCGCGCAGCGGCTGCTGCGCGGCGACCTCCGCCTGCTCGCCACCGACGTCTCGCCGAGCGTGATCGAGACGGCGCGCGCCGGCCGCTATCCGCCCGACGTGCTGAAGACCATCCCCGGCCCGTTGCGCGCCGCGTGGGTCGGTCGCGACGGCACGGTCGATCCGCTGCTGCGGCAGGCGATCGCCTTCCGCGCGCTCAACCTCCTGGGGGATTGGCCGATGAAGGGGCCGTTCGATGCGATCTGCTGTCGCAACGTGATGATCTATTTCGACGAACCGACCAAGGCCCGCCTCCAGGCGCGGCTGGCCGACCTGCTGGTGCCGGGCGGCATGCTCTACATCGGCCATTCGGAGCGGCTGGCCGATGCGCTCGCCCCGCGCTTCCGCCTGGTCGATCGCACCGCCTTCCTGAAGGTCGCGGCATGAGCGTCCGTGCCCTCGTCGTCGACGATTCCGCCGCGATGCGCGCCATCGTGTCGGGGGTGCTGGCGCGCGATCCGGAAATCGAGGTGATCGGCACCGCCTGCTCCGCGCAGGACGCGCGCGAAAAGGTGAAGGCGCTCAACCCGGACGTGATGACGCTCGACATCGAGATGCCGGGGATGGACGGGCTCGGCTTCCTCGAGAAGGTCATGCGCCTGCGGCCGATGCCGGTCGTCATGCTCTCCACGCTGACGGCGGCGGGCAGCGACGCTGCACTGACCGCGCTGCAACTGGGCGCGGTCGACTGCTTCGACAAGACCGCGTTGTGCAACGATCTGGCCGGCCGCGCCGGTACCGACCTCGCCACCCTCGTCCGCACCGCGGCGGGCGGCCGGGTGCGCCGCCTGCCCCCCGCCGCCCCGGCCGCCCCCGCGGCGCCGGCGGCGGACTATCGCCCGCGCGACGGTGCGATCATCGCCATCGGCTCCTCCACCGGCGGGGTCGAGGCGCTGATCGAGCTGCTGCGCGATTTTCCCGCGGATTGCCCGCCGACCGTGATCGTCCAGCATATGCCCGCCACCTTCACCCCCAGCTTCGCCGCGCGGCTCGACCGGCTGTCGGCCCCCACCGTCGAACAGGCGCGCGCCGGCGCCGTCCTGCGGCGCGGCTTCGTCTATCTGGCGCCGGGCGGCGACGATCATCTCGAGATCGCAGGCAGCGACCAGCGCCGCCATTGCCGCCTCGTCGCGGGCGATCGGGTCAACGGCCACCGGCCGTCGGTCGATCGGCTGTTCCATTCGGTGGCCCGCTATGTCGGTGCCGATGCGGCGGGCGCGATCCTGACCGGCATGGGCCATGACGGCGCCGCCGGGCTGAAGGCGATGCGCGACGCCGGCTGCCGGACCTTCGGGCAGGACAAGGCGACCAGCGTCGTCTACGGCATGCCCGCCGTCGCCCACCAGATGGGCGCGGTGCAGGAACAACTGCCGCTGCGGCTGATCGCCGGCCGGCTGCTGAAGGCGTGTGCGGCATGAGCGCCGTCGCCGCCCCCGCTCTCGCCCGCCGCGATGGGCTCGTCCGCCTTACCGTGGCGCAGGGCGAGACGCGCGTCTCGACCGATCCGTCCGAGGTGCTGACGACCGTGCTCGGCAGCTGCGTCGCCGCCTGCCTCTACGATCCGGTCGCGCATGTCGGCGGGCTCAACCATTATCTGCTGGCGGAAGGCGGCGGGGACGATCCGGCCTCGCTGCAACGCTACGGCCTCTATGCGATGGAAGTCCTGATCAACGCCATGCTGGCGAGGGGCGCGGTGCGCAGCCGGATGAAGGCGCGCATCTACGGCGGCGCGACCATGCACCGCAGCTTCCGCGACATCGGCGGCGCCAACGTCGCCTTCGCCCGCCGTTTCCTGCGCGACGAACGCATCCCGCTGGTCGGCGAGGACGTGGGCGGCAGCGGGGCGCGGCGGATCGAGTTCCGGGCCGCGCTCGGCCTCGGCCGCTGCCGCACGATCGAAGGCGCGGGCGTGCGGATGCCGGTGGCGCCGCCGCCGCGGCCCGCCCCCGTGCCGTCCACCGTCGGCGACGTGGAATTCTTCTGATGACGACCCCTATTCCTGCAACGGAGGCACGGCCTGTGGCCAAGACGATCATGACCGTGGACGATTCGCCCAGCATGCGGATGCTGCTGCGCGCCGCGCTTACCGACCTCGGCTACCGGGTGACCGAGGCCGAGGACGGCGTGCAGGCGCTGGAGCGGCTGGGGGAAGGCCGGCCCGACCTGCTCATCACCGACATCAACATGCCGCGCATGGACGGGTTCGGCCTGATCGAGCAGGTGCGCGGGGCGGGCGATACGGCGCTTCCGATCCTCGTCCTCACCACCGAAAGCTCGGACGAGAAGAAGCAGCGCGCGCGCGCCGCCGGCGCCACCGGCTGGATCGTGAAGCCCTTCCAGCCCGAAAAGCTCGCCGCGGCGATCCGCCGCGTGCTGCACTGACCCCGGCCCAAAGGAGACGAACGATGTCCCGACAACTCATCACGTTCGAGCTGGGCGATCAGGTGCTCGGCATCGACATCATGGCGATCCGCGAGATCCGCGCCTGGTCGCCGGCGACGCCCCTGCCGAACGTGCCGCCGCACGTCCGCGGCGTCGTCAACCTGCGCGGCGTGGTGCTGCCGGTGCTCGATCTGCGCCAGCGGCTCGGCTGGGGGCTGACCGATCCCAGCGTCCGCCACGTCATCATCGTCGTGCATGTCGGCGACAGGCTCCAGGGAATCATCGTCGACGCGGTGAACGACATCGTCTCGATCGTGCCGGAAGCGATGCAGCCCGTGCCCGACATGGGGGACAATCCGGCAACGCGCTTCCTGGACGGCCTCGCCACCACCGACGACCGGCTGATCCTCGTCCTCTCGCTCGATCGGCTCGTCGATCAGACCCCCACGCTGGCAGAGGCTGCCTGACAGCCCGCCCTACCGCAGGAACATCCCATGGCCGATACCAAAGTCCTCGTCGTCGACGATTCGCTCACCATGCGGGCGCTGATCTCCGGTGCGCTCGAACGCATTCCCGCCGTGAAGGTGGTCGGCCTGGCCGACGGCGCCGCGGAAGCGCGCGGCATGGTCGAGAATCTCATGCCCGACGTCATGACGCTCGACATCGAGATGCCGGGGATGAGCGGCCTCGACTATCTGAAGGAGATCATGACGACCCGGCCGATGCCCGTCATCATGTTCTCCACCCGCACCACCGCCGGCGCGGAGGATTCGGTGGAGGCGCTGCGGCTGGGGGCGGTCGATTGCTTCCCCAAGCCCAAGGTCGCCAGCCCCAAGGAACTGGACGCGATCATCGCCAAGCTCGGCAAGCGCATCAAGGCCGCGCGCAAGGCGGAACTGGCCAAGCCGCGCGCCGCCGCGCCCGTCGCCGCCCCGCCGCTCGACTGGAACGGCCGGCTCGTCGTCGTCGGCGGCGATGCCGCCAGCACGCAGGGACTGTTCGCCTTCCTGGGCGGGCTGCCTGCCAATTGCCCGCCGATCGTCGTCGTCCAGCATCTCGATCCCGGCCTCGCGCAGAGCATGGCCGACACGCTCGACAAGGAGGTGGCGCCGCGCGTCGTCGTCGCGGCGGAAGGCGCCGCGATCGAACAGGGCACGGTCCACCTCGCGCCCGCCGGCGATGCGCATGTCGTGGTGGACGGCTGGCCCAACGGCAAGCTGCGCTTCCTGGCGCGCGATCCGGTGGCCGGCGAGCGGCCGTCGATCTCGCTGCTGTTCGCCTCCGCCGCGCGCGCGGCGGGGGCCGAGGCGGTCGGCGTGCTGCTGCTGCCCGAAGGCAGCGAGGACGGCGGCAACGGGCTGAAGGCGATGCTGGCGGCCGGCGGCCACGTCCTGTCCGCCGCCGAGGCGGGCGGTTTCGTGTTGCAGAGGAACATGGCGAGCCAGCCCGTCCCCACCGAGGCGCTGGCCGGCACCCTCCTGAAGCTGTGCGGCAAATGAGCGACGTCGCCGTGCCGCGCGCCCTTGCCGATGCGCTGGCGGAGGAACTGGTCCGGGCGACGGCGCGGCTCGGCGACCTCGCCTACGATCTCGGCAGCGACGAGCAGACGCTGCGCCAGCATATGGCGAGCATCCAGGCGATCGACCTCGTCACCCAGATCCAGCTCGCCGTCGCTGACATGCTGCGCGCGACGGCGGCGGTGGAGGAGCGGATCGCCGCGGTGACGCTGGACGACATGGCCGGGCGGCTGCGGACGGCGATGGCCCGGGCCGCCTGACGGCGCGCCCGTCCGGCACGATCAGGCGAGGCGCGGGTCTGCGGACTGGTGGAGGTAGGTGGGGTTGAACAGGCCGGCGCGGCACAGGCCGGGCAGATCGAGCATCTCGAGGACGCGCCCCTTCCAGTAGATCAGGCCGCGGCTGCGCAATTCCTGGACCATGCGATTGACGTGCACCGGCGTCATCCCGGTCGCCTCCGCCAGATCGGTCTGGGTGAGGGGAAATTCGCAGCGATCGTCGCGCACCAGCCCGGCCGCCCGCAACCGGAAGAACAATTCGCACAGCATATGCGCCAGCCGCTCCAGCGCATCGCGCTGGCCGATGCTGACGGTCCATTCCCGCTGGATCGCCATCGTCACCAGCATGTCCCGCCACAGCGCGCGGCCGATGGCGGGCGCCACGACGAGTTGCTCGACGCGGTCGCGCGGCAGTTCGATGTAGCGGATCGCCGTGATCGTCGCCAGCGAATGGTCCATCTCCGCCAGTAGCGGCGGATAGAGGTCGCACAGGTCGCCGGGCAGCACGAAGGCCGTGATCTGGCGGCGTCCGTCCTCCAGCGTCTTGTAGCGGCAGGCCCACCCCTGGACGATGACGTGGCAGGTCCGCAGCGTCTCGCCGTCGCGCAGCAGATCGCGGCGGGCACCCAGCGTCAGCAGGGGTGCGGCAGCGATCATGTCCAAATAGTCGCGTTCCGTCTCCGAAAGTTCCGACGGGTCCGGCAGATGCGCCAGAAGAGGATTGGGGGGCAGGTCCTGCATGACCGCCGTCTGGCAACATTCTGACGGTGCTAGCGTTCACCCAGGTTAAGCGAGATGACGGCTTTTCCCCATGCAAGAGTGAAATTTCACCATCATTTCGACGAGTTGCAGGATGTGGCCGATCCGGAACCTGTGTCGGCCGACCCCGCCAGCGCGATCAGCCGTCGAGACGGGCGAGAATGCGGTCCAGCAGGCGCAGTCCGTGGCGCAGTTCGGCCCCGTCCAGCCCGGCCAGCAGATCGTCGCGCAGGCGATCCGTCGTCGCCTGCATCGCCTCGAACGCGATCCGCCCGGCCTCGCTGATGCGCACGATCCGCTTGCGACGGTCCGCCGCACCCACTGCCCGATGGATCAGCCCGTCGCGTTCGAGCGCGGCCAGCATCCGCGCGACCGTCGGGTCTTCGACGGAGACGAGGCGCGCCAGCTCACCCTGCGTCAGCCCGTCCGGATGCGCCGCGAGGCAGAGCAGCGCTTCCCAGCGCGCCTGGCTTTGCCCCCCTTCCTGCATCGCCTGATCGACCCGCACGCGCCAGCGCCGCGCGCCGACCACCATCCGCCGCATCAGCCGGAAGCGGAGATCCGCATCCGATCCCGGCGGATAGAAGAGGGCATAGCTGTCGGGCCGCTCGACGCCATCGGCCGAGTGCAGCAGGTTCTGGTCCGCGTCCGCCATCCCCCCGCCCTACAGGCGAACGGCGCGGGGGGACAGGCCATCGATCAGCGCGGGCGTATCTCGTCCAGCCGATAGACCAGCGCCGGGCGGCCCTCGCTATGCACCACGTCCATCAGCTGGGCGCGCTTCAGGAAATCGGGGTGCATCGGCCGCCCCTCGCCGGGCCGCGCGTGCAGCCACAGGCGGAACAGCAGGCGACGGTGATCGGGGCGGTCGGTGAAGTTGGTGCGCGAATGGAGGTTCACGAAATTGTGCCAGAACACCATTTCGCCCGGCGCCAGCTGAAAGCTCGCCTTCAGCTCGGGCCGCTTGGCGCACGCCGACATATAGGACAGCGCTTCTCGCAGATCGGCGGGTATCTCCCGCCCCAGTCCGCGTGCGGCGTTCACGTAGAACAGCATGTGGAAATAGGCGCTGACGGTGCCGTCGACCTCGCAGAACACCGGCACGTCGTGCGGGGTGCGGTCGCTGTCGTCAGCCGACTGATGGGGGAAGCCGCGATAGAGCAGGGCCAGCAGATCGGGACGCTCGCGCGCCATCACGTCGTGGATGGCGAGGCTGCTGACGAGGCCGCTCTCGCCGCCCTCGTCCGCGGCGCGGTAGCAGGCGAGCGCGAGGAATTCGTGGAAGTCGCAATGCGACGACAATTCGATGTCGGACTGGTAGCCCCGGCCCGCGGGATTGTCCTCCAGCTTCTCCACCCGGCCGATCAGGTCGCGCCGCGCGCTCTGCACCGCCCCGATGCCGAGATGCGTGCCGAGTGCCCAGAACAGGCGCGAGAAGGCGTCCTCGCTGAGATCCTCGAGGTCCAGCCCGGACAGGATCATCCCGCCCTTGCCGCGCTGCAATTCGAAGCGGACCGCCGCCATCAGATCGACGATCGCAGGATCGTCGGCATCGGCGCGCGTGATCGAGGCGACGTCGCGCCCCTCCAGCGTCCGCGCCAGACCGCGCAGCGCATCGGCCTGTGCCGGCGACAGGCGATGCTCCAGCCCCTCGCGGCCGCCCACCTCGGCAGCCGTCCAGGCGGCGGGGTGGTCGATCCGCGGAAATTGCGCGGGCGTCTCTGACAATGCGGTGGCCATGGTCTCTCTCCTCGGCCCCCTATTACATCGCCCGTCTTTTAGTTAGCAAGCAAACTATATCGATCAAGCGGTCGTTTCCGCCGCCTGCGGTTGCGCGACGGATGCCGCCTGGTCGTGCAGGAACACGCCCTGCTTGCGCAGCGTCGCTTGCAGATCGGCGATCGGCACGTTGCGCGGCTGCACGCCGCCGTTCACCGCCAGCGCCGCCGCCGCCCCCGCCGCCTGGCCGGTCAGCCAGCATTGCGGAATCTCGCGCAGGAAGCCGTGGCTGTTGGCATCGCAGGAGATATGCCGCCCGCCCGCCAGCAATCCGTCGAGCGCGCGCGGCACCAGCGATCCGTATGGCACCGAGACGACCGGGAACTTGAGCGAGATGGAGGGGGAGACGCCGACCTCGTCGGGCATCACCGCCCCCGTCGGCCATTGCGACCGCTCGATCCGGGCGACGCCCGCCAGACGCCGGGTGTGGCGCACGCCCAGCTGCGGGGCGGATTGTTGCATATAGGCAGCCTCGAAGCCCGGTGCATGCTCGCGGAAGAAGGCGTTGTGCGCCACCATGAAGCGGTGCGAACGGATTTCCGTCTCGGTGATGTCATCCACGTCCAGCGCGGACAGGCCCGACTGGCGCGGCCCCATGAACACCGCGATGTCGTTGCGCCACGAGACATAGGGCGTCTGGAAGAAGCCCAGCCGCTCGCGCCCCAGCCGGCTGAACTCCTGGAACTGCTCCGGCTCCTCGGCGCGGAAGCGCAGCCACCGGTCCATATCCACCCCGCCCAGCAGGAAGGAGGTGTTCATGCTGTGATGCACGTCGCCTTCCTCGATGTCGGTATCGAAGCCGGCACCGGCGCGGGCGAAGACGTCGCCGTCGCCCGTGCAGTCCACCACCACCTTGGCCATCAGCGCCTGCCGGCCGCCCTTGCTTTCGAAGATCACCCCGGTGACGGCGCCGTCCTCGACCACCGGCACCGCCGCCCAGCTGTGGAAGACGAGCCGCACGCCCGCCTCGATCAGCATCTCCTGGCTCAGCAGCTTCAGCCGTTCGGGATCGATCGTCGGGGCCCAACTGACCACGCCGTGGAAGGCCGAGGTGCGCTGGCCCCAGTAGCGCGCGCTTGCCGGATCGCGCGAACCCCACAGGTCGCGCGGCGGGCCGGCGACGGCATCGGCAGGCAGGCGATCGAACACATCCTCGGCGAAGCCGCGGATCACCTGCCGGCCCTCCCAGTCGGTCATCCGGTCGATCCAGATGACGAGGCCGCCGGTGGAGAGGCCACCCAGGTGATTGTAGCGCTCCAGCAGCACCACGTCGGCCCCGGCGCGCGCCGCCGCCAGCGCCGCGGCGGTGCCGGCCGGGCCGCCGCCCACCACCAGCACGTCGCAGCGGTGATAGACCGCCACGTCGCGCGCGGCCTCGTGCACCGTGCCATGGCCGTTGCGGGGCGGCATCGCGCGCTGGTTCGCCTCGAACACGTCGGACGCCAGGAACCGGTCGGCGGTCTGCCGCACTTCCTGCACCTTCGGCATCATCGGTGCGCCTGCACCGCCGTCTGTCGGTCCCTGCCCGGCCACGTCATTCTCCCCACGATCGCTCATTCGGTAGCAAGCTAGGCTTTCTCGGCGGGCGCGGTCAAGCGCGACGGCGGGCCGGCAAGCGCGCCGATCCATAACGGATGTGATTTTTCACAGGCGCCGGCCCTGACATTCCCGTGCGCGCACCCTATCAGTCTAGGATGCCCGACGTTTTTTTCAGAAAGGAACGATAAGGTCAGACAGATCGCCGCCCTCCCCTATCGCGCCGAAGCCGATGGGGCGCTCGCCGTCATGCTCATCACCTCGCGCGGGACCGGCCGATGGGTGCTGCCGAAGGGCAATCCCATCAAGGGACTCGAACCGCATCGTGCCGCCGCGCACGAGGCGTGGGAGGAAGCGGGGCTGGTCGGCGTCGCCTGCGCGGTGCCGCTCGGTAGCTTCTCCTACGCCAAGCACCGGCGCGACGGGTCCGTCCGCACCGCCACGGTCGAGGTGTTCCCGCTCGCCGTGACCGGCCAGCAGGCCGACTGGCCCGAACGCCACGAACGCACCACCCGCTGGTTCGCCCCGGCCGAGGCCGCGCGGCTGGTGAACGAACCCGCCCTCCAGACGCTGATCGCCGGCTTCACCGAACCGCCCAAGGTGTCTTCGGTTCTTCACAAGCCGCTGGTATGGGCGCGGCACAAAGGGGCTGAGAAAATACCTATGTTGAGATGGTTTCAGGCGTTGATGCCCAAGCAGGGCCGATTCTTCGATCAGTTCGAGGCGCATGCCGCGACGCTGGTGGCGGGTGCCGACGCGCTCGCGCGCCTGCTGGAAGGCGACGGGGCGATCACCGAGCGCGTCGCCGAGATCGTCGATCAGGAACATCGCGCGGACGACATCATCCGAGAGGTGCTGCACGACGTGCGCCGCACGCTCGTCACCCCGTTCGACCGGTCCGCCATCACCAGCCTGATCGGCGTGATGGACGATGCGATCGACCAGATGAACACCACCGCCAAGACGATCAGCATGTTCGAGGTGACGCACTTCGAACCGCAGATGCGCGACATGGCCGGCATCATCGTCGAGGCGGCCCGCGTGACGGCCGAGATGATCCCGCTGCTCCGCGCGGTCGGCAGCAACGGCAACCGCATCACCGCGCTCACCGAACGGCTGGTGCGGCTGGAAGGCCAGGCCGACGATTTCCATGATGCCGGCGTCGCCGCCCTCTTCCGCGCCTCGGCCGATCGGCCGATGGACTTCATCGTCGGGCGGACGATCTACAATGCGCTGGAAAAGGTGGTCGACAGTTTCGAGGATGTCGCCAACGAGGTCCAGGGCCTCGTCATCGATTTCGCCTGAGCGCGCGCCGTGACCACGCTGGCCCTCCCGCTGCTGATCGGGCTGATCGCGATCGCCCTGTTCTTCGATTTCCTGAACGGCCTGCACGACGCGGCCAATTCGATCGCCACCGTCGTCTCCACCCGCGTCCTCTCACCCCAGATCGCGGTGCTGTGGGCGGCCTTCTTCAACTTCATCGCCTTCCTGTTCTTCGGCCTCCACGTCGCCAACACCGTCGGCAAGGGGATCGTAACGGTGGACGTGATCGACGCGCAGGTGATCTTCGGCGCGCTGATCGGCGCGATCAGCTGGAACCTCATCACCTGGGCGCTCGGCATCCCCTCCTCGTCCAGCCATGCGCTGATCGGCGGGCTGGTGGGCGCAGGCACCGCCAAGGCCGGCTTCGGCGTGATCGAATGGGCGGGCCTCGGCAAGACGATCAGCGCCATCTTCCTCTCGCCCGCGCTCGGCCTCTTCCTCGGCCTGATGCTGGTGCTGGTGACGACGTGGCTGTTCCTCCGCTCCACCCCGCTGGCGATGGACCGGCGCTTCCGCGTGCTGCAACTGTTCTCGGCCGCGGCCTATTCGCTGGGGCATGGCGGCAACGATGCGCAGAAGACGATGGGGATCATCGCCGTGCTGCTCTATTCGCAAGGCATGCTCGGGCCGGAGTTCAGCGTGCCGCTGTGGGTCGTCATCTCCTGCCAGGCGGCGATGGGCCTCGGCACGCTGTTCGGCGGCTGGCGGATCGTCCACACGATGGGCTCCAAGATCACCCGGCTGACGCCCGCACAGGGCTTCTGCGCGGAAACCGGCGGCGCGATCACCCTGTTCGGCTTCACCTGGCTTGGCATCCCCGTCTCGACCACGCACACCATCACGGGCGCGATCGTCGGCGTGGGTGCGGCGCGACGGATGACGGCGGTACGCTGGAGCGTGGCCGGCAACATCGTCGTCGCCTGGGTGGTGACGCTGCCGGCGGCGGCGCTGATCGGCGCGCTTGCCTATTGGGCGGCCGCCGGCCTCGGTCTCGGCGCCTGAGGCGCACGCTTCCAACCGCCGCGATCCGCGATTAGGGCGGGGGACATGACCGACGCCCCCGCCCATCTCCCCCTCCGCCACGGCTTCGGCCTGCTCGGCGCCAACGGCCGCATGGGCCGCGCCATCGCCGCCGCAGCCGAGGCGCGCGGTCTCCCGCTGGCGGGCGGGGTCGGTCGCGGGGGCGCGCTGTTCGGCCCGCATAACGATGCGGACGCGCTGGCGACGGCCGCGACCGTCCTCATCGACTTCTCCTCGCCCGCCGCGCTTGCCGGCCATCTCGATGCCGCGGTCGCGGCCGGCACGCCGATCGTCGTCGGCACCACCGGGCTCGAGCCCGCGCACCATGCGCTGATCGACGCCGCCGCCGCCCGCGTCGCGGTCCTCCAGGCGTTCAACACTTCGCTCGGCGTCAACCTGCTCGCGCATCTGGTGGCGGAGGCGGCGTGCCGGCTGGGCACCGACTGGGACATCGAGATCGTCGAGATGCACCACCGCCACAAGGTGGACGCCCCCTCCGGCACCGCGATCCTGCTGGGGCAAGCCGCCGCCGCCGGGCGCGGCGTGGCACTGGCCGATGCGAAGCGCAGCGGGCGCGACGGCATCACCGGCGCGCGCGAGGCGGGGACGATCGGCTTCGCGGCGTTGCGCGGCGGGTCGGTCGCCGGGGATCATCAGGTGATCCTGGCGGCGGACGGCGAACGGATCGAACTCGGCCATCGCGCCGAAAGCCGCGCGATCTTCGCCGCCGGGGCGCTGAAGGCCGCCGAATGGCTCGCCCCCCGCCCGGCCGGGCGCTACGGCATGGGCGACGTGCTGGGCCTCTGACCGTGCGCCGCAGCGACGTCTTCGACTTCTACCGCCGGCTGGCCGAGGCGAACCCCGCCCCCGAAACCGAGCTGGCCTACGTCAACCCCTATACCTTGCTGGTCGCCGTCGCGCTGTCGGCGCAGGCGACCGACGTCGGCGTCAACAAGGCGACGCGCCTGTTGTTCGAACAGGTCACCACCCCCCAGGCCATGCTCGATCTGGGCGAGGAGGGGCTGAAAGCGCATATCCGCACCATCGGCCTCTTCAACACCAAGGCCAAGAACGTCATCGCGCTGTCGCAGCGGCTCGTCGACGATTTCGGCGGCGTCGTGCCGGCGGACCGCGCGGCGCTGGAAAGCCTGCCTGGGGTCGGCCGCAAGACCGCCAACGTCGTGATGAACGTCGCCTTCGGGGCGGAGACGATCGCGGTCGACACGCATATCTTCCGCGTCGCCAACCGCACCGGCCTCGCCCGCGGCAAGGACGTGCTGAAGGTCGAGCTGGGGCTGGAGAAGGTCACTCCCGCGCCGTTCCGGGCGCATGCCCACCATTGGCTGATCCTGCACGGCCGCTACGTCTGCAAGGCGCGGCGGCCCGAATGCTGGCGGTGCATCGTTGCCGATCTGTGCGCGTTCAAGCCCAAGACGCCGCCGCCGCCCGACCCCGGAGACTGATCCGATGCGCTTCCTGTCCCTCGCCTTGCCGGCCCTGCTGCTGGCCCCCGCCGTGGCCACCGCCGCGCCCCGCCCGGTTCCGGCAGCGACACCCAACGGCAAGGCCGAACGCTGCGTGCCGCTCAGCCAGATCCGCGAGAGCCGGGTGCGAAGCGATCAGGTGATCGACTTCTATCTCCGCGACGGCCGGATCCTGCGCAACACATTGCCCAATTCCTGCCCGCAACTCGGCTTCGAACAGCGCTTCGCCTATGGCACGTCCCTTAACCAGCTCTGCTCGGTCGACATCATCACGGTCCTGCAAGTGCCTGGCGCGGTCCGCGGCGCCTCCTGCGGCCTCGGCGAGTTCCAGCCGGTCGCGATCACCGATCCCAAGCAACGCCGCTGATTGGGGCTGGCACGCATCAAATACCTCTGCTAGTCCCCCGCGGGTCGGCACCCGTAGCTCAGCTGGATAGAGCGCTGCCCTCCGAAGGCAGAGGTCACAGGTTCGAATCCTGTCGGGTGCGCCATTTTCTGCATTGTCGGCGTGTCACGGACGCAAGAAGGCCCCGCGGGCTTGGAGCCTGCGGGGTTTTTGGTGTGTGTGGTATATTGGTTGCGGGGACAGGATTTGAACCTGTGACCTTCAGGTTATGAGCCTGACGAGCTACCGGGCTGCTCCACCCCGCGGTGAGGTGCGTGCCGCACGGGTGAGGTGCGGTGACAATGTGAATGGGTTTATGCGGAGTTCGCGCCGGCTGCAAAGCCTGGCGGCGACCTACTCTTCCGTTGCTTGAGCAACAGTACCATTGGCGCAGTCAGGTTTCACGGCCGAGTTCGGGATGGGATCGGGTGGGTCACTGACGCTATGGCCACCAAGCTATGGGGCCGGCGCGGGTCCGCTGAGTTTTGAAATTGATGCGTATGTCTGGATGCTGTGCGGTGACAGCCGCCATCAGCCGTGTCGGTGATGGTGGGGCTCTCAAGCGCGAATAGAGCGATTAGTATCGGTTAGCTCCATGGATTACTCCACTTCCACATCCGATCTATCAAGGTCGTGGTCTTCGACCGCTCTAAGATATCTTATCTCGAGGGAGGCTTCCCGCTTAGATGCTTTCAGCGGTTATCCCGTCCATGCATAGCTACCCTGCTGCGCTCTTGGCAGAACGACAGGTGCACCAGAGGCATGTTCAACCCGGTCCTCTCGTACTAGGGTCAACTCCTCTCAAATATCGACGCCCACGGCAGATAGGGACCAAACTGTCTCGCGACGTTCTGAACCCAGCTCACGTACCACTTTAATTGGCGAACAGCCAAACCCTTGGGACCTGCTCCAGCCCCAGGATGTGATGAGCCGACATCGAGGTGCCAAACAACCCCGTCGATATGAGCTCTTGGGGGTTATCAGCCTGTTATCCCCGGCGTACCTTTTATCCGTTGAGCGATGGCCCTTCCACGAGGGACCACCGGATCACTATGACCGACTTTCGTCTCTGCTCGACTTGTCAGTCTCGCAGTCAGGCTGGCTTATGCCATTGCACTCTAACAGCCGGTTTCCAACCGGCCTGAGCCAACCTTCGCGCGCCTCCGTTACTCTTTGGGAGGCGACCGCCCCAGTCAAACTACCCGCCACAGAGGGTCCCTCACCCGGCTAACGGGTGCAGGTTAGACATCAGAAAACGACAGGGTGGTATTTCACCTATGGCTCCACACCGGCTGGCGCCGATGCTTCAAAGCCTCCCACCTATGCTACACAGTCTTTTCCTAATGCCACTCTGAAGCTGCAGTAAAGGTGCACGGGGTCTTTCCGTCTAACCGCGGGTACTCCGCATCTTCACGGAGAATTCAATTTCGCTGAGCATGTCCTGGAGACAGTGGGGAAGTCGTTACGCCATTCGTGCAGGTCGGAACTTACCCGACAAGGAATTTCGCTACCTTAGGACCGTTATAGTTACGGCCGCCGTTTACCGGGGCTTCATTTCAGAGCTTGCACTCCTCCACTTAACCTTCCGGCACCGG
The DNA here is from genome assembly GCA_036946415.1 of Edaphosphingomonas fennica. Taxonomy (GTDB): domain Bacteria; phylum Pseudomonadota; class Alphaproteobacteria; order Sphingomonadales; family Sphingomonadaceae; genus Sphingomonas_Q; species Sphingomonas_Q fennica_A. The sequence goes on along the minus strand of JAQIJD010000005.1, from coordinate 50,781 downwards.
GCAGGCGTCAGACCCTATACGTCGTCTTGAAGCCGACTTAGCAGAGCCCTGTGTTTTTGCTAAACAGTCGCTACCCCCTGGCCTGTGCCCCCGGCGAGTGCTTGCGCATACGCCGGGCCTCCTTCTTCCGAAGGTACGGAGGCAATTTGCCGAGTTCCTTCAGGACACTTCTCTCAAGCGCCTTGGTATGCTCTACCAGACCACCTGTGTCGGTTTCGGGTACGGTCTATACGGTGGGGCTATTTCCTGGAACAGTTTCGAAGCATGGCCAATCCGATAAGGCCATACAACACACACCATCCGTCACACACCACCAGGCCCACGAATATTAACGTGGTTCCCATCGACTACCCCCTTCGGGCTCGTCTTAGGGGCCGGCTCACCCTGCGCGGATTAGCCTTGCGCAGGAACCCTTGGTCTTTCGGCGACAGGGCATCTCACCCTGTTTATCGCTACTCATGTCTGCATTCGCACTTCCGATACCTCCACGGCCCATTACCAGACCGCTTCACAGGCTTACGGAACGCTCCGCTACCGCGTGGATAAATCCACACCCAAAGCTTCGGTGTATCACTTGAGCCCCGTTACATCTTCGCCGCAGGAACCCTTGATTAGACCAGTGAGCTGTTACGCTTTCTTTAAAGGATGGCTGCTTCTAAGCCAACCTCCTGGTTGTTTTGGGATTCCCACATGCTTTCCCACTTAGTGATAACTTGGGGACCTTAGCTGTTGGTCAGGGCTGTTTCCCTCTCGACGACGGACCTTAGCACCCGCCGTCTGT
>JAQIJD010000005.1:0-45000 GCA_036946415.1 Edaphosphingomonas fennica | reverse complement strand
CCCGCACAGATGGGTCAGGTGTGCGGCATCGGCCTGCGCCACGGCATGGCCGACCGCGCCGAAATCGTTGACCAGCACGAAGCGATCGACCCCGAGCTTCGGCGGGATCAGCGCCGGCCGGATCACCCACGGATTGTTGGTGAGCTTGATGACCTCGCCGCGCACCGGCGCGGCGATGGCGATGGCCGCGGCGCGCGGCAGCGGCCCGGCGATGGCGGCGAACGCCTCCCACGCCAGCTGAAAGCTGCCGTGCTCGGCGGTCTTCAACGTCACTTCCGGCTCGAGCGAGACCACCCGGCCGCCGTCCACCTCGGCCAGCGCGAAGCGGGCGTGGGTGCCGCCGATGTCGACCGCGACGATCCGGCTCATGCCATCCGCTCCATCTCCGCCAGCATCGCCGATCCCCCTTCCTCGGCGGGGGACGCCCCCCACCGCATGAAGGCGAACAGTTCGCGGCCGGTGCCGGTGGCCGGCGGCGGCGGATCGGCGGGCAGCCGCGCCTCCCATTCGGCCGGCTCGACCAGCGCCGTCACGCTGCCGTCGTCGGCGGAGATGCGCACGATGTCGCCGTCGCGCAGCCGCGCGATCGGCCCGCCGCCCACCGCCTCGGGCGTCAGGTGGATGGCCGCGGGCACCTTGCCGCTCGCGCCGGACATGCGCCCATCGGTCAGCAGCGCGACGCGGAAGCCCTTGTCCTGCAACACGCCCAGCGCCGGGGTCAGCTTGTGCAGTTCGGGCATGCCGTTGGCGCGCGGCCCCTGGAAGCGCACCGCCACCACCACGTCGCGCTCCAGCTCGCCCGCCTTGTAGGCGACGAGCACCGCGTCCTGATCGGCGAAGACGCGCACCGGCGCCTCGATCGTCCAGCGCGCCGGGTCGACGGCGCTCGTCTTGATGATGCAGCGGCCGAGATTGCCGGCCAGCAGCCGCATCCCCCCGTCGGGCAGGAACGGCCGCGTCACCGGGCGCAGCATGTCCTCGTCGAGCGGATCGGCCGGTGCCGGCACCCACGCCAGCGCTTCCCCATCCAGCACCGGATCCTGCGCCTGCGCGGCAAGCCCGGCGCCATGCACCGTCAGGATGTCGCCATGCACCAGCCCTTCGGCCAGCAGCGTCGAGATCACATAGCTCATGCCGCCGGCCGCCTGGAAATGGTTCACGTCGCCCGAGCCGTTGGGGTAGACGCGCGCGATCAGCGGCACTGCGCCCGACAGCCGGTCGAGGTCTTCCCAGTCGATCACGATCCCCGCCGCCCGCGCGATGGCGGGGATGTGGATGGCGTGGTTGGTGGAGCCGCCCGTCGCCAGCAGGCCGACCGCGGCGTTGACGATCGCCTTCTCGTCCACGCACGCCGCCAGCGGGCGATAATCCTCGCCGCCCCAGCCGATCGCCGCCAGCCGGTGGACGGCGGCGCGCGTCACCGCCTGGCGCAGCTTCGTGCCGGGATTGACGAAGGCGGCGCCCGGCATGTGCAGGCCCATCATCTCCATCATCATCTGGTTGGAATTGGCGGTGCCGTAGAAGGTGCAGGTGCCCGCCCCGTGATAGCTCGCCGCCTCCGCCTCCAGCAGTTCGGCACGGCCCACCTTGCCCTCGGCATAGAGCTGGCGGATGCGCTGCTTCTCCTTGTTGGCGAGGCCGGAGGGCATCGGCCCGGCGGGGATCAGCACCGCCGGCAGATGGCCGAAGCATAGCGCGCCGATCAGCAGGCCCGGCACGATCTTGTCGCAGATGCCCAGCATCGCCACGCCCTCGAACATCGCGTGGCTGAGGCCGATTGCGGTGGAGAGGGCGATGACGTCGCGGCTGAACAGCGAGAGTTCCATCCCCGCCTGCCCCTGCGTCACCCCGTCGCACATCGCGGGCACCCCGCCCGCCACCTGCGCCGTCGCCCCCGCCTCGCGCGCCCACAGCTTGATCCGGTCGGGATAGCCGCCGTACGGCTGATGGGCGGAGAGCATGTCGTTATAGGCGGTGACGATGCCGATGTTCATCGCCCCGCCCGCGCGGATCAGCGGCTTGTCCTCGCCCGCCGCGGCGAAGCCGTGGGCGAGGTTGCCGCAGCCCATCCGGCTGCGATCGACGCCGCGCTCGCGCTGCTCCTCCATCAGCGACAGGTAGCGCGCGCGGGAGGCGCGGGAGCGATCGACGATACGGTCGGTCACGGCGGCGATGGTCGGGTGGATCGTCATGGTCGCCTCCTCTATTCGCGCCAGCTCACGCCGTCGCGCTCGGTCAGCGCGATGGCGGCGGACGGCCCCCAGGTGCCCGCCGGATAGGGCTTGGGCCGCGTGCCGACGGAAGCCCAGCCGGCGCGGATCGCATCGATCCACTCCCACTGCGCCTCCACCTCGTCGCGCCGCACGAACAGCGTCGGATCGCCCTCCAGCAGGTCGAGCAGCAGCCGCTCGTAGGCGATGCGGCGGCGGGTGTCGGCGAACACGTCGCCCTTCAGGTCGAGCGGAACCTCCTGCAACCGGATGCCGTCGCGGTCGAGGCCGGGGCGCTTGGCCATCATCGTCAGCGTGATATTCTCCTCCGGCTGCACACCGATGAGCAGCGCATTGGGTTGCAGCATCGCGCCGCGGTTGGCGAAGATCGAATGCGGCACCGCCTTGAAGCGGATCAGGATTTCGGACCGGCGGAACGGCAGGCGCTTGCCCGTCCGCAGATAGAAGGGCACGCCGGCCCAGCGCCAATTGTCGACATGCGCCTTCACCGCCACGAACGTCTCGGTGCCGCTCGCCCGGCCCAGTTCGTCGGCATAGCCCGGCACCGCCTTGGCGCCGATCGCGCCCGGCGCATATTGGCCGGTCACGGTGTTGCGCACCACCTCCTCCGGCCCCATCCGGCGCAGCGAGCGCAGCACCTTCACCTTCTCGTCGCGCACCTCGGTGGCGTCGAAGCGCGCGGGCGGCTCCATCGCCACCAGCGCCAGCAGTTGCAGCATGTGGTTCTGCACCATGTCGCGAAGCGCGCCGGCATCGTCGTAGAAACCGACCCGGCCTTCCAGCCCCACCGTCTCGGCGACGGTGATCTCGACATTCTCGATCCCGCCGGCGTTCCACAGCGGCTCGAACATCAGATTGCCGAAGCGGAGCGCGAGCAGGTTCTGCACCGTCTCCTTGCCCAGATAATGGTCGATCCGGAAGATCTGGCTTTCGGCGAACACCCGCGCCACCGCATCGTTGATGACGCGCGAGGAGGCGAGGTCGCTGCCCAGCGGCTTCTCCAGTGCCAGCCGAACGTTGCTTCCCGCCAGTCCGGCGGAGGCGAGGCCGGCGATCGTCCGCTCGAACAGCGACGGTGCCGTCGACAGGAAGATGGCGAGGTCGCCCTCCCCGCCTACGGCGTCCGCCAGCCGCGCATAGCCCGCCTCGTCGGACGCATCGAGCGCGACGTAGGACAGCCGATCGAGGAAACGCGCCACCGCCGCCAGGTCCAGCCGTTCGGCATCGACATGCGCGGTCAGCGCCCGTTCGGCGAAGGCCCGATAGCCCGCATCGTCATGCTCGCCGCGCGCGGTGCCGACGATCCGCATCCCCGTCCCCAGCTGCCCCTCGGCATCGAGCAGGTAGAGCGACGGCAGCAGCATCCGCTGCGCCAGATCGCCGGTCGCGCCGAACAGCAGGAGGGAGGTGGTCGGCTTGGCCATGAAAGCTCCTCAGCTGGCATAAGCCGGCGATCGCCCCCTCATGGCGGCGCTCGCCGGCAGGATCAACCGCCCGGGGGTGACAACGGTGTCACATTTCCGGTCCGGGCGTGGTCGGCAAGCGCGATCGCGCCCAGCGGCCCCGCATCGGCGCCGAAGGCGGCAGGCGCCACGATCGTCTCCAGCGCCGCCGCGTCCACCGGCGCGACATAGCCGGCGAGGATGTCGGCGGCGCGCGCGCGGATGCGCGGCAGCAGCCACGGCTGGCCGACCGGCACGCCGCCGCCGAAGGCGATGCGCTGTGGCGACAGCGTCAGCACCAGCATCGCCACCAGTTCTGCGATCTCGGCGGCGACATCGTCCCACACCGGATGATCCTCCCCGATCGTCTCCGCCTTCGCCCCCGCGCGCACGGCGATGGCGGGGCCGCTCGCCAGCCCCTCGAGGCAATCGCCATGGCTCGGGCAGACGCCGGCGAACCCGTCACCGGCCCGCCGACGGATGCGGACATGGCCCATCTCGGGGTGGAGCAGGCCCCGCAGCGGCGTGCCGTTCACCACCGCGCCGCCGCCGATGCCGGTGCCGATCGTCAAATAGATGTTGCTCGTCGTCCCCGCCGCCGGGCCCCACAGATATTCGGCCAGCGCCGCCCCGGTCACGTCGGTATCGAACCCCACCGGCACGCCGAACAGCCGTTCGTAACGGCCCAGCACCTCGACATTCGCCCAGCCCGGCTTCGGCGTCGTCGTGATGAAACCATGGTCGCCCCGCGCCGGATCGAGGCCGATCGGCCCGAAGCTGCCGATGCCGATCGCCACGAACGGCGCTTGCGCCCACCAGCCGCCGAGCAGGTCGTCCAGCCGCCCCAGCGTCTCCTCCGGCGTCGTCGTCGGCACGCTCACCCGCTCGATCAGCCGCGTCCCCTCGGCCAGCAGGGCGAAGCATTTGGTGCCGCCCAGTTCCAGCCCGGCGAGGCGCGGCTCAGCCACGGCCGCGCACCAGCCAGCAGGCGGCGCCCGCCGCGATCATGCCGTCGCCCGGCGGCCCGATCATATCCTCCACGTCATCCTCCCATCCTGCGATCGCCGGCAGGGGTAACGCATGCTCGCCGAAGTTGGCGATGGCCAATACGGCCCCGGCGTCCTCGCCGCGCTCGATCACCAGCAGCGCCGGATCGACGAGATGGACGATCGCTTGCGCCTTGGCGTGGAAGGCGGGCAGCGCGGCGCGCACCCCCAGCAGCCAGCTCGTTTCGGCCAGGAACGCCGCGCCCGGCCCGTCGCCCTCGGCTGCCGCATCGGCACGTGGCCAGTCCATCGGCGGCCGATGCAGCCAGCGCGCATCGTCCGGCGCCGCGAGATCGACATGGTTGGGCAGGCCGATCTCGTCGCCCATGTAGAGCATCGGCATCCCCGGCAGCGCCAGCAGCGTCGCCAGCAGCAGCCGATAGCGGGCGACCGCCGCCGGCCCCTCACCGCCGACCAGCGAGGCCAGCATGCCGACCGTGCTCGGCGCCGCCCCCGGCCGCGCCTGAAAGCGTCGCCCCTCGGCATAGCCGCCCCCCTCGCCCGCGAAGAAGCGCGAGGCGGCGTCCAGCGTCTCGGCCGGCAGCAGGTCGGCCAGCGCCGACCAGATGATGTCGTCGTGGCAGCGCAGGTAGGTCAGCCACGCCGTGTCCGGCCGCGTAAGGCTGGTCGTGGCGATCAGCCGGCCCAGCGTGGAGGCGTCGCCCGTCGCCAGCGCCACCCACGATGCCGCCATCGCCGCATTGTGATAGGCCATCTGGCAGGCGCGGCTGCCGTCCGCCGGCTCGACATAGGGCAGCACCTCGGCGATCCGCTCGATCGCCTCGGCCAGCAGCACCACCCCCGGCGCTACCGCATCCACCCCGGCGCGGAGGGCGGCCACCAGCACATGCGTCTCGGGCAGGTTGCGGCAATTGGTGCCTTCGCGCTTCCAGAGATAGGGCGCGCTGTCGAGGCGGAAGGCGTCCACCCCCTGGTTGGCCCAGAACAGCAGCACGCCCAGCATTTCGCGGAAGACGGCGGGGTTGGACCAGTCCAGATCCCACTGGAACGGATAGAAGCTCGTCCACACCCAGCCGCCCGCGGCAGGCTCATGCGTGAAATTGCCGGGTGCGGTATCGGGAAACACTTCGTCCAGCGACGCTTCCCACGCCGCCACCGCCGCCTCGTCGGGCAGGATGCGGAAATAGCCGCGCTTCTCGGCGTCCCCCGCCAGTGCCGCCTGCGCCCAGGCATGGTCGCGCGCGCAATGGTTCAGCACGCAGTCGATCATCAGCGCCATGCCGCGATCGTGCAGATCGTCGCACAGGTCGGCGACATCCTCGACCTCGCCCAGTTCCGGCGCCACCGCGCGATAGTCCGCCACCGCGAAGCCGCCGTCGCTGTCACCCGATTGCGCGCGGAACAGCGGCAGCGGGTGCAGCAGCGTCGCACCCAGCGCCTGCACCCACGGCAGGCGATCGGCGATGCCGTCGATCGTGCCGGCGAAACGATCGACGTAGAAGCTGTAGCCGATCCGGTCGGCCGCGCCGAACCAGGCGGGGTCGGCGGCGCGCTCGGCATCGATCGCCTTCAGCCTCGCCGGCCGCGCCGCCTCGGCCTCGGCCAGCAGGGTCGTGATGGCCGCCTGCTCCGCCGCCCAGCCGGGATGATCCCGGTAGAGCGGCGCGATCAGCGCGAATAGGCGATCAGCGGCCTCCATCAGAAGTCGAAACGGACGGCGGCGGAAATGGTGCGACCGTTGATCGAACGCGCCCGAACGATGCCGTTGGCCGGGATCGCGCCTTCCTCCGCCTCGGTGAAGCCGTTGACGTCGAACAGATTGTTGGCGTTCACGCTCACCGTCACCCGCTCGATCGGGTGCACCGCCACGAAGGCGTTGACCTGCGTATAGGCGGGCAATTTGAGCTGGTTGTTGTCCTGCGCGTAGGAGGCGCTGGTGCCGATCACGTTGGCGCCCAGCGTGAACAGCTGCGTCTCGAACTGCGGCGTCACCTGATAGATGAACTTCGCCTGCCGCCGCGGCCGGTTGCCGACCACCGTGGGGTTCAGCACGTCGCTTTTGATCTCGGCGTCGGTATAGGTGCCGCCCGCGCTCAGGCTGAACCCGCCCGATCGCACGCTGCCCTCTAGCTCCACGCCCGTCGCCTGATAGGTGCGGTTGAAGAAGCGCTGGGTGGTCGCCTCGAAATTCTGCTCCTCGGTGCGCGCGTGGAAGCCCGTCGCGTAGAGCGACAGCGGCCCCTGCCGCCACTTAACGCCGCCTTCCAGCTGGCGGACGAAATCGACCGCGGCGGAACTGTCGACCAGCCGGCCGGTGGCGGTATCGACGCTCGGCCCGAACAGCAGGCGATCGGCATTGGCGCGCGCGCCGCGGCTGTAGCGCGCGAACAGCGCCGTCGCCGAAGACAGGCGATAGTTCACGCCGCCCGAATAGGAGAAGTAATTGTAGTTATAGCGCACCGGCGAACTGACGGCCGGGATCACCGCCACCGATCGTTCGGGGGCCGAGATCACGCCGTTGCCGTCGATATCGCGCGTCACGATGCCGACGCCGCTGATGTCCGACCCCGCCACCGATCCGCGCGCCCGGCCGAAATCGTAGCGGACGCTGCCGTCCACGTTGAGCGGCCCGGCTTCCAGCCCCAGCTGCGCGAAGGGCGCATTGGTGTCGTAATGCACGTCGTAGCTGCGCCGGCAGCAATTGCCGAAGAAGCGCGCCGAATAGCCGTAGACGCCGTTCTGCGTCACCGGCACCCCCGCCGCCGTCCGCACGTCGACCAGCGACGACCGGCCGTTGCCCGCCACGTCCTGGAAGAAGGAGGTCCACAGCCAGTCGGTATCGATGTCCTGGCGCGACTTGTAGAAGCCCGTCGCCACCGTCAGCGTCGAGGTGCCGAGCGGGATCGAACCGTTCAGCCGCAGATCGTTGGTAACGTTGTCGAGCTTGTTGAGATCGACGTCGAACAGCACCACGCTTGCCAGCTGGCCGTTGCCGTTGATCGCGGCGGGGTTGGCGATGCGCTGCCCGGCATTCGGCCCGCTCGCGTAGAACAGCTGCGCCCCCGCGCCGGCCACGCCGTTCGCCACGGTCTGCGCATTGTCCACGCTGCCGGGGAAGGGCGAGATGAAATTGCCGGAGATGTCGGAATAGCGGAAGCGGTTGGTAACGGTCCACCCGTCCGCCACCGCGAACTGGCCCTCGAAGCCGATCGACTTCACCAGCGGGTTCTGCCCGTCCGCGATCTTGCGGGTGACGGGATTGTTATTGCCGTCCAGCGTCAGCGCGGTGCGGATGTTGCGGCTGTGCAGCGTATCGCTGTTGATCGAGAAGCCCGGCAGGCTCGTATAGTCCGGATCGCTGTTGGTGCCGGTCACGCGCACCGGATTGGGCAGATAGGCGATGCCGCGGTCGTTCAGATATTTGCCGTAGACGCGCACGTAGCCGCCGGCGAATTCCTTGGTGATGTTGGCCTTGATCTGGCCGCCCTTCATGGCGTTGTAGCCAACGTCGCGCGGCCCGTCGCCGATCCGCAGGAAGCCGCCGACATGGTAGCGCACGCTGTCCGACAGGCGGCCGCCGTAATCGAAGTCGCCGCGATATTCGCGATAGTCGAGGCCGGACGACAGCTGCACCGCCCCGCCTTCCTGCTCGCCCGTCTTCGAGATGAAGTTGATGATGCCGCCGGGCGAGTTGGACGCGAAGGTGGAGGCGGAGCCGCCCCGCACCGATTCGACACGCTGCACGTTGAAGTCGGTGCGTAGGAAGATGTCGGCGTTACCGAAAGTGATGTCGCCGAATTCGAGGATCGGCAGCCCGTCTTCCTGCAATTGCAGGAATTTCGAGCCGCCCGAGGCCACGGGAAGCCCGCGCACCGAGATGTTGGCATTCCCCTCGCCGCCCGACGCCTCGACGCGGATACCGGGCAGGTTGCGCAGCAGCTCGGCCGACGAGCGCGGCGCGAGCTGGACGAGGCTCGCCGAGCTGATCGAGCTGGTCGTGACCGACGAATCGAGACGGTTGGTGCCGCGCGCCACGCCCGTCACGACGATCTCCTCCGTGCTGGCCGAATCGGCCGCCGGAGCGGTCTGGGCGATGGCGGGTGCGGCCAGCAGCGCGGTGCCGGTCAACAGGGTGAAGCGAAACGGCTTTTTCATGGCGATCCTCCTCCAACGGCCCTCGACGGAGCCTGACGGATATAACGATTACGCCTCTCGCAATCGATTGCAAGCAAATTGCAATCGATTGTGATGCGTGCCATGAACGCATGAGAGGAGAGGAACCATGATCGCAGCATCAGGCGGCATGAAGCCGCGTCTGTCGTTCGGCCGCATCGTCGAGATGAATCTGGGCTTCCTCGGATTGCAGTTCAGCTTCGGGCTCCAGCAGTCGAACATGGGGCCGATCTATTTCTACCTCGGCGCGGACGAATCGACGATGCCGCTGCTCTGGCTGGCCGGGCCCGCCACCGGCCTCATCGTGCAGCCGCTGATCGGCGCGCTCAGTGATCGCACCCGCACCCGCTTCGGCCGCCGCACCCCCTATTTCCTCGTCGGTGCCGTCCTGTGCAGCCTCGGCCTTCTCGCGATGCCCCACAGCCCGGCGCTGTGGGTGGCGGCCAGCCTGCTGTGGATTCTCGATGCCGCCAACAACGTCACGATGGAGCCCTACCGCGCCTATGTCGGCGATCGGTTGCGGGCGGATCAGCAGCCGGTCGGATTCCTCACGCAGAGCGCCTTCACCGGCCTCGCCCAGACGCTTTCCTACCTTGCCCCCACGCTGTTCGTGCTGGCCGGGGTCGATCGCGACCTCGTCGATGCCAACGGCATCCCGCACATCACCCGCCTCGCCTTCCTGATCGGCGCCGGCCTCTCGGTCGCCACCATCCTGTGGTCGGTCCTGCGCGTCCCCGAACTGCCGCTGCCCCCCAGGGCGGCGGACGAGCGCGGCCCCGGCCTCGCCCAGGCGCTGCGCGACGTGCGCGATGCGATCGTGGAGATGCCGCAGCCGATGCGGCGGCTGGCGCTGTCGATGCTCTGCCAATGGTATGCGATGTTCGCCTACTGGCAGTATATCAGCTTCACGCTCGGCCGCAGCCTGTTCGGCGCCACCGAAGCGCATTCCGCCGGCTATCGCGATGCCGTGCTCGTCACCGGCCAGATGGGCGCCTTCTACAATGCGGTCGCCTTCGCCGCCGCCTTCCTGCTCGTCCCCCTCACCCGCCGCCATGGCGCCAGACCGGTCCACGCCGCCTGCCTCGTCGCCTCCGGCCTCGCCATGCTGGCGATCCCGGCGATCCGCAGCGAAGGCTGGCTGCTGGTGCCGATGATCGGCATCGGCATCGGCTGGGCCAGCATGATGGGCAATCCCTATGTCATGCTCACCGCCGCCATCCCGCCGGAGCGGACCGGCATCTACATGGGCATCTTCAACATGTTCATCGTCGTTCCGATGATGATCGAGAGCCTCACGATGCCCCTCATCTACCGCCCGCTGCTCGGCGGCGATCCCGGCATGGTGTTGCGGCTGGGCGGCATGCTGATGCTGGCGGGCGCCCTCGCCACGCTGCGCGTCGCGGGCGTCGGTGAGCCGGTCCGCCGCCCCGTCGCGTCGGGCTGACGCCGTTGCCGTTGATTTTATCCGCGCGCCGCGACAATCGGGAGGCGGAGGTTCGGGCGAGGATGGATCGAGACGACGGACAGGCATCCGCAGCCGAAGGCTACGGCCAGACGCTCATGCTGAGCCTGTGGCATCTGCTGAAGACGATGCGCGACAGTGCCGATCTCTCTTATGCCGAGATCACGCCCCTGCCCGCCCTCGGCCGGCAGATGCTCGTCATCCTGCGCAGCGGCTGGGGCCAGACGTTTCCCGCGCTCTGCGCCTTGAGCGGCAAGGACAAGGCGCAGATCAGTCGCGCCCTGCGGCAGCTCGAGACGATCGGTTACGTCACCCGCGATCGCCCGCGCGGATCGCTCATGCTGACGGGCGCGGGCCGCGCGCTGGCCGATCAACTGACGGCGCGCGCCGGGGCCCGCAACGAGCGGCTGCTGGAAGGGATCGACCGGGCCGGCATCACCGAACTCCATCTCGTCACCGACCTGCTCACACAGCGCGCGAATGCGCTTTACGAGGAGGAACGCCTGCTCGCCGGCGATGCCGCGCCCCCGCGCGACCCGCGCGAGCAATATGAACGCGCCGGCGCGGATCAGCCGCGCCTGCCGGACGATGCGCTGATCCTGCCGCGGCTGATCGCGCTCGTCGCTTATGCGCAGCGCAGCCGCGCCCTCGCCGCCAAGCGACTGGTCGGCATGCCGGCTTTCGATACGATGGTCCTGTCGTTCGTCGCCGCCCGCGCGCCGTGCCCGCAATCGTCGCTGATCGCGACGCTGAGCCGCGATCAGAGCCAGGCGGCGCGCACCGTGCGCCGCCTGATCGCGGACGGGCTGATCGTCCGCAATCCCGAATCGACACGGCGCGCGGTGCTTCTGGCGCCGACCGCGGAAGGATTGCGGATCAACGGCGTGATGGCGGTGGAGGTGGCCAGGCGCAACGCCTATCTGGGGGCGGCCGTCAGCCCCGACCGGCTGGCGGGCTACCGCCGGATGCTGGCGACGCTGAGCGAGAACGCCGCGGCGATCCTGTCCGGGATGGTCCGCGACCGGTCCGGACCGGCGCGATGAAGCAATCGGATATCGCACGGCTGGCCAACGTCTCCGTCACCACCGTGTCGCGCGCCCTGGCCGGGCATCCGACGGTCAATCGCGAGACGCAGGCGCGGATCCGCGCCATCGCCTCCGAACATGGCTTCCGCCCCAACCAGCTCGCCCGCAACCTGCGGTTGGGCCAGACGCGGGCGATCGGGATCGTCCTGCCGCTGGGGCACGAGCGCGGGCAGCATCTCTCCGATCCCTTCTTCCTGACGATGCTGGGCCTGCTCGCCGATACGCTGACCGAGCGCGATTATGACATCCTGCTCAGCCGCATCATCCCGGACGGCGAGGCATGGCTCGACCGGCTGGTCGACGGCGGGCGCGTCGACGGGCTGATCCTGATCGGCCAGTCCGATCAATATGCCGCGATCGAGGCGGTCGCCCGCCGCTTCCGGCCGATGGCGGTATGGGGGGTCGCCCGCCCCGGCCAGGCGCAGGCGACGGTCGGATCGGACAATGTGCTGGGCGGGCGGATGGCGGCGGACCATCTGCTGTCGATCGGCCGGCGGAACCTCCTGTTCGTCGGCAATCCGCGGCCGCCCGAATATGCCGATCGCCTTGCCGGCTTCACCGCCGCGGCAGAGGCGGGCGGCGCCACCGTCTCGATCCTGCCGATCGCGATGACGCCCGAAGAGGCGCACGCCGCCATGCTCGGCCGGCTGGCGGCGGGGCCGGTGCCGGACGGCATCTTCTGCGCGTCCGACGTGACCGCGATGAACGTCCTGCGTGCGCTTGCGGATCGCGGCGTGGCGGTGCCGGGCGATACGGCGGTGATCGGTTACGACGATGTCGCCATCGCCGCGCAGACCAGCCCGCCGCTCACCACCATCGCGCAGGATATCGCCGGCGGAGCCGCACGTCTGGTCGAGATCGTGCTCGGCCGGATCGCGGGGGAAGCGGTCGATGGTCTGGTCCTGCCCCCGCGGCTCGTCGTGCGCGGTTCGACCGCCGACTGACCCGCACCCTGCCGGGGGACAGGTCGCGCCACCGGCCGGTCGGGCGCCCTATCGCGGCGCCGCGCTGCGGTTGGCGACGAGCGTGTCGTCGGCAGCACCGCCCAGCCCACTGGCGGTGGGCGGTGCGGTGCCGGCCTGCGCCATGCCGCCCTCCGCCAGAGCCGCCTGCGGATCGACCGCATTGCCGTCCCGCAACGCATCCGCCGCATTCTCCAGCACGGGTGCCGCCGCCGGATCGCTCTCGCGCGCCGCCTGATCCAGCTGGTCCGCCTTATTCTCGGCGGGGGTCTGCCGGCCGCAGGCGGCCAGCGACAGCAGCAGCGCGGCGGCAGGCAAGGCGATCAGGCGCATCAAATGTCTCCTCGAACGATTTCGACGACAACGCCGCCGGCCGCCGCGCGTTGCCTCAGCCGTTCGGATGGAAATGATCGTAGACGGCGCGCGCCATCGTCGCCGAGACTCCGGGCGCCTTCTGCAAATCCTCCAGCGCGGCCCCGCGCACCGCCTTGGCGGTCCCGAAATGCATCAGCAGCGCCTTCTTCCGCGCCGAGCCGATGCCGGGCACCTCGTCCAGCGGGCTGGCGGTGAACGCCTTGGCGCGCTTCGCCCGGTGCGTGCCGATGGCGAAGCGGTGGGCCTCGTCGCGCAGCCGCTGGAGGAAGAACAGCACCGGCGAATTGAGCGGCAGCATCGATTCGCGCCCGTCGGGGGTATGGAAATGCTCGCGCCCCGCATTGCGGTCCGGCCCCTTGGAGATGCCGACGATCGGCACGTCGTGCACCCCCATCTCCTCCATGATGCGGTGGACGGCGGAGACCTGGCCCTTGCCGCCGTCGATCAGCAGCAGGTCCGGCCATTCGCCGCTCGTGCGATCGGGGTCTTCCTGCTCCAGCCGGGCGAAGCGCCGTTCCAGCACCTCGCGCATCATCGCGAAATCGTCGCCCGGCGCGGTTTCCGGCCGGCGGATGTTGAACTTGCGATAGGCGTTCTTGCGGAACCCCTCCGGCCCGGCGACGATCATCGCGCCGACCATATTCGTCCCCATGATGTGGCTGTTGTCGTAGACCTCGATCCGCCCCGGCGCCTCGGCCAGCTCGAACAAGTCCGCCACCTCCTGCAACAGCCGCCCCTGCGTGGTCGATTCGGCCAGCCGCCGGTCGAGCGCCTCCACCGCATTGCGCGTCGCCTGATCGAGCAGGCGGCGCTGGTCGCCGCGCTGCGGCATCTTCAGCTGCACCTTGCGCCCCGCCCGCTCGCCCAGCGCCTGCGCGACCAGCTCCTCCTCGCCCAGCACGCGATCGAGCAGCACCAGCTTGGGCGGCGGCACCTCCTCGTAGAATTGCATCAGGAAGCTCGTCAGCACCTCCTCCTCGGGCACCTCGGCGGTATGCTGGGGAAAGAAGCTGCGGTGGCCCCAATTCTGCCCGCCGCGGATGAAGAAGGCCTGGATGCCCATCACCCCCCGCCTTGGCCGCCAGCGCGAACACGTCGGCATCGCCCACGCCCTCGGCGTTGATCGCCTGCGCCCCCTGGATGAAGGTGAGCGCGCGCAGCCGATCGCGCAGGATCGCGGCCAGTTCGAAATCCATCGCCTCCGCCGCCGCGGTCATCTGTTCGCCCAGCTTGCGCTGGACCTGCGTCGACTTGCCGGACAGGAACGCCTTCGCGTCCGCCACCAGCTCGGCATAAGCGGCGGCGTCGATCCGGTCGACGCAGGGCGCCGAACAGCGGCGGATCTGGTGCAACAGGCAGGGCCGCGTGCGGTTGCTGAAGAAGCTGTCGGTGCAGGATCGCAGCAGGAACAGCTTCTGGAGCGCGTTCAGCGTCCGCGTCACCGATCCGGCGCTGGCGAACGGCCCGTAATATTGCCCCTTCGCCCGCCGCGCGCCGCGGTGCTTCTGCACGCGCGGAAAGGCGTGATCCTCGCGCAGCAGGATGAAGGGGAAGCTCTTATCGTCGCGCAGCAGCACGTTGTAGGGCGGGCGGAAGCGCTTGATGAGCTGCGCTTCCAGCAGCAGCGCTTCCGCCTCGGTATTGGTGGTGACGATCGTCATGCCGCGCGTCTGGCTTACCATCCGCTGCAAGCGCTTGGGCAGGCGCGCCACCTGCGTATAGTTCGTCACCCGCTGCCGCAGCGCCCGCGCCTTGCCGACGTAGAGCGGATCGCCCTTGGCGTCGGTCATGCGGTAGACGCCGGGCCGGGCCGGCAGCGTCTTCAGCACGTTGCGAATCGCCGCGACCCCCGCCTCGAGGTCGGGCGCATCCGTGCCGCGAACGGTGTAGGTGGATTTCTCTTCGTTGAAGCGGTCGGTCGGTTCGGTCACGCCCCGGATTTAGGGTCGGCGGCCAGATTTGGAAGCGTCGTCGCGCCGGCAACGCTCACTTACAATCCATGTGTTGGCGAGACATAATGCCTCCCCATTAAGCAGGTGTGCCCAATTGATGGGCATTACCGAATCGGAGGGAGACCATGAACATCTTCGCCATCACCGCTTCCGCTGTCCTCGCGATGGGAAGCCCCCACACCGCGACGCTGTCGCATCAGGGCGAGGATCATGCCGTCACCTACACGCCAAAGGTCGCCGTGGAATATCGCACGGTCGGCATGTCGGCCGGCCCCCGCCCGAGCACCGAGCGCTGCCGCTGGGTCGGCACGGTCGCGGTCGATCGCCATCTGCACGACGATCAGGGCCGGCGTCTGACCAAGACGCTCGACGCCGTGCATCGCATGGAAGGGTCGCGCCACGGCGCCTGTGCCCCGGCGCGCGCCGCGATCGATCAGGAGATCGCCGCCCGGCATGACGAGGTGACCGCCCACGTCCAGCGGGTCGCCGCGGCGGACCGCGATGCCGCGCTGGCCGATCTGCGCACCGGCCGGCAGTTCGCCAGCAATTGAGGATCGCCGCACTGGTCGCCGCGCTCGCTCTGGCTAGCGCGACGGCCGCCGAGGCCGGCGTGACCGGCGGGGTCGAAGCCACCACCGATCTACGCCGGCGCGGTCTCGGCTGGAGCGGCTCGCGCGCTGCGGCGGGTGTATGGGCCGCTGCCGAAGCCGGCCCCGCGTCCCTCACCGCCGCCGTCACCACGCTGCGCGGCAGCCGCCGTCATGGCGGTGCGGACGCGGTGGTCGACGTGCTGCCCCGCTACACCATCGATGCCGGCGCATGGCGCCTGTCGGCTGGCCCCAGCGCCCGCCTGTTCCTCGGCGCCGGCGGGCAGGATTATATCGAGCTGGATGGCAGCGCCGGCTGGACGTTCGGCCCGCTCCGCCTCACCGCCGCCGCCAGCTACGCCCCCCGCCAGCGCGCGATCGGCGGCGACAACCTCTATCTCTCGGCCAATGCAGAAGCCGGCATCCCCGGCACGCCGCTGACCGTGCTGGGCGGGATCGGTCGCACCACCGGCGACGCCCGCGACGCCGAACGCGCCCGCCGCCTCCGCCCCGACGGTGCCTATACGGACTATCGCCTCGCCGTCGAACATGTCCGCAACCGCCTGACGTTCGGCGCGGCGCTGACGGCGACCTCGATTGGCGCCCCGCCCCCCGGCCGCTTCGTCGATCGCGCCACCGGCACCCGCGCCGCCGCTTATGCCCGGTTCGATCTGTAGCGCGGGGCATCGGCCTTCACAGCGGCCCCCGCCGATGCCACATGCAGCGCCATGACCGGAACGGGACCGATCGTGACGCTGGAGCCGCTGGTGCGCCGCATCCGCGCCCCCAACCCTTCCGCCTATACGCACAGCGGCACGAACAGCTATGTCGTCGGCCGCGGCACGGTGGCGGTGATCGATCCCGGCCCGCTGCTCGACGATCATGTCGCGACGATCCTGGCCGAGACGCAGGGCGAGCGGATTGCGGCGATCCTCTGCACCCACACCCACCGCGATCACAGCCCCGCCGCCGCCGCGCTGCGGGCGGCGACGGGCGCGCCGGTGATCGGCTGCTCCCCGCTGATCGTCGAGGATGACGGTCCGCGTGCCGACGCCTCCTTCGACCGCGACTATCGCCCGGATCGCATATTGGCCGACGGCGAGGCCGTGACCGGAGACGGCTGGACGCTGACGGCGATCGCCACGCCCGGCCACACCAGCAACCACCTCTGCTTCGCGCTGGAGGAGACGGGGGCGCTGTTCAGCGGCGATCACGTCATGGGCTGGGCGACGAGCGTCATCTCGCCCCCGGATGGCGACATGACCGACTATCTCGCCAGCCTCGACCGGCTGATGGCGCGCGAGGACCGCATCTACTACCCCCGGCCACGGCGATCCGATCGAGGCGCCGCGCCGGCTGGTGCGCGGCATGGCCGGCCACCGCCGCCAGCGCGAGGGGCAGATCTTGCGGCTGCTGGCGGAAGCGCCGCAGCCGGTGCCGGCGATGGTCGAACAGATGTATCGCGGCATCGATCCGCGCCTCCACGGCGCCGCCGGCCGCTCGGTGCTGGCGCATCTGATCGATCTCAGCCGGCGCGGGCTGGTGGTGGAACGCGCCGAGGACTGGGCGCTGGCGGCATGATCCGCCCGATCGCGAAGGTCTTGGCGGCGCTCGCGATCGTCTGCCTGATCGTCGGCGCCGCCGCCTGGTGGGCGGTCGATCGCTATACCAGGAGCTGGACGCCCGATCCCGAGACGATCGCCAGCGCCAGCCTGCAATCGATGCGCGCCCAGAACCGGCTGGTGCCGTTCCAGGCCCGCTACGTCGCCGTCGTCACCTCCACCCAGCGCCGCTTCGGGCTGACGGCCAGCAAGACGCTCATCATGCCCGGCACCGCCCGCTACGAGCTCGACCTCGGCCGGCTGAACCAGCGCGACGTCGTGTGGGACGCGGGCAGCGCCACGCTCACCGTCACGCTGCCGCCGATCGAAGTGACCGGGCCGGAGGTCGATCCCGCGCAGATGAAGGCCTATGACGGCGGCGGCATGCTGATGCGGCTGACCGATGCCGAGGCGGCGCTCGACGCGTCGAACATCGCCGCCGGCCGGCGCGAGCTGATGATGCAGGCGCGGGCGCCCACGCCGATGCGCTTCGCCGCCGATGCGGCGGCGCGGGCGGTGGAACGCAGCTTCGCCATGCCGCTCGCTGCGGCCGGCCTGTCACCCAAGGTGGTCGTGCGCTTCGCCGGCGACCGCAATACCGAACAGATGGATCGATCGCGCTCGATCCAGGACGTCTATGCCCGCGGGGCCGAGGAGAGTTCACGATGACGATCGCCACCGGCAGCTTGCAGGGCCTGGACATCCGCGCCGAGATCGAGCGGCTGCGCAAGGAGCGCAACGCCGTGATCCTCGCCCATTATTATCAGGAGCCGGCGTTGCAGGACATCGCCGACTTCGTCGGCGACAGCCTCGATCTGTCGCGCAAGGCGGCGGAGACGGATGCCGAGGTGATCGCCTTCTGCGGCGTGCGCTTCATGGCCGAGGTCGCCAAGATCCTCAGCCCGGAGAAGACGGTGGTCCTGCCCGACATGGCGGCCGGGTGCAGCCTGGAGGACAGCTGCCCGCCCGAACAATTCGCCGCCTTCCGCGCCGCGCACCCCGATCACATCGCGCTCACCTACATCAATTGCTCGGCAGCGGTGAAGACGCACTCGGACATCATCGTCACCTCCTCCTCGGCCGAGAAGATTCTCTCGCAGATCCCGATGGACCAGAAGATCATCTTCGCGCCGGACAAGAACCTGGGCGCGTGGTTCAACCGCAAGACCGGGCGCGACATGCTGCTGTGGCCGGGCGCCTGCATCGTCCACGAGGCCTTCTCGGAAACCGAGCTGCTGAAGCTGAAGGCCGAACATCCCGGCGCACCCGTGGCGGCGCATCCCGAATGCCCCGCCTATATCCTCGACCATGCCGACGAGGTGGGATCGACCCGCGCCATCCTCGACTTCGCGCTGGCGAGTGCGGCGGACACGATCATCGTCGCCACCGAACCGCACATCATCCACCAGATGGAGAAGGCGGCACCCCACAAGCGCTTCATCGGTGCGCCGGGCGCCGACGGCAACTGCAACTGCAACATGTGCCCCTATATGGCGATGAATTCGATGGAGAAGCTCTACCTCGCGCTCCGCGACCTCACCCCGCGCATCGAACTGGAGCCGGCGGTGATGGCGGCGGCGAAGCGTCCGCTCGACCGGATGCTGGCGATGGCGGGCGGCACCGTCGGCCTCGGCGATCTCGGCGCCTACGGGCTCGGCATCGACGGGGATTGAGCCGGACGCGCACCCGCTCTAGTCTGTTGTGGAATCAACGAGATGGGAGAGGGTGATGACCGACGACCCGCTGGCACTGAATTTCGAGCACGCCTTCGACATCCGCATCAATTTCGACCGGCGCTGGATGCTCGGGCCGGTCAACGGTGGCGACCGGATCGGTTATACGTCGGTCGGCGCGGGCGGCACCGTCTCGGGGCCGAAGCTGAACGGCAAGCTCGTCGATTACGGCGGGGCGGACTGGCCGGTGGTGCGCACCGACAATGTCGTCGAGGTCAACGCGCATTACATGATCGAGGCGGACGACGGCACGCTCATCTACATCCGCAACCTGGGCTATGTGCATGGGCCCGTCCGGTCCAGCACCTGCCCGCCCGATGCCGAGCCGGACATTGCCCCCTATTTCCGCTGCACGCCCTATTTCCGCGCGCCCGCCGGCCCCTATGAATGGCTCAACCGCATGGTCGTGATCGGCACCGGCAAGCGCGTGCCCAAGGTCCATGAGAACGATCCGCCGGACCATTCGCTGTTCCGCTACTATCTCCTGCTGTGACGGGCGGGGCGGGGCGCAGGAGGCGCCCCGCCGCCCCTCAGGCCGGGCAGACCGCGCCGCTGTCCGCCCACGCCTTGAACAAGGTGCCGAACTCGGCCTGCGTGCCCGGCACCGGCGTGCGGCCGACGCCGGGGTGCCAGCCCCAGCCGACCAGATCGTCCTCGGCCATATGGTGGATCAGCGCCGCCATATCCTTGCCGCCATTGCGCTTCGGATCCTTGATCTGGCGGCAGATGTCGCCCAGCGACTTGCCCTGCCAGGCCTGTTCCTTCGGCGCGAGCAGCCACTTCGGATTGCCCGGCACGCGCGCGGGATCGAAATTGGCCTGATGATGGCAGGTGGTGCAATGCATCCCCGCGGCGCCGAAATCGGCGTCCCCGCGCACCACCAGCGGGCGGTGCGGGATCATCGCGTCGGTCTGCGTCGGCGTGTCGCCCGCCGGATGGCAGTTGAGGCAGCGCGGATGCTGGATGACTTTGCCGACCTCGGCGAAGAGCGCCAGGCTGCGCGCCTTCCTGTCGCGGATCGACGTGAAGTCGGACAGCGGCTTCAGGCCCACCGCCGGCATGACGGGCGCCTGCTGGGCGGTGGCGGCGCCGATCGCGGCAAGCGCGGCGAGGCCGATGGCGGCGGCGGCGAGACGCAGGCTCACGCGCCGCGCACCATCGGCAGGCGCGCCGGCCGCTCGCGTCCCAGCCGGGCGATGGCGTTGGCGACGGCGGGGGCGAGCGGCGGAACGCCGGGTTCGCCGATCCCGGTGGGCGGGGCGGACGATGGCATGATGACGACCTCCACCTCCGGCATCTCGTTGATGCGAAGCGAGCGATACTGATCGAAATTGCGAACCGCGGGCACGCCCTTGGCGAGCGGCACCTCGGCGAACAGCGCGTGGCCGAGGGCATAGCCGATGCCCCCTTCCAGCTGCGCGCGGATCACGTCCGGGTTGATCGCCTGGCCCACGTCCGCTGCGGCCCACACTTTGTGAACCCTGGGCACGCCGTCCGCGCCGATCGACACTTCGGCGATCTCGGCGACCATCGTCTTGAAGCTTTCGACGATCGCCACGCCGCGGGCGCGGCCGTCGGCGGCCATCGGCCCCTGCCAGCCGGCGAGCTTGGCAACGGCGCGCAGGCAGGCGATCGCACGCGGATCGCTCATCAGCGCGATCCGGCCCTCGATCGGGTCACGCCCGTCCGCCTGCAACAGCCGGTCGACGAAACATTCGACCGCATAGGCCGTATGCGTATGCCCCACCGAGCGCCACCACAGGGTGGAGACGGGATTGGCCATCGGCGCCACCGCGCAGCGGAAGGCATCGGCCTTGTAGAAGATCTCGGACGCGCCCTCCGTCATCGTCGGATCGGCGCCGTCCTTCATCGATCCCGCGAACGGCCCGCCGGCCATGAAGGATTGGGTGGCGATATGGCTCTTCCACGCGGTGATCCGGCCATTCTCGATCGCGCCCGCCATGCGGTGGACGACGAGCGGGCGATAATGGCCGCCCATGATGTCGTCCTCGCGCGTCCAGACGAGCTTGACCGGCTTGCCCGGCCCGATCGCCTTGGCGACCTCGGCCAGTTCGACCGCCAGATGCGCCGAGGGCGTGGCGCGCCGGCCGAACGATCCGCCGGCCAGCAGCACCTCGATCTTCACCTGTTCGGGCGGGATGCCGAGCGTCTTGGCCATCGCCCCCTGATCGAGCGTGGGGATTTGCGATCCGAACCGTGCCGTCGCGGTCTTGCCGTCCCATTCGAGATAGCCGTCGAGCGGCTCCATCGGCGCATGTGCCAGGAAGGGGAAGACGAAATCCTGCGTCACGGCCTTGCCGCCCGCCGCCGCAAGCGCCGCATCGACGTCGCCGACCGCTTTCTTGGGCAAAACCGCGGCGGTGGTCGCCGCCTCCATATAGGCCGCCACCATCTCGTCGGTGTCGCGCATCTCGGCCTTGGCGTCGTTCCAGCGCGCGACGATCGCCGCGCGGCCCTTCAGCGCCGGCCACATGCCGTTGGCGTAGACGGCGACGCCCGTCGGCACCGCCTTCACCGCCACCACCCCCGGCACCGCCGTGGCCGCGGCGGCATCGAAGCCGTCGAGCGTGCCGCCGAACCGCGGCGACCGGGCGACGACCACCGTCAGCATCTCCGGCGTGCGGATGTCGATCGTGTAAAGCGCGCTGCCGTTGGTCTTGGCCACGGTATCCGGCTTGGTCAGCTTCACGTCGCGGCCGATCAGGCGGAAGTCCTTGGCGTCCTTCAGCTTGGGCTTGGGCGGAACGGGCAGCTTCGCCGCCGCTTCGGCAAACGCGCCGAAGCGGGCGGTGCGGCCAGAAGCGGCATGGCCGATCACGCCTTTCTCCACCGTGATCGCGGCCGGATCGACCTTCCACGCCTGCGCCGCGGCCAGCACCAGCATCGCCCGCGCGCGCGCCGCCGCCTCGCGCATCACCATGTAGCTGCTGGCCATCGCGGTGGAGCCACCAGTGCCCTGCATCCCCCCGAAGGAGGAATTGCCGTAGAATCTGGCGTCGGCCGGCGCAGCGGCGGCGCGCATCTGCGTCCAGTCGGCATCGAGCTCCTCGGCGATCAGCGTGGCGATTCCGGTATAAGGGCCCTGCCCGAACTCGATATGTTTGGACAGGATCGTCACGCTGTCGTCGGGGGCGATGCGGATATAGGCGTTGGGGCTGGGCGGCACCGCGGGCGCCTTCGGCGTGCCCTGCGCCAGCGCGCGGCCGCCCATCGGCGCCAGCGTGAAGCCGACGACGAGTGCGCCGCCCTGCGACAGCATGTCGCGGCGGGTGAGGGTTACGGCGTTCATGCCGCCAGCGCCTTGGCGGCGTCGTGGATTGCGGCACGGATACGCACGTAGGTGGCGCAGCGGCACAGATTGCCGTTCATCGCCAGATCGATGTCGCGATCGGTGGGCGCGGGCACTTCCTTCAGCAGGGCGACGGCGGACATGATCTGGCCGGACTGGCAATAGCCGCACTGCGGCACGTCATGCGCCACCCACGCGGCCTGCACCGCCTTCGCCTCGGCGCCGTCGACCGCCTCGATCGTCGTCACCTCGCTCGATCCGACCTCGGACAGCGGGATCGAGCAGGAGCGCACCGGCTGTCCGTCGATATGCACCGTGCAGGCGCCGCACTGGGCGATGCCGCAGCCGAACTTGGTGCCGGTCAGCCCCAGATCGTCGCGCAGCACCCACAGGAGGGGCGTTCCCTCCTCGGCCGCGACCTCGCGCGGCTGGCCGTTCACTGTGATGGTCGCCACCTGGCGCAACTCCCCTCGTTCTATACCGCATCGGATACAACCGGTCGCCGCGGCTGTCACGCGCGACCGACTCGCAACAAGCAGGCGTTGACCGGCAGCGGCAGCGGACCTAGAGCGGCGCCCGCGTGAGCCCGTAGCTCAGTTGGTAGAGCAACGGACTTTTAATCTGTAGGTCCCGGGTTCGAGCCCCGGCGGGCTCACCACATCCGTGTCGATCGCCGCCATATATACCAGCGCCCTGGGCAATCGGCACCATAGGCGCGCAGGCGAGCCGCGGCCTAGGATGCGGCATGACGCCACATCCGCCCCCCTCCGCCACCGGCCCCGCCCCGCCGCCGGATGCCGACAATGCCGGGGAGACCTCCCCCGCCGACGAGCGCGCCTATCTCCTTCGGCGCGCCGCCGATCACGATCGCCTGGCCGAGGCGGCGCCGGCCGACGGGCGTCGTGCCCTGCACCGGCAATTCGCGACCCTCTACCGAGGCCGCGCCGATGACCCTGCCCTGATGCAGGAAGACTAGGCGCATGGCGCCAAGCTACCAGGAACGCACCGTCTTGATGCAGGTTTATCCGTCCGCTTCGGCCGCGCGACGGAGACCGCAGTGCCCAGACTTGCCCCAACGATCGCCATCGTCGCCGCGACCGCGATCGGCGCCTGCGCGACCCCCTCCACGCGGATCGCGACGGGATTGGAACGCTATGGGCTCGATGCCGGCCGCGCGCGCTGCGTCGGCGATCAGTTGCAGGGCGATCTCTCGCTCGGCCAGCTTGCCCAGCTGGGCAGCGCCGCCGCCGCCTACCGCAAGGGCGATAGCGATCCGACGCGCCTGACCGGCGCCGACCTGCTGCGTGTGGCGGGCGAAATCCGCGATCCGGAAATTCCGGTCGCCGTCGGCAAGGCGGCGGTCGGCTGCGGGGTGGTGCTGTGACCCGTCGCTACGGCGCGACGGCGGATCGCGGATAGGCGCGATGGCCACAGCCAGGACATTGCGGGAAACGGCCGATCTCCGCCACCTGCGCCAGATCGTCAGCGGTCTGGACGAGGGGGTGATCCTGATCGATCCGGACGGCAGCATCCTCTGGGCCAATGACGCTGCGCTCAGGATGCACGGCGTCGCGACCCTGCCCGAGCTCGGCGACACGATCGACGCCTACCGCCGGCGGTTCGGACTGCGCTACCGCAACAACCACAAGCTGGCGGCCGACGAATATCCGACCCGGCGCGTCGCTGCCGGCGAATCCTTTTCCGAAGTGGTCGTGGAGGTGACCGCCGCCGGCGGGACGGACTACGATCGCGTCCACGAGGTCCGCAGCCTCGTGCTCGACGATGGCGATGCGGAGGATCCCGCCTGCGTCGTCCTGATCCTCCAGGACGTCACCGCGCTCTACGAGGCGGAGGACCGGTTCGATCAGTCGTTCAATGCCAATCCCGCCCCCGCCGTGATCTGCCGGCTGGCCGATCTGCGACTGGTGAAGGTGAACGCCGGCTTCGTCGAGATGACCGGCTACAACCGCGACGACGTTCTCGGCCGCACCGTCTACGAGGTCGATGTGCTGCGCGACGCGGACCGGCGCGAACTGGCGTTGCGGCGGCTGACGGAGGGGCAGACCATTCCGCAGATGGAGGCGGAGCTGGCAGTGCCGGCGGCGGCACGCGACCGGTGATCGTCGCCGGCCAGCCGATCGATCTCGGCAGCCAGCCCTGCATGCTCTTCACCTTCGCCGATCTCGAACCGCGGCGGAAGGCGGAGGCGGCGCTGCGCCACAGCGAGGAGCGGTTCACCCGCACGTTCCGCATGGCGCCGATGCCGATGGCGATCGGTGCGCGCGACGGCCACCAGCTGTGCGACGTCAACGACAGCTTCACGGCGCTGACCGGCTATCCGGCGACCGATATCATCGGCAAGCCGCTCGGCGAGATCAACCTGTGGGCGGACGAGAGCGAGCACCGCCAGATCGAGGCGGCGATCGCCGCCGGGCAGGATCTGCGCGGCCACGAATGCCGGATCGCGACGCGCGACGGGGGCCGGATCGACTGCCTCGTCTCCACCGAGGCGATCACGCTCGGCAGCGACGTCTGCATCCTCTGGGCGTTGCAGGACATCACCCAGCGCAAGGCGACCGAACTCGAGCTCGTCGGCGCGATCGAGGCGGTGATGAAGGATACGAGCTGGTTCAGCCGCACCATCATAGACAAGCTGGCCCGGCTGCGCGCGCCGCAGCCCGACGAAACGGGCGTCGGACTGGATGCGCTGACGCCGCGCGAACGCGAGGTGCTCGCGCTGATCTGCCGCGGGCTGGACGACAAGTCGATCGCCCGCACGCTGGACGTGTCGACCAACACCGTCCGCAACCATGTCGCGCGCATCTACGGCAAGATCGGCGTCAACCGTCGCACCGCCGCCGCCGCCTGGGCCCGCGCCCGCGGCTTCGACGACGGCACCATCCCCTTCCGCCGCAGCGCCGCCCCGCGCGGCTGACGGCCGACACGATACCCTTCCAACAAGAGCAACCATGGCAAGCCAACCTTATTCCGATCGCCCCGCGATCAATCCCCCGCTGGCGAGTGGCAGCCTCAAGCGCCTGTCGTGGGGCGCGATCTTCGCAGGCGTCGTCATCGCCATCGCCGTGCAGGTCGTGCTCGGCATCCTCGGCACCGGCATCGGCCTGTCGATGGTCGACCCGGTCGAGGGCAGCACGCCGGGCGCCGCCGGCTTCGGCATCGGCGCCGGCATCTACTGGCTGCTGACGACGATCGTGGCGCTGGGCGCGGGCGGCTACGCTGCGGCGCGCGTCTCCGGCGCCGTCGATCGCTTCGATTCGATCGTCCACGGCCTGGTCGTATGGGGCGTGACGCTGATCGTGACGCTCTACCTGCTGACCTCGGCGGTCGGCGGGATCATCGGCGGCGCGTTCCGCACCGTCGGCAACGTCGCGGCCGCTGCGGGTGCCGGGGTGGGCGCGGCCGCGCCGCGCGTCGCCGACATCGCCGGCGTCGACGAAGCCGATGTCCGCGCGCGCGCCGCCGCCTATCTGTCCGACGCGCCGGCCGATCCGGCGGCGATGACGCCCGAGCAGGCGCAGAAGGAAATCGCCGCCAAACTGCCCGCCCTCGCGCGCGGCGGGGCCGACGGTGCGCGGGCCGAAGCGCAGATCGTCGACATCGTCGCCGCGCAGCGCAAGATCCCGCGTGCCGAGGCGCAGGCGCAGGTGACGCGCGCGAGGGCCGAGTTCGTCCAGAGCAAGGAGCAGGCGCTCGCCACCGCCCGCTCGGCGACCGACGCCGCGGCCGGCGTCGCCGCGAGCACGTCCTTCATCCTCGTCGTCGCCCTGCTGATCGGCGCCGCCTCCGCTGCGGCGGGCGCCGCCGCCGCCGCACGCCGCCGGATCGCCTGATCCCGAACCCCAAAGGAGAAGCTCGATGACCAAATTTAGCAAGACGGCCGCGCTGATGCTGGCAACGATGTTCGCACTTGCCGCCTGCAACACCGTGGACGGAGCCGGCAAGGATCTGAAATCGGCCGGCGATGCCGTCACCGGGGCGGCGGATCGCAACGGCGCCAAGTAACCAGGCCGGGGCGGGGCCGCACGGCCCCGCCCCGGCCTGTCAGGAAGCGCGGCGGAGCGGCACCACATTGCTCGGCAGCAGGTCCAGCGTCGCCGTCACGCCCGGCAGCCGCTCGATCCGGGCGCAGAGTTCGGCATCGAGCAGATAGGCGCCGCCCAGGCGCACCGGCATCCGCTCCCCGTCCGGCAGCAGCGCCACCAGCCGCACCTCGCCGCGCCCCCCGTCGTGGCCCGCCAGCAGTTCGGCGATCCGCGGCGGTGCGGCAGGGTCCGCCGTCTCGATCGTCAGCCGCGTCGGTACCGAGGCGGCCATCCCCTCGAACGGCTGGACGCCGCGGATTGTGACGCGCGGCGTCTCGTCCCCCGGCCTCTTGTCCAGTTCCACCGTCATCAGCCCGCAGCCGCCCACGCGGCCCGCCTGTTCGAGATCGGCGGCGACATCGTCGTCGAAACAGGTCGCGACGAACTGGCCGGACAGGTCCGAACACGTCGCCATCAGGTAGCGGCGCCCCTTGGCCGAGGTACGCCAGGCGGCGCTCTCGACCAGCGCCGCCATCTTCCACGTCTGCGCCTCGCGCCGCCGCCCGCGATCGTCGTAGAGCGGCTCCGTCGAAAGCTGCACCTGCCCCAGATCGGCGAAGCTGCGCGCCCCCGCCGCCTTGGCGAGGTGGCGGTAGCGATCGGTCGGATGTGCCGAGAAATAGAAGCCGAACGCCTCCTTTTCCTGCCCCATCCGCTCCGCCAGCGACCAGTGGACCGAACGCGGCAGGCGGATCGGCGAGGCGGCGGCGCCGGCCTCGCCGAAGAGGCCACCCTGCCCGCTCTCCCGGCTGTCGTGGGCGGAGGCGGCATGCGCCAGGATCGTCTCGGCCGCGGCATGGACCTGCGCGCGCTCGCCTTCCAGCGCGTCGAACGCGCCGGCGGCGGCGAGGCTCTCGATCTGGCGGCGGTTGAGGAGCCGCGGATCGACGCGTGCGGCGAAATCGTCGAGGCTCGCGAACCGCCCCTTGGCCTGCCGCTCGGCGACCAGTTGCTCCATCGCCTTTTCGCCCACGCCCTTCAGCGCGCCCAGCGCATAGCGGACGGCGCCATTCTCGACCGCGAATTCGGCGCCCGCATGATTGATGTCGGGCGGCAGGCATTCCACGCCCATCCGCCGCATATCGTCCACGAACACGCACAATTTGTCCGTCAGCGCCATGTCGTAGCACATCGAGGCGGCGTAGAATTCGGGCTTGTGGTGCGCCTTCAGCCACGCCGTATGGTAGGCGACGAGCGCGTAGGCCGCGGCGTGGCTCTTGTTGAAGCCATAGCCCGCGAACTTGTCGATCAAGTCGAACAATTCGTTGGCCTTGGCGGCGGGGATCGCATTCTTCTCCGCGCAGCCCTCGACGAAGATCTGGCGCTGCGCGTCCATCTCCGCCTTGATCTTCTTGCCCATCGCGCGGCGCAGCATGTCCGCCCCGCCCAGCGAATAGCCCGCCAGGATCTGCGCGGCCTGCATCACCTGTTCCTGGTAGACGAAGATCCCGTAGGTCTCCTTCAGGATCGGCTCCAGCAGGGCATGCGGATATTCGATCGGTTCGCGCCCGTTCTTGCGCGCGCCGAACATTGGGATGTTGTCCATCGGCCCCGGCCGATAGAGTGAGACGAGGGCGATGATGTCCTCGAAACTGGTCGGGCGGACGGCCGCCAGCGTGCGCCGCATCCCTTCCGATTCCAGCTGGAACACGCCGACCGTGTCGCCCTTCTGCAGCAGCGCATAGACCGCCGGATCGTCCCATTCGAGCGTGTCGAGATTCACCTCGATGCCGCGGGCGCGCAGCATATCGACCGCTTTCTTCAATACGGACAGCGTCTTGAGACCGAGGAAGTCGAACTTCACGAGGCCCGCGCCCTCGACATATTTCATGTCGAACTGGGTGACGGGAAAGTCCGAGCGCGGATCGCGATAAAGAGGGACGAGCTGATCGAGCGGTCGATCGCCGATAACGACGCCGGCAGCATGGGTGGAGCTATGGCGCGGCAGGCCCTCCAGCTTCTGCGCCAGATCGAGCAGTCTTCGGACGTCCTTGTCGTTGTCGTATTCGCGCTTCAGATCGGACACGCCATTGAGGGCGCGTGAAAGCGTCCACGGATCGGTCGGGTGGTTGGGGACGAGCTTGGCGAGGCGATCGACCTGACCGTAGCTCATCTGGAGGACGCGGCCCGTATCCTTCAGCACCGCGCGCGCCTTCAGCCGCCCGAAGGTGATGATCTGGGCGACATGATCCGCGCCATATTTCTTCTGGACGTAGCTGATCACCTCGCCGCGCCGCGTTTCGCAGAAGTCGATGTCGAAGTCGGGCATCGACACGCGCTCGGGATTGAGGAACCGCTCGAACAGCAGGCCCAGCCGCAGCGGATCGAGATCGGTGATGGTGAGCGCCCAGGCGACGACCGATCCCGCGCCGGAGCCGCGGCCCGGCCCTACCGGAATATCCTGCTCCTTCGCCCATTTGATGAAGTCGGCAACGATCAGGAAATAGCCGGCGAACCCCATGTCGACGATCACGTCCAATTCGAACGCCAGCCGGTCGAGGTAGACCTGCCGTTCCGAGGGGTCGATCACATGGGGGATGCGCGCCTCCAACCCCGCCAGCGCATCGCGGCGGAGGGCGGCGGCCTCGCCTTCCCGATCGCCGGCGAGGCTGGGGAGGATGGGCTTGCGCTTCGGAGCGGCGAAGGCGCAGCGTTGCGCCACCACCGCGGTGTTGACGATCGCTTCGGGCAGGTCGGCGAAGCGCTCGACCATGTCGCCGGCGGGCTTCATCCACGCATCGGGCGACGAGCAGGCACGGTCGGTCTGGTCGACATAGGCCGATGCGGCGATGCACAGCATCGCATCGTGCGCGGCATGGAAATCGGCGGTGGCGAAGCAGGCGGGGTTGGTGGCGACGAGCGGCAGATCGCGGGCATAGGCGAGCTCGACCAGCGCCGCCTCGGCCGCTTCCTCGACCGCATCGCCGCGGCGGGCGAGTTCGATGTAGAGGCGGCCGGGAAACAGCGCCTCCAGCCGATCGAGATAACGCTCCGCCTCGGCCACCTGCCCTTCGGCCAGCAGGCGGGCAAGCGCCCCCTCGCCCGCCGCAGTCAGCGCGATCAGGCCATCGGTGCCGCGCTCCAGCGCCGCGAACGGAACGTGCGGGTTCTCGTGCGGCGGGCGATCGAGATGCGCCGCCGAGACGAGTGCGCAGAGGCGATCATAGCCCGCCGCATCCTGCGCATAGAGGGCGATCCAGTCGAGCAGCGGCGGCTTGCCCTCGGGCGTGCCGGGCCGCGCCACCGACAGCATCGTGCCGATGATCGGCTGCACCCCCGCCTTCGCCGCTGCCTCCGAATAGGCCATCGCGCCGTAGAGGCCGTTGCGATCGGTGATGGCGGCGGCCGGAAACCCCAGCGCCTTCGCCTGCCCCGCGATCGCCTTCGGATCGATCGCCCCGTCCAGCATCGTGAAGGCGGAGAAGATGCGGAGCGGGACGTAGGCTGGCGGGGTCGAGGCGGCGGACATAGCCGGACTATGGGGATGCGGGACGATTCGGGGAAGGCGATCGACGCTCTTTGACCGCCGTAAACTAAAAGGACTGACCGCCGTAAACGCGCGACCTAGTCGTCGATATTCGATTGGCATCTAGGGGAGAAATCCGATGCCGAAATTATCGAACCCGTTTAGCTGGATCGACCTCTGCGCCGATGCATTGGGAGGGTGGGCTGCATCTTCGCGGCAAGACAAGCTGCCAAAGCCACGGGTGGCGAACTGGGATGTCGCACGAAAATTGGAAGGGCATGACCCAGCGGCTGGCTCTGCCGCCAAAGGCGTGTAAGGCAGGCTTGTGTTCATCCGGCAGCGTAACGCGTCGGTCCGTCACCCTGCAAAGGCGGGAGACGCCACCACCTCCTCGCCAAGCGATCGGATCTGCGATTAAGCCTGGTCCCTGCTCTCGAAAGCTAGCGATGTGACATCCTTACACCTCCGTTCACCCCGAGCGAAGTCGAGGGGCACGGGGGGCGGATGTTTCGCGTGTGCCTCGACTTCGCTCGGCATGAACGGAGGGTCGTTACCGGCCGCCTACCCCAGCACGCCCTCGTGCAGCCGCACCACCCGGTCCATCTTCGCCGCCAGCCGCTCGTTGTGGGTCGCCACCAGCGCGGCCGATCCCTCGCCGCGGACCAGCGCCAGGAACTCCGCCAGCACCACGTCTGCGGTCGCCTCGTCGAGATTGCCGGTCGGCTCGTCGGCCAGCACCAGCGGCGGCCGGTTGGCGAGCGCGCGGGCGACGGCGACGCGCTGCTGCTCGCCGCCCGACAATTGGCTCGGCCGGTGCGTCAGGCGGTGGCCCAACCCCAGCGTCGTCAGCAGCGACTGCGCGCGGGTGCGCGCCTCGGTCGGGGCGGTGCCGTGGATCAGCTGCGGCAGGACGACATTCTCGGTCGCGTCGAAATCGGGCAGGAGATGGTGGAACTGGTAGACGAAGCCGAGGCGATCGCGCCGCATCGCCGTCCGCCCATCATTGTCGAGGCGCGCCGCTTCCGCGCCGGCGATCCGGATCGAGCCTTCGAAGCCGCCCTCCAGCAGCCCCACCGCCTGCAACAATGTGGACTTGCCCGAGCCGGACGGCCCCAGCAGCGCCACGATCTCGCCGGGCGCCACCACCAGATCGACGCCGCGCAGCACGTGGATCTCCGCCCCCGCCTGCCGGAACGTGCGGCGAAGGCCCGAAAGCGCCAGGATCGGCTCACTCATAGCGCAGCACCTGCACCGGATCGGTGCTCGCCGCCTTGAATGCCGGATAGAGCGTGGCGAGGAAGGAGAAGGCGAGCGCCATCGCCACCGTCGCCGCCACCTCGACCGGATCGGTCTTGGCGGGCAATTCGGTCAGGAAGCGGATCGACGGATCCCAGAGGTTCTGGCCGGTTACGAGCTGGACGAAATTCACGACCCCCTGCCGGAAGAACAGGAACACCGCCCCCAGCCCCACGCCGGCCACGGTGCCCAGCGCGCCGATCGTCGTCCCGACCGTCACGAACACCTTGATGAGCGCGCGGCGGGTGGCGCCCATCGTCCTGAGGATGGCGATGTCGCGCGTCTTCGCCCGCACCAGCATGATGAGCGAGGAGAGGATGTTGAACACCGCGACCAGGACGATGATCGAGAGGATCACGAACATCGCCACCCGCTCCACCGCCAGCGCCTCGAACAGCGCGGCGTTCATCGTCCGCCAGTCGCGCACCTCGGCGATGCCGGCCACTTTCGGCACCAGCGGCGCCAGGATATTCCCCACCCGATCGGCATCGACGGTATTGATCTCGACCATGCCGACGGCATCGCCCAGCAGCAGCAGCGTCTGCGCATCCTCGATCGGCATGACGACGAACGCCTTGTCGTAATCGTAGACGCCGACCTCGAAGATCGCGCCGATCCGGTAGGAGACGATGCGCGGCACCGTGCCGAACGGGGTCGTCTGCCCCTGCGGGCTGATGAGGCTGATCTCGCCCCCCACGCGCGCGCCCAGCGCCTCCGCCAGCCGCGCGCCGATCGCCACCGTATCGGCGCCGGGGCGGACCGAGGCGAGATCGCCCTGCACCACATTGTCCGCCATCACCGGATTGCCGCGGATATCCTCCACGCGCAGGCCGCGCACCAGCACGCCTTCGACGCGGCCGGCATAGCTCGCCATCAGCGGCTGTTCGATCAGCGGCGTGGCGCTGGTGACGCCGGGCAGCGCCTTCGCCTCCGCCGCCACGCGCCGCCAGTCGCGCAGCACGCCGTCATAGCCCTGCACCACCGCATGGCCGTTCAGCCCCACCGTCTTCTCGAACAGTTCGGCGCGGAAGCCGTTCATCACGCTCATCACGATGATGAGCGCGGCCACCCCCAGCATCACCGCGACGAGGCTGATCGACGCGACGAGGAAGATGAAGCCCTCGCCCTTGCCCGGCAGCAGATAGCGCCGGGCGATCATCCGTTCGTAGGAGGAGAGGATCAAGCCGCCACCCGCGCCAGCGCGTCCTCGATCGACAGCTCGATCTTCTCGCCCGTCGCCCGCCGCTTCAGTTCGACCACGCCCTTGGCGAGGCCCTTCGGCCCGACCACGATTTGCCAGGGCAGGCCGATCAGGTCCATCGTCGCGAACTTCGCGCCGCCGCGTTCGTCGCGATCGTCGTAGAGCGTCTCGACGCCCGCCGCCCTCAACCGCGCGTAGAGATCGTCGGCGGCGGCGGCGCAGGCGGCATCGTCGGCGCGCATGTTGATGAGGCCGACAGCATAGGGCGCCACCGCATCGGGCCAGACGATGCCCGCCTCGTCATGGCATGCCTCGATGATCGCCCCGGCGAGGCGCGAGACGCCGATGCCGTAGCTGCCCATGTGCGGCACCACCTCGGTCCCGTCCTTCGCCTGCACCTTCATGCCCATTGCTGCGGAATATTTGGTGCCGAAGTAGAAGATGTGGCCGACCTCGACCCCGCGCGACTGGCGCAGCGCCGCCCCCGCCGCCGCCTCGCGCGCGGGATCGCGCTTCTCGTCGGTCGCCGCATAATCGGCGACATAGCCCGAGACGATCCGTTGCAGCCCCTCGACATCGTCGAAGTCGATCGCCGACAGCTCGGCGGCCCGCTCCCAATTCTCATGGTAGAAGACGTCGCTCTCGCCGGTCGGCGCGAGGACGATGAATTCGTGGCTGAGATCGCCGCCGATCGGCCCGGTATCGGCCTGCATCGGGATGGCGCGCAGCCCCATCCGCGCGAAGGTGTTGAGATAGGCGACGAACATCCGGTTGTAGCTGTGGCGCGCGCCCGCCTCGTCCATGTCGAAGCTGTAAGCGTCCTTCATCAGGAACTCGCGGCCGCGCATCACGCCGAAGCGGGGGCGCACCTCGTCGCGGAACTTCCACTGGATGTGATAGAGCGTCTTGGGCAGATCGCGGTAGGACCGCGCGGCATCGCGGAACAGCGCGGTCACCATCTCCTCGTTGGTCGGGCCGTAGAGCATCTCGCGCTCGTGCCGGTCGGTGATGCGCAGCATCTCCGGGCCGTAGGCATCGTATCGGCCCGATTCGCGCCACAGGTCGGCGGATTGCAGCGTCGGCATCAGCAGCTCGATCGCGCCGGCCCGGTCCTGCTCCTCGCGCACGATCGCCTCGATGTTGCGGAGGACACGCAGGCCGAGCGGCAGCCAGGCATAGATGCCCGCCGCCGTCTGGCGGATCAGGCCGGCGCGCAGCATCAGCTTGTGGCTGGCGATCTGCGCGTCGGCGGGCGATTCCTTGGAGACGGGCAGCAGGGTCTTCGACAGGCGCATGGACGTTCCGGGCATGTGTATGAGGCAGGTGCAACACCCCCTATCGCGGGGCGCGGATCGCGGCAACCGAAAGGCGATTGTTGCAGGCTCGCAACACGCCAGACGCATTCGTTGCGCGACTGCAAGAAGCCGGCTGACAGCGCACCATAATGGATTTAACGGAATGTCACCGACCGAAGGCCGACAGGCCAGGGTTCGGGGAGGGTCCATGGCCCCGTCAGCCGATCGAAAAGGGGGCGGCGGGCGTGCGGGCCGGACAGACGAAGGGGGCTGACGAGCGATCGTCACGCAGGCGCCCGGATCGCGAAGGAGCGGTCCGGGCGTTTGCTTTTCGCGGCACCCCGGCCCGCGCCGACCGTTGATGGCATTCCCCCAGACAGGAGCATGCCGCCATGGCCAGCCAGCCCCCGACCCCCGACGTTCCCGCCGAAGCCCCGGTCGACGTGCCCGTGCCGACCCCGTCCGATCCGATCCCGCCGACGCCGGGCGATCCCGTGACGGACGCGCCGGGCATCCGGACCTGATCCCCGCCGTGGCCGCCGCGGTCGTCCGCGGCGGCCACGGCCTTACACGAGCCGGCTCTGCTTGACCGCCGCCGCCACGAAGCTGGCGAACAGCGGATGCGGATCGAACGGCTTGGATTTCAGCTCCGGGTGGAATTGCACTCCGACGAACCAGGGGTGGTCCGGCCGCTCGACGATTTCGGGCAGCGTGCCGTCCGGCGACAGCCCCGAGAAGATCAGCCCGCCCGCTTCGAGCGCCTCGCGATAATGGGCGTTCACCTCGTAGCGGTGGCGGTGCCGCTCGGAGATCGTCTCGCCGCCGTAGATGGCATGGACGTGGCTGTTGCCGTCGAGCCGCGCCTCATAGGCGCCCAGCCGCATCGTGCCGCCCAGATCGCCGCCGGCCTCGCGCCGCTCGAGTCCCTCGGCCGACATCCATTCGGTGATGAGGCCGACGACCGGCTCCTCGGTCGGGCCGAATTCGGTGGTGGAGGCGGCCGCCAGCCCGGCGGTGTTCCGCGCCCCTTCGATGCACGCCATCTGCATGCCGAGACAGATGCCGAAATAGGGCACCCGCCGCTCGCGCGCGAAGCGGACGGCGGCGATCTTGCCTTCCGATCCCCGCTCCCCGAAGCCGCCGGGCACGAGAATGGCGTGCAGCGGCTCCAGCCCCGCCGCCACCGCCTCCTCGTCCTCGAACATCTCGGCGTCCAGCCAGCGCAGGTGCACCTTGACGCGGTTGGCGATGCCGCCGTGGACCAGCGCCTCGTGCAGCGACTTGTACGCATCCTGCAGCCCGACATATTTGCCGACGATGCCGATCGTCACCTCGCCCTCCGGGCTGGTCACGCGCTCGACGATGTCGCTCCAGCGGGTCAGGTCGGGCGCGGGGCCGGGTTCGAGGCCGAAGGCGCCCAGCACCGCCGTATCCAGCCCCTCGGCATGATAGTTGAGCGGCACCTGATAGATGCTGGCCGCGTCCAGCGCCGGGATCACCGCCGATTTCGCCACGTTGCAGAACAGGGCGATCTTGGCGCGCTCGCCCTCCGGCAGCGGCCGTTCGCAGCGGCAGACCAGCACGTCGGGCTGGATGCCGAGGCTCGTCAGGTCGCGCACCGAATGCTGGGTCGGCTTGGTCTTCAGCTCGCCGGCGGCGGCCATGTAGGGAACGAGCGTCAGGTGGACGAAGGCGGTCCGCTCCCGCCCCAGGTCGTTCCTGAGCTGGCGGATCGCCTCCATGAACGGCAGGCTCTCGATGTCGCCCACCGTGCCGCCGATCTCGCACAGCACGAAATCGCTGTCCTCGCTGTCGGCCTGCGCGAATTCCTTGATCGCGTCGGTGACGTGCGGGATCACCTGCACGGTGGCGCCCAGATAGTCGCCGCGCCGCTCCTTGGCGATGATCGTCTGGTAGATGCGGCCGCTGGTGATGTTGTCGGACTTGCGGCTCGAGACGCCCGTGAAGCGCTCGTAATGGCCGAGGTCGAGGTCCGTCTCGGCCCCGTCGTCCGTCACATAGACCTCGCCATGCTGATAGGGCGACATCGTGCCGGGATCGACGTTCAGATAGGGATCGAACTTGCGGATGCGAACGCTGTGTCCGCGGGCCTGGAGGAGGGCTGCCAGGCTTGCCGCCATCAGCCCCTTGCCCAGCGACGAGACCACGCCGCCGGTGATGAAGATATACCGGGTCATGGGAGGATGGCGTTAGCCGCGGGCGGCCCGCCGGGGCAAGGCCGCGACTCCCGCCCGGCGCGCAAAAACTGTGGACAGGTTCAGCGCGCGAGCGGCACGCCGTTGCCGGCCGGCGCCGGCGCCGGCGCCGCAGGGGCGGCCGGCGCATCGGCCGGACGACGGGCGAGCGAGGTATCGATGGTGCGCGGGCCGCCCTGGATCGAGGCGAGGCCGGCCAGGCCGATGCTCATCACGATGAAGATCGTGGCGAGCACGGTCGTCGCCCGCGTCAGGAAATCGGCGGCGCCGCGCGCGCTCATCAGGCCCGAGGGGCTGCCCGAGGACGTCAGCCCGCCCCCTTCCGACCGCTGCATCAGGATCACGGCGACGAGCGCCGCCGCCACGATGGCATGGACGATGAGGAGGAAGGTGAACATGGCGTGCGTGCTCTATATGTCGTCGTTCGGAGATCGCGGCCCTTAGAGGATCGGGCGGCGTTCCTCAACCGCCGCAGCGGGTGGACCAAATCAACCGGCGTGGGGGGCCGGGCGCTTGCATCCCCCCCCCTGCCCTGCTAACCGGCCGGCGCACCCGGCGGGCGGCCTCCATGCATGGACGGCCGATCCTGCCGCTACCGCATATCCCTGTCACGAATCATGCTGTGATCGGGGGCCTTTCGAGGGGATCTTGGGCGCGTGAACAATGAAGGCGGCATCGATGCGGGCCTCGGCGGTCGTTACGCGACGGCCCTGTTCGAACTGGCCGAGGCGGAGGACATGGTCGATGTCGTCGCCTCCGACCTCCGCCAGATCAAGGCGGCGCTGAAGGAGAGCGCGGAGTTCCGGCGGCTCACGTCCAGCCCGGTCGTCAGCCGCGCGGCCGCGAAGGCGGCGATCGCCGGCGTCGCCGGGTCGCTGGAAAGCGACGTCATCTCCGCGCGCTTTCTGGGCGTGCTGGCGGAGAACCGCCGTCTGGGCGCCCTGCCCCGGATCATCCGCGCGTTCGAGGCGCTCGTCGCCCGCTACAAGAATCAGGTGACCGCCGAGGTCACCACAGCGCATCCGCTCACGGAGGCGCAATACGACCAGCTCGTCCAGAAGCTGCGTCAGATCACCGCCAAGAACATCGAGATCGAGCCGGTCGTCGATCCCGCCATTCTGGGCGGCCTGATCGTCCGGGTCGGCTCGCGCCAGATCGACGGATCGATCGCCACCAAATTGAACATGCTCGCGCACGCGATGAAAGGCTGAACATGGAAATCCGCGCCGCAGAAATCTCCAAGGTCATCCGCGACCAGATCGCGAGCTTCGGCACCGAGGCGCAGGTCTCGGAAGTCGGCTCCGTCCTGTCGGTGGGCGACGGCATCGCCCGCATCTACGGGCTGGACAACGTCCAGGCCGGCGAGATGGTCGAATTCGCCAATGGCGTGCAGGGCATGGCGCTCAACCTCGAGGCCGACAACGTCGGCGTCGTGATCTTCGGCTCGGACGCCGAGATCAAGGAAGGCGATACCGTCAAGCGCACCGGCACGATCGTGGACGTGCCGGTCGGCAAGGGCCTGCTCGGCCGCGTGGTCGACGGCCTCGGCAACCCGATCGACGGCAAGGGCCCGATCCTGGCCGAAGGCCGCAGCCGCGTCGAAGTGAAGGCCCCCGGCATCATCCCGCGCCAGTCGGTGTCGGAGCCGGTGCAGACCGGCCTCAAGGCGATCGACGCGCTGGTGCCGGTCGGCCGCGGCCAGCGCGAACTCATCATCGGCGATCGCCAGACCGGCAAGTCGGCGGTCGCGATCGACGCCTTCATCAACCAGAAGGGCGTCAACGCCGGCACCGACGAGAGCAAGAAGCTCTATTGCGTCTATGTCGCGGTCGGCCAGAAGCGGTCGACCGTCGCCCAGCTCGTCAAGACGCTGGAGGAGAATGGCGCGATGGAATATTCCATCGTCGTCGCCGCCACCGCCTCCGATCCGGCGCCGATGCAGTTCCTCGCCCCCTATACGGGCGCGGCGATGGGCGAATATTTCCGCGACAACGGCATGCACGCGCTGATCGTGTTCGACGATCTGTCCAAGCAGGCCGTCGCCTATCGCCAGATGTCGCTGCTGCTGCGCCGCCCGCCGGGCCGCGAAGCCTATCCGGGCGACGTCTTCTATCTGCACAGCCGCCTGCTGGAGCGCGCGGCCAAGATGTCCGACAAGATGGGCGGCGGCTCGCTGACGGCGCTGCCGATCATCGAGACGCAGGCCGGCGACGTCTCCGCCTACATCCCGACCAACGTGATCTCGATCACCGACGGCCAGATCTTCCTCGAGACCGACCTGTTCTATCAGGGCATCCGACCGGCCATCAACGTCGGCCTGTCGGTCAGCCGCGTCGGTTCCGCCGCGCAGACCAAGGCGATGAAGAAGGTCGCCGGCTCGATCAAGCTGGAGCTGGCGCAATATCGCGAGATGGCGGCCTTCGCCCAGTTCGGTTCGGACCTCGACGCCTCCACCCAGCGCCTGCTGAACCGCGGCGCGCGGCTGACCGAGCTGCTGAAGCAGGCGCAGTTCAGCCCGCTGCCGTTCGAGGAGCAGGTCGCCTCGATCTTTGCCGGCACCAACGGCTATATCGATCAGGTGCCGGTGGCGGACGTCACCCGCTACGAACAGGCGATGCTGGCCGATCTCCGCGCCAATCACTCGGGCGTACTCGCCAAGATCCGCGACACCAAGGATCTGGGCGACGAGGCCAAGAGCGGGCTGAAGGCCGCACTCGACGCCTTCGGCAAGACGTTCGCGTAACGCATAAAGCCCTCTCCCCGCCGGGGAGAGGGTTGGGTGAGGGGGTCGCGACGCCCACGGGCGTAGGACACCCTCTCCAACTTCGACTAGGCGGCAGAGCCGCCAAGTCTTCGTATCCTCCCCCTCAAGGGGGAGGGCTGGAAGGAAGAGATGGCCTCGCTCAAAGCCCTCAAGGTCCGCATCACCTCGGTGAAGTCGACCCAGAAGATCACCAAGGCGATGAAGATGGTCGCCGCCGCCAAGCTGCGCCGCGCGCAGTCCGCGGCGGAGGCCGGCCGCCCCTATGCCGAACGGCTGACGGCGGTGATGGCGGGCCTCGCCGCCAAGGTCGCGGTCGGCCCCGGCGCCTCGCCGCTGCTGGCGGGCACCGGTTCCGACAAGCGCCACCTGCTGGTCGTCGCCACGTCCGAGCGCGGCCTGGCCGGCGCGTTCAACACCAATATCGTCCGCGCCGCGCGCAAGAAGGCCGAGAGCCTGATCGCCGAGGGCAAGGACGTGCGCTTCTACCTGATCGGCCGCAAGGGCCGGCCGGTGATCCAGCGGCTGTTCCCCGGCCGCATCGTCCATCAGGTCGATCAGAGCCACATCAAGAACGTCGCCTTCACCGACGCGCTCGAGGTCGCGCGCGACCTGACCCGCCGGTTCGAGGCGGGCGAGTTCGACATCGCCCACCTGTTCTACGCGCGCTTCCAGTCCGCGCTGGTGCAGGAGCCGACCGAGCAGCAGATCATCCCGGTGCAGATCCCCGTCGCCGCGAACGACGCCGCCGGCACCTCCGCCGTGGTCGAATATGAGCCCGACGAGGAGGAGATCCTCGCCGCCCTGCTGCCGCGCAACATCGCGGTGCAGCTGTTCCGCGCGATGCTGGAGAATGCCGCGTCCGAACAGGGCAGCCGCATGACCGCGATGGACAATGCCACGCGCAACGCCGGCGACATGATCAACCGCCTCACCATCCAGTATAACCGCACGCGGCAGGCCGCGATCACGACCGAACTGGTCGAGATCATCTCCGGCGCCGAAGCGCTCTAAACGAACCCGCAGGCAAGGACGCACACGATGGCAACCGCCCCCTCAATCTCGTTCGGCACGAACAACGTCGGCCGCATCAGCCAGGTCATCGGCGCCGTCGTCGACGTGACCTTCGAGGACAGCCTGCCGGCGATCCTCTCCGCGCTGGAGACGACCAACCAGGGCAACCGGCTGGTCCTCGAAGTGGCGCAGCATCTGGGCGAGAACACCGTCCGCACCATCGCCATGGACGCGACCGAGGGCCTGACCCGCGGGCAGGAAGTGACCGACACCGGCAGCCAGATCCGCGTGCCCGTCGGCCCCAAGACGCTCGGCCGCATCCTGAACGTCGTCGGCGATCCGATCGACGAGCGCGGCCCGGTGCAGACCGACCTGCGCGCGCCGATCCACGCCAAGGCCCCCGAGTTCGTCGACCAGGCGACCGAGACGTCGATCCTCGTCACCGGCATCAAGGTGATCGATCTCCTCGCCCCCTATGCCAAGGGCGGCAAGATCGGCCTGTTCGGCGGTGCCGGCGTCGGCAAGACGGTGCTGATCCAGGAGCTCATCAACAACATCGCCAAGGGCCATGGCGGCACGTCGGTGTTCGCGGGCGTGGGCGAGCGGACGCGCGAGGGCAACGACCTCTACCACGAATTCCTCGATGCGGGCGTCATCGCCAAGGATGCCGACGGCAATCCGACCTCCGAGGGATCGAAGGTGGCGCTGGTCTACGGCCAGATGAACGAGCCGCCGGGCGCCCGCGCGCGCGTCGCCCTCTCCGGCCTCGCCATCGCCGAATATTTCCGCGACGAGGAAGGCCAGGACGTGCTGTTCTTCGTCGACAATATCTTCCGCTTCACCCAGGCGGGTTCGGAAGTGTCGGCGCTCCTTGGCCGCATCCCCTCGGCGGTGGGCTATCAGCCGACGCTCGCGACCGACATGGGCGCGTTGCAGGAGCGGATCACCTCGACCAACAAGGGGTCGATCACCTCGGTGCAGGCGATCTACGTGCCCGCGGACGATCTGACCGATCCGGCGCCGGCCACCTCCTTCGCCCACCTCGACGCGACGACGGTGCTCAACCGCGCCATCTCCGAACTCGGCATCTATCCGGCGGTCGATCCGCTCGATTCGACCAGCCGCGTGCTGGAGCCGCGCACCGTGGGCCAGGAGCATTATGACACGGCCCGCGCCGTGCAGACGCTGCTCCAGAAGTACAAGTCGTTGCAGGACATCATCGCCATCCTCGGCATGGACGAACTGTCCGAGGAGGATAAGCTGACGGTGCAGCGCGCCCGCAAGATCCAGCGCTTCCTCAGCCAGCCGTTCCACGTCGCCGAGGTGTTCACCGGCATCTCCGGCAAGTTCGTCTCGATCGAGGACACGGTCCGCTCGTTCCGCGAAGTGGTCGAGGGCAAGCACGACGACCTGCCCGAGAGCGCCTTCTACATGGTCGGCGGCATCGACGAGGCGATCGAAAAGGCCAAGAAGCTGGCCGAGCAGGCCTGATCGACAGCCCCCGCGCGATCGGATAGCATCAGGCCATGATGGTCGACACGCTGACGATCGCGCGGGAGTTGCGCGCTGCCGATCTGCCGGCACCACAGGCGGAAGCGATCGCTGCGGCGATCGCGCGGTCGATCACGGAATCGGCTGCAACGAAAGCGGATGTTGCTGCGGCTGAGCAATCCCTCAGGTCTGAGATCAACCTCCTGAAGGCTGAGTTGCAGATGGTCCGGCAGGAGTTGAAGGCCGAAATCGAACGGGTTCGCAGCCAGCTTCTCGTTTGGGTCGTCAGCACGCAGGTCGCGGTCGGCGGGCTCATCATCGCCATCATCAAATTGTAGGTTGAACCCATGGCCCTCCACTTCGAACTCGTGACGCCCGAGAAGCTCTTCCGTTCGGAGGAGGTGCATATGGTCGTCGTCCCCGGCACCGAGGGCGATTTCGCCGTCCTGCAAGGCCATGCGCCGCTAATGACGGTGATCCGGTCGGGCGAGCTGGTGGTCTATTCGGGGCCCAACGCCATCTCCGCGCGGATCGCCGTCGAGGGCGGCTTCGCCGAGGTCAACCAGCGCGGCCTGACCGTGCTCGCCGAGCAGGCGACCGAGGCGGCCTGATCCGCCAAGTCCTTGAAGCGGTTGGCTGACGATCGGACTTAAGCGATCGTCAACCACTTGGGCTTAAGCCCTGCCCCGTATCGCACCAGCGGGGATCAGGGCACAATGAACGCTTTCGGACGGCGGAACGGCGGGGGCCGCAGCACGGGGTTCGGCGTCGCCCGGCCGATGCATGCCCCGCCCGGCTGGCAGCCGGAGGGCGGCGCGCAATTCCCGCCCGTCGAAACCATCGCCGACGCCCCCGCCCCGGCGGCCGCGGAGCCGCAGGACGCCATGGCGCGCCTCGCCCATCGGCAGGACAGTGCCGCCGATCCCAACGCCGGCAAGGCCGAGGGGTTCGAAGCCTCCGTCCACCGCATCAAGGAACAGGTGCTTCCGCGCCTGCTCGAGCGCGTCGATCCCGAAGCCGCCTCCAGCCTTGCCAAGGACGAGCTGGCCGAGGAATTCCGCCCGATCATCGGCGAGGTGCTGGCCGAACTGAAGATCACGCTCAACCGGCGCGAGCAGTTCGCGCTGGAAAAGGTGCTGGTGGACGAGCTGCTCGGCCTCGGGCCGCTCGAGGAATTGCTGTCCGATCCGGCCATCACCGACATCATGGTGAACGGCCCGGACCAGACCTATATCGAGCGCAAGGGCAAGCTCGAGATCGCGCCGATCCAGTTCCGCGACGAGAGCCACCTCTTCCAGATCGCGCAGCGCATCGTCTCCAAGGTCGGCCGCCGCGTCGACCAGTCCAGCCCGCTGGCCGACGCGCGCCTGGCCGACGGCAGCCGCGTCAACGTCATCGTGCCGCCGCTGTCGCTGCGCGGCACCGCCATCTCGATCCGTAAATTCTCCGCCAAGCCGATCACGCTCGACATGATGGCCCGCACCGGCAGCATGAGCGACAAGATGGCGACGGCGCTCAAGATCGCGGGCGCCAGCCGGCTCAACATCGTCATCTCGGGCGGCACCGGCTCGGGCAAGACGACGATGCTCAATGCCCTGTCCAAGATGATCGATCCGGGCGAGCGCGTCATCACCATCGAGGATGCGGCCGAACTCCGCCTCCAGCAGCCGCACTGGCTGCCGCTGGAGACGCGGCCCGCCAACCTGGAAGGCAATGGCGCGATCACCATCCGCGATCTCGTCATCAACGCGCTGCGTATGCGCCCCGATCGCATCATCCTGGGCGAAATCCGCGGGCCGGAATGTTTCGACATGCTGGCCGCGATGAACACCGGCCACGACGGATCGATGTGCACGCTCCACTCCAACTCCCCGCGCGAGGCGCTGGCGCGTATGGAGAATATGGTGATGATGTCGGACATCAAGGTGCCGAAGGAGGCGATCAGCCGCCAGATCGCCGATTCGGTCGACATGATCGTGCAGGTAAAGCGCCTGCGCGACGGCAGCCGCCGCGTCACCAACATCACCGAAGTGATCGGTATGGAAGGCCCGGTGATCGTCACGCAGGAATTGTTCAAGTTCGACTATCTGGACGAGGGATCGGACGGCATGATCGTCGGCGCCTTCAATTCGGCGGGTCTCCGCCCCTACACGCTC
The DNA here is from genome assembly GCA_036946415.1 of Edaphosphingomonas fennica. Lineage (GTDB taxonomy): Bacteria > Pseudomonadota > Alphaproteobacteria > Sphingomonadales > Sphingomonadaceae > Sphingomonas_Q > Sphingomonas_Q fennica_A. Next base: position 2,081 of record JAQIJD010000005.1, on the reverse strand, counting down.
GACAAGGCGCGCCAGTTCGGGTTCGATCAGGCCTATCTGGAATCCTGCCTCTAATCCCCGCTTGCTTTCTCGGGGGCCGCGGTGCCCATAGGGCATCCGGCCCCGAGGAGAGACCATGCGCACCATCGCTTTCGCCGCCGCCCTGCTGCTGAGCCCCGCGCTCGCCGCCGTGGCGCAGACGCCGACCCCCGACAAGGTGGTGACCGCCGCCATCGCCGATCCCGCCCGCGAGCCCGCCGATCGCGCGCGCGATCGCTATCGCCACCCGGCCGAGACCTTGGCCTTCTTCGGCGTGAAACCGGGGCAGACGGTGGTCGAATATATGCCCGGCGGCGGCTGGTATGCGGATATCCTCGCGCCCATGCTGAAGGGCAACGGCCGCTACGTGGCGCTCGTGCCCGATCGGCCGCAGGTGGTGGAAGGCGCCACCAAGCTGCTGGCGGACAAGGCGCGGATGGGCGAGACGACGCTCGGCACGCTGGATGCCGCCGCCGGCACCAGCACCGTCCCCGCCGGCAGCGCCGACGTGCTGCTGACCTTCCGCAACGTCCACAATCTCATCATGGCCGGCCAGCCGGCCGCCGAGGGGGCGTTCCGCGCCTTCTTCGCCGCGCTGAAGCCCGGCGGCACGCTGGGCGTCGTCGATCACCGCCTGCCCGAGGAGGCGGATAGCGCGCGCGAGAAGACCAGCGGCTACCTCAAGCGATCGACGATCGTGCGCCTCGCCGAACAGGCCGGCTTCCGCCTCGCCGCCGAATCGAACGTCAACGCGAACCCGAAGGACACGCACGACTGGCCCGACGGCGTCTGGACGCTGCCGCCGACGCTGCGCAAGGGCGAAGTCGACAAGGCGAAATATCAGGCGATCGGCGAGAGCGACCGGCTGACGCTGAAGTTCGTCAAGCCGGCGGCCTGATCCGGACATGGCCCCGGCCGCGCGCCGGGGCCGCCCTCATGCCCCCGGCGCGATCATCACCTTGCACTGGTGGGTGCGCTGTTTCAGCCCCTCGAACACCGTCGGCACGTCGGCCAGCGCCACCGTATCGGTAATCATCGCCCGCGGTTCGGCGACGCCGGCGTTCAGCACGTCCAGCGCCGCCTCATAATCCTTGCGGGTGAAGAAGGCGCTGGTCTGGAGGCGCACCTCCTTGGAGAGGGCGGTGAACGGCACGAAACTGTCGGTCTGGGTGCAGAGGCCGAGGATCACGACCGTGCCCTTCACCCGCACCTGATCGACGGCCTGCGCGATCAGCCCCGGCAGGCCGACGCATTCGAACACCACGTCCGCCGGCCGCCCCAGCGCGCGCACCGCCGCCCCCACCGGATCGGCACGGTCGACGACGAAGCCCGTCGCCCCCATCGCCAGCGCGCGTTCCTGCTGGTGATCGGCGATGTCCTGCACCACCACGCGCGAGGCGCCCATCCGCCGTGCCCAGAAGGCGACGGCGAGGCCGATCGGCCCCGCCCCCAGCACCAGCACCGCATCGCCGGGCATGAGGCCCGACAGGCGCACGCCGTGCAGCGCCACCGCCAGCGGTTCGACCAATGCGCCGTCCGCCATGCTGGCACCCGCCGGCAGGACGACGCACTGGCCGGGCGTGGTGACGGCATATTCGGCGTAGCCGCCGCCTTGCAGCAACATGCCGTTCCGGCACCACGCCGTCTCCCCGGCGAGACACTGGTCGCACCGCCCGCAGCCGCGGATCGGCACCACCGATACCATGTCGCCGACCGCGACGCCCTCGGCCGCGCTGCCGACCGCGACCACCTCGCCCGCGAATTCGTGGCCGATGACGTCGCCCTCGCCCTTCCCGAACGCGGGATCCTCGGTCATGTGCAGATCGGACCCGCAGATGCCGCAGCGGCCGACGCGGACGACCAGTTCGCCCGCCGCCGGCGCAGGATCGGGCAGCGTCTCGACCGTCAGGGGCCGGTGCAGCCCCTGCATCACGGCCGCCTTCATTACAGGTAGAGCTGCTTGTTGATGGGAATGCCCTTCTCCTCGCAATAGCTCTCATAGTGGTTCATGAACCACCACACATCGAGGGTTTCGACGAAATTGCCGTTCTCGTCGTAGAATT
>JAQIJD010000004.1:0-266306 GCA_036946415.1 Edaphosphingomonas fennica | reverse complement strand
CGACGCGACATAGGCGCGGATGCTTTCCGCCTGATCGGGCGTCAGCTGTTCGGCGAAGCTCGCCATGCCGTTGCCGGCCAGCGCCCCGTCGATCAGCACCGCCCGCCACGCCGCCTTGTCGGTGGCGACGGGCGAGCGCATCAGATCGGGATTGACCGGCCCGTTGTGGCAGATGTTGCAATAGGCGCCGTACCATTTGGCCCCTTCGGCGCGCTGCGCATCGGTGAAGCGATCGGCGACCTCGACCGGCGGGTTCTGCGGCTGCGGCGCCTCCGCGGGCAGGCTGCCCTTGCCGTCCAGCCTGAACACCAGCAGTCGGCCGTTGGGCTGCGGATAGCGCAGGAAGGGCGCCTTGGTCGCCATCCCCATCGATCCGCCATAGCCCGCCAGCACGGCGACATATTGCACGCCGTCCACACGGTAGGTGATCGGCCCCGCCATCACCCCGCGCCGCGCCTGATAGGACCAGAGTTCGCGCCCCGTATCGGCCGCGAAGGCGCGGAAGAAGCCGTGCGCATCGCCCTGGAAGACGAGGTTGCCGGCGGTGGTCAGCGTGCCGCCGTTCCACGCCCAGTCGTACTGGTGGCGCCACGCTTCCTTCTGCCGCACCGGATCCCAGGCGATCAGCGCGCCGGTATTGGCGCGCTTCAGGTTCGGGTCCTTGGCCTGCGCCGCATCGGGATGCGTGAAATCGACCGCGGTGTTCCACCGCCCCGGCCGGATCGGGGCATTCACCGCATCCTTGTAGGTGAGCGGCACCTCCATCTCGGGGATGTAGACGAGGCCGGTCTTGGGATTGTAGCTCATCGGCATCCAGGCGTGCGCGCCGATGCCGGACGGGTAGACCGTATAGGGCTTGCCGGCATAGCGCGCGGCCGGCACCTCGATCGGCTTGCCGTCCGCTGTATAGCCCGTCGCCCAATTGACCGGCGCATAGGCCTTGGCCGAGATATATTTGCCGGTGGTGCGATCGACGACGAAGAAGAAGCCGTTCTTGGGCGCCTGCATCACCACCTTGCGGGGGCGGCCGTCGATCGTGAGCGTGGCCAGCGTCATCTGCTGGGTGGCGGTGAAATCCCAGGTCTCGGCCGGCGTCTCCTGATAATGCCACTTATATTTGCCGGTATCGGGATCGAGCGCGACGATCGACGAGAGGAACAGATTGTCGCCCTTGCCAGCCGAGCGGGCGCGGTGGTTCCAAGGCGATCCGTTGCCGACGCCGATCAGCAGCTGATCCAGCTCGCGATCGTAGACGATCGAATCCCACACCGTGCCGCCGCCGCCCAGCTTCCAATAGTCGCCGTCCCAGGTCGGCTTGCCGAGCCGGGCAAGGATCTCGTCGGAGGCGGCGCCGTCCGGCCCCTTCGCCGGGTCGCCGGGCACGGTGTAGAAGCGCCAGACGAGCTTGCCGGTGGCGGTATCATAGGCGGTGACGTAGCCGCGCACGCCCAGTTCCGCCCCCGAATTGCCGATGACGACCTTGTCCTTGAACACGCGCGGCGCACCGGTGATCGTATAGGGCAGCTTCTGGTCGACGGTGACGACGCTCCACACCGGCTTGCCGGTGGCCGCGTCGAGCGCGATCAGCCGCCCGTCGATCGTGCCGACGAAGACCTTGCCCTTCCACACCGCCACACCGCGGTTGACGACGTCACAGCAGGCGTGGACGCCTTTGGAGCCATCGTTCTCGGGGTCGAAGCTCCACAGCTTGGCGCCGGTGGCGGCATCATAGGCCCATCACCTTGGACCAGGCGGTGGAGGTGTAGAGCACGCCGTCGACGACGATCGGCGTCGCTTCCTGCCCGCGGATCGTATCCAAATCCGCCGCCCAGGCGAGGCGCAGGCGGTTCACGTCGCCGGCGTTGATCTGGTCGAGCGGGCTGTAGCGCTGCTCGTCCCACGTCCGGCCGTAGCCCAGCCAATTGTCGTGATCGGCATCGGCCGTCGCGATGCGGGCATCGTCCACCCAGCCGGGCCCGCGCGCACCGGGGACGGTCGCCGCGATCAGCGCCGCCGCGGTTCCTGTCAGGGCCGCGGTTTTGGCCAGCCCACGCCATATCTGCATCCGGCACTCCCCCCCCATCCGGTTCGACCATGCCGATCCCGTGATTTACATTGCAACCTACGGTTCGTCGCGGCAGGAAGTCAATGGCCAGCGTGGATGGCCGACGATGAGGGGTTGTTATGACAGATGCGACGGAGCGAACGGTAATCGATCGATTTTCCTTCGCCCCCCATTATGTCGTGCTGATCGCCAACGCATTGACGGCAAGCGACTCGCGCACCTTTCTGAAGACGATCGGGCTCGGTATCAACGAATCGCGGTGGTGGTCAGCGTGCTGGGCCATACGCCGGGCCTTTCGCAGGGCGAAATCGCCTCGGCGCTGGCGATGAACAAGTCGATCGTCAGTCGCAGCCTACAGACGCTGGTCGCGGCGGACTGCGTGACCGGCAAGGGCACCGCCCGGACGATGCGCTTCACCCTTACCGAGACGGGCGTCCGCCACAATGCGCATATCGTTGCGCCTGTCGTTCGCACGGCAGGCGAAATTGCTGGAGGGGATCGACCCGGATCAGCAGAAAATGCTGGTCGGCATGCTCGCCCGGATGCTTGCCAACATGCCGCAGGTGAACGCCTGCGAAAGCGTGGACGAAGGCTGACCGGGGGCTGACCGGGGGCGGACAGCCGGTCGGTCGGTCTACCGCAGCGGCAGCCCGACGTAATTCTCCGCCACCACGCGTTGCCCCGCCTCGGAACCGCGGATGTAATCGATCTCGGCCTGCTGCATCCGCCGCTGGAAATCGTCCATGTCGGGGAAACGGTGGGGTGAGCGAGGTGAACCACCAGGAGAAGCGCTCCGCCTTCCACACGCGGGCCAGCGCGGCGCGCCGAATAGCCGTCGATGCCGGCGCTGCTGCCGCCGCGCAGCAGATCGATCAGCGCTTCGGCCAGGAACACCACATCGGACACGGCGAGGTTCATGCCCTTGGCGCCGGTCGGCGGCACGATATGTGCCGCATCCCCGGCGAGGAACAGGCGGCCGTGGCGCATCGGTTCGGCGACGAAGGAGCGGAGCGGCGCGATCGACTTTTCGAACGACGGACCGCGCGTCACCCGCCCGCCCACGTCCGGCCCGAGGCGCAGGCACAATTCGTCCCAGAAGCGCTCGTCGGACCAGTCGGCGACATCCTCGTCGAGCGCGCACTGGATGTAATAGCGGCTGCGCGTGCTCGACCGCATCGAGGCGAGCGCGAAGCCGCGCGCGTGATTGGCGTAGATCAGCTCGTGTTCGACCGGCGGCACGTCCGCCAGGATGCCCAGCCAGCCGAACGGATAGACGCGCTCGAACGTCTTCAGCACGTCGGCCGGCATGCTTCGCCGGCCGACGCCATGATAGCCGTCGCAGGCGACGATCGCGTCGCAATCGAGCCGCTTCGTCTCGCCCCCCTCGGTATAGGTGACGTGAGGGGCGGTGCCGGCGATGTCGTGCAGCGTCACGTCGCCGGCGTTCCAGACGATGGTCAGGCCGCGCGCCGGGGCGGCGTCGAACAGGTCGCGCATCACTTCCTGCTGGCCGTAGACGACCACCGATCGCCCGCCGGTCAGCGCCGCCATGTCGATGCGGAACATCGCGCCGTCGACCGAAAGGTTGGTGCCTTCGTGGACGAGGCCCTCGGCGCGCAGCCGCGTATCCAGACCCAGCCGGGCGAGCGTATCGACCGTCACCTGTTCCAGCACGCCGGCGCGGACGCGGCCCTCGACATAGGGGCGGTCGCGCCGTTCCAGCACCACCGCCTCGATCCCCTCGGCGGCGAGCATGTGGGCGAGGATCATCCCCGCCGGCCCCGCCCCGATGATCGCCACCTGCGTCCGCATCGCCCTCTCCGTCCGTCGTTCGGCACGCAGCATAGCCGGCGGGGCGGCCGCCGCCCATGGACGGGCAAGGCGAAGAATTGGACGAAACGACCGGCGGATGCGAGGATGGGGCGATGGCGATCGATCCCGTTCCCACCTTCTCGCTCTATGGGGAGCCGCGGCGTTCCGCGGGGGATCGCTTCGTCCATCTGGAGCCGCTGTCGCATCGCTCGGCGCCCAGCCGCTGGACGATCCGGGCGCACGCCCATGCCGATCTCGCGCAATTGTTCGTCATCACTGCCGGCGGCGGCACGCTGACCGCCGAGGCTGAGGCGCTGCCCTTCGCCGCACCCTGCCTGCTGGCGGTGCCGGAGGGCGTCGCCCATGCGCTCGCGCTGGAAGCCGAATCGGAAGGGCAGGTGCTGACGATCGCGACCCCCTATCGCGCCACGCTTGCGGCGCGCGATGCCGATCTGGCGGCGCTGTTCGCCGGGGTGGCGGCCGTGCCCCTGTCCCCGTCCGCGCGACGCGGCGTGGCGGCCGCCGCCGCGCGGCTGGCCCGGGCGCTGGCGGACGGTGCGCCCGCCGCCGCCGCCGCCGCGGATGCCGCGCTGGTGCTGCTGCTGGTCGCCGCGCGGCGGGCGCTGGGGTCGGGCCATGCGGCACCGCCCGCCCCGGCACGGCCGGCGGCGCTGGTCGCGCGCTTCCGGCGGCGGGTGGAGGAACGCTTCCGCCTGCGCGAATCGGTCGCGACGCATGCCGCGGCCCTGGGGATCAGCCCCGGCCGGCTGCGCGCCGCCTGCGCCGCCGTCGCGCGGACCAGCCCGATGGGCCTCATCGACGCTGCGCGCGATGGTCGAGGCGCGCCGCCTGCTCGCCTACACCCCGCTGACGGTGGCGGAGGTCGGCCATGCGCTGGGTTTCGCCGATCCGGCCTATTTCTCGCGCTTCTATGCGCGCCACGCCGGCCATCCGCCCGGCGCCGCCCGCCATGCGCGCCCTTCCGGTGCCGCCGATCCGCCCCTATGAGCCCGGGCATGGACGATCCGACGCCTTTCTCACCCGCCCGCTGCCCGCGGCTGATCGTCAAGATCGGCTCGGCGCTGCTCGTCGACGGGGCGGGTGCCGTGCGCCGCGGCTGGCTGGAGGGGGTGGTCGCCGATGTCGCCGCGCGGCGCGCGGCCGGCCAGCAGATCGCGATCGTCTCCTCGGGCGCGATCGCGCTCGGCGCGCGGCGGCTGGGGCTGGCCAAGGGCGGGCGGGCGACGCTGGAGGATGCGCAGGCCGCCGCCGCCACCGGCCAGATCGCGCTCAGCCACTGCTGGGCCGAACTGCTGGGCGCCTGCGGGCTGACCGCGGCGCAGATGCTGGTGACGCTCGACGATCTGGAGGATCGCCGCCGCTATCTGAACGCCGCCGCCACGCTCGATCGGCTGCTGCGCTGGGGGTGGTGCCGATCCTCAACGAGAATGATTCGGTGGCGACCGCCGAGATCCGCTTCGGCGACAACGACCGGCTGGCGGCGCGGGTGGCGCAGGCGGCGGGGGCGCAGGGCGTGATCCTGCTGTCCGACATCGACGGCCTCTATACCGCCAACCCCCAGCGCGATCCGGCGGCGGCGCTGGTGCCCGAGGTGCGCACGATCGACGCGCGCATCCGGGCGATGGCCGATGGCGGCTCCGCCTCCGGCATGGGATCGGGGGGCATGATCTCCAAGCTGGAGGCGGCGCGGATCGCCCAGTCGGCCGGGTGCGCGCTGGCGATCGTGTCGGGCAAGCTGGACCGGCCGCTTGCCGCCTACGCCCGCACAGGCCGCGGCACCGTCTTCCACGCCGCCCCGGCACGCCGGGCGCGCAAGGCATGGCTGGCCGGGCGGCTGACGGCGCGCGGGCGGCTGACGGTCGATGCCGGCGCCGCCGCGGCGCTGGCCAACGGCCGCAGCCTGCTTGCCCCCGGCGTCACCGCGGTCGACGGCCGCTTCGCGCGGGGGGACGTGGTGGAGGTGGCGACGGCGGACGGCGCGCTGATCGGCCGCGGTCTCGCCGAATATGATGCGGACGAGGCGGCGCGCATTGCCGGCCTGCCGCGCGACGCGGTGGCCGAGGCGCTGGGCTATGCGCCGCGCAGCGCCATGGTCCACCGTGATCATCTCGTGATGCTGTGAGCGGCGGGCCTATCGCGGTCACCGGCGGCACGGGGTTCGTCGGCAGCCACCTGATCCGCATGGCGGCGGCGCGGGGCCATGCGGTGCGCGCGCTCGCCCGCCGCCCCCAGCCGCCGCTGGCGGGGGTCGAATGGGTGGCGGGCGCGCTGGACGACGACGCGGCGCTCGCGAAGCTGGTGGCGGGGGCGGCGGCGGTGATCCACCTCGCCGGGGTCGTCACCGCGCCCGACCGGGCGGCGTTCGCCGCGGGCAATGTCGCCGGCACTGCGGCGATGGCGGCGGCGACGCGGGCGGCGGGCGTCCTGCGCTTCGTCCACGTCTCGTCGCTGTCCGCGCGCGAGCCGGGCCTGTCCGCCTACGGCTGGTCCAAGCGCGAATCGGAAGGCGTGCTGGACGGGCTGGCCGCCACGATCGTCCGCCCGCCCGCCATCTACGGCCCGCGCGATACCGAGATGCTGGAACTGTTCCGCATGGCGCGCCACGGCTTCGTGCTGCTGCCGCCGGGCGGGCGGCTGTCGATCGTCGCGGTCGAGGATCTGTGCCGGCTGCTGCTCGACGTGGTGGACCGGCCCGGGACGGTCGGCGCGCTCTACGAGCCGGACGACGGGGTGGAGGCGGGGCACAGCCACGCCGGCCTCGCCCGCATGATCGGTGCCGCGGTCGGGCGGCGGGTGCGGCCGCTGGCGGTGCCGCGGCGCGTGCTGGCGCTGGCCTCCGCTGCCGATCGCGCCGTCCGCCGCGGGGGGGCGAAGCTGACCGCGGATCGCGTGGCGATGTACAGCCACCACGATTGGGTGGCCGGCGCCACCGCCCGCCCGCCCGCCGCCGTGTGGCAGCCTGAGGTCGAAACCGCGGCGGGCCTCGTCGCGACCGCCGCCTGGTATCGCGCGAACGGCTGGCTGAAATAATTCGCGCAGAGACGCGGAGGCGCAGAGGGGGGCCGAAACGCCGGCGCGTCGCGCCCTTCCCTTCCCGTCCGGCCGGCAGAAGCGCGGCGTCGCCGCGGGCGGCCCATCTCTGCGTCTCCGCGCCTCTGCGCGAACCATGCTACTTCACAGCGCCGCCGCGATGCTGCCGCAATGGCTTGGCAAGGCGCAGGGCCTGCCGATAAGGATCGCCGATGGACCGACAAGAGACTTTCGATCGCGTGGCCGCGCTGATCGCGCCCTTCAACAAGAAGGGCACGACGCTGGCCGAGACGACCACCTTCGCCGGCGATCTCGAATGGGACAGCCTGACGGTGATGGATTTCGTCGCCGCGGTCGAGGACGAGTTCGACATCCTCATCACCATGAACATGCAGGCCGAGATCGAGACGATCGGCCAGCTCGTCGATGCCGTGGGGTCGCTCGCCAAATGACCGATGCCGTCGAAACCCCCGATGCCGTCCGCCTCGCCAATGAGGGCGGCGCGCCCGATCTGCTCAGCAAGTTCGATGCGCTGATCGCCGAACGGCAGGCGCTGCTCGATACCGGCGTGCGCGATCCCTTCGCGATCGTGATGGATCAGGTGACCAGCCCCACCGAGGCGATCATCCAGGGCCGCCGCACGATCCTGCTCGGCACCTACAATTATATGGGGATGACCTTCGATCCCGACGTGATCGCGGCCGGCAAGCGGGCGCTGGACGATTTCGGCTCGGGTACCACCGGCAGCCGCGTGCTGAACGGCACCTATTCGCCGCACAAGGACTGCGAACAGGCGCTCAAGGACTATTTCGGCACGTCCTCCGCGATGGTCTTCTCGACCGGCTATCAGGCGAACCTCGGCACTATCTCCACGCTGGCTGGCAAGGGCGACTACATCATCCTCGATGCCGACAGCCACGCCTCGATCTACGACGGCTGCTGGCTGGGCGATGCCGAGATCGTGCGCTTCCGCCACAATTCGGTCGAGGATCTCGACAAGCGCCTCGGCCGTCTTCCCAAGGAAGCCGGCAAGCTCGTCGTCCTCGAAGGCGTCTATTCGATGCTGGGCGATATCGCGCCCTTGAAGGAGATGGTCGCCGTCTCGAAGAAGCATAATGCGATGGTGCTGGTGGACGAGGCGCACGGCATGGGCTTCTTCGGGCAGCACGGCCGCGGCGTCTACGAGGACGCCGGCGTCGAGGACGATGTCGATTTCGTGATCGGCACCTTTTCCAAGTCGGTCGGCACGGTCGGCGGCTTCTGCGTCTCCAACCATCCCAAGTTCGAGGTGATGCGCCTCGTCTGCCGGCCCTATGTCTTCACCGCCTCGCTGCCGCCGTCGGTGGTGGCGACGGCCGCCGCCTCGATCCGCAAGCTGATGCATGCCGGGGACAAGCGCGCGCATCTCTGGAAGAACAGCCGCCGGCTCCATGGCGGCCTGCGCGAGCTGGGCTTCACGCTCGGCACGGAGACCGCGCAATCGGCGATCATCGCGGTGATGCTGCCCGATCAGCAGACGACGGTGCTGATGTGGCAGGCGCTGCTGGAACGCGGCCTCTACGTCAACATGGCGCGCCCGCCGGCGACGCCGGCCGGCACCTTCCTGCTGCGCTGCTCGCTGTGCGCCGAACATACGGACGAACAGGTCGGCGAGATCCTCGGCATGTTCGCCGAGGCGGGGCGGGCCGTGGGGTGCATCGGCTGAACCGGCCGGCCCGGCCGCTTGGAGCGGCGGCGTTTCGCGCATAGACCGGGCGCATGGACGAGCGCTACGCCCTGAGCGACGAGCCGGCCGGCGGCTGGCGCCTCGTGTCGCGGCCGGGGATCGCGATCCTCGCCGCCGCCGCGCTTGCCGCGCTGCTGACCGCGCTGATGGTGCTGACCGCCGCCTCCGGCCGCGCGCGCGACAAGGCGGCGGCGCGCGAACGGCACAGCTATGAGGTGGCGGTCGTCACCGGCCGGCTGGGCGCCTCGCTCGCCCGGTCGGAGGCGGCGCTCGGCCGGTTCGTCGCCTCCGGCGACCGCCGCACCGGCACCGCTTTCTACGACGAATGGCGTAAGGCCGGGCGGCTGATCGACCGGCTGGACGTGCTGGTCGCCACCGACCGGCACCAGTCCGCGCACGTCCGCGTCCTGCGCCGCCTTTACGAACAGCGCCGTGCCGAACTGGCGCCGCCCGCGATCCGCGCCACCTATCGCCAGGGCCTGCCCGCGCTCACCCTGTTCGCCGCGGCCGGCGCGTCGGAGACGCTGCCGCGGATCGACCGCACGCTCGAGCGAATCGCCGATCACGAGGAGACGTTGCTCGGCCGCCGCGCGGACAATGCGCTGACGCTGGCCGAATGGTCCAACCGGCTGACGGATACGCTGTCGATCGCGGGGGCGGTGCTGATGCTGGTGGCGCTGGGCCTCACCGGCCTCGCCGCCCGCGCCTATGCCGCCCGCCACGCCGCGCGCGAGCAGGCGGAGGTGGAACGCGACCGCGCCGGCGCGCTCGCCCGTGCCGTCGAGGAACGGACGCGGGCGCTCAGCGAGGCGAATGGGCTGCTGAAGGCCGAGGCCGAGGAGCGGCGGCTGGCCGAAGCGCAGCGCGCGCAGGTCGAGGATCAGCTCCGCCAGATGCAGAAGATGGAGGCGGTGGGCCAGTTGACCGGCGGCATCGCCCACGATTTCAACAATATGCTCTCGGTGGTGGTCGGCGGGCTGGATATGGCGCGGCGGCGGCTGGCGGCCGGCGGGGACGATGCGGCGGCGCATATCGACAGCGCGCTGGAAGGCGCCAACCGTGCCGCCGCGCTCACCCGCCAGCTGCTCACTTTCTCGCGCGCCGAACCTTTGCTGCCGCAGGCGATCGATCCCGGTGCGCTGGCGGCGGGCATGGCCGATCTGATCGACCGCACGATCGGCGAGCGGATCGCGGTGACGATCGCCTGCGTGCCCGATCCGTGGCCGGTCTTCGCCGATCGCTACCAGCTTGAAAACGCGATCCTCAACCTCGTCGTCAACGCGCGCGATGCGATGGACGGGGCGGGGGCGATCACCGTCTCGGTCGCGAACGAGGTGGTGGCGGGGCCGCGCGGCGGCATCGATGCCGGCGATTACGTGCGCATCGCCGTCGCCGACGAAGGCTGCGGCATGACGCCGGAGGTGCTGGCCCGCGCGTTCGAGCCATTCTTCACCACCAAGCCGGTCGGCCGCGGCACCGGCCTCGGCCTCTCGCAGATCTTCGGCCTCGCCCGCCAGTCGGGCGGCACGGTCGAGATCGATTCGGCGCCGGGGCGGGGCACGACCGTCTCGATCCTGCTGCCGCGGGCCGAGGCGGGCGCGGCGCCGGGTGCGGCGCCCGCCCCCGACCTGCCCCAGCCCACCGCCGCCGCGGGCGAGACGGTGCTGGTGGTGGAGGACGATCCCCGCGTCCGCCACGCCACCACCGCGGCGCTGGCCGAGCTCGGCTACCGGCCGCTGCCGGTGGGATCGGCGGAGGAGGCGCTGGCGCTGCTCGACGGCGGGGCACCCGTCGCGCTGATCCTGACGGACGTGATGATGCCCGGCACCACCGGGCCGGAACTGGTGCGGATGGCGGCGGCGCGCCACGCCGGCGTGCCGGCGCTGTTCGTGACGGGTTTCGCCGGCGGCGCGGGCGACGCACCCGAGCTGGCGGGCCGGGCGGTGCTGCGCAAGCCCTTCACCGTCGCGGCTTTGGCGGCGGCGGTTGCGGCGGCGCTCGCGCGCGGCGGCTGACGCGGGGTTTTCTCGACATTGCCACGCCCCCGGCCTATCCGGGGCGCGAACAGGGACAGGAGACGGACGGTCATGGGTGAAGGCTCGAAGGCGCTCGATCGCGTATTGGTGCTGGAAATGGTGCGCGTCACCGAGGCCGCCGCGATCGCCGCCTCCACCCTGGTCGGCCGCGGCGACGAGAAGGCTGCCGACGCCGCCGCCGTCGAGGCGATGCGCGCCGCCTTCAACGAACTGGATTTCGACGGCACGGTGGTGATCGGCGAGGGCGAGCGCGACGAGGCGCCGATGCTCTACATCGGCGAGAAGGTCGGCCGCGGCGGGCCGGACGCGCCCAAGATCGACATCGCGCTCGATCCGCTGGAGGGCACGACGCTGACCGCCAAGGCCAGCCCCAACGCGCTCGCCGTCCTCGCCATCGCCGAGGAAGGCGGGCTGCTGAACGCGCCCGACGTCTATATGGACAAGCTGGCGATCGGGCCGGGCTATGCCGAGGGCCTCGTCAGCCTGGATCGCAGCCCGACCGAGAACGTCCGCGCGCTGGCGGAGGCCAAGGGCGTCTCGCCGAACGAGATCATCGCCTGCGTGCTCGATCGCCCCCGCCACGAGGCGCTGATCGCCGAGCTGCGCGGCCTCGGCTGCGGCATCATGCTGATCCCGGACGGGGACGTGGCGGGCGTGATCGCCGTCACCGATCCCGATACCACGATCGACATCTACATGGGCCAGGGCGGCGCGCCCGAAGGCGTGCTTGCGGCCGCCGCGCTCGCCTGCGTCGGCGGGCAGTTCCAGGGCCGCCTGCTGTTCCGCAACGACGACGAACGCGCCCGCGCCGCCAAATGGGGCGTGGAAGACCTCGACCGCATCTACAGCCTGAAGGATCTGGTGAAGGGCGACGCGATCTTCGCCGCCACCGGCGTCACGGACGGATCGCTGCTGGCCGGCGTCAAGCGCCGCAAGGGCTGCGTGACGACCGAGAGCGTGGTGATGCGCGCCAGCACGCAGACGGTGCGCTGGGTGAAGGGCGAACACAAGCTGCGCTGACGGGGCCTATCCATCGGCCGGGCATCGCCGAGTCCGGTCGGCGCTCGGTCGACGGGCAGGATGTCATCCAGCCTCCGTTCGCCCCCAGCGTAGTCGAGGGGTACGCGCCACGGCCGCAGAACACGCGCCATCGCCCCGGCGCAGTCCGGGGCGTGTCTGCCTCTCCGCGCGGAGCCGCCCGCCGGGCGAGCGCCAGCCCCTGCCCGCATCCGACGCTTGGCCGGCCCGGCACCCGCCGCCCGGCCGATCGTTCGGGCCGGCATGACCCGCGATCCTTCGACCGACATTCCCCGCACCCCCGCCCTCCTCGCCATGGGGCCGGTGCTGCTGCTGCCGCTGCTCGGCATCGCCGCCTTGTTCCTGCCGACCGCGACGGCGGGCATCCCCGTCACGATCGGCCAGATGTGGGCGGCGGTGCTGCTGCTGTTCCTGGCCGGCGTGCGCCGCGGCCTCAGCTTCTTCACCGAAGGCGGGCCGCGTGCCGTGCAGATCGCGACCGCGATCGGCCTGTTCGTGCTGGGCGTCGCCGGCCTGCTGCTGCCGCTGCGTGCGGCGCTGGTGGCGCTAATCGTCGGCTATGCGGCGATCGGCATCCTCGATCCGCGCGCCGCCCGCCGCGGCGAGGTGCCCGCCTGGTTCGCCGGGCTCCGCCCGCGGCAGATGGCGGTGGCGCTGGCGGGGCTGATATTGCTGCTGGTGCGGGTCGCGATGGGATAAGCGGTCGCCTTATCCACAGTTTTTTCGGCGCCTCTTCCGGCCGTCAGCAAATGGCGGAAAGGCGCGAGTCGTTTACGAACCGCACTCTGGTCGATGGCCGGGCGAACACGCGCCAAATGGTCGAAAGTTGCAGGCGGTCAACTTATCTTTGGCGTTGACAGTGGTGGCTGCGATCGATTCAAAGGCACCATATCAAGCGCGTCGTTGCCGCCTTGGCACAACAGCTTGTGGTGACATAGGGTGAACGAACGGTCATGGCGGGCTTGCCCGCGGTGTTGCCGCATATGGCGGCAGGACATGGCGTCGTGCGCCCTTTTTCGCTTGCCTTATGGTGCGCGAACGGAACAGGAACGGGACGGGCAATGGACCTGAGCAGCAGCGAGACGAGCATGACCAGCACCGACCTTCTCGATACGCCGGCCGTGCCCTCGGATGCGCCCGCCTCGGTCTCATCGCAGGGCGCGCGCCCACGGCCGTTTCCGGTCGAGGTGGATCACAGTCGCGATGCGCTCCTCACCGACTTCGGCAAGGAGACGCTGAAGGACCGCTACCTGTTGCCCGGCGAAAGCTATCAGGATTTGTTCGTGCGCGTGGCCTCGGCCTATGCCGACGATCAGGCGCATGCCCAGCGGCTCTACGACTATATCTCCAAGCTGTGGTTCATGCCCGCCACGCCGGTCCTCTCCAACGGCGGCACCGGGCGCGGCCTGCCCATCTCCTGCTATCTCAACTCGGTCGACGACAGCCTCGAGGGCATCGTCGATACGTGGAACGAGAACGTCTGGCTGGCCAGCCGCGGCGGCGGCATCGGCACCTATTGGGGGGCGGTGCGCGGGATCGGCGAGCCGGTCGGCCTCAACGGCAAGACCAGCGGCATCATCCCCTTCGTGCGCGTGATGGATTCGCTGACGCTGGCGATCAGCCAGGGCTCGCTGCGGCGCGGTTCGGCCGCCTGCTATCTCGACGTGTCGCACCCCGAGATCGAGGAGTTCCTCGAGATCCGCAAGGCCAGCGGCGATTTCAACCGCAAGGCGCTTAACCTCCACCACGGCGTGCTGCTGTCGGACGCGTTCATGGAGGCGGTGCGCGACGGGGCCGAGTGGAATCTGCTCAGCCCCAAGGACCAGTCGGTCCGCCAGACGGTGGATGCGCGCGCGCTGTTCCAGAAGCTGGTCGAGACGCGGCTGGCGACGGGCGAGCCCTATATCGTCTTCTCGGACACGGTGAACCGCGCCATGCCCGCCTTCCAGCGCGAGGCGGGCCTCAAGGTCTCCACCTCCAACCTCTGTTCGGAGATCACGCTGCCGACCGGGCGCGACCAATATGGCCGCGATCGCACCGCCGTCTGCTGCCTGTCGTCCCTCAACCTCGAGACATGGGACCAGTGGAACGGCGACAAATTGTTCGTCGAGGACGTGCTCCGCTTCCTGGACAATGTGCTGACCGACTATATCGATCGCGCCCCGCCGGAAATGGCGCGCGCCGTCTATTCCGCCTCGCGCGAGCGGTCGGTGGGCCTCGGCGTGATGGGCTTCCACTCCTTCCTCCAGGCGCGCGGCCTGGCGTTCGAGGGGGCGATGGCCAAGAGCTGGAACCTGCGCATCTTCCGCCACGTCGCCGCCAAGGCCGACGAGGCGTCGATGCTGCTGGCGCACGAGCGCGGCGCCTGCCCGGATGCCGCCGACAAGGGCGTTATGCAGCGCTTCTCGTGCAAGATGGCGATCGCGCCGACCGCCTCGATCAGCATCATCTGCGGCGGCACCAGCGCGTGCATCGAGCCGATCCCGGCGAACGTCTATACCCACAAGACGCTGTCGGGCAGCTTCTCGATCCGCAATCCCTATCTGGAAAAGCTGCTGTCGGCGAAGTCCAAGAACTCCGATGCGGTGTGGAACACGATCCTGGAGAAGGGCGGCTCCGTCCAGCATCTCGATTTCCTGACGCAGGACGAGAAGGATTGCTACAAGACCAGCTTCGAGATCGACCAGCGCTGGCTGATCGAACTGGCCGCGGATCGCACGCCCTATATCGACCAGTCGGCCTCGCTCAATCTGTTCATCCCGGCGGACGTGGAGAAGTGGGATCTGCTGATGCTGCACTTCCGCGCGTGGGAACTGGGTATCAAGTCGCTCTACTACCTCCGCTCCAAGTCGATCCAGCGCGCGGGCTTCGCCGGCGGGGTGGAGGCGGACAATACGCCCGACCTGAAGCAGATCGAGCTGGAAGCGAAGGATTACGACGAGTGCCTGGCCTGCCAATGATCCCCCGGATCATCGGCTGGCCGGCCCGGCACTCTGGCCTGCCAATGACGCGGGCCAAAGCCCTCTCCCCGGTGGGGAGAGGGTTGGGTGAGGGGAAGCGGCCCTGCGCTTATTCCTCCTCCTCGAACGTCACCGCCACGTCGGCATTGGCGGACAGGCGCACGGTATCGCCGTCCACGGTCGCCACCAGCCCGGTCGAGATGTAATGATGATGGCCCTTATGGCTTCCTTCGCCCGAGTCCTTCTTCGTCAGCTTGATGCGATCGCCGTCGACGCGATCGACCGTGCCGACATGCACGCCGTCCGCACCGATCACCTCGGCATGTTCCCTGATCTGGCTTACGTCGGCCATCGTCCGTCTCCTCTGTGGGTTGGGCGTGGAAAACGCGCGTCGGCGGCTTCGGTCGCATCGGCGGGGGCGGCGGCGTGACGCCGTCCGGCCCGATCGATCCGCAGACGGTGGCGGTGCTGGCGGTGATGGGCGGGATCGTCTTCGCGCTGGTGGTCCGCCCGCGCGAGCGCATCCGCCGCATCCGCGCCCGCCGCGAGGCCGAATATCGCCGGCTGATGGACGGCCCGCGCGACGCCTATGTCGACGATCCCGCTCCCCTCTCGCCCGCCGAGCGCCGCCGCCAGATGCTGCGCCGTGCCGCCCTCATCCTCCTAGCGCTGGGCGTGATCGTCCTGCTGCTCCAGATGCCCCAAGGATAGCCCCCCCATGTCCCTTCTCCAGGCCTCCCGCACCTACAAGCCCTTCGAATATCCGTGGGCGTTCGAATATTGGAAGCGCCAGCAGCAGCTCCACTGGCTGCCCGAGGAGGTGCCGCTGGGCGAGGATTGCCGCGACTGGGCGCAGAAGCTGACCGATCACGAGCGCAACCTGCTGACGCAGATCTTCCGCTTCTTCACGCAGGCCGACGTCGAGGTGCAGGATTGCTACCACGAGAAATACGGCCGCGTCTTCAAGCCGACCGAGATCAAGATGATGCTGACCGCGTTCAGCAACATGGAAACGGTCCACATCGCCGCTTACTCGCACCTGCTCGACACGATCGGCATGCCCGAGACCGAATATTCGGCCTTCCTCCAGTATAAGGAGATGAAGGACAAGCACGATTACCTCAGCACCTTCGGCGTCGACAGCGACGAGGACATCGCCAAGACGCTGGCGATGTTCGGCGGCTTCACCGAGGGGCTGCAGCTGTTCGCCAGCTTCGCGATGCTGATGAACTTCCCGCGCTTCAACAAGATGAAGGGCATGGGCCAGATCGTCACCTGGTCGATCCGCGACGAGACGCTGCATTGCGAGGGCATCATCAAGCTGTTCCACACCTTCGTGAAGGAGCGGAACTGCATGACCCCGTCGGTGCGCGACGACATCCTCGACATGTGCCAGAAGACGGTGCGGATCGAGGATGCGTTCATCGATCTGGTGTTCGAGATGGGCCCGGTCTCCGGCATGACGCCCAAGGACATCAAGAAATATGTCCGCTACATCGCCGACTGGCGGCTGGGCCAGCTTGGCCTGAAGCCGCTCTACATGATCGACGATCACCCGCTGCCGTGGCTGGCGCCGATGCTGAACGGCGTCGAGCATGCCAATTTCTTCGAGACGCGCGCCACCGAATATTCCAAGGCGGCGACGCGCGGCCAGTGGAACGAGGTGTGGGACGCGTTCGACCGGCGCAAGGCCGCCAAGGCCCCCGCCGTCGCCAACGAGGACGCGGGCGAAATGGGGCTGTTCGGGCCGGTCGCCGCTGAGTGAGCGACAGGAAAGCCCCTCCCCTTCAGGGGAGGGGTTGGGGTGGGGCCGGTCGGCCGGGTCTGCCCCGATCAGGAAGGGTTCCGGCATGACGGATGGAATCGACCGGCGGACCGTGCTCGCAACCGGCGGCGGCATGGCCTTGGCGGCGGCCGCGCCTGCCGCCGCTGCCTCCGCCGACATCGCCTTTCCGGAACCGCGCCTGACCTTCGCTTTCGAGGTGCGCGCGCAGCTTGGGGCCATTCAGGAACTGGGCACGATCGACGGCGTGCGTCGCCGGATCGTGCCGATCGTCGGCGGCACCGTCTCCGGCCCGCGGCTGACGGGGCAGGTGATGGCGGGCGGGGCCGACTGGCAGGGCATCCGCCCCGGCGACGGGCTGACCCGCGTCTTCGCGCATTACTGGCTGAAGGCCAGCGACGGTCAGGCGATCTCCGTCCAGAACAGCGGCCTGCGCCGCGCGCCGGAAGCGGTGATGCGGCGGCTGATGGCGGGCGAGACGGTGGCACCCGCCGATTATTATTTCCGCGCCTCGCCCAGTTTCGAGGTGGGGGCGGGGCCCCACGTCTGGCTCAACGAAAATCTGTTCGTCTGCGTCGGCGCGCGGCTGCCGGATGCGGCGGTGCTGCGCATCTATCAGGTGGATTGAAGCGCGGGGGGCACGCCCCCGCCCGCACCGTCAGCGGATGATGCCGCAGGCGACGCGATCACCGGCCCCGCCAATCGGCTGGCTGCGATGATCGTCGGGCTTGGCGTGGATCACGATCGCCGAACCATCGGCATCGAGCAGCGACGGCACCGGGTTCGACCCGCCGCCCATCGAGACAAGCGTGGTGAACAGTTCGGCATTGGCGCGGCCGTCCTTGCCGGCCCAGATATTGGGCAGGTCGCCCGAATCATTGGCGTCCGGGTTCAGCAGGCCATGGACCGGCGCCGCCTCGCCCTGGTGGACGTGGCCGCCGGCGGCGGTGAACTTCGGGTCGCTGCAATCGGCCTTGGCGTGGAAATGGATCGCATGCCAGCCGGGGGTGAGGCCGGTCGCCGCCACCTTCAGCAGCACGCCATCGGGTGCCGGCGTCAGCATCACGGTGCCGCGCGCCGCCTTGCCGGGGCCTTGCAGGGTGACGCTCTTGTCCGCCCCTTGAGCGAAGGCCGGGGCCGCGGCCAGAGCGAGAAGGGCGGCAAGGGCGGCGGGGGCATGGCGCATGGAATCGGCTCCGGCGTGACGGGACAATGGCTGCACGATGCTCGGGGACGGCGATTGTTCCGGATCAGCCGTGGATTCGTTCCAGCAGCGTCACCAGCGTGCGCACCTCGCGCGGGGTGAAGCGGGACTTGATCCAATGTTCGTGCGCCTGGATCGCGGCGCGCGCCTCGGCCAGCGCACTCCGGCCGGCGGGCAGCAGCTCGATCGTCCGCTGGCGCCGGTCCTGCCCCAGCCCCGCCCGGCGCAGATAGCCGCGCGCCTCCAGCCGGTTGACGATCGCCATCATCGTCGCCCGGTCCATCTGCAATTCGCGCGCAAGCTGGCTCTGGGTGACGCCGGGACGCGCGTCGAGCAGCCACAGCACCGCCGTCTGCTTCTGCGTCAGGCCGAGGTCGGAGAAGGTCTCGGTGAAATGGCGGTAGACCGCGCCATGGGCGAGGCGGATGTGAAAGCCGACGATATCGCCCAGATCGCGGATCGCCACCGCTTCCGGCAATTCGCTGATGTCCTCGTCGGCCGCCATGCCCGATCCTTACGGTGGCATACCCACCATCGCAACGGGCGTCAGGGCCGCCAGAAGAGGGTGATCGAGGCGACGTGGTTCACCTGCGTGCGGCCCCGCGTCCGGTCGATCGTCTGGTTGAGGTAGCCGATCTCGGCGGTGGAGCGGCCGCCGAGCGGCACTTCAACGCCCACGAAGCTCCGCGCCTGGTCGAAGCCGCGCCGTGCCCCCCAGTCGGTATCGTTCAGCGCCACGAACAGCTCGCCATAGACGAGCGCCGCCAGATCGCCCTGCCGGCCGCTGAGCGCATGTTCGTAGCGCAGCATCTCGCGCGCGCGCCAGCCGGTGTCGCCGCCGTCCGCCCGCAAGCGCTGTTCGAGTCGGGTGCGCGACTGGACCTCGGCGGCGCGGCCGCTGAACGGCGTCCAGCTCACCTGCTGGAAGCTGCGATGCTCCTTCAGGTCCGGCCCGCCGTCGACCGGATTGATGACGCGCGCATAGCCCTGATAGACGGTCAGCGCCTTGCCGATCCGCCAGCCGATCGCCGGGCGCAGGATGATCTGGTCGAGCCGCGACAGGCCGTCACCGCTGCGCGGCTGCACCTCGGCGAAGCCGACGAGATTGCCCGAGATCGATCCCATCCAGGTGGCGTTGAACCAGACGCGCTGGTCCTGCGTCGTTTCTGCCGCGGCGGGGGCGGCAACGAGGGCGAGGGCGGCAAGGCAGGCAAAACGCATCGCCCGGCCATGGTCCGCCGTCATCCTTCTGTCATCAACATTCCTTCAGTCCAGCCGCATCGCATCCTGCGCCAGCGCCTCCGCCTCGATCAGCACGGCATCGTCGGCAAGGCCGGTCGCGATCCGCTCGCGCCCGATCAGCACCAGCACCGGCACCGCCAGTGGCGAGACGCGGGTCAGCGCGCGGTGGACGATCGTGCCCTGCGCGCGATCGAGCAGGGCGGCGAGCCGGCCGACATCGGTCATCCGCGCGCGCGCATCCTCCCACGCGGCGCGCAGCATCAGGTGATCGGGCTCGTAGCGTCGCAGCACGTCGTAGATGAGGTCGGTCGAGAAGGTCACCTGCCGGCCGGTCTTGCGCTTGCCGGGGTGCTGGCGTTCGACCAGCCCGCCGATCACCGCCACCTCGCGGAAGGCGCGCTTCAGCAGGTGCGAGGATTGCACCCACTCGACGAACTCATGCTCAAGGATGTCGCCGGAGAAGAGGGCGGCCGGATCCTCGATCGGCTTCAGCCCGTAGGTGGCGATGGCATAATCGTTGGAGACGAAGCCGGTCGGTTGCAGTCCGGCCGTCTCCATCCGCCGGGTGATGAGCATGCCGAGCGACTGATGCGCGTTCCACCCTTCGAAACTGTAGGCGACCATATAATGCCGCCCCTCGCGCGGGAAGGTTTCGACCAGCAGCTCCCCCGGCTCGGGCAATACGGAGCGCGCCTGCTGCACCTCCAGCCAATCGCGCACGTCGTCCGGAAAGCGCGCCCATTCGGCGGGCGTGGCGAGGAAGCGGCGGACGCGATCGGCGAGGTTGGTGGACAGCGGCATGCGCGATCCGCCGTAGGTGGGGATGCGTGCCGGGCGGCTGGTGGCCTTCACCAGCAGATCCTCACCGTCGATCCGCTCCACCTCCAGGCTGAGGCCAGCGAAGAAGAAGGTGTCGCCCGGCGCCAGCGTCGCGGCGAACGCCTCTTCCACCTTGCCGAGGCCGCGGCCGTTGCGGAAGCGGACGGTGAGCATCGTCGCTTCCACGATGATCCCCGCATTCAGCCGGTGCTGGGCGGCGAAGCGCGGGTGGCTGAGCCGCCACAGCCCGTCCTTGTCCTGCGTCAGCCGCTGGAAGCGGTCGTAGGCCTTCAGCGCATAGCCGCCGGTGGCGATGAAGCCCAGGACGCGGGCGAACACCTCCGCCGTCAGCGCCGAATAGGGCAAAGCGGAGCGCACCTCGTCCAGCATCTCGGCCTCGGCGAAGGGGGCGGCGCAGGCGCAGGCCATGACATGCTGGGCGAGCACGTCGAGGCTGCCGGGGCGGAAGATCTCGGCATCCAGCTCGCCACCCTCGACCGCGTCGAGCGCGGCGCGCGCTTCCAGATATTCGAAGCGGTTGCCCGGCACGATCATCGCCCGGCTCGGCTCGTCCAGCCGGTGGTTGGCGCGGCCGATCCGCTGGAGCAGGCGCGAAGACCCCTTTGGCGCGCCCATCTGGATGACGAGATCGACGTCCCCCCAGTCGACCCCCAGATCGAGGCTGGCGGTGGCGACGAGGCCGCGCAGGCGCCCCGCCGCCATCGCCGCTTCCACCTTGCGCCGCGCCTCGATCGAGAGCGAACCGTGGTGGATGCCGATCGGCAGCGAGGCGTCGTTGACCGCCCACAGATCCTGGAAGATCAGCTCGGCGAGACTGCGGGTGTTGCAGAAGACGATCGTCGTGCGATGCGCGGCGATCTCCGCCATCACTTGTTGCGCCGCATAGCGCCCCGAATGGCCCGACCAGGGCACGCGCCCCTCGGGCAGCAGGATGCGGATGTCGGGATCGGCCCCCGGATCGCCCCGCACCAGCGCCACCCGATCGATGTCGCCATCGGGCGCCAGCCACGCCCGATAGGCATCGGCATCGGCGACGGTGGCGGAGAGGGCGACACGTCGCAGGGACGGTGCCAGCCGCTGGAGGCGGGCGAGGCAGAGGCTGAGCAGATCGCCGCGCTTGCCGCTGGCGAAGGCGTGGACCTCGTCCACCACCACCGCCTGCAAGCCGGCGAACAGCGTCGCGCTGTCGGCATGACTGAGCAGCAGGCTGAGCGATTCGGGCGTCGTCAGCAGCATTTGCGGGGGGGCGCGCGCGCTGCCGCGCCTTGCGGTCCGACGGCGTATCGCCGGTGCGGCTCTCGACGCGGATGTCGAGGCCCATTTCGGTGACGGGATCGATCAGGTTGCGCTGCACGTCGATCGCCAGCGCCTTGAGCGGCGAGACGTAGAGCGTGTGCAGCCCCTCGGTCGGCCGCTCGATCAGATCGACCAGGCTGGGGAGGAAGCCGGCGAGCGTCTTGCCCGCGCCGGTGGGGGCGACGAGCAGGGCATGGCGGCCGGCGCGCGCCGCCGCCCACATCTCCATCTGGTAGCGGCGGGGCCGCCAGCCGCGGCGATCGAACCAGCCCTCGATCGCCGCCGGCAGGGGCGGCGGCCCCGCCGGATCGTCCGTCATCGCGGGGCGATTACGGCGCCACCTCGTTGCGCTTGGCGTCGCGATCCTCGCGGGCGTAGAGATCGTGCGTCGCCGCTTCGGTCCGCGCCTTTTCGGCGGGCGTGCGCTTGCGGTTGCGCAGCATCGCGAACAGCAGCACCGCTGCCAGCAGCAGGCCGCCCAAGAATGCGGTAATCCCCAATGCGCCGTCCATGGCGGTATCCTTTCCTTGACCGATCCCGTCGTGAACGCCCTGGCCGCCGCCACGATCCGTGCATGGTCCGGAACCTTGTCCGCCCGGCGATCATCTTGCTGGCGATGCCCCGCCTCGCTTCCTGGATCGAGCCGCACCCGACCGGCCTGTATCTTCCGCATGTCGATATGTGGATCGATCCCTCGCAGCCGGTGGCCCGCGCCCTCGTCACCCACGGCCATGCCGATCACGCCCGCGGCGGCCATGGCGCGGTGCTGGCGACGGCGGAGACGCTGGCGATCATGGCCGTCCGCTACGGCCCGCAGAACGGCCAGCCGGTGGCCTATGGCGAAAGCCTGAGGCTGGGCGACATGGAGGTGAGTTTCGTCCCCGCCGGCCACGTCCTGGGTTCCGCGCAGATCGTGCTGGAGAAGGGCGGCGAGCGCGTCGTCGTCTCGGGCGATTACAAGCGCCGCCCCGATCCCACCTGCGCGCCGTTCGAGCCGGTGCCCTGCGACATCTTCATCACCGAGGCGACGTTCGGCCTGCCCGTCTTCCGCCACCCCGATGCCGCCGCCGAGATGGACCGCCTGCTCGCCACGCTCCACGCCAATCCCGATCGTTGCGTGCTGGTCGGCGCCTATGCGCTGGGCAAGGCGCAGCGCGTCATCATGGAATTGCGCGGGCGGGGGCATGACGCACCGATCTTCATCCACGGCGCGCTCCAGAAATTGTGCGACCTCTATCGCGATCACGGCATAGCGCTCGGGGAGCTGGTCCCGGCCGCGGGCCTCAAGCCTGCCGAGATGGCAGGCGCCGTGGTGATGGCGCCGCCCTCCGCGCTCAACGACCGCTGGTCGCGCCGCCTGCCCGATCCGATCACCGCGATGGCGAGCGGGTGGATGCGCGTCCGCCAGCGCGCGCGGCAGAAGAACGTCGAGCTGCCGCTCGTCATCTCCGACCATGCCGACTGGGACGAACTGACCGACACGATCCGCGAGGTCGCCCCCGCCGAAGTGTGGGTGACGCACGGGCGCGAGGAGGCGCTGGTCCATTGGTGCATGACCCGCCAGATCAAGGCGCGGGCGCTGGCGCTGGTCGGCTATGAGGACGAGGACGACGATTGATCCGTCCGCTTAACCCACCCGCAATCGATCCTGTGGCAGGAAGCGCGCCGGAACCCGAATCGGCCGCGCCCCTTGGCGCGGGCGCCGCACCGGGCCAGATGGACAGGATGATGGCCACCCGTTTCGACAATATCCCCCATCGTCGCGCGATCATCGATCGCCGCGCGACCGCCGACCGGCTGGCGGCGATCGCCGCCGGTGGGGCGACGGGGGCGATGCTGCGCACCGCGGCGACGCCGGTGCTGCGCGAGGCGCTGGCCCACGGCCGGGCGGAGATCGCGCGCCGGCTGGCCGCCAACCCCACCCGCGGCAGCGAGACGGCGGCGGCCTATGCCTATCTGACCGATCAGCTGCTGCGGCTGGCGCTGGAATATGCCGTCACCCATCTCCACCCGCTCAACAACCCGACCGCGGCCGAGCGGCTGACGCTGGCGGCGGTCGGCGGCTACGGCCGCGGCGAGATGGCGCTCCATTCGGACATCGACATCGCCTTCCTGACGCCGTGGAAGCAGACGCCGTGGAGCGAGCAGGTGATCGAAAGCCTGCTCTACATGCTGTGGGATCTGGGATTGAAGGTCGGCCATTCCAGCCGCTCGCTCGACGATGTGGTGCGGATGGCGAAAAGCGATCTCACCATCCGTACCGCATTGCTCGAATCGCGCTACGTGTGGGGCGATCAGGCGCTGTTCGAGGAAGCCTCCACCCGCTTCGACCGGGAGGTGGTGGCCGGCACCGCCGCCGCCTTCGTCACCGAGAAGCTGGGCGAGCGCAACGCCCGGCACGAGCGGATGGGCGACAGCCGCTACGTCGTCGAACCCAATCTGAAGGAAGGCAAGGGCGGCCTGCGCGATCTGCACGCGCTGTTCTGGATCGGCAAATACGTCAACCGCGTCCATTCGGTGGGCGAACTGGTGACGGCAGGCCTCCTGACGCGCGAGGAGCAGCGCCGCTTCGCGCGCGCCGAGAATTTCCTGTGGGCGGTGCGCTGCCACCTCCACATCCTGACGAACCGCGCCGAGGACCGGCTGACCTTCGACGTCCAGTCCGAGATCGCCGAGCGGATGGGCTATGCCGCGCGCCCCGGCCGCGCCGCGGTCGAACGGTTCATGAAGCATTATTTCCTGACCGCGAAACAGGTGGGCGACCTGACCGGCTTGTTCCTGGCGCATCTCGACGAGACGTTCGCCGCGCGCGGCCGCCGCTTCGGGCTGGACCGGCTGCCGGGGCTGCGCCGCCGGCGGCGGAAGCTGGACGGCTTCGTGCTCGATCGCGGCCGGCTGGCGGCGCCGTCCGACGATTTCTTCACCGCCGATCCCGTCCGCCTGCTGCAACTCTTCGCGGTGGCGGACGCGCACGAGGTGGAGATCCATCCGCTGACGCTGCGCCAGGCGACGCGCGACATGCGGCTGATCGACAATCGCGTCCGCGCCGATCCCCGCGCCAACGCCTTCTTCCTCGCCGTGCTGACCAGCCCGCGCGATCCCGAGACGGTGCTGCGCTGGATGAACGAGGCGGGCGTGTTCGGCCGCTTCGTGCCCGATTTCGGCCGCGTCGTCGCGCAGATGCAGTTCGACATGTATCACCATTATACGGTGGACGAGCATACCGTGCGCGCCGTCGGCCTGCTGTCCAGGATCGATCGCGGCCTGCGCGAGGAGGCGCTGCCGCTGGCGACGGCGCTGATGGAACAGGTGATCTCGCGCCGCGTGCTCTACGTGGCGGTGCTGCTGCACGATATCGCCAAGGGCCGCGGCGGCGACCACAGCATCCTGGGGGCGGAAGTGGCCGAGCGGCTCTGCCCGCGCTTCGGCCTGACCGCTGCCGAGACCGAGACGGTCGCCTGGCTGGTCCGCTATCACCTGCTGATGTCCGCCACCGCCTTCAAGCGCGACCTGTCCGACTTCAAGACGATGATCGATTTCGCCGCCGAGGTGCAGAGCCCGGAACGGCTGCGGCTGCTCTACCTGCTGACGGTGGTCGATATCGCCGCGGTCGGCCCCGGCGTGTGGAACGACTGGAAGCGCCAGCTGCTGGGCGATCTCTACGACGGCGCGGAGGAGGTGCTGCGGCTTGGCCACAAGCAGCGCGGCCGGCGCGAGCGGGTCGAGGCCAAGCAGCGCGATCTGGCGGACCGGCTGGGCTGGCCGGCCGAGGCGATGGACGGCTTCGTCCGCCGCATGCCCGAAAGCTATTGGGTGGCCGAGGGGCTGGACGTGCTGGAGAGCAATGCCCGCACCATCGCCGCTGCCAATGCCGGCGACGATCGCCTGTCGATCGCCACCGATGCCGACGACGCGCGCGGCGCCACGCTCGTCACCATCTACGCCTCCGATCACCCCGGGCTGTTCTACCGCATCGCCGGCGCAATCCACCTCGCCGGCGGCAGCATCATCGACGCGCGCATCCACACCACGCGCGACGGCATGGCGATCGACAATTTCCTGGTGCAGGATCCGCTGGGCGGCCCCTTCGCCGATCCCCGCCGGCTGGAACGGCTGCGCGCCGGCATCCGCGAGACGCTGTCGGATCGCAACCGCATGGCCGATCGCCTCGCCGCCAAGCCGCTGTCGCGGATGCGGGCGGAGGCGTTCGCGATCGAACCCAATGTTCTGATCGACAATCGCGCCTCCAACCGCACCACGGTGGTGGAGGTGCATGCGCGCGATCGGCCGGCGCTGCTCAACGCGCTGGCGCATGCGCTGTTCGAATCGCGGGTGACGATCCACTCGGCGCACATCGCCACCTATGGCGAGCGCGCGGTCGACGTCTTCTATCTGACCGATCTGACCGGCGACAAGATCACCGCCCCCGGCCGGTTGAAGACGCTGGAGCGCCTGCTGCTCGCCGCCGCGGACGGGGGCGACCGGCGGGTGGCGCGGGCGGCCTGATCGCCGCCCGCACCCGCCCGCCTCGTCAGAAGCGGTAGCTGGCCGAGACGCCCCATTCGCGCGGGCGGCCGTAGGAGGCTTCGGCGAGACCGAAGCCGGGCGAGGCGTTGCCCGACAGGAGGTAGAGCGTGTTCGTCAGATTGTTGACGAAGGCCGCGACCTCGATCGCATTGCCTGGCAGCGTGTAGCTGATCCGCGCGTTGGAGATCGTATAGCCGTCGTCGGTGATGATCGGCGTGTTCGCCACATCGTGATAGATGCGGCTGTAGAGCGTCAGATCGCCGCGCAGCGCGACGATGCCGCCGCCGTCGAACTCGTGCCGCGCCTCGGCACCCACCGTCGCCGTCCACTTCGGCGCCTTGACGAAGCCGGTGGCCAGCGTGATCGGCAGGATCTGCGTCGGCCCGAGGCCCTGGCCGACCGAGGTGTAGCGCGCGTCCAGATAGCCGACCGACATGTTGGCGTTGAACCAGCGGTTGGGCCGCGCCACCAGTTCGGCCTCGAAGCCGTCAATCTTGCCGCCCGCCGCATTGGCGACGAAATTCTGCGGCGTCTGGTTCACCGTCAGCTGGATGTCATTATATTTGCTGTGGAAATAGGCGAGGTTGGCGGTCAGCTTGCGATCGATGATCTGCGCCTTGATGCCGGCTTCATAGGTATCCAGCGTCTCGGGCGCATAGGCCGTCACTTCCTCCGGCCCGGCCAGCGGCCGGCCGTTGAACCCGCCCTGCTTGAACCCGCGCGAATAGCTGCCGTAGATGAGGATGTCGTCGGTCGCCTTGTAGTTCACGCCGAAATGGGGGGTGAAATCCTTCCAGTCGTCTTCCCGCGTCACGTTGATGAACGTCACGTTGTCGCGCTGGCGGGTGTTGATCGACGTGAAGATCTTGTTGTCCTTGCTCCAGCGGCCACCAACCTCAAAGCCGAGCTGATCGGTCAGCTGGTAGGTCAGCTGGCCGTAGGCGGCGATCGAGTAATTGTTGGTATAGTTCTGGATGAACACCGCCGGCGAGAAGGGCGGCACCAGCGCCACGCCGGGGTTGAGGCCGGGGGCGATGTCGGCCCGGGCGATGTCCGACGCCTTTTCCTTCAGATAATAGACGCCGAAGACGTAGCCGAGCCTGTCGTCCAGCGCCTTGCCGGACAGCTGCACTTCCTGGCTGAACTGCCACTGCTTGTCGTCGTTGGCGGTTTCGCGGAAGGTGAAGGGCGTGTTGTCGCCATCGCGATTGAAGCCCGCCTTCAGGTCGCGATAGGCGGTGATCGACTTCAGCTCCGCGCCGCCCAGATCGTAGCGGACGATGCCCTGCCCGCCCCACAGATCGAGGTCGTTGCGGTTCTCGCCGGTGGCGAAGGTGGTGAACGGGCTGTCGGTGATGAAGGAGGAATTGACCGTGCGCTGCCCGTTGGGGGCGACGATGCCGCGCGTCGGCGCCACGAACCGGTTCCAGTTGACGAGGAACGGCACGCCCGACAGGCCGGCCGCGGCATTGCCCACCGCCAGCAGCTTGGACGGCGCCGAATTCTCGCGCGCGCGGGTGTAGTCGCCGCTGAAGTCGATCGTCAGCCGCTCGGTCGGCAGCAGGCGCAGCTTGGCGCGGATCGTGTCCGAATTGCGGTTGCCGAGCGTCGATCCGTCGACCAGCCGGCGGACGTAGCCGTCGCGGTTGATGGAGGCCGCCGAGATGCGCAGCGCCGCTTTGTCCGCCGCCAGCGGAATATTGACGAAGCCCTTCACGTCGATCCGGTCGAACCGGCCGTAGGCGCCCTCGATGCGGCCGGTGAACTGGTTGGGATCGGGCGTGCCGGTGGTGACGAGCACCGCGCCGCCGATCGTGTTCTTGCCGAACAAGGTGCCCTGCGGCCCGCGCAGCACCTGCACGCTTTCCAGATCGATCGCATCCAGCACGCCGCCGATCGAGCGGGCGTAATAGACGTCGTCGACATAGAAGCCGACGCCCGGATCGGAGAAGATCGCGAAATCGTTCTGGCCGACGCCGCGGATGAACACCGTCGGGTTGAAATTGCCGCCGGACAGCGCGGCCGCGCCGTCGAAGCGGATGTTGGGCGTGAACTTGGCGACCTGATCGAGCGTGTCGACGCCGCGCGCCGTCAGCTGCGCGGCCCCGAAAGCGGTGACGGCGACGGGCACGTCCTGCAGATTCTCGGACACGCGCCGCGCGGTGATGACCACCTCGCCGGTATCGGGGGCGGGCGCCGCGGTCGCGTCGGGCGCGGAGGTCTGGACGGTGTCGGCAGGCAGCGTCGCGGTCTGGGCGGCGGCGGTGCCCGCGGCGAGGGCTGCGAGGCTGACGGCAATCGGCAAGCGCATGGTTCGTCTCCCTGAAGTCATTCTGTCTGTGTCGTGGTGAAGGTGATCGCGCCGTCCGCCGGCGGGGTGAGCGCGCGGCGGACCTTGTTGAGCAGGCGGCCGAGTTCGGCGCGTTCGGCGGTGTCCAGCGCGGCGAAGGCCACGTCGTCCATCTCCCGCAGCACGCGCATCATCGCCACGCGCGCCGCTTCGCCCGCCGCGGTCAGCCGCAGCGCGTGCGAGCGGCGATCCGCCCCCGGCTGCCGTTCGACGAGGCCGCTGGCGGAAAGATGGTCGACCAGCCCCATCGTGCTGGCGCGATTGATGCCGAGCGCGCGGCCGAGCGCCGCCTGATCGCAGCCTTCGTCGCGGTGGATATAGGCGAGGGCGGTGACGCGCGCCGGGGTGAGGCCGAGCGGGGCGAGCGCCTGCGACAGCCGCGCCATCGCCAGCACGTCCGCCCGCCGCAGCCGATAGCCCAGCAGATCCTCGAAGAGATGAACCGTCCGCACCGCTCCCCCGCGTCCCGCGCCCTCTTGCCGGGGCGTCGGGCGCTCCGTACGGCAGCCATACAATCTCGGCAATCGCCTTGATGCGGATCAGTTCGAACTTTGCGGTCGGGTGTTGCAGATCGGCCGCAATCAGCCGGCGGGCGCGAGCCCCGCGGCATGGCGGGCGGCGTTGGCGACGTAGGTCGCGGCCGATCGGCGCAGGCCCGCCGCCTCGGCCTCGGTCAGCGCCCGGATCGCCTTGGCGGGGCTGCCGACGATCAGCGATCCGGGCGGGAACGTCTTGCCCTCCGTCACCAGCGCATTGGCGCCGACGAGGCTGCCGGCCCCGATCGTGGCGCCGTTCAGGATCGTGGCGCCCATCCCGATCAGGCAATCGTCGCCGATCGTGGCGCCGTGGACGATCGCGCCATGGCCGATGGTGACGCCGCGGCCGATCGTGGCGGGCGAGCCGGGATCGGAATGGACGACGGCGCCGTCCTGGACGTTGCTGTCGTCGCCGATCGTGATCGGATCGTTGTCGCCCCGCAGCACGGCGTTGAACCAGACCGAGGCGCGCGCTCCCAGCCGCACGCGGCCCACCACCTGCGCGCCGGGGGCGACATAGGCTGCGGCCCCCAGTTCGGGAACGATCCCGTCCAGACCATATACCGCCATCGATGCTCTCCCCGAATAGTCGCGCGATCCGCGTATCAGCCCGCCGCCCCGCGGGACAGGGGCCGGCCGGATCGGGCAAGGGATCGCGCCGGACGCGCCGGCTATTGCCCGGCCTCGTCCCCGGCGAGCGCGCGGCGCAGGCGCTGGATATCGCCCGCCAGCGCCGTCGTCTCGCTCAGGGTGAGGCCGGTACGGCTCAGCACCGTATCGGTCAGGCAGGCGCTGTCGCTGCGCAAGGCCCGCCCCTTGGGGGTGAGGCGGACGACGACGTGGCGCTCGTCCGCCGGATCGCGCATCCTGAGCACGAGGCCCGCCGCCGCCAGCCGCTTGACCAGCGGCGTGATCGTGCTCGATTCCAGCGCCAGCCGCTGGGCCAGCGCGCCGATCGTGCGGCCATCCTCCTCCCACAGCGCGTTGAGGACCAGATATTGGGGATAGGTGATCCCCATCGCGTCCAGCATCGGCTTGTAGGCCCGGTTCATCGCGATCGACGCGGTATAGAGCGCGAAGCACAATTGGCTGTCCAGCGGCAGCACGGCGGGATCGCGGGGGCTCATCGGCACGGTGCTACACCGGCTGCGGCCGAACCCCAAATCGGTGCACGGAAAGGCTGGACAATCCGTTGCCCCGCCCCATATCCCTATCGCGATATATATTATTGGGGAAGGAATGCCGATGCCCGTCGACGTCAAATATACCACCAGCGCCAGCGCCACCGGTGGCCGCGAGGGCCATGCCGAGACCGCGGACGGCACGCTTAAGGTCGATCTGTCGACGCCGAAGGAACTGGGTGGCGCCGGCGGCGGCGGCACCAACCCGGAGCAATTGTTCGCCGCGGGCTATTCTGCCTGCTTTCTCGGCGCGATGAAGGTCGCCGGGCAGCAATTGAAGGTGAAGGTGCCCGAGGACGCGACCGTGACCGCCACCGTCGGCATCGGCCCGCGCTCCGAAGGCGGATTCGGCATCACCGCCGACCTCAAGGTGTCGCTGCCGGGGATCGAGCGGGACAAGGCGCAGGAACTGATCGAGACCGCGCACCAGATCTGCCCCTATTCCAACGCCACCCGCGGCAATGTCGACGTGGGGCTGGCGCTCGCCTGATCGCCGCGAACCCATCGTCCCGCTCGATGGTTGGTGCAGGCCATCGGGCAGGAGGAACGGATGACGGAACAGACCGATACGACGGCGACGCGGCTGCTGCGCGGCATCGTCGCCGGGGCGGTGGCGGGGATCGTCGCCTCCTACGCGATGGACGGCTTCCAGGCCGCCGCCGCTGCGCTCGTTCCCGATGATGGCGGCAGCGAGCCGGCGACCGAACAGGCCGCCGACGCCGCCGCCCGCGCCGTCACCGGCCGCGACCTGGCGGACGACGCCAAGCCGCTCGGCGGGCAGGCGATCCATTATCTGTTCGGGGCGGGCCTCGGCATCGCCTACGGGGTCGCCGCCGAGTTCCGGCCCTCCGTCACCGCCGGCTACGGCACCGCTTATGCCCTCGGCACGGCGACCTTGTTCGACGAGGCGGCGGTGCCCGCGCTCGGCCTCGGCCCGGCGCCGTGGCGGACCGATGCCTCGGGCCATGCCTATTCCTATCTCTCGCATCTCGTGTTCGGCGGCACGTCGGAACTCGTCCGCCGCCAGGTCGCCGCCACGCTCGCGCGCTGATCCCCCGTTCTCCAAAGGAGCTTCGTCATGACCCTGTCCGGCAAGACCATCGCCATCCTCATCGCCCCGCGCGGCACCGAGGAACCCGAATTCACCAAGCCCAAGGCGGCGGTGGAGGCAGCGGGCGGTACCGTCACCGTCATCAGCCTGGAGGCGGGCGAGGCGGAAACGGTCAACAACGATCTCGATCCCGGCGGGCGCTATCCGGTCGACAAGGCGATCGGCGCCGTCTCGGCCGATGCCTTCGACGGCCTCGTCATCCCCGGCGGATCGGTGGGTGCGGACAAGTTGCGCGGCAGCGATGCGGTCGTCGCCTTCGTGAAGGGCTTCTTCGCCGCCGGAAAGCCCGTCGCCGCCATCTGCCATGCGCCGTGGGTGCTGGTGGAGGCCGATGCGGTGAAGGGCCGCACGCTCACCTCCTTCCCCACCGTCGCCACCGATATCCGCAATGCCGGCGGCAGCTGGACGGATGCGGAAGTGGTGGTCGATCAGGGCCTCGTCACCAGCCGCACGCCCGACGATCTGCCCGCCTTCTGCGCCAAGCTGGTCGAGGAATTCGCTGAGGGCCGCCATGCCGGCCAGACCGCCAGCGCCTGAGGAACCGACCATGACCGACTATCGCAAGACCGACGAGGCCATCGCCCGGCTGACGCCCGAACAATATCGCGTGACCCAGCAGAGCGGCACCGAACGGCCGGGCACGGGCGAATATCTCTACAACGACCGGCCCGGCCTCTATGTCGACATCGTCTCGGGCGAGCCGTTGTTCGCCTCCACCGACAAGTTCGAATCGCATTGCGGCTGGCCCAGCTTCACCAAACCGGTCGAGCCAGCCAATGTCGCCGAACTGCGCGACACGACGCACGGCATGGTCCGCACCGAGGTGCGCTCGGCCGGCGGCGACAGCCATCTGGGCCATGTGTTCGACGACGGGCCGCGCGATCGCGGCGGCCTGCGCTATTGCATCAATTCGGCCTCGCTGCGCTTCGTGCCGAAGGAGCGGATGGAAGCCGAGGGCTATGGCGCCTATCTCGATCAGGTGGGCTGACCGCGCGGCCCGGTCCGCGCAGGCGGGATAGGCGGGGCGGGGTTGCGGCCCCCCGCCCGATCCGCCACAGGCTTGGGGCATGACCACATCCGTCGATATCGGCACGGATGCGGGCGGCGCCCCCGTTTCGATCGATCTGGAGGAGCTGCTCGCCACCCGTCTGCTCGTCCAGGGCAATTCGGGATCGGGCAAGTCGCACCTGCTGCGCCGCCTGCTCGAACGGTCGGCCGGGCAGGTGCAGCAGGTGATCGTCGATCCCGAAGGCGATTTCACTACCTTCGCCGAACCCTACGGCCATGTCGTGATCGACGCGCACGACCATAGCGAGCGCGAGATGACGCGCTTCGCCCGCCGCATCCGCGAACATCGCGCCTCCGTCGTGCTCAATCTCGAAGGGCTGGAGGTGGAAGGCCAGATGCGCACCGCCGCCGCCTTCCTGCAGGCCTTGTTCGAGGCGCCGCGCGAGATCTGGTATCCCGCGCTGGTGGTGGTGGACGAGGCGCAATTGTTCGCGCCCTCCGCCGCGGGCGAGGTCAATGAGGAGGTGCGCCGCGCCTCCCTGTCGGCGATGACCAATCTGATGTGCCGCGGGCGCAAGCGCGGTCTCGCCGGCGTGATCGCCACGCAGCGGCTGGCCAAGCTCGCCAAGAACGTCGCTGCCGAGGCTTCCAACTTCCTGATGGGGCGCACCTTTCTCGATATCGACATGGCGCGCGCCGCCGATCTGCTGGGGATGGAGCGGCGCCAGGCCGAACAGATCCGCGATCTGCCGCGGGGCAAGTTCCTGGGTCTCGGCCCGGCGATCGCCCGGCGGCCGGTGGCGGTGACGATCGGCGCGGTCGAAACGGCGGCGCGCGGCGGCGGGCCGGTCCTCACGCCGCCGCCCGCGCCCGCCACGGCCGATCTCCACGACCTGCTGTTCGCCGCCGAGCCGGTGGCGGAGTGCCCCGCCTCGCCGCCGCCCCCGCCGCGCGATGCCGAAGCGGTGCTGGCCGGCATCGTCCCGCCGCCCGCCCCGCCGCCCGCGCCCGATGCGCTGCCGCTGCTCGATCTGGTGGCGGCGGCGGATATCGAGGCCGAAGCGCTCGCCGCCATCGCCGACGATCCCGATGCGGCGATGCGCCCGCCCGCGGTGCTGTTCCAGGATTTCCAGGTGCGCTGCCGGATGGCGGGCCTCGCCCGGCCGACGCTCGATCTGCCCGCCTTCGTCCGCCGGCTGGGCTGCGCGCGGGCCGGCATCCCCCGGCCGGACGAGGGCGGCTGGGAGGAGGCGCTGGCGCTGGCGGCGGCGCTGCCCGACGACATGATCGGCGCCTTCCTCCTCATCGCCCGCGCCGCACGCGAGGAGCGGCCCTGCCCGGACGACGCCGCGATCGCCCGCACCTACGGCACGTCCTCGCTCGGCCGCGTCCGCCGGCTGATCGCCTATATCGAGGGCCGCGACCTCATCGTCTGCCGCACCGACCTCGCCGGCCGCCGCTCGATCACCATCCCGCGGCTGGGGTGGACGACGCAGCCGATGGAGGTGGTGTGAGGTGGCGACCGCGTCGCAATGCTTCTCCGGAACCGGTGAGGCGTAAGCAGGTCTGAACGCAACCTCCGTTCGGCCCGAGCGAAGTCGAGGACTACGGGGGCCGACGTTGCGCATGTGCCTCGACTTCGCTCGGCATGAACGGAGGGCGGCGAGAACGGCTCAGCCGGAGATATGCTTCCCGCCCATCGCACCCACCGGATTCCCCGCCCCCGCCGCGCGATGCGCCACCCCGCAGCTGGGGTGGACGACGCAGCCGATGGAGGTGGCGTGAGGGAGGGTAGCGGCGTCGGAATGCCGTTCGTGCTGAGTAGCGACTGAGCCTGTCGAAGGCGCGTATCGAAGCATCGCCCGGCCAGCGTCCCTCGATACGCCATTTCGACAGGCTCAATGGCTACTCTGGACGAACGGAGAGGGGCGCCCCTACGCCGATGCTCCCCACCCCACCGGATTGTCCGCCCCCGCCGCGCGGTGCGCCAGTATCTCGTTGCAGATGCGGCGGCGCGCGAACAGCCAGCCGTCGCCGTCCCGCACCAGATCGTCCTCGTAATGGCCGTAGCCCGCGACATAGGGCCAGCGGTCGCGCACGTCGTTGTTCAGCTCGCACCAGTAGGCGCGCGCCGTGGCGCGGTCGCCGTCGATCGCCAGCGCCAGGTTGGTGACGAAATGCCGCCGCCGCGCAGGACGGAGCGGCGCGTCAAGCGCCGCGCGCGCGGCGACGGCGGCCGCCATCGCCGCCGCCTCGCGCGCGATCGCCGCACGGCCCGTCACGATCCCCATCGCCCAATCCAGCACCCCGTCCTCGGCGAAGGTCGCGGCATAGGCATCCACGTCCTGCCAATCGAGCGCGAACAGATAGCGCGCCATCAGATCCTCGATCCGCGCGCGATCCTCGGCATAGCCCGGCATGTCCCTCTCCCCTCGATCGTTCCCGCCGATCCTGCCACGCCGTAACAATCGTTACAATTCCACTTGATCGCGCGCGGTATCCGGCTACGGATGGGGGGGACGGAGCGGTGCGCCCAAGCACCGCCGGCAGAGGGGATGGGATGTCGCCGCAGGCCCGCGTGTTCGCGCTCACCAGCCTCGTCGTGCTGCTCGACGGGTTCGACGTGCAGGCGATGGCGCTGGCGGTGCCGGCGCTGTCGGCGGCGTGGGGGATCGCGCCGGCGGGGTTCAGCCTAGCGCTCGGCCTGTCGGTGCTGGGGCTGGGGCTGGGCGCGGCCTTCCTCGCCCCGCTTGGCGACCGGTTCGGCCGGCGGCCGCTGCTGATCGGCTGCACCGCGCTGCTCGGCCTCTCCTCGCTGGCGACGGCGCTGGCCGGCAGCGTCATCGCGCTCGCCGCGCTCCGCCTCGTCACCGGCCTCGCGCTCGG
This sequence comes from Edaphosphingomonas fennica, assembly GCA_036946415.1. Taxonomy (GTDB): domain Bacteria; phylum Pseudomonadota; class Alphaproteobacteria; order Sphingomonadales; family Sphingomonadaceae; genus Sphingomonas_Q; species Sphingomonas_Q fennica_A. The sequence continues at coordinate 231,654 of JAQIJD010000004.1, read as the reverse complement.
CGCCTGCCAGGGCAATGCGACGGCGCTGATGTCCGATCATGCGCCGCCGGCGCGGCGGGCCTGGCTGTTGACGTTGATGGGCTGCAATGTCTCGGTCGGGTCGCTCGCGGCGGGGTTCGTGGCGCCGTGGCTGGTGGCGTGGGGCGGCTGGCAGGGTATCTTCGTGGCGGGCGGGCTGCTGCCGCTCGTCCTCTCGGCCGTGCTCGCCGTCGCGCTGCCCGAGGCGCCCGGCCATGGCGCGCCCGCCGCGGCCGATGGCCCGCGCGGCGGGCTGGGCGGGCTGCTCTCCCCCGCCCTCCGCCCGAAGACGCTGCTGCTGTGGGCGATCTATTCGCTCAATACCCTGCTCCTCTATCTGGTGCTGAGCTGGCTGCCGACCCTGCTCGGTGCCGCCGGCTGGCCGCCCGCCGCGGCGCTGCGCAGCGTGATGGCGTTCCACGTCGGCGGCATCGCCGGCGCGCTGACGCTGGCGCTGGTGGTCGATCGCGGGCGGGCGACGGGGGCGCTGGTGGCGGGCTTCGTCGTCGCGGCGATCGGTGCCGCGCTGTTCGCGCTGCTGCCGCCCCTCATCCCCGCGTGGAGTGCGGCGCTGGCGCTGATGGGGGCGGGGGTGGCGGGCACCACCTTCGTCGTCTTCGCGCTGGCCGCCGCCGCTTATCCGTCCGCGATCCGCGCCGCCGGCTACGGCTGGCTGGCGGCGGTGGCGCGGATCGGCGCGGTGATCGGCCCGCTGGCGGGCGGCGGGCTGCTGGCGCTGTCGGTAGCGCCGCGGCTCATCATGGCCGGCCTCGCCATCCCCGCGCTGCTGTGCGCGCTGCTGGCGCTGGCCGTCCGCCGCACGATCGACCTGCCTGCGAGGAACGCCTGATGGATGCCACCCGCCGCGATGCATTGACGTTGGCCGCCGCCCCCTTCCTGCTGGCTGCGGGGCCGCCCGCCGGCCCGCCGGGCGCGGTCCGCATCCTGCGCATCTTCGCCGGGGCCGACGGCGTGTCGCATGGCGAGCGGGTGGCGCTGGCGGCCGCGGCCAAGCCGCTGCCGGTCGCCTCGGTCCTCGCCGCCGGCTTCGTGCCGGCGGTGGAGGGCTGGCACCACGCCCCGTTCAAGACCTTCACGATCAACCTCGCCGGCCGGATAGAGGCCGAAACGTCGGACGGTCAGCGCCACGCCATCGGCCCCGGCGACCTCGTCTATCTCGAGGATTTCACCGGCCGCGGCCACCTGACGCGTCTGCTGACGCCCGGCGCCAGCCTCTACCTCCGCATGGCCGACGATTTCGACCTGCTCGCCTGGGCGCGCGGCTGATGGCCCGCGACGCCACCGAGGCCGCCAATCTGGCGCTTGTCCGCCGCGTCTATGCCGAGGTGCTCGGGCCGCTCGATGCCGAGGCCGTCGACGGCCTGTTCCGATCCGATTACATCCAGCACAGTCCGCTGGCGGCCAGCGGGGCGGAGGCGCTGAAGGGCTTCCTGCGCTGGGCGCGATCGACCTCGCCCCATGCCGAACATCGCGTGAAGCGGATGTTCGCCGATGGCGATCATGTGATCGCCCACGTCCATGTCGTCATCAATCCCGGCGAGGCGGGCAATGCCGTGGTCGACATCTTCCGCATCGCCGATGGGCGGATCGCCGAACATTGGGATGTTTCCCAGCCTGTTGCGACGGAGCCACGCAACGCCAACGGCATGTTCTGACCGCTCCGGCCCCGCTTGCCGCAGGCCCGACTTCTCCGTATGAAGAATCAAACATCCGTTACGGATGATACGAACAATCGTTAGCATACGCATCATCGGTCAACGAGCCGGACGCGTCTTTGGGGAGGGGAATGCCGACTATGAAGCGGGATCGTATCGCATCGTGCGCCACCGGTGCCAGCCGGGCGGCGCTGGCGCTGGCGCTGCTGGCCGGGGTCGCCCCGGCGCTGGCGCAGACCGCGCCCGAAACGGCCGGCTCCACGCCCAGCCCCGAAGCGCAGGCGGCCGGCAACGCCGCACCCGGCGTGGAGGAGATCGTCGTCACCGCCCAGTTCCGCGAGCAGAATCTCCAGCAGACCCCGCTGGCGATCACCGCCGTGTCGGGGGCGATGCTGGAAGCGCGCAGCCAGACCAATATCGTCGCCGTCGCCGATCAGGCGCCGTCCGTCACGCTGAAGCCGCAGGGCGCCGCCTTCGGCCCCTCGCTCGGCGCCAACATCCGCGGCGTCGGCCAGTTCGATTTCAACCCCGCGGTCGAACCCGGCGTCGGCCTTTACGTCGACGACGTCTATTACGCCACGCTGACCGGTTCGGTGTTCGATCTGCTCGACCTCGATCGGGTGGAAGTGCTGCGCGGCCCGCAGGGCACGCTCGCCGGGCGCAATTCGATCGGCGGCGCGATCAAGCTCTATTCCAAGAAGCCGATCGGCGACGGCACCGGCTCGATCCAGGCCACCTACGGCATCCGCGACCGGGTCGATCTGCGCAGCTCGGCCGATTTCAAGATCGCCGAACATCTCTTCGCGCGCGTCTCGGGCGTCGCCAAGAAGCAGGACGGCTACGTCAAGCAGCTCGATTTCGCCTGCGTCAATCCGCCCGGTAGCGCGAACAACCCCGCCGTCGGCGGCGTCCAGCCGACCGGCCTTGCCGGGCGCGACTGCGTCATCAGCAAGCAGGGCGACGTCGATTTCCAGGCGGTGCGCGCGCAGGTGCGGTGGGAGCCGACCGACCGGTTCGAGGTCAATATCGCCGCCGATTATACCAAGGATGCGCATAACGTCGCCGGCACGACGCTGATCCAGGCCAACAATCCCGCGCCGCAGGTGCGCGGCACCGCGGTCAACGTGCCCTACGACAACCGCTTCGTCTGCGGCCGCTACTGCAATTACGCCACCTTCTCGTCGCCGGCCGGCACCTGGCTCGGCCCCGTCGCCACCGGCTTCCCGCTGTCCGCTTCGCGCGGGGCGGGCCGCACCGACTTCGCCGGCTGGGGCGTGTCGGGCACGATCGATTTCCGCCTCAACGACGATATGGCGCTGAAATCGATCACCGCCTATCGCGACTATCGCACCCGCTTCTCCAACGACGACGACGCCTCGCCGCTCGCCATCGGCAACGGCTACGGCGATCTCACCTTCTGGTCGGTCAGCCAGGAACTGCGCCTCAACGGCTCGTTCGCGGACGGCATGTTCGACTATACCGTCGGCGGCTTCTACATGGACCAGCGCTCGGTCTATTTCACCCGGCAGGACATCCGCTACGCCGCCATCCCGCTCCAGTTCGAGGGCAACGATCCGGTCAATGCCGATACCAAGGCCGCCTTCGCCCACCTCACCGCCAACGTCACCGACAAGCTGAGCGTGACCGGCGGCATCCGCTATACCGAGGAGCATAAGGATTATACGTTCAGCCGCCGCAATTACGACGGCACGCTGAACCCGTTCCTGGGCGCGCTCGACGGGCAGACCGGCGTCTATGACGGCGATCGCGTCGATTATCGCGCCAACGTCCAATATCAGTGGACGCCCGAGGTGATGACCTATGCGCAGGTCTCGACGGGCTTCAAGGGCGGCGGCATCAACCCGCGGCCGTTCAATCCGGCGCAGGTCGTGCCCTTCAATCCCGAGACGCTGACCGCGTACGAAGGCGGCATCAAGACGACCCTGTTCGATCGCAAGATGCGCTTCAACCTCGCCGGCTATTACAGCGACTATAAGGACATACAGCTGACCCTGCTGTCCTGCCCGCAGTTCGGCGGCCCCGGCCCCTGCGCCGCGCCGCAGAATGCCGGCAACGCGCGCATCGCCGGCGGCGAGGCGGAAGTGTCCTACCGGCCGGTCGCCGGGCTGATGCTCGATGCGGCGCTCAGCTACATCGACTTCAAATACAAGAACATCAATCCCGCGGCGGGCGGCCCGACCAATCCGGCCGGCGTCCAGCTGGGCGACGTGCCGCCCTTCACGCCCAAGTGGAAGTGGAGCGCGGGCGCCTCCTACGACATAGACCTCGCCGACGCCGGCACGCTGACCCCGCGGATCGACGCCAATTTCCAGAGCTCGGTGTTCACCAACGCCGCCAACGGCCGGCTCAACCTGATCCGGTCCTACACGCTGGCCAACGCGCGGCTGACGTGGCGCAACGACGGCGGCGATCTGGAGATTTCGGGCGAGGTGACGAACCTGTTCGACAAATATTACCTCCTCACCTCGTTCGACCTGACCGACGCCGGGTCCGGCATCGTCAACGGCCAGCCCGGCCGGCCGCGCGAATGGGCGGTGACGGTGAAGAAGCGGTTCTGATCGGCCGATGACGCGTCTCGCCCCGCCGTTCCGTTCGCGGACGATGCTGGCCGCGGGCGTCGCGGCGGGGCTGGCGGCGGCGGCGCTGATCGCCGCCGCGCCGGCGCCCGCGCCCGACGTCGGCTGGACCGAACATGGCGGCGGGCCGGGCGAACAGCGCTTCTCCCCGATCGACCAGATCACCCCCGCCAACGTCGGCCAACTGGGCCTCGCCTGGTCGCTCGATCTCGAGACCGATCGCGGGCAGGAGGCGACGCCGATCGTCGTCGACGGCGTGATCTACGTGGCGTCGGCCTACAACGTCATCCATGCCGCGGACGCGCGGACGGGGCGCGAGCTGTGGCGTTACGACCCGCAATCGCGCGCCGGCTCCGCCGCCTCCTGCTGCGGCCCGGTCAGCCGCGGCGTCGCGGTGGCGGGGGGGTCGCGTCTTCGCCGCCACGCTCGACGGGCGTCTGCTGGCGCTGGACGCGAAGACCGGCGCCAAGCTGTGGGAAGTCGATACGATCGACCGCAATACGCCTTGGGCGGATCGCTATTCGATCACCGGCGCGCCACGCATCGCCCGCGGCAAGGTCATCATCGGCAACAGCGGCGCCGAATTCGCGGTGCGCGGCTACGTGACGGCTTACGATGTCGAGACGGGCCGCAAGGCTTGGCGCTTCTACACCGTGCCCGGCAAGCCCGGCGTGGCGGACGGCGCCGCTTCCGACCCGCAGATGGCGAAGGCCTCGGCGACATGGGCGGGGGAATGGTGGACCAAGGGCGGCGGCGGCACCGTTTGGGACAGTATCGTCTACGATCCCGAACTCGATCTGCTCTACCTCGGCACCGGCAACGGATCGCCGTGGAACCAGGCGATCCGATCGGACGGCAAGGGCGACAATCTGTTCGTCTCGTCGATCGTCGCGTTGCGCCCCGAGACGGGCGAATATGTCTGGCATTATCAGGAAACGCCGGGCGACACCTGGGACTATACCGCCACCCAGAACATCATCCTCGCCACGGTGGCCGTGGACGGCAGGCCCCGCCGGGTGCTGATGCAGGCGCCCAAGAACGGCTTCTTCTACATGCTCGACCGCGCGACGGGGAAGCTGCTCTCCGCCACGCCCTATGCGAAGCAGACGTGGACGACCGGGGTCGACATGAAGACCGGCCGGCCGATCGAGACGCCGGGCGCGCGCTATTACGTCGATGGCAAGCCGGTGCTGCAATCGCCGGGGTCGGCGGGGGCGCACAATTGGTATCCGATGGCGTTCAGCCCGCAGACCGGCCTCGTCTACATCCCCTTGCTCGAAAGCGCGATGCTCTACGATCCGGTCGGCACCGATCCGTCGCGCCTGCGCGGCAATTATACCGGCGTCACGCTGGGCGACGGGCCGCGACTGCCGCCCGCCGCGCGCGATCAGGTGCGGGCGATGAGCCGCGGCTTCATCATGGCGTGGGATCCGGTGGCGAAGCGCGCCCGCTGGAGCCGGCCGACCGCCACCGACAGCAACGGCGGCGTGCTGGCGACGGCGGGCGGCCTCGTCTTCGCCGGCGCCGCCGATCGCCGGCTCGCCGCCTATGACGCGACCGACGGCCGCCCGCTGTGGCAGTTCGATACGCGCGCCGGCGTCTCCGCCCCGCCCGTCACCTACCGGCTGGACGGGGTGCAATATGTGGCGCTGGTGACGGGCTGGGGCGGCGCCGCGCCGATCGCCGGCGGCGATTTCGCGATGGGGCGCGAGGAGCGGATCGGCCCCAACCGCCTGCTCGTCTTCAGGCTGGGTGCGAAGGGCACGCTGCCGCCGACCCCCGTGTTTGAACGCCCCCCGCTGGAGCCGCCCGCCACCGCCCCCGATCCCGCCGCCGCGCGCCGCGGACAGGCGCTGTTCGCCACCAGCTGCAACCGCTGCCACGGCATCGCCGCGGTCAGCGCCAGCGCCTATCCCGATCTCCGCCGCAGCCCGGTGGCGCGCAGCGAGGCGATCTATCCGGTGGTGCTGGAAGGCGCGCTGGCCGATCGCGGCATGCCCTCCTTCGCGAAGGTGCTGCGCCGGCAGGACGTGGACGACATCCGCGCCTATCTCGACAGCCGCGCCGCCGAGGATCACGCCGCGGGGGAACGGTAGAGGATAGGCCGATCGGCTTCCCGCCGCGGGACCGATCGCCGACCTACCCCACCCCAACCCAGCACCGGGTGAACGGTCCCCCGGACCGTTCAGGCCATGCCGGGGGCATGGCCGGCCCGATGCTCCTAAAGGGGAGGGGCTATCTCATAGGCTCCCCTCCCCTTCAGGGGAGGGGCTGGGGGTGGGGCCTGTCATCCCCACCGGCGCCCGACCGGGAGTGCGCCCGATCTATCGTCAGCCCGCCGCACCCCACGTCGGCCGATAGTCCTCCAGCACCTCCTCAAGCCGCCGCGGCGGCCGGCCGGTCAGCCGTTCGACGCAATCGGTCTGCACGTCGAGAAAGCCTTCGCGGATCGCCTGCTCGAACGTCACCATGTCGTCGCTTGACCAAGGGATGGGCGCGGCGTTGGGATCGTCGGAGGCGTGGCGCGGCACGCCCAGCGAATCGAAATAGTCGAACATCCCCTCGTCGGTGACGCGGACATAGTCGATCGGCACGCCGGCCATGCGCGCGATCAGCGCGATCGTCTGGGGGAAGGTGAACAGCTCCGGCCCGGTCAGGTCGTAGGCCTGATTCTCATGTTCGGCCGACAGCACCGCCGCCGCGCAGGCCACGCAATCCTGCCGCGATACGAAGGCGACGCGCCCGTCCCCCGCCGATCCCGGCACGCGGCCGTTGGCGACGGCCAGCGGCGCGATCGCCATGCCCACCGCCTCGGCATATTGGCTGTCGCGCAGGAACGTCCAGGCGAGGCCGGAGGCGCGCACCGCCTCCTCCGTCGCCCGGTGATCCAGCGTCACGATCGCCGGATTGTCCATCCGGTCGACGTTCAGGAACGACGTATAGGCGATGTGCCGCACGCCCGCGCGCTTCGCCGCATCGATCGCCGCCTGATGCTGCTGCACGCGCGATCCGACCCGCGCGGTACTGATGAGCAGCATCCGGTCCCCGCCGGCGAAGGCGCTGTCGAGGCTGGCGGGATCGTCGAAATCGGCGAAGCGCACGTCGGCGCCGCGCGCCGCCAGATCGGCGAGCTTCGCCGGCGTCCGGCTCGTCAGGATCAGCCGTTCGGCCGGCCCCTGTTCCAGCAGCAGCTCCGCCGCGCCCCGGCCGAACTGGCCCGATGCGCCGCTGATGATGATCTTCTCCAAGCCCCGTCTCCCGTCGTTTCCGTGTCAGGCGAGCGTGCAGCGCACCCCGTCGATCCGGCCGTCCGCCGCCAGCCGGTAATGGACGAACTGCTCCATCTCGATCACCTGACCGGGTTCGATCGGGTGCATGCCGTGGAGGCCGCGCTCGTCCAGCATCGCCCGCGTCAGCGGTGCGCGGCCGGTGATCTTCACCATCACCTCGGCCGCCGCCAGCTCGTCGCTGCCGGCAAAGGCCAGCAGCGTGATCTCCTCGTCCACGAAGCGGTGGAGGAAGCGGTAGAAGTCCTTCACCTCGGCGCGCGAGCGCAGCGCGACGCCGAAGAAATCGAGCTTCGGCGCCTCCCCGTAATAGTCCATCACCCCGTCGTAATCGCGGGCGTTGAAGCGGCGGAGATAGTCCTCGTAACCGGCGCGATCCATCGCCGCCGCCTCAGGCCGCGATCGAACGGGCGGCGGCCCGCTCCAGCGCCGCGCGCGGCACCCACCAGCCATGGACCTGCGGGCGCATCCGCACCGGCACCTTCACGCGCGCGACCGGCGGGGCGTTGATCGCGCCGGCATCGATCACCCACAGTTCGGAGCGGAAATCGTCCTCCGCCACCTGCATGTCCACCACCGCCAGCAGCCAGCCCTCGTGATCGGGATCGGCGGAGGGGACATGTACCGGCTCGTTGATGCCGTGGCCGGGCGGCAGCGTCATCATCTCCAGCCGGCCGTTGCCCGGCTCGATCCTGAGCAGCGCGTTGAACGCCACGCCCACCGGCCCGGCGGCGAGCGGCGGGCCGCCTTCCGGATTGACCGTCAGATACCAGCCGACGCGATGCGGCCGGCCCTGATCGGCGTCGGCGATGCGCGGCATGTCGCCGGGCGGGCCGATGTCGCGGATCTCGATGCCGTCGCCGTCCTTGCCCATATCCATCGTCCAGCGGGCGAGGCTCCCCTTCACCTCCCACGGCATACGGCTGATGCCGCTGTCCTCGCGGATGAAGGGAAAGGCGTTGGTGTCGGAGACGTGCATGTCGATGTGGACGCGCCCGTCCGCATCGTCGAACGCGTTCATGATGTGATAGACGGAGGCGCCCGGCGGCCCCTTGAACCAGCGCATCTCCGCCACCTTGCCGTAGCGCGGCATGATGCCGATCCAGCTTTCCAGATCCTGATCGTGCGTCCAGTGCGCGCCGCCCGCCTTCAGCCGGTCGAGATCGGCGGTGGTCGGGAAGATCGGGAAGATGGCGTAACGCTCGCTGATCGCGAAATCGTGCATCATCGCGCAATAGGGCGCCTGAAACCATTGTTCGGAGACGAGGTTGCCGTCCCGGTCGGCGATGCCATAGGCCACGTCCTTGGTGGCGAGGCCACCCGCCTCGTAGCCGAAGAAGAACATCTCGCCCGTCCCGGCATCGATGCGGGCGTGCGCGGTCATCGTCTCGGAGCGGAGCGCGCCATGATAGTCCCACCGCCCCAGCGTCTCCAGCGTGACGGGATCGACCTCGTAGGCGCGGCCGTCCTCCTTGGTCATGAACAGGCGGCCGGCGTGCCAGATCGGCGTCGTGTTGGCGACGGTGCGGTCGACGCCTGCCACCGACGCATCGTCGGTGAAGGGGTTGCGATAGCGGCCGAACAGCGATTTGCGCGCCTTCTGCTCGGCCAGATAGCGCGCCGTCTTCACGTAGCGCACCGAATAGTCGACATGGCCCTGCTCGATCAGGAAGCGTGCGACCATGCCGTCACCGGACAGGATCGTATGGCCCTCGGTGGAGGGGGCGTGCGCCGGATCGGGCACGGCGCGGAAGAAGGCGCCCTCCACCTCGGCCGGGATCGTGCCTTCCACCGGCAGGTTCTGGAGGTCCACCTCCATCCGGACCGGGCTGTTCAGCCCGATGAAGTCGAGCGTCTGTGGGAAACTGGTCATCGCATCCTCTCCCGCACGCCCGTCGTCGGGACGCCGCATTGCCGGGCATCGTAACATCCGATAGAAGTCGCCGGCAAGACAGAACGACGGGAGAGGGCGCGTGGGCGCAGCGACGAAGCGGTTCGACGGCCGCAAGGTGATGATCTTCGGCGGCAACAGCGGGATCGGCCGCGCCGCCGCGGAGGGTTTCGCCGCCGAGGGCGCCGAGGTCGCCGTCACCGGCCGCGACGAAGCGACACTGGCCGAGGTGGCGGCGGCGGTGCCCGGCCTCCACACCTTCCGCTCCGACATCGGCGACATCGCCGCCACCCGCGCCACGGTGGATCAGGCCGCCGCCGCGCTGGGCGGGTTCGACGTCGTGTTCGTCAACGCCGGCATCGGCGTGTTCGAACCGGCCGAGCGGATCACCGAAGCGCTGTGGGATCAGGTGACGGGGATCAATCTGAAGGGCTGCTTCTTCGCAGCACAAGCCTGCCTGCCGCACCTGCGCGACGGCGGGGCGATCGTCTTCACCGGATCGATCGGCAGCCTCAAGGGCCTGCCCGGCAACACCGTCTATGCCGCCGCCAAGGCGGGGCTGCGGGCGGTCGCCCGCATCCTCGCCGCCGAGCTGGTCGTCCGCAACATCCGCGTCAACATGGTCAGCCCCGGCCCTACCGAGACGCCGATCATCCGCCGCAACATCGGCCAGGCGCCGGGGGTCGAGGACATGTTGCGCAGACAGATGATCGCCGCCGTGCCGATGCACCGCATGGGCGAGGCGGAGGAGGTGGCGCGCGCGGTGCTGTTCCTCGCCTCGCCGGAAGCGAGCTTCATCACCGGCATCGACCTGTTCGTCGACGGCGGCTGCATCGAACTGGTCGCGCAATGAGCGCGGCTCCAGTTCGGCGCTGTCCTACAGCGGAAGATTCTGATATGTTCCTTCTCGATGCGCGTGATTACGCCCGCCGCCGTCCGGCGGGGCGGATGGGAAGGTGACGTGGCGTCAACGTCGTCAACTTATCCTCCCGAATCGTCCGCCGCGGGCGGCCCGCCGATCCTGCGCACCGGCATCGTGCTGGGGCTGCTGTCGCTGGTCGGCTCGCTCGCGATCGACCTCTATCTGCCCGCCTTCCCCACGATCGGCCGCGAGCTGGGGGCGAGTGCGGCGGAGGTGCAGCGCAGCCTATCGGTCTTCTTCCTGGCGCTGGCCGCCGCGCAGATCCCGTGGGGGTCGCTGGGGGATCGCTTCGGGCGCAAGCGGCCGCTCTATGCCGGGCTGCTGATCTTCCTGATCGGCACCGCCGGCTGCGCCACCGCGCGCGATCCGGGCACCCTGATCCTGTTCCGCTTCCTCCAGGGCTTCGGCGTCTGCGCCGGCACCGCGATCAGCCGGGCGATGATCCGCGATTTCTACACCGGCCACCGCGCCGCGCGGCTGCTGGCGCTGTCCTATCTCATCATCGGGATCTCGCCGGTGCTGGCGCCGCTCGCCGGCTCGCTGCTGTTGCAGGCGGGTGGCTGGCGGATGCTGTTCTGGCTGCTGGGCGCGATGGGCGTCGCCGGCATCCTCCTCGCCGCCACCGCTATTCCCGAAAGCCTGCCCCCCGCACGGCGCCGGCCGATCCATCCGCGCGCGCTCCTCGCCACCTATGGCGCGCTGCTTGCCAACCCGCGCTTCGTGGCGGCGGCGGGGGCGGCGGGCCTCGCCACCACGACGCCCTTCGCGTTCCTCACCGCCGCGCCCTTCCTGTTCGCCGCCGGCTACGGCCTGACGCCGATGGCCTACAGCCTGCTGCTGGGGCTGGCGGCGGTCTGCTCGATCGCGACGACGCAGGTCTCTCCAAACCTGATGCGCCGTTATGGCCCGAAGCGATTGCTGCGCAGCACGACCGCAGCATCGCTCGGCCTATCGCTGCTGCTCGCGGGGCTGGCGACTGCGGGCGCGCTGCCGCTGTGGCTGTTCCAGATCGTCATCATGGCGCTGTTCGCGCTGGTCGGCCTCACCCTCACCCCCGCCGCGGTGACGGCGCTGGACGCGGCCGAGGCGGCGGGCGCGGCGGCGGCGCTGCTCGGCACGATGCAGCTGGCGATCAGCGCGCTCGCCAGCGCCGCGATCACGATCTTCGCCGCGACCACGCCGGTCCCGCTGTCGCTGCTGCTGGCGGCGGTATGGCTGGCCGCCAGCCTCTGCGCCTATGTCGCCTTCCGTGCGCCTATTGCAGCGTGACGCCGCCGTCGGCTGTGAGGAGCGTGCCGACGAGATAGCTCGATTCGGGGGCGGCCAGGAACAGCACGGCGCGGGCGATCTCCTCCGCGTCCGCCGCGCGGCCCAGCGGCACGCCCGCCGCCATCGCCTGCCCGATCGGCGTATCGAGCAGCGCCCCCCAGCATCGGCGTCGCGACGAGGCCGGGGCAGACCGCGTTGACGCGGATGCCGTGGCGGATCAGGTCGATCGCCGCGCCCTTGGTCAGCCCCGCCACACCGTGCTTGGCGGCGATATAGGCGGAGGCGCCGGCCGATCCGACGAGGCTGGCGACCGATGCGGTGTTGACGATCGTGCCGCCGCCGGTCGCCTTCATCGCCGGCACCTCGGCCTTCAGGCAGTTGAAGATGCCGCCGAGATTGACGTCGATCGTGCGCTGCCACTCGTCCCAGCCGATGTCCTCGAACTCGGCGGTGATGCGCGACGGCACGCCGGCGTTGTTGAAAGCGACGTCCAGCCGCCCGCGCCACTTGACCGCCGCCGCCACCCCGGAAGCGCAGGCGTTGCGGTCGGTCACGTCCACCGTCACCGCCATGGCGCGCGGGCCGATCGCGGCGGCCGCCGCGGCGGCGCCGTCCCCGTCGATATCGGCCAGCGTCACCCACGCGCCTTCCGCGGCGAAGGCGTGTGCGGCGGCGAGGCCGATGCCGCTCGCCGCCCCCGTCACGAACACGCTGCTGTCCTCGAACCGACCCGTCACAGGCACCCCCGATCATCAAAAGGAGAGAGAAGATGCCCCGCAGCGAGCAGGAGCGCGCCAATGTCGCGCTCGTCGAGGGCCTCTACCGCGACGTGCTGATCGCGCAGGATCCGTCCCGCGTCGACGATTACATCGCCGAGGATTACATCCAGCACAGCGCGCTCGCCCCGCCGGGGCGCGAGGCGCTTAAGGACTGGCTGCGCCACATCCGCATCGAAAGCCCCGATGCCGAACAGACCGTCCACCGCCTCGTCGCCGACGACGATATGGTCGTCGCCCACGTCCACGTCCGCCGCTGGCCGGGCGATCGCGGGCTGGCGGTGATGGACATGTACCGCATCGAAGGCGGCCGCATCGCCGAACATTGGGAAGCGATCCAGGACGTGCCGGAGCATTCGCTCAACCCGACATCGATGTTTTGAATCGGGACAGGCCGGCTCCCCCATCCGTTCGCCCTGAGTAGGCATTGAGCGCAGTCGAAATGCCGTATCGAAGGGCGGTCGCGCGCGGGGCCGTGCTTCGATACGGGTCTTCGCCACGCTCAGCCCCCACTCGGCACGAACGGGGGAAGCGGGCTGCGCTGCGCCATCCTATTTCGCCTTCGCGGTCGAGGCCGGCGCCGCGGACACATATTTCGCCAGCGTCGCCAGTTCACGATCGTCGATCTCGGCGGCGTGGAAATTGGGCATGCCGGGCACGCCGTTCCGCACCACCGCCGCGATCAGCGCGGGATTGAGGCGGCGGCCCTTCAGCGCCGGCCCCGGCCCGCCGACATCGTGGCAATAGCCGCACGACGCCGCCCAGATATGCGCCGGCCCCCGCCACTGCCCGGCGGACTGGGCGGAGGCCGGCGCGGCCAGCAGCGCGAGGAGGAGGAATGCCCTCATGCCCGTATCCCTGACTTGCCCGGCGCGATGACGTTGCCGGGGTCGAGCGCGCGCTTGATCCGCCGGTTGACCTCGATCTGCGCCTGCCCATGGACCCGCGCCACCTGGTCCATGAAGCCGATGCCCGTCCGGTAGAAGCCGTAGCCGGCCGCCGCGAAGCCCGCGATCAGCGCCTCGAAACAGGCGCGGTGGCGGGCGGTGCTGTCGGCGTCGCCGCGATCGTAGACGAGCGGCATCACGTTCAGCCCCTCGCGGCCGTTGAGCGTCATGCCGGTCATGAAGTCCACGCCGTGCACGTCCATGATGCCGCGCGCCAGCGTCATCTGCCGGGCGGCATCCGCGCCCCGCATCGGGGTGACGGGCGAGAACCAGGCGAGGCCGTGCCCGCCCACCCAGTCGAGGATCGAAAAGGTGCGTAGCGACAGTTCGCCGACCTGCATCGGATCGGGCACGTCGGCCACCAGCGTGCCGCCGGACGCCTTCATGGCACGTTCGATCGCCGCCCAGTCGGACGCGATCCGGTCCGGCCGGCCGTAGACCGAGAAGAAATATTGCCACGCCCCCAGCCCCTTCGCCCGCGCCGCGGCGAGCGAGACGGCGAGCGGCAGCGCCCCCGGCCCGTCATAGAGGTCGCGCCGCTTCATCATGCCGGAAAGAGTGATCGTCGAATCGGCCAGCGTGCCGAAATTGCCGATCGTCCCGTCCAGCCTGAGCGGGCGGAGCGTATCGATCAGCTTGGCGATGTCCCCCGGCTCCTGCCACACGGCCATGCCCGACCGGTGGGCTTCGGGCGCGGGCATCAGCCACAGGCCCATCTTGGTGACGACGCCGAAGTTGGACTGGGTGAAGATGCCGTCCAGGAACGGCCCGTAGCCGTAGCGGAACGCCTGCCACGAGGTCGTATCCTTCACGCCGCCCATGCCGGTGCGCAGCAAGGTGCCGTCCGCCAGCACCACCTCCATCCCGCAGCTGTTGGCGAAATGGTCGCCATAGGGCGTGGTGCCGCCGCCGCGTTCCAGCGTGTTGCCGACCGGGCCGACCAGCGGGCCAGGCGCGGGAAAGTCGATCCACAGGTCGAGGTTCAGGCCGCGCAGGTGATCCTGCAATTGCTGATAGGTGACGCCCGGTTCGATCAGCGCGGTGCAGAGCACCGGATCGACATCGAGGATGCGGTTCATGCGGCGCAGTTCCAGCACCACCTGGCCGGCGGTGGCGACGGCGCTGGTGCCGTAGCCGAAGTTACGGCCGGTGGAGGTCGGCCAGAGGGACACGCCCTGCTCGCCCGCCAGCCGCAGCAGCGCCTGCACCTCCGCCACGCTGGCGGGCGAGACGACGCCGCCCGGCGCATGGTCCGCCTCCGGCAGCGGCAGCATCAGCCGGGCATAAGGGGCAAGATCGGCGGGATCGGCGATGACGTGGTCGCGGCCGACGATGCCGGCCGCCGCCGCCAGGAACCGTTCGGTGGTCATCGGGCGATCCTCTCCTTGCGGCCTGTCCCCCGTTGCGGATACGACGACCGTCGGCGCCACTATGGCGCTAACGCTAACATTTGCAACGATCGAGGGCGGGGACGGGGGATGGCGGAGGCGGACGATCCGATGGCGGAAGGCATGCCGCCCGAGGTGGCGTTGCTCGTCCAGCTGCTGAAGTTCGCGACATTGCTCAACCGGCCGATGTCGGATGCGGTGGCGACGCCGGAGGGCGTCAGCCCCAACGAATTGCGCGTGCTGATGGCGCTGGGCGGCGAGCGGCAGGCGGCGGGCCACGCGCTGGCCGAGCTGATCGGGATGCAGCCGATGAACGTCAGCCGCGCGCTCGCCGGGCTGCATGCGCGCGGCTGGGTCGAGCAGGTCGAGGATGCCAGCAACCGCCGCCGCAAGCCGTTCCGCCTCAGCGCCGCCGGTTGGGCCGCGCACGAGGCGATGACGCCCGAGATGAAGGCGGTGGCCGACTTCATCTTCGCCGATCTGACCGCCGCCGAACGGACCCGGCTCGACCGCATCGTGGAGAAGATGATCCGCCGCACGACGGCCTGGGAAAAGCCCGCCGGCGCCTGATCTTCGCCCGCGCCGCCACGGCCGGGATTGCCACAATTGTTATGAATGGCTAGGACTCGCGCAGTGACGAGCCGCGACGCCCGGAGGCGCCGGCCGCTGGGAGAGATGATATGGCCGAGCACCTTCTGCCGGACGGCGTGTCGATCGCGCATCCGACGAGCCTGTATATCGATGGCCGCTGGGTGGCCCCCGCCGGCGGCGGCACGATCGAGGTCGTATCCCCCAACAGCGAACAGGTGGTGGCGATCGTCGCCGAGGGCGGCGAGGCGGATATGGATGCCGCGGTCGACGCCGCCGCCCGCGCCTTCGCCGGTCCGTGGAGCCGCACCCGCCCGGAAGAGCGCATCCGCCTGATCCGCGCGCTGGGCGCGGCGCTGGCCGAGCGGCAGAGCGAGCTGGCCGCGGCCTGGACCGCACAGGTCGGCGGCCTCGCCTCCTTCGCGCCGATGATGGTCGGCGGCGGCACCGCCACCTTCACCAACGTCGCCAACGTCGCGGAGAAGTTCCAGTTCGAGAAGCCCGTCGCCTCGATGATGGCGGCGGCAGGCGTGATCGCCTACGAACCGGTCGGCGTCGTCGCGGCGATCGCGCCTTGGAACGCGCCTTATGCGATCATGGCGGGCAAGGTGGCGCCGGCGCTGGCGGCGGGCTGCACCGTGGTGATGAAGCCCTCGCCCGAAACGCCGCTGGAGGCCTATATCATCGCCGAGGCGGCCGAGGCGGTGGGCATCCCGGCGGGCGTCGTCAATCTCGTCCCCTCGCACCGCGAGGCGGCCGACTATCTCGTCCGCAACCCCCGCGTCGACAAGGTGAGCTTCACCGGATCGACCGTCGCCGGCCGCCGCATCGCCAGCGTCTGCGGGGAGCGGATCGCGCGCTGCTCGCTGGAGCTGGGCGGCAAGTCCGCCGCGATCGTGCGCGACGATTTTGCGACCGAACAGGCGGCGAAACTGCTCGCCAACACGATCAGCATCATGTCCGGCCAGGTCTGCGCGATGCTGAGCCGCGTGATCGTGCCGCGCACCCGCCACGACGAGCTGGCCGACGCCATCGCGGGCGAGATGAAGCAGATCCGCCTGGGGCACTCCGACGATCCGGAGACGCGGATGGGCCCGCTGGCGATGCAGCGCCAGCTCGAGCGCGTCGAGGATTATATCGCCAAGGGCAAGGCCGAGGGTGCCGACATGCTGACCGGCGGGGCGCGCGCCACGCAGTTCAACCGCGGCTATTTCCTCGAGCCGACATTGTTCGCCAACGTCTCCAACGACCAGACGATCGCGCAGGAGGAGATTTTCGGCCCGGTCCTCAGCCTCATCCCCTGCGAGGACGAGGAGGATGCGATCCGCATCGCCAACGACAGCATCTACGGCCTGTCGGGCTCGGTCCTCACCAACGATGCCGATGCCGCCTATCGCATCGCCCGGCGCGTACGCACCGGCACGATCGCGCAGAACGGCCTCAAGGGCGATTTCACGCTTCCGTTCGGCGGCTTCAAGCAATCCGGCCTCGGCCGCGAAGGCGGCGAGGAGGGGCTGATGGAATATCTGGAATCCAAGACCATCCTGCTCGACGCCGCCCCCGCGACGCTCGCCGTCTGAGCGCGGCATCGTGGCGGAGACGCTCCCCCCCGGCCTGACCGCGGCCACCGCGGCGCGCGCGCTGAAGGCGTTCGAGCGTGCGGTGGGCGCGGCTTACGTGTTCGCGGACGATGCCGACCGCGAGGCCTATGCCGACAAATTCGCGGTGGACGAGGGGGGCCACCGCCCGCTCGCCGCGGTGGCCCCGGCAACGGCGCAGGAGGTGCAGGCGATCGTCCGCATCGCCGCCGAGCATCGCGTGCCGCTATGGCCGATCAGCCGCGGCAAGAATCTCGGCTATGGCGGCACTGCGCCGGTGCTGTCGGGATCGGTGATCGTCGATCTGTCGCGGATGAAGAAGATCGAGCTGGACCGCGAGAATGGCGTCGTCCTGCTCGAACCCGGTGTCGGCTTCTACGATCTCTACGATTATCTCCAGGCCAACAAGGTGCCGCTGTGGCTTTCGGTGCCCGGCAACAGCTGGGGATCGGTGATCGGCAACGCGCTCGATCGCGGCCTCGGCTATACGCCTTATGGCGAGAACACCACCAAGCTGTGCGGGATGGAGGTGGTGCTGCCCGACGGCGACATCGTCCGCACCGGCATGGGGGCGATGGGCAACGCCTCCACCTGGGGGCTCTACCGCTACGGCTTCGGCCCGGCGTGGGACCAATTGTTCTGCCAGTCCAATTTCGGGATCGTCACCAAGGCGAACCTGTGGCTGATGCCCGAGCCCGAACAGGTCCGCGGCTTCGATGTCGAGATGGACCGGATGAGCGATCTGGCGCCGCTGATCGACACGATCGGCGCGCTCCGCCGCGAAGGCGTGCTCCAGCAATCGCCCACGATCGGCAATTGGCTGCGCGCCGCCAACGTCGTCTCGACGCGCGACCAGTGGGTGGAGCCGGGCAAGCCGCTGACCGACGCGACGATCGCCACGATCCGCAAGAAATTCGGCCTCGGCTGGTGGGGCGTCTCGATCCGGCTCTACGGGCGGCAGGCGATCACGGATGCGGCCTATCCGATCCTCGAACAGGCGATGAAGGGGCTGTCGCCGATGAGCCTGAAGCCGACGATCTGGCGGCGGGGCGATCCGGTGCCGCCGATGCAGGGCGGCTGGATGGGCGTGCCGATGACCTTTCCGATGCAGAACGCCAATTGGTTCGGCGGGCGCGGCGGGCATATCGGCTTCAGCCCGATCCTGCCGCAATCGGGCCGCCTCGCGATGGAACAGTTCGGCCGCGCCTACGCCCGCTACCGCGAGTTCGGCATGGACCCGCAGACCAGCTTCGCCTTCGGCGAGCGCCACCTCATCAACGTCAACGCGGTGCTGCTCAACAAGGACGATCCGGCGTTCATGGCCCGCGTCGATCCGTTCCTGCGCGCGCTGATCGCCGATGCCAAGGCCCACGGCTACGGCGAATATCGCACCCATCTCGACTATATGGATACCGTCGCCGACACCTATGATTTCAACGGCCATGCGCTGCGCCGGCTGAACGACCGGGTGAAGAAGGCGCTCGATCCCAACAATATCATCGCGCCGGGCAAGAGCGGGGTCGGCAGCGTGAAGGGAGCGCGGGCATGAGGCGGTTGCTGACGATCGCC
The DNA here is from genome assembly GCA_036946415.1 of Edaphosphingomonas fennica. Classification (GTDB taxonomy): domain Bacteria; phylum Pseudomonadota; class Alphaproteobacteria; order Sphingomonadales; family Sphingomonadaceae; genus Sphingomonas_Q; species Sphingomonas_Q fennica_A. The sequence goes on along the minus strand of JAQIJD010000004.1, from coordinate 213,128 downwards.
GCCGCACTGCCGATCGCCGCGCTGGCGCAGGTCGCGCCGCAACCGGCGCCGGTGGGCGGTGCCATGCCGCCGGTGGTGACGGGGCAGAAGGCGCATGCCGCCGGCGCCGGACCGGCGGACGGGCGCGCGCTGTTCCACGAAAAATGCGGCATGTGCCACGAGGCGATGGGGATGGGTACCGGCCTGCTCGCCCGCCGGCTGGGCAAGGATCAGCCGGCCGAACTGGAAAAGCGCACCGACCTCGATCGCGACTATGTGCTGGCGGCGGTGCGCGCCGGCATCGGCAACATGCCCGCCATCCCGCGCGGCGAGGCGAGCGACGCGCAACTCGGCCTGATCGCCGACTATCTCACCCGGAAAGGCCCGCGCTGATGGACGCCCCCTGCACCCGCCGCACCGCGATCGGCCTCGGCGGCGCGGCGCTCGCCGCCGGTCTCGTCGCCGCCCCCGCCGCCGCGGCGCGGCCCGCGGCGGGCGGCACGATGCTGTTCGATCCGGCGCTGCCCCGATCGCGCGCGCTGGCGATCGCCGCGCGGGCGGCAGGCGAGCGGCTGGTGGCGCTACCCGCCGATCCGATGCGCGCCTGGGTCGACAGCCTCGTCGCGCCCACGGCGCCGCTCCACGGCGTCACCCGCTGGAGCGACTATCTGGTGCTGGCCGAACTGGCGCGGGAGCGCGGCCGGCGGGTGCGGCGCGAGGAGCGCCACGCCGCCCCCGGCGAGCCGCTGCTCGTCCACTGGACCGTGGCATGAGCGGCGCGATCGAGGCCGACATCATCGTCGTCGGCGGCGGATCGGCGGGTTGCGCGATGGCGGCGCGCCTGTCCGAACGCGGCGACGTCTCGGTGCTGCTGCTGGAGGCGGGGCGATCGGACAGGCACCCTTTCACCCGGATCCCCGCCGCCAATATCAAGGCGGTGCAGAACCCCGATTTCGACTGGTGCTACAAGGCCGAACCCGATCCCTCGATCGGCGGGCGCGCCGACGTGTGGGCGGCGGGCAAGGTGCTGGGCGGCGGAAGTGCCATCAACGGTATGATCTACATCCGCGGCCATGCGCGCGATTACGATCGCTGGGCGGAACTGGGGGCGACCGGCTGGGACCATGCCTCGGTCCTCCCCTATTTCCGCCGGCTGGAAACCAACGAACGGGGCGCGGACGACCATCGCGGCGGCGACGGGCCGCTCGCCGTCTCCGAAGGCCGCGCGCGTTATCCGATCACCGACGCGTGGATCGATGCGGCGGTGGAGGCGGGCATCCCCCGCTCGCCCGATCTCAACGGGGCGAGCGCCGAGGGGGTCGATCACATCCAGGTTTCGCAGAAGGGCGGCTGGCGCCATTCGACCGCGGCGGCCTATATCTGGCCCAACATCCGCCGGCCGAACCTGACGGTCGAACTCAACGCCGTCAGCTCGCGCATCCTGTTCGAGGGCAAGCGCGCGACCGGCGTGGAATATGAACAGGGCGGAGAGGTGAAGCGCGCCGTCGCCCGGCGCGGGGTGGTGGTGTGCGCCGGCGCGATGAACAGCCCGCGGCTGCTGATGCTGTCGGGCATCGGCCCGGCCGCGCATCTGACGGCGATGGGGGTGCCCGTGGTCCACGATCTGCCCGGCGTCGGTGCCAATCTGCAGGATCATGTCGGCTCGCACCTCGTCAACGCCGTTTCGGGCAAGACGCTGAACGTCGATGTCGGCGGCCTGAACGGCATCAAGCATCTGTGCGGCTTCGGCCTCGGCCGGCGGGGGGCGCTGACGACCTCGATCGGCCATGCGCAGGCGCTGGTGAAGACGCGCGACCATCTGCGCGCGCCCAACGTCCAGCTCGCCTTCGCGCCGCTCGCCTTCGATCTCGATGCGCAGGGCAAGATCGTGCTGCGCAAGGAGCCGAGCGTCAGCACCGCCATCGCCGTGCTCCACCCCAAGAGCCGCGGCACCGTCACGCTACGCGCGCCCGATCCCAAGGCGCCGCCGGTCATCACCCACCAGCTGCTCGGGGAAGAGGACGATCTGACGCAGATGGTGGAGGGCTTCGCCATCGCCCGGCGGATCATGGCCCAGCCGGCGATTGCCCGCTACGTCCGGTCCGAAGTCCGCCCCGCCACCGCCGAGGAGGATGCCGAGGGGCTGCGGATGATGGCGCGGATGACGTCCACCACTTTCTACCACCCGGTCGGCACCTGCCGGATGGGGCAGGACGACATGGCGGTGGTCGATCCCGATCTGCGCGTGCGCGGGGTGGACGGGCTGTGGGTAGCGGACGCCTCGATCATGCCGGCGCTGGTGGCGGGCAATACCAACGCCACCGCGATCATGATCGGCGACAAGGGATCGGCGCATGTGCTGAAGACGCTGACGAACCGGGCCTGACTGATAGCCTTACGCAACATCCGTTCATGCCGAGCGAAGTCGAGGCACATGCGCGACATCCGTCCCGCGTGCCCCTCGACTTCGCTCGGGGCGAACGGAGGGTGGCGAAGGGGTAGCGCGGTCGCCTACCTCACGCGTCGATGGCGCTTTCCTCGACCCGCCCGGCATTGGCCTGGATGAAGGCGAAGCGGTGCGCGGGCACGTTGCCCATCAGCCGGTCGACGAGGTCGCGGGTGGCGCTGCGTTCCTCATATTCCTGCGGCAAAGTGATGCGCAGCAGGGTGCGCGTCTTCGGGTCCATCGTCGTCTCGCGCAATTGCTGGGGGTTCATCTCGCCGAGGCCCTTGAAGCGGGCGACGTCCACCTTCTTGCCGCGGAAGGCGGTGCGTTCCAGCTTCGCGCGATCCTCGTCGTCGCGGGCGTAGAGGCTCTTGCCGCCCGCGGTCAGCCGGTAGAGCGGCGGCTGCGCCAGATAGAGGTGGCCGGCACGGACCACCGCCGGCATCTCCTGGAAGAAGAAGGTCATCAGCAGCGTCGCGATATGCGCGCCGTCGACGTCGGCGTCGGTCATGATGACGATCCGCTCGTAGCGGAGGGCGCCCACGTCGCACCGGTCGCGCGTGCCGCAGCCGAGCGCGAGGCCCAGGTCCGCGATCTCCTGATTGGCGGCGATCTTGCCGGCGGCGGCGGAGGCGACGTTCAATATCTTGCCGCGGATCGGCAGGATGGCCTGCGTCTTGCGGTCGCGTGCCTGCTTGGCGGAGCCGCCCGCCGAATCGCCCTCGACGATGAAGAGTTCGGTGCCGGCGGGATCGTCGGTCGCGCAGTCGGTCAGCTTGCCGGGCAGGCGCAGCTTGCGGGCCGAGGTGGCGGTCTTGCGCTTCACCTCGCGCTCCGCCTTGCGCGCCAGCCGCTCGTCCATCCGGTCGAGGACGTGACCGAGCAGGGCGCGGCCGCGGTCCATGTCGTCGGACAGGAAATGGTCGAAATGGTCGCGCACCGCCGCCTCGACGAGGCGCGCCGCCTCGACGCTGGTCAGCCGGTCCTTGGTCTGGCTCTGGAACTGCGGATCGCGGATGAAGACGGAGAGCATCAGCTCGCACCCCGTCGTCACGTCGTCGGCGGTCAGATCCTTCGCCCGCTTCTGGCCGACCAGATCGGCGAAGGCGCGCATCCCCTTGGTGAGCGCCGCCCTCAGCCCCTGTTCGTGCGTGCCGCCGTCGGGGGTGGGGATGGTGTTGCAATAATAATCGTAGGAGCCTTCGGACCAGAGCGGCCAGGCGATCGCCCATTCGACCGATCCGGCGCCCTGCGGGAAATCCTGCCGCCCCGCGAACGGCCGCTTGGTCGCGCATTCGCGCGTGCCGATCTGCTCGGCGAGGTGATCGGCGAGGCCGCCGGGGAACTGGAAGCTGGCGTCGGCGGGCGTGTCGTCAGTCAGCAGCGCCGGGTCGCACCGCCAGCGTATCTCGACGCCGGCATAGAGATAGGCCTTGGAGCGGGCGAGGCGGTAGAGCCGTGCCGGGCGGAAGCGCAGATCGCCGAAAATCTCGGTATCGGGAATGAAGGCGACGCTGGTGCCGCGGCGGTTGGGCGCCTGGCCGATCGTCTCCAGCTTCGAGGTCGGCAGGCCCTTGGCGAAGGTCTGGCGGTAGAGCGCCTTGTTGCGCGCCACCTCGATGACCGTATCGGACGACAAGGCGTTGACGACGCTGACGCCCACGCCGTGCAGGCCGCCGCTCGTCGCATAGGCCTTGTCGCTGAACTTGCCGCCCGAATGGAGCGTCGTCAGGATCACTTCCAGCGCCGATTTGCCGGGGAACTTGGGATGGTCGTCGATCGGGATACCGCGGCCGTTGTCGGTGATCGTCAGGCGGTTGGCGGGGCCGAGTGTCACCTCGATACGGGTGGCGTGGCCGGCGACCGCCTCGTCCATCGCATTGTCCAGCACCTCTGCGGCGAGGTGGTGGAGGGCGCGCTCGTCGGTGCCGCCGATATACATGCCGGGGCGGCGGCGGACCGGCTCCAGCCCCTCCAGCACCTCGATCGCGGAGGCGTCATAGGCGGCGGGCGTGGGGGTCGGCGAGGAAGCGAAGAGATCGGCCATGCGGAACACATAGGGGATGGGAAGCGCCGCGGCAAAGGCGCTCAGGCCGGGTCGGCGGCGCCCTTCACGCCCACGTCGCGCCACGGCTGGCCGGCCCAGCCGCGTGCCGCCAGCCGGTCGATCAGCCGCAGCCACCAGCCCGCCCGCCGCTCGGCGAGGCCGGGGCGGGACAAGGGGTCGAGCCCGGTCCACGGCAGGAACGGCGAACGGCGGCCGTAGCCCCAGATCTCGACGCGGATCGAGGGGCGGAGCGAGGGGCCGCGCGCATGGAAGCCGCAGGTGTCGGCCACCACCAGCGTATTGGCGGGCACGGCGAAGGCGGTGGCCGGCGGCAGGCCGAGCGCGGGCAGCTCGTCGGCGCGGATGCGGAGGGAACCGCGCTGCGACAGGCGATCGCCGCCGCCCGCCGACAGCGCCTCGCTCTGCCGCTGCTCCCAGGCGAGGCGCGCAGGCGTCATCCGGTGCGACCCGGCGACATAGGTGAGCGGGCCTTCGTCGGCGGCCACGTCGGTCAGGAACAGCCAGGCCTTGACGGTCGGGTGGAAGGTATCGGCGTGGAGGTGGAGCTGCGGATCGGGCGGCGCGTCGTGCACGCCCGCCAGGATCGTCTGGACGTAGAAGCGCGGCTCGCTGTCGTAGGAGCCGGCGTAGCGCAGGATCCCGCGCCAGCGGCGATCGGCGAACAGGCGGGCGAGCGCGGGGACGGCGGCCAGCATCTCCGGCCCGATCGGAATGCGGCGGGTGATCGTATCGCCCTGCACCATCTCCCGTGCGGGGAAGCGGCCCGACAGGATTGCGTCGCGCAGCGCGGCGAAATCGTCTCCGCCCAGGAAATCGGGAATCGCGACGAAGCCCTGCGCGTCGAAGGCGGCGCGATCGGCGGCGGGCAGGCGATCCGCCAGCCGCCGCCGCCGCGCCCAGGCCATGCGGTGGGCGAGCGCGGCGCGGCGGCGGTGCAGGCCGGCGGCGTTGAGCCGCGGCGAGCCGATCAGCGGATTGTCGACGAAGCTCTTGGCGCCGGTCGCCAGCGCCGCCGCATGCAGCGGCGCCAGCAGCCAGCGGACCACCGCGGCGGCCATGCGGGCGCCGCCGTCAGCGGACTCGCGGGCCGCCGAACGGCAGCGGCGGTGGCGGGCGCCGGTCGCGCCGCGGCAGCTGCGCCTGATAGGCGACCGAGCAATGCTGGAGGCAATAAGGGAAGCCGGCGTTGACCGGCTCGCCACAGAAGTGGAAGTCGGGCTCGCCGGGATGGCCGAGCGGCCACTTGCAGATGCGGTCGTTCAGTTCGAGCAGGCTCGTCTTGCCCGCCATCTCGGCCGAGGGCTTGGCGGGCACCAGCCGGCGCGGCGGCGCGGGCGTGATCGGCGCCTGCTGCTCGCCCGGCGTCTGCCGCTGGAAGCCGCCGGGCCCGATCGAGCGGATCATCGGCGCGGGCGGATTGGCGGGCGCCGCCGGCGGCGTGGCCGGGGCGGCGGCGGCGGCCGGGGCGGGGGCCGCCGGTTCGACCGGATCGGGCGCGCGTGCCGCGACCGGTTCCGCCGCGGGGCGGGCGGGTGCGGCCGCCTCGGCCGGGGTCGGCTCGATCGCGGGGGCGGGGGCGGCAGCGGCCGTCTCGTTGGGGCGGACGGGCGAGGGGCGCGACTGGAGGCCCAGGCGATGCGCCTTGCCGATCACCGCATTGCGGCTGACGCCGCCCAGCTCCTCGGCGATCTGGCTCGCCGTCATGCCCTGTTCCCAGAGCTTCCGGAGCTGTTCGATCCTTTCGTCGGTCCAGGCCATGACGCTCGCTTCTTCCTTCATGCCGCGGGCTGCCGCAGCCCTTGCCGCGCGCCCGCCCAGTCTCTAGGCGCCGGGGGATGGACATGCCCACCGCCGATACGCCACGCAATGCCGTGCGCTCCGCCCCCGGCACGCCGGTGATCCCGATGGTCAATTGGGGAGGAATGCAGGCCCTCTATGTGAAGGAGGTGCGCCGCTTCTTCAAGGTGCAACTGCAGACGATCTGGGCGCCGGCCGTCACGACGCTGATGTTCCTGCTCATCTTCACGGTGGCGCTGGGCGGCGGCGGGCGGCGGGTGATGGGCCATCCCTTCGCCGATTTCGTCGGGCCCGGCCTCATCATGATGGGCATGATGCAGAATGCCTTCGCCAATTCCTCCTTCTCGCTGCTGGTCGGCAAGGTGCAGGGCACGATCGTCGACTATCTGATGCCGCCGCTGTCCACCGCCGAGCTGATCGTCGGCCTGGTCGGCGCCTCCGTCACGCGCGGGGTGCTGGTGGGCCTCGCCGTGTGGGGCGCGATGATGCTGTGGCCGGGCGTCCACATCGCGCCGCGCCACCTGTGGGCGGTGGTGCTGTTCGGGCTGCTGGGGCCGACGATGCTGGCGTTCATGGGCATCCTCACCTCGATGTGGGCGGAGAAGTTCGATCATGCCGCGGCGATCACCAATTTCGTCATCCAGCCGCTCTCGCTGCTGTCCGGCACCTTCTATTCGGTCGAGGCGCTGGGCGGCGGCTTTCGCACGTTGAGCCACCTCAACCCCTTCTTCTACGTCATCTCCGGCTTCCGCTACGGCTTCCTGGGCGACAGCGATTCGCCGCTGCTGGTCGGCGCCGTCGCGCTCCTCGCGCTCAATATCGTGCTGGGCGCCACCTGCTATCGGCTGCTGGCGCGCGGCTGGCGGTTGAAGGCCTGATTGACGGCACCTGAACCGGCCCCTATAGGCGCGCTTCGATACGGGCGGCCGGCATGGCCGCCCTTTTGCGTTTCCGGAGTTTTTCCAAAGCCTTAGTTCCGAAGAAAGGGGTAGTTCCGATGACCATCGCGCCACTCATGCCCGTCTATCCGCGGTGTGACGTGCGCCCGGTGCGAGGCGAGGGCTGCTATCTGTGGGGCGAACGCGGCGAACGCTATCTCGATTTCGCGAGCGGCATCGCGGTCAACATCCTCGGCCACGGCCATCCCAAGCTCGTCAAGGCGATCGCCGATCAGGCGGCGACGCTGATGCACGTCTCCAACCTCTACGGTTCGCCGCTGGGGGACGCATTCGCGCGGCGGCTGACCGAGCGGACCTTCGCCGACACCGTCTTCTTCACCAATTCGGGTGCCGAGGCGGTCGAATGCGCGATCAAGACCGCGCGGCGCTACCATTATGCCAATGGCGAGGGCCACCGGCACCATATCGTGACGTTCGACAACGCCTTCCACGGGCGCACGCTCGGCACGATCTCGGCAACCAGCCAGCCCAAGATGCGCGACGGGTTCGAGCCGCTGCTGCCCGGCTTCGAGACGGTCGCCTTCAACGACCTCGCCGCCGCCGACCGCGCCAGCGACCGGGCGGATGCGGCCGGCTTCCTCGTCGAGACGGTGCAGGGCGAAGGCGGCGTGACGCCTGCCACCGCGGAATTCCTCACCGGCCTGCGCCGGCTGTGCGACGAGCGCGGCCTGCTGCTGATCCTGGACGAGGTGCAGTGCGGCTACGGGCGCACCGGTCTGTTCTCGGCCTGCGATCATTATGGCGTGGTGCCGGACATCATGGCCGTCGCCAAGGGCATCGGCGGCGGCTTCCCGCTCGGCGCCTGCCTCGCCACCGAGGCGGCGGCGAAGGGCATGACCTTCGGCACGCACGGCTCCACCTATGGCGGCAATCCGCTGGCGATGGCGGCGGGCCTCGCGATCCTCGACGTGATCGAGGAGCCGGGCTTCCTCGCGCATGTCCGCGCGATGGGGGACCGGCTGCGCGCGAGCCTGGAGCAATTGATCCCCAACCATGACACGGTGTTCGAGGACGTGCGCGGCCTCGGGCTGATGCTGGGCGTGAAGCTGCGGCCCGAGCTGGAGGCGCGCGCGTTCGTGGCGCATCTGCGCGACGAGCTGGGACTGCTGACCGTCTCGGCCGGCGAGAATGTCGTCCGCATCCTGCCGCCGCTGGTGGTGGAGGAAGCCCATATCGCCGAGGCGATCGAGAAATTGTCGGCGGCGGCGCGGGCGCTGGCACCGCAAGCGGTGGCGGCATGAGCAAGCGCGACTTCCTCGACCTGGCCGATGCCGGGGCCGATGCCATCGCCCTGATGCTGGAGGATGCCGCCGCCCGCAAGGCGGCGCGCGTCGGGCTGCCGCGTGGGCAAGCGGATGCCGACGCGCCGCTTGCCGGCCACACGCTGGCGATGATCTTCGAGAAGAACAGCACGCGCACCCGCGTGTCGTTCGACATGGCGATGCGCCAGCTGGGCGGCACGACGATCGTGATGGACGCCGGATCGATGCAGCTCGGCCGCGGCGAGAGCGTGGCGGATACCGCGCGCGTCCTGTCGCGCATGGTAGACGGGGTGATGCTGCGCACCGACGATCACGAAAAGGCGCGGGCGATGGCGGCGCATGCCAGCATCCCGGTCATCAACGGGCTGACCGACTGGTCGCACCCCTGCCAGATCATGGCCGACATGCTGACCGTGATCGAGCGGCGCGGCACGCTTTCCGGCAGCCGCTGGGCGTGGCTGGGGGACGGCAACAACGTGCTGCACTCGATCGTCGAGGCGGGGAGTCTGATGGGCTTCGAGGTGCGCGTCGCCTGTCCCGAGGGCTATGATCCGCATATCGACGCGCTGAACCCCGCGCTCCACCGCGGCGGCGCCGTCGCCATCCACCGCGACCCGCTAACGGCGGTGGCCGGGGCGGACGTGATCGTCACCGACACCTGGATCTCGATGGGCCAGGCCGATGCCGAGGAGAAGAAGGCGGCGCTCGCCCCCTATCAGGTGACCGAGGCGCTGATGGCCGAGGCGGCACCCGACGCGCTGTTCCTCCACTGCCTGCCCGCGCACCGCGGCGAGGAAGTGGTCGATGCGGTCATCGACGGGCCGCAGTCGGCGATCTGGGACGAAGCCGAGAATCGCCTTCACGCGCAGAAATCGGTGCTGTTGTGGGCGTTCGACCGTCTAGGATAGGCGGGTCGGGGGGCGTAACGCCTCTTTCATCCGCCATCCGCTAGGATCGTGCGGCATCTGCCATGTTCGGGCGGTGCCGCACGCCGCTTGGGAGTGACCGTGAACCTGCCCTTGCGAATCCTGTTCTGGCTCGGCCTCGCCGTCGCGGTCGCGCTGGCGGCGATGCCGCATCCGCCGCACATGCTGGACGGCATCTGGGACAAGGCGCAGCACATGGGCGCCTTCGCCGTCCTCGCCCTCGCCTGCGCCATGGCCTATCCGCAGACGCCGCTGCTGCGCATCGGCGAGCGGCTGTCCTTCCTGGGGGCGATGATCGAACTGGTCCAGTCGATTCCCGCTGTCGGCCGCGATTGCGACATTCGCGACTGGTTGGCCGACACGTTCGCGATCGCCGTCACGCTGGCCCTCGTGGCGATGGCCCGCCGCCGGCGACAGCGCCGATGAGCGCGGACGAACCGCCGCCGCGGCGCCTGCGGGTGCTGGTGCTGGCCGCCTTCTGCGATCCCGAGGGGCGGCAGGCGGCGCTGATCGGCCATGCGCTGACCCAGGCGCTGGCCAATCATGCCGACGTCCATCTCGTCACCGCGACGGCCAATGCGCCGGCGCTTGTGCGTGCGGGGCTGCGCGAGGAGCGCGACTTCACCGCGATCGACATCGCCTGGCTGACGGGCTGGCGGGATCGCATCCACCGCTTCCTGTTCGGCACCGATTCCGAACGCGGCTGGACGGTGTGGCAGGCGCTGACGCTGCCCGCCTATCGCCAGTTCGAACGGCGCGTGTGGCGGCGTTTCGGCAAGGCCATCCGCGCCGGCGACTATGACGTCGTCCACCGCATCACCCCCGTCACCCCGGCGCTGCCCAGCCCGATCGCGACGCGGCTGGCGCGCACCGGCGTGCCGTTCGTCGTCGGGCCGCTCAACGGCGGGCTCGCCTGGCCGGCGGCCTTCGCCGGCTTGCGCAAGGCCGAGGGCGAATGGCTGGCGCCGTTGCGCGGGCTGGCGCGGCTGCTGCCCGATCAGCGGGCGATGCGGCGGACGGCGGCGGCAATCCTCATCGGGTCGCGCGATCTGATGCGGCGGATGCCCGTCGCGGACCGGGATCGCGCGGTCTACATCCCCGAGAACGGCATCGATCCGGCGCGCTTCCCGGCCGATGCGGGCGCGGGCCGCACCCCGCCGGGCCGGCCAGTGCGGGCGATCTACCTTGGCCGGCTCGTCCCCTACAAGGGCGCCGATATGGTGATCGAGGCGGCCGCCTCGCTGCTGGCGGACGGACGGATGACGCTCGAAATCGTCGGCACCGGGCCGATGCAGGATGCGCTGGCGGCGCAGATCGCGGACCTCGGGCTGGGGCAGGCGGTGACGCTGGCAGGCGATGTCGATCACCGCGCGGTGCAGGCGAAGCTGGCGGCGGCGGACATATTGTGCGCGCCGGCGGTGCGCGAGTTCGGCGGCGCCGTCGTGATGGAGGCGATGGCGATGGGGGTGGTGCCGATCGTCGTCGATTATGGCGGCCCGCCCGAATATGTCGGCAGCGATTGCGGCTTCCTGCTGCCGCTGTCCGACCGGGCCGGGCTGGTGGCGCGGCTGCGCGCGGTGCTGGCGGGGATCGCCGAGGAGCCGGCGCGGCTCGCCCCGCTGTCCGAGCGCGGCCGGCAGAAGGCGTGGGCGCTGTTCACCTGGGATGCCAAGGCGCGGATGGTGTTGGCGATCTACCGCTGGGTGCTGGCCGGCGGCGGCGCCGACAAGCCGTCGTTCGGCATGCCGCTCGATCGCGTGCCGACGGCGTGATCGGCGCGCTTGCCGATCGGTCGGCGGGCGCGCCGATCGCCGCCGACATCTGCATCGTCGGGGCCGGCGCGGTCGGCATCCCGATGGCGCTGGAACTGGCGGCGGCGGGGCGATCGGTGCTGCTGCTGGAGGCGGGCGGCGAAGCGCCCGATCCCGCCACCGACGATCTCTATCGCGGCGCCGTCGCCGATCCGCGGCTGCACAGCCTGCCGGAGGAATATCGCGCGCGCCGGCTGGGCGGATCGACGACGCTGTGGGGCGGCCGCTGCATGCCGCTAGACCCGATCGATTTCGAGGCGCGCGGCTGGATTCCCGACAGCGGCTGGCCGATCGGCCCGGACGCCGTCGCCCCCTTCTACCCCGCCGCCAACCGCTGGGCCGAGGCGGGGGAGTTCGCCTATACGACGGACGCCGCCTTCCACCGCCCGATCGCGCCGATGATCGCGGGCTTCGCCGGCCCGCATTTCACGGACGACCGGCTCGAACGGTTCAGCTGCCCGACCGACTTCGGCCGCCGCTACCGGCACCGGCTGGCGGCGGCGGCGCGGGTGACAATGCTGCTGGGCGCCAACGTCACCGCCGTCCGGCTCAACGAAGCCGGCACCGCCGTCACCGCGCTGGACGTGGCGACGATCGGCGGCGTGCGCCATCGGGTCGAGGCGCGGCAGGTGGTGCTGGCGATGGGCGGGCTGGAGACGACCCGCCTGCTGCTCGCCAGCCGCGACGTGATGCCGGCGGGCGTGGGCAACGGCCGCGACGTGCTCGGCCGCTATTACATGTGCCATGTCGCCGGCACGATCGGCACCGTCACCGCCCCCGGCGCGGTCCACCACGGCTATGACGTGGCCGAGGACGGCACCTATTGCCGCCGCCGGCTGGCGCTGACCGCCGACGCCCAGCGCCGCCACCGCATCGGCAATGTCGTGGCGCGGCTGCACCATCCGCGGATCAGCGACGCGCGCCACGGCAGCGCCGCGCTGTCCGCGCTCTATCTTGGCCGCGCCGCCATCCCGGCGCATTACCGCAAGCGGCTGGAGGATGCCGATCCGGCAGGGGCGCGCGGGCTCCTCTCCCATATCGCCAATGTCGCGACCGGGCTGCCCGATCTCGCCCGCTTCCTCCGCCAGATGCTGGTCGAGCGGCGGCTGGCGGACCGCAAATTCCCCTCGATCATCGTCGCCCCGAAGGACCGGCGCTACAGCCTGGACGTCCATGCCGAGCAGGAACCCAACCGGGCGAGCCGGCTGACGCTGACCGACGCGCGCGATGCGCTGGGCATGCCGCGGCTGCTGATCGACTGGCGCTATACCGCCGGCGACATCCGCACCGTCCGCACCGCTCTGGGGCTGCTGGCGGCGGACCTGCGCGCGGCGGGCGGATCGTTGGACTATGACGAAGGGGCGGTGGAGATGGAGATGACGCGCTACGGCGCCTATGGCGGCCACCATATCGGCACCGCGCGCATGGGCACCGATCCGGCGACGAGCGTGGTCGATGCCGAATGCCGCGTCCATGGCATCGCGAACCTTCACCTCGCCGGGGCGGCGGTGTTCCCCCACCTCCAGCCAGGCCAATCCGACGTTGACCGCGATCGCGCTCGGCCTGCGCCTCGCCGCAAAGCTGGCCGCATGATGCGCGTGCTGGTGCTGGGGGCGGGCGGCTTCGTCGGCGCGCGGGTCTCGCAAGCGCTGGCGGCGGCGGACTGGGCCGATCCGGTGCGCGGGCAGCGGCGGCCGGCGCCGGGGGCATTGGTGGTCGATACGCTGAAGGCGGACGATCTGGCGCGCGCGCTCGACGGCGTCGATGCGGTGGTCAATTGCGTGGCGGGCAGCGCCGAGGCGATCGGGCAGGGGGCGGCGGCGCTGTTCGCGGCGGCGGGCGGGCGACGCGTCGTCCACCTGAGTTCGATGGCGGTCTATGGCGACGCCACCGGTGACGTGACCGAGGACCGGCCGTTCGCGCGCGGACACGGCGCCTATGGCGATGCTAAGATCGCGGCGGAGGAGGCCGCCGCCGGCCATGACGCGGTGATCCTGCGGCCGGGCTGCATCTACGGCCCCGGCAGCGCGCAATGGACATGGCGGCCGGCGCGGCTGCTGGCGGCGGGCCGGCTGGGCGATCTGGGGGCGAACGGCGACGGTTTGCAGCAATCTCGTCAACATCGACGATGTCGTAGCGGCGGTGCTGGCGGGGCTGCGCCTGCCGGGCGGCGGACCCCGCGCCTACAATCTCGCCATGGCCGATGCGCCCGACTGGAACGCCTATCTGGTCGCCTTCGGTAAGGCACTGGGGGCCGTGCCGGTGCGGCGGATCGGCGGGCGGCGGCTGAAGATCGAGACGAAGCTGCTCGGCCCGCCGCTCAAGGTCGCCGAAATAATCGCCGGCAAGGCGGGTCGGGCGGAGGCGGTGCCGCCGCCGATCCCGCCCTCACTCGCCCGGCTGTTCCGGCAGGATATCCGGCTGGTGCCCGACCGCGCCGAGGCGGAACTGGAGGTGCGCTGGACGCCGCTTCAGGAGGGATTGGCAGGTGCGGCCGATTGGGCGCGGCGGCGGATGAACGCCGCCACCTGATCGACCAGCGCCGCCTGCGGCCAGAAGCCGAGGTTGCGGCGGACGCCGACGGTGGTGGCGATGCCATTGACCGCGATCGTCAGCGCGGTCGCCATCGCCGCGCCCTCACTGCCGAATGGCGGCGACAGCGCGGCGAGGCCCACCCCCAGGACCAGCAGCGACAGCAGATTGACGTGGCGGAGGGTGTGGGCGAACCCCGTCATCCCCAGCAATTCAGTGGTGGCGGTTGCGGCGATGGCGAACATCTGGCCGATCAGCAGGATACGCAGCGTCGTCGCCGCTTCGGCATAGCCCGGCCCGAACAGATCGAGCAGCGGCACCGCCACGACGAGCGCGATCAGCGTCGGCACCACCGACAGCGCCGCCGACATGGCGATCGACTGCGCCGCCATCTTGCGAAGGCCGTCCATGTCGCCGCGCGCATAGAAAGCGGCGAAGCGCGGCGCGGCGAAGAAGCCGATCGTCGCCACCAGCAGGTTGACGCCCAGCGCCATCCGCCACGCCAGCGCATAGCGGCCGACCGCGGCATCGGTGGACAGGATGCCGAGCACGAAGGCGGGCGCGTAGGAAAGGAGAAGCTGGATCATCTCCGACGTGAAGAGCGACAGGCCGGTCGCGACCAGCGTCTCGGGTTCGGCGGGCGGCTCGCCCGGCGCGGCGGGCGGCAGATGGCGGAGCGTGAGGACGATGCCGATGGCGGCGCTCACCGTCACGCTCGCCGCTACCAGCAGGATCGCGGAGAGGAGATCGATCGGCAGGAACAGCGCCGGCACGCAGAAGATCGCCGGCCACAGCCAGGTGTAGATCATCTGGCTGAGCAGGATGCGGTTGAGGCCGGAGAGCGCGCCGGCGGCGACGATGCCGATCGTCAGCGGCAGGATCGTCACGCTGCTGACGGCGAGCGGCCAGGCGAGATCGGGCTTCTTGAGCAGATGCACCGCCACCGGCCCCGCGCCGGCCGCCATCGCCACGATGGTGACGGCGGACATGGCGCCGGCGATGCGGAAGGCGCGGCCGATCGCGGCGCGCGCGGCGCCCGGCCGGTCCTGCGCCAAAGCGCGCGCGACGACGCGGGTCAGCGACCGGTCGATGCCGAGCCGGCCCAGGCCCGCCAGCAGCATCATCGCGCTGAATACGATGTAGAAGCTGCCCGCCTCGACCACGCCGAGGCCGACCGCGACGATCAGGTGGAAGCCGTAGCGGCTGGGCACGTCGATCAGGCGGATGCTGGTGCCGGCGAGCGACCGGCCGACGAAGCCGTCGCGCAGGCGGCGGAAGGCGCTCACCGCCCGGCGCCGTGCAGCACGAACAGGGTCACGCTCTGCGCCGGGAGCGTCGCTTTCAGCCGGCCGCCGGCATAAGCGGCGGCCGGCAGCGGCGCGATCCGCCCGCCCGCCAGCCGCACCGCCTCGACCCGGCCCGCGCCCGCATAATTGCGGATGGCGAACGACAGCGGGGCCGGCGCATCGATCTGCTTGTTGACCACCATCAACGTCAATGCGCCGTCCTTCTTGCGGAGTGCGGCGAAGGCGGCGACGCGATCGGGATCGGGGGCGGCGGCGGCAACGCTCGTCTCCCCGAAGGTGGACTTGCGGCCATCGTAATTGCGGTAGAGGCGGAAGGCCTCCCACACCGGCGTGCCCGGTTCGGGGGCGATCCAGCGCGCCGCCATGTCCAGCCCCTCGCGCCCGAAGATGCCGAGGATGTCGGCCTGGGCGGTGGCGCCGTTCATATGCTTGTCCGCGCCCCAGCTATATTCGGTGAGCGCGATCGGCGTGCCGGGCCAGTAATAGGTATCTGCCCATTCGCGCATCCGCGGGATCAGGCGGACGACGTCCGCGATCCATGTCGGATCCTTGTAGGCGGGATCCCACAGCGAGCGGGTCGATCGGTTGCGCAGCCGCTGCATCGCCGGCGACACGTCGTCGGCATGTTCATATTCGCCGCCCTGCGGGTAATAATGGAGGCTGAACACGTCGATCGGCCGGCCCGCCGCCTTCCAGCGGCTGAGCAGCCACGGCACATAGGCCATGCCCTTCTGCACCTGATCGCGATCGGGGCGGGCATCGCGCTTCAATTCGCCCTGCTGCTGATCGAACCCGCTTTCGTGATAGCCGAGCCAGCCCCACTCCTCGGGCGCGACGATCCGCGCGCCGGGATCGACCGCCTTCACCATCGCCGCATATTGCCGCACCCGGCGCTCGACCTCGGCGGCGCGCACGCCCTCCTTCTGCACCGAACGGTGGATGTCGTGCCAGCGGCTGATCTCATTATCCATCAGCCAGTAGCGGACGCCGCCGGCGGAGGCCTTGCCCCAGCGATCGACGATCGATCGCACCCAGGCCTGCCGGTCGGCGAGGGTGGCGGGGATGGCGGCGTCGGTGGGGTCGTTGTCGATCGGCCGCCCGTCCAGCGCTATGCCGTTGCCCGCTTCGGCCATGCCGGCGGTGTCCGTCTCCTGCTGGAGGCCGTATCTGGCGATCGAATAGCCCGCGAGCCGATCGCCATCGGGCGCGAGCTTCGCCTGCCAGTCCATCATCGGCACCGACAGCATCGGCTGCGCGCCGGCCGCTTTCGTCAGCCCCACGAAATCGCTGCCGTAGCGTTGCCACGGGCTGGAATCGGTCTTCAGGCTCTCGAAAAACCAGCTGCTGCCGGCGGCGCGCGCATCGAGCCGCCAATTGTACATCGACACGCTGTTCCCGCCCGACCGGTTGAGCGGCAGGTTCAGTTGCTCGAGCGTCTCGGTCGAGGCGCCGTTGACGCCGTAGATCATCGGATCGATCGCGCGCCGCCCGGCCGCGGCATCGACGGTGATCGCATAGGGATCGACCGCGGCCGCCGCCGCGGGCGGCTCGGCCGAGGCGCCCGATTGCGACGGCGCACAGGCGGCGGCGAGCAGCGGCAGCAAGGCGAGCGGACGGAAGGCCATCAGGCGGCGATCGGCCGCGCGGGCGAATGGCCCGCCGTGCCCGCATCCTCGTCCGCCCGGTCGATCAGCGCGCGGACATAGACCAGAAAGGCGAGCAGCATCGTCACCTCGCCCGGCGCCAGCGTGATCGGGTTGAGCGGGGAGACGAGGATCAGATAGAGCAATATGTCCTGCACCGCCGCCAGGAAGGGCGTGTCGAACCGGCGCCGCACGTCCCATGCCAGCACCAGTGCGCGCAGCGGCAGGACCAGCAGCAGGATCGCGCCGACGATGCCGAATTCGAAGACGATGCCGAGCCAGGTGATGTCCGCCAGAAAGAAGAAGTGGTTGAACCACGTCATCAACGCGCCGGGATCGAGCGGGCTCAACGTGCCGACCCCGAAGATCCAGCGCAGCGGATCGTCGCCCAGCGTCTCCAGCGCCAATTGGGTGCTGGTGCGGCGCACGTCGAAGCCGGACGCCTCGGTCGTGTCGAACACGCTCGCCACATAGGGCACCTGGAACAGGCCCCACAGCGCCGCCGGGGTGAGCGCCGCCACGCCGATGCGCAGCCACGGCCCGGCGAGCACGATCGAATTGATCGCGAGGATCGCCGCCCAGCCGACCACGATCGTACGCTGGCGGACGATGCCGGTCAGCAGCAGCATCATGATGCCGACCGCGACCAGCCAGATCGGCCGCTTGTCCGCGGCGAAGCGGCGGAAGCAGTAGAAGGCGAGGATCGAGCCGAAGAACATCGGCATGCGGATGCGGTTGCCGCGCCCGTCGCGGCTGAGCGTGGGCGCCTCGCCCAGCACATAATGTTCGCCATACCAGTCCTGCGGCGCCAGCGCCCAGAGCAGCAGGATCGCCACGAACACCAGCGCGCCCCAGAACAGGAAGGTGGCGGTGATTTCCGACAGCGACGGCCGGAGCCAGCAGAGGAAGCCCAGGAAGGAGAAGAAATAGAGGATCGGCAGCAGCTTGACCTGCGCCGTCAGCCCCCGGAAGAAATTCTGATCGAAGGTGGAAATGGCGATGAAGCTCGGCACCAGCACCAGCCAGGCGAAGGTCAGCATCACCTGCCGTCCCGCGAAGGGCCGCCCCTCGCGCACGAGGAACAGGATGAAGGGCAGGCTTAGCAGGGGGAAGGCCTTGCTGATCGCCCACAGCGGCAGCAGATCCTTCACATAGGCGAACATCTGGCCGAAGAAGGGCAGCATCAGGCCCAGCGGCAACAGCTTGCGCCACCGCATCCCCGGCAGCGCCGCGGCCGCCTCCGCCTCGCCGGGATGGAGGGGCGTCGCGCCCGCAACCGTCGCCATCATGGGGCGGCGGCGACGGTGCCGTTGTTGCCGAGATTGTAGTTGAGCGAGCGGCTGAACGGCACCACCCGGTTGATATATTGCTCCACGAACGCGCCGACCTCGGCGATCGAGGATTTGGGCACGAACACGATGTCGCGCGGCTGGAGCGCGAAGGCGCCGGCGGTGCCGCCCTTGTGCGAATAGCGGCCGAGATCGAGCGGGGTGGTGACGGGCCGCCCCTCGGCATCGCGACGGATCACGACGACGCGGCGGGTGCGCGCGGTATCGAGCATGCCGCCCGCCACGATCACCGCCTGCAACGCATCCATGCCGCCGGCCAGCGTGACGGCGCCGGGCGTGCGCACCTCGCCGCCCACGAACACCGTTGCGCCATAGCGGCGGATGGTGACGGAGGGGCGGGCCTCTGCGACGATGGCGTTGGCGCGCAGCGCCTGGGCGATGGCCGCCTCGGCCTCCGCGGTCGTCAGCCCGGCCAGCGGCAGCGCGCCGGCATAGGGCATGGTGAAGCGGCCGTCGGGGCCGATCGGCCCGTCGTGGTTCAGTTCGGACGCCGTGGGCAGCAGGACGGACAATTCGTCCCCCGGCCCGATCCGATATTCCATCGCGGCGATCTGCCCGGCGACCGGCGCCGTCGGCGCGGCCAGCGCCGGCAGCCCGGCCAGCGCCGCCGCAAGCGCCGTCGCGCGCCCGATCCGTCCGATCCCGCTCATCCGATCCGCCTGCTCCCGGTGGCTGCCGCCCGTCGTCATAAGCCGGCCATAGGGGCGAACGCTTAAACGATTCGTAATCCCGGTCATAGAGAGATAGGCAGATCGAAACCCCGGGGGCCCGTAGGACCAGATGACACCCGCTGCCTTGCTGCATGCGCCCAGCGGCCTGCGCCGCCGCGAACCCGCGGGGGCGAGCGCCGTCAGCCTGCGCGACGTGCTCAACATCCTGTTCTACTATCGCCGTCCGGCGCTGATCGTGGCGGGCAGCGTGCTGGCGATCGGCATCCTCCTAGCAATCCTGATGCCGCCCCGCTACAACGCCGAGGCGCGGCTGCTGACGCTGAACGCCGGCTATTACGACCTGCGCGACGATGCCGCGCAGGCCGGCGCCCCGCCCCCCGCGCTCGACCCGACCGCGGTCGCCAACGTCGAGATGCAGCTTCTGTCCTCGGCCGAGCTGCACCGGCAGGTGGTGACGCAGGATCTGGGGCCGGGCGCCAGCCGCGCCACCGTGGACGCCGCGCTCCAGAAGTTCGAGAGCAAGCTGCACATCGCCAAGGTGCAGACCGCCAACGTCATCGACCTCAGCTACACCGATCGCGATCCGGTGCGCGCGGCGGATGTGCTGTCGCGGTTGCTCGCCGCCTATTTCCGGGAGCGCGGCGGCGTGCTCACCTCGGGCCGCTTCGCCTTCCTGACGACGCAGCGCGACAAGGCCAAGGCCGATCTCGATCGCGCCAACGCCCAGATCACCGCCTATCAGGCGCAGCACGACGTGGTCGACGTGGGCGCGCAGATCGCCTCGGCGGTGGCGCTGGACGCCTCGCTCCGCCAGCAGAAGCTGGATGCCGAGGCGCAGATCGCGCAGGCGACCGGCGGCCTCGGCCGGATGCGCGCCGACCAGCGATCGGTGCCGCAGACGATCGAACTCTATTCGGACACGAGCGAGGCGGCGCGTTCGGCCGGCGTGATGCGCGAGCAATTGCTGGCGCTGCGCGCACGCCGTGCCGACCTCGCCTCGCGCTACATGGCGGGATCGCCGTTCCTGAAGCAGATCGACCAGCAGGTCGCGGCGCTGGAGGGCGCGGTGCAGCGCGCGGAGAAGGAGCT
Source organism: Edaphosphingomonas fennica (assembly GCA_036946415.1). Lineage (GTDB taxonomy): Bacteria > Pseudomonadota > Alphaproteobacteria > Sphingomonadales > Sphingomonadaceae > Sphingomonas_Q > Sphingomonas_Q fennica_A. The sequence goes on along the minus strand of JAQIJD010000004.1, from coordinate 193,289 downwards.
GATGGTCTCGCGCCGGGTCGGCTACAACGCTTATTACGATACGGTGCGCGACCGGGTGTTTCAGGCAGACACCGCCGTCGCCAGCGCGCGCGCGCGCAGCGTGGCGCTCGACCGGCAGATCGCCGAATCGACCGCGCGGCTGCATACGCTGAACACGGTGGCGGACGTGGTGCAGCGGCTGCGCACCCAGCGCGACATCCTGGCCGACAGCTATCGCCGCTTCGCCACGCAGGTGGAGCAGGCGCGCATCCAGCAGAACGAGGCGAGCAGCACCGGCAGCACCAACGTGCGCGTGATCGAGGCGCCCGTCATCCCCAACAAGCGCAGCAACCCGCCGCTGCTGTTCGTCGCCGCCAGCATCGTCGCGGCGATCCTGCTGGCGGGCGTGGCGGTATTCCTGATGTCGAGCGTGCGCGAGACGTTCCTCAGCCCGCAGGAGGCCGAACGCAAGCTGCGCCTGCCGGTGCTAAGCGCGCCGCTGGAAGGGGAGGACGGCGTACCCCAGCGCCCCGACTACAGCCGGCTGATCGCGGCGATCGACCAGTCCGCCCCCGGCCGCGCCAAGGTGGCGCTGCTGCTGGCGGCACGCGGCGAGGACGGGCTCGATCCGGCGGCCGAGGGTCTGTATCGGGCGCTGGGCGAACGCGCGCCGGGGCGTGTCGTCGCGGTCGATGCCGAAGGGGCGCGCGCCGACGCGGGCGAGGGCTGGGTGGCGCGATCGGGCGACCGACTGCTGGCCGAGCTGCGCCGCGCCTACGACTATATCCTGCTGGTCGCGCCGCCGATGGCGACCTCGTTCGAGGGCGTGGAGATGGCGCGGATGGCGGATGCCGTCGTCCTCGTCATCCGCGCCGAGGTGACGCGCCGGCCGGTGGCGGCGGACGTGATCCATCAGGTGCAGGCGACGGGGGCGGCGATCGACGGCCTCGTCATGTCCGGCCGGCGCCGCTACATCCCCGACTTCATCTACCGGATGCTGTAGGGCGGCGATCGTCCGCCGGGGCGGATCTTGTTCGCGCAGAGACGCGGAGGCGCAGAGGGGCACCCACTGCCGCGAAGCGGCTTCCCGTCATCCGACGGCACGATGTCGGGCGATGCGCTGCCGCGCGCGAGACACCTCCGCGTCTCCGCGCCTCAGCGCGAACCAACCTTCCTCAGCCTTCGCGGAACCGCACCGCGCGGATCGTCTGGTCGGGTGCCAGTTCGGCCACCGCGTCGGCCTGCGCCGGCAGCGTCGCCAGCAGGTGGCGGGTCAGCCGCTCGTAATGACGGATGAAGCGGGCGAGGGCGGCATCGTCCATCACCCCGGCGCCGCCGCCGCTGGCCGCACGCAACTTCTCCTCCTGCCGCTGCCGCCAGCCGAACACGCAGTCGAAGGACGGGGCGGCGAGGAAGACGAGATAGTCGATCCGGCCGAACAGATCGGCATAGGCGCCGGCCAGTGCTTCGTTGGCATGCATGCGCCAGCGCGCGTCGCGATCCTCCTCCGCCTCGAGCGGATTGACCGGATCGGCCAGCGTCGCCGCCGCCTGCGGCGTGGCGCCGACGAACCAGCCTTCCAGCAGCACGACGCGGGCCGGGCCGGCGAAGGCATCCCATCGCTCCGCCGGATGGCGGCGATCGGCGGCCTTGTCGAAGCGGGGGATCGCGACCGTCTCATCCGGCCGGGCCGCGAACAGGCGATCGATCGTGGCGAGGCCGAGGGCCACGTCATGCGTGCCGGGCACGCCCCGCGTCGCGAACAGCGGGTGGATGGCGGTCGGCCGGTCTTCGGGATCGAGATAGAGGTCGTCGATCGAGAGGATCGCGGTCGGCAGCCCCTCGGCGTCGAGCAGCGCGGCGAGGAAGGCGGCCATGGTCGACTTGCCGCTGCCCTGCGATCCGCAGATGCCGACAAGCATCGGGCCGGCCGCCGCGCGCCCGGCGATGGCGGCGGCGATGCGGCGATAATCGGCCAGCGCCGGAAAGGGCACCGGCAGGCGGTGCGCCGCCGCCAGCGCGTCGAGCGCGGCGGTGCTCACGCCACGCGGTCGCCGGGGGTGGCGCCGTCGAAGAAGGCGTCGAGATTGTCGGCGACGCGCATGCCCATCGCGACGCGCGTCTCCATCGTCGCGCTGCCGAGATGGGGCAGCAGCACGACATCCTCGCGCGCCAGCAGCGCGGGGTGGACGCGCGGTTCCTCCTCATAGACGTCGAGGCCCGCACCGGCGAGCGTGCCGGCGGAAAGGGCCGCCGCGAGCGCCGCCTCGTCGATGACGGTGCCGCGCGCGGTGTTGACGATGCAGGCGTGGCGCGGCAGCAGCGCCAGCCGTTCGGCGTTCAGCAGATGGTGCGTCGCCGCCCCGCCCGGGCAGTGGAGCGACAGGAAATCGACCGTGGGCAACATCCCCTCGACGGTCTCGACGAAGCGGGCGTCGACCTCCGCCTCATAGTCGGCGGGCTGGCGGCGGGGGGCGGTGTAGACGATGCGCATGCCGAAGCCGTGGTGGGCGCGCGCCGCCACCGCACGGGCGATGCGGCCGAAGCCGATCAGCCCCAGCGTCTTGCCCGAAAGCTGGCGGCCGAGCAGCTGGGTCGGCGCCCAGCCCTCCCACGCGCCCGCCCGCAGCATCCGCTCGCCCTCGCCCGCGCGGCGGGCGATCATGAGGAGGAGGGTGAGGGCGATGTCGGCGGTCGCGTCGGTCAGCACGTCGGGCGTGTTGGTGACGGTAAGGCCGGCGGCGGTGGCGGCGGCGACGTCGATATGGTTGGTGCCGACCCCGAAATTGCCGAGGATGCTCGCGCGCTGGCCACCGGCGCCGATCACGGCGGCGTCGATCCGGTCGGAAACGGTGGGGCAGACCGCGTCATAGTCCCGCAGCGCCTGCGCCAGCGCGGCCTGGTCCATCGGCGTGTCGTCGTCGTTGGTCGTCACGTCGTACCGGGCGCGGAGGCGTTGTTCGGCGGCGTCCGGCCAGCGGCGGGTCAACAGGATGCGGGGTGTCGTCATCGTCGGCAAATCCTCCCGCCGCCGGGTTTAGCGGGAGGGGATTGGATAGCAAGCGATGGAAGGCGGCCACGTGCCTGGGCTTCCAGTGGGCAGCGGGTTCATGGGTGTCTTCCGGCCCTTCGACGTCGCTCTGGACAATTCCGACCTCCGTTCACCCCGAGCGCAGTCGAGGGGCACGCGCGGCCGATGTTCCGCGTGTGTCTCGACTTCGCTCGACACGAACGGGGACGGGACGTCTCTCCGCCGGTTTAGGCGGCAATGCCCGGCAGCACCGCGGCGCTGCGGCGGACCTGATCCGCCAGCGCCGGCACGACGCCCAGCACGTTCACCGCGTGGAAGCGGGCGAGCGCCGCGATGTCGGCGGGGGCGCCTTCCACGTCGGCCGTGGCGCCGCGGAGCAGCAGGCCGGCCCCCAGCACGCGGCCGACCAGATCGAGTGTGGCGGTGGCGCCGGCGAGGCGGTCCTCGTCGGTGGTGGCGGGATCGGTCAGCCAGTCGACGAGCGCCGTGGTGGCCGCCACCGCATCCCCGAGCAGCGGGGCGACATCGGCGACGGCGTGGCAGGCGGCGGCGGCATCGGCATCCGCCGCCAGTTCGGCGAGCAGCACACGGATCGCGCCGCCGCCCTGCATCACGATCTTGCGCTGGACGAGATCGATCGCCTGGATGCCGTTGGTGCCTTCGTAGATCGACGTCACGCGCACGTCGCGCAGATATTGGGCGACGGGGCTCTCCTCGCTGTAGCCCATGCCGCCGAACACCTGCATCGCGGTGGAGGCGACGCGGAACGCCTGATCGCTGCAATAGGCCTTCACGATCGGCGTCAGCAGCGCGGCGCGATCGGCGGCGCCTGCCTCTCCCGCCTCGTCGGCATGGATCGCCACGGCGGCGGTATAGGCGATCAGGCGCAGCGCCAGCGTGGTGGCGCGCATGTCGGCCAGCATCCGCCGCACGTCGGGATGGCCGGCGATGGCCCCGCCGCCGCCGGCGCGGCCCTGCCGCCGCTCGGCCGCATAAGCGATCGCTTCCTGCACCGCCCGCTCGGCGACGGCCACGCCTTGCAGGCCGGTGGCGAGGCGGGCGCGGTTCATCAGCGTGAACATCGCCTTCAACCCGCCATTCTCGGCCCCGACCAGCCAGCCGATCGATCCTTCCCCGCCCTCGCCGTAGGAGATGGAGCAGGTCGGCGCGCCGTGGATGCCCATCTTGTGCTCGATGCCCGTGCAGCGGATGCCGTTGGGCGCGCCGTCGAGCAGCTTGGGCACGAGGAACAGCGACAGGCCGCGCGATCCGGCCGGCGCATCGGGCAGGCGCGCCAGCACCATATGGACGATGTTGGGCGTCAGATCGTGATCGCCGTAGGTGATGAAGATCTTGGTGCCCGAGATGCGGTAGCGGCCATCCGCCATCCGCTCGGCGCGCGTGCGGACCTGGCCGAGGTCGGACCCCGCCTGCGGTTCGGTCAGCGACATGCAGGCGGCATGCTTGCCCGAGACGAGCGGCGGGATCCACGCCGCCTTCAGCTCCTCGCTGCCATGCGCCAGCAGCACCTCGACCGAGCCTTGCCCGATCACCGGGCACAGCAGCAGCGCCATGCAGGCCGAGGTCCACAATTCCATCAGCGGCGCGCCGACGGTGACGGGCAGGCCCATGCCGCCCGCCGCCTCGGGCGTATCGACGCCGTTCCAGCCGCCCTCCGCCCACCGGGCATAGGCATCCGCGAAGCCGGGCGGGGTGGTGACGATGCCGTTGGCGTAGGACGCGCCCACCTTGTCCGCCACCGGGTTGAGCGGCAGCAGCACCTCCTCGGCGAAGCGCGCCGCGGCATCCAGCAGTTCGCCCAGCGTCTCCGCCTCATGCCCGCCGGCGACGCGGTGGCAGAAGAGCATGTCGGCGGCGGGCGTGGCGAACGGCATCGGATCAGGCCTTCGGATCGGCGAGGATCAGCGCATCGAGCGCGACGCAGCCCCGGCCCTTGGGATAGACGACCACCGGGTTGAGATCGATCTCGCGGATTGCGGGCTCGGCGGCGAGCAGCCGGCCGACCTGGCCGATCACCTCCGCCACCGCGTCGACGTCGAGCGCGGGGGAGCCGCGCCAGCCGTCGAGCAGCACGCCCTGCTTCAGGCCCCGCAGCGCCGCGACGATGGCGTCGGGCGTCAGGTCGGGCGGCAGCAGCGCCACGTCCTTCAGGATCTCGGCGGTGACGCCGCCGAAGCCGACGAGGATCACCGGGCCCCAATCGGCATCGTTGCGCGCGCCGACGATCAGCTCCAGCCCGCGCTCGCCCATCGCCTCGATGAGGATGCCGTCGAGGACCAGGCCGGGGACGTGATGCGCCACGTCGCGGTGCATCTTGTCCCACGCCGCCGCCAGTTCCGCGTCCGTCTTCGGCCCGACGATGACGCCGCCGGCATCACTCTTGTGGCTGAGATCGGGCGACTGCGCCTTCAGCACGACCGGATAGCCGACCGCGGCGGCGGCGGCCTTCGCCTCCTCCACCGTCGTCGCCAATTGGCTCTTGGGGAAGGGGATGCCGAGGGGGGCGAGCAGCGCCTTGGCGCGATGCTCGGGGATCACCCCGCCCGCCGCCGGCAGATCGACCGAGACGGGTGCGAGGTCGGCCGCGCGATCGTCCCGCGCGGCGGCGGCCTGCATCCGGGCGACGGCGCGGAAGGCGCGATCGGACGTGGGGAAATAGGGCACGCCCTGCGCGCGCAGCCGCGCGATGTGCTTCGGATCGATCACCGCGCCGTCGTCGAGGCCGGTCACGATCACCGGCGTTGCCGGGTGGAGCGTGTCGATCGCATCGCTGATGTGCGGGAATTTGCGGATCGCGGTCGCCTCGTCGGTCTGGATGAGGCAGATGATGATAGCGCCGAGCCGCTCGTCCTTCAGCAGCGCGTCGAAGGTGCGGCGGTAGAGATCGGGATCGACCAGCGCCTGCGCGGTCAGATCGACGGGGTTCGAGACAGCGACGAAATCGGGCATCGCGGCGCGCAACAGCGGGCTGTTCTCCTCCGTCAGCGGCGGCAGGACGAGGCCGATCTCCTCGGCCGTATCCAGCGCCAGCGCCTTGAACGCGCCCGATTCACCGAGGATCGCGGAACCCGGCTTCAGCGGCCCGCAGCGCACCGCGAGGTCGAGCAGGTCGCCCGCCTCCTCCAGATCGTGCGCCAGGATCACGCCGGCGCGTTCGGCCAGCACCTGCATCACCTTGTTGTCCCCGGCCATCGCCCCGGTGTGGGTGGCGGCGCTTTCCCGCGCGGCGGCGCTGCGGCCGGGATGGAGCATCACGATCGGCTTGCCGGCGGCCTTGGCCTGCCGGGCGAGTTGCTGGAAGCGGCGCGGCTGGCGGAGCTGTTCGGCGACGACGCAGATCACCTGCGTATCGGCATCGCCGATCAGATATTCGAGATAATCCTCGGTCTGGCTCTGCGCCTCGTTGCCGGTCGAGATGTAGAAGGAGAGGGGCAGTTCCTTGCCGATCAGCGTGACCGCGATCACCGCCGCCATCGCGCCGGATTGCGAGACGATGCCAATCCGGCGCGCGTCGTTCTTCGGCGACTTCGGCATGCCGACGAAGGTCAGCTCCACGTCGCTCACGAAGTTGATCATGCCCAGGCAATTGGGGCCGAGCACGACCATGCCGGCATCCGACGCGACGCGTGCGATCTCGCGCTGTTCGGCCAGCCCCTCCTCACCGCCCTCGGCAAAGCCCGCCGAGAAGATGATCGCCCCGCCCACGCCGCGCGCCGCCAGCGCCTTGACCGACGCCAGCACCGCCACGCGCGGGATCGCCAGCACCGCCACGTCGACGCCGTCGGGCAGATCGTCGATGCTCTTCAGGCAGGGGCGGGCGCCGATCGTGTCGCGCTTGGGGTTGATGAGGTGGATGTCCCCGGCGAAGCCCGCCGCATCGAGATTGGCGAGCAGCTGGTTGCCCAGCGCCCCCGGCGTCGGCGAGGCCCCGACGATGGCGACCGATTTCGGCCGCAGCAGCCGATCGATCGAGGCGGCGGGGATCGGGGCGGCGGCGGGTTCGGACAAGGGGCGGATCCTCTAATCTGGCAAAGCCCTCCCCGACGGGGAGGGGTTGGGGGGGCCTGTCGGCAATCGCATCGCCTCGCGGAGGACAGGCCCCACCCCCGGCCCCTCCCCTGAAGGGGAGGGGAGCGTGTCGTTACTTCTTGGCCTGCTTGGACGTGTCGTAGGCGCCCAGACCCGGCTTGTAGGTCTTGTCGTCGAGGAACTGCTTCATGCCTTCCAGACGGCCTTCCTTGTCGAAGCTGTCGGCGGCTTCCTGCGCGCGAATCAGATAATCCTCGGCATTGTCGTAGGTCATCTCGATCACGCGGCGCACCGCATCCTTGGTGGCCTTGAGCGCGACCGGATTCTTCTTGAGGAGGACGTTCGCGATCTCGGTCACGCGGTCCTTCAGCTGGGCGAGCGGCACGCTCTCGGTGACGAGGCCCTGCGCTGCGGCCTGCTGGCCGGTGAGGTTCTCGCCCATCATCGCGTGATACATCGCCTTGCGCAGCGACATGAGATCGGTGGCGACCTTGGTGGCGCCGCCGCCGGGCAGGATGCCCCAGTTGATCTCGCTGAGGCCGAACTGCGCCTCATCGGCGGCGACGGCGATGTCGCAGGCGTAGAGCGGGCCGTAGGCGCCGCCGAAGCACCAGCCGTTGACCATCGCGATCGTGGGCTTGCGATACCAGCGGAGCTGTTCCCACCAGCGATAGGCGGCACGCTGCGCACGGCGCGTGCCTTCGAGGCCCTTGGCGGCGCTCTCGCGGAAATATTCCTTGAGGTCCATGCCCGCCGACCAGGCCGGGCCTTCGCCGGTCAGCACCAGCACGCCCACGTCGTCGCGATATTCGATCTCGTCGAGGATCTCGGCCATGCGGCGGTTGACCGCCGGGCTCTGCGCGTTGCGCTTGGTCGGGCGGTTGAACTTCACCCAGGCGACGCGGTCGATCACTTCGTAGACGACGACATCTTCTTCCGTGGGGGGCGTATAGGCTTCGGTCATGGCGTTTGTCCTTCGGGATCAGATGGGGAAATGGCCGGGCTGGGTCTCGATCGTGATCCAGCGGAGTTCGGTGAAGCTGTCGATGCCGGCCTTGCCGCCGAAGCGGCCGTAGCCGGAGGCCTTGACGCCGCCGAACGGCATCTGCGCCTCGTCATGCACGGTCGGCCCGTTGACGTGGCAGATGCCCGACTTGATCTGGCGGGCGACGCGCAGGCCCCGCGCCGTGTCCTTCGTGAAGACGGCGGCGGACAGGCCATATTCGGTGTCGTTGGCAAGCTCGATCGCATGCGCCTCGTCGGTCGCGCGGATCACGCCCACCACCGGCCCGAAGCTCTCTTCGCGGAACAGCTTCATGGCCGGCGTCACGCCGTCGACGACATGCGCGGGCATCAGCACGCCGTCCGCCGCGCCGCCGACCGCGAGCTTCGCGCCCGACGCGACGGCATCGTCGATCAGGCCCTTCACATGATCGACCGTCTTCTGATCGACCACGGCACCCAGCGCGCCGGCACCTTTCCGCGGATCGACCACCTTCATCGTGCCGACCTTCTCGGCGAACTTCGCGACGAACGCGTCGGCCACCGCATCGACGACGATGATCCGCTCGGTCGACATGCAGATCTGGCCGGAGTTCATGAAGGCGCCGAACGCCGCGGCCTTCACCGCCTCGTCCAGATCGGCATCGTCCAGCACGATCAGCGGCGCCTTGCCGCCCAGTTCGAGGAGGACGGGCTTCAGATGCTCTGCCGCGCGCTTGGCGATGATCCGGCCGACGGCAGTGGAGCCGGTGAAGTTGATGCGGCGGACGGCGGGATGATCGATCAGCGCGCCCACCACCTCACCCGCGTCCCTGGGCGCGTTGGTGACGAGGTTGACGATGCCGTCGCCCAGGCCGCTTTCAATGAACGCCTCGGCGATCAGCGCGTGGGTGCGCGGGCATTGCTCGGATGCCTTCAGCACCACCGTATTGCCACAGGCGAGCGGCACGGCGATGGCGCGCACGCCCAGGATGATCGGCGCGTTCCACGGGGCGATGCCGACGACGACGCCCGCCGCCTCGCGCACCGCCATGGCGATGCAGCCCGGCTTGTCGGAGGGAATCACCTCGCCGCCGATCTGGGTGGTGAGGGCGGCCGCCTCGCGGATCATGCCGGCGGCGAGCGCGAGATTGAAGCGCGCCCAGCCCTCGGTCGCGCCGATCTCGCCCTTCATCGCATCGACGAAGTCGGCCGCCTTGCCCTCCAGCGCGTCGGCGGCTTTCATCAATGCGGCGCGGCGGGCGTTCGGCCCGCGGGCGGACCATTCGGGGAAGGCCGCGGCGGCGGCGTCGCAGGCGCGGGCCGCATCGGCGGGGGTGGCCGCGGCGGCGCTGGTCGCCACCGCACCGGTGATCGGATCGAGCCGGTCGAACGTCTGTGCCGCGCTTTCCGCGACCCCGCCGATGTTCAGCGAAACACTGGCCATCCCATCCATCTCCTGCCTTTCACGATTGCTATGGTGAATAGCTATCTTGTCCGACGCGCGCAAGCCGGTTACGCCGGGGCATGGCCGATCTTCCGCACGCCGTGACCGATCCGCTGAGCGGTCTGCTCGGCTATCAGCTGCGCCGTGCCTCGGTGGTGATGATGGCCGATCTGGCGGAGGTTCTGGCACCGCTCGGCCTGCGCCCCAGCGAATCGACCACGCTGCTGACGATCGGCGCCAATCCTACGATCACGCAGAGCGAACTGGGCCGGCACCTGGGCATCAAGCGCGCGAACATGACGCCGCTGACCGCTTCGCTGGTGGCGCGCGGGCTGATCGACCGGACGCCGGTCGACGGGCGTTCGCATGGTCTCCGGCTGACGGCGGCGGGCGCGGCGCTGGCGGAGGAGGCGCGGGCGGCGATCGGCGCGCATGAGCAGCGCTTCCGCGCGGCGCTGGGCGGAACGGCGCAGGCACCGCTGATCGCGGCGCTGGCGGCGATCCGCGCGATCGACCCCGATCGCGGCGAATAGCTCAGCGCGTCGGCGCCAGCATCGGCTCGGGCGTCGGCACGCGGTGGAGCCGCTGGCGCAGGCGGGCGAGCGGGCGTTCGACACCCACGAACATGGCCCAGGCGTAGAGCATCGACACGGCAAAGGCGATCGGCCCGACGACGATCGGATTGCGCGTCGGCAGCACGTCGCGCAGGACGATGATCGCGAGGACGTGGAACAGGTAGAAGGTGTAGGAGAAGCGGCCGACGATCTGGGCCGGGGCGCTCGTCAGGATCGGCGAGGTCAGCCGGTTGGGCGTGACGATGAAACCGAAGATCGGCATCAGCGCCAGCCCCTGCAACGAATAGCGCCACGTTTCGGCGAAGACCGCGCCGGGCAGGATCGTGACGACGACGAGGAACAGGCAGGCGGCGAGGAACAGGCCCGGCCCCGGCCGCCACGCGCTTGCGGGATGCAGCACCGGATTGGCGAGCAGCGCCAGCGCCGCGCCGAACAGGATCGAATCGGCGCGGGTGTGGCTGAAATAATAATTGAGCGTGATGTCCCACCCCAGCGCCCAGGCGAGCAGCCGGAAGCCGAGCGGCACGATGCAGGCGGCAAGGCACAGCCACCCCGCGCGCCGCGCCGGCATGAACAGCAGCGCCGCGCCGAACACCAGCGGGAACAGCAGATAATAATGCTCCTCCACCGCCAGCGACCAGAGCGGCGGCCCCGGCAGGCCGCGGTGCGGGCCGATCAGCCGATCGTAGTTGGAGACGAACAGGAATTGCGAGACGACCGAGTGGAGGCTGATGTTGCGTCCGATCATCCCGCTCGCCACCACCAGCGCGCTCACCCCCAGCGTCAGGTAGAGCGGCGGGAAGATGCGCAGCGTGCGGCGGATGTAGAAGCCGGCGAGGTCGATCCGCTTGCGCGTCGCCGCCTCCGCATAGAGCAGCGAGGTGATGAGGTAGCCGCTGAGGAAGAAGAAGATGGTCACGCCGAGGCCGCCCGGCACATAGCGGCCGAGGCCGATATGGCTGAGGAAGACGATCGCCACCGCCACGGCACGCACGCCGTCCAGCTCGCGCACCAGGGGGAAGCGCAAGGGGGCTTCGTCCACGATCCTCGTCACGCCGGCGGCCCCCATCTCGTCGCCCTCAGGCCATCGCCCGTCATGCTGCACCGGCTAACCAAAGCCGCGGACAGCTTGACTTATCGCGGCCGACGCTTAGCCGGTAAGCACGCGCAGCGCCAGTCCGGCCGCTGCGGAACATTATGTTGCGATGCGAAAAGGGGCCTGAGCGGCAGCCAGCGATGATGTCGGGCAGGGCGATCAGGAAAGCGCGGCGATGAGCGCGGGCGGGCATGTGCTGCGCTACCGTTCGGACATCGACGGCCTGCGCGCCTTCGCGGTCGTGCCGGTCGTCCTCTATCACCTCGGATCGGGGCTGGCGCCGGGCGGGTTCGCGGGCGTCGACATATTCTTCGTCATCTCCGGCTTCCTCATCACCAGCGTGATCCGCAAAGAGATCGAGGCGGGCGACTTCTCGATCCTGCGCTTCTACGAGCGGCGCGCGCGGCGCATCCTGCCTGCGCTGTTCGCCACCTGCGCGGCGACGCTGGGGGCGGGCTTGTGGCTGTTCATGCCCGACGAGCTGGTCGATCTCGGCCTCAGCTTCATCGGCGTCGCGCTGTTCGCCTCCAACTTCCTGTTCTGGCACCAGACCGACTATTTCGCGGGTGCGGCCGAACTGAAGCCGCTGCTTCACACCTGGTCGCTGGCGGTGGAAGAGCAATATTACATCGTCTTCCCGCTGATCCTGATGGCCATCGCGAAATGGGGGCGGCGACGCTATCTGTGGCCGACGCTGGCGATCGCGATCCTCTCCTTCGCCGCCTCGGTCGCGCTGCTCGATCTCGCGCCGAGCGGCAATTACTATCTGCTGCCGACGCGCGCGTGGGAACTGCTGGTCGGCTCGCTGCTGGCCTACGGCCCGCCCTTCGCGCTCACCCGCCGGTCGCAGGCGGAGCCGTTGGCGGCGGTGGGCCTGGCGCTGCTGGTCGGCAGCATGATCCTGCTCGACAGCCGCAGCCCCTTCCCCGGCTACAATGCGCTGTGGCCGACGCTGGGCGCCGCCGCGATCATCGCCGCCGACAGCAAGACGCCGACATTGGTCGGGCGGCTGCTGGGGTGGAAGCCGTTCGTTGCGATCGGCCTCATCTCCTATTCGCTCTACCTGATCCACTGGCCGGTGATCGTCTTCGCCCGCTACCTGCTGTTCCGCCCGCCGACCGGGATCGAGGAAGCCGGGCTGCTCGTGCTGATCGTGGCGCTGGCGACGCTCTCGTGGCGCTTCGTCGAGCGGCCGTTCCGCAACCGCCACGCCTTCTCGCAGGCCCGCATCCTGATCGGCGGCGCGATCGGCCTGGTGGTGACGGGGGCGGCCGGGGCGGTGGTGGTCGTGGGCAAGGGCCTGCCGCAGCGCTTTCCGGGCGTCGAGGCCTTCATGGTCCGCAACGAGGAGGAAGGCCCCGGCCCCAATTGCTTCCTGCGCGGCAGCTGGCGCGAATGGGCCGGGGACGATTGCTTCCTCGTCCGCAACGGTGGCCCCCGCATCCTCTTCTGGGGGGACAGCCACGCGAATCATTACCGCCGCGCGATCCGCGATCTCGCGCCGCCGCCGAAGGCGACGATCCTGTTCTACGGCTCGGCCGGCTGCCAGCCGATCCTCGGCCACGTCTTCCCCAATCGGCCCGACTGCGCCGCCAACAACGATCACGCGCTCGACATCATCCGCCGCTACCGGATCGATACCGTGGTGCTGTCGGCCTATTGGTATCCGCTCAGGGCCTATGATCTGGGGCCGGCCGACGTGGCGCGCACGGTCGACCGGTTGCGCAAGCTGGGGGTGCGGGTGCGGATCGTCGGCGACAATCCCGACTTCCCCGTCGCCAATCCCCAGTTCGTCGCCTATCGGCTGTCGCGGCGCGCCGATCCGCTGGCGCCGTTCGCGATGCCGGTGCGCAACGACTGGTCGACCAATCCCGCACTGCGCCGGATCGTGGGCGACGCCAATTTCTTCGATCCGATGGCACGGCTGTGTCGCGGCCGGGAATGCCTGATCTATGCCGGGGGCCATCCGCTGATGACCGACTCGGCGCATCTCTCGCGCTACGGCAGCGCCCTGGTCGCGCGCGACATGGCGCGGTTCCTGGAGCGTTAGGAGCCGGCGCCGCCGAGCGGCCCGGTCTTGGCCGGCACGCCCACGGCATAATGGCCGGCAGGCACATCGTGCACGACGACCGCATTGGCGCCGATCACCGCCCCGTCGCCGATGCGGACCGCACCGATCAGCTTGGCCCCCGCGAAGATCGTCACGTCGTCGCCGATGTCGGGATAGGCTTCGCCGAAGCCGTCGCCGGCCCGCCGCGCGCCGAGCGTGACCTGCTGGAAGATCGTGCAGCGGGCGCCGATCCGGACGCCGCCGCCGATGACGATGCCGTTCGGATGCGGCAACCGCAGACCCGGACCGATCGCTGCCGCCGGTTGCACGAAACTGCCGAATTCGCAGCGTAGCCGGCGCGCCGCGTAGCGCCCCAGAAAGCGGTTGCGGCTGGCATGCGCCGCCTGCGCCAGACGGATGAGGACCAGCATCGTCCAATTGCCGCGGTGCACGAACAGGGCCGACAGGGCCCGCAGCAGCGGCGCCCGCATGCTGCCGGACGCCAAGTCGATCACGAGGCCGCCGCCATGTATGCTCTGCTGCATAGCGGCAATATCCCAGCATTGATCGACCTTATCAAGCTCGATCAAATTCGGCTGGACGAGGTGAAGGCTCCGTTCACCATGAGCCGGAACCTTTTGTCAGGCCGGCTGGGGCAAGACGGTTCCGACTATTCGGGAGCTCGTCCATGACCTCGCACGCCATCGCCGCCACCGGCTTCCGTCCCGCGCACCGCTCCCCTGGCCGCGATGCGCTGCGCAGCTTCTATGCCGGTGCGCCGGCGGCGCCGGTCCGCTACGGCCATCGCCCGTTCGTGATGGTCGCGGTGGCCTTGGCGGTCTGCGGTCCGGTCCTGGGTTTCCTGACCTACCTCGGGGCCTGATCGCGGCCCCGGCTTGAAAATGCTGCGGTGCAGCGGTAAGGGCCGGGCATGATTGGCGATGCGATCACTTCCAGGCGGGTGCTGATCGCCAACTACCGCTATTTCATCTCCAGCGGGCCCGAGCGCTATCTGTTCAACATCAAGCGGATGCTGGAAGGGCGCGGCCATCAGGTGATGCCGCTGTCGATCCGCTACGCGCAGAACGAGCCGAGCGAATACGAACGCTATTTCGTCTCGCCGCTGGCGGGCGCCGACCAGGTGTTCTTCGACGAGCATCGCAAGACGCCGGCGACCGTCCTCAAGACGATGTCGCGCCTGTTCTACTCGCGCGAGGTGGAGCGCGCCGCGGCGCGGATGGCAGCGGAGACGCAGCCCGACGTCGCCTACGTCCTCTATTATCTGCGCAAGATGTCGCCCTCGCTGCTCGTCGGCCTCAAGCAGCGCGGCCTGCCGATCGTGGCGCGCATCTCCGATTACGGCATGTTCTGCGGCGAGCATCACATGCTGCGCGACGGGCGGCCGTGCACGCTCTGCATCGACGAGGGGCTGCACAACGAGGCGCGCTACGCCTGCGTGAAGGGCAGCCGGGCGATCTCCACGCTCGACGTGATCGCCACCAGCTTCCACCGCGCCAAGGGCTATTTCGACCTGATCGACCGGTTCGTGACGACCAACGACTTCATGACCGAGATGATGGTGCGCGGCGGGATCGACCGGTCGCGCATCGTCTGCATCCCGACCTTTACCGACATGGCGCGCTTCCACCCCGCCGGAGAGGGGCCGGAGACGCCGCCCTACATGCTCTACGTCGGCCGGCTGGACGAGCCGAAGGGCGTGCATGTGCTGATCGAGGCGATGGCGTTGCTCCGCGATCGATATGGCGCGCGCCTGCCCGAACTGCGCATCGCCGGCGCCGGCCACACCGGCGCCTATGTCGACGGGCTGCACGCGCAGGTGGCGCGGCTGGGGCTGGCGGATCGGGTACGCTTCCTGGGCGGCGTGGCGGGCGATGCCATACCCGCGCTGTTCCGGGGCGCGCAATTCTCGCTGATGCCGGCCCTGTGGTACGAGAATCTGCCCAATTCGGTGGTCGAAAGCCTGTCGAGCGGCTGCCCGGTCGTCACGTCCGACATCGGCAGCCTCGCGGTCACCATCACCCACGGGCAGGACGGGCTGCACCACCGCCCCGGCGATGCCGCCGATCTGGCGGCGCAGATCGGGCGTCTGATCGACGATCCGGGGCTGCGCGATCGGCTGGCCGCGGGCGCGCGGGCGACGGCGGAGCGCAACCATTCACCCGACCGTCACGTCTCTATGCTGTTGAACCTCTTCGAAGAGGTGATAGGCGAGACGAACGTCCGCCCGAAACGGACAGCCGGCGCAATCGCCTGACGGCCGGCCGGGCTTGCAATCGAAAGGGAGCATCGATGCGGATTGTGTTGACCGGAGCGAACGGCTTCGTTGGGATCGAGGCGGTTCGCCAGCTGGCCGGCCAGCATGAGGTGCTCGCGATCGACTCGCTGCGGTATTGTCCCTGGCGGTTCGAGGCGGACGAGGCGGCGGGCCTGACGCGCCTCCAGCTCGATCTGCGTGAGCGCGAGGGCGTGAAGAAAGCGATCGAGGGCTTCCGGCCGGAAGCGATCATCCATCTGGCGGCGATCCACTTCATCCCGGAATGCGAATCGAAGCCCGACGAGGCGGTGTCGATCAACGTCGAGGCGACGATCAACCTCCTTTCCGTCTGCCCGGCCGACTGCCGCTTCGTCTTCGCCTCCACCGCCGCGGTCTATGCGCCGAGCGACGTGGCGCATGTCGAGGAGGGCAAGATCGGCCCGATGGACGTCTACGGCTTCACCAAGCTGCACGGCGAGGATCTCGTCCGCTATTTCGCGGGCAAGACCGGGTTCGAGGCGTCGATCATCCGCCTGTTCAACGTCGTCGGCCCGGGCGAGACCAACCCCCACATCCTGCCCGAGATCATCAAGCAGCTGCGGGACGGCACGCGCACGCTGCGCCTGGGCAACACCACGCCCAAGCGCGACTATATCTACGTGGGCGATGCGGCGGCGGGCTTCATCGCCGCCGGCACCAGGCCGCTGCCGGCGGGCGAACGGATCGTCACCGCCAATCTCGGCACGCATGCCGAATATTCGGTGGACGAGATGGTGACGCGGATCGGCGCCGTGATCGGCGACACGATCACGATCGAGACCGATCCCGCCAAGGTCCGCAAGAGCGATCGGCCGCACCTGCTGGCCGACAACAGCCGGATGAAGGCGCTGTTCGGCTGGGCGCCGAAGAACGACGTCGACGCCTCGATCCGCGAGACGTGGAACGATCCGCGCATGCTGGATGCGCTGCTGTGAGCACGCCCGCGAAGGGCATCAGCGTCGCCCAGATCGGCAGCCGGGGCATCCCCGGCTTTCGCGGCGGGGTGGAGCGCGTGGTCGAGGCGGTGGCGCCGCGGCTGGCGGCCAAGGGCTATGACGTCACCGTCTATTGCGCCGCGGGCGAGGGCGAGCGGCCGGCCGAATGGCGCGGCGTGAAGCTGGTCTACGCCAAGGGCGTGCAGACCAAATATTTCGACACGATCAGCCGGTCGATCGCCGCCACGCTGCGCGAGGCGCTGGGCCGGCACGACATCGTCCACTATCACAGCAGCGGTTCGGCGCCGCTCGCCCTCTTGCCGCGACTGTTCGGCAAGAAGGTCGTGGTGACCGTCCACGGGATGGACTGGCAGCGCCGCAAGTGGAACGTCTTCGGCCGCTGGTTCCTCCAGCTCGGCGAATGGGCGGCGATCAAGTTCCCGCACGATACGGTCGTCGTCGGCCCCGATCTCAAGACGTGGCTGGACGAAAAATATCGCACCAACGTCACCTACATCCCCAACGGCGTCGAGGAGCGGCCCGATCTCGCACCGACCCGGCTCGCCGAGAAGCGGCTGGAGGCGCGCAAATATGTGCTGTTCCTGGCGCGCCTCGTGCCGGAGAAGCAGGTCCACACGCTGATCGAGGCGTGGATGGGCCTGGCCGACAAGCATGGCATGACGCTCGCCATCGCCGGCCCCGCCTGGCATTCGGTCGACTATGCCGAAGGGCTGAAGAAACAGGCCGCGGGCGACCCGACCGTGACTTTCCTCGGCGAGGTCGACGAGGAAATGCTCCAGCAGCTCTACGGCAATTGCTACGCCTATGTGCTGCCGAGCGAGGTGGAGGGCATGTCGCTCTCGCTGCTCGACGGCATGGCGTTCGGCGCGTGCGTGATCTGTTCGGACATCGCCCCCAACCTTGCGGTGGTGGGCGACGCGGGCCTGTCGTTCCGCGTGCTCGACGCGGCCGACCTGCGCGCGCGACTGGCCGAGATCATGGCCGATCCGGAACGGGCCGAACGGCTGCGCGTGGCGGCACGCAAGCGCATCGGCGAGGAGTTCACTTGGGATCGCGTGACCGAACGGTGGGACGCGCTTTACCGAAAGCTGGCCGGTCGCAGCTAAGGCTGCGGCATGACCATCTTCGCAGCGGTGATCCCGCTTCACAACAAGGCGCCCTACGTCGGCGCGGCGATGGCGAGCGTGCTGGCGCAAAGCCACCCGCCGGCCGAGATCGTCGTCGTCGACGACGCTTCGACCGATGCGGGGCCGGCCGTCGTCGAGGCCCTCGCCGATCGTCGCATCAGGATCCTCCGTCGCGAGACGGCGGGACCGGGCGGCTATGCCGCGCGCAACCTGGCCGTCGCGCAATCCTCGGCCCCGTGGATCGCCTTTCTCGATGCCGACGATGCGTGGCATCCCGATCACCTCGAAGCCCTGGCTAGGCTGATCGCGCGCTGGCCCGATGCGGCCTGCGTCGCGACGCGCTACGACCATGTCTTCCACGACCGGCGCGAGGCGGACCATGTCGCCGGGCCATTCGCCGGCGCGGAGCCCGCGCGAGTCGGCTTCGCCGCCTTTCTGTCCGCCTGGCTGGCGACGGGCCATTGTCCGCTGTGGACCGGGGCGCTGGCAATCCGGCGCGATGTCTTCGAGGCGGCGGGCGGCTTTCCGGAAGGGCGCGCCGAACGTGGGGGCGACAAGGACCTGTGGCTGCGGGTGATGCGCCTCGCCGACCTCGGCTTCCTGCCGCGCAGTACCGCGGGTTTCCGTCGCGAAGCCGCCGGCAAACTGACGGACCGTATAGATACGCGGCGCCTGCCTTGCCTCGTCCGCACGGCGCGCGCTATGCCCGCCATAGGGGAGGAACGGCGGCTGCTCCGGCGGCTGATCAATCAGGAGATCAAGCTGTACGCACGGTGGAGCGCGCGTAGCGGGGGGCGGCCGCATCTGAGCCTGGGCGATCTCGCCTGGCCGGCGTCGCCTGCCGCCATAGGATCGGTGGTCGCGGCGGGGATCGTGCCGGGGCGGCTGCTGCGCCTCGCTCATGCGCTGGAGCATCGCCGCCGTCGCTGGATGCGTACAGGATGAAGCGGCTGGCGGTGATCGGCGCGCGCGGCATTCCCGATGTGATCGGGGGTGTCGAGACGCATTGCGCCCTGCTCTATCCCGCGCTGGCGGAGGCGATGCCGGCGCTGGCGGTGACGCTGCTGGCGCGCCGCATCTATGTGCCCGCCGCCCGCTTCCGTCATGAAGGGGTCGAGGTCCACGGCCTGCCGTCGCCGCGCGGCGCCTCGATCGAGACCTTGCTCCACAGCCTGATATCCGTCCTCTACGCGCGCTTCCGGCTGCGCGCCGACATCGTCCACCTCCACGGGATCGGGCCCGGCTTCTTCGCACCTCTCGCCCGGCTGATCGGCATGCGGGTGGTGGTGACGGACCACGCCGCCGATTTCCTGCGCCCCAAATGGGGCCTGGCGGGGCGCGCCTTCCTCCGGCTGGGGGAGTGGCTGGCGGCGCGCTATGCCGATCGGCTGATCTGCGTCAGCGATGCGGTGCGGCAGGATCTGCTGACCCGCGCCCCCGACGCGGCCGGGATCGCGCTGACGATCCGGCTGGGCGCGCATCTGGCGGATGCACCGCCGGAGGGCGATGCGGCGCTGCTGGCGCGCTTCCGCCTCGAACCCAACGCCTATCTGCTGGCGGTCGCCCGGCTGGAAGAGACGAAGCGGATCGAAGACCTCATCGCGGCGCATGCCGCGGCGGGGCCGGGGACGCTGCCACTGGTGATCGCCGGCTGCGCGATCGGTGACGACAGTTACGAGAGGCGCCTGCGGGCGATGGCGGGGCCGGGGGTCATCTTCGCCGGCGTCTGCCACGGGGCGCTGCTGACCGCGCTCTATCGCCGTGCGGCGCTGCTGTTGCACCCATCGGAGATGGAAGGGTTCGCGCTGGTCATTCTCGAGGCGCTGAGCGTCGGCACGCCGGTGAAGGTTTCCGATCTGCCCGTGCACCGCGAGTTCGCCTTGCCCGACGACGCCTTCTTCGCGGTGGGGGATGTGGCGGCGATCCGCGCGACGATGGAGCGGACCGGACCGCGCACCGCCCCCTGGACGCCCGCCGCCTCGATCGTCGAACGCCATTCCGAGGCGGCGGTCGTTCGCGCGCATGCCGATCTTTACGGCGAACTGCTGGGTCTGACGGCCGATCAGCCGGCACCCGCCGCCTATGTTCCGGCCGCCAGGGCGTCGAACAGCCGCCAGTAGCGGCCGGCGACCGCCTCCGCCCCGAAATCGTCGAGCCGGGCGCGGGCGGCGGCGCCCAGCCGCTGCCGGATCGCGGGCGCCTCCATGCGGCGCAGCGCGGCGGCAAGCGCCGCCGTATCGCCGTCGGGCACGATCAGCCCGTGCGGTGCTTCCACCACCTCGCCCGCCGCTGCCGCCGGAGCGCCGAGCAGTTCGGCCGGGCCGGACGGGCAGTCGGTGGCGACGATCGGGCGGGCGAGCGCCATCGCCTCGGCGATGGCATTGGGAAAGCCTTCGTTATGCGAGGCCGAAACCAGGAAGGCGGCCCGTGCGACGACGGGGAACGGATCGTCGAGATGGCCGAGGAGGCGGATGTGGTGCGTCAAGCCGGCGGCGTCGATCCGGGCCTGAAGATCGGCATGCAGCGGGCCTTCCCCCAGGATGAGCAACGGCAGCGCCGGATCGGCGGCGCGATAGGCATCGATCAGCAGCGCGAAGCCCTTGGCCGCGACCAGCCGGCCGACCGCGACGATAAAGGCGGGAGGCAGCGCTACCGCCGGCGGCCGCAGCCCGGCGGCGGCGATGGCGGCGAGATCATAGCCGTTGGGGATCGTCGCGACCAGTCGGGGCGGCAGGCCGAAGCCCGCGACCAGATCGTCGCGCACGCCTTCCGAAACGGCGAGCACGCGATCGGCGCGCGGGTAGAGCAGCCGCGGCAGCGCCCGCAACAGCCGCAGCTTCAGGCCGCGATAGCGGCCGGCGAGATGCGAGCCGAGGTGCATCCGTTCGCACAGCACGTTGGCGCGGGCGTGGCGCGGCCCGGCGATGGCGGTGGCGATATTGGCGCGGACGAGGAAGCTTACGACAAGATCGGGCTTCAGCGTGGCGAGCAGCCCGTCGAGCAGGCGGATGCTGGCGGCAAGGCTGCCGCCGGCGCCCAGGCAGTGGCGCGGCACCGCCGGCATCCGCCGCCGGTCAGGCCCCGCGTCGAGCGTGACGAGATGGACGTCGCGATCACCGGCGGCGCGGAGGATGGTGGCGAGCGCCCCTTCCGCACCCCCGGTCAGGATCGAGTTGATGACGAAGACGATCCGCTTGCGGCCCGCCATCGGATCGGCCCCGGCGGCGATCAGCCGTAGAAGCCGCGATACCAGTCGGCGAAGCGGTGCAGCCCGTCTTCCAGCATCACCTTGGGGTGATAGCCGGTCAGCGCATGGAGCTTCGACACGTCGGCATAGGTGGCGGTGACGTCGCCCGGCTGCATCGGCTTCATGATCTTCTCGGCCTTGCGGCCGAGCGCGCTTTCCAGAGCCTCGATCATCTCCATCAGGCCGACCGGGCGGCTGTCGCCGATGTTGAGCACGCGATGCTCGCCCGCGGCGGGGGGATGATCGAGCGCGCCGACGATGCCGTCGACGATATCGTCGATGTAGGTGAAGTCGCGCGCCATCTTCCCCTCGCCGAAGACCTCGATCGGCTCGCCGGCCATGATCTTCTTCGTGAAGCTGAAATAGGCCATGTCGGGGCGACCCCAGGGGCCGTAGACGGTGAAGAAGCGCAGGCCGGTCTGTGGGAATTTGTAGAGCCGCGCATAAGCGTCGCTCATCAGCTCGCACGACCGCTTGGTGGCGGCGTAGAGCGAGACGGGGCTGGTGGCCGGCTCGTCCTCCGTGAAGCCGGCACCGCCCATCGGCTTGTCGCCATAGACCGAGGAGGAGGAGGCGTAGACGATATGCTCGAACCCCTCGGCATGGCGGCTGGCTTCCAGCAGCGACAGGTGGCCGGCGAGGTTGGACCGTTCGTAGGCGAAGGGATTCTCGATCGAATAGCGCACGCCCGCCTGCGCGGCGAGGTGGACGATGCGGACGATGCCCTGTTCGCGCACCAGCGCCGCCACCGCCTCGGCATCGGCGATGTCCATGCGGTGGAAGGCGAAGCTGTTGCGGCCCTCGAACGTCTTGAGCCGGGCCTGCTTCAGCGCCGGATCATAATAATCGTTGACGATGTCGATGCCGATCACGCGCTCGCCGCGCGCCAGCAGGCGGTGGGCAGTGGCGTGGCCGATGAAGCCGGCGACGCCGGTCACGAGGACCGGGTCGGTGCGGGTCACCGGCCGATCCCGGTGTAGGCGAAGCCCAGCGCTTCCATTTCGGCGGGATTGTAGATGTTGCGCAGATCGACCAGCACCGGTGCCGACAGCAGCGACTTGACGCGATCGAAATCGAGCGCGCGGAACGCATCCCATTCGGTGACGATGACGAGCGCGTCGGCACCTTCCATCGCTTCGTACGGGCCGGCGGTGTAATCGACGTTCTGGAGCAGCGGCCTGGCCTGTTCGACGCCTTCGGGATCGAAGGCGCGGACGACGGCGCCGGCATCCTGCAACGTCTGGATGACGGCGATGGCGGGCGAATCGCGCATGTCGTCGGTGTTGGGCTTGAAGGTCAGGCCGAGGATGCCGACGGTCTTGCCGCGCACGTCGCCGCCCATGGCGTGGATCACCTTGCGGCCCATCGCGCGCTTGCGGTTGTCGTTGACCGCGACGACCGCCTCGACGATCCGCTGGGGCGCATCATAATCCTGGCTGGTCTTGAGGAGGGCCAGCGTGTCCTTCGGGAAGCAGGAGCCGCCGTAGCCGGGGCCGGCGTGGAGGAACTTGGCGCCGATGCGATTGTCGAGGCCGATGCCGCGCGCCACGTCCTGCACGTCCGCGCCCACCTTCTCGCAGAGGTCGGCGATCTCGTTGATGAAGGTGATCTTGGTGGCGAGGAAGGCGTTGCCGGCATATTTGGTGAGCTCGGCACCCCGGCGCGACATCTCCACGATCGGCGCGCGGTTGAGGCTGAGCGGGCGGTAGATGGCGCGCATCACCTCCATGCCGCGCGGATCGTGGCCGCCGACGACGATGCGGTCGGGCCGCTTGAAATCGTCGATCGCGGCACCCTCGCGCAGGAATTCGGGGTTGGAGACGACCGCGAACTCGGCGTCGGGGTTCGCCTCGCGGATGATCCGCTCGACCTCGTCACCGGTGCCGACCGGCACGGTCGACTTGGTGACGATGACGGTGAAGCCGGTCAGCGCGCCGGCGATCTCCTTGGCGGCCGCATAGACGTAGCTGAGGTCGGCATGGCCGTCGCCGCGGCGGGACGGGGTGCCGACGGCGATGAACACCGCATCGACGCTGGCGACGCCCTCGGCCAGGCTGGTCGTGAAGGTCAGGCGGCCGGCGGCGACGTTGCGGGATACCAGATCGTCAAGCCCAGGCTCGTAGATCGGCATCACATTGTCGTGGAGCGCTGCGATCTTGCGCTCGTCCTTGTCGACGCAGACCACATTGTGGCCGAAGTCCGCAAAGCAGGCGCCCGACACGAGGCCGACGTAACCCGATCCGATCATCGCAACGCGCATAGCTCAGTGCACTCCCTGGAAAGCCGCCGCGGAGCTAGACGGCCCATCTGTTGCAATTCCGTTATCGGGGTGGTCGCCGCGGTTCTCATGCCTTGCGTTTACCGCCCGATGCGGTGCGCCCCGTCCGCCCGAAACCTCGTTTCGCCGGCGTACGTCGTTGCGCCATATCCGGAAAGAGGACGATCAAGGCAAGGTAAAACGGCACGCCGCCCGAAGTGCGGCGGGCATGGCTGTGCGCAGACGGTGGACGATGGGGGCTTCGGCGGGGTATCGCCCCGGGCCGGCGGAGGGCGGATCATACCGGGCGGCAGGGCCGCCCGGCAGGACGAACGAGGATCAGGCGAAGGCGTGGATCGCGACGCCGATGCCGATCCACAACAGGCCGGCGGCAGGCGCGGTGATGAGGGCGGCAAGCGCCATCCGGGGGCGGCGTTCGGGGCAGATGCGGTGCGGCAAAATATAGTCGTTGCGGGACATCGCCCTTCATCCTCTTCCTTGTCGGCGCCGTCTGTCCGGTGCCTGACGAAGCCGAGGCTGTGGCAGAAATCGCGCCGATGCAAGCCTTGTTAACCAACATTTATCAAGCACCCGCAAGGCCGCGCAAAAGCGGGGTTTTTTGCGTCGGTTGCGCCATTCGCAATCGTTTGGAGAGCGGGATTGCGCGGCGCGCCGGCGCGATTCGCGCGGCGGCCGGTAACTAGGCCTTCACGATCGGTTCAGTAACGTCGGCGCATCGGTGCATGCTGCGTTGCAGCAACTGCGCTGCTCGGCTACGGGAGCGAGGGAATGACGGACGCATCGCCCCCCGGCCACGATCTGGCCCAGCTGAAGGCTGCCCGCCCCGACGAGGTGGCGCTCGGCGCCCCGCTCGCCACGATCTGCCGCTGGCGGATCGGCGGGCCGGCCGACGCCATCGTGACGCCGCGTTCGCCCGAGGCGCTGGCCGAGACGATCGCCTTCCTGAAGGCGCGCGGGCTACGCTACGTGATCGTGGGCGACGGATCGAACATCCTCTACGACGATGCCGGCTTCCGGGGCGCGGTGATCCGCATCGGCCGTGCCTTCGGCGGCTTCGAGGACCGGGGCGGCGGACGTATCCGTGCCGGCGCGGGGCTGTGGGTGCCGACCTTCGTGCGGCGGGTGATCGACCTCGGGCTCGCCGGGGCAGTGCATGCGATCGGGATTCCCGGAACGCTGGGCGGCCTCGTCGTGATGAACGGCGGCAGCCAGCGCAAAGGCATCGGCAGCCATGTCGAGGCGGTGGAGGTGCTGACCGCGGACGGCGCGATCGCCCGCATCGAAGCCGCGGCGCTGGGTTTCGCCTACCGCCGCTCGGCCTTGCAGGACAGCGGCGCCACCGTGCTGTCGATCGACTTCCGGTTCGAGCCGGGCGACGCCGGCGCGCTCCGGCGCGAGGCGATATCGATCCTGGCCGCGCGCCGCGCCAAATTCCCGAAGGTCCGCGCCAATTGCGGGTCGGTGTTCGTCAGCGATCCGGCGCTCTACGCCTCGATCGGCCCACCGGGCATGGCGATCGAGCGCGTCGGGCTGATGGGGCGATCCTGCGGCGATGCGCAGATTTCCCCCGACCATGCCAATTTCATCGTCAACAACGGCCGGGCGCGATCGGCCGACGTGCTGGCGCTGATCGCCGAGGCGCGCCATCGCGTCGAGGCGGCGACCGGCATCGCGATGGAGGCCGAGGTGCGCCACCTCGACCCCTACGGCCGGCTGCGCCCGGCGCACGAGGTGGCGCCCCCACAGGAGAAGCAAGATGACGGACAGCGCGCGCATTTCGCGTGACGACCAGCCGGCGACGGACGAGGACGTCGGCGCCAGCGAGGCACGGGTGCTGGAGGTGCGCCGTTCGCGCCTCCAGGGGCAGGTGACCGTCAGCGGCGCCAAGAACAGCGTGCTGCGCCTGCTGGCCGCCTCGCTGCTTACCTCCGGCCGGATCGTGCTGGACAACTATCCCGATCAGCTGCTGGACGCGATCGTCCACGTCGGCATGCTCGAGACGCTGGGCAAGACGGCGCGCGTCGAGGATGGCGCGCTGATCCTCGAGGAGGCGTCCGCGCCGCCGAGCGACCTGATCTGGGAAGGCCGCTCGATCCGCAACACGCTGCTGATCCTGGGCGCGCTCGTCGCGCGCACGGGGGCCGGCAGCGTGCCGCTGCCCGGCGGCTGCAACCTCGGCGACCGCAAATACGATCTGCACGAGCTGGTGCTGACCCGGCTGGGCGCCAAGGTGTGGGCCGAGGGCAATCGCCTCCATGCCGAAGCGCCCCACGGGCTGACGGGCGCGGAGATCACGCTGCCGCTGCGTTCGACCGGCGCCACCGAGAATGCGCTGCTGGCCGCCAGCCTCGCCAGGGGCCGCACGATCCTGTGGAACCCGCACGTCCGGCCCGAGATCCTCGACCTCGCCGTGTTCCTCGGCAAGATGGGCGCCAAGATCGAGGTGCGGGGCCAGGAGAGCATCGTCATCGATGGCTGCGACGGTCTGTCGGGCGTCAGCCACCGGGTGATGCCCGACAATATGGAAGCGATGACCTGGGCGGTCGGCTCGGTCATCACCGGCGGCGACGTCGAGATCGTCGATTTCCCGGCCGAAGACCTGGAAGTGCCGCTGATCTTCCTGCGCGAAAGCGGTGCCCGCATCTTCCGCGAGCGCAACGTGGCGATCGTCCGTTCCGGCCAGCCGTGGCCGATCGAGATTTCGACCGGCCCCTATCCGGGCATCAATTCGGACATGCAGCCGCTGTTCGCCGCTTATGGCGCCTGCGCGCGCGGCGAATCGCGGATCGTCGATCTGCGTTTCGCCGATCGCTACGCCTATCTGGACGAATTCGCGAAGATGGGCGTCGAAAGCCGGGTGGCGAACGGCACCGCGCGGATCAGCGGCGGCGCGGCGCTCCAAGGCGCCGGCGTCCGCGCGCTGGACCTGCGGGCGGGCGCGGCGCTGGCGCTGCTCGGCCTCGTCGCCGAGGGGACGACGCGGATCGCCGACGCCTGGCAGATCGAGCGCGGCTACGACAAGTTCCTCCAGAAACTCACCGCACTCGGCGCTAACGCGCTGTACACCAAATAAGTCTATAGAACGCGCTTTGGACGGATTCGGGGCGAGAGCGTGATCGAGGCGACGGACACCGACAACCCGCTGCGTGCGGCCCTCCGGGCCTGCCGCACGCATTTCATCTATGCGGGCCTGTTCAGCGGCCTCATCAACCTCCTCTATCTCGCCCCGTCGATCTTCATGCTCCAGGTCTACGACCGCGTGGTGCCGACGCGCGGCTTCGCGACGCTGCTGGTGCTGATGCTGATCCTGGCGGTGTCGCTGATCGTGTTCGCGCTGCTGGACGCGGTGCGGATGCGGCTGCTGCTGCGCGCCAGCGTGCGGCTGGAGCGGATGGCGGCACCCAACATCCTCCATCGCATCCTCGGCACCAACGGCGCCAGCCCGCTCCAGCGGACCGAGGCGATGCGCAATTTCGACAAGCTGCGCGGCACGCTGACCGGCCCGGCGATCATTGCCCTGTTCGATGCGCCGTGGGCGCCGATCTACATCATCATCTCCTATCTGCTGCATCCGCTGATCGGGCTGCTGGCGCTGCTCAGCTCGGCACTGCTGATCGGCATCGCGGTGGCGAGCGACCTCAACACCCGCAAGAGTCTCGAGAAGACGGCGCGCCAGTCGAGCGCCACCTACCAGATCCAGGATTTCTCGCTGCAATCCGCCGACGTCGCCCGCGCCCTCGGCATGCGCAACGCGCTCGTCACGCGCCACCTGCTGGAGCGGGCCGAGCTGGTGCGGGGCCAGGGCGAGGTGGCCGGCACCTCGGGCATGTTCCTCGCGATCACCAAGTTCCTGCGCATGCTGTTGCAATCGGCGGCGCTGGCGCTGGGCGCCTATCTGGCGATCAACCAGCAGATTTCGGCGGGCGCGATCTTCGCCGCCTCGCTGATTCTGGGCCGCGCGCTCCAGCCGGTGGAACAGATCCTCGGCGCGCTCAAGAACGTGATGGAGGCGCAGAACGCCTATCGCGGGCTCGACGCCTTCTGCCGCCTGCCCGACGTCACCGCGCACAAGACGCAGCTGCCCGCCCCGCGCGGCCACATTCAGGTGACGGGGCTGACGGTGAAGGCGGCGGGCGTCGACCGGCCGATCCTGAACGACCTGAGCTTCGAGGTGATGCCCGGCGAGATCGTCGCCGTGGTCGGCCCGAGCGGCGCCGGCAAGTCGACGCTGCTGCGCGCCATGGCCGGCGCGCTCGAGGCGGACGAGGGCGAGGTGCGGATCGACGGCGCGAGCCTTTCCGAATGGGACCGCGAGACGCTGGGCCGCAACATCGGCTACATGCCGCAGACGCCGACGCTGTTCCCCGCCGCCGTCCACACCAACATCTCGCGCTTCCGCGGCTATGTGGAGCCGCACAGCGAGGCGATGGACCAGAAGGTGGTCGCCGCCGCGCGGATGGCGGGGGCGCACGAGCTGATCCTCCGCTTCGCGCAGGGCTATGAGACGCGGCTGACCCCGCGCGAGGGCGGCGGGCTTTCGGCCGGGCAGCGGCAGGTGGTGGCGCTGGCGCGCGCGCTCTACGACGAGCCGCGGCTGCTGTTCCTGGACGAGCCCAACGCCCACCTCGACATTAATGGCGAGCAGCGGCTGCTGGAGACGCTGGGCAAGCTGAAGGAGCGGGGGGCGACGGTGATCGTCTCGACCCACCGCACCGGGCTGTTGCAGGCGGTCGACAAGGTGATGCTGCTGCGCGACGGCATGATCCAGATCTACGGCAACCGCGACGACGTGGTGCGTAGCGCCTCGCAGCCGCCGGTGCCGGTTCCCGCGCAGCAGGGCGGCGGCACGCCGCCGGCCGAGACGCCGCCGGCAGCCACGCCGGGCGGCGGCGGGCCGCAGGACGGCGGCGGCAACGGGGGTGCCGCGGCACCCCGCCAGGAGGCACTGGCCGACGGCCATGCCGAGGACCGGGAGACGGCACAGTGAGCACCGAGATCATGCCCGCCATCGAAGGCGCCGTGGTGCCGGCGGTGCCGGCGGACCGCATCCATCTGGACGATTCGCCGAGGCACGCGCTGCGCATCGGCATCGCCATATCTGTCTTGTTCTTCGTCATCCTCGGCGGCTGGGCGGCGATCGCCCGGCTGGACGCGGCGGCGGCTGGCGAGGGCCAGGTGACCGTGTCCGGCAACCGCCAGACCGTGCAGCACCGCGACGGCGGCATCGTCGAGCAATTGCTGGTGCGCGAGGGCCAGCATGTGAAGGCGGGTCAGGTGCTGATCCGCCTGCACGGCGCCGAAGTGGCGGCGACCGAACGCGCGCTGGCCAGCAGCGTGATCGACCTGGAGGCGCAGCGCGCCCGATTGGAAGCCGAGATCCGCGGCGGCCCGATCCAGTGGCCCGCCAATTTCAAGACCATGACCGGGGACGACCGCGTCCTTGCGGATCGCGCCATGTCCTTGCAGCAGGCGCAGATCGGCGCGCGATCCAATTCGCTCGCCTCCAATCGCGCGGTGCTGCGCCAGCAGGAAGCGGAAGTGGCGCGCCAGTCGGCCGGCTACACCGCCCAGTCGCGCGCCAGCGCCGAACAGCGCGAATCGCTCCAGCAGCAGCTCGCCAGCACGCGGCGGCTGGCCGACGAAGGCTATGTCTCGCGCAATTCGGTGCGCGCGCTGGAACGCGCGGTGCAGCAGCTCGAGGGGCAGGACGCCGAATATGCCTCGCGCGCGGCGGCCGCCCGCGAACAGATCGGCCAGACGCGCCAGCAGGTGATCCAGACCTCGCGCAAATATGTCGAGGATTCGGCCTCGACGCTGCGCGATACGCAGTTCCAGCTCGACGAGGTGATGCCCAAGTGGCTGGCCGCCAAGGAACAGCTGGAGCGCACGATCATCCGCGCGCCGGTGGCGGGCCGGGTCGTCGGCCTCCACGTCTTCTCGGTGGGGGGCGTGATCCAGGGCGGGCAGCCGCTGCTCGACATCGTGCCCGATGCGGCGCCGCTGATCGTGAAGGCGAACTTCCAGCCGGGCGACGTCGACGGCGTCTACGAAGGGCGGCAGGCGGAGGTGAAGTTCCTCTCGCTGCACGAGCGCGACCTGCCGATCCTGCTCGGTACCGTCCGCAACGTCTCCGCCGACAGCCTGCGCGACGAGGCGACCGGCCACCCCTATTTCTCGGCCGAGATCGTGGTGCCGCAATCGCAGATCGACATGCTGAAGAAGGTGCGCGGCGAGGATACGGGCATCCGGCCGGGCGTGCCGGTATCGGTGCTGGTGAAACTGCGCCGCCGTACCGCCCTGCAATATCTGCTCGATCCGCTGGCGGAAGCCTTCCGCCGGTCGATGCACGAGCGCTGACGCGACATGACGGGTAAAGGGTAGATCGGAATGGATGCAGCGACGATGGATGCGGGCCGGGGTGCGGCCGGATCGGGCGACGCCAAGCTGATCGACCTGCGCAGCATCGCGCTCGTCGTGCGCCGGCGGCTGTGGTGGGTGCTGGCGACGATGGCGATCGTGCTGGCGCTGACGATCGTCGCCTATCTCGTCGTGCCGCGCCGTTATGCCGCCACCGCCAGCGTCGCGCTCGACCGGCAGGTGGAGGAGATCGTCACCCAGCCCAAGGGAGACGGCACGCTGCCGACCGATTCGCCCTCGGTCGATACCGAGGTGCAGGTGCTGACCTCGCCGCGGATCACCGGCGAGGTGGTCGACGCGCTGCGCCTCGATCGGCGGCCCGGCTTCGGCCAGCCCGACGACGGCACCGTCGTGCCGCTCGATCGCGCCCGCCAGCGCGCGGTGCGGCGGCTGATGTCGGGCCTGTCCGTCAAGCGGATGGGCACCTCCTATGCGATCAGCGTCAGCTACGCCTCGCCCGATCCGAAGCTTTCGACCGACATCGTCAACCGCACCGTCGACCAATATGTCGAGGACCAGCGCACCGGCCGCGCCGGCGACCGCGGGCGCGAGACGGTGCTGCTGCGCGAACGGCTGCGCACGCTGCGCGGCGACGTGATCGCGGCCGAAGCGGCGGTGGCGCGCTACCGCGCCGAGCAGAATCTCATCAGCGTCGAGAACAACAGCACCGCTACCCAGCAGGAGATGTCGGTGCTCAGCACGCAGCTCGCCACCGCCGAGGCGGATCGCGCCGCGGCGCGGGCGCGGCTGGCGGCGGGGGCGGGGGCGGACGCCTCGCCGGTGATCGGCGCACTGCGTTCGCAGCAGGCGCAGCTTTCGGCCCAGCAGGCCGAGCTTGCCGGCCGCTACGGCCCGCTCCACCCCGATCGCGCCAAGGTCGAACGGTCGTTGGAGGATGTGAACGCCTCGATCGCCAAGGAAAGCGCGCGCATCCGCCAGGGTCTCGCCGCCGAGGCGCGCGTTGCCGAGGGACGGGCGGCGGCGATCCGCTCCGCACTCGGCAATGCCGAGGGCAAGCTGACCGCCGGCAACCGCGCCTCGGTGCAGCTGAACGAACTCGAGCGGACCGCCGAATCGGCGCGCACGCTCTACCAGTCGCTCCTCAACCGCTACCAGCAGGCGGTGGCCAGCCAGGGGACCGAGCGCAGCCGATCGAGCGTGATCGCCTATGCGCTGGTGCCGACCGGCCACACCTTTCCCAGCAAGCCGGTGTTCGCCGTGGCCGGGCTGCTGGCCGCGCTGATCGCGGCGGGCGCGGTGGTGCTCGTCCTCGAACTGATGGAACGCGGCTTCAAGTCGCGTCGCGACGTGGAAAGCCAGATCGGCCTGCCGGTGGTGGGCAGCGTGCCCGACCTGAAGACGGTGCCCGGCGTGAAGTTCGCGCGCCGCGATCCGCTGGGGCCGCCCGACTATCTGGTCGAGAACGAGGCGTCGGTGTTCGGCGAGGCGTTCCGCAGCATCCGCACCGCGCTCCATCTGGGGCATGGCGACCGCGGAATCCGCTCGCTCGCGATCTGTTCGGCGCTGCCCGACGAGGGCAAGACGACCACCGCGATCTGCCTAGCGCGATCGGCGGCGATGGCCGGCCTCAACACCGTGCTGGTCGATTGCGACCTGCGTCGCCGCGCCTCCACCCGATCGATGGCGGCGGATGCGCAGAAGGGGCTGACCGACGTGCTGCGCGGCGAGGCGCGCTTCGACGAGGTGGTGGTGCGCGATACGCTGACCAACGCCTGGGTGCTGCCGCAGGGCGACACGCGTTCGGGTTACGACCTCATCACCCAGAGCGCGATGGAAACGCTGATCGCCGAGCTGTCGCGCCGCTTCGACCTTGTCGTGCTCGATACCGCCCCCGTGCTGCCGCTGGCCGAGGCGCGGGCGGTGGCGGCGATGGCGGACGGCGTGCTGCTGGCGACGCGCTGGCGATCGACCCCGGTGCAGGCGGCCAAGCTGGCGGCGGACCTGCTGGGCCGCGCCGGCGCGCGCATCGCCGGCGTGGCGCTGACCCGCGTCAACCTGAAGGAACAGGCGCGCGCGGGCGATGGCGACGAGATGATCTACTACAAGCAGTTCGCCGCTTATTACAGCTGAAGGCCATGCGGCGGCGCGGGCTGCGCCGCCGCCGCGTTACAGGCGGTAGCTGATGCCGGCGGTGACGTTCACCTCGTCGAACGCGCGCGAATTGACCGAGCGGTTTTCGGTGCGCTTGCCGTAGCTGACGTTGCCGTCCAGCCGGAAGCGGCGATCGACCAGATAGGCGGCGCCGAATTCGACACTGTAGCGGCGCACGACCAGCGGCGATTCGACGTAATCGGCATTCTGCGCGCTGAGCGTGGGCGACAGGATGAGGTTGGGCAGCAGCTCGTGATCGGCGCCGACCGTGACGCTGGTGGTCAGCGCGGCGGGCGCGTTGATCGAGGAGACGTTGGTGAACTGGCGGCGCGCGCTCAGGTTCAGCGTCGTCAGGTTGGTGACGAGATAGTCGAGCCGGGCATCGAAGGCGAGGCCGCCGCGCGTCTGGAACTGCGGATCCTTGAACTTCGAGCGCAGGTAGCCGACGCCGAGGCGCCCGCGGATGAGCGGGGTGATGTCGCCGCGCAGGCCGGTCAGCAGCTCGATCCCGTCGGCATCGCGATCGGGGCCGACGACGAGGCGGAAGCGGCGCCATTCGTGCCGCGCCGAAACGAAGATGCTGGCCCCGCCCGGCGACCCGTAGGCGACGAGGGCGGTGGCATCGTAGAGCGTGAAATCGCGGAATTGCTGATCGAGCGGCAGGCCGGCCGGGGTTTCGGCATTCTCATAGTCGAACTGGGTGGCGGTGCCGGCCAGCGACCAGGCGAAGCGGCCCGAGGCGAAATTGACGCCGATATTGCCGGCGCGCAGATCGTAGCGGATCGGCCGCCGCGTCGCGAGCACCTCGGTCGTCGCGCCACGCTGGACGATGACGCGGCTGATCTGCCCGCCGGCGTCGATCGTGCCCTGCCGCGTCACATCGAGCCGGCCGGCGAGACCGGCATTGTAGGTGAGGCCATCCTCGGTCGGCGAGCGGACGAAGGTGCGCTGGTCGACATAGCCTTCGGCCTGGAGCGCGTGGCGCGACCAGGTGGAGCGCGCCGCGATCGCGCCGCGCAGCCGGCCGAACACGTCGCTTTTGGCCTGCGGCTGGTTGAAGACGTTGCTGGTGTAGGTGGTTCGCAGCGACACTTCGGGCAGGATCAGGAAGCCGCCGCTGCGCAGGCCGACCGGATCATAGGCCGGGCGGCTGCGGTTCATCACCGTCACGCCGCGCCCCGCCGAGGCGGGCGTGGGGGAGGGGACGAGCGTGCCGCCGCCATCGCCGACGCGCGGAAGCCGCGGCGAGACGGTGGACAGCGGCGGGCCGCCGACGTTCGTGCGATCCGGCAGGGTGAGCGCGCCACCGCTTGTGCTGTCGACCGACTGCGCGGCGGCGGCGCCGGCCGACGAGGCGGCGGCGAGCGCGAAGGCGAGGCGGCGGGTCCGGGGCGTCATCCGCTGGCGGCCGATCAGAAGTAGCGTTCGCCGACGCGGATCACGTCGCCGGGGCCAACCTGGACGTTGGCGCCGGCATCGACCTGATATTCGGTCGGGCTGTCGCTGCGCCGGATGAAGACGCGCTTGGTGTTGGCGCGATAGGTGAAGCCGCCGGCGGTGGCGATCGCGCCCAGCAGCGTCTGCCCTTCGACCGAGGCGTAGCGGCCGGGCTTCTGCACTTCGCCGACGATGAAATAGGGGCGGAAATCGTAGACCTCGACCGCGATCCGCGGCGAGCTGAGATAGCCCTTGGCGAACCGTTGGGTGAGGGCCGCTTCCAGATCGCGCGCGGTGAGGCCGACGGCGGGCACTTCCCCGATCAGCGGCATGGTGACGGAGCCGTTGCCCGAGACCTGATATTCGCCGCTGAGCTGGGGTTCGCCATAGACGTTGACGCGCAGCTTGTCGCCGAGGCCCAGCTTATAGACGCCGGAGGCGGGCGTGGCGGCGGCGGGCGGCAGCGGCGGGGCGCTGCTGCCCGCGCAGCCGGCGAGTGCCACACCCGCCACGGCGAGCGCGCCGGCGATTGTGCCCATGGACCAGAGGCCCCCCGATCGCTTCGCCATATGCCCCCGCTTGCTGCCGTGGTTTCGGCCCCGCCTATAGCGGGCGGGGACGGCCCGCGCCAGCCGCCCGCCGGCTCCCACCCAAGTGGAAGATTGTAAGCCGGACCAGGGATATGATAGCCGCGGAAGACGGGCGGCGACGGCCGCGCTGAGCGGGGGGGTGAACATGGGTGGCATTCGGACCGCGTGTCTGACGATCGGGACGGTCGCGCTGGCGGTGCCCGCGATCGCCCAGCAGATCGCGCCGCTGCCGCGACCGACGATCGCCAGCGGCGCGCAGCCGCCGCTGCCCCCCCAGCCCGCGCCGACCGAGACGCTGGGGCAGGCGATCGCCGATGCTTATGCCAACAACCCGCGCCTGCAGGCGCAGCGCGCGCAGCTGCGCGCGATCGACGAGAACGTCATCCAGGCTTCCTCCCCCTACCGGCTGAACGTCGGCCTGATCGGCACGCTCGCCTATCAGGAACAGGCGGTGCAGGCGTTCGGCGAGGTGGGGCGCGTGCGCAACCGCAATTTCGGTGCCTCGCTCACCGCATCGCAGATCCTGCTCAACGGCGGGCGGACCGCGGCGCAGGTCTCGGCCGCCGAGGCGGACGTGCTGTCCGGCCGCGAGCGGCTGCGCGAGCTGGAGAATTTCATCCTCCTCGAGGTGATCGACAGCTATGTCGCGGTGCGCCGCGACACCGAGATCGTCGGCATCCAGGAACGATCGCTGGCGAGCTACGGCCGGCAGGTGGAGCAGGCCCGCGCGCGCGAACGCGGCGGCGACCTGACCCGCACCGACATCGCCCAGGCGCAGGCGCAATATGAGATCATCCGCGCGCAGCTGGCGCAGGCGCGCGCCAGCCTGGAGCAGAGCCGCGCGCGCTTCTCGGTCGCGGTCGGCCGCACGCCGGGCGTGCTGGCGCCCGAGCCCGATCTGCCGGGCGTGCCGATCTCGATCACCCAGGCCTATGACATCGCCGAGGAGGAGAGCCCGACGCTGTGGCAGGCGATCCTCAACCGCCGCGCCGGCGGCGAGCGGATCGCCGCCCAGCGCGCCGAGCGCCGCCCGCAGCTGAGCGCGGAGGGGCGCTTCGGCTATCGCACGATCGACACGCTCGACACCGGCGACCTGCGCCGCGACATCGCCGGCGGCGTCACCCTCTCGCTGCCGCTGGTGGCGCAGGGGCTGATCGGATCGCGCATCCGCCAGGCGATCGCCGACGAGCAGCGGCTGGGCTTCATCGTCGAGGATACGCGCCGGCAGGTGGACCAGCAGGTGCTGACCGGGTGGAACCAGTCCGTCACCGCGCGTGAGCAATTGCTGGCCGGCACGTCGGGCGTGGAGGCGGCCGAGGCGGCGCTGACCGGCGTGCGGCGCGGCTTCGCCGAGGGGTTCCGATCCAATTTCGAGGTGCTCGATTCGGAACAGCGGCTGCTGAACGCGCAGATCATCCTGGCGAACGCGCGCTACGCCCGCTACGCCGGGCAGGCCTCGCTGCTCGCCTATCTCGGCCGGCTGGATGCGGCGGCGTTGCAGGAAGCGACGCGCAGCTACGACGAGGAAGCCTATCTGAGATTGCAGCGCAGCCGCCAGTTCCGCCTGTTACAGATCCCGTTGCAGGCGATCGACCGGGTGCAGAAGCCGGGCCGCGACAGCCGCCCGGCGCCGGTGATCCCGGTCGCCGCCGATACGACGGTGCGGCCGGCGACGACGCCGCCGTTGGAGGGGCCGCTGGGGCGGGCGATCCCGCTCGGCCCCGAATCGGTGATCCCGCCGGAACGGCGCGGGGCGGAGCGGCCCTAGGGTTTACGGACCGACTGTCGCAGCAATCGCGGCCGGATCGGCCACGCTTGCAAAGTAGGATTTCGCATGAGAACAGACCGGGAACGGGCGAGTCGCGCTCGATCTTTCCGGGAGACCTTTCATGGCCGATGCCTATCAGACTCACGCCGACAGCCCGAACAGCCCGTCCCGTTCGGTGCTGGCGGTGGTGCCGCATGACGCCAACCCGCTGCCTTCGATCCCGAAGGCGCTCTATGTGGGCACCGGCGGCGACGTGACGCTGCGCTGCGTGGACGATGCGGTTGACGTGACGTTCCGCAACGTGCCGGCGGGCGGGCTGATCCGGGCGCGGGCGCGCTTCGTGCGCGCGACGGGCACGACCGCCGCCGACATCCTGGCGCATCTGTGATGTTCGGAACGGGCTTCGGCTTCGACGGCGCGGACGCGATCGGCGGGGGGCGCCGCGACACCCGGCGGCATCGGGCGGCCCGAAACGGCGGCGCTGCTCGCGCGGATGTCGGCGCCGTACGATCCGGCGCGGCGTGCGGCGATCGACACGCTGATCGGGGCGCTGCTTGGCGGCGCCACCTCCGGCAGCGACATCTGGGCGAAGCTGGACGTGGTGCAGGTCTATGCGGCGGGCAACCGCGCCGATGCGCTGCTCAACTGGAAGGGCGACGGATTCGCGGCGGCGACGGGCGGCGGCGACCCGCGGTTCGTGGCCGATCGCGGCTTCTGGACGGACGGGCTGGACGACTGGATCGATACCGGCTTCGCACCGGCGGCGGGCGTGCAGTTCCAGCAGGCGGGGGGATCGGTCGGCGCATTCCTGCGCAAGAGCGACCGCAGCCAGATGCAGCCGGTGGGCACGCATGCCAGCAACGCCGTGTCGCTCACCATGCGCAACGCCAGCGGCATATCGGCGGTGCGGGTGAACGGCGTGTCGCTGGTGGCGGCCGGCCCGGCGGTGGCGAGCGGCTACGGCCTCGTCGCCGGCGACCGGGCGGGGACGGCGCTGACCGGCTATCGCAACGGCGAGCCGTTCGGATCGGCGAGCGGCGCCACGCAGGCGCGATCGACCGCGACGATCGGCATCGGCAAGCAGGGCGGCGCCAATTATGCGGAAGGGCAATGCTGCCTGTTCTTCGCCGGCGCCGCGCTGACCGCGGCCGAACATGCCGATCTCTACGCGGCCTTCGCGGCCTATCTGACGGCGATCGGGGTGGCCGAGATCGTGCCCGCCACGCGCACGCTGCCGCTGATGGCGGGGATCGCGCTGCCGGACGGATCGGCCCCGCCCACCGCCGGCCGCGGCATGGGGCTAACCGGGCTGATGCGGCGGCCGGACGGGCGCTGGTATGTCGCCAACGGCATCGCCGGGCGCACGGACCTGTGGTTCAGCCGGATGTCCGCCGATTTCGCCACGATCGAGGCGGAGTTCCGCGCCTCCACCTTCGGACTCGGCGCCGACTATCAGGGGTCGATCCAGGGCATGGCGCTGGACACGA
The DNA here is from genome assembly GCA_036946415.1 of Edaphosphingomonas fennica. Lineage (GTDB taxonomy): Bacteria > Pseudomonadota > Alphaproteobacteria > Sphingomonadales > Sphingomonadaceae > Sphingomonas_Q > Sphingomonas_Q fennica_A. The sequence goes on along the minus strand of JAQIJD010000004.1, from coordinate 156,347 downwards.
GCGACCAGACGATGTGGGCGATCCTGAAGCTGGCCGGGGCGGGCGGGGCGACCACCTATCTGCTGCACTTCGACCTCGGCACCGAGACGATGATCGGCCAGCCGGTCCCGATCGCCGCCAGCGATACGGGCATCGCCTATGACCCGGCGGTGGACGCGCTGTGGATCACGCGCGACGGCGGATCGTCCGCGGGCAGCCTGCTGCTCTACGGCAAGGACGGCGTGCCGCGATCGGGCGCGGTGGCGACCCCCGGCGGCACCGACCAGTGCTTCCACGTCGCGACGCCCTCCGGCGCGCTGATGGCGGGCGACCTGCTGGTGACGGCCGGCGCCAATGGCGCGGACGGGACGGTGACGGTCTACAACCGGCTCGACTATGGCGGCATGATCGCGCGGCGGATCGACACGCTGGTGGCGGCCCAGCAAATCGAAGGCGTGGTGCTGGACGGCGGGACCTATTATGTCGGCAACGACGGTTCGACCCATCCCGGCGCGCGCAACCGCAACGAGGTGCTGACCTATGCGGCGTAAAGGCGGCGGGACGATCGGGCTGGCGATGCTGGGGGCGATGCCGGCGGCGGCGCAGCTGCCGGCGATCGCCGCACCCGTGGCGGGGCGGCTGGCGGCGGTGGCCGACCCGATCCTGCTGCGCCCGTCGCTGCGGCGCGGGACGCTCATCGCGCGCGGCCTGCCGATCGTGACGCGCAGCAAGGGGCCGGTCAGCGGCGTGACGCTGACCGACATCGACATGGTCGGCAGCACCTTCCTGTTCCGCGCCTTCGGGGCGGCCGATGCGGTGACCGACCTGACCGTGCGGCGGGTGCGATCGACCGAGGCGGGGCCGGGCTTCCTGCTGCTGCGCGGCCGATCCGCCGACATCCTGATCGAGGATGTGACGGTGGCTGCGACCACGCCCGAGACGCGGCCCGGCAAGGTGCCCGAGGGGATCGCGCTGGCCGGCAAGACCGGCGAGGACGTGGGCCGCAACGTGACGATCCGCCGCGTCTCGATCGACGGCATCCGATCGACCGAGGGCTTCCAGAACGGCGACGGCTTCTCGGTGGAGCGCGGCTGGCAGGACGTGTCGATCAGCGACAGCTATGCCGGCCACAATTCGGATGCCGGCTTCGACATCAAATCGCCGACCGCGCGGCTGGACCGGGTGACCGCCGAGGGCAATCGCCGCAACTATAAATTCTGGTCCGACCAGACGCACGGCCTGCTGACGAGCATCGATGCCGGCGGGCCGGGGCGGGGGGCGGCGGCGCATATCCAGCTGCTGGGCAGCCCCGAGGCCCCGCGCACGCTGAAGATCGAGCGGCTGGTGGTGCGATCGACCACGCCCGCGCCGATCTTCCTGGCCGGGCAGGGGGCGTGGGACGTGACGATCGGTTCGTGCGACATTCGCGTGCCGCCGGGAACGCCGGTGACGAGCGGCGCGGTGACGCTGCACGGCGGGCCGGGCTGCCCGCGTTAGCCGCCGGAACCGATCGACCTTTGGCGGACGGCTCTCTCCCCTCCCTCAAAGGGGGGGCGGGGGTGGGTTCGCCTTTTGTCGGGCGAAACAGCGCCTCGCAACCAGCCCACCCCAAGCCCCTCCGTTGCAGGAAGGCGTATCGCGGCGCTCAGCCCGCCGCGCGCCGCCAGAGGATCAGCGATTTGGTGAAGCCGAGCAGGCGCTCCCGCTCGATCACCGCATCCGGGAACAGCGCCGCCATCTCGGCGCGGCGCACCACCGTCGTGCCCGCGGCGAATTCGGCGAGGACGGGGTTCGTGCGCCGCCAGCGGGCGATGATCCGCGCGCGCAGCGCCGGGGGATAGTGCCACCAGAAGGGCAGGCCGGTGTGGACCTCGTAGGGGAAGGCGATCGACGGCGTCTGCACATAATAAGACGGGGCCAGCCGGCGCACCTCGTGCGCGAAGGCGGCGCGCTCCGCCGGGCCGCCGACATGTTCGATCGTGCTGTTGGAGAAAGCGAGATCGAAGGCGTGATCGGCGAAGGGCAGCGCGGTGGCGTCGCCTTCGTGGATGGTGAAGCGGTGCGGGGGGAAGTCCCGCCGACGGATCTGGGCGACGTCGGTGTTGACGATCGTGACGTCGAGCGGGACCGGGCAGAAGCGCCAGAAGGCGGGCAGGCCGCCGAGATCGATCACCCGCATGCCCGGCTTCAAGCCGGCCTGCGCCACGAACCGCGCCATCCGCGCCGCCCGCGCGCGGGGCGACACCGTGTTGACGATCCAGGCCCTGAGCCCGTTGTGAATCCGCACCAGCCACCCCCCGATCGCGCCCGTTCACCTGCCTAGCATTGCCGGGGGAGGGGCCGCGAGCCGAATCGGGACGGGCGCGCGCGGTCCGCCGAAGCGCTTTCCCTCCCGCGCGGCGCGCCCCCGCATACACTCCCGACGGTGCCCCCTGAGGGGAGTCGGCCAGAAAGATGGTTAATGCAGTGTTCATCTCTTGACACATTGTCTAACGTTACGGCATGCGACGACATCTCCACGGGAGGGCGATCATGGCAGCATTCACCATTTCCTTCGGCATCAACGGCAACGAAGATGCCTGGTATTTCCGTAACGGGCCGACCGGGTTCAAGGCGATCGACACGTCACTTCTGCCCGGACCGAAGACGAGCTTCCGCAGTGTGTCGGATCAGCTGGTCGTTTCCTATACGCAGGAGTCGTTCGCCGGCGAACTGCTCTATAAGGATCGCGTTCTGGCGGACGGTACGACTTTCGACCAGCAGGGCGACTGGAACACGGTGAAAAATGCGCAGCTCCTGTCTGATGCGGCGCAATCGATCACGCTGGACGGCTTCGTCCATGTCGATGCGCAGGTCGGCCTCAACGACACCGCCGGCAGCAACCTGCTGCTGAACGGCGTCAAGCGCGCCAACGTCATCACCGGCGCCGGCAACGACGTGATCGACATCCGCATGGTGTCCGACGTCAATTCGGTGTGGCAGGACAGCTTCCGCATCAACACCGGCGCGGGCGACGACTGCGTCACCATCTCGGGCCTGAACATCAACGCCGAGCTGGCCGCGGGCGATTCGACCTACATCCAGGCGCGCAACAAGCCGGGCCTGGCGCTGGACCCGACCGGCGAGGGCCGGTCGAGCTACACCGCGCTCGGCGCCGGCAACGATCGCTTCACCGGCTTCACGTCCGACGATCACATCGCCGGCCAGCAGGACCGCGGCACGATCCAGCAGATCTACGAGAACAAGCTGAAGGGCAGCTTCGCCTATGCGGTCGGCGGATCGACCAACGGCGGCTGCGACAGCATCCTCTACAAGATCGACCTGAAGACCGGCGCGGCCGCCCAGGTCGGCAAGGTTGCGCTGCCGCTCGGCTGGTTCGGCAGCATCGGCGGGCTGGATATCGAGTCGCTCGGCCTCAACCCCAAGGACGGCCAGCTCTACGGCTTCGCCAGCAAGTTCGGCATCCTCGACGCGCTGGTGCGGATCGACCCGACCACCGCCAAGACGACCTATATCAAGCTGAACCTGTCCGGCCTGCGGTCCGAATTGCAGGACATGGCGTTCGACACGCAGGGCAATCTGTTCCTGGTCAGCGACGGCGACTTCCTGCGCGTCAACCCCACGAACGGCGCGATCACCAAGATCGGCAACAACACGCTGAACTGCAAGATCGGCGCGATGTCGATCGATCCGACCACCGGCAAGGTCTATGCGATCGGCGAAGAGTGCGGCGTCGCTGTCTTCTACGAGATCAACAAGACCACCGGCAAGCTGATCTCCGCCAACAAGCTCGGCGGCGTCGGCAACTGCCCGTCGATCGAGGCGATGTCCTTCGACGCGAGCGGCCAGCTGTTCGCGCTGGACAAGGATTCGGGCGCGCTGTTCAAGATCGACATTGCCGCCAAGGCGGCGACGATGGTCGCCCGCACGCTCGCCAACAAGCAGATGTTCGGCGACGGCTTCGAGGCGATGACGATCGCCGGCACGGTCGAGAAGGTACTGGTCGATCTGAAGGCGGTGGGCGGCGACGTCATCACCACCGGCGGCGGCGCCGACCATGTCTATTACAAGGCGGGCCATGGCGTCGATCGCGTCACCGACTTCCAGGTCGGCGTCGATACACTGCACATCGGCGGCTATGCCGCCAAGGACATCCAGATCGACGTCCTGAACGGCGACACGTTCATCCGCTTCAAGGATGCGAGCGCCGATGGCTTCGTCGACGATGCGATGATCGAGCTGTCGGGCGTCACCAGTTTCGACGCGTCGCAGATCGTCTACGAAGTGCCTGCCTGGGTCTGACGATCCTTCAGGCGATCGGACTGGCCGGCCCGGGCATCGCCCCGGGCCGGCCTTTTTGCGTGTGCGCCATCCACGGGCGGCGACCAGTATAGTCCGTCGGCGCCAACGGCCGGGCCCAGTGGACCGGCCGATGCCGCCGGCGGCTGCCATACGAATGGCCGCGCCGCGTCGCTACCGGCGCGACGCCGCAAATATTCTTCATAGTATCGAAATCGTAACGATTCGCAGTATAAGGACCGTTAACTGCGCATGACTATCGGCGAACCGGGCAACATGCCCGATTCGTCATGGAAACAGCGGTGCGAGACCCCTTTTTTCTTCGTCTCGTCGCGCGCGGCTTTCGTCCGGTCGTGACGTGGCTGGTCTATCTGTTTCGACCCATTATGGATTTCATGGTTAACAGGGGGTGAAGCGGGGCAGGTTTCAGCGGGGTGGATCCGGTGCGCGGGGGCGATGCCGGAATTCCAAATGGTTCACGAGCGGGCAACCAAAGGCGACAACCCGCCGGTAGCCGGCCGCGCTGTAACTGCTTCTCATCGAACGCCGAATCCTGCCAGCGACCGGGTCGCTGCGGGGGGAGGCCCGGTCAAAAGGCGCGGGATGCGTCCCCTTGCGAAGGATCCATTCAATGGCTGTAAAGAACGCGACGGTCGGTTCCGAGATCTTCCTCCAGAATGACTTCCTCAGCCTCGGCATCAATGCCTATGGCGGGCTGGGTTCGACCAAATTCGTGCCCACCGGCTTTGCGTCCGACACCGCGAACAAGAAGCTGACGGTCGGCCTGTTCGCCGACCTCGACGGCTTCGGCGTCGGCAAGGAATCGACGCTGCAGGACGGCGTGCTGCGCGGCGTGGCGATCGAGGGCTTCAACATCGGCTACAAGGCCGGCGGCAAGACGCTGGTCCATTCCAACCAGATGCTGGACGGCCTGCGCGAGATCGAGGGCAGCCAGACCACCAGCGCGATCAAGAACGGCGTGCAGGCGAATTGGAACGGCGCCACCAACGAGAAGCTGGCGGTCGACCAGAAGTTCACCCTGCTGGAGGATGCCAAGTATATCCGCGTCGACGTGACGCTGACGAACAATTCGGGCGGCACGCTGAGCGACCTGCGCTACATGCGGACGGTCGATCCCGATCACGGCACGACGATGGCGACCGAGAACAAGATCGTGAAGCAGGGCGGCGGCGAGGCGCTGGTCACGGCTTCGGTCAACGGCGCCAACCCCTATTTCTTCTATGCGGACGATCCCCGCGCGGTCGTTTCCACCTACGGCTTCATCAACGAGAACCCCTATGAGGCGGCCGCCTACGGCGCGCCGCAGAAGGCGGGCTATGCGGTCAAGGCCGACCAGTCGATGAACATCACCTTCGGCCTGGGCGATCTGGGCGCCGGCAAGTCGACCGTGGTGACCTTCTACATGGGCATCACCGACAATATGACCAAGACGCTGGCCGAGATCGACGCCGGCGCCGGTTCGGTCGCCCCGCCGGTCGTGACCGCCCCGCCGGTGGTGGTGCCGCCGGTGGTCAAGCCGCCGGTGACGACGCCGGCGAAGGAGCCGGTGGTCGTGACGCCCTCGCCCAACGCCAAGGACGACGCCTTCACCATCGAGACGGGCAAGACGTTGAGCGGCAACGTCCTCTCGAACGACAGCGATCCGGCGGGCCGCGCGCTGGCCGCGCTGCTGAAGTCCGGCCCGGCCAACGGCACGCTGAAGCTGAACGCGGACGGCAGCTTCGCCTATACGGCGAACAAGGGCTTCGTCGGCACCGACAGCTTCACCTACGACGCTTCTGCCGGCGGCAAGACCGACGGTGCGACCGTCAAGATCGTGGCGACCGCGCCGGCGCTGGAAGTGCCCGGCCTGATCGACTCGCCGACGCTGCAGCGCGCCGGCACGTTCAACGGATCGAACGCCGCGAACGAGGTGTTCACCGCGACCGCCAAGGCCAACAGCTTCTTCTTCGATCTGGGCGGCAACAACGGTGCGGACCGCGTGGTCGGCTTCGGCGGCAACGACGTGCTGGTGACGAAGGGCGCGATCAACGACAGCAACAACGACGGGATCATCAAGTTCGCCCGCGGTACGCTGACGCTGAACGACCAGAAGGACACGGTGGTGCTGGAAGGCGTGAAGTCGCTCCGCTACCTGGGCGACGATGCGGCGGGCCTCTCGGTCTATGCCGACGGCGCGGTCCGGCCCAAGGGTGCCGTGGAAGGCACGCTGGGCGACGACTCGCTGACCGGCGACGCCAAGGACCGCAAGATCAACAAGTTCTTCTTCGATACGGCGCTGGGGCTGGACCTGGGGCATGACGCGATCGCCAATTTCGGGGCGCGCGACATCCTGGTCACGACCACCGCGCTCGGCAGCAAGGTGGCGGTCGGCGGGCAGATCGACCTGACCGACGGGACGCTGAAGCTGGCCGGCGGGCTGGGCGAGATCGACCTTTCGGGCACCGGCGGTCAGGAGATCGGCGCGATCGAGTTCGACGGTTCGGTGGTCCGCGGCGACGTGACCTACTTCGTCTACAGCACCGTCGGTTCGGCCGCGGGCCTCGCCACGCTGGGCCTTTGATCGGAGCCGGCCCCGCACTCCGCCTTCGGGCAGGGTGCGGGGCGCCCCGTCGAGCAGACAAAAAAAGGGCCCGCTCTCCTGATGGAAAGCGGGCCTTTCTTATCGCTGAAGCGAAGTTCAGGCGGTGAGGTCGTAGTTGACGACGCCGACGGCGGCGGCGTTGAACGTGGTGTTCGCCGTGCCGTAGTAATAATAATTGACGCCGTCGATGTTCTTCTCACCGAGGTAGGTGACGCCCGAGGTGGCGCGCGCCGCACCGGCATCGAGCTGGCCGCCGGGGCCGCCGGCCGGATCGGACGAGGACGGGCCGGTCGAGCCGGACAGGTCGAGCACCTTGTTGCCACCGAAGGTGACGATGCCGCTGTTGTCCGAGTCATACAGCTTGCTGGTGAAGACGAGCAGATCGTCCGCGCCGAAGCCGGTGATCGTGTCGCCGCCGAAGTTCAGGCCGGTGGCGTTGTCGGTCAGCAGCACGGTCGAGCCCGAGGTGAACAGCGCGCTGAAGTTGTTCGTGCCGACGTCGTTGTCGATCTTGTTGGTGTAGGCCGCGGTCGAGATGTCGCCGCCGGTCGTGCCGTTCGAGTCGACGAAGCCACGGTCGAAGTGACCGAGCAGGCCGTCACGCACGTTGGCCGCACCATAGGCGAAGGCGCCTTCCTTGGTGCCGAGGTAGCGGACGGTCAGGACGCGCTCGTTGCCGGCGCCGGCAACCGAGATCTGATCCTCACCCGCGCGCGCATCGCCCGAACCGAAACGATCGACGTCGAGCACCGAGTTCGGGCCGAAATCGATGTAGCCGTCGTTGTTGCCGTCGAAGATCTTCTTGTAGGTGATGATCGTGTCGTTGTTGCTGAAGCCGACGATCGCATCGTCGCCGACCGTGCCGTTGGCGATCACGAACGCGTCGGCGCCCGCGGTGCCGAGGTGCGTTTCGCCGCTGATGCCGTTGGCTTCGATGTCGATACGGTTCGCGCTCGTGATGAGCGTGTTATTCGGTCCAAGCGCCATTTTGATAACCCCTTGTTAACGGTTGGAGAGTAACGTGTTAGCCCACGGGCACCAACCGGACTGGCCCATGGCTGTGATCTGCGAATGTGGTAACGGTTTGTCAACCATTCATATCCCGTTAACCATCAAAATATCCTTGTGTTTCAGTTCGCAAGCGAAACAAGGCCGGATTTTCAAAGAAAAAGCGCTAGACATGGGCGTGCACGTCGCACCGCTGCGGCACCAAAGTGGGTTAGTTTTCTATGCGTGATCGCGGCCGCCGGCCCACTGATTCCGACTCGGGCACGACCCGGAAGACCGCTGGCGGGGGCTTCGTCTCCGATGCGATGGGGGTGGTGACCAGTCGCGTCGCCGTGCGCGCGGCACAGTTCATCTCGTCCCTTTTCCTTGCGCGGCTGCTCGGGCCGGCCGGTCGCGGCCTCGTCAGCGCCTTGCAGGTGCCGCAGCAATTGTCGGTCAGCATCGCCGAGATGGGCATCCGCCAGTCGACCGCCTTCCACCTCGGCCGCGGCATCTTTCCGCTGTCGCGACTCCAGCCGACGCTGCTGACGATGGTGCCGATCATGAGCGCGATCGGCATGGCGCTGTCGATCGCCTATTTCGAATTCGCGCATATCGCCGAAGGAAACTGGACGCTCAGGCTGCTGGCGGTGCTGCCGATCCCGCTGCTGCTGAGCGCCAGCTACGCCAGCGGCATCTTCCTCGGCCGCCAGCGGATCGGCGAATTCCGCAAGACGAGCTGGCGCCCCGCCTTTGCGACCTTGCTGCTGGTGATGGTGCTCGTCGGCGGGCTGGGCGCGGGGGTGGAGGGGGCGCTGATTGCCACCGCCGGCGGCGCGGTGCTGAGCGCGGTCTACGCACTCTACCTGCTGGGGCAGGAGGAACGGCTGCGGCTTGGCTTCGACCGCGAGGTGGCGGCGAAATTGCAGCGGCGCGGCCTGTCCTATGCGGCGGCGCTCGTCATCCTGACGCTGAACTACCGGGTGATGATCCTGCTGCTGGCGCGCGAGGGGACGCTGGCCGAGGTCGGCCTCTATGCGCAGGCGATGGCGATCGCCGAGCTGATCTGGGAGATCCCGACCGTGCTCAGCTCGCTCCTCCTGTCGCGCGGGGTGAACGCCAAGGATCCCATGCTGTTCTCGCGCAAGGTGCTGATGCTGGCGCGCGTCTCGTTCGTGGCGGCGGTGCTGCTGTCGGCGGCGCTTGGCGTGGCGGCGGAATATCTGTTCCCGCTGCTCTACGGCGCGCGCTTCGCCGACAGTGCGGACATCTGCATCGCGCTGCTGCCCGGCATCGTCGCCTTCATCGTCTTCAAGGTCCTCAACACCGACATGGCCGGGCGCGGCAAGCCGTGGGCATCGATGATCGTGATGCTGCCGGTGCTGGTGCTGAACGTGGTGCTGGGCTGGCTGCTGATCGACCGCTACGGCGCGATGGGTGCGGCGCTCGCCTCCAGCATCGGCTATGTCGTCGCGACCTTCGGCTACATGCTGCTCTATTCGCGGATGGTGGGCATTCCGCTCGGCCAGATGCTGCTGCCCCAGCCGGGCGACATGGCCGCGATCGTGAAGGCGCTGCCGGGGCCGGCGAAGCGGATCGCTCAGCGGCTGGGGGCGGGCAGCGAAAGATAGGCGAGGCGGCGCAGCTCGCGCCGGCCGCGCACCACCGTATCGAGGATCAGCCCGGCGAAGAAGCTGAGCGCCGCCAGGATGACGAGGCCGGTGACGGCCACCGCCGTCGGCATCCGCGGCACGAGGCCGGTGGCGGCATAGGTGATCGCCAGCGGCAGCGCGAGGATGGCGGCCAGCAATGTCAGCGCGGCGGCGATCGTGCCGAAATAGAGGACCGGCCGCTCGATCCGGTAAAGCGAGAGGATGGTCGAGAGGATCCGCCACCCGTCGCCATAGGTGCTGAGCTTGGAGGCCGAGCCTTCGGGACGGGCGAAATAAGGGGTCGACACCTCGGCGCACGGCATCTTCAGTTCCAGCGCGTGGACGCTGATCTCGGTCTCGATCTCGAACCCCGCGGACAGCGAGGGAAAGCTTTTGACGAAGCGGCGCGAGAAGACGCGGTAGCCCGACAATATGTCGGTGAAGCTGCGGCCGAACAGGCGGGCGAGCATCCCCGTCAGCAGCGCGTTGCCGAAGCGGTGGCCGCGGCGATAGGCGAGCTCCGCCTCGCTGACGCGGGCGCCGACGACCATGTCGAGCTGTTCGCCGAGCAGGCGCTCGACCAGCGCGGGGGCGGAGGCGGCATCGTAGGTGGCGTCGCCATCGGCCATCACATAGACGTCGGCATCGACGTCCGCGAACATCCGGCGGACGACCGCGCCCTTGCCCTGGATGCGTTCGCGGCGGACGATCGCGCCCGCCGCCTGCGCCACCGCCACCGTATCGTCGCGGCTGTTGTTGTCGTAGACGTAGATCGCCGCCCCCGGCAGCGCGGCGCGGAAGCCGGCGATCGTCTGGCCGATCGCCGCCGCCTCGTTGTAGCAGGGCAGCAGCACGGCGATGCGGGGCGCCCCCGCCCCGTCCCCGACCAACCGCTCGTCCACCCGCATCGCCGTCTCCGTGCCGCCCGCCGCCGGCCATAGGGACGGCCGGCGGCGGCGCGCAAGGGGGCGGGCGGTCAGCCGGTGATCGAGGGGAGGCGGGCGACGATGTCGCGCGAGGCGGCGAGCGTCAGATGGCCGTAATCGAAATGATAGGGGCCGCCCTCGCGATCGAGCAGGCGGCACCGGCCGGCCGGGCATTCGGCCGCGATCTCCGACAGATAGGTGCCGCCGGCGCCTTCGACGAGGCGCGCCAGCCGGCGATCGAGCGCGTCGCGCCCGGCGGTGCGCAGCCACGCCATGCCGGCCATGTCCTGCTGGAGCATGGCGCGGGCGAGGAGTTGCGGCATCTCCCCATCATATTCCACGGTGGGGCCGATGACGGTGACGGGCAGGCCGAGCCTGCGCAGGCGGCGGACCGTATCCGCCAGCCGGTCGGCCTCGCCCGCCTGCCAGCGGCCGGCGAGGACCACGCCGGCCGTGCCGGGCCGCCGCACCGCCTGCCGCAGCACGCGATCGACCAGCTCGGTGCAGCGCGCCGCCCCTTCGGCGCGGACGACGGGGCGGCAGCCCGAGGCGGTCGCCTGCATGACGTTGACGTGCGGGAAGGCCAGCGCCAGCGCTCGCCAATATTGGGCGGCGTGGCTGTCCCCCAGCAGCAGCACGTCGGGCCGGGCGGGATCGAGGCGGAGGCAGCCGGCCTCGTCGAACGCCTGGCCCTCGCCGATGAAACAGGGGCCCTTGCGGAACTGATAGGCATATTGTGGCAGCGCGCGATAATCGGTGTAGGCGGCGACGCGGGCGACGGCGGCGGGTTCCTGCGCGATCGCGGCGGCGCCGCCGTCGACGAGCAGCGCTGCCCCCGCGACCGCCGCCACCGCCGCGCCGCCCGCCACCAGCACCGGCCGGCCCGGCGCCTGCCGCCAGCGGCGCAGGCACGGTTGTTCGACCAGATAATAAGAAACGGCCGCCGCCAGCAGCGACAGGGCGACCAGCGCCACCGTCTCGGCCCCGTTCAGCGCCATGCCGGTTTCGAGCCGGTAGAAGGTGATGATCGGCCAGTGCCACAGATAGAGCGAATAGGAGACCGCGCCGATCCAGCGCAGCGGCGGCAGCGCCAGCAGCGCGCCGATCCGCGTCTCCGCCCCGTAAGCGATCACCAGCGCCGCGCCGAAGCAGGGCAGCGCCGCATAAGGGGCGGGAAAGCCCGCAACGGCGCGGACGAACAGGATCGCCGCGGCGATCAGCACGAGGCCCGCCGTCGCCGCCGCCTCACGCGCGGCCGGCGAGGCGAGGCGCGGGGCGAGGCCGAGCGCCACCAGCGCGCCGATCCCCAATTCCCATGCGCGGGTCGGCAGCAGGTAGAAAGCGGTGGTCGGCATGCGGGCGGTGACGATCAGGCTGGCCGCGAAGGACAGGAGCGTGATCGCCAGCACCGCCGGGCCGACGTGGCGCGGCGCCAGGCGGCGCAGCACGAGCAGCAGCCACGGGTAGAAGAGGTAGAATTGCTCCTCCACCCCCAGCGACCAGGTGTGGAGCAGCGGCTTGGCTTCCGCCGCGCCGGCGAAATAATCGGCATTGGTCCAGAAGAAGATGTTGGAGACGAAGGCCATCGCCGCCGCCGCGCTCCGCGCCAGCCCCACGAGCTCCCCGGTCAGCAGCCGCTGCGTGCCGATCAGCAGCACCGCCGCCAGCAGCACCACCAGCGCCGGGAAGATGCGGACGATGCGGCGGTGGTAGAAATCGCCGATCGAGAGGCGGTCGGCCGCCATCTCGCGGGTGATGATCGCGGTGATGAGGAAGCCCGAGATGACGAAGAAGACGTCGACGCCGACGAACCCGCCCTGCAACGCCGAGACGCCGGCATGGAACAGCACGATCGGCAGCACCGCCACCGCGCGCAGCCCGTCGATATCCCCCCGATGCTTCATCACCACCCCCCGATGCCGATCGGGCGGGATGTAGCCGAGTCGGCCGCTTTTGTCAGCCGGCGCCGGTCAGGCGCTCCCGCGCGAACTCGCCCTCGCCGCGCGAGAGGCGGCGGGCGATCGTCTCCATCGGTGCGCGCAGCGGACCGACGCCGACCAGCGTGCCGGCGCGCGCCAGCCAGCCGCGCAAGGTCCACGCCTCGGCCAGCGAGCGGCGGGCGAGGCGGCGGGCCATCGCGCCGTCCCCGGCCGCCCAATAGAGGGTCGAGGCCTGGGCGAGGCTCCGTGCCACCGCCTTGTCGTGCGGGGCCATATAGGCGAGGAGCTGGCCGTAGCGATCGAGATCGTCGCCCGTCGTCGCCCCTGCCGCCACCGCCCGGCGGTGCACCGCCCCGCTGATCGCGGCCAGCACCGACCGTTCGGCGACCTTGGCGATCTTGGCGTTCACCCCGTCCAGCCGCAGGTAGCGACGGTAGAGGATGTCGGGGACGTAGCCGAAATCGCCGAGGCGGCTCATCCGGCGGAACAGGTCGCTCGCCTGGCCGACCGCAAAGGCGGTGCGATAGCCGCCGGCGCGCAGATAGGCGTCGCGCCGGAACATCACCTCGCCATGGGTGATGGCGAAATCGCCGGCGATCGGGCCGGGGCGGATCGTATGGCGGGGCGGAACGTCCCACCGCCGGCCGCTGACGATGTCGACATTCTCGATCCCGCAGCCGACCGCGACGACGTTCGGATGCGCGCGCAGGAAGGCGACCTGCGCGGACAGGCGCTGGGGCAGGCTCTCGTCGCCGGCGCCGTGGACGGCGATATATTCGCTCTCCGCCCCGGCGCAGAGATCGATCATCGTCTGCGTGAAGCCACGATTCTTCTGGCGGCGGACCTCGATCCGGTCCGACGCCCAGCGGTTGAGCGCCGCAAACGTGTCGTCGCGCGATTCGTCGTCGACGAGAATGATGCGACAGGCGGGATAATCCTGCGCGGCGAGCGAGGCGACCGACAGGTCGACCGCGTCCGCCCGGTTGTGCCAGGCGCTTATCACCGTCACGTCATGCATCGTTCGCGGCCCCGTCGTTGTTTCCCGGCCCAAGGCCCTGGACCGGCCCGCTCCCCCACCCGGCCTCCCGATCAGGATATGCTGTGGGAGGCCGGGTGGGGGAGCGGGCCGGTGCCGCACCCACGTTAGTGGATCGAACCCCAACGCAAAAGGGCGCGCCAGACGATGGCGCGCCCTTCGTGCGATCCGCCGATCGGGCGATCAGCCGACCGTTTCCAGCCCGACCGCCGAGCCGACCGAGCTGTAGATGTAATAATGCGTGCCGTTGACGACCTTCTGGCCGTCGAACTCCAGCGCCGTCACCGCCGCACCGGCGACGTCGGTGATCGAGACGCTGCCGAGGTCTAGCCCGTCGTGGCCGAGCGCGAACGACCCGCCGGTGGCGTAGAGCTTGGCGCCGGCAACGCCGCTGCCCAGCTTCTCGGTCGTCACGATTACGTCGTTGCGGCCGAAGTTCATGATCTTGTCGGCACCGAGATGCCGTTCGATCGCGGTATCGAAGAAGAATTTGTCCGTCTTCGAATCGGGCTTGTCGCCGGTCAGCACGTCGGCCGCCGCGATCCTGCCTTCCAGCGCGCCCTTGGGGCGGACGGCGGCATCGCCGTAGAGGAAGCCTTCCTCGTTCTGGCCGAGCAGGCGGAGGCCCGTCTTGGCGCCGACCTCGGGCACCTTGACCGCCGCCGAACCGTTGCCGAGGCTGTAGCCGCTGCTGCCGCCGAGGATTATGCCGTCCTTGTTGCCGTCCGCGAACGCCTTGCTGGTGACGATCACGTCGTCCGACCCGAAGCCGCGGATCGTGTCCGAACCCGTCTTCACCTTCGCATTGTCGAATACGAACGTCTCGCGCGCGTTCGTCGCCATATAGCTCTCGTTGGCGGTGGTGGAGGTGTAGGTGGCGGCCTCCTTCACGCCCGGCACGCCCTGGCCCGCCTTCCACACCGCGCTGTCGCCATAGACGAAGCCCTCGTCCGTCTCGCCGATATAGCGCAGGCCCTTGACGGTGCCGCCGAACGAGATCGAGCCGCCGTTGCCGAAATCGAGCTTGCCGTCCTTGCCGAAGGTGGTGAGGCCATCCTTGTTGGCATCGCCCAGCGCCTGGGCGAAGACGACGAAATCGTTCGGCCCGAAGCCCTTGATCGTGTCCGCACCGGTCGTCTGGGTCTGATCGATCAGGAACATCTCGGCCTTGTTCGTCGCGACCAGCGTTTCGGACGCGGCGGTCATCTTGACCTTCAGCCAGTCACCGGCGGAGGAAGCGGCGCGCTCGGCGGCGGCGAAGCCGTCGGCTTCGGCCGATACGATCTGCTGGGTGACGTTGACCGTCTTCGGGACGACCGCCTCGACCACCTTGGTGCCGTTGGCATAGGTGCTGTTGGCCGAGAAGAGGCCCGTCGCGGCGACCTTCGCCACCGCCGCCTCGACATAGCCGGCGGGCTTGGTGCCGACGACCGCCGCCGCACCCTCGGCGACCGTGACCTTCGTATTCTCGAACGTCACGCCGCCGCCGGTGATGATCGCCTTGGTGCCGGTGCCCGAATCGGTGAAGGTGGAATTGACGACCTTGACGTTCTCGGCCCCGTCCTTGACCCACAGCTGCGACTGGGTGGTGATGCCGCCGCGCTTGTGCGGATCGAGCCCGGTCGAGCTGTCGATCGTCACGTCGTCGCCCCACACGCGATAGTTGCGGCCGTTGTTCTCGGCCAGCGCGCGCAGGAAGGTGACGTTGTTCGACTTGATGTCGTAGCCGCCGTCGGTGTTGCCGCGCGAGACGGTGTCGATGAACTGGATGTTGTAGGTGTCGCGTTCGGCCGAGAAGCCGTCGCCCTGCCAGTAATCGCTGGCGGCGCCGTCGACGGTGGCGTTGTTCTCCATCGTCACGCGGCGGAACACCACGTCGTGCACCGTATCCTCGAGGTGCGCGCCCATCGCGAACGAATCGCCGGTCTGGAACTGGCTGTCGCCGTGGAAATCCTCGATCAGTACCTTGTTGGTGTCGTACTGGAGGCGGATCGCCTGCTTGGAATAGCCGAGAACCTCGACATCCTTGATGGTGAGGCCGGTGATCGTCGCCGTCTTGTTGTCGCCCGAGGCGTAATTCTCGAAGAAGCGCTGGACGTTGTCGGCATCGACGTGGCGGACGGTGAGGTTCTGCACGTCGCCGCCAACGCGGATGGCGACGCCGGTGTTGTTGATCTGGAGATTCTCGAAGACGAGGTCGTTGGCGCCCTTCTGGACGCGGAACAGCTCGTTGCCGGCGGCGGCGCCCTTGGTCCAGTCGTGCGCGCGGGTGCCCTCGAACGTTGCCTCGGCGACGCTGCCATCGCGGTTGGCGCCGGAAATGGTGACGCCGGAGGCGGTGATGCTGATCGGCGCGGTCACCTTGTAGGCGCCCTGATCGGCGGCGAGCAGCACGGTGCCGCCGGCGCCGGCCTTCTTCATCATCGCATCGAGGCTGGAGATGGACGCGGCATTGGCCCAGCTGGACCCGCTCTTGTCGCCGGAGCCGGTGGGAGAGATGTAGGTCGTCGCCATGGCGGATGCGCCTCTTTGCGGAAAGGGTGGGGCGCGGCCGATCGGCCAGCGCGTTGACGCCCTTCTGGCGGATGGCGATGGATGTTCGGTGTTCGCCCTTGGTTAATGGCGGCTTCGGCAATGGCGATGCTGGAAACGGCAACGCATCTCGGGCACATGGGTTATATTGCGCCGCATCATGGATCAGCTTCCGGCAGGCGCTCGGGGACCAGACGAACATGGCGCGCGACGAATGGCAGGACGGCTTCGATCTGGTGGCGGCGCTGGCTGCGGCACCCGCCGATCGCATCGCCGCAATCGACGATCGGGGCGTGCCGATTCGCTACGATGCTCTGCTCGAATCGGCTGATCGCCTCGCGGGGGAACTGGCGGCCGGGGCCGGGCTGGTGCTGCTGGAGGGCGACAACAGCATCGACTGGCTGGCGGCCTATCTGGCCTGCCTGATCGCCCGGCGGCCGATGCTGATCGCGCCCGGCGGCAATGGCCCGGCCCTAGCGGCTCTCGAAACCGCCTTCGCACCTGCAACACGGATGACCCTGGCGAACGGCTATCGGCCCGAGGCGACGGGGCGCGATGCGGGGGTCGCGCCACAGCCCGATCTGGCGCTGATGCTGTCCACGTCCGGGTCGACCGGCAGCGCCAAATGCGTGCGGCTGTCGGCCAGGAATCTTGCCGCCAACGCCGCATCTATTGCGGAATATCTGCAATTGGGCGCCGACGAACGCGGCGTCGTCAACCTGCCGACCCATTATTCCTACGGCCTGTCGATCGTGAACAGCCACCTGATGGCGGGGGCGACGCTGCTGCTGACGCGGCGATCGGTGATCGAGCCGGCCTTCTGGGATTTCTGCGCCGAACAGGGGGCGACGAGCTTCGCGGGCGTGCCGCATACCTACGATCTGCTCGAACGCGCCGATCTCGGCCGGCGCGCGCCGCCGACCCTGCGCTATTTCACCCAGGCCGGCGGCCGCCTGCCGCCGCGGCTGGCGGAGCGTTATGCGGCGCTGGCGGCGGCGCGCGGCTGGCGCTTCTTCGTGATGTACGGCCAGACCGAGGCGACGGCGCGCATGGCCTATATGCCGCCCGAGCGGCTGGCGGCGCACCCCGACTGCATCGGCTTGCCCATCCCGCGCGGGCGCTTCGCGCTGATCGACGGCGAGGGCGCGCCGATCGAGGCGGCCGACGTGGACGGCGAGCTGGTCTACGAAGGCCCCAACGTGATGATGGGCTATGCCCATGCGCCGGAGGACATCGCGCTGCCCGCCGGCCCCGCCCGCCTGTCCACCGGCGATCTCGCCCGCCGGCGCGGCGACGGGCTGTGGCAGATCACCGGGCGGCTCAACCGCTTCATCAAGATCTTCGGCAACCGCATCGGGCTGGACGATGTCGAGCGGCTGCTGGGCGCGGAAGGGCATGAGGCGATCGCGACCGGGATCGACGACCGGCTGCTGGTGGTGACGCGCGATGCGGCCGCCGCCCCGGCGATCGCCGGCTTCCTCCAGACGCGGCTGAAGCTGCCGCCCGATTATATAGAGGTGCGCACGGTCGACGACTATCCGGTGATGGCATCGGGCAAGATCGACTATGCCGCGCTGAAGGCGACGCTGGCGCCGCCCGCGCCGGCGGTGGCGCCCGCGGCCGGCGGCGGCGGGGCGGCGGTGGTCGCGGCCTTCGTGCGGGCCTTCGGCGAGGCGGGGCATGACGAGGAGGCGAGCTTCCGCTCGCTGGGTGGCGACTCGCTCAGCTACGTCAACACCGCGCTGGCGCTGGAGGCGGCGATCCCCGACCTGCCCGAGGATTGGGACAGCCGCTCGATCGGGTCGCTCGTCAAGCTGGCGGCGGAGCAGGAACAGGCGCCGGCCGCACCCCGCACCGGGCGGCGGCTGCTGTCGCGCGTCGACACGGTGCGCGGCCTCGCCTGCCTGCTGATCGTGGCCTTCCACTTCGTCGGCATGTCGCCCGACGACGGGATGCGGGTGCCGCTCGATTCGCCGTGGCATTATGTGATGAACAGCTTCGCGATGGTGCGGCTGCCGCTGTTCACCGCGCTGGCGGGCTATATCTACGGCGCGATGCCGGCGACGCGCGACGGCTTCGGCCCGTTCATCGGGCGCAAGGCCAAGCAATTGCTGATCCCGATGCTGTTCGCGACGATCGTCTATCTGGCGCTGCGGCGCCTCAGCGACGGGCGCGACGAGAGCATCCTGTGGGCGTTCCTAGGCGGCTATCGCCACCTCTGGTATCTGCAGACGCTGGTGACGATCTTCGCGATCGTGGGCCTCGCCGACGTGGTGGCGAAGCCGGGGACGAAGGGGCTGCTGGCGCTGCTGTTCGGCGGCGCGGCGGCGTGCCTGCTGCTGCCCGACACGGACGTGTTCCACTTCACCAACACCTTGTTCATGCTGCCCTTCTTCGTGTGGGGGGTGCTGCTCTACCGGCGGCCCGACCTGCTGGCGTCGAAGGCGACGCTGGCGGCGGCGGGCGCGGTGCTGGCGGCGGCGATGCTGGTGCAGCAATTGTCGATGAACGGCATCGGCATCACCGGCGAATGGGCGATCCTGCGCGCGCCCGAGACGCTGACGGTGGCCGGCGTGCTGCCCTGGTTCACGGGCTGCGCGGCGATCGTGGTGCTGATCCACCTGATCCCGCGGGCGACGCCGCTGGAGCGGATCGCCGGCTATTCCTACGCCATCTACCTCTGGCATCCGCTGGCCAACAACGCGGTGCAGATGGCGATGCGCAAGGCCGGGCTGCACGCCGAGCTGCCCTTCTTCGTGATCGGGGTGGCCGGCGGCGTGCTGCTGCCCGTGGCATTGCAATATGTTATGCTGCGGTGGCTGCCGCGGTTCAGCCTTCCCGTCGTGGGCCGCTAGGGGGACAGGGACATCATGGCATCCGCACGGCCCAGGCCGAACATCGTCTACAGCATCCAGCTGCTGCGCGGGCTGGCGGCGCTGCTCGTGCTCGTCCGCCACACCGCCAAATTCACCTATCCGGGGCAGGCCTTTCCGGTGGGGCAAGCGGGGGTGGACATCTTCTTCGCGATCAGCGGGATCGTCATCTACCTCACCAGCCGCGATCTCAGCTGGCACGTCTTCGTCCGCCGGCGGGTGGCGCGGATCGTGCCGCTCTACTGGCTGGCGACGGCGGCGGCGCTGCTGGCGGTGGCGGCCGCGGGATCGATGTACGAGGCGAACGGCGAGGCGAACCTCGCCAACACGATCGGCGCCTTCCTGTTCGTGCCCGCCTATGACGGGGCCGGGCGCGCCTTTCCGCCGATCGTGGCGGGGTGGACGCTCAACTACGAAATGTATTTCTACGCGATCTGCGCGATCGTGCTGGCCAGCCCGATGCGTGGGCACTTCACGCGGCTCGTGTCGGCCACGATCCTGATCGGCGTGATGCTGGGGTGGGTGCTGTTCTGGGGGCGGGGGGCGGAGCCCGTGTGGGCGCCGCTCCACCTGCTGCTGCCGATCACGCTGGAATTCGTGGGCGGGATGCTGCTGGCGCGGGCGTGGACGAACGGGGTGCGGACGCCGCTGTGGGCCAATCTGGCGCTGGTGGCGGCGGCGATCGTCTGGCTGGCGCTGGCGCCGACATCGGAACCCTATACGCCGTTCCGGCCGATCGGCTGGGGCGTGCCGGCACTGGCGATCGTGTGGGCTGCGCTCGCCTCCGAGGAGCGGGTGCCGTTCGCGCGGTTCCGCACCGGGCTGCTGCTGGGGGACAGTTCCTACGCGCTCTACCTGACGCACCCGATCCTGCTGGCGGCGGGCTTCGCGGTGCTGCGCAAGCTGCCGTTCAAGTTGCCGCCGGCGCTGTCCGGCCTGCTCGCGATCGTCGGCTGCATCGTGGCCGGCATCCTCGTCCACCTGATCGTCGAAAAGCAGCTGGTGAAGATGGCGAGCCGGCTGCTCGGGCTCAGCCGGCCGCCGGCGCGGGCCGCGCTCGAATCGGCGGAGGCGGCGCCTACCGCCCGATCACCGGCAGGCTGAGCGCCTTCGGCAGCCGCAGCATCACGAGGTGCAGCGCGATCGGCAGCAGCACGCCGGCGGCGAGGCCGATCAGGAACAGGCCCCATGTGGCGTGCAGCCCCGCCTTCATCGCCACCGCGCGGACCACGCCGTTGGCGGCGGGGTGCCAGAGGTAGATGGTGAAGGAATAGGCCGCGATCCGTTCCAGCCAGACCAGCTTGGGGAACAGGCGGAGCAGCGCGAGCACGATCGCGCCGCCGCAGACCCAGCGCAGCCAGCCGTAGGTGCCGATCAGCCCGTCCGGCCCCGGCGAGAGCTGCTGTGCTGCGAGCAGGCCGACCGCCCCCGCCGCCGCCGCCGTCAGCAGCCCGCGCGAGCCGAGCAGCGCCGGCAGCCGGTAGAGCAGCACCCCCCAGGCGAAGAAGGGCAGCAGGAAGATGGCGTTCTTGATGTGGAGGAACGGCACGCTGGGGACGAGCGGATAGGCGACGGCGCCGGCGACGAGGATCGCCGCCACCACCGCGTTGCGCGCACGCGGCGCGGCCAGCACGTCGGCCGCGGCGACGAGCGCGAAGATCAGCAGCAGCGCATCGATGAACCAGAGGTGCTGATAGCCGTCGACATAGGCCCAGAACAGCGAATCGCCCGCCCGGCCGGCGATGTTGCGCAGCGCCCAGAAGGCGAAGGTCGCGAAGATCAGGGGGATCAGCAACTGGCGCAGCTTGCGGCCCATGAACGGGCCGAAGCCGGTGCGGATCGCGGGCATCGCCCCGTAGAGGAAGCCCGACAGTGCGGTGAACAAGGGCAGGCGGACGAGGTTCAGCCCCTCCATCACGCTGTGCCAGGCGGAGCCTTCGGCCAGCCGCAGCCCGTCATAGGGCGTCTGGCCGACGACGTGGAGCGCCACGATCAGCAGGCAGGCGAGGCCGCGCACCGAATCGAGGCTTTGCGGCAGCACCCGGCGCGGAGCGGCGGAGACGGTGCCGGCCTGGCTCGCGGCCAGCGCCCGCAGGGCGCCGATCGAGAGGGTGTCCCAATCCTCGGGCAGGTCGGGCACGAAGCGTTCGAGGCCGGTCAGCATCGAGACGTAGTGAAGCGAATCGCCGCCGAGCGAATGGAAGGAGGCGCTCTCCTCGCGCCCCGCCTCGCCGAAGACGGCGACGAAGGTGGCGACGACGCCCTCGGCCGGGCTGTCCGCCGCGACGTCGGGCACCGCCGCGCGCGGCGCGGGCGGCGGGGCGGCGGCGTAGAGGGCGGTGATCTCCTGCCGGCGGACCTTGTCCGTGCCCGTCCGGGGGATGCGATCGACCGGGAACAGCGTCGCTCCGTCGCCGATGCCGAAGGCGAGCGCGGTCTGCTCCACGGCGCTGCGCCAGCCGGGCTGTTCGGGGCCTTCGTGGGCGACGACGACGATCTCGCCGCGCAAAGGGTCCTGCCCCGCCGCCACCGCCACGGGGGCATCGCCGCCGATCGCCGCCAGCAGCCGTTCCTCGAAGCCTTCGGCCGGCACCTTGACCCCGCCGACGTTGACGAGATGGTCCGCCCGGCCGCCGAAGACGAGCGCGCCCGCCTCGATCCGGCCGAGATCGCTGGTGACGAGCCAGCCGTCGGCGTCGGTCAGCGGGACGATGCCGTCGGGGGTGACGATGCCGTCCGCGACGTGATCGCCGCGGATCGCGATCAGCCCGTCGTCGGTGATCTTCACCTCCGCGGATCCGTTGGGGCGGCCGACGCCGATGAGGGCGGCGGGATCGGCGGTGGAAATGTCGAGGAAGGTGGTGCGCGAGGCTTCGGTGAGGCCGTAATGCTGGACGATGCGGGCGTTGGGGAATAGCGCGCGGACCGCGGCCTTCTCCTCCGCGCTCATCGCCTGGCTGCCGATCTCCAGCCAACGCAGCCGCGGCCCCGCCTCAGCCAGGCGATCGGCCTGCGCCAGCGCCACGCGCAGCAGCGTCGGCACGGCGGAGAGGGCATTGACCTCGCCGCGCAGCAGCATCCCCGCCAGTTCGTCGACGCGGAAGCCGCGTTCGGGGAGGTAGCAGGCCCCGCCCACCGCCGCCACCGCGCGCACCCGGCCGAGGCCGAAGGAGAAGGTGACGGGCACGCCGACATATTCGCGCACCTCCCCGGTCAGCCCCTGCGCCGCCACCAGCCGTTCGACCGCATCGGCCAGCGTACGATGCGAGAGGAGGATCGGCTTGGGGCGGCCGGTGGTGCCGGAGGTGAGCGTGATCTGGGCGGGCGCGTCGTCCCTGCGCGGTGCCTCGTCCAGCGTCAGCCAGCCGCCGCCGGGCGGGCAGGCGATGCGGCGGGTGACGGCGATCCCCTCCGGCACCGCCGCCTCGGGATCGAGCGGCAGCGCGATCTCGCCGGCGCGCCAGCAGCCGAACACCGCCTCTACGAAGGCGATCGAACTGCGCTTCTCGATCGCGACGGCGGAGAGGATCGCAGCGCTCATCGCCCGGCCCGGAGCCGCGTGGCGAGGCGGCCGAGCAGCGGGCCGACGGGCGAACTCAGCACCGCGAGGGCCGCGAAGCGCAGCGGATCGTGGCGCAGGCTGAAGCCGCGCCAGCTGGCATAAGCGACACGATCGGTCTTGGCGGTGCGCAGCGCATAGAGCCACGTCTCGTGATTGCGCAGGCGCTTCAGCAGGGTGCGGCGGGCCGGCGGGGCGGCGGGCAGCCAGCCGTCGATCGTGGGGACGACGCAATGGCAGCTGTTCACGTGCCGGCGCGCGGTCACCATATTGTCCGAATCCTTGTAATAGGTCGCGGTGGCGGCGGTGCCGATCGTGACCGGGCCGGCGTGGGCGAGGCGCAGCCAAAGATCCTTGTCGCCGCCGCGGCGGCAGCGGCCCTCGGGGAAGCCGTCCACCGCCAGCAACGTCTCGCGCGGGGCGGCGATCGCCGAGGTCCAGACCGGGCATTCGCCGATCGACAGCCATTCGGCGACGAAGGCATCGAAGCCGAAGGTGGCGGGCGCCGCTTGCGGGTGGCGGCGGGCGTAGACGTCGCGCACCTGCCGGTTGCCGGGATGCTGCTCGACATAGCCGCTGCCGACCATCGCCGCTGCCGGCTCCTGCGCGATCAGCGCCGCCAGCGTAGCGAGATGATCGGGTGCCCAGGCATCGTCGGCATCGAGGAAGGCGATCCACGGCGTGCTGGCGGCGCGGATGCCGGCGTTGCGCGCGGCGTAGCCACCGGGGCCGGGTTCGGTCCGCGTCAGCAGGCGGACGCCGGGAAAGGCGGCGGCGATGGCGGGGCCGTCGTCGGTCGAGGCGTCGTCGATCACGATCAGTTCGGCGGGCGCCAGCGTCTGCGCGGCGACGGAGGCGAGCGCGCGCTCGATATGGCGGCCCTTGTCGTGGAGGGGCACGACGACGGCGAAGGCGGGACGGGTCATGCGGGGATCGCGCGGCGGACGGTCGCGGCGGCGGGCGGTGGCGCCGCAACCCTGCGCGATGCGCGATAGAAATGGACGGTGCAGCCGCACAGCACGCCGTAGAAGATCATGCCTTCGATCATGTAGGTCGGCATCGTCGCCATGTTCAGCACGAAGAAGCTGATATGGCCGAAGATCAGCTCCACCTTCGGCCCGCCCCGCGCGAGGCAGGCGAGCGCGAACATCCACGTCCACAGGAAGATGGTGGCGAACACGCCCAGCACGCCAAGTTCGAAGAGCGCGCCGACCAGAGTGTTGTGCGCGTAGACGATGAAATATTTCCACGACGTGCCCGGCCCCTTGCCGAACATCCGTTCGACCGGGGAACCGTCGTACCAGCCGTAGAGATAGCCGCTCCAGATGGCGGGGCGGCCGGACATCAGCCGCCGCTCGGGCGTGGAGAAATCGCCGGGGCGCTGGATGAGATCGGTGCCGCGGGTAAGGACGATGCCGATGTCGGCGAAGCGTTCCTGTTCCTTCACCGCGCCCGCCACGCCGCCGATCGCCACCGCGATCGCGATCATCCCCGCCACCAGCGCGCGCTGCTGCGGCACGACCCGGCGGGTGATGCCGAGCACGATCGCCGCCCCCAGCACCGGCAGGATGGCGACGATCGCGGTGCGGTAGTTGGCGGCCATGATCGCGACGACGCCGTAGAAGATCAGCCCCAGCTTCATCCGCGCGCCCATGCCGCGGATCAGGCAGACGGTGAGCAGCGCGCCCGCCAGGATCAGCGAGAAGGAGGCTTCGTGATTGTAGCCGCCGATGAAGCTGGCGGCATTGTCGTCCTCGCCGGGCTTGGAGATGTTGAGCGCGATCGATAGCAATTGCATGCCGAAGGGCAGCGCGAAGGCGCCCAGCAGCAGCTTCAGGAAGCGATCGGCGCCCTCGTCGGCGATGGCATCGTCGATCGCGAGGATCAGGATCATCAGATAGAGGAACTTGGTGAGTTCCTTGAACATGTCGGGCAGCAGGCCGGAACTGACCGCGCTGGCGGTAAGCGCCAGGACATAGACGTAGAAGGGGACGAGGGCGGCGTCGAACAGCCGGCGGCGGCGGACGATCAGCATGCCCACCGCGAACACGAGCAGCGAGGCGAGCGCATTGTAGCTGAGGCCGAAGGGCGAGGATTTGTAGCTGAATTCGTGGAGCGCGCCCAAGGCGCAGCGCAGCCAGATCGCGATCAGGACGAAGCGGCCGGCCGGGCTTTGCAGACGCTTCAGCAGGACATAGAGGACCGCCGCCGCCAGCAGCAAAGCGGGCAGTTCCGCGAAGATCGGCAGGGACCGGCCGACGCCGCCGAGTTCATCCATGGTCGATCACCCCATCCGCATCACGCCGATCGCGCGATCCGCGCCGCCGCTATGCCGCATCGCAGCGCTGCAATCCAGCATGGGGCGTAGGGCGCGGCAGGTTAACGGCGGCTTGCGGCGCGCACCGATAGAGGAAGGCGAGATGGTTCACGCGGAGGCGCGGAGGTGTTCCGTTCGCGGCAGCGCCGCGACTTCCATCATGGCTCGCGATGACCGTGGATGCCTGCGGCGCGGGCGGAACCCTCCGCTTCTCCGCGCCTCCGCGTGAAAATGCCTGTCTCCTGTCAGTCCCGGCTGGCGAGCGATCCGTCGCGATACTGGAAGTCGAGCACCTTGCCGCGGGCGGAGGCGCAGGTGAAGCGGCCGCGATCGGCGCGGCGGGCGGTATCGTCCACGTCGCCGTCGATGCGCCAGCCGTCCGCTTCCCGCGCGACATGGGTGATGGCGGTGACGCGGGCGCGGGCGCCGTCCTCGGCCGCCGCGGTGCAGGCGTCGACCGCTTCTCCGCGCGATCCGACGTCGGCGAGCGGGGCGATAGGGCGGCGATCATATTCGCCGGGCGGGGCGATCGGCGGGGCGGGCAGCGGCGTGGTGATCGGCGGCAGATCGGCGGTGCGCTCCACCGTCGTGCCGCGTGGGCGCGACGTGGCGAGGGCGACGATGCCGCCGCCGATCAGCCCGCCCAGCAGGAGGTTGCCGAACGTATCGCCCCCGCCGCGGCGATAGCCCCGGCCCCAGCCGCCGCCGCCATAATAGCCGC
This sequence comes from Edaphosphingomonas fennica, assembly GCA_036946415.1. Lineage (GTDB taxonomy): Bacteria > Pseudomonadota > Alphaproteobacteria > Sphingomonadales > Sphingomonadaceae > Sphingomonas_Q > Sphingomonas_Q fennica_A. The sequence goes on along the minus strand of JAQIJD010000004.1, from coordinate 130,921 downwards.
GGCCCCAGCCATAGCCGTAGCCGCCACGCCACTGCGCCTCAGCCGGGACGGCGGCGAAGGCGGTGGCGGCGAGGGCGGCGAGCGTGGCGGCGCGGAGGGGGGTCTTCATGGGTCTCGTTCCTATCATCGGTGCGCTTGCCGCGCCATGAACCGATCGATTGACGGCGCCGCCGCGATCCGCGACGCTTCATGCCAAAAGAGGGGGAGGATCATGCGGTTCCTTGCTGCACTCGTCGCCGTCGCCGCGCTGGCGGCGGCACCGGCCGAGGCCGAATGGGTATCGAGCTGGACGGCGCCGCCGCACGCGCCGATCGCCACCGCCGGCCCGTTCGCCGCGGCTTCTTTCGACAATGTCACGATCGCGCAGGTGCTGCGCGTCAGCGCCGGGGGCGGGCGGGTGCGCATCCGCCTGTCCAACCGCTACGGGCCGGCGCCGCTGGCGATCGGCGCGGCGCGGATCGTGCGGATCGATGCGGCGGGCAAGGAGATTGCGGGGAGCGGCCGCGCGCTGACGTTCGGCGGCGCGGCCGCCGCCACGATCCCGCGCGGCAGCCCGTTCGTCAGCGATGCGGTCGATCTCGCCGTCCCCGATCTGTCGCGGGTGAAGGTGGAGCTGTTCCTGCCCGGCGCGACCGGCCCGTGCACCTGCCACCTGACCGGGCTGGACGAGCTCACCGTCTCCCCACCCGGCAATTTCGTCGGCAAGCCGTTCGCTGCCGCAACGCGAGGCCAGTATCGCGCCTTCCTGAGCGCGGTGGAGGTGGATGCGGCGGATGCGCCGGGGACGATCGTGGCGTTCGGTGATTCGATCACCGACGGGGTCGGATCGACGCCCGGCGCCGACCGCCGCTGGCCCGACGTGCTGGCCGACCGGCTGCACGCCGCCGGGCGGCGCTGGGCGGTGGCCAATGCCGGGATCAGCGGCAACCGGATGCTCAGCCCCGGCATGGGCGAGGCGGCGCTCGCCCGTTTCGACGAGGATGTGCTGAGCCTGTCGGGCGTGCGCTACCTGATCCTGTTCGAGGGGGTGAACGACCTCGGCAACCGCTTCGGCCCGGCCGACGCGAGCCGCGCCGCCGTCTTCGGGCCGGACCAGCCGCCGCTGACCGTGGAGCAGATGATCGCCGGCTACCGCCAGATCGTGGCGCGGGCGCATGAGAAGGGCATCAGGGTGATCGCCTCGCCGATCGGCCCCTACAAGGGCGCGGGCTATTGGTCCCCGGAGGGCGAGGCGGCGCGGAAGCGGATCAACGACTGGATCCTGACCGGCGGCGCGTTCGACGGGATCGTCCGCTTCGACACCGCCTTCGCCGATCCGGACGATCCGGCGGCGATGCGAGAAGGCTATCATATGGGCGATCACCTCCACGGCAATGACGCCGGGCTGAAGGCGGTGGCGGAATCGATCGATCTCAAGCTGTTCGGCGGCTGAGGCGCGCGGGGCATCCCGCAGGGGCGATATGCGTTAGAAGGGGCGGCCGGCTTGCACCGCCCGAACATATCTGGAACAGACGAGCCCCATGAGCCTTACCCATATCAGCGTCCGCGGCGCCCGCGAGCATAATCTGAAGGGCGTGGACGTCGACATTCCGCGCGACAAGCTGGTCGTCATCACCGGCCTGTCGGGATCGGGCAAATCGAGCCTCGCCTTCGATACCATCTATGCCGAGGGGCAGCGCCGCTACGTCGAATCGCTGTCGGCCTATGCACGCCAGTTCCTGGAGCTGATGCAGAAGCCCGACGTGGAGCATATCGAGGGCCTGTCGCCGGCCATCTCGATCGAGCAGAAGACGACGAGCCGCAACCCGCGCTCGACCGTCGCCACCGTCACCGAGATCTACGACTACATGCGCCTGCTGTGGGCGCGGATCGGCGTGCCCTATTCGCCCGCCACCGGCCTGCCGATCAGCGCGCAGACCGTGAGCCAGATGGTCGATCGGGTGATGCAATTGCCCGAAGGCACCCGCTTCCTGCTGCTCGCCCCCGCCGTGCGCGGCCGCAAGGGTGAATATCGGAAAGAACTGGCCGAATGGCAGAAGGCCGGCTTCACCCGCGTCCGCATCGACGGGGAGGTGCACGAGATCGACGCCGCCCCCGCGCTCGACAAGAAATACAAGCATGACATCGAGGTGGTGGTCGATCGCCTTGTCGTGCGGCCCGATATCGAGACGCGCCTCGCCCAGAGCTTCGAGACGGCGCTGAAGCTGGCCGAGGGCCTCGCCTATGTCGATTTGGTGGACAGCGTGGTGCCGGGGCGCGAGGAGGAGGCCGCCCCCAAGGGCCGCAGCCGCAAGGGCGAGGCCAAGGGATCGGCCGCGGCCGGCGTCGGCGGCGTGCCCGCCAACCGCATCACCTTTTCCGAGAAGTTCGCCTGCCCCGTCTCGGGCTTCACCATCGCCGAGGTTGAGCCGCGGCTGTTCTCGTTCAACGCGCCGCAGGGGGCGTGCCCGGCCTGCGACGGGCTGGGCGAGAAGCTCTATTTCGATCCGCGCCTCGTCGTGCCCAACGAATTGCTGAGCCTGGAAAAGGGCGCGGTGGTGCCGTGGGCCAAGAGCAACCCGCCCTCGCCTTATTACATGCAGGTGCTGGCGAGCCTCGCCAAGGCATACGGCTTCGCGCTGTCCACCCCGTGGCGCGACCTCGACCCCGAGCAGCAGGGCGTGATCCTGCACGGCACGCGCGGCAAGGCGATCGTGCTGCGCTTCATCGACGGCAAGAAGGCCTATGAGGTGACCAAGCCGTTCGAGGGGGTGATCGGCAACCTCGACCGGCGCATGGCCTCCACCGAAAGCGCGTGGATGAAGGAGGAACTTGGTCGCTACCAGTCCGCCGCCCCGTGCGAGGTGTGCCATGGCGCGCGCCTGCGGCCCGAGGCGCTGGCGGTGAAGGTGGCGGGGGAGGACATCTCGCAATCGACGCGGCGTGCGGTGCAGCCGGCGCTCGCCTTCTTCCAGGGCCTGCCCGAGCATCTCACCGACCAGCAGCGCCAGATCGCGACGCCGATCCTGAAGGAGATCGTCGAGCGGCTGGGCTTCCTCGACAATGTCGGCCTCGATTATCTGAACCTCGATCGCACCTCGGGCACGCTGTCCGGCGGGGAGAGCCAGCGCATCCGCCTCGCCTCCCAGATCGGATCAGGATTGTCGGGCGTGCTCTACGTGCTGGACGAACCCTCGATCGGCCTCCACCAGCGCGACAACGACCGGCTGCTGGTGACGCTCAAGCGCCTGCGCGACCTCGGCAACAGCGTGATCGTGGTCGAGCATGACGAGGATGCGATCCGCACCGCCGACCATGTGATCGACATGGGGCCGGGCGCGGGCGTCCACGGCGGCGAGATCATCGCCGAAGGGACGCTGGACGACATCCTCGCCTCCGAAGGATCATTGACCGGCCAATATCTGTCGGGCCGGCTAGGGGTGGCGGTGCCCGCGGCGCGGCGGGCGGGCAACGGCAAGCGGCTGACGGTGAAGGGGGCGACCGCCAACAATCTGAAGGGCGTCACCGCCTCGATCCCGCTCGGCACCTTCACCTGCATCACCGGCGTGTCGGGATCGGGCAAGTCCAGCTTCACGCTCGACACGCTCTACGCCAATGCCGCGCGCGTGCTGAACGGGGCGCGGCTCGTCTCCGGCCCGTGCGAGGGGATCGACGGGCTGGAGCATCTCGACAAGGTGATCGACATCGACCAGTCGCCGATCGGCCGCACCCCGCGGTCGAATCCGGCGACCTACACCGGCGCCTTCACCCAGATCCGCGACTGGTTCGCCGGGCTGCCCGAGGCGCAGGCGCGCGGCTACAAGCCCGGCCGGTTCAGCTTCAACGTCAAGGGCGGGCGGTGCGAGGCGTGCACCGGCGACGGCCTGCTGAAGATCGAGATGCACTTCCTGCCCGACGTCTATGTGACGTGCGACGTCTGCCACGGCGCCCGCTACAACCGCGAGACGCTGGAGGTGAAGTTCAAGGGCAAGTCGATCGCCGACGTGCTGGACATGACGGTCGAGGATGCCGTCGAATTCTTCAAGGCGGTGCCGCCGATCCGCGACAAGATGGCGATGCTGGCCGAGGTCGGCCTCGGCTACGTCAAAGTCGGCCAGCAGGCGACGACGCTGTCGGGCGGAGAGGCGCAGCGCGTGAAGCTGGCCAAGGAGCTGTCGCGCCGTGCGACCGGGCAGACGCTCTACATCCTCGACGAGCCGACCACCGGGCTGCATTTCGAAGACGTGCGCAAGCTGCTGGAGGTGCTGCAGGCGCTGGTCGAACAGGGCAACAGCGTGGTGGTGATCGAGCATAATCTGGAGGTCATCAAGACCGCCGACTGGATCGTCGACCTGGGGCCGGAAGGCGGCACCGGCGGCGGCGAGATCGTGGCGACGGGCACGCCCGAACAGGTGATCGAGGAGCCGCGCAGTTACACCGGCCGCTATCTGAAGCCGTTGCTGGCGGGGCGGGCGGTGGCCGCCCCCGTCGCCGCCAAGACGGGGCGCCGCCGCCGCGCCTGAATCGGCCGGCGGCGGCCCCGGCCGTCACATCTCGCCGCGATAGCCCAGATAATCCCACACGCTGGGGTTGGCGAGCATGTAGCGGACGATGCGGTTGGGCGAGCTGTGCTTGGCATCCAGCTTGGGGAACATGGGATCGTTCTCCGGAATGCAGAGCTGATAGGCGAGGATGCACAATTCGCCGCAGGTCGAATTCTTGGGCGCCTTCAGATTGCCGTCGGTGCCGCGATCCGCATATTTGTGGAGACGGCCGACCGCGCCCTTGCCGAAATTGGACGCGCCGAACCCCGCATGGATCTGCCGCCCCATCCCGCCGAGGCCGGAGGAATAGCCGACCTGCCCGACCCACGAGAGCAGCAGCAGCGCGGCATTCTGCGCATAGATGCTGTCCATCAGGCGGAAGCCGATGCGCGCGTGCCGATCGGCCGCCATCGGGATCGTCCGCACGCCCGCCCCGACCACCGAATCGATCTTCTGCGTGCGATCGGGCGAGACCATGTTGCCATGCGTCGCACCCGCCTCCGAATAAACGTGGAAGAAGACGTCGCCGGGTTCGGCGTCGGCATCGTTATAGGTCAGGCTGTTATACTGGGCGAGGGCGTTCACTTCCCGCGCGATTTCCTTCGCGCCCGTGACCCGCTCGGCGAGCCCGTAGGCCAAATTCATTGGACTGAACGCCATATCTGCCTCTCCCCCGCAACTGTCTGTGCGACGATCCTAAACATGGATCAGGCGCTGGCAATCGCTATGTGATCGCTATTGCGAGGCGGTCTCAACTGCGATAGGTCGTCGGGCGAAGATGCCGATGATGGAGCGACGGGTGGCAGGCGAGAAAGACACGGCGGCGCGCGGCGTGTGATGCTGGCCGGGGGCATCCTTATCGCCGCGGTCGGCATCGGCTTCGTCCGCTACGGCTGGGCGCGGCGGCGCGCGATCGCGGTCGGCGGATGGATGCTGGTCGGCGTGGCGATGCCGCTGCTCGCACGCGACAGCGGGGCGTGGGGGATATCGGTCGGCGCCGCGGCGGCGAGCGTCGCGGCGCTGGCGCTGGTCGCTTTTGCCGGCGTGGCCGCCCCGGCCCCGGCGCGCATCGCCGGCACAAGGCGCGATCCACCGCGGCTCGCTCGTCCGCCGGTCTGGCCGGGCATGGGGCGGCGGGTGCTGGTGTTCGTGGCGACGGTGCCGGTCGCCTTCCTGGCGGCGCAGGGCCTCGCCTATGGCGCGCATGGCGCGGCGCTGCGCGCCGGCTGGGTGCCGGCGGATGCGATCGTGCTGGCGATGATGCTCCAGCCGATCGCCTGGGCGCTGATCGTGACCGCGCAGCTGACGCGCGAGAGCGTGCGGCGGATGTGGACGGCGCCGGCGCTGGCCGCCGCGACCGGCCTGCTGCTGTGGGGCCTCGCATGAACGACATGTCGCGCCATCCCGTCGCGGTGGCGGCGCCGCCGCGCACGTTCGTCCAGCGGGCGCTGGCGGGGCATGCCGCGCTCGGCCTGCTGGCGAGCGCGATCCTCTATCTCATCACGCTCACCGGCACGCTGGCGGTGATCCACGAACGGTGGCAGGCGTGGGAGCAGCCGGCCGTGCCGACCGTAACCGCTTTGTCGCCGACGGCGGTGCAGGCGGCGCTCGCCGCCATCGTCGCGCGCGATGCCGGCAAGCCGGCCACCACCCATCTCTATGTCGCCCTGCCGACCGACGAACTGCCGCGCGCGATCGTCACCTCCGATCATGGCGGGGCCTATGTCGACGCCGCCGGTCGGATCGTGGCGGACGAGGCCAACGGCTGGACCGAACTGGTGACGGGCCTGCACGAATATCTCCACATGCCGATGACGGCGGGGATGATCGCGGTCGGCGCGTTCGGGGCGATGCTGGCGGCGCTGACGGTGACGGGCGTGCTCGCCCACCCGCGCATCCTGCGCGATGCCTTTCGCCTGCGGCTGCGCGGCGATGCGCAGATCGGCCGCGTCGATCTCCACAACCGGCTCGGGGTATGGACGCTGCCGTTCGCACTGGCGGTGGGGCTGACCGGCGCGTTCGTCGGCCTGGGGATGGTCGGGGCGACGACGATCGCGCAGGGCCATTTCGGCGGGGATACGATGAAGGTCTATGCGCCGATCTTCGGCGGCGAGCCGACCCCGAACCCGGCACCCGCGCCCCTGCCGGACGTGGCGGCGGCGCTGGCGACGCTCGGCCGCAGCCAGCCGCAGGCGGTGCCGACCTATGTGATCCTCCACGATCCCGGCACGCGCGGCCAGCACGTCCAGATCCTCGCCGAACATCCACGGCGGCTGATCTACGGCGAGAGCTATTTCTTCGATGCGGCCGGGCGGCAGACGGGCAAGCTCGGCCTCGCCGACGGGGCGATCGGCCAGCAGGTGACGGCGTCGGTCTATCGCCTCCACTTCGGCAATTATGCCGGGCTGGCGGTGCGCCTCGCCTATCTGGCGATGGGGGCGGCGCTGTGCGTGGTGATCGCCACCGGCACCTCGATCTGGCTGGAGAAGCGCCGCCGGCGCGGCCATCCTTCGCCGCGTCTCGCCGCCGCCTGGGCTTGGGCGGTGTGGGGCACGCCGATCGTGCTGGTCGGCCTGCTGTGGGCGCGCGCCGCGAGCGGCGATGCGCTGCCGCTGCCGACCCTGTTCTGGGCGGCGATGGCGGCGGGCGTCGCGCTGGCGGTGGCGCTGCCGGGGATGATGCGCACCGCGCGGCTCGCGGCGGTGATGGCGGCGATGCTGGCGGTGACGGCGATCGGCCATGCGCTGCTGCCCGGCGTCGATACCGCCGGCCGCGCGCTGGATGCGGCGCTGCTGGCGAGCGCGGCGGCGATCGCGCTCTACGCGCGGCGGCGGCGACCGGCCTGACGCTCTGGCGGGCGGCCCGCCGAAGCGCCATATCTGGCGCATGACCCGCCTCTCGCCGCCCCGCCGATGACGGTCAGCGTCTTTGATCTGTTCAAGATCGGTGTCGGCCCGTCCAGCTCGCACACGGTGGGGCCGATGGTGGCGGCCGGGCGGTTCGTGGCGCGGCTGGCGGAGGCGGGCGTGCGGCCGGCGCGGGTAGAGGTCGATCTCTATGGATCGCTGGCGCTGACCGGGCGCGGCCATGCGACCGACGTGGCGGTGATCGCGGGGCTGGCGGGGGAGCGGCCCGACGCCACCGATGGCGCGCGCATCGCCGCGATCGTCGCCGACGCGATCGACCGGCGGCGCTTGACGCTGGGCGGCGCGGGCGGGCCGGAGGTGGCGTTCGATCCCGCCGCCGACCTCCACTTCCGCCAGCGCGAACGGCTGCCCTTCCATTCCAACGCGCTGACCTTCACCGCCATCGATGCGGCCGGCGCGCCGCTCTCGACCCGCACCTATTATTCGATCGGCGGCGGCTTCGTGCTGGACGAGGCGGAGGCGGGGCGGCCGCCGGCTGACGATGGCGTGGCGCTGCCCTATCCCTTCGCCTCGGGCGCCGAATTGCTGGCGGTGGCGGCGGCGAGCGGCCTCGGCATCGCCGGGGCGATGCGCGCCAACGAGGAGGCGGCGCGCGCCCCCGCCGCGGTGGACGCGGGACTGGACCGGATCGCGGAGGCGATGTCGGCCTGCATCGATGCCGGCATTGCCGCGCGCGGGACGCTGCCGGGCGGGCTGGTGGTCCGCCGCCGCGCGGGGCAACTGGCGGAGGACATCGCCGCGCGACGGCGCAACGCGCCCGATCCGCTCGAGACGCTCGACCTCATCAACCTGTGGGCGATGGCGGTGAACGAGGAGAATGCCGGCGGCGGCCGCGTCGTCACCGCGCCGACCAACGGGGCGGCGGGGATCATCCCGGCGGTGATCCGCTATTATGAGCGCGCCTGCGGCGGCACCGCGGACGGGGTGCGCACCTTCCTGCTGGCGGCGGGCGCGATCGGCGCACTCTACCGCCGCAACGCCTCCATCTCCGGCGCGGAGGTGGGGTGTCAGGGCGAGGTCGGCGTCGCCTGCTCGATGGCGGCGGCGGGGCTGACGGCGGCGCTCGGCGGCAGCGACGGGCAGGTCGAACATGCCGCCGAGATCGGCATGGAGCATAATCTCGGCCTCACCTGCGATCCGGTCGGCGGCCTCGTCCAGATCCCCTGTATCGAGCGCAATGCGATCGGCGCGGCCAAGGCGGTCAACGCCTCGCGCCTGGCGATGATGGGCCATGGCGAACATCGCGTGACGCTGGATCAGGTGATCGAGACGATGCGCCAGACCGGCCACGATATGGCGACCAAATATAAGGAAACGTCCGAAGGCGGCCTCGCGGTCAACGTCGTCGCCTGCTGAGCCTGCCGGCCGTTCCGCCCAACGCACAGGCAGTGCGGCGCCTGCCATTTGCCCGCTTTACACAAGTAAGCATCACATGCATACTTCATGGGCAAGGCCGGGTCGGGGACCGCGGATCGCACCACAGATCGCCGTCCGCGCCTATCGCGCGGGCAGGCGGCGGCGCGGGGACCGGCGGCAGTGCATTGCCAAAGGGGGACATCCGATGTTTGCCGACCAGCGCCGTTTCTTCCGGAGCACCGCCGTTTTGCTGCTTACCGCGGCACCCGCCCTCGCCGCCGCGCAGGCGCCGATCGGCACGTCGGAGGCGGCGGACGGCGGCGGCGACATCGTCGTCACCGCGCAGCGCCGCCAGCAGAGTGCCGCCGAAGTGCCGATCAGCCTCAGCGTGCTGACGGGCGCGCAGGTGGCGGATTCGGGGGCGGCCAGCACGCTCGATCTCGCCCGGCTCGTCCCCGGCCTCGCCATCGGTCAGAATTCGGGTGACGGCGACTTTCCGTTCATCTCGCTGCGCGGCGTGGCGATGCGCGACTTCGCCGATACCAACGAAAGCCCGTCGGCCGTCTATGTGAACGATTTCTACAAGGCCAATCTGATGGGCCTCGATTCGCAGATGTTCGATCTGCAACGGATCGAGGTGCTGCGCGGGCCGCAGGGCACGCTCTACGGCCGCAACGCCACCGGCGGCCTGATCCACTTCATCACCGCCGCACCGACCGAGGAGCTGAGCGGCTATGCCTCCGCGCTGGTGGCGGAACGCAACCGCTACAAGCTGGAAGGGGCGGTGGGCGGCGCGCTGGCGCCCGGCATCCGCGCGCGGCTCAGCGTCTTCCACCACGAATATGACGGCTATATCAAAAACCGCTTCCCCGGCGGCGAGGACGGCAATGCGCTCGACGCCTCGGCGGTGCGCGGCCAGCTCGCCATCGATCTGGGCGAGGCGGCGACGCTCGACCTGTTCGCGCAATATTACCGGAACGACAATGACGCGGGCAACATGTTCACCCACGTCGTCGTCCGGCAGGATCCCGCGACCGGCCTGTCGACGCGCACCCCCGGCTTGCTCGATTCCTTCGGTTTCGGCGACAGCGCCCCGCGCGAGACCAACACCAACCTCGATACCTTCCTGAAATCCGACCAGTTCACCGGCATCGGCAAGCTGACGTGGGATTTCGGCGGCGTCACGCTGACCTCGATCAGCGGCTACGAGGCCGGCAAGAAGGATGCCGCCTTCGACAGCGATTCCACGCCCGGCGCGCGCGCCACGCAGGTCAACCCGCGCGCCAAGCAATTCTCGCAGGAGACGCGCCTCGCCGGGGAGACGGGGCGGCTCAACTGGACCGCCGGCCTGTTCTACTTCTATTACAAGATCGATGGATCGCAGCGCCGCACAACCAGCGCCGCGGTCGGCCCGCGCCCGCCGGTGTTCTACGATCTGCGTACCAACAGCTATGCCGCCTTCGCCCAGGGCGATTACGAGCTGACCGACACGCTGACCGCGACGGGCGGCCTGCGCTACACCGACGAGCGCAAAAAATACGATCTCAACAATACCGACACCGGGCCGGTGTTCAACGTGAACACGGTCGGCGATCTCGCCCGCCGCAAGGACGACAATACCAGCTTCAACGCACGCCTCAGCTACGAACCGGCGCGGGGGCGCCTGTTCTATGCGGGCGTGGCGCGCGCCTTCAAGGCGGGGACGTTCAACGTCGGCTACACCTCGCTGCCGCGCGCGGCGATCTCGGTGCGGCCGGAGAAGCTAACCAGCTACGAGGCGGGCGCGAAGTTCAGCGCGGCGGACGGGCGCTCCAGCCTCAGCGGCGCCGTCTTCCATTATGACTACAAGGACAGCCAGGCCTATCAGTTCGATGGCGTCACGCTTTCCTCCACCACCTTCAACCGCGATGCGCGGATCACCGGCGCGGAGGCGGAGTTCGCCGCCCAGCCGATGGCGGGGCTGAGCTTCCGCGGATCGCTCACCTATCTCGATGCCGAGCTGCTCGACGTGCAGCTGCCCGGCCTCGCCAACAACGGGCCGATCCGCGACACGCGGATGCCGCTCGCCCCGAAATGGTCGGCGAACCTGACCGGCACCTATCGCTTCCGCGCGCTGGGCGGCACGATCGGGTTGCAGGGCGACGCCGCCTACAAGAGCAGCCAATTCTTCGACGCGTTCAACAGCCCCAGCCAGCGCGAGCCGGGCTATACGCTCTACAACGCCCGCATCTCCTGGACCGACCCCAGCGACACGGTGACGCTGGCGGTGTTCGCCGAGAATCTGACCGACAAATATTACCGCACCGCCGCCTTCGATCTCGCCTTCCTGGGTTTCGGCACGGAAGTGTGGGGGCGGCCGCGCTGGATCGGCGGCAGCGTCTCCTATAATTTCGGAAAGCGCTGAGGGGAGGGCAAGCGATGATGCGGCGGTTGGGGTTCCTGCTGGCGATGCTTGCCGCCGCCCCCGCCGCCGCGCTGCCGCCGGGCGTGGTCTACGACGGGCCGATGGAGCGCGCCGGTAGCGTCCGCGGGCGTTACCAGCGGCTGGTGCTCGATCTGGCGGGGGTGTGGGCGGGGTGCGATGCCGGGCTGATGCGGCGGACGCTCTCCCCGGACGTCGACTTCTCCTATCCGGGGCGGCGCGTGCGCGGGATCGAGGCGGCGCTGGCCGACCTCGCCGCCTTCTGCGCGGTCGCCACCGATCGCAGCGTCTATTTCCCGAAGGACGCCTTCTATATCGACGAGAAGGCCGGGCGGATCGCCGCCGAAGTCCAGTTCCGCACCACCGAGAAAGGGGAGCGGCAGGTCGTCAACGACGTGTGGATCGCGACGGTGAAGGACGGTCGGATCGCGATCATCAAGGAATATCTCGACGGCCGGGTCCGCCGGCTCCAGGCCGAAGGCGTGCTCGGCTATGACGAGGGGGCGGCGTTCCTGACGCCGTGGCCGGCGAAGCGGTAGGCGCCGGTTCGACCCCATCCGTTCGTGCCGAGCGAAGTCGAGGCAATCCCCAACAGCCGCCCCGCGTGGCCCTCGACTTCGCTCGGGCCGAACGGCCGTCTAGAAGGTCGCCGCCGCCGCCACGCCCGTCGTTTCCAGATGGGCCGCCGCACGGAACAGCGCCGCCTCGTTCCACGGCGCCGCGACCAGCTGGACGCCGATCGGCAGGCCGGTGCCGGTCGCCACGGGCACCGTCAGTACCGGCAGGCCGACGAAGCTGAGCGGTTGCGTATAGATGCCGATATGCGCGCGCGCCGGCATGTCCCGCCCGCCGATCGACAGCGTCTCCTGGCCGATGCGCAGCGCCGTGCAGGGCGTGGCGGGGGCGAGCAGCACGTCCGCCCCCTCGAACAGCCCCGCCATCGTCGCGGTGAAGCGGCGGCGGAAGCGCTGCGCCTGCTGGACGAGGGCGGCCGGCAGCAGCGCGCCCGCCATCAGCCGATCGCGCGTGGCGGGATCGAAGGCGTGGGGGCGGGCGGCCAGCGCCGGGCGATGGAGATCGCCGCCCTCGGCCGCGGTGATCGCGAAGGCCGCGTAGCGGGCGATCGCGGCATCGGGCACGTCGACCGTGCGGCGCCCGCCGAGCGCATCCGCCACCGCCGCTACCGCTGCCAGCGCCTCGGGCGCGGCATCGGCGGCGAACCAGCCGCCCATCGTCGCGACGCGCAGGCCCGCCGCGCCCCCGCCGAGGTCGGCCGCCACCGGTTCGGGTGAGCGCCGAGTGCAGGCGGGATCGCGCCCGTCCGGGCCTTGTAGCACATCGTAGGCGAGCGCGAGATCGCCGACCGTCAGCGCCAGCGGGCCGATATGATCGAGGCTGGCGACGAACGGAAAGGCACCCGCGCGCGACAGGCGGCCGAACGTGGGTTTGAGGCCATAGATGCCGCAGAAGGAGGCTGGCACGCGGATCGATCCGTTGGTGTCGGACCCCAGCGCCAGCGGCGCCATCCCCGCCGCCACCGCCGCCGCCGATCCGCCCGAGGAGCCGCCCGCCACGCGCGCCGGATCGCGCGGGTTGCGGGTGGTGCCGAAGGCGGCATTCTCGGTGGTGAAGCCGTAGGCGAATTCGTCCATGTTGGTGGCGCAGAGCGGGATCGCGCCCGCCGCGCGCAGCCGGGCGACGGCGGTGGCGTCGGCCGTGGCGGGGGCGGCACCCTGCCGCATCGCCGCGCCAGCCAGCGTCACCACGCCCGTCATGTCGAACAGATTCTTCACCGCTACCGGCACGCCCGCCAGCGGCCCGACCGGCCGGCCGGCGGCGACCGCCACGTCGATCGCGGCGGCGGCGGCCAGCGCCTCGTCCGCGAAGACGGCGGTGCAGGCGTTGATCGTGCCGTCCGCCCGCGCGATCCGGTCGAGTGCCGCGCGCACCACGGTGGCGGCGGTGCGGCGGCCGGCGGCGACGTCGGCGGCGATCGTCTGCGCCGTGTCCGGCATCATGCGCGGAACACCGGCAGCGGTTCGTCGATCGGATCGAGGGGAAGCGCCATCAGCGCCGCCGTCTGCGCGAAGATCAGCGACAGATTGGCGATCACGCCCGGCCGGCAATCGGGCGGCAGCGGCAGGCCCAGCATCGCCGATGCCGCATCGGCATAGGCCGCGACCGTGTCATCCTCCGTCATCAGACCCCCGCCGGATCGCCGCAAAACGGCCTTTGCCGCAGAGGCAAGCCACCCCGCGGATCGTTCGTCGCGCTTTTACGCATAATTTGCTCACCAAGACAATTGTGCCGTGGCGACCCCCCGGCTACACCCTGCCGCGGGATGATCGACATCGGCCCCCCCGAGACGCTTTCGATGCGGACCAGCGATGGCGTGCGGCTCGATGCGGACGTCTATCGCCCGGCCGGCGGCGGCGATCACCCCGTGCTGCTGATGCGCCAGCCCTATGGCCGGCGGATCGCGACCACCGTCTGCTACGCGCATCCCGCCTGGTATGCGGCGCAGGGCTATATCGTGGTGGTGCAGGACGTGCGCGGGCGCGGCACGTCCGAAGGCACGTTCACCCTGTTCGAGCAGGAGGCGGCGGACGGGGCGGAGAGCGTCGACTGGTGCGCGACGCTGCCGGGGTCGACGGGCGCGGTCGGCATGTATGGCTTCTCCTATCAGGGCGTCACGCAATTGCTGGCGGCGGCGGCGGGCCCGGCGGCGCTGAAGGCGATCGCACCGGCGATGATCGGCTGGGATCTGCGGCAGGACTGGGCGTGGAGCGGCGGCGCCTTCTGCCTCGCCGCCAACCTCTCCTGGGCGGTGCAGATCGCCGCCCAGGAGGCCCGCCGGCAGGGCGATGCCGCCGCCTTCGCCGAGTTGGCCGAGGCGGCGCGCAGCCTGCCGATCGGCCGCACGATCGCCGCCCGGCCCGACATCCTCGACGCCCACGCCCGCTACGCGCCGCATCACGCGCGCTGGCGGGATGCGGCCGCCGACGATCCCTATTGGGCGCGCATCTCGCCCGCCGCGCACGCTGGAGCGCTCACCACGGGCGGGCCGCCGGCGCTGTTCGTCAGCGGCTGGTACGACAGCCACCTGACCGGCACCGTCGCCGCCTATCGCGCCTATCAGACGGCGGGGGCGGCGGCCGAACTGGTGATCGGCCCGTGGGCGCATTTCCCGTGGGGGCGGTGGATCGGCGGGCGCGATTTCGGCACGGCGGCGATCGGCGACATCGACCGGCGCCAGATCGCCTTCTTCGACCGGCATCTGAAGGGCCACGTCCGCCCGGCGACGCCGCCGGTGCGGCTGTTCGACACCGGCGCCGACCGCTGGATCGAGCGGGCGGACTGGCCGGCGGACCTCGCCGCCTGGCGCATCGCCGGCGGCGGCCGCGCGGCGCTGGACGAGCGCGACGGCCGGCTGGGGCCGCAGGTGGCGGGCGAGGCGGCGGCGGAGCGGCTGGTCCACGATCCGTGGCGGCCGGTGCAGACGGTGGGCGGGGCGCTCGGCACCGTCGCCGGCCCGCTCGACCGGACCGAGGCCGACGCCCGGCCCGACGTGCTGACCTATACGACCGATCCGCTCCCCGCGCCGCTGACGTTGGCTGGCGAGCCGGTGGCGGTGTTGGCGGCGACGGCGGACCGGCCGAGCTTCGACCTGTCCTGCACGCTCACCCTCGTCGGCGCGGACGGGCGATCGGTGTGGCTGAGCGACGGCTACCGCCATTGCCCCGCCGAACTGCCCGAGCCGGTGCGCATCGTGCTGCGGCCGCTGTGCGTGACGATCCCGGCGGGCGCGCGGCTGCGGCTGGCGGTGGCGGGCGCCTGCTTCCCCGCCTTTCCGGTCAATCCCGGCACGGGCGAACGGCCGGTCGATGCCGCGGTCGATTCGGCGGAGGTGACGACGATCCGCCTCGGCCATGACGAAAGCCGGCTGTTCGTGCCGATCGCCCCGGCATGAGCGCGCCGCCGATCGTGCTGCGCGACGTGCGCGTGCCCGCCACCTTCCTGGGCGGGGGCGAGGGGGTGGGGGCGTGCGACGTCGGCATCGCGGACGGGCTGATCCGCTTCGTCGCGCCGGCGGCGGCGGCCACCGCCTGCGACTGGGCGGAGCATCGCCCCGGCCGCGCCTTGCTGTGGCCGGCGCTGGTCGAGCCGCACACCCATCTCGACAGCAGCCACATCTGGCCGCGTTCGCCCAATCCGGACGGCAGCTTCCCCGGTGCGGCGGCGATGATGGTGGCGGACCGGGAGGCGTATTGGACGCCCGCCGACATGCACCGCCGCATGTCATTCGGCCTGCGCACCGCTTATGCCCACGGGGTGCGGGCGATGCGCACCCACCTCGCCTCGCAGAACGACACAATCGAGGCGCGGTGGGAGGTGTTCGCCGACCTGCGGGCCGAATGGGCGGGGCGGATCGACCTTCAGGCCGCGTCGCTCGTCTCCACCGAGGCGCTGGCCGATCCGGCGCTGCTGGCACGGATCGTCGGGGTGGTGCGCCGCCACGGCGGGGTGCTGGGGGCGTTCGCGCCGCTGGCGCCGGGGCTGGATGCGATGCTGGCGACGTTGTTCGATCTGGCCGGGCGCCACGGCCTCGCGCTCGATTTCCATGCCGACGAGACGACCGACCCGCGATCGGACGTGCTGCGGCGCATCGCCCGCACCGCCAAGGGGCGGGGGGCGCCGGTGCTGGTCGGCCATTGCTGCAGCCTTGCCGCGCAGCATCCGGCCGAGGCGGCGCGTACGCTCGACATGGTGGCGGAGGCGGGTCTGGCGATCGTCACGCTGCCAAGCTGCAACCTCTACCTTCAGGACCGGGCGGCGGCGGCCACGCCCCGGTTGCGCGGCGTGACGCTGCTGCACGAGATGGCGGCGCGCGGCATCCCGGTGTGCATCGGCGGGGACAATGTCCGCGATCCCTTCCACCCCTATGGCGATTTCGATCCGGTCGAGGCGTGGCGGGATGCGGTGCGCATCGCCCATCTCGATCACCCGGCGGGGGACTGGCCGCAGGCCGTATCGACGCGCGCCGGCGCGATCCTCGGCCGGCCGCAGCGGCTGGCAGCGGGCGAGCCGGCCGATCTGCTGCTGTTCGCCGCCGGCAGCCTCAACGAACTGCTGGCACGCCCCGCGTGCCGGCGCACGCTGATCCGCGGCGGGCGCATCGTCGCCGCCGATCCGCCCGATTACGGGGAACTCGATCCATGATCCCGAACGCGCTCGACATCCTCGGCCGCCTGATCGCGTTCGACACCACTTCCCACCGCTCCAACCTCGCCCTGATCGACTGGGTGGAGGCGCATCTCGCCATGCGCGGCATCCCCTGCTGGCGCGTCGCCGGGGCGGATGGGGCCAAGGCCAATCTGCTCGCCCGGATCGGGCCGGACGTGGCGGGCGGCATCGTGCTGAGCGGGCACAGCGACGTGGTGCCCGTCGAAGGGCAGAGCTGGACGAGCGATCCGTGGACGATGACGCGCCGGGGCGACCGGCTCTACGGGCGCGGCGTGGCGGACATGAAGGGGTTCATCGCGCTCGCCCTGGCGCTGGCCGATACGCCCGCCGCGCAGCGCCTGACCCGCCCGATCATTATCGCCATCACCTATGACGAGGAGATCGGCTGCCTCGGCGCGCCGCTTCTGATCGGCCGCCTCGGCGATCACGTCGCCCCGCCCGCGCTGGCGGTGATCGGCGAGCCGACGAGCATGAAGATCGTCTCCGTCCACAAGGGGATGCGCGTGTTCGAGGTGACGGTGAGGGGCCGCGAGGCGCATTCCAGCCAGCGCGGGCAGGGCGCCTCCGCCATCGCCGCGGCGCTGCCGCTGATGCGGCTGGTGGGCGAGATGGACGGCGAAGCCAGGGCCGCGATCCGCGCCGGCGATCTCTGCCATCCGCCGGGCGCGACGATGACGGTGGGGGTGGTGGAAGGCGGCACCGCGGCCAATATCGTGCCCGGCCAGTGCCGCTTCCGCTGGGATCTGCGGACCACCGTCGCCGCCGATGCCGACCGCTACGAGGCGCGCTTCCGCGCCGCGGCGGACGCGGCGAATGCCGCGATCCGCGCGCTTGCTCCCGAGGGCGGCGTCGCCGTCGAACGGCTGGCGGATGCCCCGCCGCTGGAGTTCGACCAGGGCGGCGAGGCGGAACGCTTCGTCCGCGCGCTGACCGGCGACAATGACGCGATCGGCGCCGCCTTCACCGCCGAGGCCGGCCTCTACCAGCAGGCCGGCATCCCCGCGGTGCTGTGCGGGCCGGGATCGATCGAGCAGGCCCACCAGCCCGACGAATGGATCGCGATCGACCAGATCGAACGCGGCGCCGAATTCCTCCTCCGGCTCGCCGGGCGGCTTTCGGCGTGAGCGCGCGGCTGCTCGACGGGCGGGCGCTGGCGGACGCCAGACTCGACGCGGCGGCGGCGCGCGTGGCGGCCCTCGGGCGCCGGCCGTGCCTCGCGATCGTCACCGCCGGTGCGCCGTCGGCCGCGGCCTATCTGCGCCGCATCGAGCGCGCGGCGGAGCGGGCGGGCGTCGCACTCCGCATCGAGACGCTGGCCGAGGGGGCGGATGCCGCCGCGGCGCGCGCGCGGATCGCGGCGCTGGCGGCGGACGCAGGCGTGGATGGCATCCTGCCGCTCGCGCCCTTCGCGCCGCCGCTGACGCTGGCCGATCTCACCGCGGCGCTGCCGCCCGAAAAGGATGTCGATGGCCTGACGCCGGCCAATGCCGGGCGACTGGCGCAGGGTGCGGACGGACTCCATCCCTGCACGCCGCAGGCGGCGATCCTGCTCGCCGAGGACGCGGCCGGATCGCTGAAAGGGCGCACCGCGACCGTCGTCGGCGCGTCGATCGCGGTCGGCCGGCCGCTGGCGGCGCTGCTGCTGGCGCGGGGCGCCACCGTCACGATCGCCCACGCGGACACGCGCGATCTCGTTGCCGCCTGCCGTCCGGCCGAACTGCTGTTCGTGGCGGTGGGCAAGGCCGGCCTCGTCACCGCCGATCATGTCGGCGCAGGCGCGATCGTGATCGACATCGGCATCAACGCCGTCGATAACGGGCAGGGGGAGACGGCGATCGTCGGCGACGTGGATGCGGGCAGCGTATCGGCGGTGGCGGCGGCGATCTCGGCGGTGCCGGACGGGGTCGGCCCGCTGACCGCGGCCTGCCTGATCGACAATGTCGTCGCCGCAGCGACGCGATAGATGAGTGTGGAGAGCGAGATGGCAGCACGATCCCCCGAGACGGCGGCCCGCGAGGCGCCGGCCCCCGCCGCCCCGCGATCGGCCCGCCCCGCCGCGCGCCAGCCGGCCGAAGCGGCGCCGCGCGTCCGCGATGCCGCCGCCACGCGCAAGCGCATCCTGGAGGCGGCGATCGACGAATTCGCCGAGCGCGGCTTCAGCGGCGCGCGGATCGATTCGATCGCGCAGCGATCCAGCGCCAACATGCGGATGATCTACCATTATTACGGCAACAAGGAGGATCTCTACGTCTACGTGCTCGATCACGTCTACGAGGATATCCGGCGGCGGGAGGCATCGCTTAACCTGTCCGATCTCGGCCCGTTCGAGGCGATGATGAAGCTGTTCGACTTCACCTTTTCGCACTTCGAGGCGAACCCGCACGTCATCGCCTTGTGGACGGGCGAAAATCTCCAGAAGGGCCTCTATCTCTCCACCGCGCCGCGTGCCGCCAAGCTCAGTTCGCCGCTGGTCGATGCGATCCGCGAGACGCTGAAGCGCGGCGAGGCGGCGGCGGTGTTCCGCGCCGGCATCGATCCGTTGCAGCTCTACGTGTCGATGGTGGCTTTGTCCTATTTCCACCTCTCCAACGCCTACACGCTGTCGGCGGTGTTCCAGACCGATCTGCAAAGCGAGGCTTGGCGCGCCGAACGCCGCGCCCATGCCGGGGCGATGATCGCCGCCTATCTGCGCCCGGCGGACTGAAGCTTGCGACCCGGATCGCGATCCCGACCCGGTCGCTTGCCGTAGTAAGCAGTTTATGTATAACTCGATTCATGAGGGTCCACGTCATCTACGCCTACCCGTTGCAGACGGGGCTTGCGGTCGATCTGCACCGCATCGTCGTCGACAGTCTGCGCGAAGCGGGGCATGAGGTGGACGACCTCGATCTTTACGCCGAAGGCTTCGATCCGGTTCTGACGTGCGAGGATCGGACGATCTATCACGATCTCGACATCAACCAGCGGCGGATCGCGCCCTATGTCCAGCGGTTGCAGGCGGCGGATGCGGTGGTGCTGTGCCACCCGGTGTGGAATTTCGGCTGGCCGGCGATGCTGAAGGGCTATTTCGACCGCGTCTTCCTGCCGGGCGTGTCGTTCAAGATGGCGGACGGCAAATTGTCGCCCGGCCTCGCCAACATCCGCAAGCTCGCCACCGTCACCACCTACGGCGTCGATCGGCTGCGCGCGCTCTACCTCGGCGATCCGCCGCGGATGAACGCCACGCGCTTCCTGCGCGTCGTCTGCGCGCCGAAGGTGGAGGTGAGATATCTGGCGCTCTACGGCATCAACGCGATGACCGAGAAACGCGCGCGCCGCTTCATGGACAAGGTCCGCCGCGAGATGCTGGCGTTCTGACGATGGCGGCGGCGGACCCGATCCTCTCGTTCCGCGCCGTCTCGCTGACGTTCGATACCGGGGTCGAGGCGCTCAGCGACATCGATCTGGATGTCGCAGCGGGCGAGTTCGTCAGCATCCTCGGGCCGTCGGGCTGCGGCAAATCGACCTTGCTGCGGATCGCCGCCGGCCTCGTCGACTATACGGACGGCGCCCTCCACGCCGATCGCGCGCGCGTCGCCTTCACCTTTCAGGATGCCACGCTGCTGCCGTGGCGGACGGTGGCGGGCAATGCCGAATTGCTGCTGGAACTGCGCGGCGTGCCCGCGGTCGAGCGGCGGCGGATCGCGGCGGAGAAGCTGGCGCTGGTCGGCCTGGCCGGGTTCGAGGGGCAATATCCCAAGCATCTGTCGGGCGGCATGAAGATGCGCGTGTCGCTGGCCCGCGCGCTCACCACCGATCCGGCGCTGTTCCTGTTCGATGAGCCGTTCGGCGCGCTGGACGAGATCACGCGCGAACGGCTGAACGACGAGGTGCTGGCGCTGCACGCGCGGCATCGCTTCGCCGGGCTGTTCGTGACCCATTCGGTGCAGGAGGCGGCCTATCTGTCCGATCGTGTGATCGTGATGTCGGCGCGGCCGGGTCGCATCGTCGGCAGCTATCGGATGCCGATGCCCTTCCCGCGCACCGAGGCGATGCGCTTCTCGCCCGAATTCGCCGAACAATGCGGCATCCTCTCCGCCGCCTTGCGCGCAGCGAGCGCCGCATGACGCGCTTCCATCCCCCCGCCCCGCCGCGGCCCCGGCGCAGCCGTGGCCGGCGGCTGGCGGCGGCGCTGGTGCCGCCGCTGCTGCTGGGGCTGGCGCTGGCGGCACTCTACCTCGTCGCGCGGGCCGGGCTGGAGGACTACAAGCGCTTTCTGATGCCCGATCCCGCCGCCTTGTGGGAGGGCGCCTTCGCCGATCCGGCGGTGCGGGCCGAGCTGCTGCGCGCCGCCGGCGTCACCGCCTCGATCGCGCTCGCCGGCCTCGCCATCTCGATCCCGGTGGGGATGCTGCTGGGCGTGCTGATGTTCCGGTCGCTGATCGTCGAGCGCGCCGTCTCGCCCTATCTGGTCGTGCTGCAATCGGTGCCGGTGCTGGCGATCATCCCGCTGCTGCAATCGCTCATGGGCTTCGGCTTTCTGCCCAAGGTGCTGATCGTCACGCTGCTCACCTTCTTCGCCATCCCGACGACCTTGCTGGTGGGGCTGAAGAGCCTCGATCCCGGCATCCGCGAGCTGTTCCGGCTGGAGCGGGCGGGCTGGGGGACGGTGCTGGTGAAGGCGGGCATCCCCTCCGCCTTGCCATCTCTGTTCGCCGGCTTGCGCATCTCGGCCAGCCTCGCGGTGATCGGGGCGATCGTCTCTGAACTGTTCTTCATCTCCGGCGACGGCGGCCTCGGGCAGATGCTCGTCGTATCCAAGGCGGACTTCCTCTACGAACAGATGTATGCCGCGCTGATCGTCTCGGCGGCGATGTCGATGGGGGTCTATCTGTCGGTCGGCTGGCTGGGGCAGCGGCTGCTGTCGCGCTGGCACGAATCGGCGCGGGGGGCGCGGTGAGGCGGTGGCGCCGGCTGGCCGCCGCGATCGGCCTGCTGGCGGCGGCGACGGCGGCGCCTGCCGAAACGCTGCGCGGCATCTGCCCCGATCCGCTGGTCGTCCAGCTCGACTGGCTGCCCGAGGCCGAACATGGCGGCCTGTTTACGCTGATCGGCCCGCGCGGGCGGATGCGCCAGGGCCGCTACGAAGGGCCGCTGGGGACGAGCGGCATCCGCCTGATCCTGCTGGCGGGCGGCAAGGGCATCGGGCTTGGGGACGGCGAGACGTCGCTGTCCGCGCTCTACATGGGCAATTCGCGGGCCGGGCTGCGCCCGCATCTGGCGCTGGTCGATCTCGACAGCGCTTATACCTATTCGGCGCGCTTCCCCGCGGTCGGGGTGATGGCGCCGCTGAACGCCTCCCCGATCGGCCTGTTCTGGGACCGGGCGACCTACCCCCGCGGTTTCCGGTCGGTGGCGGACCTGCGCCGCTTCGCCGCGACGGGAGAGAAGATCTACCTTTCCACCACGCGCCGCACCTTCGGTCGCTATCTGCTCGATCAGGGAATCCCGCGCGATGCCTTCGTCGAGGGCTATTCGGGCGACGGCGAGAATTTCGTGCTGCACCGCGGGCGCTGGCTCAACCAGGGCAGCATCACCACCGAGGGCTATCAGTTCGCGCACGGCCGCAGGTGGAGCCGGCCGGTCGATTTCCTGCTGCTGTCGGAGATGGGCTATCCGCTCTATCCGGGCATGGTCTCGGTCGCGACCAGCCGGATGGCCGAACTGGCGCCGTGCCTCACGAAGCTGGTGCCGCTGATGCAGCGCGCCCAACGCGCCTATGCGCTGAACCCCGCGCCCGCCAACGACGTCATTTATCGCTTCAACGAGGCGAAGCTGGGCGCACCCTTCTGGCATACGTCGCGCGATCTGCTGGCGGCGGCGGTGCCGGTGATGCGCGCGCGCGGGATCATCGCCAACGGGCCGGGCGGGACGATCGGCGCCTTCGACGGCGCGCGCGGCGCGACCGTGCTCGCCCGGATGCGGCCGACGCTCGACATCCGCGCGCGCAAGGGCCTGCGCCCCGGCCATGTGATGACCAACCGCTTCCTCGACCGATCGATCGGCCTGCCGCGATGACGATCCTGCTCGATGGCGACGCGCTCGCCGCCATGCACCGCCGTGCGATCCGCGCCGAGGCCGAGGCGGCCGGCGTGGTGCCGCGGCTGGTGACGATCCTCGTCGGCGACGATCCGGCCAGCCGGGCCTATGTGGCGCGCAAGCATGGCGATTGCGCCGAGCTGGGCTTCGACGTGGAGCTGGTGGCGCTGCCGGCGGATGTGGCGGCGGCGGACCTGCTGGCGCTGGTCGCGCGGTTCAACGCCGATCCCGCCTGCCACGGCCTGCTCGTCCAGTTCCCGCTGCCGCCGCATCTCGATCAGGCGGTGGTGCAGGCGGCGATCGATCCGGACAAGGATGTCGACGGGCTGCATCCGCTGAGCCTGGGCGCGATGATTGCGGGAATGCCCGCCTTGCGCCCCTGCACGCCGCAGGCGGTGCTGGCGCTGCTGCGCGCGCATGACGTGCCGCTGGCCGGGCGACGGGTGGCGGTGATCGGGCGCGGGCTGCTGGTCGGCCGGCCGCTGGCGGTGATGCTGGCCGATCGCGGCATCGATGCGGTGCCGACGTTGCTCCACCGCGCTGCCCCCGATCTGGCGGCGATCTGCGGGCAGGCGGACGTGATCGTCTCGGCGGCGGGCGTGCCCGGTCTGGTGACGGCGGCGATGGTGAAGCCGGGGGCGGCGGTGGTCGGCGTCGGCATCACCTATGTCGGCGGCGAGATGGTGTCGGACATCGCGGCGGATGTCGCCGGCGTGGCGGGGTGGGTGACGCCGCGCCACGGATCGGTCGGGGCGATGACGCGGGCGATGCTGATGCGGAATCTGCTGGCGGCGGCGCGGGGGGCCTGACGACGCCGGGCGGTCCCGGCCCACGCGACGAACCCCTCCCATCCCTCCCCTTTCAGGGGAGGGCTATCCCCCCCTCCCCTGAAAGGGGAGGGGCCGGGGGTGGGGTTCCTCTCGATCGTCCGCTACGACCGCCCGATACTCACCCCCGCGACGGGCCGATCGACTGCGCCAGCATCCGCGCATAGCCTTCGCGCCAATCCTCGCCGGCCGGCGCGTCGTAGGCGCCGCCGCGGGCTCCGTCGACGACCTCCGGATCGTCCACCCCCGGCGGCACGGCGCCCTTGTCCGCCAGCGCGCGGGCGGCGAGGATCAGGCGCTTGCGGGTCTGGACGATCATCCGGTCGCCGCTCGTCAGATGCTCGTGCCGGCGATCGACGATGTCGCCCATGCTCTCGGTGATATATTGGTCCTGCAGCGTGATGCCGGTGATGCCGGTGAAGCTCACCTGCGCCTGCGCGTCGCGATCGACCTCGTAATCGTTCTCGGCATTCTGGGCGAGCCTGAAGCGGCCGAACCAGTCCGCCGTATTGGGCAGGAAATTGTGGCGGAACTCGAGCCCGGCGATCGTCTCACCGTCCACCGTCGTGCGCAGCGGCTGGGTGCGCTTCACCCAGGCGAAATTGAACACCATCGTATGGGTGTCGTCCATCGGCACCCAGGCGTTGGCGGTCACATTGTCCTCGAACGTGCCGTCCGGGAACAGCGCCCAGAAGGGAAAGGCATAGTGGCAGACGCGCCAGTAGAGCTGGTCCGCACCCTGGGTGGAGCGGCGATAGGCGCCCGCCATCGTCCCCCAGTCGGTATCGGCGACCTTGAAATGGGGCGCGCGCTCGGTGACGGCGACCGAGTGCATGTTGGTGGCGTCGATCCGGTCGTCGGCGACGTGGCCGACGTGGAGGAAGCCGAAGTGGCTGGTGTCGATGTCGCCTTCCAGCGCCTGCAACCAATTGCATTCGCGCATCGTCAGCGTCACGCGCAGCTCGCCTTCGGGCAGTTGCAGCGCCTCGATCGCGGGCGGCGGCGGCGGCGTCTCCCGATCGCCCATATAGACCCAGACGACGCCGGCCCGCTCCATCGTCGGATAGGCGCGGGCGCGGACGCGATCCTGGAAGCGTTCGGGATCGGGCACGTTCGGCATGTCGAGGCACTTGCCGTCCACGTCGAACTTCCAGCCGTGGTAGACGCAGCGGATGCCGCCCTGTTCGTTGCGCCCGAAGAACAGGGACGCGCAGCGGTGCGGGCAGCGATGGTCGATCACCCCGACGCGGCCGGCGGTGTCGCGGAAGGCGAGCAGCTTCTCGCCCAGCAGCATCACGCGGAGCGGCGCGCCGTCCGCCGCGATCTCCGACGAGGCGCAGGCCGGCACCCAATATTGGCGCATCAGCGCGCCCATCGGCGTGCCCGGGCCGACTTGCGTGAGCAGGGCATTGTTGGCGACGGATACCATAGACGTGCTCCTGTCAGGCGGGCGAGAGGGCGGCGGGATCGTCCCAGGCGAGCATCTTGCCGGGGTTGAGCAGGCCCTTGGGGTCTACCTCGCGCTTGAAGGCGAGCTGGACGGTGTTGACCTGCTTCATCCCCCCTTCCTCGATCGTATAGGCATGGGGGTTGAAGATGCGGCAGCCGGCCGCCTCGTGGATGGCGATGATCTCGGCCAGCCGCGCCTCGGTGGTGAAGCGGACGATCTGGAGCGCCGAGCAGCTGATGCCGCCGCCGCTGCGGGTATATTCGAGGTGGAACAGCACCTCGTCGCCGAAGCGGCGCTGGAGATCGTCGGCCAGTTCGGCGCTGTCGCCGGCGGGCAGCAGCGTCTGAAGGTAGGTGACGGTGGGTTCCACCTTCAGCGCCTGCAAGGTGGTGTGGTTCCAGCACAGTTCGTAGAGCGGCACGCGCGTGCGCGGCGGCGCGTCCCCGGCGGTATCGTAGACGATGCGGCCGCCATGATCGGCGGCGAAGGCGACGAGCGCCTCCCACGCGCGGCGCGCGACCATCACCAGCGCGGTTCCCTCACCCGCCGCCAGGAACGGCGCGATCGGCTTCAGGAAGGTCTGCGCGATCGGCGGGGCCATCACCGCGCACTGTTTCTTGACGATGCCGGGCGTGCCGGCGAAGGCGCGGCCGAAGCGGGCGGCGGCGCGGAAATCGTCGAAGGCGATCACCGCATCGATCCACGCCTCGGCCGGCGCCAGCGGCAGCTCGACCTCGGTCAGGATGCCGGTGACGCCGTAGCTGTGGTTGAACTTCGGTATGTCCTGCCCGCGCAGTTCGAGGATGCGGGGGCTCGCCTCGCACGTCACCAGCCGCGCGCCGAGGATGTTGCCGGGTTCGCGCAGCATCCCCCAGCCGATCGATCCCACCCCGCCCGAGCCGCCGGCGATGAAGCCGCCGACGGTGGCGACGGCGCGGGTGGACGGGTGGAGGCGCAGCTCGTGCCCCACAGGCGCCAGTTCCTGATCGAGCTTCAGCAGCCGCTTGCCGGCCTGAACGCGGGCGACGCCGTCCCGCACCCACAGCAGCGCGTCCAGCGCGCGCATGTCCAGCACCGCGCCGCCACGCAGCGGCATCGCCTGGCCGTAATTGCCGGTGCCGCCGCCCCGCACCGTAAGCGGCACGTCGTGGCGGAAGCAGGCGGCGGCGGCCTCGACCACGTCGGCCTCGGTCCTCGCCTCGATCACCACGTCCGCCTGCACGTCGGCGAGCTGGCGCTTCAGCACCGGGCTATACCAGTAATAATCGCGGCTCATCCGCCGCAGCACGGCGGGATCGACCGTGGCGGCATCGCCGGAGAGGCTCCCGATCATCGCTGCCAGATCCATCGACCGCCTTTGCCTTGCGCTGCCTGCCGGCTCAGTTATACATAAACTGCTTACTACGCCAAGGGCTTCCCGCCGGGCCGCCCCGCGCGCTAGCATCGGGCGACGGAGGTGCCGCATGCTATCCTATTGGCAGGACTGGACGACAGCCGATTTCGCCGCCGTCGACCGGGCGCGCGACGTGGCGCTGATGCCGGTCGCCGCGATCGAGCAGCACGGGCCGCACCTGCCCGTCTCGGTCGATGCCGATCTCAACGCCGGCGTGATCGCGGCGGCGGCCGCGCATCTGGAGGGAGCCGGCTTCCGCACCGTCGTGCTGCCGATGCTGGCGATCGGCAAGAGCAACGAACATGCCGCCTTTCCCGGCACGCTCTCGATCGGCGCGGAGACGCTGCTGCGCCTGTGGCTGGACGTGGCGGAATCGGTGATCCGCAGCGGCTTCGCCAAGCTGCTGATGCTCAATTCGCACGGCGGCCAGCCGCAGCTGGTGGAGGTGGCGGTGCGCGAGCTGCGGGTGCGCCACGGCATCCTCGCCGTCTCCGCCAGCAGCTACGGCTTCGGCCTGCCCGACGGGCTGTTCGATGCCGAGGAGCGCCGCCACGGCATCCACGCCGGCGCGATCGAAACGTCGATGATGCTGCACCTCCATGGGCATCGCGTGCGGCATGCGGAGATCGCCGACTTCCCCTCCGCCGGTGCGGCGATCGAGCGCGACTATGCCGAACTGCGGCTGGAAGGGCCGGTCGGCATCGGCTGGATGACGCAGGACGTGAACCCCTCCGGCGCGGTCGGCAACGCGACGCTGGCGACGGCGGAGGCGGGGGCCGCCTGCCTCGACCATGCCGCCAGTGCGCTCGCCCGCCTGCTCGCCGACATCAGCCGCTATCCCTTGCCGGAGGCCCGACCATGATCCCGCCCGTCCACGTCGCGCGCGCCGCCGAATTGCAGGCGTTCCGCATCGCCCCTGCCGACACCAATTATTTCGTGATCCTGCACGACGATCGCGTGCCGGGCTTCGCCAGCGTGGCGGTGATCGAGATTTTCGAGCCTGGCGGCGCCACCCCGCCCAATGCGCACAAGGCGGCCTATGAATTCTTCTACGTGCTGGCCGGTACCGGCCGCGCGACGTGCGAGGGCGTCACCGTCGATCTTGCCCGCGGCAGCGCGATGCTGGTGCCGCCGGGGGGCACGCACGTCATCGAGAATGTCGGGCCGGGCAAGCTCTACACGCTGACGATGATGATGCCCGACGAGGAGTTCGCCGCGCTGATCCGCCGCGGCACGCCGGTCGATCTCGACGCCGAGGACATCGCCTTGCTGTCGGCCGCGGCATGACGGAACTGCTGCCGCTCGGCGCCTCGCCCCGCCGCCGCTGGCAAGTGAACGCGACCCACGCCGATCTCGTCCAGGCCGCGCCCGCCCCGCGCCCGCTGACGCTGGCGGCGACCCCGCAGGCGGTGACGATCGACCTCGCCCGCACCGCGATCGTCGTCGTCGACATGCAGAACGACTTCTGCCACGCCGACGGTTGGCTGGCCTCGATCGGCGTGGACATCACGCCGGCGCGCGCGCCCATCGCCCCGCTCGCCCGCCTGCTGCCCGTGCTGCGCCGCGCGGCGGTGCCGGTCGTGTGGCTCAACTGGGGCAACCGTCCCGACCGGGCGAACCTCAGCCCCTCGATCCTCCACGTCTACAAGCCGGCCGGCACCGGCACCGGCCTCGGCGATCCCCTCGCCAATGGCGCGGCGGTGCTGGAGGAGGGGAGCTGGGCGGCGGCGGTGGTGGACGAACTGGCGCCTGTGGCCGGCGACATCGCAGTTTCCAAATATCGCATGTCGGGCTTCTGGGACACGCCGCTCGACAGCATCCTGCGCAACCTGCGCGTCGAGACGTTGCTGTTCGCCGGCGTCAACGTCGATCAATGCGTGCTGGCGACGCTGATCGACGCCAATTGCCTGGGCTATGATTGCGTGCTGCTGGAGGATTGCAGCGCCACCACCTCGCCCGATTATTGCACCGCGGCGACGCTCTACAACGTGCGCCAGTGCTTCGGCTTCGTCGCCTCCTCGGCCGATCTGGCGGCGGCGGCATGACGATCGACGATCCGGCGGTGCTGGCCGAGGTGACGGCGCTGGTCGAACGCTACGAGGCCGCGCTTGCCGCCAACGACATCGAGACGCTCGACGCGATGTTCTGGCGATCGGAAAAGGTGATCCGCTTCGGCGTCGGCGAACGGCTCTACGGCACCGCCGAGATCCTCGCCTTCCGCCGCGGCCGGGCGGGCGGATCGCCGCCGCGCGAGGTGCTGCGCACCGACATCACCACCTTCGGCCGCGACCATGCCGTCGCCAACCTCGCCTTCCGCCGGACCGGCGGAACGATCGGCCGCCAGAGTCAGACTTGGGTTCGCCTGCCCGAAGGCTGGCGGATCGTCTCCGCCCACGTCTCGCTGGAGGGGGCGGGGCATTGAGCGCGAGGGATAGCGCTTTCAGGGTTTGGGACAGTCCGCCCTCGCCGCGACGGCCGCGGCGGGCAAGTCGCTGAACAGGCCGTCGACCCCGGCGGCGAGGAAGGCGCAATATTCGGAGCGGTCGTCGCCCGGCGCTGCCGGATCGGTGCCGCGGCGGAGCGGCGGCGGCAGGAAGGCATTCTCGCGGCGGAACGTCCAGGGATGGACGACCAGCCCGGCGCGGTGCGCATCCGCCACCAGCGCCGTCGCCGCAGGAGTTGCGCCGTCGAAGCGGACGAGCATCGCCTTGGCCGGGCCGATACCGTCGGCATATCGGGCGACGGCGGCGAGGCCGGCCGGCGTCGCCATGGCGGCATAGGCCGGGCCGGCGCCGTCGGCGGGCGCGCCTTCCGCATCCATCAGCTGGACGAGGCGGAGCTTCGTCAGCCGCCGCAGCCGGCGCAGATTGTCCACCTCGAACGATTCGATGAACAGGGGGTCGCGCGCGTCGCGATAGCCGGCACGTGCGAGGGCGGCGACCAGCGGCTCCTCCAGCGGAAGCCCGCGTGCGCGGAAATAGGCCGGATGCTTGGTTTCGACATAGAGGCCGATCGCCCGCCCCCGCGCGCGCCCTTCCGCCTGCACCAGCGCGATCACCTCCTCCAGCGTCGGCACGCGCTCCTGCCCGTCGAAGGCGGTGTTGGCGGGCCGCAGGTCCGGCAGGCGTTCGCGCGCGCGCAGCGTGTTGAGTTCGGCGAGCGTGAAATCCTCGACGAACCAGCCGCTGACCGCGCGGCCATCGACCGTCCGCGTCGTCCGGCGCGCCGCGAATTCGGGATGGGCGGCGACGTCGGTGGTGCCGCCGATCTCATTCTCGTGGCGGGCGACGAGGCGGCCGTCGCGCGTGCTGACCAGATCGGCCTCGATGAAGTCCGCCCCTTGGGCGATCGCGAGGCGATAGGCGGCCAGCGTATGTTCGGGCCGCAGCCCCGATGCGCCGCGATGCGCGATGACGAGCGGCGCGGCGGCGGCCGTGCCGGCGAGAGCGAAGGCGATGGCGGCGGCGAGCAGGCGGATCATGCCGCCGCCCATAGCAGCGCATTGCGGCAATCCCGCAACGGCGCGCGATCGGCAGGCATCATCGCGCCGCGAGCGGTGTCAGCCGGAACGGGGCGGGCGGGCCGGAGGCCGGGTTGAACAGCGGCCCGAGCTGGCCCCGGCTATACCAGATCGTGCCCTTGTGATGATCGACCCCGGTGATCCCGTCGATCCCCTCGGCCAGCGTCTCGACCATGGCGCGGTCGCCCTCGATCGTCACCCGATCGACCCGCCCGCCACCGGCGACGACGAAGACGCTCCCGCCGAGGCTGCGCATCCCGTCCGGCGCGACGAGCGGTTTGGACAGGAGGAGCGGCGTCACCGCGCCGGCGCGGCCGTCACGCATACGGCGCACCCCGAACAGCGCGCCGGTGCGGACATTGTTGACGTAGACGTCGCCGTCGCCGCCCAGCGCGATTCCATCCAGCCCGGCGGCGAAGACGGGATCGCGCACCCATTCCTCCAGCCCGGCCGCCCCCTTCCGCCAGCGGAGCAGCACGGGTGCGGACGTGTCGGTCACATAGATCGTGCCGTCCCGGGCGACGGCGATGTCGTTGCAGATCGGCTTGTCGCCCGGCAGCGGCAGGCGGATGCGGCCCCGGCCGGTCGCGAGATCGAAGCCGTGCAGCACCGATCCCGGATCGGACCCCGCGACCGAAACACCGCGTCCCGAGAAATCGTTGGTGCAGGTCCACAGCATCCGGTTGACCGGATCGGCGAACACCCCGAACAGCGCCCCCGTGCCGAACCCGCCCGGCGGCACGAACTGCGCCACATCGCCCGTCGCCAGCGTGACGCGCAGCACCCCGCCGGTCATGCTGCCGACATAGGCGACGCCGCCCGGCGCGATCGAAACGCTTTCGGGGTGCAGCCGCGCGCCGGGCAGGTCGATCGGCGCCGGCGGGGCGGCCGCCGCCAGCATCAGCCCAATTCCGATCACGCCCGCCCGCCGCATATGCCTCGCCCTCGCCGTCGCCCTCGCCGCATCCTAGCGCGACGCGGGAACGGCGCCAGCGCCATCGCTTCAGAATCGCTGGGCGACGCGGGCGCCGAAGAACTGCGGCTTGATCGGGAACGTGCGCGACGAATCGGCACAATATTCGATCGAGCAGAAGGTGTTCTTGCTCAGCTGGCCGCGTCGATCGAAGGCGTTCTGGAGGAAGAGTTCGTAGGTCATGCCGCCCCGCCGCGCCCCGATCGAAAAGTCCATGCTGGCGAAGCCGGGCGTATTGCCGAGCAGGCCGTTCTTGAAGGTGTCGAGGTTCGAGGTGCTGGAGGATTGATAGAAGATCACCCCCTGCAGATAAGCGTCGAAGGCGCCGATCTGCCGGTCGTAGCGCGCCGATCCCTGCAGCTTGAGGCGCGGTTGCCGCGGCAGCCGCGTGCCCTTGGCCGCGGCGACCCCCGCGCCCGTACAGCTCGTCAGCTGCACGACGCGCAGCACGGGATCGAGGTTGCAGAAGTCGGTGGCGAGCTTGGCGTCGTTGAACGCGCCCGATCCCGATAGCGTGACCGGCCCCAGCCTCAGGTCGGCGTCCAGTTCGATGCCATAGACCCGCGCATCGCCGGCATTGACGGTCAGCCCGGCGCCCTGGAAGCCGAACGGCACCACCGCATATTGGACGCCCTTCCATTCCTCGTAATAGACGGCGCCATTGAAGCGGAAGTTACGACCCCAGCTCGTCTTGAAGCCGGCCTCGTAATTGTCGAGCGTGTCGGCCCGATAGGGATTGTTGGGGGCGATGCGGTTGCCGCCGCCGGGCCGGAAGCCGGTCGAATAGGTCGCATAGACCATCTTCGACGGCGTGATCTGCCAGGTGAGGTTGGCGCGATAGGTCTCGCCGGTTTCCTTATAGGGAATGTTGGTGTTGACGCAGGTGATCCGTTCCGCGGCGAAGGGGATCGCGCAGCCTGCGCGGATCGCGCTGCCGCGCACGCCCCCGAAGCCGTAGACGAGGTTTTCCGCCTTGAAGTGGCGGATGCCGCCCGTCGCCGTCAGGTTCGAGACGATGTCGAACGAGGCTTCGGCGAACAGTGCATAATCCTTCAGCGTGGTATTTTGCTCGACCAGGTAGAAGGCATCGCGCTTCACCGCCCGGAACGTCGCGACATTGGCGGTGCCGTCCGGACAGGCCGGCAGGGCCGCCGGATTGACGCGCGCCGCCGTCGGGCAGGAAAGGGTGAAGGCGTTGGCGAGGCCGGGGATGTAATAGTCGCTGTCGATCAGCGCCTTCTGCCATTGGTAGAAACCGCCCGCCGTCGCCCGGAAGCGCCATTCCTTCGGCGTGCTCAGCCGGACTTCCTGGGTGAATTTCCTGTAGCGGTTGTTGCCGCGATATTGTTGCGTCGGATCGATCAGCGCACCGCTCGTGCGGTCGTGGAATTGCAGGTAGGATTCGTAGCCCGGCCCGAAATTGTCGTAGGTGACGGTGTAATAGGTGTAATCGTTGGCATTCTCGATCTTGCGTTGGAACCAGCCGGTCGACGAGACGAGGTCGAGATCGCCGATCTTGCCCTGGATGGTCAGCGCCGCCTGATACCATTTGTCGCGGTTGAAGGTCGGGTTGTAATCGTGGACGGCGAGATCGCCGACGCGCGGATCGAAATTGAACGCACCCTTGGCGTTCAGCTTCTGCGCGGTGACCTCGCCCAGCACCGACCAGCTTTCGCTGAGATCGATGCCGACCGCGGCACGCCCGCCATATTCGGTGTTGGTGTTGAAATCCTTCTTCACGAAGCGTGCATTGTCGATCGTGAAGGTCGTCGAGGGATCGTCGTCGCCCAGCTGATAGGTCAGTGAATTGGGGCGATTGTCGATATAGCCGCCGTCGCGCTTGTAGAAGCCCATCAGGCGGATGGCGATGTCCTCGGTCACCGGAATGTTGGTGAAGCCTTCCAGCATCCCGCCGAAATCGCCCTTGCCGAACTTGTTGACCTGCGCATCGTAGCCCGCTTCGAAACCTTTGGTGCTGGGCTTCTTGGTGATGATGCGCAGCGTGCCGGCGAGCGAGCTGGCGCCGAACAGCGTGCCCTGCGGCCCCGACAGCGCCTCGACCCGTTCGACATCGTAGATGTGCACGTCGACCAGCCGGCCGGCCTGATTGACCGGGATATCGTCGATATACACGCCGACCGTAGGCAGGCCCGCGTCGGACGCGATGCCGCGAAAGAAGACGTTGTTGCGGCCCGGCCCCAGCGACGAGAAGCTGACGCTGGGCAGCAGATTGACGTAGTCTGCGAAATTCACGACCTGCCGCTCGGACAGCTTTTCCGGCGTCAGCGCCTGGATGCTGATCGGCACGCGCTGGATGCTTTGGGAAACGCGCGTGGCGGTGACGACGACATCGCCCAGCGCCTCCGGTTCGGGCGCCGCGGGTTCGGGTGCGGCAGGTTCGGGCACGGCGGCCTCGGGCATGGCGGCCTCGGGCATCGCAGCCGGGGCTGCGGCGCGAAGCGCGCCCGTTGCCGCCAACGGCGTCAGCATCGTCGTCACGCCGAGCAGGAACGGCGCACGGAACCGGCGCATGGGCATCGCATCGATCATCTGGAAACCCCCTTGTTCGCTGTGTCTTTCTCCCTGCCTCTCCGCAAAAGCCGCGTCCGGATGCCCGGATCTCTGGATATGGTTCCCTGCGTCACGCGCCGTCTGTTGGGTGCGGCGTCGTGCATCGACGGTGCACCGTTCGATTGTCGGTCGACCGTCAAGTTTGTGAGTAGCGGTCAAGCTGCTGCCGCTGTCAAGCGCGATATGTACGGAAGCGAAATGACGATCGCCCATCGACAATATTGGACGATCGCCATAGCTTTGCTGCGATGCGGCGGAGGACGGGATGGCGACGACGGCGACGGAGGGCGTGAGGGAGACCGGTAACGTTGCGGAGGCGCTGGCCCACGCCGCGCATTTGGTGGAGGCGGATCCGGCGCTGGCCCTGGCGCAGGCGTCGGCGATACTGGCGGCGGTGCCGGGCCACCCCCTGGCCCGGCTGATCGAGGGCCAGGCGCTGCGGCGCACCGGGGCACTGGCCGAGGCCCGCGACCTGCTATCCTCGCTGGCGGTGGCACAGCCGCGCGCGCCGGCCGTGGCGCTCGAGCTCGGGCTTGTCGAGGCAGCGCTCGGGGATGAGACGGCGGCTGTCGCCACGCTCCGTCGCGCCGCCGCCGCAAAGCCGGATTCGGCGCAAATCTGGTCGGCGCTCGCTGCCGTCCTCCGGCAGGCCGGGCGCGAGGCGGAGGCCGATGCCGCCGCCCTTTCCGCGTTGCGCGCCGCGACGCGGGATCCGTTGCTGATCGAGGCGGCGGTGGCGATGGGAGAGGGCCGCATCCCGCAAGCGGAGGCGCTGCTGCGCGATCGGCTGCGCATCCGGCCCGACGATTTCGCCGCGACGCGCATGCTGGGCGAGATCGCCTGGCGGATCGGTCGCGGTGCCGACGCGGTCACGCTGCTGCGCCGCGCGCTTCAATTGTCGCCCGGCTTCACCGCCGCGCGCGAATTGCTCGCGCGCGTGCTCAGCCGGATGAACCGCGTGCCCGAGGCGCTTGACGAGGCCGAGCGGTTGCTTGCCGCTGCTCCCGGTGATCCCGAACATCTGATGCTGAAGGCGTCGCTGCTCGTCCGCGTCGGCGACCAGGAAGGCGCGCGGCTGCTCTACGAAGGGTTGCTCGCCCGCCACCCCGCCCAGCCGCGCACCTGGCTCAACCTCGGCCATGTCTGCAAGACGCTGGGGCGGCAGGCGGACGGGATCACCGCCTATCGCCGGGCCATCGCCCTGCTGCCGTCGCTTGGCGAGGCGTGGTGGAGCCTCGCCAATCTGAAGACGGTGAAACTGGACGCGGCGGATATCGGCGCGATGCGGCAGGCGCTGGCCGGCGCCGCCACCGACGACGATCGCCTCCATCTCCACTTCGCCTTGGGCAAGGCGCTGGAGGACGCGGGCGACGATCGCGCCGCCTTCGCCGCCTATGATGTGGGCAATCGCCTGCGCCGTGCCGCGCTGCCCTATGACGCCGATGCGCTCCATGCCGAGACGGTGGCGGCGGCGGCGCTGTTCGACGCGCCGTTCCTGTCGGCGCGGGCCGGCGGCGGCTGCCCGGCGCCCGATCCGATCTTCATCGTCGGCCTGCCCCGTTCGGGATCGACGCTGGTCGAACAGATCCTCTCCAGCCACAGCCAGGTCGAGGGGACGATGGAACTGCCCGACCTGATGATGATGGCCGCCCGCCTCGCCAGCGTCGAGCGGGACGGCCGCCCGGTGCCCTATGCCGACATCGTCGCAGGGCTGGATGCGGAGGACAGACGGCGGCTGGGCGAAGAATATCTGGAACGGACGCGTGCCAACCGCCGTACCGACCGGCCCTTCTTCGTCGACAAGATGCCGAACAATTGGCAGCACGTCGGCCTCATCCAGCTGATTTTGCCCAACGCGAAGATCATCGACGCGCGCCGTCACCCGGTCGGCTGCTGCTTTTCGGCGTGGAAGCAGCATTTCGCGCGCGGTCAGGCCTTTTCCTACGATCTGGTCGATGTCGGCCGCTATTACCGGGACTATGTGGCGCAGATGGCGGCGTTCGATGCGGCGATGCCGGGCCGCGTCCATCGCGTGATCTACGAACGGATGGTCGCCGATACGCGGGGCGAGGTGGAGCGCCTGCTGGCGGCGGTCGGATTGCCGTTCGAAGAGGAATGCCTCGCTTTCTGGCGCAATACCCGTTCGGTCAGGACAGCCAGTTCGGAACAGGTGCGCACGCCGATCTTCACCGATGCCGTGGCCCATTGGCGCCGCTTCGAGCCGGAATTGGCGCCGCTGATCGAAACGCTCGGACCGGTCGCCACGCTCTACCCGGAAGTGCCGCCAAAATAGGCGATTGCAATCCCGATCGTGTCGACAGACCATTGGTCGACGCGGATGGGGACTCGATTGATGCATCCATGGGCAGATATGCGGCATCGGACGGTTGCGGCATTGGCCGCTCTGCACGTAGGGATCGAGCCGGTCCTGCTCGCGCTGCTCGTGGAAAATGGCGCGGTCGCTCCGGCCGATGTCGGCTGGGTGATGGGCGCCGGGCAGATCGGCATGACGGGCGGGGCGATGCTGTGCTGGGCGGTATCGGGTGCCGCAGGCCGCCCGGCGGCGATCGCGGCGGCGGCGCTGGCGCTGGCCGCCTCGATCGGCCTGGCGCTTGCCCCGTCACCGGCGGCGGCAATGGTGGCGCGGGCGCTGCTGGGCGCGGGAATGGGCCTGCTGCTGGCGCGCGCCAATGCCGCTGCCGCGCGCGATCGGCCGCATCGTGCGATCGGCACCATCGTCCTGCTGCAGCAATTGCTGGCGAGCGTCGTGATGGTTGTCCTGCCGGTGATGGCCGCGTGGCGCGACGCGCGCTTCGCGCTCGCCGCATTGGCGGTGGTGCCGCTGATCGCCGGTGGGCTGCTCCTGTCCGCGCCGGCGCGTCGCGCGCCGACGGTGACGCCGCTGCCGCCGGATCCCGCCCCGCCGGGCGGCGCGATGACCGCTCATCTGATCGCGTTGGCGATGATGCTGGTGCCGACGGTGATGATCTGGAGCTATCTGGGGCTGGCCGGCACCGCGGCCGGGCTGGATGCGCATGCCGCCGAACTCGCGATCGCCGGTGCGTCGCTTGCCAGCATTCCGGCGGGGCTGATCGCGGCGCTGCGGCCGCCGCGCCAGGCCGCCGCGCGCACCACGGCGATATGCGGGGTGGCGATGCTTGCGCCGATGCTGCTGCCGCCGGGCGGTGGGCTGCTGCCGTACCTTGCTGCCATGGCTGCGTTCAACGCCGGCACGACGATCGCCACGATCCGCCTCGGCGGCTGGGCGATGGCCGGCTGCGGCACCGCACGCGAACGGCGGCTCGTAACACTCGGCCAATGCGCGGCGATGGCGGCGGGCGGTCCGTTCGGTGCGCTGGCGATTCGTGGCGGCGGCCTGCCGGGCCTGACCGCGCTTGCGATGATGGCGGTGGCCGGCGCGGTGGTGCTGCTGATGCCGCTGCGGGCGGGGCGGGCGCGGCGCTTCAGCCGCGCCTGACGATCAGGGCAGCAGGCCGGCGCCGGCAAGCGCCTTCCGTTCCGCCGGCATCCGCGCCATGCCGAGCGGGCCTTCCTTGCGCACCGCCGCGATTTCGGCGGGGGTGAAGGGGGCGGGCTTCGGCCCCTTGGCCGGCGGCGCCAGGCGGACGGCGTGGGTCAGCACCGCGGCGAGATCGGTATCGGGCAGTGCGGCCAGCGACGGCATCAGCCCGGCATAGGTCTGGCCGTCGGCCGCGATCGTGCCGCTGATGCCGTTCAGCATCACCAGCGCCAGATAGCGCCGCCCCGGCGGGGACTGCGCCAGCGTGGCGGCGCGACCGGCGAGCCGCGGAAACTGGCCGGGCAGGCCCGCGCCATTCGCCTGGTGGCACATCGCGCAGCGCTGCGCGAACAGCACGTCGGGCGCCGCCGCCTGCGCCCCGGCCCCTGCCGCCAAAACCGCCACGATCCCGATCAGCCGTCGCATCCGTACCCTCCGAAGTCGTCCAGACCTAGGACGATCATCAAGCATTCGTCAATTGCCGCGGCGCAGCGAACGACGCTTGACCAAAGCTTGACGATCGTTCAGCTTCTTGTTCGACGACGCGGCGGGGCGCGGGACATCCGTCGGAGCGGGCCGAACCTGACAGGGGGGTGAGACCATGACGTTGATGAAATCCGGCAGGGGCGCAGCGCTGGGGCTGATCGGGCTGGCGGCGGCCGCCGGCGCACAGGTTACCGAGGCACCGCCCGCCCCCGTGGCCGCCCCGTCCGCCACGGCGGACCTTCAGCCCGAGGAGGCGACCGTCCTCACCATGCTGCCCCCGCAGCCGCAATGGGCCTATGTCCGCGGCGGATTCGGCTTCGGCGGCACGCGCATCTTCGACGGGGCGACCGGCAAGATGCGGGGCGAGATCGACAACAGCAGCCGCGGCGACATCGCGATCGATCCCGCCGGCAGATATTATTATGTCGCCGACACGATCTGGACGCGCGGCAATCGCGGCACGCGGCAGGATTTCGTCGCCGTCTACGACACCACCGCGCTGAAGCTTGAAACGGAAATCCCGATCCCCGGCCACATCATCGTCGGCGGCTTCAAGCAGAATTTCATCCTGAGCGACGACGGGCGAACCGGCTACGTCTACAATTACGATCCGGCCTCGTCGGTGGTCATGGTGGATCTGGCGAAGCGCAAGTTCGTCCGCTCGATCGAACTGCCCGGCTGCGCCAGCCTGATGCCCAGCCCGGTCGGCTTCGCCGCCCTCTGTTCGGACGGGGCGATCGCCACGGTCGACACGACCGGCGCGAAGCCGAAGATCACCCACGGCGCGCCCTTCTTCCAGGCGACCGCCGATCCGATCTTCAGCAACTTCGTCTACGACCGGACGAAGCGGCAGGCGACGTTCCTGAGCTACACCGGCCTCGTCTATCAGGCGACGCTGGGGGCCGCGCCTACCGTGTCGGCGCCCTTCTCGTTGCAGGAGGCGGCCGGCGTGCCCAAGGGGACGACGGCCCCGCTCGTCGTCAACTGGCTGCCCGGCGGCAGCCAGCTGATGGCGCTGCACAAGCCGAGCGGCCACCTCTACGTGCTGATGCACAAGGGCGAATATTGGTCGCACAAGGAAGATGGCGAGGAGATCTGGGATCTCGACCTCGCCACCCGCAAGGTCGTCAAGCGGCGGCCGCTGACCGGCAAGGTCCACAATATCGAGGTGACGCAGGATGCGGCGCCGCTGATCTTCGTCAACGACGACGAGGGCACGACCTATGTGCTCGATGCGCAGACGATGGAGGAGAAGCGCCGGATCGAGAAGACGGGGCAGGGGCTGATCTACGTCGCCGACGTCGGCACGCCCGCCGCCCCCGTGGCGCCGGCCGGCTCCCCCGCGCCGTCCGCCGCCGGCATCACGGGCAATTGACCATGCTCGCCACGATCGCGCTGTCGTTCGCCACCGCCGCCGGCATCTGCTGCGCGCTGCTGTTCGGCTTCGGCGGCATCGCCAAGCTGCGCCATCGGGCAGAACTGCCGGCGGTGATCGCCAATTACCGCTTGCTGCCTCCCGCCGCCATCCGCCCCGCCGCGGCTCTGCTGCCGCCGGCCGAACTGCTGCTCGCCACCGCGCTGCTGGCGGGCGGGCGGGCGGCCGCCTGGGCGGCGCTGCCGGCGGCGGCGTTGCTGACGATCTTCGCGGCCGCGATGGCGATCAACATCCGCCGCGGCCGTGCCCGCATCGATTGCGGTTGCGGCATCGGCGGGCTGCACCAGCCGCTCAGGATGGCGCTCGTCCGCCGCAATCTGCTTCTGGCGGCGGCGTTGCTGCCGCTCCTGCCGGCGTCGTTCGCCGGACCGCTCGACGGTCTGACCCATCTCGCCGCCGCAGCCGCCGGAGGCGCCGCCTTCCTGCTGCTGCTGCTGCTCGATGCGCTGCTGGCGCTGCCACCGGCGCCGGCCGCCGCCTGACGAACCACCCTCCGAGAGGATCGACGCAATGATGACTGCCCTTCTGATAGCGCAAGGCCTCTCCTGGCTGGTGATCGCCGGGCTGGCGGTCGCGCTGCTCGCTCTGGCGCGGCAGGTGGGCGTGCTCCACATGCGCGTGGCGCCGGCCGGCGCGCTCACCACCGATCGCGGCCCCGCCGTCGGCGATTCGGCGCCGCATCTCCATCTCACCGACATGACGGGCCGCCCGGTCGAGATCGGCGGCCCGCTGCATGGTGCTGCGATGCGGCTGCTGATGTTCGTCTCGGCCGAATGCCCGCTGTGCAAGAATCTGATCCCGGCGGCCAAGTCGTTCGCCAGGGCCGAGCGGGTCGAGCTGGTGTTCGTGGGCGATGACGATCCCGCGGTGCAGGCGCGGCTGATCGCGGCGCAGGGCCTTGGCGACTACGCCTTCGTCAACGGGCCGGAGGCGGGCCGCGCCTTCCACGTCGACAAGCTGCCGCACGCCGTCCTGATGGATGCGGCCGGCACGATCCTGTCGCGTGGGCTCGTCAACAGCCGCGAACATCTCGAGAGCCTGGTCGTCGCGCACGAGATGGGGCTGCGCTCCGTCCAGGATTATATCAACAGCCTCAAGGTCACGGCCTGAGGACACACGCATCGCATAGCACGCATCACGGGGACCAAGGGGGGCGGGATCATGGACAGCACGAAGGTCGATGCCATCGGGGAAAGGCTGCTGCGCCGTCTGGCGGGGGCAAGCTCGCGCCGGGGGATGTTGTCGAAGCTGGGGGCGGCGATCGTCGCCGCGCCGGTCTTCCCCTTGCTGCCGGTCAGCCGGGCGGGGGCGCAGAAGCCCGATCGATCGGTCGAGGCGAAGACCGCCTTCGCCCGCACCGCGCAGACCAAGGACGATACCAAGTGCGATTACTGGCGCTATTGCGCCATCGACGGATCGCTGTGTTCCTGTTGCGGCGGTGGCGTCAGTTCCTGCCCGCCGGGGGCGCAGCCGTCCCCCGTGTCGTGGGTCGGCACCTGCATCAACCCCGATCAGGGCAAGGCCTATCTGATCGCCTACCGCGATTGTTGCGGCAAGCCCGCCTGCGGCCAGTGCAATTGCGACAATACCGATCGCGAGACGCAGCTCTACGTGCCGCAATTGAACAACAACATCATCTGGTGCTTCGGCACCAGCAGCATGGAATATCATTGTTCGACGGCGGTCCTGGTCGGTGCGGCCCAATAAGCCGGGGGTGCGCGGCGAGGCGCGGCTGGCGGCGCTCCTGATCCTTGCGGCGGGGGGCGGCGGCGTGGCGCTGGCCGCGGGGATCGCCGGGCGCATCGCCGATCCCGCCCAGGCGCGGTCGGACTATGTCGAGAAT
Source organism: Edaphosphingomonas fennica (assembly GCA_036946415.1). GTDB lineage: Bacteria > Pseudomonadota > Alphaproteobacteria > Sphingomonadales > Sphingomonadaceae > Sphingomonas_Q > Sphingomonas_Q fennica_A. The sequence goes on along the minus strand of JAQIJD010000004.1, from coordinate 90,353 downwards.
TGCGGCGGCTGCCACGGCATCGGCGGCGATTCGGCGCCGGCGCTGCTGCCCGCGCTACGGGATCGGATCGGCTATTTCCTCTGCACGCCCGAAGCGCGCGCCTATCTGATCCGGCTGCCGAACGTCGCCCATTCCCGCATCACCGACAATGCGCAGCTGGCCGACCTGCTGAACTATGTCGTGTTCGATCTGGGCGGGGCGAGCGCCCCAGGCACGGCGGCACCGTTCACCGCCGCCGAGGTGGCGCGCGAACGCCTCCAGCCGCTCGACGGCATGCCGCTGACGGCGTTGCGCGCGCGGCTGGTCGATCAGGTAATCCGCGCCTGCCGGGCGCCGGCCTCGCTCCGTCGGCTCTATCCCACGGCGGGCGGCAAGCCTGCCTGACAGACTTTGATACGGCCCCCGGCTTGCATATCGGCCCGCCGATGCCATTGAGCTGTCCTGGGAAACGAGGACGGAACGGTGATGGAGCAGGAGCCGGGCACGATGCCCGAAGAGATTCCGCCGCTGCGCATCCGCGCCCGCGAAGGCGCCTATGCCTGCGGCACCGAGACGATCGAACTTATCCTACGGTCGGCGCTGACCGTGCTGGTGGACGAAGGCTCGCGCGCCTTCACCCTCCGCCGCATCGCCGCCGAATGCGGGATGAAGGTGGGCAATCTCAGCTATTATTTCCCGCGCAAGGAGCATCTCGTCCGCGAGTTGCTCGATGCCATTCTCAACGGCTATGCGGACGCCGCCGCCGAGATCCTCGAAGGCACGTCGGGGCGGCCCGACGTGCGGCTGAGCCGGATCATCGGCTTCACGCTCGACGACATCCGCTCGAAGACGACGACAAACCTCTTTCCCGAACTGTGGGCGCTGGCCAATCACGATGCGGGCGTCGATCAACTGGTCCAGAATTTCTACGCCCGCGCCCAGCGCGGCATCGCCGACGCCGTCGCGGCGGTGAACCCCGCCCTGTCAGACGACGAATGTCTGACGCTGGCCCTGTTCATCAGCGCGACGATGGAAGGCACGACGATCTTCGCCGGGCACGGAAAGCCTTGGGAAGGCCGCATGCCGCAGATCAAGGCGATCGCCATTCGTTCGCTGTTGGCGCTGGTCAAGAGCGCCGCACCGGGCGATCTCCGCCTGCCGCGCAGTCGTGCGCGTTTGGCGATGGCAACGACGTGAAGACCACGGCGTGTGGGAAAATGGTGGACGCACTTGGGCTCGAACCAAGGACCCGCTGATTAAGAGTCAGCTGCTCTACCAACTGAGCTATGCGTCCATTCCGCGGGGCGGCGTCGGGGCCGGTCCGGTGCGGAGAGCGGCCGGTTACAGGGGGCGGGCGGGGCTGTAAAGGCCAAAATGCGAAAAATCGCGATGGTCAGCGGCGCTGGCTGCGGTCCAGCGCCATCAGCATGCCCAGGCACAGCATCACCGTCATCATCGCCGATCCGCCGAAGGAGACGAGCGGCAGCGGGATGCCGACGACCGGCGCCAGCCCCATCACCATCGACAGGTTGATCGCGACATAGAAGAAGATCGTGGTGGCGAGCCCCGCCGCCGCCAGCCGGGCGAAGCGGGTCTGGGCGCGCCCCGCCACGCGCATGCCCCAGCGCACGACGAGGAAATAGAGGGCGATGATGGCGATGCCGCCCGCCAGCCCCCATTCCTCCGCCATCGTCGCGAACACGAAGTCGGTATGGCCCTCGGGCAGATAGTCGAGGTGGCTCTGCGTGCCGCCCAGGAAGCCCTTGCCGAAGAGGCCGCCCGAACCGATCGCGATCTTGGACTGGATGATGTGATAGCCGGCGCCAAGCGGATCGCTCTCCGGATCGAGGAAGATGCGCACCCGATCGCGCTGATAGTCGTGCAGCATCCCCCAGGCGAGCGGGAAGGCCGCCGCCAGCGCCGCCGCCCCGCCGACATAGAGCCGCAAGGGCAGCCCGGCGAGGAAGGTGACGGTAAGCCCGCCGAACACGATCATCAGCCCGGTGCCGAGATCGGGCTGCGCCATCACCAGCACGAACGGCACGCCGATCAGCACCGCCGCCGGCCATATGGCGTTCCACGACCGCGTCTCGGCGACCGGCAGCAGATCGTAGAAGCGGGCGAGGACGAGGACGATCGCCGGCTTCATCAGCTCGGACGGTTGCAGGCGGATGATGCCGAGGTCGAGCCAGCGCCGGCTGCCGCCGCCGACGAAGCCGAACAATTCCACCGCCACCAGCAGCCCGACGAGGATCAGATAGGCGGGCAGCGCCACCGCCTTCAGCCGCGCCTCGCCCGCGCGCGCCACCAGCAGCGCCGCCCCCAGAAAGCCGAGGAAGCGGACGCCCTGGTTGAGCGCCCATGGCCGCGCGCTGCCGCCCGCCGCCGAATAGAGGACGACGAGGCCGAAGCCGGCGATCGCCACCACCAGCAGCACCAGCCGCCACGGCACCTGCGCGATCGGCGCGGGGAGGAAGGGATGGCCGTTCATGTCGCAGGTCCGATGGCGCCGGCGGGCGGGGGGGAGGGGGCGGGCGCCGGGGCGGCGGCCTCGTCGCTTTCCTCGGGCGGGGGCGTGGTGCCGGGCACCGCCGCCTCGTCGGGGCGGCCTTCGGGCGCGGGCAGGTCTTCGGGCGTATCCTCGGGCGGGGGCGGCAGCGGGCGGCGCGCGCCCTCATGCTCGATCCGCCACGCCGCGGCTTCCGCCGCCATCCGCTGCTCGATCCCGCCGCCCCACTCGGCTTCCAGCGCCTCGACGGTGCGGAGCGCGCGCTGCGGCTCGAACAGGAAGGTCAATATGTCGCGCGCCATCGGCGCGGCGGTGGTCAGGTGGCCGCTATGTTCCAGCACCACCGCGCAGGCGTAGCGGGGGTTGCCGAACGGCGCGAACCCCACGAACAGCGAATGGTCGCGCAGGCGGAAGGGGGTGGCGGCATCGGAGAGAACGCCGGTGCGCCGCTCCGCCATCGAGATGCGGCGCACCTGGGCGGTGCCGGTCTTGCCCGCCAGCGCCACGTCCGGCACCGCCATGCGCGCGCTGCCGCCGGTGCCGCCGCCGTTCACCACCCCCCACATCGCATCGCGCACGACGCCCAGATGCTCCTCGCTGGCGCCGATCGGCCCGCCGACAGGTCCGTAGCGGCGGTTGGCGATCAGCCGCGGATCGAGCGCGCGCCCGCTCGCGAGCCGCGCCGCCATCACCGCCAGCTGCAACGGGTTGGAGAGGATATAGCCCTGCCCGATCGAGGCGTTGATCGTGTCCGCCACCGTCCAGTCGCGATGATATTTGCGCTCCTTCCACGCGCTGTCCGGCACCGTGCCGTAGCGCTGCGAGACGAACGGCAGGTCGAAGCGCTGCCCGAGGCCCATCGCCCGCATCATCACCGCCAGCCGGTCGATGCCGAGCCGGCGGATCATCGTGTAGAAATAGACGTCGCAGCTCTGCATGATCGCGCCGCGCATATCGAGCGGGCCGTGGCCGCGGCGCTTGTGGCAGTGGAAGACGGTGCGGCCGAGCCGGTAGGCGCCCGAGCAGAACACCCGCTCGCGCGCATCGACGCCGGCCTGCAACAGCGCCAGCGCGTTCATCGGCTTGACGGTGGAGCCGGGCGGATAGAGGCCCTGCAGCACCTTGTTCATCAGCGGCACGTGGTCGCTCGCCGACAGCATGTTCCATTCGGAATGGCTGATCCCGTCCGAGAAGCTGTTGGGATCGTAGGCGGGCATCGAGGCCATCGCCAATATGTCGCCGCTGGCGGTATCGATCACCACCGCCGATCCGCTGTTCGGCCCCAGCCGCCGCGCCGCATAGCGCTGGAGCGCGGCATCGATGGTGAGCTGGAGCGTGCGGCCGACGACCTCGGGCCGGGTCGTGAGTTCGGCCACGATCCGGCCGTGGGCGGTCACTTCCGAACGCTTGGCGCCGGGCCGGCCGCGCAGCCACGGCTCCATCGTCCTCTCCAGCCCCTCCTTGCCGATCTTGAAACCGGGGGTGACGAGCAACGGATCGCGCGTCTTCTCGTAATCCGCGGCCGAGGCGGGGCCGACATAGCCGAGCAGATGGCCGACCGCGGCGCCTGCCGGATAGAAGCGCGCGGCGCCGCTGGCGGGCGCCACCCCCGGCATCTCGGCGGCGCGGACGGACAGAGCGGCGAACCGCTCGTAATCGATATTCTCCTTCACCGGGACGGGCCGCACGCGCGGGCCCTTGGCGAGGGCGGCCTGCACCCGTTCCACCTCCTCGTCGGTCAGGCCGAGCAGGCGGCGCAGGTCGGCGATCACCCGGTCGGCATCCTCGATCCGGTCGGGGATCAGGTCGACGCGGAAATTGGTGCGGTTGATGGCGAGCGGGCGGCCGTGGCGATCGACGATCCAGCCGCGCCGCGGCGGGATCATCGTCTGCTGCACGCGGTTGCTTTCGGACAGCGAGCGGTAGCGTTCGTTCTCGGCGATGGCGAGCCACGCCATCCGCCCGCCCAGCAGCGCCGCCACGCCGGCCTGCGCGCCCCCCACCACCAGCGCGCGCCGGGTGAAGGTCAGCTGGCGCAACTGGTCGGTCACGGTCCGCCGCGGCAATCTCACCGCTTCAGCCGCCATCTGTCGAGAAGCGCCACGATCCGCACCGCCGCCGGATAGCACAGGATGGCGACCGCCGCCTGCCCCGCCGCGACCACGAAGGCGCCGCGCCCGCCGCCCACGCCCGCGATCAGCCAGCCGGCGCCGGTGCAGAACTGGATGGCGGCGGCGGCGATCGCCCAATCGACCCAATGGTCGCGCCAGGCGACGGCCCGGTCGATCAGTTGCAGCGCCAGCAGCGTCACCGTCCACAGCACCATCGCGGTGCCGATCGGATTGCCCGTCATCAGATCGTCGGCGAAGCCCAGCGGCAACGCCACCCACGCCGGCCACAGCGCGGTGCGCAGCAGGCTCCAGCCGAGCAATAGGAGCAGGCCGAACGGCGGCAGCGCCGGCACCGAGACGACGAAGGGCAGCAGCGCCGTCGCCGATCCGGCCAGCACCGATCCGGCCGGCACCAACGTCAGCCGCCAGCGCACCGCCGCCGCCGGCAGAGCGGGGCGGGCGGATCGTCTGCCCGGGCGGATCATGGCCGGCGCGGCGGAAGCGCGGGGGGCGGGGGCGGCGCGGGCGGGGCGGCCGCCGGTTCGACCAGCGCGAAATCGAGCCGGGCGGGATCGGCCAGCGGCCGCGCCACCGCCGCATCGCGATCGACGCTCGTCACCAGCGCCACCGGCACGCCGGGCGGGTAGACGCCGCCCGTGCCCGAGGTGACGAGGAGATCGCCGCGGCGGAACGGAATGCCGCCCCCGATCACCACCCGCACGTCGAGCGTGCCGTCCCCGCGGCCCGCGGCAAGCGCGGGCTGGCCGGTGCGGACGACGCGGACCGGCACGGTGCTGGCGCCGTCGGTCAGCAGCAGCACGGTCGCCGCCGTGCGGCCCACCTCATGGACGAGGCCGACCACCCCGTCCGCCGAACGCACCGGCATGCCCGTCGCCACCCCGTCCAGCGATCCGGCCGACAGCGTCGCGGTGCGGCGCTGGCCGGCGAGCGTCGATCCGATCACCGGGGCGGCGACGATCACGCGCGGCACGCGCACGCGCACCGCTGCCAGCCGGCGCAGGCGGCGGTTCTCCTCCTCGATCGCACGGGCGCGGATCAGGCGGCGGCGGGCGGCGGCCAGCTCGGCCTTCAGCGCCGCATTCTGCGCGCCGGCGTTCCAATAGGCGGCGATGTCGCCGCCGACCGCCGCGGCGCCGCGCACCACGCCGCGCCCCGCGCCCGTCACCGGCGCGGTCGCATCCAGCATCGTGCCGCGCAACGGCAGCAGCAGCGCCGGTTGCAGCCGCTGGACGGCGAGCAGGATGAGGCCGGCGACGATGCCGGCGATGGCGATCACATAGCCCGCGAACAGCGTATAATGGACGCGCCTCGAAAAGCCCCGGCGGCGCTTGGCCTCCCGCTCCATGGGCGTTGCTCCTCGCGCGGGCGGCCGGTCAGGCGGTCTGCAAGACGCCGCGGAACATCTGGTCCTCCAGCGCGCGGCCGGTGCCCAGCGCCACGCAGGTGAGCGGATCGTCCGCGACCGAGACGGGCAGGCCCGTCGCCTCGCGCAGCACCTCGTCGATGCCCTTCAGGAGCGCGCCGCCGCCGGTCAGCACGATCCCCTGGTCGACGATGTCGGCGGCCAGTTCGGGCGCGGTATTCTCGAGCGCGATGCGCACGCCCTCGACGATCTGGGCGACGGGTTCGGACAGGGCCTCGGCGATCTGCGCCTGGGTGATCGCGATCTCCTTGGGCACGCCGTTGACGAGATCGCGCCCCTTGATGTGGATTTCGGCCCCGCGACCGTCCTCGGGCATCTTGGCGGTGCCGACGTCCTTCTTGATCCGCTCGGACGTCGCCTCGCCGATCAGCAGATTGTGGTTGCGGCGCACGTAAGAGGCGATCGCCTCGTCCATCTTGTCCCCGCCGACGCGGACCGACGTGGTGTAGGCGAGGCCGCGCAGCGAGAGGACGGCGACCTCGGTGGTGCCGCCGCCGATATCGACCACCATCGATCCGATCGGCTCGGTCACCGGCATGTCGGCGCCGATCGCGGCGGCCATCGGCTCCTCGATCAGCCACACCTGGGAGGCGCCGGCGTTGGAGGCGGCATCGCGGATCGCGCGCCGTTCCACCTTGGTGGAGCCGGAGGGCACGCAGATCACGATCTCCGGAAAGCGCCACGCGCGGCGCTTGCCGCCGTGCACCTTCTGGATGAAATATTTGATCATGTCCTCGGCGATGTCGATGTCGGCGATCACGCCGTCGCGCATCGGGCGGATCGCCTCGATCGATTCGGGGGTCTTGCCCAGCATCAGCTTGGCGTCGTCGCCCACCGCGCGCACCTTCTTGACGCCATTGACCGTCTCGATCGCCACCACCGACGGTTCGTTGAGGACGATGCCGCGGCCGCGCACGTAGACCAGCGTGTTCGCGGTGCCGAGATCGATCGCCATGTCGTGCGACAGGAATTTGAACCAACGCGCCAAGGCCATCTCGTCTGCCGGACCCTTCATAAGGCGGCGCGCCCGGCCGAATTCGCGCCGAAGGGATGATGTTTGCCGGGTCGCGGAAGGCGCCCGCTTGGGCTAGAGGCTGCGCCATGTCAATACGACGCCTGCCCACCCACCTCGTCAACCGCATCGCGGCCGGCGAAGTGGTGGAAAGGCCGGCCAGCGCGTTGAAGGAACTGGTCGAGAACGCCATCGACGCGGGCGCCCACGCCATCGCGATTCGGCTGGAACGGGGCGGGATCGGCGCGATCGAGGTGATCGACGACGGCTGCGGCATGGCCCCGGCCGAGATGGCGCTGGCGCTGGAGCGGCACGCCACCTCCAAGCTGCCTGAGGAATGGTGGGCCGAAGGCGCGATCGACCGGGTCGCCACGCTCGGTTTCCGCGGCGAGGCCTTGCCCTCGATCGCCTCGGTCGCGACGCTGACGATCGAGAGCCGGGTGCGCGGGAGCGACGGCTGGCGGCTGACGGTGGACAATGGCGCGATCGTATCGGAAGGGCCGGCGGCGCTGCCGCCCGGCACGCGCATCCGCGTCGAGGGGCTGTTCGCGCGCGTGCCGGCGCGCGCCAAGTTCCTCCGCTCCGAACGCGCCGAATATGCCGCCTGCCTCGATGCGGTGCGGCGGCTGGCGATGGCCTGCCCGCAGATCGGCTTCACACTCGAGCATGACGGGCGGCGCGCGCTTTCCGTGGCGGCGGGGGAGAGCGGGCCGGAGCGGGTGGCGGCGCTCACCGACCGCGCGCTGCGCGACGCGAGCGTCGCCGTCGATCACGCGCGCGAGGGGGTGCGGCTGACCGGGGTCGCGGGCCTGCCGACCTTCAATCGCGGCGTGGCCGATCATCAATATCTGTTCGTCAACGGCCGACCGGTACGCGACCGGCTGCTGGTGGGCGCGGTCCGCGGTGCCTATCAGGACATGCTGGCGCGCGACCGGCATCCGGTGGTGGCGCTGTTCCTGTCGCTCGACGGCGGCCTGGTCGACGTCAACGTCCACCCCGCCAAGACGGAGGTGCGCTTCCGCGACAGCGGGCTGGTGCGCGGGCTGATCGTGGGTGGACTGCGCCACGCGCTCGACGCCGCCGGCCACCGCAGCGCCCAGCCGGTGGCGGCAGGCGCGATGGGGTCGTGGTTGGCCGAACCGGTCGCCGCCGCCGCGCCTCCCGCGCCCGCCTATCCGGCGCAGGGCAGCTTCGCCGATCGCCGCACCACCTTCATCGCCCCGCCGATGGCGCGCGCCGAGCCGGCCGCCGCCCCGCCGCCGGCCAGCACCGATCATCCGCTGGGGGTGGCGCGGGGGCAGGTGGCGGCGACCTATATCGTGGCGGAAAGCAACGACGGCCTCGTCCTCATCGACCAGCATGCCGCGCACGAACGGCTGGTGCTGGAACGGATGCGGCGCGCGCTGGCCGGCGGGCGGGTGGCAGCGCAGGCGCTGCTGCTGCCCGAGGTGGTCGAGCTGGACGAGCCGGCCTGCGACCGGCTGGAGGCGCGCATCGCGGAATTGGCCGAACTGGGCCTGGACCTCGAACGGTTCGGGCCGACGGCGATGCTGGTCCGCGCCGTGCCCGCGCTGCTGGGGGCGGGGGAGGCGCGCGGCCTCGTCACTGATCTCGCCGACGAACTGGCCGCCTTCGATCAGGCGCTGTCGCTGAAGGAACGGCTCGACCATGTCGCCGCGACCATGGCCTGCCACGGTTCGGTCCGCGCCGGGCGCATCCTCTCCGTCGCGGAGATGAACGCGCTGCTGCGCGAGATGGAGGTGACGCCCCATTCCGGCCAGTGCAACCACGGCCGGCCGACTTGGGTGAAGCTGGGGCACGGCGACATCGAGAAGCTGTTCGGGCGCAAATAAGGGCGCGGTCCGCCGATCGAACCCGGTCCGCTGCGCGGCGTTGATGGCGGCATGACTCCCGCTACCCAGCACGCCCGCATCGCCCTCCGTCTCGGCCGCCGCGGGCGGGCGACGGCGGAGGTCGGCGTGACGGCGGGTGGCTTGCTGGCGATCGGCGGGATGGTCGCGGCGATCCTGCTGTCGACCGCGGTTCTGGTGCGCGCCGCCCGGCGGGGGTGAGGTTCCGCCCCCTTAGCGCGGCCGGATCGGGACCGGTCGTGCGACGTGGGGCGCGGCATAGGCCAGCGCCGCATGGTCCGGCGTCGGGTGGCGGACGCGGGAGGGGCGGCCCTCGTCGCGCATCCGGCGGTCCGCCTCCGGCCAGTCGGGAAGGGTATCGGCCTCCCAATGGGCCACGCTCGCCTCGTCGCACCAGCCGAACAGCCTGGGCATCGCCCGCCGGTGGGCGCCGCCCGTCATATAGGCGCGCATCGCTTCGGCATCGGTCCAGAGCGTCATCGTCCAATAGGCGCGGTGGCGGTCGGCGAGCAGCGATCCGCCCAGAAAGCCTTTCGCCGCGCGCGTCTGGCGGAGCGTCAGCAGGACGTGGACGAGGAACGCCGGCAGGAAGCGGATGGAGCGGATGCGCAGGCGGGTGATGCTGACGAAGGCCATCGCCCTTCCTACCATGCCCATTCGGGGTCTGTCGTGAAGACGATCGTCAGCCACAGGTCCGGGCCGTCGCGGCCGAAGGCGGTGCCGATCCGGTCGCGCAGGGCGTCCCACGCCTCCAGCGGCTGCGGCGGGCGGCCGCGCGGCACGATGAAGTTCAGCTCGATCTGGATGCCGCGGCCGACGCGGGCGACGAAGGCGTGGTGCGCGACGAACCCCTCCTCCGCCACCACCGCGGCGGCGATGCGATCGACCTCGTCCCGCAGATCCTGCGGCGTCACCAGCAGGATCTGGGACAGCGCGCGGCGGATCGTGCCGAACGGCACCGGCGCGACGACGAGGCAGATCAGCAGCAGCGCGCCGGGATCGACATAGGGCAGCAGCCACGCATGGCGCGTGCCGGGAAGGCCCGCGCCGATGACGAAGGCGACGAACAGCGCCCCGCTGAGCGCGGCCGACATGGCCCACGCCCGCGCATCGAGCGCGACGAGATCGGATCGGATCGTGCGGTTGGCCCGTGTCGTCCAGATCGCCATGGCGAGGTCGATCGCGGTGGCGAGGCCGGCATAGGCCATGGCCAGATCGAGCGCGAGCGTTAGCCCGCCCGCCAGGATCGCGCGCACCGCATCCAGACCGGCATAAATCGCCGCGGCGGACAGCAGCATGCCGTTCAGCCCCAGCACGATCGGTTCGAGATGCCAGAAGCCGAAGGTGAAGCGCCGGCTGAGCTGCCGCCCGACCGCATCGGCGGCGTTGGAGGCGGCGATCAGCCGCGCGACGAGCAGTGCCAGCGCGGTCATCGCCGCATCGATCAGGCCATAGACGCCATCGAACAGGATCGCCGAGGAGCCGGCGGCGAGGCCGATGCCAGCCCCCGTCGCCGCCAGCACGATCGTCGCGGCGATCGACCGGCGCAGCATCGCCTGTTCGGTCGGCCCGCTCACAACACCATCCTGAACGACAGCGTCGCCAGCGGCACCACCCGATCGGTGCGGCCCTCGGGCGCGTCCAGCCGCGCGAGCCGGGCATCGCGGACGAGCGCCAGGATCTCGGCCTGGATCGTCGCCCGCGCGCCTGCAACGCGTATCGGTCTGGCGAGGGAGAGACCGGCGCTGCCATAGGCGCGGTCGCCGCTGCCCGCCGCATAGAAGCCGCCCCAGCCGATGCCTACGGCGATCGGCAGCGCGATCGTGGCGGCGTCCTCCCCTTGCGCCAGCGTCCATTCGGGCGAGAGGCCGGCGATCGTGTAGACGCCACCGTCGCCGCGCGTGCGGCGGGTGACGGCGAAGCGCGGCTTCAGCCGGCCGATGCCGTCGTCGGCGGCATAGAGGATCGAGAGGCTCGCCTCGTGGCTGGTCGGGGCGATGCCGTTGGGGCTGGTCTTGATCGCGTAGAGCGCGGCGGCGGTCAGGCCGTTCGCCGGCTGCCACGCCAGGCCGGCGATCGTGTTGCTCTCGTACCAGGTGCGCGGGGCGTTGCGCTCCTGCCCCGCCGGGGCGTGGAAGCCGTTGCTGCTCTGGCCGATCAGCGCGAGCGACGGCGATCCGTCCGCGCGGCGCGACACGATCGCCGCCGCGCCGATCGCGACATGGACGGGCAGGCGGGCCAGGCCGGCGCCGTCGTCGTCATAGGCGCCGCGCGCGAAATCGCCGTTGCGCAGGTCGAGCGTTAGGATCGGCACGAAGCCGCGGTCGCCCCCCTCGACGGTCGAGAGGGTCGCATCCTCGGTATCGGCGAACGGCAGCGGCACCGCCGCCTGCGCCCCGCCGGCCGCCAGCAGGGCGCAGAGGCCGGCCGCCCGCCTCACGCGGCGCGGCGTACCAGCCACACCGTATCGCCGGCATCGTCCACGACGAACAGGGCGCCGTCGGCGCGCGTCTGCACGCTGACCGGCCGGCCATAGACTTCGCCCTTCTTCGCGTTGGCGACGAAGCCGGTCAGGAACGGCTGCGGCGCGCCCGCCGGGCGGCCGTTGGCGAAGGGCACCGCCAGCACGTCGTAGCCGGAGAAGGCGGAGCGGTTCCACGATCCGTGGCGGGCGACGAAGGCGAGTTGCGCGTCGGCGGCCGCGTTCTTGGCGAAGGCGACGCCCAGCGCCGCCGCATGCGGGCCGACCGCCACGTCCGGCATCAGCGTGGTCGCCAGCAGTTCGCGCTTCTCGTTGGCGTGGCGCGGATCCTGCTTGCCGTAGAAGCTGTAGGGCCAGCCGTAGAAGCCGCCGGGCTTCACCCCCGCCAGATAGTCGGGGGAGATGTCGTCGCCCAGATGGTCGCGCTCGTTGACCGCGGTCCACAGCACGCCCGTCGTCGGCGCCCAGTCCATGCCGACCGGGTTGCGCAGGCCGCTGGCGTAGAGCGTCTCCTTGCCGCTCGCCGTATCGACGGCGAGGATGGCGGCGCGCCGCTTCTCCTCGGCCATGCCATATTCGCCGACGTTGGAGGCCGAGCCGACCGAGACGTAGAGCGTCTTGCCATCCGGGCTCAGCAGCAGGTTGCGCGTCCAGTGATTGTTGTAGCCGCCCGCCGGCAGCGTCGCCAGCATCCGCGGCGCGGCGGTGATAGGGGTCGTGGCGCCCAGCGTATAAGGGAAGCTGACGATCCCGTCGGTATTCGCCACATAGAGGCGGCCATTGGCATATTGCAGGCCGAACGGCTGGTTCAGCCCCTCGCGCAGCACGTAGCGCTGTTCGGCCACGCCATCGCGATCGGTATCGCGCAGCAGGGTGATGCGGTTGGCGCTGAAGCCGGTCGTCTTCGACAGCGCCTGGCCGCGTTCCACCTCCGGCTCCGCATCCAGCTTGGGCAGGGTGCGCGCTTCCGACACGAGCACGTCGCCGTTGGGCAGGAGCAGTGCCTGCCGGGGGTAATCGAGCCCGCCGGCGAATTTCACCACCTCGTAGCCGCGCGGGGCGGTGGGCTTCGCCCCGTCCGGCCAGCCGATCGTCTTCGGATGGTTGACCACCGATTCGGTCGCATAGGGCGCGTCCTGCTGGCCGAGGCCGGGGATCGCCGGGCCCTGCGCGATGGCGGCGGCAGCGGCGGTGGCGGCCAGCAGGCTGGCGGGGACGATGGCTTTCATGGCGGCTCCTTGCGACTGATCGGGATCAGGAACCGTCCGGACGGGGATCGATATCCACCGCGATCGAAAAATGGGCCTCAGCCGGTCGGCACCGCCTCACTGAACAGTCGGCAATCCGATCGCGCCGAACCGGTCCGGTTATTGGCATTGTAGACGGAGAAGTCGCTGCGCTGGCGGATGGCGAAGGCCTCCACCGCGCGCATCTCGGACGCGCCGAACGAATAGAGCGGCACGATCGGCTGATAGACGTAGACGATCTCGACCACCATCACCGCCGTGCCGCCGGCCGCCGCGATCTGCTTGCCCGCCGGCCCCATGCCGTCGATCGTCGAGCCCTCCTGCGCCGCGCCGTGATCGGGCAGCGGGGCGGCGCCGATGTCGGTCACGGCGCCGCCCGCCGCGTTGCGCGGGACCCCGAAGCTCGACGCGCGGTTGAGCGCGCCCGCGCAGCGCTGCCAGCGGATCCACTGCCGGAACCCGCTGGGGTTGGCGGCGCTGGTCGCGCCCTTGCCGCCGGCGCCATCGGTATTGGTGCGCTGTTCGAGATCGGTCAGGATGATGCGGCCGTTGGCGGCGAGGCCGATCTTCTGCCCCATCAGCTTGGCGCCGACCATGATCTCGTTCACGTCGCCCTCGTCCAGCGCCTGCCGGTAGCGGCCGGCATTGTCGGCCACGGTCTGCGCGATCTGGGCGATGCGGAGATTGGCGAGGACGTAGTTGGAGACCTCCATGCCGCCCAGCCCCGCCAGCAGCACCAGCGGCAGCGACAGCGCGAATTCGGTGAGCGCGACGCCGGCGGACGACGCGGCGAGGCGGCGGGCCAGCCGGCGCATCACGTGCACACCGTGACCGGCTGAGCCTGCGCGGCATAGGGCTGGTTGCGCATCATCATCGTGGCGCTCACCTCGGTGGTGTCGCTCCAGCCGAGCAGCGCGCGCATCGGCATGATGGCCGGATAGCGGGCGACCGCGGTGTAGTAGACGACGTCGTCGCCGGTGCCGTGGCCGCCGGCGCCGCCGTTCGCATCCCAGCGGCCGTTGCGGTTGAGATCGGTGAAGCAGTCCCCCGTATTGTAGCTGCCGATCGGCGCGGTATCGGTGGTGATCGGCTCTGGCTTGCCCACCTTGCTGAAGTTGGAATAGCTCTGCGGCGTCACCACGGTGTTCGATCCCGGCAGCACCATGCGCATGCGATCGTTGACGAAGGTGGTGATGGCGGCGGGCGTGACGCCGCCCACCGTCACCTGCCGCGCCGCCTGATCCATCGAATCCTGCAGCAACGACGACATATATTGCCGCATGCCGAGATCGATCACGCCCAGGAAGGCGATCAGCATCGGCATCGCGATGATCGCGAATTCGACGGCCGAAACGCCGCGCGTGTCGCGGAGCAGACGCCGCGTCATTCCGAAAGCCTCAACGCGCCGATATTCTTGCCGATTTCGGCGAACTTCTGGATGAGTTGCGTCGAATTAGCAGAGACGGACGCCTGGCCGGGATTGGTGGCGCAATTCGTCAGGCTGGTATCGAGACCGGTCGCGAACGCCACTACCCAGATAGACGCGCGTTGCTTGACGGCGCTGCACAGTAGGTTGAACCGTTGTCGATGTCTCGCCGTCAGCGACGCGGTATCGCCCCCGGTGATCCGCTTGTCCCAATTCTCCAAGCCATACGCGCTATACGTGGTCGAGCTGGGTTCCAACTGGCCGTCCGTCATAAAAATGACGAACTTATTCACCGGCATGCCCGAATAAGTATCCGGACTATCGCCGAAGATGCCGGCGTTCGATATTAAGCGCCCACCCCAGAGCATGCCGATGTCGTGATAGGTCTGGCCGGAAGCGCTCAGCCCAGCGACATAGCTCTGCAACTCGCCTCGGCTCCAACTTTTGAGCCGTACGGCGGCGGTAGGGCAGTGGCCGGCCGCGTTCTTGCCGGCCTTCACCCACCCATAGTCGATGTTTTGCGGCACCCAGAAGCCCCATTTCATCGTCTGAGGCGACGTGGATGTCGGGCGATTGTCGATTTGCAGGTCGTAGGCGTTTGTCGGGATTGACGCTTGGCTGCTGGGAAAGGCGACCGTCGACGGCTCCTCCACACAACCTGGCCAATCATCATCGGCGCCGTCGATCGTTGCCTTGTCCCACCCAAGCGTTCGTGTCTCGCAATTGTTTGTGTTGTTTACATTGGTGCAGGTAAACCACGGCATCGGATTGCGGAAATAGTCGGGACTGATCTTGAACATCTCTTTGCCGATGTTCACGTTGGCGGAATAGGGAACGACTGCATAACGTAGTCGCATGCCGGCCGCTTCCAGCTGGGTTTGGATCGGCGCCAGTTGGTCATATAGTGCGATGACGGCGTCCTTCATCGCGTCGATCTTGGAACGCGAATCGGAGGAGCTGGCGCGATTGCCCATCGAGCCGGTGGTATCGAGCACCAGGACGATGTCGGTGTTCACGAAATCCTGGCGCGCGCTGCAAGCGGTTCGGACCGTCACCGCCTTCGCGCCGAAAATCCCCATGATCGACATCGGCATGCTGGTCTCGGCGCTGACGTTCACGATCCGCGACGAACTGCCCGAGACCTCAACGCTGGGGTTGAAGGCGGCGGTGCCGTAGGTGCCCTGAGGGAAATTGAAGTTGAAATATTTGCGTGCCTCGGTTCCCACCACGTCGCCGTTGCGGCCGGCGCTCAGCGCCCAGCGCCCGGCAAGGGAGGCGGCGTCGCACGCCACCTGCATCCGCGATCGGGCGAGGCTGACGCGCGCCACGTCCACGCCCGATCCAACGAGCGCGATCAGCGGGATCATCAGCGCCGCCGTCAGGATCAGCACATTGCCGCGCCGGTCACGCATCAGGCGACGGGCAACGGTGGCCAGCTGGCCCCAGGAGAATCGGTTCGCGGTCATGCCCCCGGCATAGGCCGGGCAGCGTCACCAAATACTTAAGCGGCGGCGGATCGGATCAGGCGACCGCCGGCAACCGCAGCCGGACGAGCAGCCCGCCCAGATCCTCGCTCTCCTCCAGCATCACCGTGCCCTCGTAGATCTCGGTCACGTCGCGGACGATGGCGAGGCCGAGGCCGGTGCCGGGCTTGCCGGTATCCAGCCGCTTGCCGCGCTCGAACAGCGATCCGCGCTCCGCCTCGGGTATGCCGGGGCCGTCGTCCTCGACCAGTATCTCGACGAAGCCCGCCTCGCGCTCCACCGTCACGAACACGCGCGATCCGCCATATTTGGCGGCATTCTCGATGAGGTTGCCGAGCAGTTCGTCCAGATCCTGCCGCTCGACATGCGCGCGCGCGTCCTTGTCGCCGGCCAGATCGATGGTGACGTGGCGGTGCATCCGGCTGACGGCGCGTTCCACCGCCTTCAGCGCCGGCCACACCTCCGCCACGCTCTTGGCCGCACCCCGGCGGCCGACCGCGCGGGCGCGGGCGAGGTGGTGGTCGACCTGGCGGCGCATCGTCGTCGCCTCGCGGATCACGGTGTCGGCCAGATCGGGCGAGCGCGCCGTCGCCTCGTTCATGATGACGGTGAGCGGGGTCTTGAGCGCATGGGCGAGGTTGCCGGCATGGCGGCGCGCCTCCTCCGCCTGCCGCTCGTTGTGGGCGAGCAGGTCGTTCAGCTCGTCCACCATCGGTGCGATCTCGATCGGCAGACGGCCGTCGACGCGCGCGGCGCGGCCGGCGCGGACGGCGGCGATCTCCCGCCGCACCTGCCGCAAGGGCCACAGGCCGAAGCTCGCCTGCAAGGCCGCCATCACGATCAGGCCGAGGCCCAGCAGCGCGAAGGAGCGGATCAGCGTGCGGCGCAGGACGGCGATCTGTTCGTCCAGCCCCGATCGCACCTGCGCCACCTGGAAGCGCCACGGCGTCGCCACGCCGGGCAGGCGCACCTCGCGCTCGATGATGCGCAGCGGATCGTCGCCGAATTCGCGGCTGTCGCGGAAGCGGACGCCGGCCTTGACGATCCGCGGCGTCGCCAGCCGCCGGTCCCACAGCGAGCGCGAAGGGAAAGCCTCGTGCCCCGGCGCGGAGATCTGCCAGTAGAGGCCCGAATAGGGTTCGAGGAAGCGCTGGTCGCCGAGCGGGCGGTTGAGCCGCACCTCCCCGTCCGGCCCGATTTCGGACGAGGTGATCATCGCCGTCAGCACATATTGCAGCTGGCTGTCGAAATTGCGGGTGACGGCGGTGTTGAGCACGCGATCGAGCGCGAGGCCGCCGCCCAGCAGCAGCAGCAGGATCCACAGCGAGGCGATGCCGATCATCCGCCGGGTGAGCGATCCGGTGGCGGCGGTGGCGGGGCGTTCGCCGGCGGCGTCCGCCTCGCGCAGGTCGAGCGGGCGGCCGGTGAACAGGCGGAGGATGTTGCGCGCGGCCCTCCGCCGGCGGCCCGGCGTCCTCGGCGCCGGGCGGTCGTCAGGCATCGGGATCGTCGAGGCTGTAGCCCAGGCCGCGGATGGTGGTGATCACGTCCTGCCCCAGCTTCTTGCGGATGCGGGTGACGAACACCTCGATCGTGTTGGAGTCGCGGTCGAAATCCTGATCGTAGATATGTTCGATCAGCTCGGTGCGGCTGACGACCTTGCCCTTGTGGTGGAGCAGGTAGGAGAGGAGCTTATATTCCTGCGCGGTCAGCTTCACCGGCTCGCCCGCGCGCGTCACCTTGCCCGAACGCGTATCGAGGCGGATGTCGCCTGCGGTCAGTTCGGACGAGGCGTTGCCCGCCGCGCGGCGGATCAGCGCGCGCAGCCGGGCGATCAGCTCCTCGGTCTGGAACGGCTTGGCGAGATAATCGTCGGCGCCCGCATCCAGCCCGGCCACCTTGTCCGACCAGCTGTCGCGCGCCGTCAGCACCAGCACCGGCATCTCGCGCCTGTCGCGCCGCCAGCGATCGAGCACGGTCAGCCCGTCCACCTCCGGCAGGCCGAGATCGAGGACGACCGCATCGTAATTCTCGGACGCGCCCAGGAAATGGCCGTCCTCGCCGTCGGTCGCGAGGTCGACGGCATAGCCTGCCCCCTCCAGTGTGGCGCGCAGCTGGCGGCCGAGATTGGGTTCGTCCTCGACGATCAATACGCGCATAGGGTCACTCTCCAGAACGGCCGGTGATGGCGCCGGTGCGGCCGTCGACATCGACCCAGATCACCGAATCCCCCCGCATGAACTTCAGCCGGTAGCTGCCGGATCCCGCATCATATTCCGGGCCGAGATAGGATGCCCCGCCCATGCGGGGGATTACCCGCCCCTCGATGTCGCGCAACGGGCGCACCTGGCCCGCCTGCCGCGCGGCGAAGGCGGCATCCTGTTCGCGCCGCGGCGGGCCGGATTGCGCGCACGTCGCCCCGATCGCCAGGGCGATCAGGGCCATTCGCCCCAGCGCAGGTGCGGTCCAAGTCATCGGCATGGGGATGTGGCATGGCCGAAAGGCGTTGAACAGGCCGTGAATAGTCGCCAATTGGCGGCTGCCACGTCTTTCCGGGTCACACTGTTGCATCATGTCCGCACCCATCCTCTCCTATGAAGGGCTGGGGCTCGTCCAGGGCTCCGGCTGGCTGTTCCGCGGCCTCGACATCCACATCCGCGCCGGCGAGCGGCTGGCGCTGATCGGCCGCAACGGCGCCGGCAAGACGACGCTGCTGCGCCTGCTCGCCGGCGCGATCGACGCCGACGAGGGGCGGCGCACGATCGTGCCGGGCACGCGCGTGATCCTACTCCAGCAGGATCCGTCGGTGGCGGGCTTCGCGACGTTGCGCGATTTCGCGATGCAGGGCGCGGACGCGCCACCGCCGCACGCCGTTTCCGCCATCGCCGACCGGATGGGGATCGATCTCGACCGCGAGGCTGCCACCGCCAGCGGCGGCGAGCGGCGCCGCGCCGCCATCGCCCGTGCCCTCGCGATGGAGCCGGACGTGCTGCTGCTGGACGAGCCGACCAACCATCTCGACATCGATGCGATCGAATTCCTCGAAGGCTGGCTCGGCCGCTTCTCGGGCGCGTTCGTCGTCATCAGCCACGATCGCACCTTCCTGACGCGCCTGACCCGCCAGACGCTGTGGCTGGACCGCGGCACCATTCGCCGCAACGAGGTGGGTTTCGGCGGGTTCGAGGCGTGGACGGCGCAGGTCGAGGCCGAGGAGGCGCGCAATGCCGAGCGGCTCGACGCCAAGCTGAAGATCGAGGAACATTGGCTCCAGCGCGGGGTGACGGCGCGGCGCAAGCGCAACCAGGGTCGCCTCGCCAAGCTGCACGAGATGCGCGCCGAGCGGAAGGCGATGACCGGCCCGCAGGGCGTGGCGGCGCTCGCCACCGCCAGCGACGACGTGAAGACCAAGGTGGTGATCGATGCCGAGCATGTCACCAAGCGCTTCGGCGATCGCACCGTCATCCGCGACTTCAGCTTCCGCGTGGCGCGCGGCGACCGCATCGGCCTGGTCGGCGCCAACGGGGCGGGCAAGACGACGCTGCTCCGCCTGTTGACCGGCGAACTCGCGCCCGACGAGGGCCGCGTGAAGCTTGCCCAGACGCTCAACGGCATCGTCATCGACCAGCAGAGGAAGCTGATGCGGCCGGAGGCGCGCGTGCGCGACGTGCTGGCCGACGGCGGCGACTGGATCGAGGTGCTGGGCACGAAGAAGCACGTCTCGGGCTATCTGAAGGAATTCCTGTTCGATCCGTCGATCGCCGAGGCGCGGATCGGCACGCTGTCGGGCGGCGAACGATCGCGGCTGCTGCTGGCGCGCGAATTCGCCCGCGCCTCCAACCTCCTCGTGCTGGACGAGCCGACCAACGACCTCGATCTCGAGACGCTCGACCTGTTGCAGGAGGTGATCGCCGATTATGACGGGACGGTGCTGATCGTCAGCCACGATCGCGACTTCCTCGACCGGACGGTGACGGCGACGCTGGGGCTGGACGGATCGGGCGCGGTCGATATCGTCGCGGGCGGCTATGCCGACTGGGCCGCGCGCCGGGCGCCCCCGCCCGCGCCGAAGAAGGCCGCCGCGGCGAAGCCCGCCGCCACCGCGCCGCAGAAGCGCAGCAAGCTCAGCTACAAGGACCAGCGCGACCTCGGCCAACTGCCTGCCGAGATCGACCGACTGGGCGAGGCCATCGCCCGCGACGAGGCGGCATTGGCCGACCCCGCGCTCTACACGCGCGATCCCGCCCGCTTCGCCGCGCTGACCAAGGCGATCGACGCGGCCCGCTTCGCCCGCGAGGCGGCGGAGCTGCGATGGCTGGAACTGGCCGAACAGGCCGAGGCTTTGGGTTAAAGAGGTAGTTCGCGCAGAGACGCGGAGGCGCAGAGAGGGTGCGCTGCGGCGCAGCCGCCTTACCATTGTAGACCCGGATAAGGCGCTACGCGGCGACGGGCACCCCCCTCTCTGCGCCTTTGCGTCTCTGCGCGAAAAGTTCTTCGTCGCCGGCGTCATATGTCCCCCGCCTGCGCGTGAACACCCCGCCCGTCCGCACGTTTGCCCCGGATGCTGGAATCGGATGGGACGGCGGATGGCGGACGGTGACGGGCGGGCGGTGCCGAGCGGGCGGCTGTCCCGCCTCGGCGCCTTCGGGCGGCTGGCGGGCGGCGTCGCCGGCGGGGTGCTGGCGGAAGGCGCGCGGCGGCTGGCGGCGGGCGAGCGGCCGAAGATGGGCGACCTGCTGCTGACCCCGGCCAACGCCACCCGCGTCGCCGATCAGCTCGCCCACCTGCGCGGCGCGGCGATGAAGCTCGGCCAGATGATCTCGATGGACGCGGGCGACGTGCTGCCCGCCGAACTCACCCGCATCCTCGCCCG
The DNA here is from genome assembly GCA_036946415.1 of Edaphosphingomonas fennica. Taxonomy (GTDB): domain Bacteria; phylum Pseudomonadota; class Alphaproteobacteria; order Sphingomonadales; family Sphingomonadaceae; genus Sphingomonas_Q; species Sphingomonas_Q fennica_A. The sequence goes on along the minus strand of JAQIJD010000004.1, from coordinate 69,918 downwards.
CCTGCGCGACGATGCGCATCACATGCCGCCGCCCCAGCTCGATCGGGTGCTGGTGGCCGAATGGGGGCGCGACTGGCGCCGCCGGTTCCGCCATTTCCAGGCGCATCCGATCGCCGCCGCCTCGATCGGCCAGGTCCACCGCGCCGAACTGCCCGACGGGCGCGTGCTGGCGATCAAGGTGCAATATCCGGGCGTCGCCGAAAGCATCGATGCCGATGTCGACAATGTCGCGACGCTATTGCGTGTTTCCGGCCTGCTGCCGCGCGGCCTCGATCTCGACCCGCTGCTGGCGGAGGCCAAGCGCCAGTTGCACGAGGAAGCCGATTACGCGCGCGAACTGGCGATGCTGGGCCGCTATGCCGCGCTGGTCGGCCACGATCCGGGCTATCGCGTCCCCGCCGCCGAACCCGCGCTCAGCACGCGCCACGTCCTGGCGATGGAGTTCGTGCCGGGCGTCGCGGTGGAGACGCTGGAGGCGGCGCCGCAGGAGGTGCGCGACCAAGCGGCGACCGCGCTCGTCACGCTGGTGCTGCGCGAATTGTTCGGCTGGGGCGTGATGCAGACCGACCCCAATTTCGCCAACTACCGCTGGCAGGCGGAGACGGGCCGGCTGGTGCTGCTCGATTTCGGCGCGGCGCGCGAACTGCGGCCCGAGACGCGCGCCGGCTACCACCGCCTGCTGATGGCGGGGATCGACGGGGATCGCGATGCGGTGTGCGCCGCCGCGGTGGATGCCGGCTTCCTGGGCGCGGCGGCCGTCGCGGGGCATCGCGCCGCGATCGACCGGATGATCGACGTGGTGCTGGCGCTGGTCTCCGGCCCCGGCCCGTTCGACTTCGGCGACCGCGGCTTCGTGCCGGTGCTGCGGCAGGAGGCGACGGCCATCGCCGAGGATCGCGCCACCTGGCACGTGCCCCCGACCGACACTTTGTTCGCGCAACGCAAGGTGAGCGGCACCGCCTTGCTCTGCGCGCGGCTGAAGGCGCGGGTCGATCTGCGCGGGCTTGTCGAGGCGTGGCGCGATGCGGGGAACGTGCGCGCCGCCCCGTTCGTCCAGCCCCCGATGGAGCGATAAGGAGCGGCAGGATGGCGATCTTCAACAAGCATATGATCGATCTCGCGACCGGGAACGACCTCTGGCAGAAGGAGGTCTATCGCGACGCCAAGGTGCAGATCGTGCTGATGAGCATCCCCGAAGGCGAGGAGATCGGGCTGGAGACGCATGCCGCCGACCAGACGACCTTCATCGTCGCGGGCGAGGCGCAGGTGACCATCGACGGCCACTCGACCCGCGCCCACCCCAGCCACCTCGTCGTCGTGCCCAAGGGCGCGGAGCACAATATCGTCAACAAGGGCACGGGCGCGCTGAAGCTGTTCTCGGTCTACGCCCCGCCCGCCGAACCCGAGGGCGCGGCGTTCCGCACCAAGGCCGAGGCGGAGGAGGCCGAGAAGGGCCTGCTGGCGAAAGCGGCCGAAAAGGTGAAGGGCGCGCTGGGCGGCTGACGCCGGCGACGATGCGAAATGGTCGGGGAGAGAGGATTCGAACCTCCGGCCCCTGCCTCCCGAAGGCAGTGCTCTACCAGGCTGAGCTACTCCCCGACGGAGGTCGATCTGTCTCGGCTGCGGGGCCGATCGAACCGCTCAAGTGGGGCGCTCCTAGCGGGCGAAATCCACTGGCGCAAGGGGGACGCGGCATCTAACGGTCGCGGCCATGACGACCCCGCTCGACCGCATCCGCAATTTTTCGATCATCGCCCATATCGATCATGGCAAATCGACGCTGGCCGATCGCCTCATCCAGCGTACCGGCGGCCTTACCGATCGCGAGATGTCCGCCCAGGTGCTCGACAATATGGAGATCGAGAAGGAGCGCGGCATCACCATCAAGGCGCAGACCGTGCGCCTCGATTACACCGCGCAGGACGGCCAGACCTATGTCCTGAACCTCATGGACACGCCCGGCCACGTCGACTTCGCCTATGAGGTGTCGCGCAGCCTCGCCGCGTGCGAGGGGGCGCTGCTGGTGGTCGATGCGGCGCAGGGGGTGGAGGCGCAGACGCTCGCCAACGTCTACCAGTCGATCGAGCACGATCACGAGATCGTGCCCATCATCAACAAGATCGACCTGCCCGCCGCCGAGCCGGAAAAGGTGAAGGCCGAGATCGAGGACATCATCGGCATCTCGGCCGAGGATGCGGTGCTCGCCTCCGCCAAATCCGGCATCGGCATCGACGCGGTGCTGGAGGCGATCGTCGCGCGCATCCCGCCGCCCAAGGGAGACCGCGAGGCGCCGTTGAAGGCGATGCTGGTCGACAGCTGGTACGACCCCTATCTCGGCGTCGTCATCCTCGTCCGCGTCGTGGAGGGGGTGCTCAAGAAGGGCCAGCAGATCCGCTTCATGCAGAACGATACGCTGCATCTGGTCGATCGCGTCGCCTGCATGCGCCCCAAGCTGGAGGTGCTGGGCGAACTGGCGGCGGGCGAGATCGGCATCATCACCGCGCAGATCAAGGAGATCAGCCAGACCGCGGTGGGCGATACGATCACCGACGCCAAGCGCCCCACCGCGGAGCCGCTGCCGGGCTTCAAGGAAGTGCAGCCGGTGGTGTTCTGCGGCCTGTTCCCGGTCGACGCCGCCGATTTCGAGAAGCTGCGCGATTCGCTCTATAAGCTGCGCCTCAACGACGCCTCGTTCGGCTTCGAGGCGGAATCCTCGGCGGCGCTCGGCTTCGGCTTCCGCTGCGGCTTCCTGGGGCTGCTCCATCTCGAGATCATCCAGGAACGGCTGACGCGGGAATATGATCTCGATCTCATCACCACAGCGCCGTCGGTGGTCTACCGGATGCACCTCAGCCATTCGAAGACCGAGGACGCCAAGGTCATCGAGCTGCACAACCCGGCCGACATGCCCGATCCCAACCGGATCGAGATGATCGAGGAGCCGTGGATCGAGGCGACGATCTACGTGCCCGACGAATATCTCGGCACGATCCTGAAGCTGTGCCAGGATCGCCGCGGCATCCAGAAGAACCTGACCTATGTGGGCGGCCGCGCGCAGGTGGTCTACGAACTGCCGCTGAACGAGGTCGTGTTCGATTTCTACGACCGGCTGAAGTCGATCAGCCGCGGCTATGCCAGCTTCGACTATCACCAGATCGGCTATCGCGAGGGCGATCTCGTCAAGATGTCGATCATGGTCAATGCCGAGGCGGTCGATGCGCTCAGCATGATCGTCCACCGCGCCAATGCCGAGACGCGCGGGCGCGGCATGTGCGAGCGGCTGAAGGATCTGATCCCGCGACACATGTTCAAGATCCCCGTGCAGGCGGCGATCGGCGGCAAGGTGATCGCGCGCGAGACGATCGCGGCGATGCGCAAGGACGTGACCGCCAAATGCTATGGCGGCGATGCCACCCGCAAGCGCAAGCTCCTCGAAAAGCAGAAGGAGGGCAAGAAGCGGATGCGCGAATATGGCTCGGTCAGCATCCCGCAGGAGGCGTTCATCGCGGCGCTGCGCATGGGCGACGAGGGGTGAGCGGCCGGCCCGGCCCTAGCGGGCCGGGCCTGTACCACGGTGCCGTCAGGCGGCCGCGACGAGACCTTCGTTGGCGGCGCGCTCCTCGCCATATTCGTTGATCGTCGTGCGGCGCAGGTCGCGCTTGTGGGCGAGATAGTCGAACGTCGTCGCGCGGTGCATCGTGCAGCGATTGTCCCAGATCACTAGATCGCCCTGCTGCCACTTGTGCGCATAGACCATGTCGGGCGTGGTCGCGCGATCGACCAGATCCTGGAGGAAGGCGCGGCCCTCCTCGATGTCCCAGCCGACGATATGGTCGGCATGGCTGCCGATGTAGAGCGCCTTGCGGCCCGAGGCGCTGACGCGCACCAGCGGCTGTTCGACGGCGGGCAGCGACTTTTTGAGCGCCTCGATATTGTCGAAGCCGGCCCGTTCGCGCGAACGCCAGACATTGTGCTGGACGGTCAGCGTCTCGCACTTCGCCTTCATCTCGTCGGGCAGGCGATCCCAGGCGACGCGCGTATCGACGAACTCGGTCTCGCCCTTTTCCGGCGTGACGATATGGCCCAGCAGCAGCGACCATTTGGTCGGCAGGCTGTTGAACGAGCTGTCGGTGTGGAACAGCTCGTTGCCCTTGCTGTATTTGCGGTTGAGCGAGTCCGCCGCGGCGATGTTGCCATGCGCATCGAGGTTCGAGGCGTCGTACAGCTCGGGCGCGAAGCGGCGCGGCGTATCGGACCGCTTGAACATCAGGTTCGGCGGCAGCTCGAGCGGGCCGAAGGCGCGGCTGAAGCGGATATGATCCTGATCGCTGATATGGCCCTGGCCGCGGACGACGACGACGGCGTAGCGCGCCATCGCCTCCTCGACGGTATCGACCAGCGCCGGCTCGATCGGCCGGGTGAGATCGGCGCCGATCAGCTCGGCGGCGAACAGGGGGTGCAGGGGGCGCACGTCCATGGAATCATCCTCCATCGGCCGGCGCGATCCGCCGGTCTTGAGCCGGGAGTATCGTTAGCACGCTATCGGTGTCAATCGAACAGGCCGATGGCGGCGACCTCCTCGGCGGAAAGCTGGATGCCGAACAACAGCCCCAGCCGGATGCGGTAGACGCGGGGATCGTCGATCGTCCCTTCGGCGATCTGGTCGCCGCTGCGGCGGCGATAGTCGCGATCGACCAGCGAGGCGAAGCCGGTCGGCAGCGGCAGGCTGGCGATGGCGTGGCGCACGAAGCGCGAATCGGGATAGGTCGCGGCGAAATGCGCGCCCATCACGCAATCGGCATCGTGGACGGGATCGAGCGTGAAGGCATATTGCGGCTGCCAGCCGGGGCCGCCGCCGCCGCCGCCGCGGCCGTCGGTGCTGGCGGCAGGGCCGTCGCGCAGCAGCAGCCAGCCGAGCGCGTCGCCCGCCTCCAGCCGCCAGCGCGCGCCGTCGGGCGCGTCGGCGGTGGCGCCGTCGACGAGCGGCATCGGCGGGGAATAGCTGCCGCCGAAGCCGACGTCGGCGATCCACGCCTGCCCGCCGGCCTCGACCAACGCCAGCGTGTGGGTGCGCGGCGGCACCGCCTCCGCCCCCAGCAGCACGCGGCCGAGCAGCGCCCGCGCCGGCAGGCCGATCGCCGCCAGCGCATCGAGGAACAGCCGGTTCTGCTCGAAGCAGAAGCCGCCGCGCCGCGCCGTCACCAGCTTGGCGAACACCGCGTCGCTGTCGGTGCGGATCGGGCGGCCGAGGCGCACGTCGAGATTCTCGAACGGGATCGCCAGCCGGTGCGCGCGCTGGAGGACGGCCAGCCCGTCGACGTTCGCCTCGGGCACCGCCTTCAGCGCGATGCGATCGAGATAGGCGGCAAGATCGAACGACACGGGCGTCAGTCCTGGAAGGGATCGCGGACCAGGATCGTGTCCTCGCGCTCCGGGCTGGTCGAGACGAGCGCCACCGGGCAGCGGATCAGCTCCTCGATGCGGCGGATATATTTTACCGCCTCGGCCGGCAGTTCTGCCCACGACCGCGCGCCCGCGGTCGATCCCTGCCAGCCGGGGATCGTCTCGTAGACCGGCTCGACCCGCGCCTGATCGGCGGGGTGGGGGGGCAGGTAATCGAACGTCTCGTCGCCGATGCGGTAGCCGGTGCAGATGCGGATCTCGTCGAACCCGTCGAGCACGTCGACCTTGGTGAGGGCGATGCCGGTGATGCCCGAGACGGCGGCGGCCTGCCGCACCAGCACCGCATCGAACCAGCCGCAGCGGCGCTTGCGGCCGGTGACGGTGCCGAATTCGTGGCCGGCCACGCCGATCCGCTCGCCGATGTCATCGGTCAGCTCGGTCGGGAAGGGGCCGGAGCCGACGCGGGTGGTGTAGGCCTTGACGATGCCGAGCACGAAGCCCGCGGCGGACGGCCCCATCCCCGATCCGCCGGCGGCGGTGCCGGCGACGGTGTTGGACGAGGTGACGAACGGATAGGTGCCGTGATCGACGTCGAGCAGCACGCCCTGCGCGCCTTCGAACAGGATGCGCCGGCCGCGCGCGCGCGCCTCCGCCAGCGTCAGCCACACCGGCCGGGCGAAGGGCAGGACGATGGGGGCGATGTCGCGAAGGTCGGCCATCAGCTGATCGCGGTCGATCGGATCGACGCCGAAGCCGGCGCGCAGCGCATTGTGATGCGCCAGCAGCCGGTCGATCTGCGGCCCCAGATCGTCGAGATGGGCGAGATCGCAGACGCGGATCGCCCGCCTGCCGACCTTGTCCTCATAGGCCGGGCCGATGCCGCGGCGGGTGGTGCCGATGCGGCCGGCGCCGCTCGCATCCTCGCGCAGGCCGTCGAGATCGCGATGGAAGGGCAGGATCAGGGGGCAGGTTTCCGCCACCTGGAACGTCTCGGCGGTGATGACGACGCCCTGCGCCTCCAGCTTCGCCACCTCGTCGCGCAGGTGCCAGGGATCGAGGACGACGCCGTTGCCGATCACGGAGAGCGTGCCGCGGACGATGCCCGAGGGCAGCAGCGACAATTTGTAGACCTGATCGCCCACCACCAGAGTGTGGCCGGCATTGTGGCCCCCCTGGAACCGGACGACGACATCGGCGCGCGCCGACAGCCAGTCGACGATCTTGCCCTTGCCCTCGTCACCCCATTGGGCGCCGATCACCGTCACATTCGCCATGGATATGATTCCCCGCCTGCCACGGTAGACCCGAAGCCGCCCTTCGACAGGACTCGGCGGCCGGGCTGGATAGCGGCCCGGAAGGGGCCGGGGCGCGAATGGCGCGTGGGGGCGGCCAAGTCAAGAACGTGGGGCGGGCGCTGCGCCTGCTCCTCGACTTCGCTCGGAGCGAACGGGGATGAAGGAAGGGCGGCCCCACCCGTTCGCCCCGAGCGAAGTCGAGGGACACGCGGGGCAGCGGCCGACCGAGCGCGCGTCACACCACCGGCAGGATGCGCCCGTCCTCGATCTGGAAGGCGCAGCCGTGGGCGGCGGCACTGTCTGCGGGGCCGTGGCCGGCGATCGTCGTCCAGCCTTCGCGGCGCAGCGCGCGGGGCAAGGCGGGATCGGTGCCGGCGGGTACGAACAGGCGGCGGCGCGGCTCCTGCCCCAGCCCGGCATCGACCAGCGGATCGACGTAGAGCGAGAAGCCCACCGCCGGCTCCTCCCGGCCCGCGCCGTGCATCACCGCATAGCTGCCGCCGCGGCCGATCTCGCCCGACAGGCCGTCGGCGAAGAAGGAAAAGCCGATCCAGCTCTGATATTCGAAGCCGTGCCGTTCGGTGGGGTCGAGCGTCAGCGTCGCGCGGTCGCCGATGGCGGCGGCGATCGCATCGAGCGCCGCCAGACGGCCGTCGATCGCCCCGCCCAGATCGAGCGCGCGCAGGCGCTCCAGCGCGGGCGCGAAGGGGCCGGCGGCCTGGACCAGCGGCAGATAGGCATCCGCCCCCAGCGCGGCGAGGCCGCCGGCATCCTTGCCGTCCAGCAGGGTGCGGACGGCATCGACATCGCCGGCGCCCAGCGGCAGCGGGCCGGCGGCCAGCGTCTCGACCAGATCGGGCAGGGTCAGATCGATCGTCAGGCGGGTCACGCCCGCCGCCTCCAGCGCCTCGATCGCGACCGACAGCAGCTCGATCACCGCGCCCACGTCGTCCGCGCCGATCAGCTCGGCGCCGGCCTGCGTCAGCTCGCGTTCGGGGCGGAGCTGGCTGGCGCGCAGCTTCAGCACCGGGCCGCCGTAGGCGAGGCGCAGCGGGCGCGGGGCGTGCGCCATGCGGGTGGCGGCGATCCGCCCGACCTGCGCGGTGATGTCCGGCCGGAAGGCGAGCGTGCGCTGCGACAGCGGATCGACCGCGCGCAGCAGATCCTGCGCCCGTGCCGACTTCAGCCGGCCGATCAGGCTCTCCTCGAACTCGACGAGCGGGGGCGAGACGCGATCGTAGCCGTTGGCGCCGATCGCCACGATCACGCGGTGCAACAGGCGCGACGCCGCCTCCGCCTGCGGGGGCAGCCGATCGCGCAGTCCTTCGGGCAGGAGGCCGGGGGAGAGGGTCATGGGGCAGGCTCTTAGAGGCTGATCCTGCGCGGTGGAAGCGCTTCGCGCTGCCGCCGATGGCGGGCGATCCGCGGTCAGCGCCGCACGAACTGCGACGTATCCAGCGTCTCGCTCGGCCCCATCCACATCATGTGCGCGGTGTGATCGGCCAGATCGTCGCCGGTATTGGGATGGAGGAAGATGGTGAAACGGCCGCGATGCGCGGTCAGCCATTCCAGCGCCGCGATCAGCCGCTGGCGGTCGATCGTCATCTGGCAGCTTCCCCGGGGGTGGGGGCCGACGGGGCGGGTGTGGACGCGGCCCATCGGCACGCCCAGCGCGGCGTGCAGCGCGCGGGCGACGGCGCCTGCCTCCTCCGCCTCGTCGGCATCGAAATAGAAATGGGCGTGCCAGTCGCGGATCGTCAGATCGCGGTCGTCCGCCGCATGTTCGCCTGCCATGATCGTCGTCCTTCGTGCCGGTGTGCGGCGATAGCCCCAGCGTGGCACCGGCCGCAACGCGCCCGAAATGGCCGCTGCGCGCATGAGCGATTTCGGCTATGCGGCACGGCTTGGGAAGCGGGCAACGATGCTGGACGATCGCGGGCGCGGCGCTGCTGTGGGCGGCGGCGGCACCGCTCGCCGCCGCCCCGCCGCACTTGTCGATCGCGGCGGACGGGCTGGCCGAGGCGGTCGGCCAGCTTTCGCGCCAGACCGGGGTCGAGGTGCTGATCGCGGCCGCCCCGCCGGCCGGCCGCTATCGGCTGCGCGGACGGCTTTCGGCCGGGGCGGCGTTGCGCCGGCTGGTCCGCGGGCGCGGGCTGATCGTGCGTTCGGCCGGCCCAGGCCGCTACGTGATCGCGCCGGCCCCGCCGCCGCCCGCCCCGCCGGCCGAGCCCGAGAGCGTGACGGTGCAGGCCCGCCGCATCGACGAGGCGGAGCGCGACGTGCCGATCTCGATGACGGTGCTTGGCCCCGGCCTGCTCGGCGAACGGCAGATCCGCCGGCTGGACGATCTGGCGGTGGCGGTGCCGGGCCTCGTCGCCACGTCGCAGATCAACGGGGTCAGCCCCCTGATCGCGATCCGCGGCCAGCGCCGCCCGGTGGGGGACGATCTGCGCCTGCCGGTCATCACCTATTTCGCCGGCATTGCGCTGCCCAACGAGGGATCGCTGATCCCGCTCTACGATCTCGCCTCGGTGCAGGTGCTGCGCGGGCCGCAGGGCACCGTGTTCGGTCGCAACGCCACCGGCGGGGCGCTGCTGCTCGATCCCGCCGCCCCGGGCGCGGGCGACTTCGCCGAACTCACGATCGGCAGCTATCGCCAGACGATCCTGGAGGGCGGCGTCGATCTCGTCCGCGGGCCGGTCCTGTCGGCGCGCCTGTCCGGCCAGCGCGCCCGCCGGCGCGGCTTCGTGCGCGACCTCGCCAACGACCGGCGGCTGGACGACGTGCACAGCGATGCCGCGCGGCTGCTGGTCGATCTGCGCGCCGGCGCCGCGCTCAGCCAGCGCGTCACGATCGACTGGCTGGCGGCGGACGAGGCGGGCGTGGCGGACATCGTGCGCGGCGTCTATCCCAACCCGCCGGCGGTGGTGACGGGCGGCACCGCGCGCCTGCCGGAGAACGCCCCCTTCTTCGATTGCGGCACGCCCGGCTGCGATGTCGATGCGGCGCTCGCCGACCAGCAGGCGCGCGGCGTGCGTTCGACGCGGATCGACGTGGCGCAGCGCGCGCGGCGGCGGCTGTTCGGCGTGGCGGCGGATACGAAGGCGGGGGAGGGGCCGTGGCGGGGCCGGCTGCTGATCGGCTACCGGCAGGTGCGTGCCGACGATCGCCACGACGTGGACGGCACGCCGCTCGCCATCCGCGATTTCGACCGCAGCCGATCGCGCGCGCAGACGAGCGCGGAGGTGCAATTGCTCTATCGCGCGCCCTCCGGCCGGCTGGACGGGGTGGCGGGCGCGATCCGGCTGGTCAACGCCCCCGATGGCGACAATGTGGTGCTGACCGGATCGACGGTGACGCCGGCGCACCCACGGGTGCTGACCGGGCGCTACGAGCGGCTCGACAGCCGCGCGCTGTTCGGCGAACTCCACTGGCGCCCCTTCGCCGGCCGCAGCCCGCGTGCCACGATCGGGCTCCGGCGAACGTGGGACCGGATCGCCGATTGCACGATCGCCCCGCCGCCGGGCGCCGCCGCCGGCCGCGCCGCCTGCACCGGCACGCTCCGCATCCGATCCGCCGCGACCACATGGACGCTGGGGCTGGATGCGCGGGTGGCGGGCGGCATGGCCTATCTGACGATAAGGCGCGCCTATCGCCCGGCGGGCCTCAACACGCCGCGCCTCGCCGCGTCGCTTGCCGCCTATCAGGCCTATCGCCCCGAGACGCTGCACGATGCCGAGATCGGCTGGAAGGCGGACGGGGCGTGGGCGGGCCTGCCCTATGCGCTGTCCGCCAGCCTGTTCACCGGCCGCTATCGCGACATCCAGCGCGCCATCACCCTGCCCGACGATTTCGATGGCGACCGCGATCCGCTGAACGACGCCACCGCGATCATCCTGAACGCCGCCCGCGCGCGCGTTTCCGGGGCGGAGGCGGCGGGGCGGGTGATGCCGGCGCACGGGCTCACGCTCTCGCTGTCCGGCACGCTGGCTCATGCACGCTACAGCGAATTCGCGGTGCCGCCAGCCTATTTGGCGCTAGTCGGCGCGGACCCGAAGGCGGACCGATTTTCCTACCTGCCGCGCTGGACGCTGGCGGCGGGTGCCCGATACGAGACGCCGGCGGGCGGCGGCACCGCCCACGCCTCAATCAATGCGAGGGCGCAGGCGCGCATCTGGTACGGCGTCCGCCGTGACGACGATTACGGCATCCAGCCCTCCTACGGGGTGATCGACGCCGAGGCCGGCTGGGCGGCGCCGGGCGGGGCCTTGTCGATCGCGCTGTTCGCGCGCAACCTGCTCGACCGCACCTATGCGATCGGCGGCGGGGCGACGACACCGGCGATCACCACCGCGACGCTGATCTACGCCGCACCGCGCACGATCGGCCTGCGCGCGCGGCGGGGGTGGTGACGGTCAGCGCAGGCCGGCGCCGTCCCGATCCGGCATCCCCGGACCGGGCGGCAGCAGCACGACCCGCTCGGGGGTAGCGGAGCCGATGCGGACGAGGCCGGCGGCGGCGAGCGTGGCGGGCAGGCCGCCGCCGCGATCGATCCTGAAAGTGCCCGAGACGGGCAGGCGGGCGAGGCCGGGATCGCCCAGCACGATCCGCTGCGGCGCATAGAGGTTGAGGCGGCGGACCGCCTCGCCCAGCGGCACGGCGGCGAAGGTCAGCCGGCCGTCCGCCCATTCGGCGTCGGCGGCGGCATCGGCGGGGCGGGCGCGGGCGACGCCGCCCGCCACCTCCACCGCGGTGCCGGCCGTCACCGTCAGCGGCGCGGCGCCCACGGGGGCGACGCGGACGCGGCCTTCGGCCAGCACCATCGTCACCCGCCCGGCTGATCGCGCGAGCGTGAAGCGCGTCCCGAGCGCGGTGACGGCGGTGCCCGCGGCGGTGACGACGAAGGGTGCGGGCCGCTTGGCGACCTCGAACAGCGCCGCGCCCGCCAGCAGTTCGACCTGGCGGCGGCGGGGGAAGCCGGTGAGGCGCAGCCGGGCGGCCGGTGCGAGCACTGCCTGCGATCCGTCCGGCAGCGACAGGCGGGTGATCCGCCCTCCGGCGGCGGCAAGCTCGACCGGGCGGGGATCGGGCGCGGCGGCCGTCACCGGCGCCGCCGGGGGTGTCGGCGGGCGGAGAAGCGCGCCCCCCGTCACCAGCGCCGCCAGCGACGCGGCGGCCGCCGCCGGCCACCACCGCCGCCGGTCGCGCGGCGCCAGCGCCTCGGCCCGCAATCCGGCGATCCGCGGGTCGGCCGCGGCGCCGCCCAGCGCCGCCCACAGCGCCTCCGTCTCGTCCCAGGCGCGCTCGTGCGCGGGATCGGCGGCGCGCCACGCCGCCAGCGCCGCGGCATCGGCGGGGGTGCCGGCGCGGGCGCGGGCGAAATGCCGGGCGGCGGTGGCGCGCGGATCGCTCACGGCAGGCCCCGCTCCGCGAAATGGCGCAGCGCCTTCATGATCCGCTTCTCGACGGTGCTGACCGAGACGCCGAGGTGGCGGGCGATGGCCGGATAGGTCATCTCCTCGAAGCGGTGCAGCACGAACACGTTCCTCGTCCCCTCGTCCAGTTTGGCGATGGCGGCGATCAGGCGATCGAGCGTCTCGCGGCCTTCCAAGACGCGATCGGGCGTCAATCCCTCAACCGGATGGGCATGATCCTCGAGGCTGTCGTGCGCACCGGCGCGGCGGACGGTGCGGCGGCGAGCGTGATCGGCCAGCACGCTCGCCGCGGTGCGGAACAGATAGCCCTGCACGTTGGCGATCGGTTCGTCGCCCGTGCCGCGCTGGTGGAGGCGGAGCATCACCTCCTGCACCAGATCCTCGGCATCGGGGCCGGGCGCGCGCTTGGCGATATAGGCGCGGAGCGGCGGCAGCAGGGCGGCCAGATCGTCGCCCGCTGTCGCCCGTGCCGTCCATCCCGCCATGGCCGGCAGGATAGGCCATGCGCGGCCGCCGCGCCACGGTTCCGTCCGCCGTCATAAATATTTCGTCGAGGCGTGAGGGGGTTGGCGCGGCCTGCGTCTTGGGGGTGGCGGCGCACATGCGGACAGGCAGGCGCCGGCGGATGACCAACAAGGGGGCAAGACATGCGTAGCCGGTTCGATCTCCACCTTCTCTCGCTGCTCGCGGGCAGCGCGCTTACCGCCGCGGCCGGCAGCGCCGCCGCGCAGACCGCGCCCGCGCCCTCCGGCGCGGTCGCCGTGCCGAGCGACACGACCGTGCCCGCCGGCATCGACCAGCCCAGCACCGAGGCGGCCGGCACCGACATCGTCATCACCGCCCGCCGGCGCGAGGAAAGCGCGCAGACCGTGCCGATCGCCGTCACCGCCTTCAACGACACGATGATCCGCGAGAAGTCGATCGTCAGCACGCAGGATCTGACGCAGGTGACGCCGGGGCTGAACGTGGCCCCGCAAAGCTCGCGCGATACGCCGACGCTCGTCATCCGCGGCCAGCGCCGGGCGGTCAGCGGCGCCGGCGCGCCCGCCGTCGTCACCTATTTCCAGGACGTGCCGCTGCCCAACGAGGGCAGCCTGCTGCCGACCTTCGACATCGGATCGCTACAGGTGCTGAAAGGCCCGCAGGGCACGCTGTTCGGCCGCAACACCACCGGCGGCGCGCTGCTCGTCTACGCCAAGGCGCCGGTCTACGATCTGGAAGGCTATGTCGAAGGCACGCTCGGCCGCTATGACGAGCGCAAGATCGAAGGCGCCATCAACCTGCCGATCATCGACCAGAAGCTGGCCGTCCGCGTGGCGGGGCAGGTGTGGCGGCGCGACGGATACACGCGCAACATCGGCGTCGGCCCCGATCTGGACGACATCCATAACGATGCGATCCGCGTCTCCGTCCTCGCCGAGCCGGTCGAAGGGCTGAAGAACGTCGCCGTCTTCGATTATTATCGCGCGCGAGAGGCGGGCACCGGCGCCATCCTCAACGGCACCTTCCCCAACCCCGCCGTGCCCGGCGGCGGCAATGCCCGCACCGCCGCGGCGCGGCCCTTCTTCGATTGCGGCGTGCGCGGCTGCGACATCGACATCGCGCTGGCCGACCAGCGCGCGCGCGGCGTGCGCGTGACCGACACCAGCATCTCGCCCCTGTCGCGGCGCGACTTCTGGGGCGTCGCCAACACCACGACGTTCGATGCGGGCGCGGTGACGATCAAGAACATCTTCGGCTACCGTTCGACCAACATCGTCGCCCGGCGCGACGGCGACGGATCGGGCCTGCGCCTGAGCGACGGCTATTCGCGCGCCGACAGCACGCAGGTGAGCGACGAGCTGCAACTGCTCGGCAGCCTGATGGACGACAAGCTCGACTGGATCGTCGGCGGCTTCTACCTGAAGAGCAAGCCCGACGGCGTGGTCGGCGGCTGGACGCTGGCGCCGATCTTCCCCGGCCAATTCCCGAGCTTCAACGAGAATTACATCACCACCGAAAGCAAGGCGCTGTTCGGGCAGGTGGGCTATGATCTGGGCGCGCTGGCGGACGGGCTGAAGGCCAATGCCGGCTTCCGCTATACGTGGGACAAATCGTCCGGCTGCACGATCACCCGCCTGTCGACGCTGGGCTTCGCCGGCGAGGACGGCTGCCGCACCGCAGGCGGGCGCCAGGGCCGCGAGAGCAGCAAGGCGCCGACCTGGACGCTCGGCCTCGACTATCAGGTCAGCCGCGCGCTGTTCCTCTACGTCACCAACCGGCGCGGCTATCGATCGGGCGGGTTCAACCAGAGCGGTCTCGCCCCCTCGCTCGCCCCGTACGAAAGCTACGAGCCGGAAAAGGTCACCGACTATGAGGCGGGCATCAAGAGTCAGTGGTCGCTGGGCCGCGGCGCGCGGGCGCGCTTCAACCTGTCCGCCTATACGAGCGAATATGCCAACATCCAGCGCGGGCTGACGCCGGGCGGCAATTTCGACGGCGACAACAATCCCGCCAACGATCCCAACAGCCTCATCATCAACGCCGCCAAGGCGACGATCCGCGGCTTCGAGTTCGACGGCGCGCTGACCTTCGGCGGCCTCACCCTGTCCGGCTTCGGCGCCTATACCGACGCTTACTACACCCGGTTCGATGCGATACCGGTGTTCGTGCCGCTGCTGGGCACCAATCCCGTCGCCAACCGCTTCTCCTATACGCCCGAATGGACGCTGGGCGGCGGCCTCCGCTACGCCCGGCCGCTGGGCGACGACATCGGCACGTTCGTCTTCAACGCCAATTACTTCTTTGCCGACAAGACGTGGTTCGTGGAGCGGCCGTTCGACACCAACGGCATCGAGAACGGCTACAAGGTGACGAACCTGCGCGCCGAGCTGAACGGCATCGGTGGTTCCGGCGTGGACGTGTCGGCCTTCGTCCGCAACGTGTTCAACCGCACCTTCGCGACGGCGGGCGGCATCATCACGCCCGCGGTCACCGCCACCACCAAGATCTACAACGAACCGCGCGTCTACGGCATCCAGGCGCGCTTCACCTTCGGTGGCCGCTGACGCACACTGACATCGGCCCCCGCATGGCGGGGGCCGGATCGACCGGAAGGACCGACATGCATCTCTTCACGTCCTGGGCGGCGCTGGCCGCCGCCAGCTTCGCCGCCGCCGCGGCCACCGCCGCCCCGCTCGACGAGGCATCGACCCGCGCCATCGTGGCGGATGTCGACGCCTACGGCCCGCGCCTGTCGAAGACCGCGCTCGACATCTGGAGCTTCGCCGAGGTCGGCTATCAGGAGGCGCGCAGCAGCCAGCGGCTCCAGCAGGAATTGCGCACCGCCGGCTTCACGATCAAGGCGGGCGTGGCGGGGATGCCGACCGCGTTCGTCGCCAGCTTCAAGCGCGGCAAGGGGCCGGTGATCGGCCTGCTCGCCGAATATGACGCGCTGCCCGGCCTGTCGCAGGCGGCCAGCCCCGAACGGGGGCCGCAGGCCGGCCTCGCCAACGGCCATGGCTGCGGCCACA
Organism: Edaphosphingomonas fennica; assembly: GCA_036946415.1. Taxonomy (GTDB): domain Bacteria; phylum Pseudomonadota; class Alphaproteobacteria; order Sphingomonadales; family Sphingomonadaceae; genus Sphingomonas_Q; species Sphingomonas_Q fennica_A. The sequence goes on along the minus strand of JAQIJD010000004.1, from coordinate 54,273 downwards.
ATCTGTTCGGTGCCGCATCGGTGGGGGCGGCGATCGCGATCAAGGACTGGATGATCGCCAACAGGGTCGACGGCGAGGTCCGCGTCTACGGCAGCCCGGCCGAGGAAGGCGGATCGGGCAAGGTGTTCCTCGTCAAATCGGGCCTGACGAAGGACGTGGATGCGATGATCCACTGGCACCCATCCGATCGCAACAGCGCCGATCAGGGCCATGCCCTCGCCAACGTTTCCGGCAAGTTCCGCTTCAAGGGCGTCTCCGCCCATGCCGCCGCCGCGCCCGACCGGGGCCGCTCCGCGCTCGACGGGGTCGAGGCGCTGGACATGATGGTCAACATGATGCGCGAGCATGTGCCGCAGGAGACGCGCATCCATTACGTCATCACCGATGGCGGCAAGGCGCCGAACGTGGTGCCGGATGCGGCCGAAGTCTATTATTACGTCCGCCATCCCGACCAGAAGGTGGTGTCCGAGATCATGGGCCGGGTGAAGAAGGCGGCCGAGGGTGCGGCACTCGGCACCGGCACGACGGTGACCTTCGCGCAGGTCGGCGGCACGTTCGACACGCTGCCCAACGATGCGCTGGGGCAGGTGATGCACCGCAACCTCAGCCGCGTCGCCGCGATCGACTATACGCCGGCCGAGCGCGCCTTCGCCGATCGGATGAAGCAGTCGCTGCCCGCGACGCGGCGGCCGGCGGTGGGGACGGCGGTGCCGCCCTACAGCAGCGGCCAGGTCTATTCCGCCTCGTCGGACGTCGGCGACGTCAGCTACACCACGCCCACCGTCGGCCTCGCGGCGGCGACTTGGGTGGAGGGAACGGCGGCGCACAGCTGGCAGGCGGTGGCGGCGAGCGGCACCTCGACCGGCGTCAAGGGCGCGATGGTCGCCGCCAAGGCGATGGCGCTGACCGGGGCCGAACTGTTCCGCAGCCCGGAGGTGATCGCCGCGGCGAAGCAGGAACTGGACCGTCGCCGCGGACCCGATTTCGTCTACAAGGCGCTGCTCGAGAATGACGCGCCCGACCTCGACTATCGCAAGGACGGCAAAAGCGAGTGAGGGCGATCGGGCGGGCGGGGCTTGATCCCCGCGCCGCCCGATGTCAGGCGGCGCCATGCACGCCTATACCAGAGCGCTCGTCGCCGCCGCCGCTTACGCCCTCGTCTCGGGCCGCAAGGTGGCGGGCGTCTACGACCATGCCGGCGGCCGCCACCTGCGGATCGCGGCGGAAGCGCGCGACGGCCACGTCCAGGGCTATGACGGCGATCGCGCCGTGCGGTTCGGCGGCAGCCTGCCCGAATTGCGCGATGTTGGGGTGGGCACCGCGATCCATATGACGGTCGATGGCGCCACCGTCCGCGGTTTCGATCGCGGGGCGGCGGGGCATTTCACGGGCGAGGTCACGGACGGGACGGTCCAGCTCTACGTGCATGCCGAGGGGGTCTGGTACGCCTTCGGTATTCAGAGCGTGTAGAGCCTCCGCTATCGGGGAATTTGTTCACGCGGAGGCGCGGAGGCGCGGAGACGCGGAGGTGTTGCGCTCGCGGCGCCGTCGCGGATTGAAACGGGCGCGATCTGCTTCTGCCGCTTCGCGGCTCTGGCTTGTCGCAGCGCCGCCCTCAGCGCCGGGTGGCGAGGTCCGGGTCGGCGACGACGAGGCCGCCGGCGAAGACGATCGCATCCTCGACGAAGCCCGTCGCGGTCTGGCCGTAGCGCCGCATCAGCGCACAGCGCAGTCGCCAGCCGGCGTAGGAGCCGATCAGCGCCGCCCCCACCGCCACCGCCGCGCCCTGCACCCGCCGGCCGCGCGGGGCGAGCGCCGCCCCGGCATAAGCCGCCGTCAGGCTACGCACCGCGAGGCCGGCGGGCACGATCCGATCGGGCGCGCTCTCCATCTTGTCACCCGCCATCTCGGCGGCGGCCAGCGCGGCCGCCCCGGCGGCGACGACGGGATGGCGCAGCAGCGGTTGCAGCGGCAAATCGGGGGCGAGCGTGCCGCGCCGCGTGGCGGTGGCGATCACCGCCAGCGGGGTGATGCCGCGCTGGCCCGCGACGAGGCCGATGAGGAGCGAGCGGATCATGCCGCCCCCACCGTCAGCACGTCGTCCAGCCCGTCCGTCTTGGCGGCGAGGCCCGGCACCTCGTCCAGCTGGCGCAGCGCGGTGAAGCGGCCGCGCTCCTCGCGATAGCGGACGATCTCGAACCCGTGGCCCTTCAGCGCGGGGATCGCATCGAGCGCTTCGGCGGTCGCATCATTGAGGTCGATCCTGCTCATAGATTGCCCTGTTCCTCTTCCGGCACTTCATCGTCGGGGCCGTAGTAGAGCGTAGCGCATTCGGCGGCGAGGCAGCCGCCCTCGATGACGATATCGTCACGATAGGCATCGGCGATGAAGGCGAGCGTATCGACGTGCCGCGCCTCGAAATACATGGGGTGCACGTCGTCCCGCCCCGCGCCGTAGACGACGCGGCCGACCTTGGACCAGATCGACGCCATCGTGCACATGCCGCAGGGCTGGAGCGTCGAATAAAGCGTCGCGCCGCGCAGCTCCATGTCGCCCAGCCCCTCGCAGCCGCGGCGGATCGCCATCATCTCGGCATGGGCGGTCGCGTCGGGCAATTCCTGCGTCTGGTTGCGCTCGGCCGCGATCACCCGGCCGTCGCGCACAATCACGCAGCCGAGTGGCGAGGTGGCAGGATCGCTGCCCTTCGACCGCGCGACGCGTATCGCCTCGCGCATCCAGCGTTCGTCTTCGTCCGTCATCCCCGCCCAACGCCGCACGGCGGCATCCGGGCGCAGCAGCGTCAGGCGGGACCGTCGAGCGCCGCCACGAACGCCGCCGCGTCTTTACCCACGTCGGCGGCGGGCTTGCCCGGCCGGTAGAGGTTGGAGCCGAGGCCGAAGCCGTCCGCCCCGGCGGCGCGCCAGCCGGGGATCGAGGCCGGGGTGATCCCGCCGACGGCGAGGACGGGCACTTGCCTAGGCAGCACCGCGCGATGCGCTTTCAGGATCGCGGGCGGGGTGGCATCGGCGGGAAACAGCTTCAGGCCGTGCGCGCCCGCCGCCAGCGCGACGAAGGCCTCCGTCGGCGTGGCGTAGCCGGGCAGCGAGACCAGCCCGGCCGCAACGCTTGCGGCGATCACCGCGGGGTCGCTGTTGGGCGAGACGATCAGCCGCCCGCCCGCCGCCGCCACGCGATCCACGTCCGCCACCCGCAGCACCGTGCCCGCGCCGACCATCGCCCGATCGCCCAGCCGCGCCGCCATCCGTGCGATGCTGTCGAACGGATCGGGCGAGTTGAGCGGCACCTCGATCAGCGCGAAGCCGGCGGCGACCAGCGCCTCGCCCACCGGTTCGGCCTCCCCGGGGGTGATCCCGCGCAGGATGGCGACGAGCGGGCAGGCGGCCAGCGCCTGGCGAAAGCGTTCGGCGGTATCGGTCATCGGGCAAGCTCCCGCAGGTGGTGGATGCCGGCCACGAAGGCGGCGGTGCTGTCGATCGGATAGGCGCGCCCGCCCGCCGCCGCGATGCCGGCGGCATAGAGCGTGGCGAGTGCGCCTTCGGAAAGCAGATAGACATCGCGCGGGCCGCCGTTCGCGAAGGCGGCGGCGATCTCGGCGCCGATCAGCAGCCCGCTGGCGAAGGCGGCCCCGTCCGCCGCGTCGCGCCGCCCCAGCAGGACGGAGGCGCGCACCTCGAACAATGCGCCGAGCAGATCCTCCCCGCCGCGCCCGATCCCTTCGGCAAAGGCCGGGCCGGGCGCGGCGGGGGCGGCCATCATCTCGGCCAGGATGCTGCGGTCGCGCAGCAAGGCGAACAGCTCGCCCGTCATCCGCGTCCGCCAGCCGGCGATGCGGCCGCCCGCCACCGTCACCCATTTGGCATGCGTGCCGGGCTGGATGACCAGCGCATCGGCCGGCACCAGCCCGGCCGCCACCGCGCCCAGCACCTGCACCTCCTCGCCGCGCATCACGTCGGGCGATCCGGCATGCTGCGCCATGCCGGGGACGAGGCGCACGCCGTCCGCCACCGGCAGCAGCGCGGCGGCGATCTCGGCGAGGCCGGCGGGCGCGGGCACGTAGGGTGCCTCCCGCCAGCCGCGGGTCGATCCGACCATGCCTGCGGCCAGCACCGGCAGATCGCCGAAGCGGGCCCGCGTCCCGGCGATCACCACCGGATAATCGCCCCGCCGCATCGCCGCGACGCCGTCCCGGCTCTCGACGCGATCCTCCACCCGGCCGTCCGCGGACAGGCGATAGGCGCGGCGGTTGGTGGTGCCCCAGTCGATGGCGATGACGGCGCCGGTCATCGCGCCGCCGCACCGGCACGGGTCAGGATGAAGCCCGCGCCCTGGAAATCGCCGCGCAACGGCACGTCCAGCCCGCGCCCCATCCAATAGGCGCCGCTGGCGCTGGCGGGCGTGCCCTCCGCCAGCGGTGCGCCATCCATCCGCTCGATCCGGTAGGTGGCGGCGGGATCGAGCCCGCGCAGCACCACGGGGCCGCGCGGATCGAGCCGCTGCGTGCCCTGCACCATCGCGAACAGCGCCGCCTGGCCGCGATCGGCCGACACGTAGAGCGTCGTCGCCTGCGGATTGCCCGGCGTCGGCCGGGCCAGGCGATAGAGGTCACCCCGCTGCACCGTCTCGCGAATGCGCTTGTAGATGGCGACGTAGCGCGTCGCCGTCTCGAAATCGGCATCCGTCCAACGGTTGAGGTTGGTGCCGATGCCGAGGCCGCCCTGCATCGCGGACAGGAAGCGGAAATCGAGCGGGGTGGCCCGTTTGTTGACGAAATTGGGGCTGTCCGTCACCCACGCCATCATCGCCGCGGGCGCATAGGCCTGCGTATAGCCGTCCTGGATGAGCATCCGATCGACCGGATCGGTATTGTCCGACGTCCACACCTGATCGGTCAGCGCCATGATGCCGGGGTCGATGCGCCCGCCGCCGCCCGAACAGCTTTCGATCTCCACGCCCGGATGGCGGCGGCGCAGCTCGGCTAGGATCGCATAGAGATTGCGGACATAGTCGACGTAGATCTTCTGCTGGTCGGCCGGCGCCACCGCCGGCCAGCCGGGTTCTGACCAGTTGCGGTTATAGTCCCACTTCAGGAACTTGATGCGGTTCTCGCGCAGCAATGTGTCGAGCGTCGTCAGGATATGGTCGCGCACGTCCGGGCGGGCGAGGTTGAGGACCATCTGGTTGCGCCCTTCGGTGCGCGGCCGGCCGGCGAAGTTGATCACCCAGTCGGGATGCGCGCGGTAGAGATCGCTGTCGGCATTGACCATCTCGGGTTCCACCCACAGGCCGAATTCCATGCCGAGGCCGTTGACCCGGTCGATCAGCGGCTTCAGGCCGTTCGGGAATTTGGTGCGGTTGACCGTCCAGTCGCCCAGCCCCGCCTTGTCGTCGTTGCGCGCGCCGAACCAGCCGTCGTCCATCACGAAGCGTTCGACGCCGATCTTCGCCGCCTTCTCCGCCAGCGCCATCTGGCCGGGTTCGTCGACCTTGAATTCGGTCGCCTCCCAGCTGTTGTAGAGGATCTTGCGCAGCGGCGGCTGCGCGGCGCCGTCCTTGGGCAGGATGCGCTGGCGCTCGAAGCGGTGGAACAGGCGCGATGCCTCGCCCATGCCCGCTTCCGTCTGGCCGGCGTAGAAGACGGGCGTTTCCAGGCTTTCGCCGGGGGCGAGCCGGTAGGCGAAATCGAACGGGTTGAAGCCCCCCGTCACGCGCGTGCGGCCGGCGACGTCCTGGTTGATCGAGATGCGGTGCGATCCGCTCCACGCCAGCGCGCCGAACCAGACCGGCCCGTCTTCCTCGGTGGTGCGATCGTCGCGGGTGATGGCGAACCAGGGGTTGTTCTCGCTGCCGGTCGATCCGCGCCGGCTTTCCAGCACGGTGGCGCCGGCCGTGACGGGGCGGTCCTGACGCGTCCATTCCGCGCCCCAGCGGCCGGTGAGGAAATGCAGGCGATAGTCGCGCGAGACGGGCAGGACGTAGGTGGCGGCCATCGCCTGATCGACGCGCAGGTCGGTGCGGCCGGCGTTGCGGATCACGGCGGAGCGGCCGAGGATGCCGGTCGCCCGGTCGATCGCATAGCGCAGGGTGACGGTGACGGGCCGTTCGATGTCGCGCAGTTCGACGGTGACGCCATCGGGCTGGAGCCGGTGCGACGCATATTTCAGCACGAGATCGCGGTTGCCGTCCGGGAAGGCGACCTTCAGCGCCGGTTCGGCGAACAGGCCGCCGCCCCAGCCGGCATATTCCTGCGGCACGACGTTGGTGGCGACGTCGAACCCGCTCATCTGGCGCGCGTCGGGCGCGTCGATCGGATCGCCGGGGCGCAGGCGGGGGCCGAAATAGACCGACTGGAGCAGCCCGTCGCCGGCGATGCGGAATGCGTAGGTGACGGCGCCGCCGTCCAGCCGGAACAGGCGGGTGGCGGCATCATAGCCGCTTTCGGCCGCGGCCGGCGCGCACCCGAGCCCCGCCGCGACGAGTGCGGCCACCCCTTGCCTCATCACCATCCCTCACTCCCTTATCATACATGTTCCGGCGATGATGCCACTGTGTCCCGCCGGACGCACCTGCACGATAACCCCATATCGCATAAGGCGCGCCATCAAATCGTCTCGACAAGCGCAAAATGTTATCATACTTATTCAGCACAACGGAACAGGGGAGGTTTTATGCGGAGGTTCGGGCGGACGGCCTATCTGGCCACGGCGGCAGGGTTCGCGATGACGGCGGCGACGGCGGGCGCCCAGACGACGACCACCGCGACGACGACCGCCCCGCCGCCGGCGCCGGGCGCGCAGGTGGCGGCGGCGCCCGCCTCCACCGAGGAGATCGTCGTCACCGGCACCCGCGCCAGCCTGGCGCGCGCGCTGGTGCTGAAGCGCGAGACGATCGGCGTGGTCGATGCGATCTCGGCCGAGGATATCGGGAAATTCCCGGACCAGAATATCGCCGAGTCGCTCCAGCGCATCACCGGCGTGTCGATCGACCGCGTCAACGGTGAGGGGCGCGGCATCACCGTCCGCGGCCTGGGGCCGGAATTCAACACCGTGCTGCTCAACAACCGCCTGCTCTCCACCGATGCCGGCGGCCGCAGCTTCTCCTTCGACATATTGTCGTCCGAACTCATCAGCGGCGCGGAAGTGTATAAATCGTCCGAGGCACGGTTGCAGGAAGGCGGCATCGGATCGACCGTGATCCTGCGCACCGCCCGGCCCACCGATCGCGCGGGTCTCCGCATCGCCGCCAACGTCGCCGGCCGCCACGACAATACGTCGGGCAAGGTGACGCCCTATGCCTCGGGCGTCATCAGCCATTCCAACGCCGACCGGACCTTCGGCATCCTCGCGAGCGTGATCTACGACAAGCGCATCTCGGAACTGACCAACATCAGCACCGACGGCTGGATCATCGGCCAGAATATCGACACCAACGGCGATGGCGTGCGCGACCGTACCGGCGTCTCGCTGCCGCGCACGCTCAACTTCACCTCCACCCGCAACGATCGCGAGCGCATCGGCGGCACCTTCGCGCTCGACTATGTCATCAGCGACGAACTGAAGCTGACGATGGACGCGCTCTACACCCAGCAGAAGGTGACGAGCGTCACCAACCAGCTGGGCTATTATGTCGATCCCGACCGCATCACCAACGCCACCGTCAACGGCAACGGCACCGCCACCAGCTTCACCGTGCGTCCGGCGACGGCGACCGCGGGCCTCGCGTCCGACAACATCCTCGCGACCAATCCGCAGGATGCGCGCACCTACCAGATCGGCGGCAATCTGACGTGGACGCCCAGCGACCGCCTGTCGGTGGTGTTCGACGGCGCCCATTCCAATTCGCGCAACGCCGCCGACCAATTGTTCTATGTGGTCGGCACGCGGCAGGTGGGCGTCTCCCCCACCTTCACGCTGAACGGACCGGACGGGCTGCCGCAGATGACCAACATCCTTGCTCCCAACGACAAGTCGGCGCCGCGCCTCCACTGCTGTTCGGAACGCGGCGGGCGCAACGGCGATACCGTCAATCAGGCGACGGTCGACCTGACGTGGAACACCGACTGGGGCATCCTCTCCAAATTGCAGGGCGGCCTGCTCTTCACCAACCGCCGCAAGACGACGATCGTCCGCGAATCGCCCGAGCCGCTCGGCTGCTTCTATTGCGGCTATCGGGCGGTCGCGCCGGGATCGCTGTTCCGCGATTTCAGCGCCAACGTGCAGGGCCGGCCGCTGACCTGGCTCAACTACAGCCAGGCCGATCTCGTCCGCTATTACGGCAGCGCCGAGGCGGTCAATCAGGTGGGCGGCACCAGCGCCGCCGACATCGCCGCGCGCAACAATTTCCTCGCCGTCTATCGCGGCAACAACAACAGCCTCGATCCGATCGATCGCGAGCGCGGATCGGGCACGGTGCGCGAGAACACCTATGCCGGCTATCTGCAGACCAGCTTCGGCGGCGATTTCGGCACGACGCCGTGGACGGCGATGATCGGTGCGCGCGCAGTCTACACCGATCTGCGCGCCACCGGCTATTCGGTGACGCTGCTGGCGATCAATTCCAACCCCGCCGATCCGACGGCGGCGGTGCCGGTCTACAGCCCGACCGTGCCGGTGGATGCGACCAACAATTATTTCTACGTCCTGCCCACCGCCAATTTCCGGCTGAACCTGACCGACCGGCTGACCTTCCGCCTCGCCGGATCGCGCACGCTGACCCGGCCGACGCTGAGCCGGCTCGGCCTGTCGCAGGATTTCGTGTTCCGTCCGCCCGCCTCCAACACCGTCAGCGGCGGCAACCCCTTCCTGAAGCCGTTCCTTGCCTGGAACGGGGATGCCTCGCTCGATTATTATTTCACGCCGACCAGCTATGCGAGCGTCGCCGGTTTCTACAAGAAGCTGGAGAATTTCATCATCTCCGGCCAGCAGCGGGAGAGCTATTTCGGCTTCGATTTCGTCGCCAACCGGCCGTTCAATTCGCAGAAGGGCGAGGTCTACGGGTTCGAGGCGGCGGTGCAGGCGACCTTCGATTTCCTGCCCGCACCGTTCGATCATTTTGGCGGTTCGGCCAATTACACGAAGGTGGAGAGCTCGATCAGCTTCGATCCGTCGCTCAGCAACCAGACGTTCAACGTCGAGGGCCTGTCGGATTCGGCGAACCTCGTGCTGTTCTACGAGGATGACCGCTTCCAGCTGCGCGGCGCCTACAATTGGCGCGCGCCCTTCCTGCGGCAGACCTTCGGGCCGCAGAGCCAGCCCGAGAACATCAACGGCTACCACCAGATCGACATGAGCGGGTCGATCCGGATGTTCGATCAAGTGTCGCTCTATGCCGAGGTGCTGAACCTGACGGACCGCAAGTTCCGCAGCTATTCGCGCTTCGACGAGCGGCTGATCACCTTGTCCGATCAGGGCCGCCGCATCACCGTCGGCGTGCGCGCCGCCTTCTGAACGGGCGCGCGGGGGCCGGCTTGCCCGGTTCCCGCGCCGCGACCAGAGGATCGCGGCATGATCCACGTCGCCGTCACGCCGCATCCCGCCGGCGCCGTCTACCGCATCGCCGCCGCCGGCGGGATCGCGGTGACGGTGGCGAGCGCCGGCGCCACGCTGATGCGCATCGACGCGCCCGACCGGCACGGGCGGAGCGGCAACGTCATCCTGGGACTCGACGACATCGCCGCCTATCCCGCGGCGGGCGGGCCGGGTGGGGATGCGTGCATGGGCGGCACCTGCGGCCGCTTCGCCAACCGCATCGCCGGGGCACGTTTCGATCTTGACGGGCGGACGGTGCGGCTTGCGCCCAACGAGGGGCCGAACCAGCTCCACGGCGGGCCGGATGGCTTCCACCGCCGCCGCTGGCAGGGGCGGGTGCTGGCGGACGGCGTGCGCCTGACGCTGGAGAGCGCCGACGGCGATCAGGGCTGGCCCGGCCGGCTGACGGTGGCGGCGGACTTCCGCCTGATCGACGCGGAGACCCTCGCCATCTCCTATCGCGCGCGAACCGACCGGCCGACCCACGTCAACATCGTCAGCCACCCCTATTTCAATCTCGACGGGGCGGGCGACATCCTCGGCCACCGCCTGTCGATCGCCGCCGACACCTATCTGCCGATCGACGCCGCGGCGCTGCCGGCGGGGCCGCCACGGGCCGTGGCGGGCACGCCCTTCGACTTCCGGGGCCCCCGCGCGGTCGGCGACGCCATCGATGCCGACGACGAACAGCTTCGCCACGGCGCGGGCTACAACCATTGCTATCTGCCGGCGGGCACCGGCCTCCGCCCCGTCGCACACCTCGCCTCGACGGCGAGCGGCCGGACGATGACGCTCTCCACCGATCAGCCGGGCCTGCAATTCTACAGCGGCAACGCGCTGTCGGCCGCGGCGGGCGGCTTCCCCGATCGCGCTGGCTTCTGCCTCGAAGCGCAGGCTTGGCCCGACGCCCCCAACCGCCCCGACGCCCCCTCGACCCGCCTCGATCCGGGCGAGACCTATCGATCGGAACTGCGGCTGCGGTTCGGGGCGGACGGCGCCGTTGCCGTTGGGCGACCGGCGGCGTAATCCGTCTCCCGAGGTGGTCACGATGCGCATCCTACGCCTGCCCGGTCTGCTGCTGGCGGCTCTGTGGACGAATGTTCCCGCATCCGCCCAGACCACGGATGCCGCGCGGCGAGAGATCACGAACGCCGAAGATGCTTGGCGGAAGGCCCGGATCGCCGGCGATACCCAGTTCCTCGAGCGCTTCTACGCAGCCGAAGGGCGCATCCAGGGAATGGACGGCAAGGTCCAGTCGCGCGATGCTGATATCGCGCTGTTCGCATCCGGCAGGATCAGGCCGAAGTTCATCGATCACGGCCCGCTCGACATCGCGACCTATGGCGACACCGCGATCGTGACCGGCGTCGACCATCTCGGCGGAACCGCTTTCGGTCGCTATGGCGAGATGTATCTGCGCTTCACCGACGTGCTGGTGAAGCGCGACGGCCGCTGGCAGTTGGTGGTGCAGCAGACGACGACGACGACGGGCTTCTGACTTTCTACAGCCGCCCCATCCGCCCGCCGTCTGCGACGATATCCTCCCCCGTGATGAAGCGCGCCGCATCGGACGCGAGGAACAGCGCCAGCGCGGCGATATCCCCCGGCGCGCCGACGTCGGCGGGGTCGATCACCTCCTCGCCCGACCGGATCGTCGGGCTGGCGTGGAGCATCGGCGTGTCGATCGCGCCGGGCAGGATCGCGTTGCAGCGGATGCCGCGCGCGCGGCCCTCGATCGCGGTGGTGCGCGTCAGGCTGACGAGTGCGGCCTTGGAGGCGGCGTAGGCGGCGACGGTGGGCGAGGTGCGCCGGGCGTGGACCGAGGCGACGTTCACGATCGCGCCGCCCGCGGCCATGTCGCGCAGCGCGTGGCCGGTCAGCAGCGCGGGGGCGACGAGATTGACCGCGAGCAGCCGGTGCCAGTCGGCCGCGTCATGCTCCGCAATATTCTTGAAGATCATCATGCCGGCGACGTTGACGAGGATGTCGATCCGCCCGAGCCGATCGGTGGCGGCCGCCCAGGCCCGATCGACCGCCGCCGGATCGGCAAGGTCGCAGGCGATGGCGACCGTATCGGGGTGCGGCACGGGCATCGCCTCGCGATCGACCATCGCCACCGAGGCGCCCGCCTCCCGCAGCGCCGCCGCCACCGCGCCGCCGATGCCGCCCGCCGCGCCGGTGACGAGCGCCGTCCGCCCCGCCAGCGTCACCATTCGCGTAGAGCCCCGTCGCGCCCGCGCCACACCGGGTTGCGCCAGCGATGCGGGCTGGTCGCGGCGGAGCGGACCGCATCCTCGTCGATCTCGATGCCGAGGCCGGGGCCTTCCAGCACGGGCACCATGCCGTCCGTCACCGTCAGCACCTCCGGGTTGCGCAGATAGGTCAGCAGGTCGGCATCGGCCTGGTTGTAGTGGATGCCGAGCGACATTTCCTGGATGACGAAATTGGGCGTGGCCGCCGCCAGTTGCAGGCAGGCGGCGAGGGCCACCGGCCCAAGCGGGCAATGCGGGGCGATGGCGACGTCATAGGCCTCCGCCATCGCCGCGATCCGCCGGCATTCGGAAATGCCGCCGGCGTGCGCCAGATCGGGCTGGGCGATGTCGATGCTCGCCGCCTCGAAGAAGGGCTTGTAGTCCCACCGGCTGTAGAGCCGTTCGCCGAGCGCGATCGGCACGCCGGTCTGCCCGGCGATCTGGGCGATCGCCTCGGGCTGTTCGCTGAGCAGCACTTCCTCGGCGAACAGCGGGGCGAGCGGTTCGATCGCGTTCAGCAGGCGGCGCGCCATCGGCTTGTGGACGCGGCCGTGGAAATCGACGCCGGCGTCGATGCCGGCGTCGCGCACCTGCCCCAGCCGCTCGACCGTGGCGTCCACCGCCGCCGGGCTGTCGAGCCAGTCCATATCCTCGGTGCCGTTCATCTTGACCGCATCGAACCCCTGCGCGCGGCGCGCGGCGGCGGCGGCGGCGATGTCCGCGGGCCGGTCGCCGCCGATCCACGCATAGACGCGCAGGCGATCGCGCACGCGGCCACCCAGCAGGTCCGACACGGGCACGCCCAATATCCGCCCGCGAATGTCCCACAGCGCCTGATCGACGCCCGACAGCGCCGACATCAGCACCGGCCCGCCGCGGTAGAAGCCGATGCGGTAGAGCAATTGCCAGATGTCCTCGATGCGGGCCGCGTCATGGCCGAGAATGCGGTCGCGCACCGCCTCCATCGCGCCGACGACCGCCTCGGCATGCCCCTCCAGGCTCGCCTCGCCCCAGCCGACCGCGCCCTCGTCCGTCGCGATGCGCACGAACAGCCAGCGGGGCGGCACGATGAACGTCTCGATCGCGGAAATCCTATGCATTGCGCGCCCCGTTGGAGAAAGCGGCCCCCGGCCGCAGGCGAAGGAAAGGCAGACCGTGCGCGCGCAGCCGATCGGCGACGACCGCGATCAGCAGGATGCCGCCGCGCACGACATATTGGTAGAAGGTCGGCACGTTCAGCAGGTTGAGTGCATTCTGCGCCGCCCCCATGATGAGCACGCCGACGATGACGCCGGCCATCGTCGCCACCCCGCCCGACAGCGAGACGCCGCCCAGCACGCAGGCCGAGATCACCGCCAGCTCCAGCCCGACGCTGGTGTTGGGCTGGCCGCTGGTGATCCGCGCCGCCAGGATGATGCCGGCCACCGCCGCGACCAGCCCCTGCAACGCGAAGACGGCGACGCGCACCCGCGTGATCGGCACCCCCCGCCAGCCGCGCGGCTTCCGGATTGCCGCCGATCGCCAGCACGTTGCGGCCGAAGACGGTGCGGGAGACGACGAGGCCGAACAGCGCGAAGCTGCCCGCCATCACCCAGATCGGCCAGGCGATGCCGAACAGCCCGCCCGATCCCAGCGCGTAGAAGGATTCGGCCGGGATCGCGACCGACTGCCCGCCCGAGACGAGGAAGGCGAGGCCGCGCACCATCTCCATCGTCGCCAGCGTCACGATCAGCGAATTGACCTTGAGGCCGGCGATGACGAGGCCGTTGAACAGGCCCACCGCCGCACCCCCCGGCCAGCCCCGCCAGCACCCCCAGAGCGACGCTGCCGGTGGCGGCGATCACCGTCGCCGTCAGCACGCCCGCCAGCGCCACCGTGGAGCCGACCGACAGGTCCACCTCGCGCATCGCCAGCACCAGCATCATCGTCGCGGCGATGGTGCCGACCAGCGTGATCGATAGCATGAGGCCGCGCAGGTTCCGAAGGCCCAGGAAATCGGGCACGGCAAGCGATAGCAGCACGAGCAGCGCCGCCAGCAGCAGCAGCGGCCCCGATCGTAGCCACAGGGTTTGCAGGGTCATGCCGATATCCTGTCATGGCTAAGGTCGCCGGCGTCCGGCAGGGCGAGGCGGAGCAGCCGTTCGGCGCTCGCCTCGGCACGGTCGAGGATGCCGGATACGGCACCGTCGCGCATCACGACGATGCGATCGGCGATGCCAAGCACCTCGGGCATGTCGCTGGAGGCGACGAGCAACGTGCCGCCGGCTTCGGCGAAATCGTACATCCGCGCATAGATCTCGCTGCGCGCGCCGACGTCGATGCCGCGGGTCGGTTCGTCGAGCAGCAGGATGCGCGCCTCGGCCATCAGCCAGCGGGCGATGATCGCCTTCTGCTGGTTGCCGCCCGAAAGCGTGCCGATCGCGACGCCCGGCCGCGCCGCCTTCACGCGCATCCGCGCGATGCCGTCCGCCGCCCCGGCCTCCTCCGCGGCGCGCGCGATCAGCCCCGATCCGCCGGCGCGGTTGCGCCACGCGATCACGATATTCTCCGCCACCGAAGCGAGCGGCACGATCCCCTCGTCCTTGCGGTCCTCCGGGCAGAGCGCGAGGCCGGCGGCGATCGCGGCGCGCGGATCGCCGGGGGGGAGTGCCGCGCCACCGATCCGGGTCGCGCCGCCCGTCGCCGCGGTGGCGCCGTAGATGAGGCGGAACAGTTCGGACCGGCCGGCGCCGACCAGGCCGAAGAAGCCCAGTATCTCGCCGCGCGCGACCGCGAGCGACACGGGTGCAGAGAGGCCGGGGCCGGCGAGCGCATCGACGGCGATCGTCTCGTGCCCGAGGGGGCGGGGCCGCCAGCCGTAGATGTCGGCGATCGTGCGCCCCGCCATCGCCGCCACCAGCCGCCCCTCGTCGGCAGGGCCGATCGGCGCGGCATCCAGCACATGCGTGCCGTCGCGCAGCACCGTCGCGCTGTCGGCCAGCGCGAACACCTCCTCCATGCGGTGGCTGACGTAGACGATCGCCCGCCCCTCGGCGCGCAGCTGGCCGATGATCGCCATCAGCCGCTCGGTCTCGCGCGCGCTCAGCGAACTGGTCGGCTCGTCGAAGGCGATGATGCGCGCGTCGCGCAGCAGCGCGCGGCCGATCTCCACCATCTGCCGCCGGCCGATCGAAAGGTCGCCCAGCCGCGTTCCGGGATCGATCGTCTCGCCCAGCCGTGCCAGCACCGCAGCCGCCCGGTCGTGCAGTCGGCGGCGATCGACGAGGCCGAAACGGCTGGGGCACATCCCCATCATCAGATTCTCGGCGACGCTGAGATCGGGGGCGAGCTGCAATTCCTGGTGGATGATGGCGATGCCCGCATCCTGCGCATCGCGCGGGCCGGCGAAGCGGCGGGGCACGCCGTCGATCAGCACTTCGCCGCCGTCCGGGCGATACTGGCCCGACAGGATCTTGAGCAGCGTGGATTTGCCGGCGCCATTCTCGCCGATCAGCGCCCGCACCTCGCCGCCGCGGACCGAGAAGCTGACGCCGTCCAGCGCCCGCACGCCGGGAAAGGTCTTGGTGACGGCGCGATATTCGAGCGTGGTCATGCCGCCGCCTCCTGCGCCAGCAGCCCGCGGAAATTGTCGCGCGTCATCAGCGTGCCGCTGGTGAGGGTGAGCGGGGCCGGCGCGCGACCCTCGCTGAGCCAGCGATACATGGCGAGCGTCGTATCGTAGCCGTGCGCACGCGGGGACAGCAGGATCGTCGCGAAGAAGCCGGTCGGCCGGTTCCGCGCCAGTTCGGCGACGGCGGCGCCCGATCCGCCGATGCCGACGCCGATCAGGTTGGCGGGCGGGATCGACAGCCCTTCCGCGGCGCGCACGCCGCCGATCACCGTTTCGTCGTTCAGGCCGATCACGATCCAGCGATCGATGCCGGGATGCGCCGTCAGCACCGGCGCGGCGGCGCTGAACGCGCCTTCGGTGTCGCTGGTGCGCTGCGGGGCGGGGAGGATCGCGGCGGCGGGATAGCCCGCGGCGCGCAGGGCCGCGACGGCGCCGCCGGTCCGCTCGCGCCCCGTCTCCAGGCTGTCGAAGCTGATCTTCAGGATGGCAGTGCGATCGGCCGGCCAGCCGCGCCGCGCGGCCTCCTCCGCCGCGGACCGGCCCGCCAGTTCGCCGATCGCGCGCGCCGATATGCCGACATGGGGGATGCCCGCCACCGGCCGCCCGTCCGCCGCCAGCAGGCGATCGTCCACCGACATCGCCTTCAGCCCGCTGTCCGCAGCGAAGCGGGCGATGGCGGGGCCGAGCAGCGGATCGGGCGCGCAGATGACGAAGCCGCCGGCATAGCGCGCGTAGAGGGTGTTGAGCGCGGCCAGCACGCGGTCGCCATCCTCCGCGCCGATGGCGATGATCTCGAACCCGTGGGCGCGGGCGGCGGCGCGGGCGAAGCGCCATTCGTCCTGGAACCATTGCTCCTGCGGCTGCTTGACGAGGAAGCCGATGCGCAGCGGCCGTGCCCCGGCGCGGCCGCCGTCCGTCGCGCAGCCGCCCGCCAGCATCGCGCCGGCGCCCGCCATCCACGATCGTCGCGTGATCCGCACCAGGCCCCACTCCCCTCTCACGCCCGAAGATATGCTATGGATTTCCCGGCGCGTCAAATTAAGTCATACTTATTATCGAGGGAGATGGCCGTGGCGGATGTGCGGGTGGTCGATCGGGGCACGCGCGACGTGCTGGGCGAAGGGCCGATGTGGAGTGCGGCGCGCGGCTGCCTGTTCTGGGTCGACATCGTCGGCCGGCGGCTGTCGTCATTGCGGCTGGCGGACGGCCAGGTGACGGACTGGGCGATGCCCGAACCGATCGGCTGGGTGGTCGAGCGCGCCGGCCGCACCGATCTGCTGGCGGGCTTCCGGAGCGGGATCGCCGCCCTTGCCCTCGATCCCGTCGCGATCGAACCGCTCCACGCGCCCGAGGCCGATAGCCCCCACAACCGGCTGAACGACGCCAAGGTGGACGCCGCCGGCCGCCTGTGGTTCGGCAGCAAGGACGATCGCGACAAGGAGGCGAGCGGCGCCTTCTACCGGCTCGATCCGGGCGGCAGCCCGGTGCGGGTGGACGACGGCTACCAGGTCACGAACGGCCCCTGCTTCAGCCCGGACGGCGGTACGCTCTACCATAGCGACAGCGGCCGCCGCCTGATCTACCGCTTCGCGCTCCGCCCCGACGGCAGCCTCGGCCCGCGCGAGACGTTCGTCGCGTTCGAGGAGGAGTGGGGCTATCCGGACGGGATGACGGTGGATGCGGACGGCCACCTGTGGGTGGCGCACTGGGGCGGCGGGCGGGTGACGCGCTTCGATCCGGCCGGACGTCCGGTGCGCGCCATCGCCCTGCCGGCGACCAACATCACCAGCTGCACCTTCGCGGGTGACGCGCTTGACCGGATGTTCGTCACCTCCGCCGCGCTCGGCGCCGAGGGGGAGGCATTGGCCGGGGCCCTGTTCGAGATCGATCCCGGCGTGATAGGCTTGCCGACGAACGCGTTCGCCGGCTGATCCGGCACGCCCCGATGATGGAAGCGATGCCCGACGGCTCTACCGCCCCGATCGAACGCCCGCCGAGCGAGGACGGGCTGAACCTGACCGGCAGCATCGTCGCCGCGCTCGGCCATGCGATCGTGACGGAGAGCTACAAGGCCGGCCGCCCCTTCCCCACCGAAGCGGCGCTGTGCGCGCAATATGGCGCCAGCCGCCCGGTGGTGCGCGAAGCGGTGAAGATGCTGACCGCCAAGGGCCTGCTGTTCGCGCGCAAGCGGGCGGGCACGGTGGTGCAGCCGGAAGCGAACTGGAACCTGCTCGATCCCGACGTCCTGAAATGGATGCTGGAGCGCGCTTTCTCGATCGAGCTGCTGATCGACTTCACCGACATCCGCATGGGGATCGAGCCGCGCGCCGCGGTGCTCGCCGCCCATTCCGCCACCGGCCCGCAACGCCGCACGATCGTGGAGGCGATCGGGCGGATGATGGCGGCGGAACGCGGCGAGGACGATGCGCTGGAGGCGGACATCGGCTTCCACGTCGCGGTGCTCGCCGCCAGCAACAACCGCTTCCTGCGCCAGTTCACCGATCTGGTGGAGACGACGCTGCGTTTCTCGATCCGCCGCACCAACGATTATAAGGGCGTGCCCCGCGCCAGCGCGCGCGAGCACAAGCGCGTGGCCGATGCGATCATCGCCGGCGATGCCGACGCGGCGGGCGCGCGGATGAGCGAACTCATCAAGGGCGCGCTCGATCTGCTGCTGGCCGCCGGCCGCCAGCCGCCGCGGCCCTGACGGCCGACCCCGGCCGCCCGCGCCGGCGCTATTCCGCCATGCACGGCCCGTCGCCGATCGGCACGGGCGCGGTGCGGCGCTTGCCGTCGTCGGCGCGCGCGGCGCCGGGATGGTAGGCGCGGGCGGCGAAGGGCTTCAGCGCCGCCGCGGTCAGCGGCACGGGGCGGAGCTTGCCCGCGGCATAGGGGCGCAGCTGATCGTCGAAATGGGGCGAGGCGGGGTCGCTGTTCTCGCCCCCGACCGAGACCGCCCACGCCTTGACCGCGGGGCCGAACTCCACCGCCGCCACGAAGCTGTTGCCGGTCGTGCCGTAGAGGCAGCGCTGCCCCGGTTGGCGGGTGACGCTGAATGCCGCGAGCGAGCCGAAATTGCCCGACGTGAAGCCCACCGGCAGGCTGGGGCGCCGGTCGTCGAACTGCTGGTCGATCGCGCCGCTGATCCGCTGGAGGCGGTTGATCCGCCCCCAGGCGATCCGCCAATCGCCATAGGTCTCGGTCATCGTCGCCAGCGCCGTATCGAGGGCGGCGACGCGATCGGCATCGCTCGTCCGCTCCGCCAGCCAGGTGAACAGCGGCATCGTCGCCGCCTCGGCCTTGGGGCCTTCCTGCTTGAACAGTGCCTCGCCCCAATGGACGGCGAGGCTGGTCGGCTGCGAACTGGTCGACCAGCGCCGGTCCCACCCCGTCAGCATCGCCAGCGGTGCTGCGAGGCGCTGGCGGCGGGGGTCGCCCGCCCCGAGCGCCGCCACCCCCGCGGGCGAGGCCGGGGATTTGCTGGTCGAACAGCGGCAGGAAGCTGTCGTAGGCGGCGGCGGTCAGCGTGGCGGGCGTGAACTTCTTCGTGCCGGACAGGATCGCGGTGGCATGGACCCCGCGCGGATTCTCGCCGAACTGGTCCATGTAGCGGGGGAAATCGGCGGCGCGGGGGCTGTCCGGTCCGGCGGCGCTGTAGGGCCAGTTGTTGGTGTTCATCACCCAGCCGCTCCTGGGCAAGACGGCCTTGGGCAGATCGGCCAGCGCATGCAGGCCCTTCCAGTCCGTCGCGGGATCGCTGCCGTCGACGGGGCGGCGATAGTCGAAGCGATCGTCGCGGACGGGCACGAACTGCGGGTGGAGATAGGCGATCGTCCCATCGCGCGCGGCGAACAGCGTGTTGTTGGAGGAATTGGCCCGCCGTTCCGCCACCGCCAGGAAGGAGGCGAGATCGCGCGTCTTGGTGCGCAGGAAGCTCTGTTCCAGCGCCGCCTGCGGACTGTCCAGCATGGCGACGGCCACCCAGCGGCCGTTTTCGGCGCGGATCACCGGGCCGTGATGCGTGGCGTAGGTGGTGAAGCTGCGCGTGCGCCATGCTGCCGTCGGGCTGACGGACGGCGAGGTCGATCGTGCGGGTCTTCAGCGGCCGCCACTCGCGGCCGTAGCGATAGGCCAGTTGCCCGTTGCGGCGCGCCACCTCGACCGCGAATTCGTCGATATTGTCGACCCCGCTCGACGTGTGCATCCACCCCACGTCGCGGTTGAAGCCCTGATAGACGAAGAATTGCCCCCAGGTGGCGGCGCCGTAAGCGTCCAGCCCTTCGTCGCTCGACACCTGCTGCTCGGCGCGGAAGTAGAAGGAGGTGTGGGGGTTGATCCATAGCAGCGCGTGGCCGCTGGCGCTGCGCGCAGGGCCGATGGCGAAGCCGTTCGACCCCTTCGGTTCCTCGAACCGCGCGGCGGCGATGCGCCGCGTCTCGGCGATCGGTGGGGCGGGGGTGTTGCCGTAGAAGGCCTTGAGCTGGTCAAGATCGACGCCGCGCTCGATATCGCCGCCGATGCTGCCCTCGGAGAAAGCGAGCGGCATCCACGGCTCGAACCGGGTGAGGGCCTGCGGGCGCACCTGCGGGTGGGTCGCCAGATAATGGTTGAGGCCGGCCGCCCACGCATCCATCAACGCGCGCAGCCAGGCGGGGGAGGCGGCATAGGTTGCCTTGAGCGCCGCCGGATCGGTGTAGAGCCGCTGGCGCAGATCCTGCCACAGCGCCTTGTCCCCGTCCGCTTCCGCCAGACGGCCGAGTGCCGTCAGATAATTGCGCTCGATCCGCGGAAAATCATCCTCCGCCTGCGCGTAGATCATGCCGA
This sequence comes from Edaphosphingomonas fennica, assembly GCA_036946415.1. Classification (GTDB taxonomy): domain Bacteria; phylum Pseudomonadota; class Alphaproteobacteria; order Sphingomonadales; family Sphingomonadaceae; genus Sphingomonas_Q; species Sphingomonas_Q fennica_A. The sequence continues at coordinate 34,042 of JAQIJD010000004.1, read as the reverse complement.
ACACCGCATCCGCGTCCGTGGCCCCGTGGATGTGGGCGATGCCGAAATCGTCGCGCACGATCGTCACGCGGGCGGCGCGGGCATCGTCGCGGGCCGCCGGCTGCGGCTGGGCCGACGCGGTGCCGGCCAGCAGGATCGCGGCAAGCGTGACGGCAATCGGTCGGTTCATGGCAGGCCCCCTGTTCGTATCGTGATCGCCAAAGTCTAAAATCATATATAAGGCATATGCAACCGACAGAGGGAGCATCATGTCCGTCACACTCCGCCCCATCGCCATACCCGATTTCGGCCCGGTTGCGGAACCGGCGCCGCTTTCGGGCGAAGCATATGCCGCACGCTGCGATGCCGCACTGGCGGCGGCGGGCACCGACTGGCTGTTCGTCTATGCCGATCGCGAGCATCTGGCCAACGTCGCCTTCCTCTCCGGGTTCGAGCCGCGCTTCGAGGAGGCAGTGCTGCTGCTCGGCCCCGGCGGCCGGCGCGTGTTGGTGACAGGCAACGAATGCGTGCCTTATGCCCGCATCTCGCCGCTGCCCGGCCTCGCCGTGCGCCTCTCCCAGACGATGAGCCTGCCGGGGCAGGATCGCACGCAGGCCCCGCGGCTGACTGACGTGCTGCGCGACGCCGGGATCGGCACGGCCGACCGGGTCGGCGTGATCGGCTGGAAATATCTCGAGCCTGAGGAGTGGGGCGAGGAGGGGCCAGCGCCGGTCTTCGTGCCCGAACCCTATGTCGCCGCCGTCCGCCGCATCGCAGGCCAGGTGACGGATGCGACGCATGTGATGCTGCATCCCGAGCGGGGCCTGCGCTCGATCATCGACGCGGACCAGATCGCGATCTTCGAACAGGCGGCGGTGCGCGCATCGGAGATGGTGTGGTCGGTCGTCTCCGCCATCCGCCCCGGCGACAGCGAGCGCGAGGCGGCGGCGCGGATGGGCTATCGCGGCGAGCCGATGGGCGTCCACGCGATGCTCGCCTCCGGCGATGCGGCGGGCGGTGCTGTGATCGGCCTCGCCAGCGCCGGCGCGCGGCGGATCGGCAAGGGCGACGGCGTCTCCACCGCGGTCGGCCTGTGGGGCGGGCTGACGGCACGCGCCGGCCTCGTCACCGATGGCGATGCGGATTTCGAGGCGGTGGCCAAGGCCTATTTCCTGGGCCTCGCCCGCTGGTATGCGGTGGCGGACATCGGCGTCGCGGGTGGCACGCTCGAGGCGGCGGTCCGCGAGACGCTGGCGGAGGGCGGCCTCCGCTCGCTGCTCAATCCCGGCCACCTGACCGGGCATGAGGAATGGTCGACCACGCCGGTCCGGCCGGGCTCCGCCGATCGCATCCGATCGGGCATGCACATGCAGGTGGACGTGATCCCGACGCCGATGCGCGACGGCTGGGCGCTCAACTGCGAGGACAGCGTGGTCTTCGCCGATGCCGCCCTCCGCGCCGACATCGCCGCCCGGCATCCGGCGCTGTGGGCGCGGATCGGCGCGCGGCGGCGCTTCATGGCCGACGTGTTGGGCGTGGCGGTGGCGGAGGCGGTGCTGCCTTTGTCCTCGATCCCGCTGTGCCTGCCGCCCTTCTGGCTGACGCCGGACCGGCTGCTGGCGTTCGACTGAACGTTTTGCGAGCTGATCCAGCAAGCTGGATCAGGGACGGCGCCGGCCCGCTCCCCCACCCGACCTCCCAATCAGGATACTCTGTGGGAGGTCGGGTGGGGGAGCGGGCCGGTGCCGCATCCACGTTAGTGGATCAAAACATAACGCCAAGCTTATTTCGGCGAGAGCACCATAAGCATCTGCCGGCCTTCCATGCGCGGATGCTGTTCGACCTTGGCGACTTCCAGCGTATCGGCCTGCACCCGCTGGAGGACGGCCATGCCGAGCTGGCCGTGCGCCATCTCGCGCCCGCGGAAGCGCAAAGTGACCTTCACCTTGTCGCCTTCCTCGATGAATTCGTGCACCTTCTTCATCTTGGTGTCGTAATCGTGGTCGTCGATGTTCGGACGCATCTTGATCTCCTTGATCTCCTGCGTCTTCTGAGACTTGCGGGCGAGGTTCGCCTTCTTTTGCGTCTCATATTTGAACTTGCCGACATCGAGGAACTTGGCGACCGGCGGATCGGCGTTGGGCGACACCTCGACCAGATCGAGACCCATCTCGCGCGCCTGCTCCATCGCCTCGCGCGTGTACATCACGCCCAGATTCTCGCCGTTCTCGTCGATCACCCGAACCTTCTGGCTCTGGATGAACTCGTTGAAACGGGGGCCATTCAGCGGCAGTGGCGGCGCGCCCAGCGGGCGGCGCATCATGGGCGGACGTATGGGATGGTCTCCTTCGACAAACCGGTTCAGGGTGCCATATAGGGCACATAGGCCGATTCTGGAAGTGGCCGCAGGCCGCCGGACGGGGAGGATGACGGTGGCGGATTGGCTGGCAGGCAAGACGGCGATCGTGACGGGCGCCAGCTCCGGCATCGGTGCCGGCATCGCCCGCGCGCTGGCGGCGGCGGGCGTGCGGGTGGCGCTGGTCGCGCGCCGGGCGGAGCGGCTGGACGCGCTCGCGGCGGAGATCGGCGCGGCCGGCGGCAGCGCCGAAAGCCGGCCGTGCGACGTGACCGACGAAGCCGCGGTCGAGGCGCTGTTCGCGGGCGTCGCTTCGCGGTTCGGGCGGATCGACATCCTCGTCAACAATGCCGGCATCGCCGATCATACGCCGACCGAGGCGCTTTCGCTCGACCGGTGGCGGCAGGTGCTGGACGCGAACCTCACCTCCGCCTTCCTCTGCGCGCGCGCCGCCTTCCGCCACATGAAAACACAGGGCGGGGGGCGGATGCTGCACATCGGCAGCCTGTCGGCGCAGGTGCCGCGCCCCGATACGATCGCTTATTCGGCCAGCAAGTTCGCGCTGCGCGGCCTCAACCATTCGCTGGCGGTTGACGGGCGCGCGCACGGCATCGCCTCTTCGCTCTACCATCCCGGTATGGTCGCGACCGAGCTGGTGCCCGGCATGGCCGACCGCGACCCCGCGACCTTCATGACCGCCGAGGATACGGCGCGGATCGTGCTCCTCATGCTCGACATGCCGCCCCACGTCGCCTTCACCGAGAGCACCGCGCTGCCGCTGACGGTGCCGTTCCTCGGCCGCGGCTGACGGCCGCCGCTCACATGGATCAGCCCCGTCCCCGCTATTCCTCCAGCTCGCTTGCAAATTCACGCCGCCCCCGTAAGCGCGAAGGGCGATGATGCCGATCCCGCCCGCCCGATGACGATCACGGAGCGCCGCTTCAACGGCCTGATCCTGACGCTGGTGGCGCTCGGCTTCCTGGCGCTGGTGTCCGCGGCGCTGGCGGCGGCCTGGTCGGTCAGGCGGATGCAGGAGCATGTCGACTGGGTGACGCACACCTATGTCGTCGAGCGGGCGATATCCGATTATCGCGTCCTCAACGAACTGTCCGAGGCGGCGCGGCGCGGCTATCTGCTGAAGCCCAATCCCCTGTCCGAACGCATCTACCGGCGCACCGCCGGGCGCATCCTCCCCGCGCTCGATGCGATCGAGCGACTGACGCGCGACAATCCCGTCCAGCGCGCCAACGTCGCCGCCGCCTTGCCGCTCAGCCGGGCGCATGTGGCCGAGATGAACCGGACGATGACGCTGGTCCGCGCCGGCCGGCAGGCGGAGGCGGAGCGGCGCTTCGCTCTGGCCACCGCCAATCCGCTGGTGTTCCGCGTCCGCATCGTCTCCACCGCGATGATGACCGCCGAAGCGCAGCTTCTCCGCCAGCGGATCGCCACGCTGGCGTACAGCCGCGGGCGCTTCTACGCCATCACCGGCCTGTGCGCGGTGCTGCTGCTGCTGGTCGCCGGATCGTCGCTGTGGCTGCTGCTGCACTATACCCGCGATCTCGCCCGCTCGCGCGAGCGGCTGGCGCGGATGAACGACACGCTGGAGGACGAGGTGAAGGCGCGCACCGCGGACCTGTCGCTCGCCAATGCCGAAATCCAGCGGTTCGCCTATATCGTCAGCCACGATCTCCGCTCGCCGCTGGTCAACGTGATGGGCTTCACCGCCGAACTGGCGGCGGCGACGGGCACGATCGCCGAACTGGTCGAGGTGGCCGAGCGCGAGGCGCCGCAGATCGTGACCGAGGAAGCACGCCTCGCCGCGCGCGAGGATCTGCCCGAAGCGATCGGCTTCATCCGCACCTCCACCGCCAAGATGGACCGGCTGATCAACGCCATCCTGAAACTCTCGCGCGAGGGCCGCCGCGTGATCGCGCCCGAGCGGATCGATCTGGGCGCGATGGTGGCGGGCATCCGCGACAGCCTCGCCCATCGCATCGCCGAACTGGACGCGGAGGTCGCCGTCGCCGATCCGCTGCCGACGCTCGTCACCGATCGCGTCTCGATCGAACAGGTGCTGTCCAACCTCATCGAGAATGCGCTGAAATATACCGCCGCCGGCCGGCCCCCGCGCATCCAGGTGAGCGGCTGGCGCGAGGGGCTGCGCGTGATCGTGGAGGTGGCCGACAACGGCCGCGGCATCGATCCGCGCGATCACGACCGCATCTTCGATCTCTTCCGCCGCTCGGGCACGCAGGACCAGCCGGGCGAGGGGATCGGCCTCGCCCATGTCCGCGCGGTCGTCTACCGGCTGGGCGGCACCATCCAGTGCCGGTCGGCCTTGGGGGAGGGTGCCACCTTCCGCATTTCGCTGCCGGCCGCCATCGCCGGCGATCAGGGAGCAGAGAGTTGAACACGTCTTCCAGCGGCGGCAGCGCCAGCGTGACCATCATCATGATCGAGGATGACGAGGGCCATGCCCGACTGATCGAGAAGAACATCCGCCGCGCCGGCATCTCCAACCAGATCCGCCACTTCACCGACGGGACGAGCGCGCTCACCTATCTGTTCGAGGATCCGACCGGCCCCGTCCGTAACGGCCCGGCGATGGTGCTGCTCGACCTCAACCTGCCCGACATGAGCGGCATCGACATCCTCGCCAAGATCAAGGCCGAGCCGAGCCTGAAGCGCGTCCCCGTCGTCGTCCTCACCACCACCGACGACAAGGTCGAGATCCAGCGCTGCTACGACATGGGCTGCAACGTCTACATCACCAAGCCCGTCAATTACGAGAATTTCGCCCAGGCGATCCGCCAGCTCGGCCTGTTCCTGTCCGTCATCCAGGTTCCCGACGTCGAGGAAGCGTGAGCCAGCCCGTCCGCCTCCTCTATATCGACGACGACGCCGGGCTGCGCGCGCTGGCGGCGCGCCGGCTCGGCCGCATGGGCTTTGTGGTCGATACGGCGGCGTCGGGCGCCGAAGGCGTCGCGATGGCGGCGGCGGCGCGCTACGACCTGATCGCGGTCGATCATTATATGCCGGGCGAGGACGGGCTCGCCACGCTCGCCCGTCTGCGCGAGACGGCGGACCTGCCGCCTGTCGTCTACGTCACCGGATCGGAGGAGAGCCGCATCGCCGTCGCCGCGATGAAGGCGGGGGCGGCCGAATATGTGGTGAAGTCGATCGGCGACGATTTCTTCGACCTGTTCGCCGAAGCCTGCCGGCAGGCGCTGGCCCACGCCGCGCTGAAGGCGGAGATGCGCGCCGCCGAGGAGGCGCTGAAGGCCAGCAACCAGCGGCTGGAGGCGCTGCTGCGCGAGGTCAATCACCGCGTCTCCAACTCGCTGCAACTCGTCTCGGCCTTCATCCACATGCAGGCGCGGCTCGTGTCCGACACGACCGCGCGCGACGCGCTGATCGAGACGCAGCAGCGCATCGGCGCGATCCGCGAGGTGCATTTCCGCCTCTATACGTCGGACGATGCCGACAGCGTCGACGTGCCCTCCTATCTGACCGCGATCACGCAGGAGATCGCCCGCACCTGGTCGACGCCGGAAGCGCCGCGGACGCTGACGGTGACGGCGGACCCGATCCGGCTGAGCGCGGACACCGCCATCTCGCTCGGCGTGATCGTCAACGAACTCGTCTCCAACGCCTGCAAATATGCCTATCCCGCGGACGCGGCCGGCGCCGTCCGGGTGACGGTGGCGGCCGACGGCGACAGCCACTTCACGCTGGCGGTGGAGGATGACGGGCGCGGGCTGGACGGCACGATCAAGGGCACCGGCCTCGGCTCGAAACTGATCGGCACGATGGCCAAGAGCCTGAAATGCGAGGTGGACTATGCCACCGGTGCCGGCGGCACGGGCGTCCGCGCGACGTTGCGGGCACCGATCGGCTGAGGCAGCCTATCCGCGAGAGGGATTTGGGGCACGGCAAATGCTATTGGTCTCACTGGTCATCGCTGCCGCCGCCCGCTGGTCTTTCCCGATGCCCGATGTGCCGGACGTCGCCGGCGAACGGATGCGGCTGGAACGGCTAGACGCCTTCGACCGGGTGCGGGACACCGTGATGTTTTCCGAACCCGCGGGGGGCGGCTATCTGCTGACCCTCGTGACGGACGATCTGTTTGCCGGGCGGACGAGCCACAGCCTGCGTGACGATTGCCCGGCCGCGCGCGCCTTGCTGATCGATCCTGCGGCGGCAAGCCGTCGGGAATTGCCCGCACCGCCCGCGCCCGGTGTCACGATCATCTATCCGGACAGCCCGCGATATCGGATCACCGATCGGACGAACGGCCAGCCGCCGATCGGCCGGGCAGGGGACGAAATCTATGACCTTCTCTCGCGGGAGGGGCTGTGGTCGGCCGATGTCTTCGGGGAGGTCGGCACCTGTATCGCGGCCGGTCGGTGAGCCGATCGGCCTCGGCGCGTATCAGTCCTTCCATGCCCAGTAGAGCTGAGCCGGCGGGATGTTGACCACCTCGAACGCATGGTCGATCCGCTCGAACTGCGGGGTGAGGAAGTCCTTCACCTTGGGGGAGAATTGATAGACGAGGAAGCAGCCGCCGGGCCGCAGCGCCTCGGCCGTCTCGCGGGCGATGTCGTCGCCCACGCCCGGCGGCAGGGTGGAGAAGGGCAGGCCGGACAGGATATAATCGGCATGGGCAAAGCCGCGCTCGGCCAGGATCTTGCCGACGTCCGCGGCCGAACCCAGTACCGGCACGAAGCGCGGATCGGTGATGCGATCGGCCAGATAGTCGATGAAGTCGGGGTTGGTGTCGATCGCGATCAGCACCGCGTCGGGCGCCATCCGCTTCAGGATCGGGCGGCAGAAGGTGCCGACGCCCGGCCCATATTCCACGAACACCCGGGTCTTGGCCCAATCGACCCGCGACAGCATGTTGTCGATCAGCTTGCCCGACGAGGGGATGATCGATCCCACCATCACCGGATGCTTCAGGAAGCCCTTGAAGAAGGTGCCGATCGGCCCGGAACGATTCGGGCGCCGCGGCAGCAGGGTTTCGGCCGGCGATGACGACATGTTCGCTCCGTTGGACATCAAGCTTCGGTCCCTTGCAAATGCGCGGGGGTAACGCAAGGCCGCATCACCCGTCCCCCTTCGGCCCGCGCGGCGACAGCATGCCGGGCGCGATGAAGCCGACCGGATCGATCGACAGCGCGTCCTGCTTCAGCCGCGCCGCCATCTGCTCATATTCACGCTCCATCTCGGGCGTGACGCTGGCACGCGTCTCGCCGAGCGCGCGCTCGAAATGGTCGGCGGTCACCTCGCGCGCCGCCAGCGATTCGCGCAGCGCGAACAGGCCGGCGCGGCGGACGAGGTCTTCGAGGTCGGCGCCGGTGAAGCGATCGGCGCGGCGCGCCAGCCCGTCGAGATCGACGTCCGCCGCCAGCGGCATCGCCGCGGTGTGGATGCGCAGGATGCGGGCGCGGCCGTCGCTGTCGGGCACCGAGACGTAGACCAGCTCGTCGAACCGGCCGGGGCGCAGCAACGCGGGGTCGATCAGGTTCGGACGGTTGGTGGCGCCGATCACCACCACCGACTGCAATTCCTCCAGCCCGTCCATCTCGGCCAGGATCGTGTTGACGACGCGTTCGGTCACCTGCGGCTCGCCCATGCCGCCGCCGCGCGCCGGCACCAGCGAGTCCAGCTCGTCGATGAAGATCACGGTGGGCGCGACCTGGCGTGCGCGCGCGAAAAGGCGGGCGATCTGCTGTTCGCTCTCGCCATACCATTTGGACAGCAGGTCGCTCGACTTGGTGGCGATGAAATTGGCCTCCGCCTCGCGCGCGACGGCCTTGGCGAGCAAAGTCTTGCCGGTGCCGGGCGGTCCGTAGAGCAGGAAGCCCTTGGCCGGGCGGATGCCCAGGCGGCGGAACGCATCCGGGTCTTTCAGCGGCAGCTCGACGCCTTCGCGAAGCCGCTCGCGCGCTTCGTCCAGCCCGCCCACGTCCTCCCAGCGCACCGTCGGCGCCTGTACCATCACTTCGCGCATCGCCGATGGCTGGACGCGCTTCAGTGCGCCGATGAAATCCTCGCGCGTGACGGACAGGTCGTCCAGCACTTCGGGCGGGATCGTGCGATCCTCCAGGTTGAGGCGCGGCATGATCCGCCGGACCGCCTCGATCGCCGCCTCGCGCGTCAGCGCGCCGAGATCGGCGCCGACGAAGCCGAAGGTGGTGCGCGCCATCTCGTCCAGGTCGACGCCCTCGGCCAGCGGCATGCCGCGGGTGTGGATGCCCAATATCTCGCGCCGGCCGCGCTCGTCGGGCACCCCGATGATGATCTCGCGATCGAAGCGGCCGGGGCGGCGCAGCGCCTCGTCCAGCGCCTCGGGGCGGTTGGTGGCGGCGAGGATGACGGTGTTCTGGCGCGGCTCCAGCCCGTCCATCAGCGTGAGGAGCTGGGCGACGAGCCGCTTCTCCGCCTCGCCGCTGACGTTGCCGCGCTTGGGCGCGATCGAATCGATCTCGTCGATGAAGATGATCGAGGGGGCGTCGCGCGCCGCTTCCTCGAACACGTCGCGCAGGCGCTTCTCGCTCTCGCCATAGGCGGACCCCATGATCTCGGGACCGGCGATGTGGAAGAAGCTGGCGTGGCTCTCGTTGGCGACGGCGCGGGCGAGGCGCGTCTTGCCGGTGCCGGGCGGGCCGTAGAGCAGCACCCCCTTGGGCGGATCGACCCCCAGCCGCTGGAACAGTTCGGGATAGCGGAGCGGTAGCTCCACCATCTCGCGCACCTGATCGATCGAGGCGCCGAGGCCGCCGATGTCGTCATAGGTCACGTCCGCCCGGCGCTCGCCCTGCACCTCGGTATATTCGGGGCGCAGCTCCACCTCGGTCTCGGCGTCGATGTGGACGATGCCCTTGGGGGTGGTGGAGACGACCAGCAGGCGGATCTCCTGCAAGGCATAGGCCGGCGCGTTCAGCATCTGGCGAAGCTGCGGCGGCATGCTGCCCTGTTCGACGCGCTGCTGGCCGGCGGTGGCGACGATGTCGCCCGCGGTCAGCGGCCGCATGCCGAAGGTGCGCTTCAGCGCCGCGCCAGACCCTTGCAGACGCAGATTCTGCTGGGCGGGGGCGAAGACGACGCGTTGCGCGGCCTGGCTGGCGGCGCGGCGTACCTCCACGAAATCGCCCGATCCGACCCCAGCATTGGCGCGCTGGAGGCCGTCCAGCCGCAATATGTCCAGCCCCTCGTCCTCGGCATAGGGCAATACGGCGCGGGCCGGCGTGGCGCGCTTGCCGACGATCTCGACGACATCGCCCTCGCTCAGGCCAAGCGCGTTCATCGTCGCGGGCGACAGACGGGCGAGGCCGCGACCCGAATCGTCCGGCCGCGCATTGGCTACCTGCAATTTGCGCGATGCGGCTTCGCCGTCTGCCATCCTGCCCAACCCCGCTCCACCAACGCGAACAGGGTAAAGCTATCCAGACGACGATCCGATCCCTCGGACGCGGCGGGGCGAGCCAAAAAGCCGTGCGAGACGAAAAAAAGGCCGGCTCCCGAAGGGCCGGCCCGGAAAGTTTTAGGAGAGGATGCCTGAAAGGCCCGATCCTTTTGCGCCGCAGCGTCATCCTTCGCAAGTGCAAAAAGTGTTGGTAACGATTGCAATAGGGGAAATCAGGGGCCTGAGCGGGGCGTTTCACGCGATATATCGCTTGCGCGGTTTGCGCTGCACCGCAATATTGCTCGCATCAGGAGGTTCCAGGCAGTGCGCAGGCTCCCCCCGCTGACGGCGGTCGAAGCGTTCGTCCAGGTGGCACGGCTCGGTTCGGTGAAGGCCGCGGCCGAGGCGCTGGCCCTGTCCTCGCCCGCACTCAGCCGCCGTGTCCAGGCGCTCGAACGGTTCGTCGGTCGCTCGCTGTTCGAGCGGCGGCATCAGGCGATGATCCTGAACACCGATGGCGAGACGCTGCTGGCCCGCCTCTCGCCGGCGCTCGATGCGCTCGCCCGCGCGGTCGAGGCGGGCACCGGCGAGGTCGAGACGCTGCGCCTGCGCCTCAATGTGCCGCCGCTGTTCGCATCGCAGCAATTGATGGCGCGCATGCCGCAATTGCGCGAGGCGCACCCCGAACTGCATATCGACATCGATACCGCACCGCACGGCCTCGCCCGGCTGGGCGACGGGCTGGACGCGGCGATCGCGCTCGCGCGCGAGGTCGATCCCACGCTCCATTCGCAGCGGCTGCGGCGGCCGCGCGTGGCGGTGATCGGCGCGGAAGCGCTGCTGCATGGGCCGGCAGCGATCAGCAACCCGCGCGATCTGGCGCGGATGACGATCTTCGTCCACCGCGACCTGAACGACCTCTTCACCGTCTGGCGCGAGGCGATGGGCGTGCCCGATCTCGAACCGGCGGCGATCGATCATTTCGATTCCGGCCACCTCATCCTCGATGCCGCGGCGCAGGGGCTGGGTGTCGCCTTCATGCTGGACGATCACCTGCGCGGCACGCGCCTGCCGGGGCTGGTCGACCTGTTCGCCGATACCGAGGTCGCCTCCCCCTACAGCTATTGGTTCGCCTGCCGGCGGCCGGCGCTGTCCAGCCGCGCGGTGCGCATCTTCCAGGACTGGCTGATCGACGTGCTGCGCCCGGCGTAGCCGGTCACGCATAGGCCTCGACTTCGCTCGGCCCGAACGGGCGGGGGTGTGGGAATACATCCCTTTCGAGTCCCGCCACACCCGTTCGTCCCGAGCGAAGTCGAGGGACAAGCGCCAACATCCGCGTCCTACCGCCGCACCGCATCGCTTTCCGCCCGCACCTGTGCGAGTTCGCTGCCCGCCTGCCAGCCGGGCCAGGCGCGGCCGTTCGCCAGATCGCGGCCGATGTCGAGGAACAGCGCCACGTCCTGCGCCGCGCCCGTCAGGTTCCACCTGGCGTCCCACGCGTCGCAGGCCTTGTGGTAGCAGCGGTCGGTATAGTCGGCGACCCACGCGTCCCCCGCCGCCCGCCCGCCGGTGACGAGATCGGCGCCGCCGCCGATGCCCATCATCAGCAGCACCGGCACGCCGCGCCTGGCGAAGGAGAAATGGTCGGCCCGGTAGAAAAGGCCGCGCTCCGGCTTCGCATCCGCGGTGACGGTGCGGCCTTGCGCCGCGGCGGCGCGGACCAGATCGGCATCGAGCGTGGTCTGGCCGCGACCGATCTGCACCACGTCCCGCGCCGGCCCCGCCGTCTGGAGGATATCGAAGGTGAGATTGGCGACCGTCTTCTCCAGCGGCACGGTCGGGTGGCGGGCGAAGGTCTCGGAACCCAGCAGGCCGCGTTCCTCGCCCGTCCAGGCGGCGAACAGGATGGTTCGCGCCGGCGGCGGCCCGGCCTTCATCAGCCGTGCCACTTCCAGCACCGCCGCCACGCCAAGCGCATCGTCGTTGGCGCCGGGGCGGATGACGCGCTTGCCGTCCGGGCCGGTCGCGACGCCATAGGCATCCCAGTGCGCGGCATAGACGATCGTCTCGTCGGGCTGGGCGGTGCCGGGCAGGCGCGCCAGCACGTTGCGGCTGCGGATGCGATCGACGGTGACGGGGATGTCGGCGGTGAGCGCCTGCCCGTCCAGCGCCCTGGGCCGGAAGTCGGCGCGCCGCGCGGCGACGCGCTCGGCGGCGAGGTCCAGCCCGGCGGCGGCGAACAGCCGCGTCGCCGCTTCGCCCGACAGCCAGCCCTGCAAGGCGACGGGCGGCGTCTCGCCGGCGGCGCGGACGACATCGTAATTGACGCCGCCGGGGGCGGTGACGGTCGACCAGCCATAGCCCGCCCCGCCGGTATCGTGGACGATCAGCGCGGCCACCGCGCCGCGGCGGGCGGCTTCCTCGAACTTGTAGGTCCAGCGGCCGTAATAGGTCATCGCCCGGCCGCCGAAGCGGCCCGCCACCGGATCCCCCTCCGCGGCTGCGAAATCGGGGTCGTTGACGAGGAAGACGGCGACCTTGCCCTTGAGGTCGACCCCCTTGAAATCGTCCCACCCCCGCTCGGGCGCGGAAACGCCGTAGCCGACGAAGACCATCGGCGCGTCGGTGATCGCCACCCGCGCATCGGGGCGGATGGTGCTGACGTAGATGTCGCGATCCGGCACCAGCGGCGTGCCGCCGGCGGCGAGCGCCACGGGCCGGCCGGCGGTGGTGCGGATCATCGGCACCGCCTGCGTGTATCCGCCGTCGTCGCCGGCGGGCGCCAGGCCCATCGCTCGGAAGCGATCGACCAGATAGCGGATCGTCTGCTCCTCGCCGGGCGTGCCGGGGGCGCGGCCCTCGAACGCGTCCGACGCGAGCACCTTGACCGTGTCCGACAGGCGGGCCGGATCGACCGCGCCGGCGGGGGCGGCAGCCGCGGCGGCGGAACCGAGGAGGGCGAGGATCGGGGCGGCGATACGGATCATGCGGGGCGGCTTCCGACAAAAAGGGGGCGATCCGCCTATAGACGTTTCGGGGGCGCGGATGTGCCGCGTCTGGCGTTGATCGGGATCAGAGGGGCGTTGGTCGAAGCATCGGCCGCGCATGTCAGGCGTGACACAATGTTGCGCCGCACCGAATTGACTTGTGGGGCAGCGACCCATACCCAACCCTACATGCCTCTTTGTGCGACGATTCATCCGGTGAAGGGCCTGTGCTGCGCCGCAGCATCGGCCGCGCTGCTCGCTCTTGCGGCATGTGGCGGGAAGAAGGAACCGCCGCGGCCGACGCCGGAGGCCGGCTATATCGTCGTCAAGACGCAGGACGTGCCGATCGTGAACGAGCTGGCCGGCCGCGTGACGCCGTTCGAGACGTCGGAAGTGCGGCCGCAGGTGACGGGGATCATCACCGCCCGGCTGTTTACCGAAGGCGCCACGGTGCGGCGCGGCCAGCCGCTCTACCGGATCGATCCGCGGGTGTATCAGGCGCAGGCCGAACAGGCGGCCGCCAACCTGCAAAGCGCGGAGGCCAATGTCGTCGCCACCCGCCAGCGGGCCGAACGGCTGGCTCCGCTCGCGAAGATCGAGGCGGTGGCGCAGCAGGATCTGACCGATGCGGTGGCGCTCAGCCGGCAGGCGGCCGCCACCGCCGCGCAGACGCGCGCGGCGTTGCAGGCGGCGCGCGTAAACCTCGCCTTCACTACCGTGCCGGCGCCGATCGGCGGCCGCATCAACCGATCTTTGTTCACGGTCGGCGCGCTCGTCACCGCCGGACAGGTCGATCCGCTGACGACGATCCAGCGGCTCGATCCGATCTTCGTCGACATGCAGCAATCGAGCGCGGACCTCTTGGCGCTGCGCCGCGCGGCGGGCGGGCGCGCCTCGTCCGCGGTGAAGCTGGTGCTGGAGGACGGCAGCGCCTACCCGCTGGAAGGGCGCGTCCAGTTCGCCGAGGCGATGGTCGATGCCGGCACCGGTGCGGTCACGCTGCGTGCCCGCTTCCCCAATCCCAACGGCGTGCTGCTGCCGGGCATGTACGTCCGCGCGAGCCTCGCCCAGTCCGTCGCGCGCAATGCGGTGCTGGTGCCGCAGCAGGGCGTGACGCGCGATCCCAAGGGCGGCGCCACGGTGATGCTGGTTGGGCCGGGCGACAAGGCGGTGATCCAGCCGGTCGAGACCGACCGGACGGTGGGCGACGCCTGGCTGGTGACGAGCGGCCTGAAGCCCGGCCAGCGGCTGATCGTGGAAGGCCTGAGCAAGGTCAAGCCGGACCAGAAGGTGAAGCCGGTGCCCGCCGGATCGAAGCCCGCGCCGCCGCCCGCCGGCGGCAGGACCGGCGCGTCCGGCCAGGCCCCGCGGGGCTGAACGGGGGACGATGCTGCCCCGGATCTTCATCGACAGGCCGATCTTCGCCTGGGTCGTCGCCATCATCATCATGCTTGGCGGCATCGGCGGCATCCTGACGCTGCCGATCGAACAATATCCCGATATCGCGCCGCCCGCGGTCAATATCCGCGCCAACTTCCCCGGCGCCAATGCCGAAATCCTCGAAAGCTCGGTCACGCAGGTGATCGAACAGCAGCTGACCGGCATCGACGGCCTGCTCTATTTCAGCTCCTCGTCGAGCGCGTCCGGATCGTCGACGATCACCTGCACCTTCGCCAAGGGCATCGATCCCGATATCGCGCAGGTGCAGGTGCAGAACCGGGTGCAGCAGGCGCTGCCCCGCCTGCCCAGCCAGGTGCAGCAGCAGGGCCTGACGGTCACCAAATCGAACGCCGACTTCCTGATGGTCGTGTCGATCTACGACGAGACCGACCGCGTCACCAACCGCGACATCGCCGATTACATGGTCTCCAACCTCCAGGATCCGATCGGGCGGCTGGAAGGGGTGGGCGACCTCAACGTCTTCGGTGCGCAATATGCGATGCGCATCTGGCTCGATCCGTTCAAGCTTTCGGGCTTCGGGCTGGTGCCGGCGGATGTGGTGCAGGCGATCCAGTCGCAGAACACGCAGGTGGCGGCGGGCCAGATCGGCCAGCAGCCCTCGCCGTCGACGCAGATGCTGTCCGCGGTCGTCACCGCCAAGTCGCGACTGACCAGCCCCGAACAATTCCGCCGGATCATCGTCAAGACGCTGCCGAGCGGCGCGCGCGTCACGCTGGCGGACGTCGGCCGCGTCGAGCTGGGATCGGAGAATTACACGATCAACAGCCGGATGAACCGCCATCCGGGCGCGGGCCTCGCCGTCCAGCTCGCCCCCGGCGCCGACGCGCTGAAGACGGCCGAACTGGTCAAGTCCGAGATCCGCCGCCGCTCGGCGGGCTTCCCGAACGGCTACAAATACGTCTTCCCGCGCGATTCCACCGCCTTCATCAACCTCTCGATCGAGGAGGTGGTGAAGACGCTGATCGAGGCGATCATCCTCGTCGTGATCGTGATGTTCCTGTTCCTGCGCAACTGGCGGGCGACGCTGATCCCGACGATAGCGGTGCCGGTGGTGCTGCTCGGCACCTTCGGCGTGCTGGCGCTGTTCGATTATTCGATCAACGTGCTGACCTTGTTCGGCATGGTGCTGGCGATCGGCCTGCTGGTGGACGATGCGATCGTCGTCGTCGAGAATGTCGAACGCGTGATGGCCGAGGAACCCGGCATATCGGCGCGCGACGCGACCGTGAAGTCGATGGACGAGATCCAGATCGCGCTGATCGCGATCGCGCTCGTCCTGTCCGCGGTGTTCCTGCCGATGGCCTTCTTCGGCGGATCGACCGGCGTCATCTACCGGCAGTTCTCGATCACGATCATCTCGGCGATGGTCCTTTCGGTTATCGTCGCGCTGACGCTGACCCCCGCGCTGACCGCCACCCTCCTCAAACCCCACAAGCACGATCACGAGAAGGCGAAGCCCGAACATGCCGTCGTCCGCCTCGCCCATCGCTTCGGCGCATGGTTCGACCGCCATTACGAGCGGATGGAGGACCGCTATCATGCCGGCGTGAAGAAGGTGCTGGCGCACACCCGCGCCGCCCTCCTCGTCTTCGTCGCGCTGGTGGCGCTGCTGGTCGTCCTGTTCCTGCGGCTGCCGACGAGCTTCCTGCCGGTCGAGGACCAGGGCTTCGCGCAGCTGCAATATACGCTGCCGCCCGGCGCCACCGAGCCGCGCACGCTGAAGGCGGCCGCCGCCATCGAGGATTATTTCTTGGGCGAAGCGCGCGACAATATCGCGCAAGTCTTCACCGTGTCCGGCAACAGCCAGGGCGGGCAGGGGCAGAACGCGGGCCAGGGCTTCATCGCCTACAAGCCGTGGGACGAGCGCAAGGGGGCGGAGAACAACGCCCAGAACATCGCCCAGCGCGCCACCCAATATTTCGCCCGCACGGTGCGCGACGCGCAGATCTTCGTGCTCAATCCGCCGCCGGTGCGCGGCCTCGGCCAGTCGAGCGGCTTTTCGATGCAGCTCCTGAACACGGGCGGCCTCAGCCGGCTGAAGTTCCGCGAGGCGCGCGACGAGCTGATCGAAAAGGCCAGCGCCGATCCGGTGTTGCAGGCGGTCCGTTTCAACGGGCTGGACGACAATCCGACGCTGGCCGTCGAAGTCGACGAGGCCAAGGTCGGCGCGCTCGGCATCGCCCAGACGGACGTCAATTCGACGCTGTCGACCGCGTGGGGCGGCCTCTACGTCAACGATTTCGTCGATCGCGGCCGCGTGAAGCGCGTGTTCGTCCAGGGCGATGCGCCCTATCGCAGCCGGCCGGAGGATCTCTCCTCCTGGTTCGTGCGCACCTCGGCCGGCACGATGGCACCTTTCTCCTCCTTCGCGCGCATCCGCTGGGGGCAGGCGCCGAGCACGCTGCAACGCTTCTCGGGCGTTCCGTCCTATGAAATCCAGGGGCAGCCGGCCCCCGGCAGCAGCTCGGGCGACGCGATGGAGCGGATCGCCGAACTGGCGGGCGAGATCCCGGGCACCGGGGTCGGCTGGTCGGGCCTGTCGTTCCAGGAACGGCTGTCGGGGGGCCAGGCGCCCTATCTCTACGCGCTGTCGCTGCTGGTGATCTTCCTGTGCCTCGCAGCCCTCTACGAAAGCTGGTCGATCCCCTTCTCCGTCATGCTGGTGATCCCGCTCGGGCTGGTCGGGGCGACGCTGGCGGTGGCGGTGCGCGGGCTGGAGAACGACGTCTATTTCCAGGTCGGCCTGCTGACGACGATGGGCCTGTCCGCCAAGAACGCGATCCTGATCGTCGAATTCGCCGAAATGGCGGAGAAGGAAGGCAAGAGCGCCTATGAGGCGGCGTTGGAGGCGGCGAAGCTGCGGCTGCGGCCGATCCTGATGACCAGCCTCGCCTTCATCTTCGGCGTGCTGCCGCTCGCCATCTCGACCGGCGCGGGCGCGCGCAGCCGCGTCGCCATCGGCACCGCGGTGATGGGCGGGATGATCGCGGCGACGCTGCTCGCCGTGTTCTTCGTGCCCCTGTTCTTCGTGCTCGTCCGCCGCGTCTTCCGCCGGCGGGGCCGCGCGGCCGACCCGGCGCCCGCCGCATGAGGCGCGGGGCGATCGGCCTGCTGCTGCTACCGCTGGCGGCGGCGTGCAGCATGGACCCGCATTACGCGCGGCCGGCGGCGCCCGTGCCCGCCTCCTGGCCGGTAGGGGACGCCTATCTCCGCCAGAGCGAGGCGGCGCTGCCGACCGTGACCTATCGCGAGATGTTCGGCGATCCGCGCTTGCAGGGCCTGATCGTCCGCGCGCTGGCGGGCAATCAGGATCTCGCCATCGCGGCGGCGAATATCGAGCGGGCGCGGGCCGCCTATCGCGTCCAGCGCGCCGCCCTGCTGCCGACGGTGACGGGCAGCGGGCAGGTGATCGTGACGCGCAACAGCTCGACCGGCGGCACCATCGCCGCGCCGACCGGCACCGGGGCGACCGGCGGTGGCGGCGGAGCCGGCACGGGGACCATCGGCGGTGGCGGCGGCAGCAATTCCGCCGTCACCACCGGCGGCAGCGGCGTCAACGACAATTACCGGCTGACGGCGGGCCTCAGCGCGTTCGAGATCGACCTGTTCGGCCGCGTCCGCAGTCTGACGCGGGCGACGGTGCAGGACTATCTCGGCACGGAGGCGGCGGCGCGCGCGGTGCGCGTGTCACTGGTGGGCGAGCTTGCGAACGCCTGGCTCACCTATGCGGCCGACCGCAGCCTGATGGCGATCGCGCAGGATACGCGCACAAGCGCCGTCTCGACCGTGCGGCTGACGCAGGCGCGTCTTCAGGGCGGTATCGCCCCGCGCACCGATTTGGCGCAGGCGCAGACCATCCTCGAGCGCGCGGAAAGCGATCTGGCGCAGCTGACGACGCTCGTCGCGCAGGATCGCAACGCCATCGATCTGCTGGTCGGCAGCCCCGTCGCCGACGCCGATCTGCCGGCGACGCTGGAAAGCGTCGACGGAACGCTGGGCGAGGTGCCCGCCGGGCTCGACGCGACGATCCTGCTGCGCCGGCCGGACGTGGTGCAGGCCGAATATGCGTTGCGCGCCGCCAATGCCCGGATCGGCGCGGCGCGCGCCGCCTTCTTCCCGCGGATCAGCCTGACGGCGCTGGCCGGCCTCGCCAGCGGGGCGCTCGGTTCGCTGTTCCAGGGCGATGCCTTCACC
Organism: Edaphosphingomonas fennica; assembly: GCA_036946415.1. Classification (GTDB taxonomy): domain Bacteria; phylum Pseudomonadota; class Alphaproteobacteria; order Sphingomonadales; family Sphingomonadaceae; genus Sphingomonas_Q; species Sphingomonas_Q fennica_A. The sequence continues at coordinate 15,657 of JAQIJD010000004.1, read as the reverse complement.
TGGCAGGCCTCGCCCACCGCATCGCTGCCGATCTTCGATGGCGGGGCGCTGCGCGGCAACCTCAACCTCGCGCGCGCCAACGGCGATCTGGCGATCGCCCAATATCGCCAGACGATCCAGATCGCCTTCCGCGAGGTGAGCGACGCGTTGGCCCGCCGCGGCACGATCGACGCGCAGCTCGCCGCGGAGACGCGGCTGGCTGCGGCGGCGGAGGACACGCTGCGCCTGTCCACCGCCAGCTATCGCGGCGGCATCACCCTGTTCCTCAACACGCTCGACGCGCAACGATCCTTCTATTCGGCCCGGCAGACGCTGGTGCAGGCGCGGCTGGTGCGCGCCACCAACCGCGTCACGCTCTATCGCGTGCTGGGCGGCGATGCGCTGATCGATCCCGGCGCCTACGGCAGCGTGCCATCAGCGCTTGCCACGCCCGCGCCCACCCGCTAGAGCGCGCGTCGGACGGGCGTGTAGCTCAGTGGTAGAGCACTGTGTTGACATCGCAGGGGTCGCAAGTTCAATCCTTGCCACGCCCACCATATTCAGGCCGCTGTCTCGATGGGACGGCGGCCTTTTTATTGCCGGATGGCCGGGCGGGGATCGGCCGGCGGGGTGGTGCCGGCGGTCGGATCAGGCCGGGTTCGGTTCGGCGGGATTGATGGCCGTTTCCGGCTCGGCAGGGTTGGCCAGACGCTTGGCGAGGCGCAGCAGAAGCAGGCGCGTATCGGGCTGGAGCGCGCGATAGGCGGCGACCAGCTGCTCCTCGGCGGCGGACAGCGCCGGCTTGGTCAGCGCGTCGGCGCCGACGCCGGCGAGCAGCATCACCTCGTCCGGGTTGACGCCATGGTCGCCCAGGATGCGGGCGAGGCGCAGCGTCAGTCCCATCGGCAGATAACGCTGCTTGAAGCGCCGTTCGCTTTCGTAGGCATGGTAGGCCGAGGGCGAGATATTGAGCAACTCGGCAATCGCCCGCACCGTCAGACGTGGCCGTGCGCACTCGCGCAGATAGCGAAGCTGTTGATTTACCATGTGCGAGATTGAAATAGCGAGGTGCTTTCGATGGCGGTGTACGCAATGTCTGTGCGACAGCGCGCTATCGGCGCACACCAACATATGTAGATCAATATGTAGTTTTTCACATTATATCAAATGACTGTAGTTGTTCGGTTACTGCTCTGACGGCAAATCTCGCCACGAAGGGCCGGTTCGGGCATAGGGCGGCGATGCCGCCCCTCGCCATTCTCGCGCTCGTCCTGTCCGGCCTGTTCTGGGGCCTAGGTTTTCCCCTCGGCAAGCTGGCCCTGGCGGAAACCGGGGCGGCGGAGGTCGTATTGCTGCGCTTCGTCGTCGCGACGATCGTGGCCTTGCCGTTCGCCCTGCGCCATGCCGCGGCGCGCGCCGCCTTCCGTGCGCCTGCGGCACTTGCGGCGGGGGCGCTCTACGGTCTGGCCTTCATCATCCAGTTCGAAGGGCTGGCGCGCGTTTCGGTGACGCTGGCGGCGCTGCTGGTCGGCGCGATGCCGGCGCTCATCGCCGTCGCCGCGCGGCTGATGGGGGAGCGGGTGACGCGGACCACCTGGGCGGGCGTCGCTGCCGCCACCGCCGGCGCGCTGCTGATCGCGGGCAAGCCGGGCGGGGCGGGATCGGTGGCCGGCGTGCTCCTGTCGATCGGTGCGCTGTTCGTCTTCCTGGCCTGGTTGATCGTGCTGCGCCGCGCGCCGGCGGATGCGGGACCGATGGGCCTGCCCTGCGTGACGGTGGTGGTGGCGACGGCGGCGATCCTGCCCGTCACGCTGATCCTGCACGGCCCGCCGCGGCTCGACCTGTCGGCGGCGGCGTGGGCGGGGATCGTGGGGCAGGGCGTCTTTTCGACCGTATTGGCGACGGCGGCATGGAGCTACGGCGCCGCGCGCGTCGACAGCGCGCAGGCGGGCGTCTTCATCAATATCGAGCCGTTGATGGGCGCCGCGATCGGCGTCGCCTTGTTCGGCGACGTGCTGACGTGGCCGCTCGCGGCGGGGGGCGCGCTGATCGTCGCCGGCAGCCTCGCCGTGGTCCGCGGCGAGCGACGCGTCGCGACCGGCCCGGCGGCGGACGCGCCGCCGACGCCCGCCTGACGCCCGGAGTTACAGCAAGGCCTCGATCAGGCCGATCAGCGGGCGGTCCGCGGGGGGCATGGGCAGGCGGTGCATCTCCGCCGGGCGCACCCAGCGCAGCGCGCCGCCCTCCAGCGGGCGGGGGATGCCCTGCCACTTGCGGCAGACGTAGAGCAGCAGGACGAGGTGACGATCGCCGAGCGCGGCACTGGCGAAGGTGGCGGGCGCGAGGCAGGCGATGCTGACGTCGATGCCCAGCTCCTCGGCCAGTTCGCGCACCAGTGCCGCCTCGGGCGTTTCCCCCGCCTCGATCTTGCCGCCGGGGAATTCCCACAGGCCCGCCATCGATTTGCCGGCCGGTCGCTCGGCCAGCAGGATGCGCCCGTCGGCATCGACCAGCGCCACCGCGACGACGGGCAGCAGCGCCGTCATGCGGCCGGACACGCTATCTTAAACATGGCCGCGCTAGTCCGCGCGTCGCGAGGCTGCGTCAAGCCGGAAGGAACGATCGTGATGGGACACGTCTGGCGGAGGCTGCGGCGCGAGAGGCGCGGGGCGACGGCGATCGAATATGGCCTGCTGCTCGCCTGCATCGCGATGGTGCTGGCCACCGCCTTTCATGCACTCAACGCGCAGACCGGCAATCTCTTCGGGCGCGTTACGGCGGCGCTGCTGCCGACTTGACGCTTCCCCCGCTGCCCGGCGCCCTTTAGAGCCGCCCGATCAACGGCGAAGCGCGGACGGGAAAGACATGGCGGGTGGACTGGTCGCGCTGCTGGACGACATCGCCGGGCTGACCAAGCTGGCGGCCGCCTCGCTCGACGATGTCGGCGCCGCCGCGGGCAGAGCGGGGGCGAAGGCGGCGGGCGTGGTGGTGGACGATGCCGCCGTCACGCCGCGCTACGTCGTCGGCCTCTCGCCGCAGCGCGAGCTGCCCATCATCGGCAAGATCGCGCTGGGTTCGCTGCGCAACAAATTGCTGATCCTGCTGCCCGCGGCGCTGCTGCTGAGCGCCTTCGCGCCGTGGGCGATCACGCCGCTGCTGATGGCGGGCGGCGCGTTCCTCTGTTTCGAGGGCGCGGAGAAGCTGATCGAGGCGCTGGGTCACGGCCACCAGGCCGAGGCGGCCGAGGCGGCGCCCACCGATCCCGCGACGCTGGAACGGCAGAAGGTGTCGGGCGCGGTCCGCACCGATCTGATCCTGTCCGCCGAGATCATGGCGATCACGCTCAACAGCGTCGCCACCGAGACGATCGCGATGCAGGCGGTGCTGCTGGCGATCGTCGGCATCGGCATCACCGTCGGCGTCTACGGCGTCGTCGGGCTGATCGTGAAGCTGGACGACATCGGCCTGGCGCTCGCCCGCCGCCCGTCGCCCGCGGTGCAGGCGATCGGCCGTATGCTGGTGAAGGCGATGCCGGTGCTGATGTCGGTGCTGTCGGTCGTCGGCACGGCGGCGATGCTGTGGGTGGGCGGCGGCATCCTCCTCCACGGCGCCGAGACGCTGGGGCTGGCGGCCCCGGCCCATGCGGTGCATCACGCGGCCGAGGCGGCGGGCCATGCGGTGCCGGCGCTGGCGGGGGTGATCGCCTGGACGGTGAGCGCGATCGCGGCCGGCGTGCTGGGGGTGATCGTCGGCGGGGCGATCGCCTTCGTCGTGTCCCGCTTTCACAGGTAGCGGATCGCGAAGGCCTATGCCGACCCCAACTGGCGGGCGGCCTGATCGAGCAGGCCGAGGGCACGGTCCTTCAGCGCATCGTCGAACCGCACCGAGGGGACGGCGACGCTGATCGCGCCGAAGCCGTCGCCCGCGGGATCGCCGACCGGCACCGCGACGCTGACGAGGCCCAGCGTATGTTCATGCTCGGTCAGCGCATGGCCGCGCTGGCGGACCAGCGCCAGATCGCGGCGCAGCGCCGATCGCGAGGTGAGCGTATAGGGGGTGAAGCGGGCGAGCGGCCGTTCGGCGAGATACGCCTCCAGCGCCTCGCGCGGCAGCATCGCCAGCATCGCCTTGCCCGCGGCGAAGGCGTGGAGCGGGCCGCGCTGGCCGATCGTCATCGTATAGGACAGCGCCTGCTGGCCGGTTTCGGAGACGACCGCGACCAGATCGTGGCCCGATCGCTCGAAATAGCCGCAGGTCTCGTTCAGCTGGTGGCGGATGCGGCGGACGATCGGTGCGGCGCGATCGGCGAGCGGCTGGCCGACCGGCCCGAGCAGCGCCCTGAGCGTCGGCCCGATCACATAGGCGCGGCGCCCCTGCACTTGCAGCCAGCCGCGATCGACCAGGGTGCCGAGCAGGTAGGACAGGCTGCTGGCGGGGATGCCGAGCGTGTCGGCGATCTGCTGCGCACCCACCGGGCCGGGGCTGCGCGCGACATGTTCGATGATGCCGACCGTGCGATCGGCCGATTTCACGGACGGGGGAAGGGCGGGCGTCATCGCTGTTTTCGTGAAACGACGGGATCGGCGCTGTCAAGGCGCCGATCCCGTGGAGGGGGCGCCCGTCCGGCCGCGGCCGGACGGGCGCCGTCATGCCGCCGCGATCAGAAGCGGCGCTTGACGTTCAGATACCATTCGCGCGGGCGGCCGGGCTGGCCTTCCACGGTCGGCTGGCCGAACGGCGTCAGGTCGAACAGATTGTAGTAATATTTCTTGGCGAACAGGTTGGTGGCGCCCACCGCCACCGTCCAGGTGCCGTCGTCGTTGGTGTAGGTGATGCGCCCGTTGGAGGTGACGCGGCCCGGGATCTGCGCCAGCGCGGAGCGCGAGTTGAACGAGATCTTGGACTGGTAGAAGGCGTCGATGCGCGGCGTGATCTTGCCGCCGAGGAAGCCGGCGGCGATGTCGTAGGCGATGCCCGCCGATCCCGTCCATTCGGGCACGTAGACGGGCGTGCGGTTGACGACCAGCGGATCGGTGCGCAGCTCGGGCGCGCTGAACTTGGTGTAGCCGCCCGAAGCATTGATGATGAGGCCTTCGACCGGGCGCGCCTCGATCTCCGCCTCCAGGCCCTTCACCGTGCCCGGCGTGTTCACGTAATTGGTGCGCGAGATGCAGGTGACGCCGATGCCGCGCGCCAGGTTGACGGGTCCGTCCGTCGCCGCATTGTAGGGGCGGCAGAGCTGCGCGCCGCCGGTGACGGCGGGATCGACCTGTGGACCGGTGACGTTGCACTGGCCCTCGGTGCCGTTGTTGAGGCACTCCGACCCGCTCTGCGAGACGATGCGCTTGTTATAGTCGCTGTAGAAGCCGGCGAGGTTCAGGCGCAGGCGCCGATCGAACAGATCGCCCTTGAAGCCGACCTCGTAGGAGGTGAGCGCCTCCTCGCCCACGCCCTGCAACTGCGATCCCTGGAAGGGGCGCGGGTTGAAGGCGGCGGGGCGATAGCCGGTCGCGACCGAGCCGTAGATGGTGACGGCGGGGGCGAGGCGATAGTCCGCGCCGACGCGATAGTCCCAGCGCGTGCCGCTGATGTTGACCGGCCGGATCAGGCCGCCCTGGCCGTTGTTGAACAACGTATCCTTCTGGTCGTCCGAATAGCGCAGGCCGCCGGTGATCGAGAGGCCCTCGAACGGCCGCACCACCGCCTGCGCGAAGCCCGCCTTGGACTGGCTGTCGACCGCGATCCGCGCATTCTGCTGGAAGCTGAGGAACGGGATCGAGACGTTGGAGGTGGTGAGACCCTTGCCGTCGAAGAAGAAGGCGCCGGCCGTCACGTCGAACAGTTCGGACGTGTAGTTGAGGCGGGGTTCCGCGGTCCACTGGCGGAAGGTGATGACCGACTTGACGTTCTGGATGTTGAGCGGCGAGCCGTCGGTATCGTTGAGGCCGGTGGTGAACACGTCGCGATAGCCGCCGAGCACGGTCAGCGTCAGCCCTTCGGTCAGGTCGAACACCGCCTTGCCGCTGAAGCCGTAGTTGCGGATCACGGCCTTGCGCTCGAAATTGGTGCCGCCGCGATCGGACGAGCCATTGTAGTAGGACGGCGTGGCGGAGGTGTAGCCGGCCGGGATCGGGTCGGCATAGGTGGCGTAGGTGGTATAGAGGCTGTTGGTCAGGAAGCGCTGGTCGTAGCTGATGCCGAACAGCGGCTGGAAGACCGCGCGGTCGAGCGCTTGCGAGGCCGCGTTGGGGACGATCGCGACCTGCTTGTCGGCGACGACGGGGCTGTCGTCGTTGGTATAGTCGGCGGTCAGGGTCAGATCGACGCCATCGCCGTCGTAGCGGACCGAGCCGCGCAGCGCCTGCACGTCCTCGCCGCCGTAGCGGCCGATCGTGCAGCCGTCCTGCGGCTTGCCCGACAGGAAGCCGTTCGACGGATCGAGCGAGGGGAAGCGGCCGGCGAGCTGCGGCGTGCCCTGGCGCACCATCTCGCACCGGAAGTCGAGCAGCTTCTGATAGCCGCGACGGTTCTTGGACACGCCCGAGAAGCGGAAGAACAGATTGTCGGCGAGCGGCAGGTTGAAGCCGGCGCGGATGTCCTGCCGGTTGAAGCGGCCGTAGGTGACGTCGATATAGCCTTCCGGATTGGCCGAGGGCGCCTTGGGGATCAGGTTGACCGCGCCGCCGATGGCGTTGCGGCCGAACACCGTGCCCTGCGGGCCGCGCAGCACCTCGACCCGCTCCAGATCGAGCAGGTCGAACACCGAGCCGGCGAGCAGCGCATAATATTGGTCGTCGACGTAGAAGGCGACGCCCGGCTCGAACGCCAGGTTAAAGTCGTTCTGGCCGATGCCGCGGATATAGGATTGGACGGCGCGGCCGAACGAGGCGTTGGCCTGCTGGAAGGAGGCGTTGGGCACGATCGCCGCCACGTCCTGCACGCTGGTGAAGGCGCGCTGCTCGAACGCCTGCGCGGTCACCGCGGTGATGGCGAGCGGGGTGCGCTGGAGGTTGGTGGTCGCCCGCGTCGCGGTGACGACGATCTCCTCGAGGCCGCCCTGCACCGGCGCCTCGGTGGTCGCGGTCTGCGCCTCGTTGCCGGCGGCGGCCTGCGCGCGCGTCTCCTGCGCGGCGGCGGGCGCGGCCGCCATCGCCAGCGCCATCGCCGCCCCGGCCATCAGCGCGGTCCTGCGGCGTGCCGTTGCGATCGTCCCCGTCATGTCACTCTCCCCTTCGAATGAGGCCGGCCGTCAGCGGGCCGGCGCACGGATGCACAGCAGATCGGCGACGACGGTTTCGCCTGCCTCTTCCGCGGTGGTCGAATAGCCGAGCCCGTCGAAACCCTGGGCACGGCAGAAACTGGTGGCGGCCTGCACCCCGCACGGCGCCGCGCCCTGCCCGCAGGCGGCGATCGGCCGGCCGGCGAGGGCGGGGCGCGGAAAGAGCGCGGCGGTGGGGACCGTGGCGGCGGCCGGCGGTGCCATGGCGGCTGCGGGCGGGGCCGGTGTGGCGGGCGCAGCCGGTGCCGCGGGGGCAGGCGCCGCGATCGCGGCCGGTGCCGGTGCGGCCGCCGGCGCGGGGGCGGCCGATGCGGCGGCGACGGGGCGGGCCGAACTGGCCTTGGCGAAGAAGCCGAATTCGCGCTTCAGGCTGGCGACGTCACCGTCCGTCTCGATACAGCCGCCGCGATAGTCGTTGCGCGGGCAGATCTGCCAGCGGCCGACGGCCCGGGCGCTCAGCAGCGGCATGCCCGCATCGATATCGGCCACCGCACCGGTATAGGTGACGGACGCGCCCGTGAGACCGACATTGGCGTAGAAGGTGATCGATGGATCGGCGGCGAGCGCGGGAAGCGGCAGGGCGAGGCCGAGAGCCGCCAGCGCCGCCAATTTCCTCTCGCAACGACCCACGGCCCGATCCCCCCCCCCCTCGCGGCGGGCGGCACCTTTGATGCTCAACCCCGTCGAGAGCCGGACCTAGATCGTTGACAGATCATCGGGCAAATGCTTTCGCTGCAACGCGCCGCGGCAATCTCCATTTGATGTAAAGACGTTGCCGTTTTGCATCACATGCTATCGATTGTTACACTCCCTGCGCGAACGTGTCGCAGCGGGCCGGATCGCCGGTGTCGAGGCCGCGCTTCAGCCACGTCATCCGCTGCGCCGAAGTGCCATGGGTGAAGCTTTCGGGCACGGGCGTGCGGCCGGCGGCCTTTTGCAGCGTATCGTCGCCGATCGCCTGGGCGGCGCGCAGCCCTTCCTCCATGTCGCCGGGTTCGAGCCGGTCGCGGTTCTGCGCGGCCCAAACGCCGGCATAGCAATCCGCCTGCAATTCCATCTTCACCTGCGCGGCATTGCCTTCCGCCTCGCTGCCGCGCGACTGGATCTGGCGCACCTTGTCGGCGACGCCGGTCAGATACTGGACATGGTGGCCGACCTCGTGCGCGATCACGTAATTCTGCGCGAAGTCGCCGCCCGCGCCGAAGCGGCCGGCCAGCTCGTCGAAGAAGCTGGTGTCGAGATAGACCTTCTGGTCGCTCGGGCAGTAGAACGGCCCCATCGCCGACATCGCCGCCCCGCAGCCGGACTGGCCGCGGCCGTTGTAGAAGATCAGCCCCGCCGGCCGATATTCGGCGCCCGCCTGCTGGAACAGGCGCGCCCACGTATCCTCGGTCGAGGCGAGCACCTGGCAGCTGTGGCGGTAGATCGGGCTGCTGTTGCAAATGGCGGCGGCCGACTTCGGATCGGTCTGCGCACTGTGCGGGGCGGGGCCGGTCGATCCGCCGCCGATCAGCGACAGCGGGTTCATGCCGAAGATCATCATCCCGATCAGCACGACGACGATGCCGCCGATGCCGAAGCGGCTGCCGATCAGCAGGGCGAGGCCGCCCAGCCCGCCGCCCCCGCCGAAGCCGCCGCCCCCGCCGCGATCCTCGCCGACATTGTCGCTGGTCCGATAATCGTCGAGCCGCATCGGCCTCACTCCCCGGCCGGCGGAATGCGGCCCGCGGCATGAAATGCGCACGCTTGTGGAACGGTTTCACTGTGTGGCAGGCACAGGCGCAACACGCCTCTTCCGGGAAACGGATTTCTTCATGCAGACCCGCCTTCTGGCCGCGATCGGCCTTGCCTCGCTCACCGCCGCCGCCCCGCCCCCTGCGGCCCAACCCGGCCGCCTGCCCGCCAACGTCGTGCCGATGCATTATGACGTGCGGATCGACGCGGACGCCAAGGCGCTCGCCTTCACGGGCCAGGAAACCGTGACGATCTCCGTCGCGCAGCCGACGCGGCGGATCCTGCTCAACGCCGCCGAACTGAACGTCGGCGCGGTGCGGCTGGACGGCACTGTCGCCCCCGTATCGGTGAAGACCGACGAGGCGGCGCAGACGCTGACGATCGATTTCGCAGAGCCGGTCGCCACCGGCACGCACAGGTTGGCGATCGGCTGGTCGGGACGGATCAACCGCTCCGCCGCCGGGCTGTTCGCGGTCGACTATCAGGACAAGCGCGGCGCGCAGCGGATGCTCGTCACCCAGATGGAGCCGGCCGACGGCCGCCGCGTGCTGCCGATGTGGGACGAGCCGGCCGCCAAGGCCACCTTCACCCTCACCGCCAGCGCGCCGCGGGGGCAGACCGCTTTCTCCAACATGCCGGCGCAGAAGGTGGAGAAGGGGGCGGACGGCGGCACCGTCACCACCTTCCAGCCGACGCCCAAGATGTCCTCCTATCTCCTCTTCCTCGGCATCGGCGATGTCGAGCGCAAGACGCGGATGGTCGGGCGGACCGAGATCGGCGTCATCACCCGCCGCGGCGCGCTGGACCAGGGCGATTATGCGCTCGATTCGGCGGCGCGGCTGCTCAGCTACTTCAACGATTATTTCGGCACGCCCTATCCGCTGCCCAAGCTCGACATGATCGCGGCGCCCGGCCAGAGCCAGTTCTTCTCGGCGATGGAGAATTGGGGGGCGATCCTCTATTTCGACCGGGCGGTGCTGCTTGATCCCGATTTCACGACGGAGACGGGGCGCCAGCGCGTCTTCACCACCATCGCCCACGAAATGGCGCACCAATGGTTCGGCGATCTCGTCACCATGCGCTGGTGGGACGATCTGTGGCTGAACGAGGGCTTCGCCGAATGGATGGACGGCCATGCCACCATCGCCCTCAACCCGAGCTGGAATTATGACGCACAGCTGGTGGCGGGGGCGGCCCGCTCGTCGCAGGTGGCGATGACGGCGGATGCGCAATCCTCCTCGCACCCCGTCGTCCAGCGCATCGCGACGGTCGATCAGGTGGCGCAGGCGTTCGACACGATCACCTATCTGAAGGGCGATGCGGTGATCCGCATGCTCGAAGGTGCTGTCGGCGAGGAGGCGTTCCGGGAGGGCGTGCGCCGCTACATGGCGCGCCACGCCTACGGCAATACCGTGACAGAGGACCTGTGGCGCGCCCTGTCCGAAGCGGCGGGGCGGCCGGTGAAGCCGTTCATGGATACGTTCACCAAGCAGGCGGGCGTGCCGCTCGTCACCGTCGGCGCGCCGCGCTGTGCGGCCGGGCGGACGACCGCGGCGCTGTCGCAGGGGCGCTACGGCCTCGATGCCGCGTCGAAGACGCCGCAGCGCTGGATCGTGCCGGTCGAGGCGACCGCCGGCGGCGCCGAGGCGACGAAGATGATCTCGGGCGCCAAGCCGCAGCCGTTCGCGGTGCCGGGCTGCGCGCCGGTGATCGTCAATGCCGGGCGCACCGGTTACTATCGCGTCCTCTATGGCGAGGCGCATTTCCGCACGCTGGCGGACGGCTTCGCCGGGCAGCAGCTGACCGACCAGCTGGGGCTGATGGGCGATGCGCTGGGCCTCGCCAACGGCGGCTATGCGCCGCTGTCGCGCGCGTTCGACCTGATCGGCCGCATTCCCGCCAATGCCGATCCCCTGGTGTGGAATTACGCGGCGCAGCAGCTGGCCGCGCTCGACGCCTCGCTGGAGGACGGGCCGGTGCGCGACGCGTTCCGCGCCCGCGCGATCACGGTGCTGGCCCCCGCCTGGGGCCTGACCGGATTCGAAGCGAGGAAGGGGGAAACACCCGCCGTCAGCCAGCTGCGCGAGACGCTGATCCTGCGGCTGGGCGGCTTCGGCGATCCGCGCGTGGTGCAGGGGGTCCGCGGCCTCGTCGCGCGGGGGATCGACACGATCCCGGCGGCGGTGCGCGAGCCGGTGCTGACCGTCCACCTGACGCAGGCGACGCCCGCCGAATGGGAGGCGATGCGCAAGCGCGCCGCCGCCGCGAAGAATCCGGCTGCCAGCCGCAGCCTCTACGAGCGGCTGGGCCTTGCCGCCGATCCGGCGCTGGCCGAACGCGCGCTGACGCTGGCGCTGACCGACGAGGTGGCGGCGGTGCCCGATCGCGCCAGCCTCATCTCGGGCGTGGCGGCGGCGCACCCCGCGCTGGCCTTCGATTGGGCGGTGGCGCATGCCGCAGAGGTCAACGGCCTGATCGAGACCAGCGCGCGGCCGGGCTATATCGTCGGCCTCGCCCGTGGCGGCACCGATCCGGCGCTGGCGACGCGGGTGCAGGCCTATGCGGCCAAGGCGCTGCCCGCCGAATCGCGGCAGGGGGCGGAGGCCGCGATCAGCACGATCCGCGCCGCCGCCCGCCTCAAGCAGGCACGCGGGCCGGCGCTCGCCGCCTGGGCGAAAGCCGGCTGATCCGACGGTCGGACCGGCGGCGGAACGGCCGCTCCGGTCCGACCGTTGGGGATGGAGTGCCGCAATTCCGCCATTTCGGTAGGCCAGCCTCCATCCAGCGATCGGGAGAATCCAGCGCCATGTTCCTTGCCGGCAAGACCGCCCTCGTCACGGGTTCCACATCGGGCATCGGCCTCGCTTATGCCAAGGCGCTGGCGGGCGCGGGCGCATCGGTGATGATCAACGGCTTCGGCGACGCCGATGCGATCGAGGCGGCCCGCTCCGCGCTGGAGGAGGCGAGCGGGGCGAAGGCGCTCCATTCGCCGGCGGACATGACCAGGCCGCAGGAAATCGCCGACATGGTGGCGGACTGCGCCGACCGGCTCGGCGGACCGGACATCCTGATCACCAACGCCGGCATCCAACATGTCTGCCCGATCGAGGATTTCCCGATCGACATGTGGGACCGGATCATCGCCATCAACCTCTCCTCGGCCTTCCACGCCATCCGCGCGGCGGTGCCGCACATGAAGAAGAAGGGCTGGGGGCGGATCATCAGCACCGCCTCCGCCCATTCGCGCGTCGCCTCCCCCTATAAATCGGCCTATGTAACCGCCAAGCACGGCATCGAGGGGCTGACCAAGACGGTGGCGCTGGAAGTGGCGACGCACGGCATCACCGCCAATGCGATCAGCCCCGGCTATGTGTGGACGCCGCTGGTCGAGCAGCAGATCCCCGACACGATGAAGGCGCGCGGTCTGACCGAGGAACAGGTCGTCAACGACGTGCTGCTGGTGGCGCAGCCGACCAAGCAGTTCGTGACGGTCGATCAAGTGGCCGCACTCGCCCTGTTCCTCTGTCGGGACGAGGCGGCGCAGATCACCGGCGCCAATCACCTGATGGACGGCGGCTGGACCGCACAGTGAGGCCCGCGCGCGCCGGCCTGTGTGCGGCGCTGGGGCTGCTGGGCGGATGCGGCGGCGGCGGCGGCGCACGCCCCGCCGCGGGCGAGGCCCCGCCGGCGCGCGAGCAGGCGGAGGACGACTGGCGGACGATCGCCACCGACGACGATCGCCGCCGCCTGCGCGACTGGCGGCAGAGCTGGACGGCGGCGCTGGCGCGGCTGGCCGGCGACCGGCGGGTGGTGGCGGAAGGCGCGCTCTTCCGCCCCGACGCCGCGCTCGACGGGGTGACGCCGCCGCTTGGCCTTTATCGGTGCCGGGTGACGAAGCTGGGCGCGAAGGCGAAGGGCCTGCCGGAATTCACCGCTTATCCCGCTTTCTCCTGCCGGATCGCGGCGGGGCCGGCGGGCACCTTCTCCCTCACCAAGCTCGACGGATCGCAGCGGCCGATCGGCACGCTGTATCCGGACGGGGGGCGGATGGTGTTCCTCGGCACGATGGTGCTGGGCGACGAGCGCCGTGCCCAGCCTTATGGCCGCGATCCCGAACGCGACATGGCCGGGCTGTTCGAGCGGATCGGCCCCGCCCGCTGGCGGCTGGCGCTGCCCGCCCCGCGCTGGGAATCGCTGCTGGACGTGTTCGAGCTGGTGCCGGCGAAATAGGCCCGCTCACCTGCGCGCGGCAGGATCGGGCAGGCCGTGGCGGCCGGCGAGTTCGACCGCATATTGCCAGGCGATCCGGCCCGAGCGGCTGCCGCGCACCGTCGCCCATTGCACCGCGTCGGCCGGATCGAAGGGCACGCCCATCGCCTGCGCATAACCCGCCACCATCGCCAGATAGGTTTCCTGATCGGCGACGTGGAAGCCGAGGCTCAGCCCGAAGCGATCGGCGAGCGCCAGCTTGTCGTCCACCACGTCGCGCGGGTTGATCGCGCTGTCCTGCTCGGCGAGGTCGCGGGGCACGAGATGGCGGCGGTTGGCGGTGACGATCAGGCGGGCGTTGGCGGGCCGCGCCTCCGCCCCGCCGTCGAGCAGCGAGCGCAGCATGCGCGGTGCGGCGCTGTCCTCGCCGAAGCCGAGATCGTCGAGGAACAGGACGAAGGCGCGCGGCACGCCCTCGATCACGGCGAACAGGCGCGGCAGCGTGGCGAGTGCATCGGGGGCGACCTCGATCAGCGCCAGCGCCGCCCCCTCCGCCTGCACGGCGCCCACCACCGCCTTGACCAGCGCCGACTTGCCCGCCCCGCGCGCGCCCCACAGCAGCGCATCGTGCGCGGCATGGCCGGCGGCCAGCCGGCGGACGTTGGCGAGCAGGACGGCCTTCTGCGCATCGATCCCCGCCAGCCGGTCGAGCGGCAGCGGGCGGAAGCCGTGTGCGGCGCGCAGGCCCTTGCCGTCCCACAGATAGGCCGGCGCGGCGCGCGGATCGGCGGCGGGCGGCGGCGGCGGGCTGAGGCGATCGAGCGCTGCGGCGATGCGGGCGAGGGCGTCGTCTGTCATGCCGCCCCCGATGACGGCAACCGCCGCGGCCCGCAACCGTTACGCCGTCATCACGGTTGCGCAACATTGCGGGCACGTTAAGCGTTCAACCGCCCGCACGATCCGTGCAATCCGCCGCCCTAAGGCTGCGTCTGGAGAAAGTCCGCATCATGATCCGCCACATCACCCCGGTCATTCTCTCCGGGGGATCGGGCACCCGACTCTGGCCGCTGTCGCGAGCCGGCCGCCCCAAGCAGTTGCTGAGCCTGACGAGTTCCGAAACGATGCTGCAGCTGACCGCGCAGCGCAGCGCGGACGAGGCACGCTTCCTGCGCCCCCCTCGTCGTCGGCAACGCCCGCCATGCCGAGATCATCGAACAGCAGCTGGAGGCGGTTTCCCTTGCGGCGGAGGCGCTGATCCTCGAGCCGGTCGGCCGCAACACCGCGCCGGCGATCGCGCTGGCGGCGCTGGCGGCGGGGCCGGAGGCGCTGCTGCTGGTGATGCCGAGCGACCATGTCATCTCCGACGTCGAGGCGTTCCGCGCGGCGATCGAGGCGGCGGTGCCGCTGGTCGAGGAAGGCTGGCTCGCCACCTTCGGGATCGATCCGACCGCGCCCGACAGCGGCTATGGCTATATCCGCCGCGGCGAGCCGCTGGCCGACGGCGTGTTCCGCGTCGACCGCTTCGTCGAGAAGCCCGACCGCGCCACCGCCGAGGGCTATCTGGCGGAAGGCTGCTATTCGTGGAACGGCGGCATCTTCCTGTTCCGAGCCGACGCCTATCTGGCGGCGCTGGAGGCTTCCAATCCCGCGATGCTCACGGCCGTGCGCGACGCGATGGACAAGGGCCGCCGCGACGGCTGCCGCATCTATCCGGATGCCGACGCATTCGCCGCCTCGCCCGACGATTCGATCGACTATGCGGTCATGGAAAAGGCCGATCGGGTGGCGGTGGTGCCGGTGGCGATGGGCTGGTCCGACGTCGGCAGCTGGGATGCGCTGCACGAGATCGCACCCCGCGACACCGCCGACAACGTCCATCACGGCGAGGTCGTCTCGATCGACAGCAGCGGCTGCCTGATCCGTACCGACGGGCCGCTGGTGGCGGCGGTAGGGGTGAAGGATCTCATCATCGTCGCCACCGGCGATGCGGTGCTGGTGCTGCCGCGCGGCAGCAGCCAGGACGTGAAGCGCGCCGTCGAGGAACTGAAGCGCACCGGCCACGTCACGCTCGACCGGGCGCTGTAGGGAGCAGGTCATGGCCAATCCGATCGGACAGGCGCCGGTGCCGCTGGTGCTGGGCGGCAACGTCTTCGGCTGGACCGCGGACGCGGCGGCGAGCTTCGCCGTCCTCGACCGCTTCGTCGAGGGCGGCGGCACGCTGATCGACACCGCCGACATGTATTCGAGCTGGGTGGCCGGCCATACGGGTGGCGAATCCGAACGCATGATCGGCGCATGGCTGAAGCGGGGCGTGCCGCGCGGGGCGGTGACGATCGCGACCAAGGTCGGGCTGCTGCCGGGCCGCGGCGGCGCAGGGCTGGCGCCGGCGCGGATCGCGGCGGCATGCGACGAATCGCTCGAACGGCTGGGGGTGGAGGCGATCGACCTCTATTTCG
>JAQIJD010000003.1:0-226581 GCA_036946415.1 Edaphosphingomonas fennica | reverse complement strand
CACCAACCGGCCGACCGCGCAGGCGGCGGCAGGCTTCGCCGCCGAATATGGGCGCTTCGGGGAGACGCGCGGCGGAGGCCTATCTCTCGGGGCCGTTGGGGCGCGATCTGGCGGCGCGCGTATCCGGCTTCGTCGAGCAGGGCGGCGGCTTCCAGCGCGACCGGGCGACGGGCGAACCGCTGGGCGATGCCGACCGGCTGTTCGGGCGCGCGCTGCTGCGCTGGGCGCCGGGCACGGCGGAGGTGACGCTGAACGTCCATGGCGGGCGCGATCGATCGGAACAGACCGGTCTCGTGCTGTTCGATGCCTTTCCGACGCGCGGCTATGGCGCGACGCCCGCCGGCCCCGTCATCCCCGCCGATCTGACGCGGCGCGCGACCGGCTGGGGGTTTCAGGCCCGCCTTCCTCGCGCAGACCGGCTTCGCGGCGGGCAGCCGGCCGCAGCGCGACAACGACAGCCTGGGCGCGAGCCTGACGGTGGCGGCGGATGTCGGACTGCTGCGGCTGACGAGCATCAGCGCGGTCGAGCATCTGAAGCGGCGGGGAACTGGCCGACTGGGATGCCAGCGCCTCGCGCGAATCCGATGTCTTCTGGGGCAGCGACGTGACGGTATTGTCGCAGGAAGTGCGGCTGGCCTCCGCCGCCGCGGGGCGGCTGCAATGGGTGGCGGGCAGCTATCTGTCCCGCGCAGAAGCAGGACGAACGCTTCCTGACCGATTTCACGGACAGCCTGGGCTTCGTGACCGACACCGCCTACCGCCAGCGCGTCTGGTCCGCGAGCGGGTTCGGCCAGCTGCGCTGGCAGGCGTGGCAGGGCGTCACCCTCGTCGCCGGCGCGCGCTACGAGCATGAGGAGCGCCGCCTGCGCGATTTCCGGACCGCGATCGGCGGGGGCGCCCACCTTCGGCGACGGCGATCGCGATGCCGGGCTGGACGAGGCGACGGGCAAGATCGGGGTCGAGGCGCGGCCGATGGCGGGGCTTTTGCTTTATGCCAATGCCAGCCGGGGGGCGTGAAATCGGGCGGCTTCACCACCTACAATTCGCCTCAGCCGGACCAGATCGACGCCTTCCGGCCCGAGGTGCTCTACGCCTATGAGGTGGGGGCCAAGGCCGATCTGGGGCGGGCGGTGCGGCTGAACGCATCGGCCTTCTTCTACGATTATCGCGACCAGCAGGTGCTGGGCACGATCCTCAGCCCCGAACGCGGGCTGATCGGGGCGGATCACCAACGCCCCCCCGATCGCGCATCTGGGGCGGCGAGGTGGAGGCGGTGGTGCAGCCGATGCCGCGGCTGCGCTTCACCCAGGCGGTGGGGTTCAAGCGCGGCCGCTACGAGCGGTTCGCCGATATCGATCCGACGACGCTGCGGCAGGATCCGGCGACCTTGCTGTTCTCGGTCGGCACGGTCGATCGCGCCGGCCAGCCGCTGCCGATCGCCAACTGGAGCTATCATGGGTCGGCCGCCTACACGCAGCCGGTCGGTCGCTTCGCACTGGAGGCGGCGGCCGACTATAGCTACCGCGACGTGCTGCCCTCCTTCCTCGGCCCCGCCTTCGCGCTGCCCGAGCGGTGGATCGCCAATGCGACGCTGACCCTCTCGCCCGCCGGCGGGGGCTGGTCGATCGGGGTCTATGGCCGCAACATCTTCGACACGGGTTACGATCTTACCCGCAACTATTTCCTGCCCAACGCGCGGATCGCCTCGCCGGGGCGGCCGGCGAGCTACGGGGTGCGGGTGACGGCGAGCTTCTGACGAGGTTCCGCGTGCCCCTCGACTGCGCTCGGGGTGAACGGAACATGGCTTGGAGGGCAGTAGCCTACAGACGTTCGCCCCGAGCGAAGTCGAGGGGGTACGCGCTCCCCGCCTACCACAAGATCCCCTTCACCGGCTTCATCGGTTCGGGCGCGGGATCGCCGATCGCCTGGAGGAGGTCGATCTCGATCGTGCGGCACATCGCCGTCAGCGGCACGTCGTGGACCGTATCGGCGAAGGGGTCGACGAGGTCGTCGCCGATCTGGAGGACGGCGAGGAACATCAGGCTCGCCAGCGTCGATCCGATCGGGGTGGCGATGCCCAGCGTCTCGACCAGGCCGATCGGCATCATGATACAGAACAGGCGGGTGAAGAAGGTCGGCAAGAAGCGATATTGGTTGGGAAGCGGGGTGTTCTTGATCCGTTCCATACCGCCCTGTGCATTGGCGATGTCGACCAGCACCGCCTCCATCCGCTGTTCGAGCATCGTATCGATCCAGCCGTTGCGGCGGGCGATGTTGATGCGGCGGCCGGTGCCGTCGAGCAGGCCGTTGGCGACGTTCGTGCGCGCCAGCGGTATTGCCGCCTCGTCCGCCGACAGGAATTTCAGCACCTCCGGCTCCACCGGCTGCTTGCGGAGCTGGCAGCGGAGCGCATTGACATAGGCGATCTGGCGAAGCGCGATCGTGCGCTTCATGTCCGCGCCTTCCGGATCGGGGAACCAGTTGCGCGCGGCGCGGGTGATGTTGCGCGAGGCGTTGATCATCGCCCCCCACAGGGTGCGCGCCTCCCACCAGCGTTCGTAGGCGGAATTGACGCGGAAGCCGAGGAACAGCGCGAGGCCGGAGCCGAAGATGGTCAGCGGCAGCGATGGCGCCTTGAACGGCAGGTAGACGTAGGTGAGCGTGACGATCGTGTCCCAGACGAAGAGCGCCAGCAGCGGCTTCCAGACCTCGGCGACGATACGGTTGATGCGCGGAACGGCGTCTACGATCACGCGAGCTTCTCCCGGTTGGCGACGAGATCGGCAACCACCGCCGGCTCGGCCAGCGTCGACGTGTCGCCCAGCGCCTGATCGCTGACATCGCCTTCCGCGATCTTGCGGAGGATGCGGCGCATGATCTTGCCGCTGCGCGTCTTGGGCAGGCCGGGGGCGAACTGGATGGCATCGGGCGTGGCGATCGGCCCGATCTCGTCGCGCACCCACTGGCGCAGCGCGGCGCGCAGATCGGCGCTCGGCTCGACGCCGGCGTTGAGCGTGACATAGGCGTAGATGCCCTGTCCCTTCACGTCGTGCGGCATGCCGACGACGGCCGCCTCGGCGACATCGTGGTGGAGGACGAGCGCCGATTCCACCTCCGCCGTTCCCATGCGATGGCCGGAGACGTTGATGACGTCGTCCACCCGGCCGGTGATCCACCAATAGCCGTCGGCATCGCGCCGGGCGCCGTCGCCGGTGCAATAGGCGCCGGGGAAGGTTCGGAAATAGGTGTCGAAGAAGCGGGCGGGATCGCCCCATACGCCGCGCATCTGGCCGGGCCATGAACGGGCGATGACGAGATTGCCCTCGGCCGCCCCCTCCAGCACGCGGCCATCGCCGTCACGCAATTGCGGCTCGACCCCGAAGAAGGGCAGGGTGGCCGAGCCGGGCTTGAGCGGCACCGCGCCCGGCAACGGGGTGATCATGTGGCCGCCCGTCTCCGTCTGCCACCATGTGTCCATGATCGGGCAGCGGCCGTCGCCCACCACCGCATGATACCAGCGCCACGCCTCCGGATTGATCGGCTCCCCGACCGAGCCGAGGATACGCAGCGAGGCGCGGCTGGTGGCCTTCACCGGCGCGTCCCCCTCCTTCATCAGCGCGCGCAGCGCCGTGGGGGCGGTGTAGAGGATCTCCACCTTGTGGCGATCGACCACCTGCCAGATGCGGCTGGCATCGGGCCAGTTGGGCACGCCTTCGAACATCAGCGTCGTGGCACCATTGGCGAGCGGGCCGTAGACGATATAGCTGTGGCCGGTCACCCAGCCGATGTCCGCCGCGCACCAGTAGATCTGGCCGGGGCGGTGATCGAACACCGCCTCGTGCGTGAAGGCGGCCCAGAGGAGGTAGCCGCCGGTGGTGTGCATCACGCCCTTGGGCTTGCCGGTCGATCCGCTGGTGTAGAGCAGGAACAAGGGGTCTTCGGCGCCCATCGGTTCGGGATCGCAGGCGGCGGGGGCCGTCCCCGCCAGATCGTCGTACCAATGGTCGCGCCCCGCCTGCATCGCGATGCCGCCATCGGCGCGGGTCCGGACGACGATGACGGTATCGAGGCCGGGGGCGTGGGCGGCGGCCTTGTCGACATTGGCCTTCAGCGGCACGGTGCGGCCGCCGCGGCGGCCGACATCCGCCGTCACCACCAGCTTCGATCCGCAATCCTCGATCCGCCCGGCCAGCGCCTCGGGCGAGAAGCCGGCGAAGACCACGGAATGGACCGCGCCGATCCGCGCGCAGGCGAGGAGGGCGACGGCGGCTTCCGGGATCATCGGCAGATAGATCGTCACGCGATCGCCTTTGGCGACGCCCGCGCCTTTCAGCACGTTGGCGAAGCGGCAGACGGCCTCGTGCAGTTCCAGATAGGTGATGTGGCGGGGCGCTTCGGCGGGATCGTCCGGTTCCCAGATGATCGCGGTGGCGCCGCCGCGCGACGCCAGATGGCGGTCGAGGCAATTGGCGCTGGCGTTCAGCATCCCGTCCGCGAACCAGCTTATCCCGAAATCGGCCTCGGCGAAGCTGCTCTCGTCGGCGACGGTGGGCGCGCGCATCCAGTCGAGCCGGGCGGCCTGTTCCAGCCAGAAGTCGGTGGGATCGGCGAGCGCGCGCTCGGCCATGGCGGCGCGGGTGGCGGCGTCGATCCGCGTCGTGCGGGCGATCTCCGGTGGCACGGGGTGGATGTCGGTCATGGCGCGCCCTGTTCCTTCCTCGTCTCGGCCGCGTCCGCCCAGCGGCGGGCGAGCCACGCACAGGCCATCAGCTGCATCTGATGGAAGATCATGATCGGCAGCAGGATCAGCCCCACGTCCGGGCCGGAAAACAGCACACGCGCCATCGGTATCCCGCTGACGATCGATTTCTTGGTGCCGCAGAATACCGCGGCGATGCGATCCTCGCGGCTGAACCCCAGCGCCCGGGTGCCGGCCTGCGTGATGGCGAGCATGACGGCCAAGATCGCCGCGCAGACGACCATCAGCACCGCCAGCACGGGCAGCGGCAGGCGCTGCCAGATCCCCTCGATCACCGCCGCCGAGAAGGCCGAATAGACCGAAAGCAGGATGGCGCTGCGATCCGAATAGCCGAGATAGCGGCGGTTGCGCTCGACCCAGCCGGCGATCCACGGCCTGAGCAGATGCCCGGCGACGAACGGCAGCAGCAATTGCAGCAGGATGCCGCCGATGCTGCCCAATTCCACCCCGCCGCCATGCGCGCTCGCCAGCAGCCCCACGATCAGCGGCGTCAGGAAGATGCCGGCGATCTGCGAGGCGGAGGCGGAGGCGATGGCCGCCGGCACGTTGCCGCCGGCGAGCGAGGTGAAGGCGATCGAGGACTGGACCGTGGAGGGGAGGGCGGCGAGGAACAGCACCCCCGTCCACAGCGGGGCCGGCATGATGCCCGGCAGCGCGCGCGCCGCCACCAGCCCGACGAGCGGAAAGACGAGGAAGGTGGAGGCGAGGATCGCGAGGTGCAGCCGCCAGTGGCGGATGCCCGCGACCACCGCCTCGCGCGGCAGCTTGGCGCCGTGGAGGAAGAAGAGGAGGACGATCGCGGCCGTGGCCGCCCACGACACCGCCTCCGCCCCCCGGCCGCTGGCGGGCAGCACCGTCGCCAGCAGCACGGTGCCGATGAGGACGAGCAGGAACGGATCGGGGATAAAACGACGCAGCATGACGCCCGCCTAGCCGTGCGGGGCGGCGATTGCACGGCCGATCACGGCAGCGCGCGCTGCATGAAGACCACGTCGAGCAGCCGGCCGAACTTCAGGCCCACGCCTTCGAGCCGGCCGACGTGGCGGAAGCCGGCGCGTTCGTGGAGGACGACCGAGCCGCGATTGTCGGCATCGCCGATCACCGCCACCATCTCGCGGAAACCCGCCGCCGCTGCCGCCGCCATCAGCGCATCGAGCAGCGCCCGGCCGGTGCCGCGCCCGGGCTCGGCGACGTAGATCGAATCCTCGCAACAATGCGCATAGGCCGGCCGGTCGCGGAACTGGGCGGCATAGGCATAGCCGGTGACCGCGCCGGCTTCCTCCGCCACCAGCCATGGCCAGCCGCGCGCCTGCACCGCCGCGATGCGCGCCGCCATGTCCGCCGCCGGCGGGCCTTCGACATCGAAGGTGCCGGTACCGGTGCGGGCGTGGGCGTCGTAGATGGCGGCGATGGCGGGGGCGTCGGCGGGGGTGGCGGGGCGGATCGGCATCGCCACCGAGACTGCCCGCCCGCCGGCCGCTTCGCAAGCGCCGTGCCACCTGCTATCGGCCGCGGCGACCATGGCCGAACCGCTTCCCGCCCGCCGCACCTTTGCGATCATCTCCCACCCCGACGCCGGCAAGACCACGCTGACGGAGAAGCTGCTGCTGGTCGGCGGCGCGATCCATCTGGCGGGCGAGGTAAAGGCGCGCGGCGCCAACCGCCGGGCGCGGTCCGACTGGATGAAGATCGAACAGCAGCGCGGCATCTCCGTCACCTCCTCGGTGATGACGTTCGAGCGGACGAAGGACGGCGAGACGATCACCTTCAACCTCCTCGACACGCCGGGCCACGAGGATTTCAGCGAGGATACCTACCGCACGCTGACCGCGGTCGATTCGGCGGTGATGGTGATCGATGCGGCGCGCGGCATCGAGGCGCAGACGCGCAAATTGTTCGAGGTGTGCCGCCTGCGCAACGTGCCGATCATCACCTTCGTCAACAAGGTCGACCGCGAGGGGCGGGCGCCGTTCGCGCTGCTGGACGAGATCGCCGATGCGCTGGCGCTGGACGTCTGCCCGATGAGCTGGCCGGTCGGCATGGGCGGGCTGTTCGAGGGCATCTACGATCTGGCGAAGGACCGGCTCTACCGCCCCGCCGCCGATGCGACCGGCGCCTTCGAGGGGCAGACCGATGCCGTATCCGGCCTCGCCGACCCGAAGCTCGACACTTTGCTGTCGGCCGACGGCGCGGCGCTGCTGCGCGAGGAGGCGGAACTGGCGCAGGCGGGCTATGCGCCGTTCGACATCGACGCCTATCGCGCGGGCGATCTGACGCCGGTCTATTTCGGATCGGCGCTGAAGGATTTCGGCGTGGCCGAACTGATCGACGCGCTGGCCGATCATGCCCCGCCGCCGCGCCCGCAGCCGGCCGAACCGCGCGCCGTCTCGCCCGACGAGGGGCAGGTGGCGGGCTTCATCTTCAAGGTGCAGGCCAACATGAATCCGCAGCACCGCGACCGCGTGGCCTTCATGCGGCTGTGCGCGGGGCGCTTCCGCCGCGGCATGAAGCTGGCGCAAGTCGGCACGGGCAAGACCATCGCGGTCCATTCGCCGCTGCTGTTCCTGGCGCGCGACCGCGAGCTGGCGGACGAGGCCTTCCCCGGCGACATCATCGGCATCCCCAACCATGGCACGCTGCGCGTGGGCGACACGCTGACCGAGGGGGAGGCGATCCGCTTCACCGGCCTGCCCAATTTCGCGCCCGAAATCTTGCGCCGCATCCGGCTTGCGGACCCCACCAAGACCAAGCAGCTGCGCAACGCCCTCAACGACATGGCCGAGGAGGGGGTGATGCAGGTGTTCGTGCCGCAGATCGGATCGCAGATGGTGGTGGGGGTGGTCGGCCAGCTCCAGCTCGACGTTCTGATCTCGCGCCTTCAGGCCGAATATAAGGTGGACGCGGGGTTCGAGCCTTCGCCGTGGGAGACGGCGCGCTGGATTTCGGCCGACGATCCGAAGACGCTCGACGCCTTCGCCGGCCAGCACCGCTCCGCCATGGCCGAGGACCGCGACGGTGCCCCCGTCTTCATGGCGAAGGACGCGTGGGAGCTGAACTATGTCGCGGGGCGCAACCCCGACATCCGCTTCGTCGCCACCAAGGACCGGCGCTGAGCGCTACAGATCGAGGACCAGCAGCGGCGAGAGGGCGCGCGAACAGCAGGGGGTGAAGAGCGTGTTGCGGTCGTGCTCCTCGTCGGTCAGGTAGCTGTCGCGATGATCGGGCGTGCCCTCCAGCACGCTGACCACGCAGGTGCCGCAGATGCCCTGTTCGCAACTCACCGCCAGATCGACCCCCGCCGCCGCCAGCGCGGTGGTGACGGGCGCGTCGGCGGGCACGGTGACGGTGGCGCCGGTGCTGGCGATCCGCACTTCGAACGGGCGGTCGCCGGGCTGGGCCGCCGGCTCGGCCGCGACGAACGCCTCGCGGTGGATGTTGGTGGGGGACCAGCCGAGGCCGATGGCGGCCTCGCCGACGGCATCCATGAAACCGGTCGGTCCGCAGACATAGACATGGGTGTCGGGATCGGGCGGGCCGAGCGCCGCCGCCGGATCGAAGCGCGTCGTATCGCCTTCCCGGCTATAGTGGCTGGTGCCGGCGAAGTCCTGGACGACATCGGCGAAGGGGGCCTCCGCCCGGCTGCGGCAGCAGTAATGGAGCGCGAAGGACCGGCCCTCCGCCTGCAAGGTCGCGGCCATGGCCGCGATCGGCGTGAAGCCGATGCCGCCGCCGATCAGGATATGGCGGCGCGCGCCTTCCGCCAGCGGGAAGAGATTGCGCGGCGGGCCGACCAACACCTGCCGGCCGGGCAGGAAGGCATCGTGGATCCTCGCCGATCCGCCACGCGACTGCGGATCGCGCAGCACCGCGATCCGGTAGCGATGGCGCTCGGCCGGATCGTTGCAGAGCGAATATTGGCGGATGATGTCGTCCGCCACGCCCACGTCGATATGCGCGCCGGCGGTGAACGGGGGCAGGGCGCCCCCGTCGGGCCGGGCGAGATCGATCAGCACCGTCTCGCCGGGCAGCGGCGTGCGCGCCGCCACCTCCAGCGCCATGGCATCGGCCGGCTTCGCCATCGGCGTCAGATGACCGGTTCGACCGGCAGGCGCGTGCCGGCCTTGCGCTTCAGCAGGTCGAGCGGGGCGGCGGCGCCCGGCCGCGGCAGCGAGCCGGCATCCTGTTCGGCGATGAGCTGCTTCATGATCCGCCGCGCGCGCGTGGCGGCGACATCGGCCGAGACCATCACCGGGTTCATCTCGTCCAGCGTGCGCGTGCCCATCATCCTCTGCTGTTCCTCCAGGATCGGCTTGTCCTGGCCGACGAAGGCGATGTCGATCGCGCCGCGCCACATGTCGTCCACCGCCGGATCGTCGAGCGCGTAGCTGCGCGCGAACGACCAGAAATACCAGGTCGAGGTGGCATCGCGCGGCGTGAGGAGATCGCAGCCGTAGAGCCAGACGCCGTCGTCGCGCGTCTTGCCGACCGGCGTCACCCCCACGTCCAGCAGCATGTTGCCTGGCGGATCCCAGCGCATATAGGCCCAGTGATCGACGCGCTCCTTGTAATGGCCGAAGGCGGCCGCCCAGGCGGGCGGGGCGATGCCGTCATGCGCCCAGCGGTTGGACCAGATCGTCGTGCCGCTCTGCAACGTCTCCAGCTTGCTCTTGGTCAGCGCCTCGCTGTCGAGCACGCCTTCGTGGACGAATTCGGCATGCGTCAGATCGAGCAGATTGTCGCTCACCAGCTCGTAATTGGCGGCGACCTCCATCAGGCCTTCGATCCGGCGGAAGGCGGGATCGCTGTTGCAGGAAAAATCGGGGATGATGCTCTCGTCGGCGCTGTCGGCATCGCCCAGCCACAGCCAGATCATGCCGTAGCGTTCGATCACGGCATAGCGCTTGACGCGCATCTTGGCGGGGATGATCCCGTCGATCAGGGGGCTGTGCGTGCAGGCGCCCGACGTGCCGAAGCTGAAGCCGTGGTAGCCGCAACGCACGTCGTCGCCGATCAGCTTGCCGACGCTCAAGGGGGCGAAGCGGTGCGGGCAGACGTTGCCGAGCGCCACGGGATCGCCCGCCTGCGTACGATAGAGGACGATCGATTCCTCGCAGATCTGCCGTTCCAGCAGGGTCCGCCCGATCTCTCCGCTCCAGGCGGCGACATACCAGCAGTTCCTGAGATACATGGGGCCTCTCCATCTCCGTCGGTCCGCGCCGCTGCCGGGCGCTGCGAGGCGGACGATAGCGCAGCGGGAAGCGCGCGGCGGGGACGGAAGAGCAAGCCGAACAGCACTGGGGCGCAATCCGGCAAAGCGTTGGCCGGGGGCCGGCGATCGGATATGCTGCCCGGTGAGAGAGGGACGGCGGGGACGCACCGGCACGGGCGCCCGGCCGCAGCGAGGAGGCGGCCGATGGCTGCGACGGGCGTAGCGAGCGACCAGCCGATGGTGCGGCGTTTTTCCACCACCGCCGTCAATCCGGCCGCGCGGCTGGACTATTGGAACCGGCTGGCCAGCGAAAGCTCGGCCGGGCTGTCGATCGACAGCCCCAACCGCGCCTTCACCGGGGCGATGGAGCGGTGGCAGGTCGGCGACCTGACGATGATGCGGGTGCGGGCCGAAGCCTCCGCCGTGAACCGCGCGCCGCTGTCGGGCGGGGCGGAGCGCCTGCGCGTCCACCTCCAGCTGCGCGGCACCTGCCGCCAGAGCCATCTGGGGCGCGAGGCGATCCTGCGCGCGGGCGATTTCTCGATCTGCACCAGCGCCTCGCCGGCGGTGCTGGAGGCAACCGATCACGAAATGCTGATCCTGGACGTCGAACGGCAGGCGCTGGCGCGGCGGGCGGCGGGCATTGATCTGTGGCTCGGCTGCCCGACGGGCGCGACCTCGCCCGCCGCGCACAGCTTCGCCGAGTTCGCGCTCGCCATCTGGCGGGAGGCGCGGCGGCTGGACGGGGCCGGCCCCAGCGCCTGGCAGCAGGAATGCGCGGATATCCTGCTCGACCTGCTCGGCCTCGCCATCCGCAGCACGGTGCGCGCGGGGCGGCCGACCGCGCTGCCCGCGATCGAGCGGATGCGCGCGATCGTCGAGGCGCGGCTGGCCGAGCCCGACCTGTCCGCCGCCTTCATCGCGGCGGAGATGGGGGTGAGCGTGCGCACGGTGCAGCTGGGCTTCGCGGGCGAGGGGACGACGCCTGGCGAATATATCCGCACCTGCCGGCTGGAACGCGCCCGCCAGCGGCTGGCGGGGGAAGATGCGCCGATCACAGAGATCGCCTTCGATCTCGGCTTCAACGATTCCTCCTATTTCACCCGCTGCTTCCGGCAGGCGCACGGTATCGGCCCGCGCGAATGGCGTGCGGCGGCGCGGCGGCGCCCGCTCGACTGACGGGTTGCGCGTGGCGACGCGCGGCTTGCGCGCCTGTCCCGGCGCGGCCCGCTGCCGCCGGTAGGGTGGCGGCAGACGCCATGAGGAGAGGCCAGATGGAACAGCAAGTGATGACGGCGCCGCCGTCCACCGCCCGCCGGATCGTGAACGTGCCGGAAGTATTCTCCGGCCTCATCGAGGCGCGCGGCATCGGCGGGCGGTTCGTGGGCGCGTCTGAGGTCGACAGTCCGTGGGTGCCGTTCGGCCCCAATGCCGCGATCAAGCATCTGGCGTTCGACGTGCGCCAGAACATCTATTCCAACATCTTGTGGATGAAGGGGCCGAGCGTGATCGGCACCCACAAGCATCGCGGCACGGTGGTGATGATCTGCCTGGAAGGCAGCGCGCGCTATCTGGAATATGATTGGGTCGCGACGCCCGGATCGTTCATCTACGAGGTGCCGGGCGAGGCGCATACGCTCGTCACCGATCATCCCGAAGGCACCAAGCTGTTCGGCTGGATGCAGGGCGCCAACGAATTCTACGACGAGGAGGGCGGCTTCGTGATGACCGCCGACGTCTGGTGGTTCATGAACCACTATGAGACCTATTGCCGCGAGAACGGCTTGGCCGTCAACGAGCAGCTCTACATCTGAGAACGGCAAGGGGCGGCCGGCATTCGGCCGCCCCCGATCGTCACGCTTTGCCCAGCGTATCAGCGATCGAACAGCCCGCCGGCCCGAGGATGACGACGAACAGCACCGGCAGGATGAACAGGATCAGCGGCACCGTCATGATGGCGGGCAGGCGCGCGGCCTTCTCCTCCGCCTTCATCATCCGTTCGTGGCGGAATTCCGCGGCCAGCACGCGCAGCGCGGAGGCCAGCGGGGTGCCGTATTTCTCCGTCTGGATCATGGTGGTGACGACGCCGCGGATCGATTCCAGATCGTTGCGCATCGCCAGATTCTCGAACGCCATGCGCCGGTCGGTCAGGAAGCCCAGTTCGATCGCGGTCAGCGCGAATTCGTCGCCGAGCTCGGGATAGCCCTTGCATAGCTCGCGCGAGACGCGGCTGAACGAGGCATCCACGGTGAGGCCGGCTTCCGCGCAGATGACGAGCAGGTCGAGCGCGTCGGGCAGGCCCTTGCGGATCGCCGCGGCCCGCTTGGTGATGCGGTTCTTCACCCACAGGTCGGGCGCCTTGTAGCTGAGGAACAGCGAGCCGGCGAACAGCGCGTAGCGTTTCAGCCAGCCCCATTCCGGGAACCAGCCGATGCCGTAGATGCCGACCGCCATGATCCCGCCGATCGACAGCGGCAGCATCATGCGCAGGAAGATGATCGCGACCGCCGTATCCTTGGATCGGATGCCGGCGCGCATCAACTGGACCTGCGCCGCCTTGAGCTGCGTCTCCTGAAGGACGCGGAAGGAGGACAGGAAGCTGCGCATCCGGTCGGTCGCGCGGCTGGTCGGGGCGAGCTTGGCGCGGCGGCGCGAGGCGGAGGCGGTGATTCCCGCCTTCAGCTGCTCGCGCCGTTCGTTCAGCGCCTTCACGCGCCGCGCCATCGGATCGCGCACCGTGGTCGCGGTATAGAGCGCATAGAGGAAGGCCAGCACCGCGCCGAACGCCATCAGCGTGGCGAGGGTGGCGATGTCGAGGCCCATCGGGCCGGCGGGGGGTGTCGGTCCCATATCAGATCTCGAAATTCATCATCTTGGACATCACGAACACGCCGAGCGCCATCCACAATAGGCCGCCCATGCCGACGAACTGGAGGCGCGGATCGGTGAGGAAGCCGCTCATGTAAGTGGGGTTCACGAACGTTATCAGCCCGAAGACGATGAACGGCAGCAGGCCGATGATCCACGCCGAGGCCTTCGATTCGGAAGCCATCGCCTTGACCTTCAGCTTCATCTGGCCGCGCTTGCGCAGCACGTCCGCCAGGTTGGACAGCGTTTCGGCCAGATTGCCGCCGGTTTCCCGCTGGATGGCGAGCGCGATCACGAAGAACTGGAATTCGGCGGTGCCGAGCCGGTCGGCCGCTTCCTGCAAAGACTGGTCCATCGTCTTGCCGATCTTCATGCGATCGACGACGCCGCGGAATTCGACGCCGACCGGGCCGCTGACCTCGCTGGCGACGACCGCCATCGTCTCGCCGATCGGCAGACCGGAGCGGAGGCCGCGCACGAGCAGCTCGATCGCATCCGGAAAGCGCGTCGTGAACTTCGTCACCCGCTTCGTCGCCATCCGCCCGACGATCATGTGCGGGATGCCGAGGCCGACGGCGAGGCCGGCGACGACTGACAGCAGCAGGCCCTGCCCGGTGACGAGCAGGGTGAGCGCCATCGCGGCGGCAAGCCCCGCACAAGCCATCGCATATTGGCCGAGCGTCCAGCTTCGCCCGGTCCGTTCCAGCCGCTTGCGCAGCAGGGCGGGATTGGGAAGCATCTGGTGGATCAGATCGTCGAGCGACGTATCCGCCTTCTGGGCGATGATCCGGCGCAACTGCGCATCGCCCGTTTCGGACGAATGGCGCGCGCGGATGCGACCCAGCCGCTTGTCCGCCGCGCGCTTGGGCGAGGGGCCGGACAGGCCGAAGGCGAGCATGCCCGCCGCCAGCAGCGCGAGGACGAGGGGGAAGATCATTTCGCCTTCTTCGGCAGCAGCGTCTTCAGTTCGTTGAGGCGCCCGAGCAGCGAGACCTTGGCGGCGGCCACGGCCCCTTCCTCGCCACTGGCGGAGACGACGCGCGCCGTCAGATCGTTCAGCGCCTGGCCGAGCTTGCTGCCCTTGGCGACCTCGACCAGCGGCTTGCCGAGCTTGGCGGCCTGGACCGACAGCTTCTGGTCGAGCGGGAGGACGAGATCGATCGGCCGTTCGATCGACGCCTCGAAATCCTTGCGGCCGATCTCGCCGGGCTGGCCGCCCGCCACCATCCGGTTGACCGCGACCAGCGCGGTGACGCGCGGCGCATTGGCCTTCAGCCAGGCGAGCATGCGGATGGTGTCGCGCGTGGCGGCGAGGCCGAGCTCCGTCACCACCACCGCCACGTTCACGTCGCGCAGCAGGCTGGGGTGCTGGACCATCATCTGCCGCGGCAGATCGACGACGGTGGCGTCGAACGATTGGCGCAATTCCTCCTGGAGCTGGAAGAATGCGGTGGCATCCGGCGGCAGCGGCTGGCTCATCGGCGCTTCGGCGGACAGCACCGACAGCGTCTGGTTGGCGCGGACCATGGCGCGTTCGAGGAACAGCCCGTCGATGCGGCCGGGATTTTCGATCGCATCGGTCAGCCCGCGGCCGGGCTCGAGATCGAGCGTGAGCGCGCCGGTGCCGAAGTGGATGTCGAGATCGAGCAGCGCAGTCGAGCGGCTGGTCGACTGACCGAGCAGCCAGGCGATGGAGGTGGCGACGGTCGTCGCACCCACGCCCCCGCGCACGCCCATGATCGCCACCGACAGATGCGGCCGGGCGACCTGCGTCTCGGCCCCGCGGGCGGCGGCGAGCGCGTTCTGCGCCTCGGTCAGCGCGCCGCGCAGGTCGTCCGCGTCGAAGGGCTTGGGCAGATAGTCGTGGATGCCCGAGCCGACGAGGGCGCGGTAGAAGCCGACGTCGTTGATCGGCCCGCAGGCGACCACGATCGTGCCCGGCTCGCACACTTCGGCCAGCGCGTCGATGTCGGTCAGCGGCTGGGCCGCGTCCGACAGGTCGACGAACAGGATCGAGGGGCTGGGGGTGATCGCCAGGCCCTGTGCTGCCGAACGCAGGCCGCCCTCGTGCAGCCGCTCGTGCGGCCAGCCCATCTCGGTTGCGACCTGGCGGACGATTTCCAGCGAGACCGGGTCGGTCATGTAGGCGCTGAATGGATCACGCACGCCGGCCTGGCGCGGGTTGAAGTGGACGGTCACTTGGGCGCTCCTACTTCGATCTTCTCCAGCCCCTCGCGGGCGGTGTTGGGCATGTCGCGCCACGAGCGGATCGCCTTCTGCGCCACGAAGGCGTCGGTGCCGCCGCCTTCCTTGGCGCGGACGAGGTCCATCGGATCGGCGACCATCGCGGCGAGGTTGCTCTTGACCGCACAGCCGAAGTCCGACGTGGTCGACGCGCCGAATTCGGGCTGCGAGGGCCGGCTCCAGTCCGGACAGCCGGGCACGACCGCGGTGGCGCCCTGCGGCCCCTGCGAGACGACCGGCTGGTGGACGGTATCGAGGCCGCGATTTGACCCGACGCACGCCGAGGCGGCGAGGAGGGCGAGGATCGCGGCGGCGGGGCGGAGGACAGGAATGTGCTGCATGGCGGCGCGTCCGTTCACGGCTTGGGGCTGGAGGGCATCGGCCCGGCGAGCTTCACGGGCATCCGGTCCGGCGGGAACACCGGGGTCGACAGCATCGGCCGCGGCGCCCGCGCACCGCTCTTGCCGTCGAACGACTGGCCGCCCAGCAGGCGCTGCGCGTCGGTGGGCGCGCGGTAGCCGTCGGTCGGCGCCATCGCCGTGTTCGCCCCCATCGGCTTCACCAGATAGGGGGTGATGATGATGACCAGCTCGGTCTGCTGACGACGGAAATTGTTCGAGCGGAACAGCGCCCCCAGGATCGGCAGATCGCCCAGGAAGGGGGCCTTGTCGGTCGAGTTGTTGACGTTGTTGGACAAGAGCCCGCCGATCATGAACGACTGGCCCGAACCCAGCTCGATCGTCGTCTCCGCCCGGCGGGTGGTGATGCCGGGGATGGTGAAGCCGTTCAGCGTCACCGACCCCGCGCTCGTCAGCTGCGACACTTCGGGCCGCACGCGCATCGAGATGCGCCCGTCGGAGAAGACGGTGGGCGTGAAGGCGAGACTGACGCCATATTGCTTGTAGTTGATCGAGACCGCGCCCAAGCCCTGGCTGATCGGGATCGGGATCTCGCCGCCCGCCAGGAAGCTCGCCGTCTCGCCCGAGATGGCGGTGAGGTTCGGTTCGGCGAGCGTCGTCACCATCCCGTCGTTCTCGGCGAGATCGAGCGTCGACAGCAGGTCGAGGCCCAGCACCCGCTTGGCGAAGGACAGGGTAGTGCCCGGCCCCTGCGTGGGCTGGAAGCGCGTGGCGTTGAGCGGCAGGCCGCTGCCGTCCGCCGTATCGGTGACGGAGGTGATCGTGCCGGCGTTGCCGCGGCCGATGCCGAACAGGAAGCCGCCCGAATTGTCGCGCGTCAGCAGGTTGACGCCGATCTGCTTGGCGAAGTCGCGGCTGACCTCGGCGATGCGGACCGAGAGGTTGACCTGCATCGGCACGGCCGTCTTCAGGCGCGAGACAACCTGCGTCGTCTCGCCGCCCAAGGCCTGCGCCAGCCGCTGCGCTTCTTCCACCTCGCCGGCGGACTGGACGGTGCCGGTCAGCAGGACGAGGCCGTTCATCACGTTGGCGGTGATGTTCGATTCGGGCATCGCGAGCTTCAGCATCCGATCGAGCGAGCCGAGGTTGGTGCCGACGCGGACGGTGGCGGCGTAGAGGACGTTGCCGGCCTTGTCGGTGGCGGACACGGTCGTCTCGCCCGGACCCTTGCCGAAGACGTAGAGCTGCGTCGGGCTCTTTACCTGCACGTCGGCGATCTTGTCCTCGGCCACGAACAGGTCGGCCATGGCCGAGGGCAGGTTGACGAGGCGGCCGGCGCCGACCGACAGCGCCAGTTCCTGCATCGGCGCGGCGGGGGCGGGGCGGGCCGGGGCCATGCCGGCGGCGCGGACCGGCAGTGCTGCGGGCGCGGCGGTGGCGCCGGCGATCAGCAGCACGGAGAGAGCGGCGGGGCGGATCATCTCACTTGCCTCCAACGGGCACGGGGGTGACGGCATTGCCGCGGGCGATGCGGACGACGGGGCCGGAATAGGCGACCGGCTGGCCGCCGCCGGCCGGAGCGGCGGCGCCGGCGGGCGCCATGGCGATCGCGCCGAAGCCACCGGCAGGGGCCGTCGCGACGGGCACGGAGCGGCGCTGGAAGCGCGAGACGTCGCCGCCGAGCGTGGCGGTGGTATCCCGGTCGGACGGGCGCTGGTTGAGCGCCAGCACCATCTGCCGCTGCGCCTTGGGATCGTTCGGCAGATCGACCTCGCCGGCGGCGACGGCGCGCTCCAGTTCGCGCGTATCGTCCGCGAGCGGACGCAGCGAGAGGGAGAGGGTGCCGATCGTCTGCGCGACGGCGATCCGTTCCGAAATCTCGGGCGTCGTCTCGACGGTGACGGTGGAGAAGGTGTTGACCTGGGTCTTGCCGTTCTCGTCGGTCGTCTTGTCGGTGCGCTGATCGGTGGCGAGGACGCGCAGGTTGCGCACGATCGTCTCCGCCACGCGCAGCGGCAAATCATCGCCGGCGCCGCCCTTCACTTCCGAGGCGAGCAGCAGATCGACGTGATCGCCGGGGAAGACGAAGCCGCCGACGCCGCTTTGCGCGGACACCGAGACGGTGACGGCGCGCATGCCGGGGGTGAGCGCGGCCGCCAGGAAGCCGCGATCGCCGGGCTTCACTAGCGAGCCCTGCGTGATCGGCTGGCCGGCGGTGATCGCGCTGCGCACCACGGTGCCGTTCAGCGCCGTCGCATCGGCCTGGCCGCGGATGAAATAGGCCTGCTGGACCAGATCCTTGGGCCAGGGCTGGTAGCGGAAGCTTTCCGGCGTGATGATCGTGCCGACCGGCAGCGGCCGGGTGGCGACGAGCACGTCCGGCCCCGCAGGAATCGCGGCGGGGCTGGCCGCCGCCTGCGGGGCGGCGCTGTCCGCGAACATGCTGCGTGCCATCAGCGCGGAAATCACCGCCACCGTGAGCGCCCCCAGCATCAGGGCAAGTTTTCTAACGTCCATCCGAGGCCCTGTCCTTCGACAAGCGGGCGCGGATCGGCGCCCCATCGGGTTCGTCTATGCGGCGCCCATGGTTAAGATTCGGTTCGTGATGAAGGGGATGCAGCCGATCGCGATGGCCAGCCCGTACGGCACTTCCGCGGCCGGCCGGGGTCCGCCGCCGGCCGGCACCAGCCGCCTGTGGCAGATCATGCCGGCCGAGATCAGCCCGCCGCACAGCGCCATCGCCCACAGCATGGCCGGCAGCTCTTCCGGCGGCAGCCACAGCGCCAGCGCACCCAGCAGCTTCACGTCCCCGCCGCCGATCATGTTGATCGCGAACAGCGCGGCGAATCCTGCGAACACCAGCGCGGCCAGCCCCAGCTGGATCGCCACCCCCGGCCACGGTTGCAGCCCGATCGCCCACCACCACGGCACCGCGAGCAGCGCGATGGCCAGGTTGAGCCGGTTGGCGATGGTGCGCGACGCAAGATCGGTCCACGCCGCCCGGATCAGCAGGGCGGCAAGCACGGCGAGGCAGAGGATCGGAAGGCTCATGGCCGGCAGCCTAGCCCGCTGCCCCTTTCGGTCCGGTAAAGGCGCTCAGCCGCCGCGGCGTTCGGCGCGCAGCCGCTCCCAATGCGCCAGCCGTTCGGCGATCTTTGCCTCGAACCCGCGCGGCGTGGGCGCGTAGAAGGTTTCCGGCGGCAGCTCCTGCGGCCAGTAATCGTCGCCCGAGAAGGCGTCGGGCGCGTCGTGATCGTAATGATAGTCGCGGCCGTAGCCGATGTCCTTCATCAGATTGGTGACGCCGTTCAGGATCGACGGCGGCGGCATCAGCGATCCGGTCGCCTTCGCACGCTGGGTGGCGGCCTTGTAGCCCTTGTAGGCGGCGTTCGATTTCGGGGCGGTGGCGACGTAGAGCAGCGCCTGCACGATCGCCAGCTCGCCTTCGGGCGAGCCGAGGAAATCATAGGCATCCTTGGCGGCCATGCATTGCACCAGCGCCTGCGGATCGGCGAGGCCGATGTCCTCGACGGCCATGCGGATGATCCGGCGGAGGAGGAACAAAGGTTCCTCGCCCGCCACCAGCATCCGCGCCAGATAGTAAAGCGCCGCCTGCGGATCGCTGCCGCGCACGCTTTTGTGGAGCGCCGAGATGAGGTTGTAATGGCCCTCGCGATCCTTGTCATAGACGGCGACGCGGCGGTGGAGGAGGGCGGCGAGGCCGGCCGGATCGAGATCGCCATCGGTCGCGATCGTCGCCAGCGTCTCCGCCTGATTGAGCAGGAAGCGGCCGTCCCCATCCGCCGCCGCGACCAGCGCGGCGCGGGCGGCGGGATCGAGCGGCAGGCGGCCGACCAGTCCTTCCGCGCGGCGCAGCAGCGTTTCGAGCGCCGCCCCGTCGAGCCGGTTGAGGATCAGCACCTGCGCGCGGCTGAGCAGCGCGGCGTTCAGCTCGAACGACGGATTCTCGGTGGTCGCGCCGACCAGCGTCACCGTGCCGTCCTCGACGAAGGGCAGGAAGCCATCCTGCTGCGCGCGGTTGAAGCGATGGATCTCGTCGACGAACAACAGGGTCCGCTGGCCCGCGCGGGCGTGCTGGCGCGCTTCGGCGAACGCCTTCTTGAGGTCGGCGACGCCCGAGAACACCGCCGATATGGCGGCGAAGCGCAGGCCGACCGCTTCGGCCAGCAGCCGGGCGATCGTCGTCTTGCCGGTGCCGGGCGGCCCCCACAGGATGATCGACGAGAGCCGCCCCGCCGCCACCATCCGCCCGATCGCCCCGTCCGCACCGGTCAGATGATCCTGGCCGACCACCTCGTCCAGGCGGCCGGGGCGCAGCCGATCCGCCAGCGGCGCGCCCTCGCCCGGCGGGGGGAGCGGCTGGGGCGGCGGGGCGGGGAAAAGATCGTCCATGGTGCCTGCCATATAGTTTGCGCCGATCGTCTCGCCATCACGTCTTGAAACAGCACAAGATATATCTTAGATGCAGTTCGACAATGGATGAGGTGATGATGTTTGGTGATGGTTACTCAAAGTGGATGTTCGGTGGCGAGCATCGCCGCGGGCCGGGGGAGCGGGGGCCGGGCGGCGGCCATCGCGGCCGGCGGCGGCTGTTCGACGGGGGCGAGCTGAAGCTCGTCCTGCTCCGCCTGATCGCGGACCAGCCGCGCCACGGCTACGATCTGATCCGCGCGATCGAGACGCTGTCGGGCGGCGCCTATGCGCCGAGCCCCGGCGTCGTCTATCCGACACTGACGCTGCTGGGCGACATGGGGCTGATCGAGGAGCAGGACGGCGGCGGCCAGCGCCGCAGCTTCGCCATCACCGCCGCCGGCGAGGCGCTGCTGGCGGAGCGGGCGGAGGACATCGCCCCGCTGATCGCCCGGCTGGAGGACGTGGCGGCGAGCCGGGCGCGCACCGACGTCGCCCCCGTCCGCCGGGCGATGCACAATCTGCGGCAGGTGCTGCACGACAAACTGGGTGACGAAGCGATCGGACGCGAGCGGATGCACGAGGCCGTGGCGCTGATCGACGAGGTTGCCGGCAAGATCGAGAGGCTTTGACGATATGACGATGCACAGCACGGCCCGTGTCCCCACCGCCAGCGGCAGCCGCTACCTTCAGCAACTCTGCAAGCATTGGAGCCACAATCTGCAGGTGAGCTTCACGCCCGAGGAAGGCACCGTCACCTTCCCGCGCGATATGCGCGGCACCGTCTTCCCCAGCGAGGGGCAGGTGCGGATGATCGCGCATCCCGAGACGCTGGAGGTGATCGTGACCGGCGCCGACGCCGATCACGTCGCGCGGCTCCAGCAGGTGTCCGCCAACCACCTCGATCGCTTCGCCTTCCGCGAGGCGCCGCTGACCTTCGACTGGAGCACGCCCGCGTGATCCTGCGCGGCGGGTGCCACTGCGGGCTGGTGGCGTTCGAGGCGAGCGTGCCGGACGGTGCGCCGGTCGTCGTATCGGAATGCGATTGCTCGATCTGCACGATGACCGGCTACCAGCACGTCATCGTGCCGGAGAGCCGTTTCCGCCTGGTCGAGGGCAAGAGCGAGACGACGACCTATCGCTTCGGGACGGGCAAGGCGCGGCACATCTTCTGCCAGCAATGCGGCATCAAGAGCTTCTACCGGCCCCGTTCCGACCCGGCCGCGATCAGCCTCAACTGGCGTTGCATTGAGGATCGCGGCGCGATCGAGGCGCGGATCGTGCCTGCCGGCGGCAGCTGATCTGCAATCGGCGGTTGCGGGCAGGGGCGCCGCCCCGCTATCAGCGGCTCCGAACATGACCGCAGATGCCGTTCCTTCCGCCATTCTGAACGGCTTCGCCGCGATCGGCCGCTTCGTGATCGGCCTCTTCGCGGCGGTCGGCCGCGTGGCGATGTTCGCGCTGCGCACGATCGGCCGCGGCCTCGCCCCGCCTTATTATCCGGGGCGGCTGCTGGAACAGCTCGCCCATATCGGCTGGTTCTCGCTGCCCGTCGTCGGGCTGACCGCGCTGTTCACCGGGGCGGCGCTGGCGCAGCAGATCTTCACCGCCGGCTCGCGCTTCTCCGCCACCTCCACCGTGCCGGCGGTGGTGGTGATCGGCATGGTGCGCGAGCTGGGGCCGGTGCTGGTGGGGCTGATGGTGGCGGGGCGCGTCTCGTCCGCGATGGCGGCCGAGATCGGGACGATGCGCGTGACCGAGCAGCTCGACGCGCTGACGACGCTGCGCACCGATCCCTATCGCTATCTGATCGCGCCGCGGCTGTTCGCGGCGCTGATCGCAATGCCGATCCTGGTCCTGATCGCCAATGCCATCGGCATCATGGGCGGCTACGGCCTGGCCGTGCTGAAGCTGGGGTTCAATCCGGCGCATTATCTGTCCGTCACCCGGCGCTTCCTCGATTCGGACGATTTCGCGATGGCGCTCGCCAAGGCCGGGGTGTTCGGCTTCTTCATCGCGCTGATGGGCTGCTATCACGGCTTCACCGCGCAGGGCGGTGCGGCGGGGGTGGGCAATGCCACGCGCACCGCGGTCGTCTCCGCCTTCATGCTCATCCTCGTCTCGAACCTCGTCATCACCGTGGCGGCGTTCGGCTGATGGCGGGCGGCCCCAAGATCGCGCTGGAAGGCGTCGGCAAGACGTTCGGGGCGCGCCGCATCCTCGACGGCGTCAATCTCGCGATCGAGCCGGGCGAATCGATGGCGATCATCGGCCAGTCGGGCAGCGGCAAATCGGTGACGCTGAAGTGCATCCTGGGGCTGATACAGCCCGACCGCGGATCGATCCTGATCGACGGGGTGGACGTGACGCGGCTGTCCGCCGGCGAACAGGCCCGGCTGCGCGCCAAGTTCGGCATGCTGTTCCAGGGCGGCGCACTGTTCGATTCGCTGCCCGTCTGGCGCAACATCACCTTCGCCCTCACGCAGGGCCGGGCGCAGGAGGGGCAACGGATGCGCGCCATCGCCGAGGAGAATCTCGAGCGGGTGGGTCTGGACCGGCGGATCATGAACCTGCGGCCCAGCGAGCTTTCGGGCGGCATGCAGAAGCGCGTGGCGCTGGCCCGTGCCATCGCTCCGCGCCCCGAGATCATCTTCTTCGACGAGCCGACCACCGGCCTCGATCCGATCCGTGCCGACGTCATCAACGACCTGATCGTCAGCCTCGTCGAGGATCTGGGGGTGACGGCGCTGACGATCACCCACGACATGGCCTCTGCCCGCAAGATCGCCCACCGGGTGGCGATGCTCTACGAGGGCAGGATCATCTGGCGGGGGCCGCGCGACCGGCTCTACGACAGCGGCAATCCGTACGTGGACCAGTTCGTACAGGGCCGCGCGGACGGGCCGATCCAGTAGCCGACAGGAACCCGATCATCGGCTGAGGGGTTTGTCCCCCGACTAAACCACGATGATCGGATGATTCTTTCATGGCAACGCAGCTCAGCGCCGCGGGCGAAGGCCGACGAACCTCGCAATTCCTGACGGATAGCTTCCAGCGCGGCCTCGCCCACTGGAACCGCGAGCGTCTCTCGGCCGGCTTCCCCGACGGCGATTGGCAGAAGACGCTCGATCGCGACGTGCGGATGATGCGCCTCGAGGGCGGTTTTATCGAGGAATTGCGTGCGGAAGTTGCGGACGAAGCGGCGGCGGTGCCGACCGACGTCGAAGGGTTCATCGCCTGGTTCGAGGGATTGAAGCAGGTCGGGCCTGGGCAGGGCGATCCGCTCTTTCCCTGGCTGGCGGAACGGGCGAGCCGGGACGAACTGCGCTGGTTCTTCGAGCAGGAAGCGGCCGGCGAGGCCGGGTTCGACGACCTGGTGGCGATGACGCAGGTGAAGCTGCCGGTCCGCCCCAAGCTGGAACTGGCGCGCAATTACTGGGACGAGATGGGCCGCGGCAATGCCAAGGGCATGCACGGCCCGATGCTCGACGCGCTGGTCGAGACGATGGCGGTGGAGCCGCTGATCGAGACGACGGTGTGGGAAAGCCTGGCGCTGGCCAATGCGATGACGGCGATGGCGGCGACGCGCCGCTATGCCTGGCATTCGGTGGGTGCGCTGGGGGTGATCGAACTGACCGCGCCGGGGCGTTCCGGCATGGTGGCGCAGGGGCTGCGCCGCATCGGCCTCAGCGACCGCGAGCGGCGCTATTTCGATCTGCACGCTGTGCTGGACGTGAAGCACAGCGAGGACTGGAACCGCGAGGCGATCCGCCCCGCCGTGGAGGAAGACCCGGCGCGTGCGACGGCGATGGCCGAGGGCGCGCTGATCCGCTTGCGCTGCGGCGCACGCTGCTTCGATCGTTACCGCGCGCACCTCTGGGGCTGAGCGGGGTCGAAACGGAAAAGGCCCGCCGGAATCGATGCCGGCGGGCCTTTCCATGTCCGTCGCGGAGGGCGATCAGAAGGTGAAGCGTGCGCCCACCCGGATCGAATAGAGCGACTGGTTCACATAGACCTGATCGGTCGGCTGCTGGAAGGCGGTGGTGCCGCCCAGCGGCGAGTAGCGATACTGCGCGCAGGCCTGCCCCGCATTGGCGGCGACGTTGGCGCCCGGCGCCGTCCCCGTCGCGACCGGCGTCACGAGGCACTGCACCTGCGCGACGGCGGCATTGTAGGGGAAGACATATTCGCGCAGCTGGCCCCAGCGCTTGTTGATGAAGTTCGTGAAATTCTCGATATCCGCGAACAATGTGATCCGCGAGCGGCCGACGCCGGTCGGCACTTCCTGGCCGAGGTGGAGATCGAGACGCGTGAACCACGGCGAGCGGAAGGCATTCCGCGGCGCCACCCGCCCGCGATATTTGGACAGGCCCGAGGCATCGACAAAATTGTTGAACGCCTGCTGGAAGGTCGCGTCGCTGAACGAGACGCGCGGGTCGTTCGCATTGGGCACATAGATCAGGTAGCGGTTGCCGGCGGTGTTGGTGGCGGTGCTGCGGCCGGTGGTGCCGAACACGGCCGATCGCGGATTGCCGCCGCTCGGCTGGAAATCCTGGAACGTGTAGCTGAACGGACGCCCGGTCCGCGTTTCGCCGAACAGGCCGATCTCGGTCTTGTAATCTCCGAAGAAGGCGTGGTTGAAGTTCATGCCA
Organism: Edaphosphingomonas fennica; assembly: GCA_036946415.1. Classification (GTDB taxonomy): domain Bacteria; phylum Pseudomonadota; class Alphaproteobacteria; order Sphingomonadales; family Sphingomonadaceae; genus Sphingomonas_Q; species Sphingomonas_Q fennica_A. The sequence goes on along the minus strand of JAQIJD010000003.1, from coordinate 202,059 downwards.
TATTTGAAGAAATACTTCACCTGATCGTTCGAGATGCCGTAGGCGACATTGTTCGGATCGACGAAGGCGCCGTTGCTGTAGTTGGAACCGGCGGTCGACGAGGTGGCCGGGGCCTGATCCTTAATGTCCTGCCAAGTGAAGCTGCCGAACAGGTTCAGGCCGAAATCGAACTCCTTCTCCGCACGGGCGACCGCGACGTAGGACCGGCCCTTGTTGGTGTTGGCGAGCAGGATGTCCGTATTCGTGTTGGTGCTGCCGGCGCCGTCGATCAGGTTGGCGTAGCGCTGGCGGCCATCCGGCGTCAGCGAACCGGCGATCGGCACCGAACGGATGTCGGTGAAATAGACTTGGTTGCGGACCTTCGAGTAAAGGAAGTCCGCGCCGAACGTCCAGCCTTCGCCGAGAGCCCCAAGATCGGGCTGGATCTCGCCGCTCAGCGTGGCGCGCCACTGCGACGGGATCTTGAACTTGGGCGCCAGCGCGTTGACGGTGGAAGCTGCCGCCGCCGTTGTGCCGGACAGGAAGCCGCCCACCGCCTGTGGGATGGTCGTGCCCGTCACGCCGTTGAGCGCGGCGGTGCCGACGGTGGTCTGCGTCGCCGCCGGCGTGCCGCCGGGGAAGCCGGTGAAGCCGGTCGCCGTGCGGTTGATCGACAGCGAGTTGGTGAGCACGCCGGTGTTGGAGAAGCTGTTCGAGATGTAGACGTCGGGCGCGCCGCCGCCGAAGATGCCGCCGCCGCCGCGGATGTTGACGCGGCGGATCGGCTTCCAGTCGAAGCCGAAGCGCGGCTGGAACAGGCCGCGGCCCGACAGATTGGCGAGGTTGGAGCCGACGCGGACCGTCTCGCCGTTGACCAGCGCACCGGTGGCGTAGCGCGCCGCGAACGGGCCGGACAGCGCCGGGCGGGTCGCCATCGAATAGAGGTCGTAGCGGGCGCCGTAGCTGACGTTCAGCGTCGGGCCGACGCGCCAGCCGTCCATGATGCCGAGCGCGAAGCTCTGGTAGCGGAAGCTCGCCGCCGCATCCTCGGGCACCAGCGTCGGGATGGCATTGCCGTAGCCCAGCGAATTCGCCCGGCGCGCCTCGAAATCGGCGATCGAGTCGAAATAATAATTGCCGGCGCTGTTCTGGAGGAAGGAGTTGAAGATCTTCACGTCCTGCCCTTCGGCGAAGACGCGCACGTCATGATCGTTCAGCGTCAGCCGCGCCTGGGCGAGGCCGCCCCACGTCTCGGTGGTGAGCGCGTTGGTCTGGCGCGAGCTGTCCGGGCCGAAGGAGACGACCGCGGCGGTGCCGGTGCCGGCGGGGAAGCTGGCTTCCGCCTCGCAGCCGGTCAGCGAGCCGAGCGACGTCTCGTTGGTGCAGACGCGGAACTGGGCGAAGCCGCGCCCGAGCACCGGATCCTGGATGCGCTTGTAATTCTTGTAGAAGCCGCGGACTTCGGTCGAGAAGCTGTCCGACCAGTCGGAATTCAGCTGGACGACGCCGGTGTGCAGGCGGTTGCCCTGGATATAGGCGTTGGAGGCCAGGCCGAGGCCGGGGCTGCCGGTGGTGATCGAGCTGAAGCTGTTGTTCAGCAGATTGATCGCGTCCTTGGCGTAGGTGTAGGTCGCCGAGACGCGCTGCGTGTCCGAAAGGTTCGCGTCCAGCTTGGCGACGAGGCGATCGTCCTTGTCGCCCAGGCTGCGCAGCACGCCGCCCGTATCATAGCCATAGACGCGCTGGGCGATGGCGGAGACGCGATCGACCTGTGCCTGCGTGAGGTTCGGGATGGCGGTGCCGGCATTGTTGTCGACCGGGCCTTCCGCGATCGGGCGGCCGCCGCGCAGCCGCTCGCCTGCGACCATGAAGAACAATTTGTCCTTGATGATCGGGCCGGACAGTTCGGCGCCGTAATTCTCGATCTTGAAATTGGGGACGACGGCACGACCGTTGGGAATGCCCGGCCCCGGCTTGGTCTTCTTGCCGACGAACTCGTCGCCCGAGCGCGCATAGAAGCCGGTGCCGTGGAATTCGTTGGTGCCGGACTTCAGCACGATGTTGATCGCGCCGCCCTGGAAATTGCCCTCGCGCACGTCATAGGGCGCGACCTTGGCCTGGAACTGGCCGATCGCATCGAAGGGGATGGGGCTGCGGCGGCTGGGCAGGCCATCGGCATTGAGGCCGAAATTGTCGGTGACGCCGACACCGTCGACCGAGAAGCGGTTGAAGCGGGCGTTCTGGCCGGCGAAGGAGACGGCGCGGCCGCCCGTGGGGCTGTCGTCCAGCCGGGCGAAGGGATCGCGGCGCATCAGATCGCGTACGTCGCGGTTGACCGAGGCGACGTTGGCGATGGCGGCGGCGCTGAGGATCGTCGCCGGTCCCTGGCTGACGGTGCGCGCGCCCTGGATGCGCGAGGCGGTAACGACCACCTCCTCGCCGCCGCCCGCCGCCGTCTCGGCGGTAAGCTCGATCGGCAGCTCATAGGGCTGGGCGATGACGGTGAAGATGTCCGTCACGGTGGTGCCGGTGAAGCCGGGGGCGGCGACCGTGACCGAGAAGGGGCCGCCGACGCGCAGGCCGGTGGCGTTGAACGCACCCGACGCATCGGTCGTCGCGACCGAGCGGGTGCCCGAGGGCACGTTGACGATGGTGACGGTGGCGCCGGCGACGGGCGCGCCGGCCGAAGTGACGGTGCCGCGGATCGACGAGGTCGTTTCCTGCGCATGGGCGGCGACGGCGATCGCCGCGATCGCGCAACCGGCGAAAAGCTTCTTCATGGATGGTCCCCCCAATGTCCGGATGCCGGCTCCTTTGCGGCGATCCATGACAGGATGATGTCGCTCGGACCGGCAGCTCGCCCCCGTTCCGCTGGCCCCGCCGCTAGCGCGCAGGTGTGGCGCACCGCAATATCGGGTTCCCCCGCGTTGCGGCGAAGTGATTGCTTGCCAACGGTTTGCGGGCCGACTGTGGCGGACATGCCGCACTGCCGCGGAACCGATCCGGCGACGCAACGGTTTCGGGCGGGCATGCCGACCGTCGCCAGCTACAATATCCGCAAGTCCGTGGGCCTCGATCGCAAGCGCCGGCCGGATCGCATCCTCGACGTGCTCGCCGAACTCGATGCCGACATCGTCGCCCTGCAGGAGGCGGATCGCCGCTTCGGCGCACGGCATACGACCATCCCCTTCCACATGCTGGCCGAACAGGGCCGCTTCCGGCCGGTGCCGTTCAACGTGCGCCACGGCAGCCTCGGCTGGCACGGCAACGCCATATTGGTGGGGGAGGGGGTGGATATCCTCCGCTGCCAGCCGCTGACGCTGCCCGCGCTGGAGCCGCGCGGGGCGGTGATGGCGGACCTGTCGGTGCGCGGCGCGAAGGTGCGGGTGATCGGCATGCACCTCGACCTGTCCGGCCTGTGGCGGCGCAAGCAGGCGCGCGCGATCCTCCACCATATCGAGCAGCAGGCCGAAGCGCTGCCGGTGGTGATGATGGGCGACATGAACGAGTGGAGCGCGGCGCGCGGCTGTCTCCACGATTTCGGCCATCATCACGCCTGCGCCGTCACCGGCCCGTCCTTCCACGCCCGCCGGCCGATCGCGCGGCTGGACCGCATCTTCGCCGGCCCCGGCGTGACGATCGAGGCGGCCGGCGTGCACGGCTCGGCGGCGGCGCGGATCGCCTCCGATCATCTGCCCGTCTGGGCGCGGATCGCGATCGGGTGAGGGGGCTGGCGGCGGCCCTTGAACTCCCCCCGGCGAAAGCCGATGTTGGGCCTCTTGCGGGGTATCAAGGATCTTCCATGCGTGACCATGCCGACATCGTGAACGGCCTCGTGCCGATCGTGATCGAACAGTCCAACCGGGGCGAGCGCAGCTTCGACATCTATTCGCGCCTGCTGCGCGAGCGCATCATCTTCGTCGTCGGCCCGGTCGAGGATCACATGGCCTCGCTGATCACCGCGCAGCTGCTGTTCCTCGAATCGGAAAATCCGAAGAAGGACATCTACATGTATATCAACTCGCCGGGCGGGGTCGTCACGGCGGGCATGGCGATCCACGACACGATGCAGTATATCCGGCCGCGCGTCGGCACCGTCTGCATCGGCCAGGCGGCGTCGATGGGCAGCTTCCTGCTGGCGGCGGGCGAGCCGGGGATGCGCGTGGCGCTGACCAATGCGCGGATCATGATCCACCAGCCGTCGGGCGGCGCGCAGGGCATGGCGAGCGACATCGAGATCCAGGCGAAGGAAATCCTGCGCATCCGGCACCGGCTGAATTCGCTCTACGTGAAATATACCGGCCAGCCGCTCGACGTGATCGAGAAGGCGATGGACCGCGACAAGTTTCTGGAGGCGGACGAGGCCAAGGCGTTCGGCCTGGTCGACGAGGTGTTCGACAAGCGCCCCGTGGTGGCCGACGAGGCGGCCGCCGGCTGACGGGGTAACCAAATCTTGGGACGGGCCGTGCAATCAGGGCATTGCCCGTCCCGAACGGGCAGGTCTAGACTGACCGTTCGCAGCAACGATCCGGGCGATGCCCCGGGGAAAAGAGAGATATGACGAAGCTGAGTGGCGGCGATTCCAAGAGCACCCTCTACTGCTCGTTCTGCGGCAAGTCCCAGCACGAGGTGCGCAAGCTCATCGCCGGCCCGACCGTGTTCATCTGCGACGAATGCGTGGAGCTGTGCAACGACATCATCCGCGAGGAGACGAAGTCGGCGCTGGTCTCCAAGAAGGACGGCGGCGTGCCGACGCCGCTCGAGATCTGCAACGTTCTGGACGATTACGTCATCGGCCAGTCGAAGGCGAAGCGCGTCCTGTCGGTGGCGGTCCACAACCATTACAAGCGGCTGGCGCACGGCGCCAAGGGCGCGGACGTGGAGCTGGCCAAGTCGAACATCCTGCTCGTCGGCCCCACCGGCTGCGGCAAGACGCTGCTGGCGCAGACGCTGGCGCGCATCCTCGACGTGCCGTTCACGATGGCGGACGCGACGACGCTGACCGAGGCCGGCTATGTCGGTGAGGATGTCGAGAACATCATCCTCAAGCTGTTGCAGGCGAGCGACTATAACGTCGAGCGCGCGCAGCGCGGCATCGTCTACATCGACGAGATCGACAAGATCAGCCGCAAGGCGGACAATCCCTCGATCACGCGCGACGTGTCGGGCGAGGGCGTGCAGCAGGCGCTGCTGAAGCTGATGGAGGGCACCACCGCCTCCGTGCCGCCGCAGGGCGGGCGCAAGCATCCGCAGCAGGAGTTTCTTCAGGTCGACACGACCAACATCCTGTTCATCTGCGGCGGCGCCTTCGCAGGGCTGGAGAAGTTGATCGCGGACCGGTTGCAGGGCAAGTCGATCGGCTTCGGCGCCTTCGTCGCCGCTCCCGACGAGCGCCGCACCGGCGAGGTCCTGCGCCAGTGCGAGCCGGAGGATCTGCTGAAGTTCGGCCTGATCCCCGAGTTCGTCGGCCGCCTGCCGGTGATCGCGACGCTGGAGGACCTGGACGAGGCGGCGCTGGTCAAGATTCTGGCCGAGCCGAAGAACGCGCTCGTCAAGCAATATGCCAAGCTGTTCGAGATGGAGGGCGTGAAGCTCGCCTTCACCGACGAGGCACTGGTGGCGGTGGCGCGCAAGGCGATCACCCGCAAGACCGGCGCGCGCGGCCTCCGCTCGATCCTCGAGGGCATGCTGCTCGACACGATGTTCGACCTGCCGTCGATGGACGGGGTGGACGAGATCGTGATCGACAAGGATGTCGTCGAGGGCCGCAAGGAGCCGGTGCGCGTGTTCGGCAAGAAGGCCAAGGAAAAGGCGCCCGGCGCCGCCTGAGGGGGCGGTCCGGACGATCGTGGACGGCGGGCCGGCACATGCCGCGCCCGCCGTTTTCATGTTGGCCGGCCGGCCGGGCGGCGGATCGATCGGCGCGTGGAAGGGGAAACCGGCGTCCGGCGTAACGACGATGCGATCGACCGCGTTCAGGCGGTGCCGTGAACGCGGCGCCCAACCTCGCGCGGGAGAGGGGCGGCGCGGCTGGCGACCAGCGCCTGGCGCGCGCGGCCGAAGGCGAGCAGCGCGATCGGGGCGGCGGCCGAGAGCAGCAGATAGGTGGCGTAGCCGCGCCCGCTCTCCACCCACAGCAGGCCCGCCAGATAGCTGATCGCGACACTGGCGACGAAGCAATGGAGCGAGGCGCTGCCGACCGCGGCGATCAGGCACGCCAGCCGGCCGCGTTGCAGCCGTGGCCATGTCCAGAAGGCGGTCAGGCCGAAGCCGCAGACGACGAGGGCGTGGCCGACGCGCAGCAGCCCCAGCCGATCCTTGCTCTGGCCGTAAAAGGTGACGCCGAGCCAGTCCTGGGCGAAGAACAGCAGGGTCAGCCCCGCCAGCGCCGCCGCGGCGAGGGCGAACCAGCGCGCATCGCCGGCGCAGGCGGCGCGGACCCGATCGAGCAGCCGCACCCGCCCCGCCGCCATCGCCCCGAAGAACAGCAATTGCCACGATCCGGGGCTGAAGTTCCATTTCCAGTCGCCCGCCGGCGTGCCGCCGGGCAGCCGCCAGTCGATATGGTAATAGCTGACCGCCCAGACCGCGACCGACAGCGCCGCCGCCGCCCACGGTCGACGGACGAGCGCCCAGGCGAAGGCCGGCGCCAGCAGCAGCAGCGCGATATAGGCGGCGAGGATTTCGAGACAGAAAGGCTGGATGTACAGCGCGAGGAAGCCGGCGAAGGCGGGCGCGCCGTGGGCGAAGAAATGATGGAAGAAGGTGATCCGCGCCAGCCCCGGCGAGGCGAGGCATAAAGGGATCAGCAGCAGGAACAGCCCGAGGTTGAAGAGGTAGAGCTTGCCCGCCCGTGCCGCCATCGCCCGCGCGAAGCGGCCGCGCTGCCCCAACCGTTCGGGCCGGAGATAGACGAGGCCGACCAGATAGCCGGACAGCAGGAAGAAGATTTCGGCGGCGCTGGAAAAGCCGTAGTGCGACAGGGTGGGAAAGGGCATGCCCCTCATCCCCCCACGCGCGGCGATGCCGGTCAGATGGTTGATCGTGATGGTCAGCAGGGCGAGGCCGCGCACCATGTCGATCGCCGAATCCCGTTCGGGACGCATCGGGGCGGTCTCGGCGGCCATCGCAGGCAGATGTCATGCTGCAACGCAAAATGCAAGGTGCGGGCAGGGCGAGACGGTCGTTGAACCGGGCGCGCAACGGCCCATATTAGACACGATCGGCGCCGGATCCCCGGCGCCCCGCCGGAGCCCGCATGACCGAGACGCTGCCCTGCCTGCCGCTGCGCGACATCGTCGTCTTCCCGCACATGATCGTGCCGCTGTTCGTCGGCCGCGACAAATCCGTCTCGGCGCTGGAAGCCGCGATGGCGGCGGACAAGGCGATCTTCCTCGTTTCCCAGATCGACGCGACGGTGGACGATCCCGCGCGCGATGCCGTCTACGATATCGGCGTGGTGGCGACCGTGCTGCAATTGCTGAAACTGCCCGACGGCACCGTGCGCGTGCTGGTGGAAGGCCGGCAGCGCGCGCGACTGGCCAGGCTGGAAGAGGCGGACGGCCACCTCGTGGCCGATGTTGCGCTGATCGCGGACGACGACGCGACCGGCGAGACGACCGAGCAGGCGGCGCTGATGCGTTCCGTACTCGACCAGTTCGAGAATTACGCCCGGCTCAACAAGAAGACCAATGGCGACGCCGCCAAGCAGCTGGCCGAGATCGAGGAGCCGTCGCGCCTTGCGGACCAGGTGGCCGCGAACATCCAGATCAAGGTGGCGGACAAGCAGGCGCTTCTGGCCGAACTCGATCCCGCGCGCCGGTTGGAGCAGGTGTTCGCGGCGATGGAGGCGGAGCTCGGCGTCCTCCAGGTGGAGAAGAAGATCCGCAGCCGCGTGAAGCGGCAGATGGAGAAGAGCCAGCGCGAATATTATCTGAACGAGCAGATGAAGGCGATCCAGCGCGAGCTGGGCAATGGCGACGGCGAGGAGGGCGGCGACGAGATCGCGGAGCTGACCCAGCGCATCGCCACGATCAAGCTCAGCAAGGAAGCGCGCGCCAAGGCGACCGCCGAGCTGAAGAAACTGCGCGGCATGGCGCCGATGTCGGCCGAGGCGACGGTGGTGCGCAATTATCTCGACGTGCTGCTGGGCCTGCCGTGGGGCAAGAAGAGCAAGGTCAAGAAGGACATACCGGCGGCGCAGGCGGTGCTGGATGCCGACCATCAGGGCCTCGAGAAGGTCAAGGACCGGATCGTCGAATATCTGGCGGTGCAGGCGCGGACGCAGAAGCTGAAGGGGCCGATCCTGTGCCTCGTCGGCCCGCCGGGGGTAGGCAAGACCTCGCTCGGCCGGTCTATCGCTAAAGCGTGCGGGCGCGAGTTCGTCCGCCAGTCGCTGGGCGGCGTGCGCGACGAGGCCGAGATCCGCGGCCACCGGCGCACCTATATCGGATCGATGCCGGGCAAGATCCTCGCCAACCTCAAGAAGGCGGGGACGAGCAATCCGCTGTTCCTGCTCGACGAGATCGACAAGCTGGGACAGGATTATCGCGGCGACCCCGCCTCGGCGCTGCTCGAGGTGCTCGATCCCGAACAGAACAGCCGCTTCCAGGATCATTATCTGGAGGTCGACGTCGACCTGTCCGACGTGATGTTCGTCTGCACCGCCAATTCGCTCAACCTGCCGCAGGCGCTGCTCGACCGGATGGAGATCATCCGGCTCGAGGGCTATACCGAGGACGAGAAGGTCGCGATCGCCGAGCAGCATCTGATTCCCAAGCAGATCGAGGCGCACGGCCTGCGCGGCGACGAGTTCGCGCTGGAGGAGGGCGCGCTGCGCGACCTGATCCGCTATTACACGCGCGAAGCCGGCGTGCGGACGCTGGAGCGGGAGATCGCCAAGCTGGCGCGCAAGTCGCTGCGGCGCATCCTGGAAGGGCAGGCGGAGCGCGTGACGGTGACGCCCGAGACGCTGGGCGACTTCGCCGGCGTCCGCCGCCACCGCTACGGCGTGTCCGAGACGGAGGACCAGATCGGCGCCGTCACCGGCCTCGCCTGGACCGAGGTGGGCGGCGAGCTGCTGACGATCGAGGCCGTCACCGTGCCCGGCAAGGGGCAGGCCAGGACGACCGGCAAGCTTGGCGAGGTGATGCAGGAATCGGTGCAGGCCGCCTTCTCGTTCGTGAAGGCGCGGGCGCCGGGCTACGGCATCAAGCCCAGCCTGTTCGCCAGGCGCGACATCCACATCCACCTGCCCGAGGGTGCTGTCCCGAAGGACGGGCCGTCGGCCGGCATCGGCATGGTGACGGCGATCGTCTCGACGATGACTGGGCTCGCCGTCCGCCGGGACGTGGCGATGACCGGCGAGGTGACGCTGCGCGGGCGGGTGCTGCCGATCGGCGGCCTCAAGGAGAAGCTGCTGGCGGCGTTGCGCGGCGGCATCACGACGGTCGTCATCCCGCAGGAGAATGAGAAGGATCTGGCGGAGATCCCGGCCAACGTGCGCGAGGGACTGAAGATCGTGCCGGTCGCCCATGTCGATCAGGTGCTGGAGCTGGCGCTGTCCGGCCCGATCGCGCCGATCGACTGGACCGAGGCCGACGAACTGGCCGCAGCACCGATCGCGCTGGGTGCCGTGCCCGAGGCGGCGATCCGCCACTGATCCTCGTCGCGGCGGGCCGGCAACTCGGCGCAGCCCGCCGCTTTTCCCCTTTGACTTTGTCCCTGCGGCTCGGCTTTAGAAGGGCATAGGCTTGCGAGCCGTTTGCAAAGAGCATCGGGGGATATGGGGATGAACAAGCAGGAGTTGATCGGGGCGGTTGCCGAATCGACGGGGTTGCAGCGCGCGGATGCGATGCGCGCCGTGGAAGCCGTGTTCGCCACGATCGGCGACGTGCTGAAGGCCGGCAACGAGGTCCGGCTGGTCGGCTTCGGCACCTTTTCGGTCAGCAAGCGCAAGGCGTCCACCGGACGCAACCCACGCACCGGCGAGCCGATGAAGATCAATGCCTCGGCCCAGCCGAAATTCCGCCCCGGCAAGGTGCTGAAGGATTCGGTGAACTGACGAGGTGACGAGGCGGCTGGACAGGCGGGGTCGCACCCGCTAATCGCCGCCCCCGACGCTGCCGGAAACGGCCAGCGATGGGCGCGTAGCTCAGTGGTAGAGCACTGTGTTCACACCGCAGGGGTCGTAGGTTCAATCCCTACCGCGCCCACCAGAGTGTGACGGAGCGATCCGTGGAAACCCCGTCGGGCACCCGCCCGGCGGGGTTTTTCCTGTGGCGCGGCGATCTTCCCGGATCGGCCGCTTCCGGCGGAGGCGGGCTTCGTCTACCGTAGGCGCCGGATCGAGCGTCGAATCGCACGCCGGGGGGCGGTTGCGGCGGTGCCGGCGCGGGTTGGGGATGGCATGGGGGTCGCGCGCTTCGGACTGGGATTGGCGGCGTGCGGCGCGGCCGTGGGCGGGGCTGCGCTGGCGCAGGAAAGCCCGCGTTCGCCCGACATCGTGCCCAGCCGGGAACAGGTGCAGCCGCCCGCCCCCCGCGCCAGCGACGCCCCCCCGCCGCGCGTGCGGGTGGACGGCAGCCGCACCGCCACCGCCGCGCCATGCCCGCTCGACGCCTTGGACATCCGCGCCGACCTGCGCACGATCCGCTTCGTCGCCGCCGACGCGCGCCCGCTGCCGGCCGAGATCGTCCGCACGCTGGCGGGGGTGACGGTGGCGGCGCCGGGCGAGCAGCCGATCGGCGCGGTCTGCACGGTGCGCGACCGCGCGACCGAGGCGCTGCGCCGTGCCGGCTATATCGCCAGCGTGCAGATCCCGCCGCAGGAAATCAGCGGCGGCGAACTGCAATTGCAGGTGGTGCTGGCCCGCATCACCGAAGTGCGCGTGCGGGGCGAACCCGGCCATTATCGGGACGCGCTGCTCCAGCGGATCGCGCAGCTGAAGGCGCTCGATCCGCTGAACGAGCATGATGCCGAACGCATCCTGCTGCTGGCCGGCGACATTCCGGGTCTGGACGTGCAACTGTCGCTGCGCCCGGCGGGCACGACGCCGGGCGCGGTGATCGGCGACCTGACGATCGTCCGCCGCCGCTTCACCATGCTCGCCAATTTGCAGAATTACGGATCGACGCAGCTCGGGCGCGAGACGGGCTATCTGCGCGGCGAACTCTACGGCCTGCTGACCCCCACCGACATCGCTTATGCCGGCGTCTCCGCGACCGCGCAGAGCCGCGAACAGCGCGTGGCGCAGGGCGGCTATATCACTGGTCTCGGCAGCGGCGGGCTGACGGTGGGCGGGCGGATCAACTATGCCTGGTCCCGCCCCGATCTCGGCCTACTCGACCTGCGCTCGCGCTCGCTGATCGCCGGGATCGATATCGCCTTGCCGCTCTACCGGTCGGTCAACCGCAGCCTGAGCGTGGCGGCGGGCGGCGAGATCATCGAGCAGCGGACGCGCGTCTACGGATCGCCGCTCGGTTCGGCGCCGCTCAACCGCGACAAGCTGCGCATCGCCTTCCTCCGCGCCACCGGCAACGCCCGCGCCCGGCGGGCCGACGGGCGCGACATGTTCGCGCTGGCCGGCGTCGTCGAGATCCGCCGCGGCCTCGGCATCCTCAACGCCACGCCGCGCGGGGCGGCGGCGTCGCCCAGCGGCTACATCCCCTCGCGTTTCGGGGCCGATCCGCAGGCGTTCGTGGCGCGTGCGATCGTGGACGGGCAGGCGTTCGCCGGGCCGTTCTCGGTCGCCACCTCGGCGCGGGGGCAGTGGGCCAACAATCCGCTGCTCAATTTCGAGGAGTTCGCGATCGGCAACCTTTCGGTCGGGCGCGGCTACGATCCGGGATCGAACAGCGCCGATCGGGCGATCGGTTTCGCCAACGAGCTGCGGGTGGCGCTGCCGCTATCGCGCCGGGTGCCGATCCAGCTGTTCGGCTTCGGCGACATCGTGTGGCTGCGCAACCTCGACCAGTCGACGACCGAGCGCAAGCGCCGGCTGCGGTCGGCGGGCGGCGGCGCGCGGGTCACGCTGCCGGGGCGGATGGTGCTGGAGATGGCTTATGCCCATGCCTTCGATCGCGCGCTGACCTTCGCCGACCGGCCGCCGCCCGACCGGGTGCTGCTGTCGCTGACGGCGCAATTCGCGCCGCAGGCGCGGTGATGCGCGGCGGCGCCCCGTTGCGGCTGCGGCTGGCGCTGTCCAGCGCGCTCGGCTCGGGGCTGCTGCTGGCGGCGGGCCAGGCGGCGGCGCAGGCGGTGCCGAGCGTGGCCGACATCGTGACCGCCACCGGTTCGACGGGCGCGGCGGTGACGATCGGCGAGACGGCCGTCGCCGGCGGTGTCGATTTCCAACTACCCGACAATCGCCAGATCATCGACTGGGCGCAGTTCGGCGTGCCGAGCGGCACCACCGTCACCTTCCGCGATGCACGGGCGACGGGGGCGGGGCTGGATGCGGTGGCGGTGCTGAACCGCGTCGTCGATACCGGCGGCGGCGTGCCGCGCACCGAGATCAACGGCACGCTGGCCTCCGATCCGAACGTGTCGGTCTATCTCGTCAATCCCTCGGGCATCCTGTTCGGGGGCGGGGCGGTGGTGAACGTCGGCGGGCTGATCGCTTCGACGCAGGACATCACCGACGCCGCCTTCCGCGCCGGCACGCTGCGTTTCCAGGGCGATACCGTGGCGGCCGCCGCCGGGCCGCCGCCGGTTGCCGCCTCGCCGGGGATCGTCGTGTCGCCCGGCGCGCGGCTTTCGGCGAACGGCGTGTCGCTGCTGGGGACGGGGGGCGACCTCGGCAATCTGGTGCTGATCGGCGCCAGCCTCTCGATGCCCGCCCCGGCGGCGGGGGAGACGCCGGCGAGCCTTTCCGCCGCGCGCGACGTGGCGCTGGTGGCGGCGGGCGACGTGGAGGTGCAGACCACGCTCGGCGGCCCGCTCAGCCTCACCATCCGCGCGGGCACGCGGGTGGACGGCGCGTTCAAGGTGAACGGTACGATCGCCGGCCAGAACGTAACGATGGCGCTGGCGACGCGCGGCGCGCTGATCGACGCGCTGCTGGGCGTCGGCGGCACCGTCGAGACGACCGCCCCGGCGACGGGCGCGATCGTGACGCCCCGCGGCGTCGTGCTGGTGGCGGACCGGGCGGCCGGCGGCGTCACCTTCGATACGGCGGGCGGGGCGATCGGCACCGCCGGCGGCGTTGCCACCACCGGGACGGTCGACGCGAGCAAGGCGGGCGTGACGCTGGCCGCCGGCACCGGCGGTGTGCGGACGGGCGCGCGCGTGGTCGGCCGGGGCGTGACGATCGACACCGCCGGCACCGCGACGCTCGCCAGCCTCATCCAGACGGCCGGCGGAGCCGGGATCACGGTCGATGCCGGCACGATCGGCGTATCCGGCACGGTCGATGCCTCGGGCGATGCGCGGCTGACGGCCGTTGGCGCCTTCAATTCCGGCGGATCGATCACGGGGGTGGACGTGACGATCACGGCCGGTCTCGCCGCCACCATCGGCGGCGCGGTGACGGCGCGTGGCGACTATGTCGCCTCGGGAACGAGCGTGACGCTGGGCACGACGGGCGCCACCGTCGTCCAGACCGCGGCGCGTTCCATCGATCTGACAGCGACGGCGGGCGACATCGTCAGCCGGGGCACGCTGAGCCTGACCGCCAACGATCGTGCCGCGGGCCGCGCGGCGGGTTTCGACGGATCGATCTATCTCGACGCCGTGAACGGCGGGATCGGGCTGGCATCCGCCAGCCTGTCCGCGGCCAGCCATTCGGTCCGCATCCGCAAGGCGACCGCATCGACGATCAATATCGGCACGGTCGATGCGGTGGCGCTCAACCGCCTGCCGAACGCGACGCGGGCGGTGGACGTGGGCACCGTCGCGAACTTCGATACGGCCGTCACGCTCGGCACCGCGACCCTTTCCGCCATGACCCTGACGGTCGCCGGGGCGATCGACATCGATGCGCTCGATACGGCCGGCGCGGCGACGCTGGCGACCAGCGCGGGGGGTGCCATCCGCCTGGGCAAGCTCACCACGGGGGCGACATCGGCGGTGACGGCGGCGGGATCGGCGGCGATCCGGCGCGATGTCTCGGCGACGGGCACGCTGACGGTGCGCGGTGCCGACGTGACGCTGGGGACGGCCGGCACGCCCTTCACGCAATCGGCCACGGACGGGCTGACGGTAACGGCGACGGCGGGGCGGATCGTCGGCCTCGCGGGGTTGCGGCTGCAATCCGGGGCGGGGGGCACGCTGACGCTGGAGACGAACGGCACCAGCGCCGGGGCGACCGACGGGGATATCGACTTCGCGCTCGGCAGCACGCTGGCCGGCGGGCCGGCGCGGCAATCCGACGTGCTGATCCGGACGCGTGGCGCGACCAACTCGGTGCGGCTCGGCGACGTCTCGGCCGCCCGCCTGCTGGGCGCCGACGGCGGGGCGGCGCCTGTCATCGGCCTGTCGCGCAGCACGGCGCTCCGGGTCGGCAGCGTCGATCTGACGGGCGCCGTGTCGCTGGAGGGCACGACGATCGACGCGACCTCGCTCGCCGGATCGAGCGTGACGTTGGCGTCCAGCGACACGATCACGACCGGCGCGGTGACGGGGCGAAGCGGGGTCGTGACGATCACCGGTGCGGGCGATCTGTCCGCGACGGGGGCGGCGATCGCGGCGCAGGGCGGCACGTCCGATCTCACCATCGATCGCGGCGGTGCCGTTTCGGTCGGCAGTCTCGCGGCGGGGCAGGACATCCGCATCGGGCAGGCGCGCGCACCCTCGACGCTCAGGGTCGGCGGCACGACCGGCGCCGGCCGCGACCTGTGGGTCGATACGGGCGATCTGCAATCCTATGGCGGGCTCGTCACGGCGCGGGATGCTACGCTCTCGGCGGGAGCGGCGCTGACGCTGACCGGCGGGCTCACCGCCACCCGCACCGCCATTCTCGTGGCGTCCGGGATCGACGGCGGCACCGTGCGCGCGCAGGGGGCGGCGGCGCCCGACGTCCTGAGCCTCGAGGCGCGAACCGGCGACATCGCGCTGGCCGCGATCCTGGGTTCGGGCAC
The DNA here is from genome assembly GCA_036946415.1 of Edaphosphingomonas fennica. GTDB lineage: Bacteria > Pseudomonadota > Alphaproteobacteria > Sphingomonadales > Sphingomonadaceae > Sphingomonas_Q > Sphingomonas_Q fennica_A. The sequence goes on along the minus strand of JAQIJD010000003.1, from coordinate 187,003 downwards.
GACCGAGATCGAGGCGGGCGGCACGATCCGCACCGCGCGCGCGGAGGCCGGCGCCGGGCGGAACCTGACGATCGTGGATGCCGCAGCCGTCGAGGGCCTGTCGGCGGGTGCGCGCGCCGACCTTGCCGCGGGCGGGAATATATCGACCACCGTCGCAGGGGAGATGCGGCTCGGCACCGTCGACGCCGGCGGCACCGCCGGGCTGACCGCCGGGAGCCTGAACGCCGATGCCGTCAACGCGACGACCGCGACGCTGACCGCGACCGGCGGCGACATCGCCGTCGGCCGCGTGATCGCATCGGGTGCCGCCACGTTCGATGCGACCGGCCGGGTCGGCGCGGACGATGCGCGCGCTGGCGCCGCGGCCGACCTGACGGTGGTGCGCGCGACCGCCATCGACGGTTTCGTCGCCGGCACCCGCGGCGGCTTCCGCGCCGGACGCGATCTGAAGCTGACCACGGTCGGCGAGGCCTTTCTCGATACCGCCACGGCGGGTCGCGATGCGACCATCGATGGCGGTTCGATCAACCTGACGACGCTGGTCGCAGACGCCACCGCCCGACTGGTCACCCGCAGCGGCACCCTGCTCGCCGCGAGCGCCACCGGCGCGGGGGGCATCACCTTCGCCAGCGCCGATCGCCTGGGCGTCGACAACGGTATCGCAGGACCGGGCAGCGACCTTGTCGTATCGCAGGCGACGCAGATCGGCGGCGTCGCGGCCGGCACCCGCGGCAACTTCTCGTCCGGGCAGGACGTGACGCTGACCACCGGCGGCGAGGCCCGGCTCGGCACGGTCGCCGCGGGGCGGACCGCGACGATCTCCGCCACCGATATCGATGCCACCACGATCACCGCGGGCACCACCGGTATCGTCGACCTGACGGCGACCCGCGACATCACCGTCGAGACGCTCTCCGGCAATAGCGGGGTCCGGCTGGATGCGATCAGGCGGGTGGGCGTGACGGCGGCGACGGCCGGTGCCGGCGCGGATATCGTGGTGACGCGCGCCAGTGCGATCGGCGGGGCGGCGGCGGGCAGCCGCGGGGGCTTTTCGGCCGGTGGGGACGTGACGCTCACCACCGGCGGCAGCGCGCGCTTGGCGATGGTGTCGGCCGGGGGGACGGCGACGGTGACGGCGGCCGACGTCGATGCCGCCAGCGTCGGTTCGGGTGCGGGCGGCATCGTCGACATCACCGCCACGACCGACGGCATCGTCGCGGACACGATCAATGGTGTCGGCGGCGTCCGGCTGGATGCGGCGGGGCGGGTGGGTGTGACAGCGGCGACGGCCGGAAGCGACGCCGACATCTTCGTCACGCGGGCCAGCGCGATCGGCGGGGCGGCGGCGGGCAGCCGCGGGGGCTTTTCGGCCGGGCGGGACGTGACGCTCACCACTAGCGGCAGCGCGCGCTTGGCGGTGGTGTCGGCCGGGGGGACCGCGACGGTGAGGGCGGCCGATGTCGATGCCGCCAGCGTCGGTTCGGGTGCGGGCGGAATCGTCGACATCACCGCCACGACCGACGGCATCGTTGCGGACACGATCAATGGTGTCGGCGGCGTCCGGCTGGATGCGGCGGGGCGGGTGGGTGTGACAGCGGCGACGGCCGGAAGCGACGCCGACATCTTCGTCACGCGGGCCAGCGCGATCGGCGGGGCGGCGGCGGGCAGCCGCGGGGGCTTTTCGGCCGGGCGGGACGTGACGCTCACCACTAGCGGCAGCGCGCGCTTGGCGGTGGTGTCGGCCGGGGGGACCGCGACGGTGAGGGCGGCCGATGTCGATGCCGCCAGCGTCGGTTCGGGTGCGGGTGGCATTGTCGACATCACCGCCACGACGGACGGCATCATCGCGGACGCGATCGACGGTGTCGGCGGCGTCCGGCTGGATGCGATCGGACGGGTGGGCGTGACGGCGGCGACGGCCGGCGCGGGCGCGGACATCGTCGTCGTGCGTGGCAGTGCGATTGGCGGGGCGGCGGCGGGCAGCCGCGGGGGCTTTTCGGCGGGGCGTGACGTGACGTTGAACACCGGCGGCAGCGCGATGCTGGCGGTGGTGTCGGCCGGCGGGACGGCGACGGTGACGGCGGCCGATGTCGATGCCGCCAGCGTCGGTTCGGGTGCGGGGGGGATCGTCGACATCACCGCCACGACCCACGGCATCGTCGCGGATACGATCGACGGTGTCGGCGGCGTGCGGCTGGATGCGGCGGGGCGGGTGGGCGTGACGGCGGCGACGGCCGGCAGCGGCGCCGACATCGTCGTCACGCGCGCCAGTGCGATCGGTGGGGCGGCGGCGGGCAGCCGCGGGGGCTTTTCGGCCGGGCGGGACGTGACGCTTACCAGTTCCGGTGAGACGCTGGTCGGGACGAGCGGTGCCGGGCGGACGCTGACGATCGACAGCCGCAGCATCGACGTCACCGCCGCCGGAGCCGGGGCGGCGCTCGGGCCGGCCGACATCACTCTCACCGCGACGAACGGGGTCGTCGTGGGTGATCTGACGGCGTCGGGCAGCGTGATCGTCTCGTCCGGTGCGGAGGCGGCGGCGATCGACGGAAACGTATCGGCAGGGGCGGCCTATCGCGTCTCCGGCGCATCGGTCGCGCTGGCGCGGGCAATCGCCGCAGAGCAGCAGGCGGGCGGCGCGATCCGCATCCGGGCGACGACGGGCATCGTATCGGGTGGCGCCGGCCTCGTGCTGCGCAGCGATCTGGCGGGGAGCGGAGCGGCGCTGGTCGTCGACGCGGCAAGCGGTGTCGCGGTCGCGCCGGGCAGCCTGCTTGCCGGCGGTATCGGATCGACCGCCGCCGTCGGCATACGCGTCGATGCGGGGGATATCGCGCTCGGGCGGGTGACGGCGTCGTCGCTGGGTGGCGCGACGCCTGCCGGCGACGTCACCGCGCAGCTGATCGCCCCGGCTGCGCTGACGCTGGGCGGCGCGGTGACGGTGACGAACGCTTTCGACGCGATCGCCGCGACCGGCCTGTCCGCGACCGCCATCACCGTCGCCGACGGCGCGCTGACGCTGGCGACGGGCGGCGCGGCGGACATCGCCGCGACCGGGCGGCTGGAGGCGAGCGGCGCGCTGCTGCTGTCGGCGGGACGCGCGCTGACGTTCGGCGATGCGGTATCGACCGGTGCGAGCGCGACGGCGCTTTCGGCGCAGGCGAACGCCGGCGGGGCGCTTTCCGGCAATCGCCTCGAGGCGGGCACGATCGCGCGGGCCGAAAGCGGCAGCGGGCCGCTCCGGCTAACCGGGATCACGGGGCAGTCGGCGACGGCGACCGGCGCCGATGTCGGGATCGGCACCGCCACCGCCAGCGCCGGCCGGCTGACGCTGACCGCGACGGCCGGGCCGCTTTCGATCGCCAGCGCCTTCGGCCGGGACGGCATCCGGCTGTCGACGCCCGGCCGGCTGGGCGTCGATGCGACCTCGAGCGGGGCGGCGGGCGACGTCGCGATCGTGCGGGCCGGCGAAATCGGCGGCACGGTTTCGGGCGCCGCCGGCAATCTCGCCGCCGGGCGCGACCTGACGGTGTCGGCGGACGGCTCCGTCCTGCTCGGCACGATTGCCGCGGCGCGCGACGCCATGCTCGTCAGCGACACCATCGACGCGACGACCGCGACCGCCGGGCGCGCCCTGACGATCACGACCACCGGGGGATCGCTGACGGTCGCCACCATGACCGCCGGCGGCGCGCTGACCCTCGACGCGTCCGGGCGGCTGGGTGTGGGCAGTGCGACCGCCGGGGCCGGCGCCGACTTCTCGATCCTGCGCGCGGCAGGCATCGGCGGGGCTACGGGCGGCACGCGCGCATCGCTGACGGCGGGCCGCGACGTGCTGGTCGCGGCGACGGGGGATGCACGGCTCGCCGCGGTATCGGCGGCGAGGAACGCGACGATCAGGAGCGGCGCGATCGACCTCGTCACGTTGCTTGCAGGCGGTGTGGGCGACCTTACGGCAGAGGCCGGCGCCCTGCTTATCGGCACCGCGACCGGGACGGGCGGGCTGATCCTGTCCGCCAGCGGGCGGCTCGGCATCGATGCGGGCAGCGCCGGCGCGAACGCCGACCTCGTCGTGACGCAGGCCGACGGCATCGGCGGCACCGCATCCGGCAGCCGCGCCGATCTGTCGGCCGGGCGGAACGTGCTTGTCGCCGCGCGCGGCCTGGTGCGGCTGGGGTCCGTCGCCGGCGGGCGGGCGGTCTCCGTCACGGCGGACGGGATCGATGTCGGGACGATCTCGGCGGGAAGCCCCGGCCTGCCCGATGGCCTGGCGCTGACCGCGGCGGCGGGCGACCTGCTGGCGGGTACGGCGTCCGCGACGGGGGAGATCCGATTGTCGGCTGCCGGTCGCGTCGGGGTGGGCACGGCGACGGCCGGAGGCGACGTTGCGATCGTGCGCGCCGCGACGGTCGGCGGAGTCGCGGCGGGGGAGCGCGCCGCAGTGTCCGCGGCGCGCGATCTGGCGATCACGGCGTCCGGCGAGGCTCGCCTCGCGACCGCTTCGGCAGGCGGGGACGCCACGATCGCGGCCGGCGCGATCGATGCGTCGGCGGTGACCGCCGCAGGCACGGCCAACTTGACCGCGACGGCAGGCGACCTGATCGTGGTCGATGCCGCAGGCGGGGCAGGCCTGACGCTCGCGGCGGCCGGACGGATCGGTGTCGATCGCGCGGTGGCGAGCGGCGGCGATCTCGTCGTTCGGCAGGCGGTGTCGGTCGACGGTACGGCGGCGGGATCGCGCGCCGGGCTCGTCGCGGGTGGAGACATTTCGATCGTGGCGGACGGCCCCGTCTCGCTGGCGGATGCCGTCGCCGGCCGCCGCATCGGGATCACGGCGACGGCGATCGACGCCACGACGCTGACGGCGACCGGGGGCGACATCGCCGTCGTCGGGTCGGGCACGCTGACGGTCGCGGATGCGACCTCCGGGCGGGCGCTGTCGCTGACGGGCGGCAGCATCGCGCTGGGCACCGGCCGGGCCGGCGCGGATGCCAGGGTGCGCGCAGAAGGCGGCGACCTGACGATCGGCGATCTGGAGGCGGCAGGCCTCGTCGAGGTGCGGGCCGGCGGGGCGGGCACGATCGGGCGGGCCGAGAGCAGCGGCGGATCGCTCTCGGTCACCACCGGTCGGGCGCTGCGGGCGGCGGCGCTGCGGGCGGCCGGTGCCGGCCGGGCGGAGGCCGCGACCGCGACCATCGGCGAGGCGACCGCCGGGGGCGCGTTGACGCTTCTGGCGACGCAAGGCGATCTCGTGGCCGAAACCGCGAGCGGCGGCGGCGGCGCCACGTTGCGTGCGACCGGCGCCGTGCGGACCAACCGGGCGACGGCGGGCGGGGCGGATGCGGATCTGGCGATCGACGCGGCATCGATCGGCGGCGTGCCACCAAGCGCGCGGGCGGGCCTGTCTGCGGGACGCGACGTGACGCTCACCACGTCCGGCGCGACGGTGCTCGGCCCGGTCGCGGCCGGGCGGGCGGCGGCGCTGACCGCCGGTGCGATCGATCTGACGGCCTTGTCGGCGGGCGGCGCCACCTTGACGGCGACGGGCGCTGCGACGATCGGCGAGGCCCGCACGAGCGGGGCGATGGCGATCGATGCGGGCGCGGCGCTGGATGCGACCCGACTGACCGCAGGTGGCGCGCTGACCGCCAGCGGCGCGACGCTGACCCTCGGCACGGCCGAAGCGGCGAGCCTTGCGCTGACCGCACGGGCCGGGGCGGCGACGCTGACCGAGGCGAGCGCGACGGCCGGCGACGCCGCGCTCGTGGCGCGCGGCGGCGGGATCACGCTGTCCACGCTGGCCGTGGCGCGCGGGGCGATCTCGATTGACGGCGGCGGGTTCGTCGACATCGGGCGCGTCACCGGGGCGGGAGCGCTGACGGTGCGGGGCGCAGGGCTGGCGATCGGCGCCGCCACCAGCAGCGCCGGGGCGGCGGCGCTGACGAGCGACGGCGATGCCGCGATCGGCACGCTCAGCGCCGCCCGCGGCATCACGATCGCCGCGCCGGGCCTGCTCGGCATCGACGAGGCCGGAACCGACGGCCCGCTGCGGCTCACGGGCGGACGCTTCCGGCTCGGTGCGCTGACGGTGGGGGAGGATGCCAGCCTGATCGCGCAGGGCGACATCGCGCTGACGAGCCTCATCGCCCGCAATGGTGCGATCGGCATCGAGACGGCGGGGCGGCTGACCGCGACCACGCTGCGATCGGCCGCCGCCCTCGGCGCGACGGCGGCGGCGCTCGATCTGGCTTCGGTGGATGCCGGCGGCGTGGCGACGCTCGCCGCCGGCACCGGCGATGCCGCGCTCGGGCGGATCGCGGCCGGCGGCGTGACGCTGACGGCAGGCGGGGTCGCAACCATCGGCGGCGCGGTTACGGCGACTGGCGGCTATGCCGTGCGGGCGGCGTCGATCCGCCTGGGGACGGCGGATGCCGCGGTCGCGCAGACGGCGGGCGGCGCCGTCTCGCTCGTCGCGACCGCCGGGGCAATCTCCGGCCTCGGCACGCTGTCGCTGACGGGAGGCGGCGTATCGCTGACGGCGGCGGGTGCGGGCGGGGCGGTCGCCTTCGCCGCCGGCGCCACGATCACCGGCCGCGGTGGCGACGTGACCGCCGAAGCGGGCGGCGCCATCGCCATGGGTAACGTGGCGGCGGCCGGACGGGCGGTCACGCTCACCGCGGCGGACCTGACGCTGGCGGGTGCGATCGCCGCCGAGCGGGTGACGCTGGTCAATCGCGCGCCTGTGAACCCGATGCTGCTGGGAGAGACGCCGGCGGGCGGGGCGGACTTCGCCGTGACCGGCGCGCGGTTCGACCTGTCGAGCGCCGAACTGGCGCGGATCGCAGCGCCGCAACTGATCGTCGATGCGCAGAGCGGGGCGGTGCGGACCGGCGCACTCGCCATCGCCGCCGGCAGCGGCAGCGCCAGCCTGCATATCCGCACCAGCGGGCGGATGGACGTGCTCGGCCGGTTCGTCGCCAGCGGCTCGCCCGCCGGCCGCCTGATCGTCCTGGGCGGCGGGGCGGCGGAGACGGCGCGGGCGCGCAGCATCGCCGTCGTCGCCACGGCGGGGGAGGGCGGGCGGCTGCTGCTGGACGGCGCGACGCTCGACCTGCGCGGCGATGCGATCGCGGTCGGCCAGTCGCCGGCCTTCCTTGCCGATCTGGCGCTGGGCGGCACGTCGCCAGCCCCGGCGGAGATCGCCAGCCGCTACGTCTCCCAACCCAATTCAAGCCTCTACAATGCGACGCTGGGCAATCCGCTGGGGCTCTACAGCGATCCCGTGCTCGTCTCGGCGGGGCGGATGGTGGTCCGCTATGCCGACTTCGCCCTGTTCCAGAACAGCGGACCACCCGGCACCAGCACGGGCGTGGTGCTGGGCGCCGAGGGCGGCGGGCTGGCGCTGGAACTGGCGCCGGCGGGCGGCAGCAACGCCTTTGCCATCTTCGGCACTGTCAACGGCATCGGCGGCACCGCCACCTCGCTGCTGGGCGGCAACGTGATCGCGGTGGGGGATGGCACGACGCGCGCCGCCAGCCGCGCCAACGGCTGCCTGATCGGATCGGCCGGCGGCGGGTGCCTTGCCGCCTCGCTGGTCCAGCCGACGCTCAACATCTTCGATTCGAGCCGGGGCGAGGTGTTCCGCACCGCGGACGACCTGACCCTGCCGTTCGATCCGCTGGTCAGCACCAGCAACGAGGCGCTGTTCTCCGACATCGCCTCGCTCAGCCAGATCGTCGAAGATCCCGCCTGCCCGCCCGGAGACGAAACCTGCCGCCGCCGCAGTCCGGCGCAATGAGCCGCCGCCTCATCCTCCTGGCATTCGCCCTGGCCGGCGGTGCGGCGGCCAAGCCACCGCCGCCCTTGCCGGATGCCTTCACCCTCGGTCGCGATGCGACGGGAGAGCCCTGCACCGCCGCCCGATCGTGGCGCGACGGGCGGCTGGCCAGCCCGTTCGACCGGGCGTGGACGATCAGCTGCCGGGGCGTCTCCGCAGCGCGCGCGCAGGGCAGCGTGGTGCGGCTGCGCGACGCGGGCGCCGCGCCCGATGCCGCCGCCTGCGGCGTCCCGGCCTTGCGGCCGCTCGCCGGGATCGGCCCGGTCGAGGCGCGGCGTTGCGCCGATCCGCAGACCGGGCAGTCGCTCGTCACCCTGCGGTTCAGGCGATCGGGCCAGACCTATGTCGGCACGGCGGTGGAGAGTGCGGCCGGGCCGCTGGACGCGGCGGTGCGCGCCGCGGCGGAGGTCGCGCCGCCGCCGGCCGATCGCGACGTGACGATCGCCCCCGCGATCCCGCCCGCCACGCTCGCCGCCCCGCCCGCGACATCGGCCGAGGCGGCGGTGACGGGGCGGCGCGAGGCGTTCGACCCGGCAGGCGCGTTGCAGACGGGCATCGCGCTCAATCACCGTGGCCTCTATGTGGAAGCGTCGCGCCTGCTGAACGACGCGCTGTCGCGGCTGGCGGGCGATACCGACGCGCTGACCCGCGCCGAGTTCGAGCTGGAGGCCGGGCTGGCCGATTCCAACATCAGCCAGTTCGATGCCGCCGACGATCATTTCGCGCGTGCCGCCCCGCTGCTGGCCGCCGGCGCGGGGCAGGACCGCAGCTCCGCGCTGGAGGCCAAGCGCGTCACCTATCGCGGGCTGGACCAGCTCAACCGCCGGCAATGGGCGGAAGCGGTGCGGACGCTGGCGGAGGACGTGACCGCGGGCAATCCGCTGCGCGATCCGACGATGCTGAGCCGCCTCAACCAGGCGCCGAGCGGGGCGGGGGCCTCCGCCGCGCTCTCCTCCGTCAGCGGCGCGCAATTCGCCCGGCTGCTGCTGGAAGCGCAGCGCAACTGGGCGCGCAGCGTGGCGCTGCTGGCGATCGGATCGGCCGGCCCCAGCCGCCGCGCGCTGGACGATGCGGCGGCGAGCGTCGCCATCCTCCAGCGCAGCGTCGATCCGGATGCGATCGTGGCGCTGAAATCGCGCATCCAGCGGCAATATGGCCGGATCGCCGCGCGCGAGGGCAAGATCGACCTCGCCGTCGCCGCTTTCGATTGCGCGCTCGGCACCTTGCAGGGCCAGCCGCCCTCCGCCGAAAAGCCTTGCCCGATGGACATGCCCGCCGGCCGCCGGTTCGGTTCAGCCGGCACCGCCGAGGGGCCGATGATAGCCGAGACCGAGCTGGAGCGCGCCGCGATCCTGTCGCGCCGCCCCGGTGTCGATCCGGCGGAGGTCATCGCCGATTACGATCAGGGGGTGGACGCGCTGATCGCCGCCAACGCGGCGGGCGGGATCGTGCCGACTTCGCTGGAAAGCTATCTCGACCTGCTGGCCGAGACGCATGCGAAGGCGCCGTCCGAGGCCGTGGCCGAGAAATTCTTCCGCGCCATCCAGGCGGTGGGCGAACCGGCGATCGCCCGACAGCTTTCGCAGCTGCAAGCGGTGGTGGCGGCGGACAGCGGCGTCGGCGCCAAGGTGCGCGACCGGGCGGAGGTCGAGCGGCGCATCGTCCGCCTGCGCTATGCCATCGCCGCGGCGAACCCGGCGGACGGCGCCGCGATCGACGCGATCGATCGCGACCGGCGCGCGGCCGAGGCGGAGCTGGCGACGCTCAACGCCGCGATCGGCGCCGACAGCCGCTTCCGCGCGGTGGACGACCGGCCGGCGACGATCGCGCAGCTGCGCGCGGCGCTGAGGCCGCAGGAAATCTATCTCAAGGTCAGCCGGTTGCGCGGGCGATCCTATGCGACCGTCATTTCACCCGAGCGGAGCTGGATCTATCCGCTGGCGGCCTCGGCCGACGATGTCGACGGCATCGCGCTGCGCGTCCGCGCCTCGATCCGCGACGAGAGCGGGCGGCTGCCCTATTTCGACGTGGCCGCCGCTTTCACCCTGTTCAAGCTGGTGGCGGGTCCGGCCGAGGCGGCGCTGCTGAAGGCGAAGGCGCTGGTATTCGATCCCGCCGGCGCGATGCAGAATCTGCCGGCCGGCGTGCTGGTGGTCGATCTCGATTCGGTCCGCCGCTATCGCGCCGCGCGCGAGACGGCGCCCAACGATTACAGCCGCGTCGCCTTCCTGGCGGGGCGGGCGGAGATTGCGACCGCTCTGTCGCCGAGATCCTTCCTGATCGCACGCGCGCTGCCCGAATCGACGGCGCCGCACCCGTTCATCGGCTTCGGCGAGAATGCGCCGCCCGAGGAATTGAGCGGCGCGGCGGCGGACCGGATGATCTCGTTCGGCACCGGCTGCCCGATCCGCTACGGCGCGCTCGCCACGATGATGAGCGCCAACCGGCCGGTCAGCGCGCGCGAGATCGGCGTCGCCGCCGCCGCCCTCGGCGATCCGTCCGCGCCCGAGATAACCGGCCGCGCCTTCACCGACACAGGCGTGATGGCGGCGAGCGAGCGGGGCGATTATGCCGGCTATCAGGTCATCCACTTCGCCACGCACGGCCTGCCCGAGATGCGCGCCGAATGCACGATCATCCCCCCCTCGCTGGTCACGACGCTGGCCCCGCCGGGTGCTGCCGACGCCCCCGCCTCGGACGGGCTGCTGACCTTTTCCGAAATCGCCCAGATGCGGCTCAACGCCAACCTCGTCGTCTTGTCCGCCTGCGAGACGGCGGCGGGCGTCTCCGGCCTCAGCGGGCGGCGGGCGGGGCAGGACGAATCGAGCGCGACGCTCGACGGGTTGGTGCGCGCCTTCATCACCGCCAACGCCCGCGCCGTCCTCGCCACCTATTGGAAGGTGCCCGATACGACGGAGACCGAACGGCTGATCCGCCTGTTCTACGAAGCCGGCCGCACCCGCACGATCGGCGATGCGCTGGAGGTGGCGCAGGCGGACGCCATCGCCCGGCCCGCCACGTCTCACCCTTATTTCTGGGGCGCCTTCTTCCTCGTCGGCGATGCCGGCAAGACGATGCTGTCGCGCCCCGCCCCGCAGACCGCCGCGCGATGACCGCGACGCAGCGCCAGGCGGGTGTGACGTTCGTCGCCGCGGCGGTGGCGGCGGTGGCGGTGGTGCTGCTGTTCCGCCTCGGCGTCGCCTACCTGCCGGCGCCGGCCGGAACGACGGGAACGGCGCTGCTGGATGCGGGGGTGACGCTGGCGTTGTTCGGCACGCTCGCCGCCATCGCGCTCCTCGCGATCCGGCGGGAAGGGCGGCGGGGGGCGCTGATCGGCCCGCACCCGGGCCGGGCCACGGCGGCAGGGGGGGCGATCGGCCTGTGCGGACTGCTCGCAGCCTATGCGCTGGTGGCGATCGCCGGGTTGGGCACGCGCGGCAGCGGGCAGGGGGCGCCGTTGCTGCTGGCGGTCGGCACGATCGCGATCCTCGCTCAATCGGCGGCGGAGGAGGTCTATTTCCGCTGCTGGCTCCAGCGCAGTCTGCTGGGGGCGTGGGGCGGGGCGGGGGCGATCGCGGCCTCGGCGGCGCTGTTCGCCGCACTCCACCTGCTGGGCGGCACGCGCGCGCCGCTGGCGCTTGCCAATCTGTTTCTGGGCGGGCTGCTGTTCGGTCTGCTGGCGGCGCGGAGCGGGGGGCTGGCGGCGCCGATCGCGGCCCATGCGGCGTGGAACTGGGCGGAGCAATTGCTGCTGGGCCTCGATCCCAATCCCGGCGTCGGCAGCTTCGGGGCGATCCTCGACCGCGATCTTGCCGGATCGGCACTGTGGGGCGGATCGGCCGAGGGATTGAACGCAAGCCTTGCGGCGAGCTTCGTGCTGGTCGCGCTGCTGATCCCAATCGCGGCATGGCCGGGCGGCATGGCATTGCGCCGCCGCCCGGCCTGACGAGCCTATTGCTTCTCGAACGTCTCCAGGAACGCCTTGGTCTTGCCATCCGGGGCCTTGCCGGTGCCCCAGCGGATCAGGCTCTTCCCGTCCTTCGAGAATTCCCAATATTGGCCGACGATCACGTCGCCGTCCTTCTGTTCCAGCACCTGATAGGTATCGGGGCCGAGCGGCTTGATGCGGATCTCGTTGAAGCGCGGGTTGCCCGTCAGCGGACCGACCTGATCGTCCAGCGTCGCATCGAAATTGTTGATATAGGGCTTGTCGGGATTGGTCGTGTTGATCGCGCGGTAGACCAGCTTGTTGGGCAGCCACGTCATATCGATCGCCAGCTTGAAGCCCTTGGGGAATTTCCCGTCGCTCCAGAAGCTCTTCTCCGCCACCGACACCCATTTGCCGTCATGCGGCGAAGCGGCGATGGCCGGCGCCGCCGCGACGAGGGCGGCGGCCAGGCCCAGGGCAAGTTTCATACGCATCGCGATCTCCCTCAATATTTCGTGGTTTCTTCGAGATGGCCTTCCACCTCGGCGCGCGTCGTCCACAAGGTGCGGAAGGTCTTGGACGCGAGATAGGACAATTGATCGCCGCGGTGGGGGGAGCCGGGCTGGCTGGCGTTGCCGTAGCTCATCAGGCCGACCGCCTTCATCGGCGTGCCGAACTCGACCATCGACACCCACGTCTCGCCATGCAGCGGCGTGCGTTCGCCATCCTTCATCGGCCCCCAGGTGATCGTGCGGAACACGCCGGTGTTGCCGAAGCCGCCGTTGCCGGGAAGGTTGACGTCGGCGATGTGGAAGCGCGAGACGTCGCCGAACGGCCGGTCGACCGCGCCGTAGAGCTGCTTGGTCTTCGCCACCGCCTCCTTCAGCATCGCCAGCGCCGCCGCCGGATCCTTGAGGCCGGCGGGGGTGGAGATGGGTGCCGCAGCATCCCACGTCTCGCGATAATTGGCGAGGGACGTGAAGTTGCGCGGCGAGAAGAGGGCCGCCCACGTCTCGAACAGCAGGGCGCCCTTCGCCTGCGGTTCGAAGCGGTGATCCCAGCCCTTCAGCAGCGCGCCGGCCGCCTTCAGCTCGGGATCGGCGCTCGCCTCGGCCAGGGGCACCAGTTCGGGCAGCAGGCGATCGGCCATCAGCGAAGTGGTCGTCAGCTTCTTGGCGACGAAATCGTCGAACGAAATCTTCGGCCCTTCGGCCAGCAGCTTGACCGACATCTGCGCCCGCTGGCTGACCGGCCCGCGCGGCGCGACATAAGCGGGATATTTCGCCGGATCGAGCGTGGTCGGCCAGGTCGCCACCCACGGCGGATCGTTGGCGTTCTGAACGAAGCCGGTGGCCGGATCCTGCACGCGCGGCAGATCGTCATAGGCATGGATCTCGTTCCACAGCGTGGCGGACGTGTCGCCGGCTTGCGGCTTCATCCAGTCGGCATAGCTGCCCGACGGGTGCTTGGGGAGGATGCCGTTGTCGAGATAGAGGATGTGGCCGGCGCGATCGCCATAGACGATGTTGAACATCGGCACTTGCAGGCGGCGCAGTGCCTTCTCGAAGGTCGGCCAGTCGCGGGCGCGGCCCATGTCGAAATATTGTTCGAGCACGCCGGGCCGGTCCAGCCCCGCCACCTTCACCGCCACGGTGCGGCCGTCCTTCGTCTCGAACACCGGCCCCTGCACGGCGGTGCGCTGCTGGAAGCTCACCGTCTTCAGGCTGCCGTCGGGCTGGCGGACCTTGTAGCTCTTGGTGGCGGTGGTGAAGGGGCGGACCTTGCCGTCGAACCGGTAGCCGCCCTCCGCCAGCACCAGATTGTAGCTGGTGAAGCCGAGGATGGTGTTGACGGTGTTGGTGAACCCCAGATCACTGTTGAAGCCGAAGCGCAGCACCGGCAGGCCGACCTGCGTGGCGCCATAGAGCGACAGGCCCGGCCCTTCGAGCTGCGCCTCGAAATAGGTGAGCTGGCTGGGCGCCCACGGCAGGTGCGGATTGGCGAGCAGCAGCGTCTTGCCGCTGGTCGAGCGCGAGGGGGCGACCGCCCAGGCGTTGGAACCGCCCGCCTCGTTCGCCTCCGGGTTCGCCAGCGCTTTCTGTTCGGAGGCGATGTAATTGTAGTTCATCAGCTTGTGGGCGTGGGCCATCACGTCCATGCCGGTGATCGGCAGCACCTTGCGCATCTCGGGATCGAGCTTGTCGGGATGGGCGGCGGCATAAGCGTTGATGCCCGCGGCAAAGGCATCGAGATCGGCGCGAAAGGCGGGGCGCTGCGCCTTGTACCAGGCGGCGGCGCGGGTGGGGACATCGTTGGCGATCAGCCACTTGTCGCCGGCTTCATATTTCTCGCCCCAATATTCGGCGGCGCGCCCCCGCGCCTCGCCGAACAGGCGGAGGAGGAGGTTGCCGTGGTTCTGCGCCTGGGCGTAGCCGAAGCCGTGGAAGACGCCGGCCTCCGTCTTCGCATAGACGTGGGGCACGCCGAAGCTGTCCCACAATATCTCGCCCTGACCGGCCCCCGCGGGGGCGGCGAAGGCGGTGCCGCCGAGCAGCAGCGCGGCCATGGGGAGGGGGGCCAGTGTCTTCAGCATATCGGGGCCTGCCTTTCGCATGTCAGAACGCCACCCCGACCCTGGCGTAATAAGAGCCGCCCGTGAAGCCGTAGGGCGCGGTCGTCGGATATTGGCTGTTGCCGAGGCTGGCATTGAACAGGCCGTTGCGATCGGGATAGGTGTTGAAGAGGTTGTTGGCGCCGATCGCCACGTTCAGCCCCTTGGTCGCCTGCCATGCGATCTCGGCATCCGCGATCCATTTCGCGCTGAAATAGCGATCCTGCGCGACGAGGTTCTGAAGCTGTGCGAACTTACCGTAGCGGACGAGGCGGCCGGTGAAGGTGAAGTCGCCCAGCGTCCATACATCGCCCAGGAACAATTTGGTGCGGGGAATGGCATTGGTCAGATTGCCCTGGCTGAGGCGATCGAACAGCACGAAGCCCGCGCCGAGCTGCGCCAGTTGCGGCGGATTGGCGGCGATGTCGGTGATGATCGTCTTGTTGTAATTGAAGCCCGCGTTCAGCCGCATCGTGCCGAGATCGCCCACGTCGAGCCGATAGGTGGCGACGACGTCGATACCGCGCGTGCGCGTATCGATGGCGTTGGTGTAATATTGGGCGCTGATGTCGGACGACTGGCCGTTGGCGATCAGGATCGCCGAGACGGCGGGGCCGGTCAGCGTCGAGGTGATGGCGATCCGGTCGCGCACCTTGATCTGATAGGCATCGATCGTGACGTTGAGCGCGCGGGCCGGGGTCAGCACGATGCCGGCCGAGAAGTTGGTCGACTTCTCGGGCGTCAGCGGCTGCGATCCGAGCGCCACGGCGGCCGGCGAGCCGACCGGCAGCGTCTTGATCTGGAGGAGCTGGTTGGGCACGCCGTTCACCGTGCGGAACTGGCCGGTGGTGGAGGCATAGATTTGCTGGGCCAGCGCCGGTGCGCGGAAGCCGTTGGAGACGGCACCGCGCAGCGCCACCCAGTCGGTGAAGGCGTAGCGGGCATTGGCCTTGCCCGTCACCGTATCGCCGCTCGCATCGTCATAATGTTCGTAGCGGCCGGCGACGCCCAGCGTCAGCCGGTCGCTGGGATCATAGGCGACATCGACATAGGCCGCATAATTGTTGCGGCTGATCCGCCCTTCGTCGGCCGGCGTGAAGCCCGCCGCCGCCTGCGCGCCCGGCGGCGGCGTGACGCGGACGCCGGCGCTGTTGATGTAGGAATAGGTCTGGCCCGGAGCGGAGCCGGCGGCATAGCTGCCGGGGCTGCCCTGGAGCACGGCATAGGTCTCGCGCCGGTGCTGGAGGCCGCCCGACAATTGGAGGTTGCCGCCGCCGACCGGCACCCCGCGCGTCACGTCGAGCGAATTGACCCATTCGGTCGATCGCAGCGTGCCGACGTAGAAGGAGGTCGGGCTGTTCGGGCCGAGCGAGGCGTTGATCGTGTCGTAGCCCTGCTGGCGCGATCGGTTGCGGCCATAAGTGGTCGACACGTCCCAGTTCCAGCCGGCGATATCGCCCGTCGCGCCCAGCGCGAACTCATAATCCTGCTCGCGGATGTTGAGACGCGGTCTGAAGCCGTTGGGGTAGACTTCGGGCAGCGAGGCGGCGTTGTTGGGCGCGCGATAGGTGAAGTTCAGTTCGGAATCGCGCCAGCTGTACGTGCCGAACGAGTAAAGCTCGACCCCGCCCAGATCGTAGCCGGCATTGTAGCCGCCGTTGATTCCCTCGACCGGGAAGGCGCCATAATTGGTGGTGACGAGCCGGTCGATTGTCGCCTCGCGCGGATCGGGCACGCCTGCGGCACCCGCGCCGATGCGATTGTAGAGCTGGATGCTGCGGTCGATCGGGATGGCGCGGTTGGAGCGGAGCTGCTTGCGGCCGTTGAGCGACAGATCGAGATAGCCGGCATCGCCCAGCGCCATGCCGTAGGCGACCTGGCCGAGGTAGTTCTCGCCATCCGACCGATCGAAATTCTGGCCGGCGGTGACGCTGGCGTCGCCGCCGTCGGTCCGCTTCTTCAGGATGATGTTGATGACGCCTGCGATCGCGTCCGACCCATATTGGGCGGCGGCGCCATCGCGCAGTACCTCGATATGGTCGATCGCCGAGGTGGGGACGAGATCGAGATCGACCGGAACCGAGCCGTTGTAGAGCGACGACACGGCGTTGATGAGCGACGTCTTGTGGCGGCGCTTGCCGTTGACCAGGATCAGCGTCTGATCGGGGTTGAGACCGCGCAGGCCGCCCGTGGAGATGACGGTGGACGTGCCGCCGCCGGCGCGGGTCGGCACGTTGAACGAGGGGACGAGCGTGTTGAGCGCGGAGAGCAGCCCGGGCCGCCCGGTCTTCTCCAGCTCCGGCCCGCCCAGCACGTCGATCGGCGTCGGACTGTCCGTCACCGTCCGCTGCTGGCCGCGGCTGCCGGTGACGACCACCTCGTCCCCGCTCTGATCGCCGGCCTGGCCGACCGCGGGCTGGGGGGTCTGGACGGGTTCGGGCAATTGCTGCGCGGCGGCAGGCGCTGCGGCGAGCGCCGCCAGCCCGAAGGCGATCGAACGGTTACGCATGGTCTGTCCCCTTGTGCGTCGGCTCGGCTTTTGCCGTCGCCCTGTGCAGAGACGTATGCGTAGCCTTCTACCGCCATGCCGCCATCGCAATTTTTCTATCAGGCGGAATATGTTGGTGGGGGCTGGCGAGCAGGGGTTGGATACGAGGGCCACGGTGAAAAGGAATCCACGGTTCCTCTGTCTTTCGCAGCAGTCTCGAAAACTCCGTTGACCACCGCCTTGATCTGACCGAGCCGCGGCAAGGATTATCGCCGCGATCGTAGAGCACTCTGGGCGGGGGAAGGGGGCGGGCGCGGATGCGGGCTAATATCAGCAGATCCTGCCACCGACACCTAACTTGCAGGGCGCCGTTATGAAATCTTGACGCCTACGAAACCGCTTGTGTCCATCGGAACTGGCACCCATTCCGCTTCGCCTTTCTGGTGATGGAGCCCAAGGAATTGGACCGGCGCCTTGCCGCGCGGCTTCACTCGGAACCTCAAAGGATGCGAGGGGGTAAGTGCTCCGCCAAGAGGTCGAAATGAAATGCAACTAGCGGTGCCGCCGCCGCTGGCTTTAACCGCATCTTTGTTAAAACCCCCTATAAAGGGTTGGCGGTTGACCATCTCCCATTCGAGCTCTCCCTCCGAATTGCCCACGACTAGCGCGAAATGAGGATTTGGCTCCATCAAGTGTGACGCCTTGACTGTGATCTCAACAGAGCGATCAACTCCGCTGTTACGTGCATAGCTCAGGTTTGAGAAGCCAAGGTGCTGAGGCGTAAAGGAGGCATTTCCTTGTGTGACGCTGACGATCTGCGCAATCGCTGCATCCAGTCCTATTGTATGCATATCGACAAATAGGGTTTGTTTAAGAACTGCGGGCATATCGCTGCTGTCAATCCGCACAGGAATTATCCGAGTCTTTCCCTTAGATGCCGAGTAAAGCGCGTTCTGCCATTCCAATCTTACCATACCACTAGCAAGACTATTATTTGAAACGAAAAAGAATACAAACTCTGGCGCCTCCAATCCCTTATCCATCTTATCAATGATACCGTCCCCGGGCTGAATCGACCACGAGTCGTAAAACACTTGGTCCTGCCCAAAGATAGACGCGAGCTTGATCGCGACCGCTTCTACCAGTGGCTTGTCATTATGATTATGGCTGAGAAAAATCTTGTGAGGCATCATTAACTCCCGTTGCTCTCACAGACGTGGGAAGGGAGGCGGCTAATGAAAAGATGAGACGGGCTGGCGGAAGAGGTGGGATTCGAACCCACGGAACGGTTGCCCGCTCGCCGGTTTTCAAGACCGGTTCCTTAAACCACTCGGACACTCTTCCCTACCACAAGCCGGCTTACCGCTTACGACATGCTTATGGGCGTTTGCGGCCCCAACCATGATTCAGCGGAAAACCCGCAGAAGTCCTCGCCTTTTCGCCCCGTCGGGCACGTAACTCCAGTGGTTTTCAAGACCGCTGCCTTAAACCACTCGGCCACCTGCCCGGTGCGCTTCTGCTAGAGCCGATGGGGCGGGGGATGCAAGCGGTGAGGGGGCGGGGCGAGGGTTCCGGTGCCGGGCTTTCCGTGTAAGAGCCTCGTGCCATGCGATCGTTCCGCCTTGCCGCCGCCATTGCCCTGTGCCTCGCCGCGCCCGCCTTCGCGCAGGAGGAGGGGGCGGCCGCGCCCGAATGGTCCGCGCAGGATCAGGCGCTGCGCCAGTATATCGCGACGCTCCGCCCGCGCGCGCTGGCGGAGGGGGTGCGGCCGCAGACCTTCGACGGGGTGCTGGCGACCTTGACCTTCAACCCGCGGGTGGTCGCGCTCGACCAGCGGCAGCCGGGCGGCTTTTCGGGCAATCCCGCGCCGCCGCCGCCCTTTGCGCCCTATCGCGCCAAGCATGTCGAACCCTATCGCATCCAGCGCGGCAAGACCAAGCTCGGCAACCTTTCGGCGCGGCTGGCGGGGTTGCAGGCGCAGACGGGCGTCGCGGGGCCGATCCTGCTCGGCATTTACGGGCAGGAGACGGGCTATGGCGCCGTCACCGGCACTTTCGATCTGCCGCGCAGCCTCGCCAGCCTCGCCTTCGACGGGCGGCGGCGGGCGCTGTTCGCCGGCGAATATCTCGCGACGCTGAAGCTGATCGATCAGGGCGTGCCGCGCGAACGGCTGAAGGGCAGCTGGGCGGGCGCCACGGGCTTCCCGCAATTCCTGCCCTCCACCTACCTGCGCCTCGCGACGGACGGGGACGGGGACGGGCGCGCCGATATCTGGACCAGCGAGGCGGACGCGCTCGCCTCGATCGGCCGCTATCTGGCCGATGCCGGGTGGAAGCCGGGGGTGATGTGGGGCGTGCCCGTGCGCGTGCCCGATGCGATCGATCGCACAGCGCTCCGCCCGCGCGCCACCGCGCCCGAATGCGGCCGCGTCCACGCCCAGCACAGCCGCTGGCTGACGATGGCCGAATGGCGGGCGATGGGCGTGCAGCCTCTGGGGGCCCGCGCACCTGCCGACCGCGAGATGGTGACGCTGATCGAGCCGGACGGCCCCGGCGCCACCGCCTATCTGCTGACGACCAACTACCGGCCGATCCTCTCCTACAATTGCTCCAACCATTATGCGCTGTCCGTCACGCTGCTGGCCGATGCGATCGTCGAATAGGGCCGGCGGCGGCCTGCTGCTGGCGCTGGCGCTGGCCGCCTGCGCGGGGGAGCGGCGGGCCCCGCCGCCGCGGACGTCCGCCCCGCCGGCCACCGCCCGGCCGCCTGCCGCCCCCCGCGGGCCGGTGCCGGATACGCCGGTCAAGATCGGCAAACCCTATACGGTGCTGGGCATCACCTACACGCCGGTCGACGATCCCGCCTATGACGAGGTGGGCATCGCCAGCTGGTACGGCGCCGATTTCCACGGCGGTCTCACCGCCAATGGCGAGCGGTACGACATGGACATGGTCGGCGCGGCGCACAAGACGATGCCGCTGCCGAGCTATGCCGCGGTCACTTCGCTGCGCACCGGGCGTACGATCCTCGTCCGCGTCAACGATCGCGGGCCGTTCGTGCCCAACCGCATCATCGATCTGTCGCGCCGCGCGGCGCAGATGCTGGGGATCGACCGCGCCGGCATCGGCCCGGTCCGCGTCCGGCGGGTGGTGCCGGCAGAGGCCGATCGCCTCGCGCTCCGCTCCGGTTCGGCGGCGCGCGACCTGCCGTACGCCACCGAAAGCGAGCTGGCCGAGGGCCGCCGCCGGATGCTGGCGCGCGCACCCGATCCGCCGCCGGTGGTGCCGCAGGCGATCCCGCAGACGAGCGTCACCGCCGGCTGGTCGGTCCAGATCGGCGCCTATGGCGATCCCGATCGCGCCGCCCGGCTGGCGCGCGAGGTGGGCGGCCAGGTTAGCCAGGCGAACGGCCTCTACCGCGTCCGCCTCGGCCCCTATCCCGACGAACCGTCCGCCACGCTCGTGCTGGCGCAGATGGGCGCGCGCGGCTATCAGGGCGCGCGGCTGGTGAAGCCGGCCCAATGACCTTTCAGCCGCTTGAGGACAGGATGGCACACTTGCTTTTCCGTATCGCCACCCCGATCGCCGCCGCCGGCCTGGCTTTCGGCGCCGCGCGCGCCGCCGCGCCGCCGTTCGAAACGCCGGCGCCCATCGCCTTCATGAAGGATCTGTCGTCCGGCGCGGTGCTCTACGCCAAGGATGCCGACCGGCGCATCCCGCCCGCCTCGATGGCGAAGATGATGACGGTCTATGTCGCCTTCGATCTCATCCGCAAGGGCGAGCTGAAGCTGGATACGATGGCGACGGTGCGGCCCGAGACGTGGCGCCAGTGGCATGGGCCGAAGGCCGGCTCCACCATGTTCCTCTCGCCCGGCGAGCAGGTCTCGGTCGCCAATCTGCTGTTCGGCATCGTCACCTTGTCCGGCAACGACGCCTGCGTGGTGCTGGCCGAGCAGATCGCCGGCACCGAACCGGCGTTCGTCGCGCTGATGAACCAGCGGGCGAAGGAACTGGGCCTGACCAACAGCAATTTCGGCACGTCCAACGGCTGGCCCGACAATGGCGTGACCTATGTGAGCGCGCGCGATCTCGCCACGCTCGCCTCCGCCACGATTGAACGGTTCCCGCAGCTCTACAAGACCTTCTACAGCCGCCCGAACTTCACCTGGGGCAAGACGTTAGGTTCGGGCGCCGCGATCACCCAGGCCAATCGCGATCCGCTGCTCGGCCGCGTCGCCGGGGCCGATGGCCTCAAGACCGGCCATACCGAGGAGGCGGGCTACGGCTTCACCGGCTCGGCCATCCAGAACGGGCGGCGGCTGGTGATGGTGCTGGCGGGGCTGACCTCGTTCAACCAGCGGATCGACCAGTCCGTCTCCTTCATGAACTGGGGCTTCCGCGCGTGGACGGCCAAGCCCGTGCTCGCCGCCGGCAGGTCGGCGGGCACCGCCCGCGTCCAGCAGGGCGACGCCGCGACCGTGCCGCTCGTCGCCGCGCGCGACCTGACGGTGACGGTGCCGGCGGGCCTCGGCCAGGACATGAAGGTGTCCGTGGTCTATCAGGGGCCAATCAAGGCGCCGATCGCCAAGGGCCAGCATATCGCCGACCTGATGGTCCGCACCGCCGATGCGCCGCCGCAGATGCTGCCACTGGTGGCGGGCGCTGCGGTGGGCGAGGCGGGCTTCCTCGATCGGATTGCCGCCGGCGTCCGCCGCCTGTTCGGGGCGTGACGGCGCGCGGCCGGTTCGTCAGCCTCGAAGGGGGCGAGGGCGCCGGCAAGTCGACGCAGGCGGCGCGGCTGGCCGAAGCCTTGCGTGCGCGGGGGCATGACGTGCTGGTGACGCGCGAACCCGGCGGCAGCCCCGGCGCGGAGGCGATCCGCGCGCTGGTGCTGGCGGGCGGCGCGGATCGCTGGGGGGCGGGGGCCGAAGCGCTGCTGTTCGCCGCGGCGCGGGCCGACCATGTCGAACGCGTCATCCGCCCCGCGCTCGCCGCAGGCCGCTGGGTGCTGTGCGACCGCTTCCTGGACAGTTCGATCGCCTATCAGGGCGGGGCGGGCGGCGTGGGCGAGGCGGCGATCCGCGCGCTGCACGCCATCGGATCGGGCGGGCTGCTGCCCGATCGCACCTTGCTGCTGGCGCTGGACCCCGCCGAGGGGCTGCGACGCGAGGCGGCGGCGGACCGGATGGCGGCGCGCGGGCCGGCCTTCCACGCCGCCGTCGCCGCCAGTTTCGGGAGCCTCGCAGCGGCGGAGCTGGAACGGTTCCGCGTGATCGACGCGGCGGGCGACCCCGATACGGTGACGGCGCGGGCGCTGGCGGCGCTGGCGGACCTGCTGTGAGCGGGCTGGTCGGCCATGCCGCGCAGGTGGCGGCGTTCACCGCGGCGGCCGGCGACGGGCGGCTGCATCATGCCTGGCTGCTGGCGGGCGCACAGGGCATCGGCAAGGCCCGCTTTGCCGAGGCGGCGGCCCTGCACCTGCTGACCGGCGCCGCCGGGCCGCGCTTCGAGACGCCGGCGGACGATCCGGCGGCGCGGCTGATCGAGGCGGGGTCGCACCCCGATTACCGCCGGATCGCCCGGCTGGAGAAGGAGGGGGCGTCGCGCGAACTGGCGCGCTCGATCAGCGTGGCGCAGGTCCGCGCGCTGGGGCCGATGTTCGCGACCAGTCCTTCGCTGTCGCCGCGGCGGGTGATCCTGATCGACGCGGTCGACGATCTGGAACGCGGCGCGGCGAATGCGCTGCTCAAGAATCTGGAGGAACCGCCGCAGGGGACCACCTTCCTCCTCGTCAGCCACGCGCCGGGCCGGCTGCTGCCGACGATCCGTTCGCGCTGCCGCCTGCTGCGCTTCCAGCCGCTCTCGGCCGAGGAGGTCGCAGCGGTGCTGCGACAGACGCTCGACGATCCGGCGGAGGCGGCTACCCTGGCGCCGCTGGCCGGCGGCGCCCCCGGCACCGCATTGCGCTTCGCCGGGCTGGACGTGGCGGCGCTCGATCTGGCGATCGACCGGCTGGCGGAGACGGGCGATCCCGGCAATGGCGAACGCACGCGGCTGGCGCGCGCGCTCGGCACCAAGGCGGCACAGGCGCGCTACGAACTGTTCTTGGAGCGCGCGCCGGCGCGCATCGCCCGCGCCGCACGCGGGCGGCAGGGGCCCGCGCTAGCGACGGCGATCGGCGCGTGGGAAAAGGCGCGGGGGCTGGCGGAGGGCGCGGTCCGCCTTTCTCTCGATCCGCAGGCGACCGCCTTCGAACTGGCGGGGCTGGTGGCGAGCGTCGCGCCACGCTGAACCCTTCCACGCCGGACGATCAGGCTCTAAAGCCGCCGGCATGGCCGAACCCTTCTACATCACCACCGCCATCGCCTACCCTAACGGCAAGCCGCACATCGGCTTCGCCTATGAGGTGATCGCGGCCGACGCCATCGCCCGCTATCAGCGGCTCGCCGGGCGCGACGTCTTCTTCATGACCGGCACCGACGAACATGGCCTGAAGATGGCGCAGAAGGCGCGCGACGAAGGCTGCACGCCGCAGCAACTGGTCGATAGAATGTCGAGCGCATTCAGGGAGATGGACGACCTCCTCAACATCTCGTACGATCGCTATATCCGCACCACGGAGCCGGTGCATCATCGCGCCAGCCAAGCGATCTGGCGGGCGATGGAGGCGTCGGGCGACCTCTACCTCGGCCGCTACGAAGGTTGGTATTCGGTGCGCGACGAGGCCTTCTACGACGAGAAGGAGATCGTCGACGGGGAGGGGGGCGTGAAGCTCTCGCCGCAGGGCACGCCGGTCGAATGGACGGTCGAAGAAAGCTGGTTCTTCCGCCTGTCCGCCTTCCAGGACCGGCTGCTGGCGCATTACGAGGCGCATCCCGACTTCATACAGCCCGAGAGCCGGCGGAACGAAGTGCTTGCATTCGTTCGTGGTGGCCTGTCCGACCTGTCGGTGTCCCGGACGAGTTTCGATTGGGGCGTGCCGGTGCCCGATGCCGACGGCCATGTCATGTACGTCTGGGTGGATGCGCTCACCAATTATCTGACCGGCCTCGGCTATCCCGACGAGACGGCGGCGATGGCACGCTTCTGGCCTGCGGACCTGCACATCATCGGCAAGGATATCGTCCGCTTCCACGCGGTCTACTGGCCGGCTTTCCTGATGTCCGCGGGGCTGCCCTGCCCGAAGGCGGTGTTCGGCCACGGCTTCGTCCTCAACCGCGGCGAGAAGATGTCGAAATCGCTCGGCAACGTCATCGATCCGATCGGGCTGGCCGAAACCTATGGCGTCGATCCGCTCCGCTATTTCCTCCTGCGCGAGGTGAGCTTCGGACAGGACGGAACCTACAGCCCGGACGCGATCGTGACGCGCAGCAATGCCGATCTCGCCAACGGCCTCGGCAATCTGGCGCAGCGCTGCCTGTCGATCATCGCCAAAAGCTGCGGCGGGTTCGTGCCGGCGCCGGCGGATGCGGCGGGGCCATTGCTGCCGGCGCTCGCCACCGCCAGGGCGAAGCTCGACGAGGCGATGGCGGCGCTGGCGCCGCATCGTGCGCTGGAGGCGATTTGGGAGGCGGTGGCCGAGGCCAATCGCTATTTCGCCGATGCCGCCCCCTGGGCGCTGCGCAAGACCGATCCCGCCGCCGCCGATGCCGTCCTCTACGAAGCGGCGGACGCGGTGCGCCAGCTCGCCATCCTCGTCCGCTGGGCGATCCCGGCGAGCGCGGACCGGCTGCTCGATCAACTGGGGCAGGGGGCGGACGCCCGCGACTTCGCGCATCTCGGGCAGCGCCTCGCGCCCGGCCTCGTGCTGCCGCCGCCCGCGGGCGTCTTCCCGCGGCTGGAGGCGAAGGAGGCAGCCTGATGTTCGTCGACAGCCACTGCCACCTCAATTATCCCGGCCTGATCGAGGATCAGCCGGCGGTGATCGCCCGCGCGCGCGCTGCGGGGGTGGAGACGATGCTCAACATCTCGACCCGGGCGAGCGAATGGGAGGCGGTGGTCGGCACAGCCGAACGGCATGACGGCATCTGGGCCTCGATCGGCATCCACCCGCACGAAGCCGACGGCCATGCGGATGTCGATACGGCGCGGCTGGTGGCGCAGGCCGCGCATCCGAAGGTGATCGCGATCGGCGAGAGCGGGCTCGACTATCATTACGATCGTTCGGATCGCGCCCGCCAGCAGGCGAGCTTCCGCGCGCATATCGCCGCGGCGCGCCAGACGCGCCTGCCGCTGATCGTTCATACCCGCGACGCCGAGGCGGATACGGCGGCGATCATGGCTGAGGAGATGGGGAAGGGGCCCTATCCCGCCGTCATCCATTGCTTCACCGCCTCCGCAGACTTCGCGCGTATCGCATTAGATCTGGGATGTTTCATATCCATCTCGGGCATCGTCACCTTCCGTAACGCGCGCGATCTCCAGGCGACGGCGGCGGCGATCCCGGCCGACCGCCTGCTGATCGAAACCGATGCGCCCTTCCTCGCGCCGGTGCCGCATCGGGGCAAGACCGGGGAGCCGGCATTCGTCGCCGATACGGCGCGGATGCTGGCCGGTCTCCGCGGCGAGACTGTCGAGCGATTGGCGGAGGTTACGGCCGATAATTTCCACGGCCTCTTCACCAAGGCGCGCGCGTGAAGGCGCGCATCCTCGGTTGCGGCACGTCATCGGGTGTGCCGCGGATCGGTGGCGACTGGGGGGCCTGCGATCCGGCCGAGCCCCGCAATCGCCGGCTGCGCGCCGCGATTCTGATCGACACGGCGACAACACGGCTGCTGGTCGACACCGGGCCCGACATGCGGGAGCAATTGCTGGCGGCCGGCACGGATCGCCTCGACGCGGTCGTCTGGACGCACGACCATGCCGATCACACCCACGGCATCGACGATCTCCGCCAGGTCTTCCACCAGCGCGGATCGCCGGTGCCGGGCTATGCGCGCGCCGCCGATCTGGCGGCCTTGAAGGCGCGCTTCGGCTATGCCTTTGCGGGGCGTGACGGCTATCCGGCGACGATTGCGGCGGAGACGCTGACCGAGCGGCAGACGATCGGCGATCTTGTCGTCACCGCCGTCGATCAGCCGCACGGCGCCATCACCTCGGCCGGGCTGCGCTTCGACCATGGCGGCCGGTCGATCGGCTATTCGACCGATGTCAGCCGGCTGACGCCCGAGATGGAGGCGGTCTTCGCCGGCCTCGATATCTGGATCGTCGATGCGCTGCGCCGGGCGCCGCATCCGAGCCATGCGCATCTGGACGAGACGCTCGACTGGATCGATCGGCTGCGGCCGAGACGGGCGGTGCTGACGCATATGGACCAGTCGATGGATTATCGCCGCCTGTGCGCCGCGCTGCCGGACGGAGTCGAGCCGGGCTATGACGGGATGATGCTGTGACGGGCGGAAGCATGCAGATGGCGCAGGTCGTCGTCATCCTGCTGGCGATGGTGCTGGTCGTCCGTGGGCTGGCGATGCGGCGGATGTCGGCGGGACGGACCGCCCGGCTGGCGATCCTCTGGCTCGCCATCTTTGCGGCGGCAGCAGCGACGGTAGCGGCCTTCGGCCTCGCCTGACATCGCCCGGTTTTACATAATATATATTATCCGACTGAGGAATATGTGGTGACGGACAGGTCCCCTGCAAAATCGCCCGGCATCGCCCCTTCCGACGCTTCGGCGGCGCTGGATCGGCTCGTTGCGATCATGGCCCGGCTGCGCGATCCGGTGGACGGATGCCCGTGGGATGTCGAACAGACGTTCCGGACGATCGCGCCGTTCACGATCGAGGAAGCCTATGAGGTCGCCGACGCCTGCGAGCGCGACGACATGGCCGATCTGTGCGGGGAATTGGGCGATCTGCTGCTCCAGGTGGTTTTCCATGCGCGGATGGCCGAGGAGCGTGGCGCCTTCGCGCTGCCGGCGGTGATCGAGGGCATCGCCGACAAGATGGTTCGCCGCCACCCGCACGTCTTCGGCGCCGTGCCGCGTCAGGACGGGCCGGCCGGCTGGGAGGCGATCAAGGCCGGCGAGCGGGCCGCGGCCGCATCCGATGCCGGTGCGCTGGACGGGGTGGCCGCCGCCCTCCCCGCGCTGCTGCGCGCCGAAAAGATCCAGAAGCGCGCCGCACGCGTCGGCTTCGACTGGCCGGACGCCGCCGGCCCGCGCGCCAAGATCGACGAGGAATTGGCCGAGATCGAGGCGGCGGCCGATCCCGCGGCGCAGGCCGAGGAGATGGGCGACCTGCTCTTTTCCTGCGTCAACTGGGCGCGGCATCTGGGCATCGAGCCGGAGGCGGCGCTGCGCGGCGCGACCGCCAAGTTCGAGGCGCGTTTCAGGGCGATGGAGGCGGCCGCCGGAGACGGCTTCGCCGGCCTGTCGCTGGCGGACAAGGAAAAGCTCTGGCAGGCGGCCAAACAGGTCTGACGCGTCAGGCGCGCAGGCCGAGCGCCGTCGCCAGCGCCTTCAGCCGCCGGTCGATCGCCTCGCCGGCCAGTTCCTCGTCCCCCTTGGCCAGCCGCAGCCGCAACTGGCCGTCGTCGCGCTCCAGCCGGCTGTCGCGCAACGGCCCCGAGACGCCGCCCGACAGGCGCTGCCCCAGGCGGATGGCCAGCCCCCAGCGCGTCGCCTCCGCCACCTGTGCTTCGTCCAGCAGGGCGGCGACGACAGCGGCGGGCTGGGTGCAGCCGTAGCTCGTCCACAGCGCATGGCCCAGCATCGCCCGGCCGATCGCATCGATCCCCACCCAATTGCCGTGCAGGCCCATGTCTAGCCCGCGTTCTGCCCGGAAATCGGGGTGCGCGCGCCAGGCGACGTCGGCGAGCAGGCAGGCGGCGTGGCGCAGCCGCTTCGCCTCCGCGCTCTCGCCCGCGAAGATCGGGGCCGTCCAGCGTTCCAGCAGGTCGCCATGTTCGGGAAACCGCCCCTGCCGCGCCCCTTCCTCACGCGCGCCCGCCAGCAACGGATCGTCGGCGCGGACGGCGGGGGGAAGGCCCTGGTAGAGCAGCCCCTCGCGCAGGCCGTAGGCGGACGCGATCAGCATCGAGGAGCCGAGATCGCGCGCCAGCGCCGCCAGCAGGGCGGCGGCATCGGCCAGCGCGGGCGCGCGCGCAGCCGAGACGCCGGGAATGTCGCGCAGCTTCTTCGGTCCCAGCCGCGTCGCCAGCCGCTGCATCCGCGCCGCCTCCGCGGGCGGCATGGCATAATGGTGGACGATCGGCAGCGGATAGCGCGCGGCGTGCATGTGCAGCCGCGTCATCGCGCGCCACGATCCGCCGACCAGATACAGCGGCAGCCCCTGCCCCCGCCCCGACCAGCCCGCCTTGCGGACGATCCGGCCGAGCGTGCGCGGCCCCTGCGCGCGGATGGCGGGCAGGCGCAGCACGCCCAGCGGCAGCGACAGGCGATCGTGCACCGCGCCCTGGCCGATGCGGATCAGTTCGAGGCTGCCGCCGCCGAGATCGCCGACGATGCCGTCCGCACGGGGGATCGCCGCCAGCACGCCGTAGCCGGCCAGCGTCGCTTCCTCATCGCCGCTCAGCAGCTCGACGGTGAGGCCCATGCCCCGCAGCCGATCGAGCAGGACGGCGCCGTTGCTGGCATCGCGCACCGCGGCCGTCGCCACCACGCGCAGGCGGCCAATCCCCATCTCTCCCGCCAGCAGCCGGTAGCGGCCGAGCGCCGCGATCGTCCGCTCCATCGCCTCCGCGTCGAGCGCACCGGTGCGGGCGAGGCCGCGACCGAGCCCGGCCATGATCTTCTCGTTGAAGAGGATCGCCGGGATCCGCCCCGGCCCGTCATAGACGACGAGGCGGACCGAATTGGAGCCGATATCGACGATGCCGACGCGGCCGTCCGGGCTGGCGGCGGGACGGAAGAGCGAGAGCGCGACCAAGCCCTCAGCCGCCGCGCCGGAAGGACAGGGTCGGCACCGCCCCCGCCCCGCCCGAAGCGGCGCCGCGACCGGACAGCGAGGGATTGGTCATGAAATAGCGATGCAGGTTGAACGGGCGGGCGCCCGCGGTCGACCGGCGGTAGCTGCCGTCCCCGTCGAGCGTCCAGCTCTGTTCGTCGTCGATCAGATTGGCGACCATCACCTGCGACAGAACCTGCGCATGGCAGGTGGGGTTCTCGATCGGCAGCAGATATTCGACGCGGCGATCGAAATTGCGCGGCATCCAGTCCGCCGAGGAGATGAACACCTTGGCCTGCGGCCCCGGCAGCGGCCCGCCATTGCCGAACACCACGATCCGGCTATGTTCCAGGAAACGGCCGATCACCGATTTGACGCGGATATTCTCGGACAGGCCGGCAATGCCGGGGCGCAGGCAGCAGACGCCGCGCACCACCGCATCCACCTGCACGCCGGCGGCGCTCGCCCGATAGAGCTTCTCGATGATCGCGGGATCGACCAGCGAATTGACCTTCAGCCAGATGCCCGCGGGGCGGCCGGCGCGGGCATGATCGATCTCGTCGTCGATCAGATGCCCCAGCCGGTCGCGCAGGCCGTGGGGCGAGAGCGTCAGCAGTTCCAGCCCCTGCGGCTCGACATAGCCGGTGACGTAATTGAACAGCTGCATCGCATCGCGCGCGATGCGCGGATCGGCGGTGAAGAAGCTGAGATCGGTATAGATGCGGGCGGTGACGGGGTGGTAATTGCCCGTGCCGAAGTGGCAGTAGGTGCGGTAGCCGTCCCCTTCCCGGCGGACGACCATCGACACCTTGGCGTGGGTCTTCCAGTCGATGAAGCCGTAGACGACCTGCACGCCGGCGCGCTCCAGCTGTGCCGCCCAGTTGATGTTCTGCTCCTCGTCGAACCGCGCCTTCAGCTCGACCACGGCGGTAACCGACTTGCCCGATTCGGCCGCGGCGATCAGCGCGGCGATCACCGCCGACTGCTTGCCCGCGCGATAGAGCGTCTGCTTGATCGAGACGACGTCGGGGTCGGAGGCGGCCTGCTTCAGGAAGGCCAGCACGACGTCGAAACTCTCGTATGGGTGCTGGACGACGATGTCCTTGGCGCGGATCGCGGCGAAGCAATCGCCGCCATGTTCGCGAATCCGTTCCGGGAAGCGCGCGATCAATGGCGGGAACTTCAGGTCGGGCCGATCCTCCTCGACCAGTTCGGCCAGATCGACGATGCCCAGGAACCCCTGCGTCTCGGAGGTGAGGGCGCCGGCCGCGCCCAGCTCCTCGCGCACCATCTCCTCAAGCTGCTCGGGCAGCCGCTCGTGCGTCTCCAGCCGGATCACGCGGCCGCGGCGGCGGCGCTTGATGGCGGATCGGAAGTAGCGGACGAGGTCTTCGGCCTCCTCCTCCAGCTCGATGTCGCTGTCGCGGATCACGCGGAAGCCGCCGTAGCCGACCAGATCGTAGCCTGGGAACAGGATGGTGCGGAAATGGCGGATCAGCGTCTCCACCGCCACCCAGCGCGCCTCCGGCCCCGGCACGCGGATGAAGCGCTTCAGCGAGCGCGGCACCATCAGCAATTCCTGGATCACCTGCCCGTCGGCGATGCGCCGCAACTCGAAGATCAGCGAGAAGCCCTGGTTGGGGATGAAGGGAAAGGGATGCGCCGGGTCGATCGCCTGCGGCGTCAGCAGCGGGAAGACGTGGGTGCGGAAATAGCCTTCCAGCCACTCCGCCGCCTCCCCCACGATCTCGTCGCGGCCCAGCACGCGGATGCCGGCCACGTCCAGCTCGTCCGCCAGGCTGTGCCACGCGCGCTGCTGGCGCTCCATCAGCGCATCGGCCTGCTCCGCCAGCGCTTCGAGCTGCTGGATGGGCGTCAGCCCGTCGGGCGAGCGATCCTCGATCCCCTGCAATTGCTGGCCCTTCAGGCCGGCGACGCGGACCATGAAGAATTCGTCGAGATTGTTGCCCGAGATCGAGAGGAAGCGCAGCCGTTCCAGCAGCGGATGGGCGTGGTTGCCCGCCTCCTCCAGCACGCGCTCGTTGAAAGCCAGCCAGGAAAGCTCACGATTGAAATAGCGGTTGCGCGGCGCGATCGGCGGGGCGGGCGCGTCGCCGCCCGCGGGGGCGGGCAGCGGATCGGCGATCAGCGGGGTGGTGGCAGCGTCTTCCATGGCTTCCGTCTATTCCGCCCCCGGCGTCCGATCGATGACACCCGCCGTCATCAGGGCGGCGCGCGCCAGCGGCACCGAAATCCCCTGCCGCCGGGCGAGCGCAAGCCCGTCCAACGCATCGATCAGGCGATGGATGCCGATGTAGCTGCGCTCGGCCCGCGGCACCAGATAGCGCACCACGTCCGCCGGCACCGGCAGCCCGCGCGCCGCCAGCCGGCGTTCGATCAGGCCGGCCGCCAGCGCCTCGTCGGGCGCGCGGATCGCCGCCTTGGGGCTGGCGGCGAGGCGCGAGAGGAGGTCCGGCAGGCGCACCTCCCACGCCGGCGGCGGCGCGTCCGCCACGATCAGCAGCGGGCGGCCGCTTTCCTGCGCGCGGTTCCACGCATGGAAGATCGCCTCCTCCGCCACGGCATGCGCATCGTCCAGCAGCGCCGCCCCGCTTTCGGCGGCGAAGATGCGGGCGAGCAGGCTGCGGCCGGACTTGCGCGGCCCCGTCAGCAGCGCCGCGCGCACCGGCCAGCGCCGCCAGTCCCCCAGCAACGCCACCGCATCGCGATTGGGGGCGGCCAGGATGAAGTCGCGCTCGTCCTCGGCCGGGGGCCAGTCGAGGGGCAGCGCGATCTGGCTCATGGCGTCGGCTGCGGCGATTGCGGCGTCACGGCGGCGGGCGGCGGCATCTGTTCGACCAACACGCCCCGCACGGCGATGCCGCGCGCGGCCAGCGCCGCGCGGAACGTGGTGGGATCGCCGCTCCACGTCACGCGGATCAGCGAGACGCCGCCCAGCGCCACGCTGGTCGTATTGGCGCCGACGACGCCGGCCAGGCCGCGCAGCGCCGCCTCGGTCTGCATCAGCGCCTGATCCGTCGGCGTGTCGACCTGGAGCAGCAGGATGCTCTGGGGGCCGGCCGCGGGCGGCGGCGCCGGATCGGCGGCGACGCTCTCCAGCAGGTCGTCGGCCACCTCCTCCTCGATCACCAGCGACGGATCGGCCGACAGGTCGCCGCTCCGCAGCGCCGCGGCATAAGCGGCGTCGATGCGGCGGACGGCATCGTCCAGCATCCGCGGCAGCGCGTCGGCATCGGCCGCGGTCAGCGTGAAGGCGGCGATCCGCCGCTGGTCGACGCCGTGGAGCGCGGCGAAGCGGCCGATCACGGGGCCGCCCGGCCACAGCCGCGTCAGCCGCACGGTCGGCACCACCACATCGGCCGCGCCGTAGCGATCGAGCAGCATCCGCCACCAGCCACGCCCCGGCCGCCCCGCCTGCCCCGCGTTGAGGATCAGGGGATCGATGCCGTTGCCGACGGGCCGCACATAATCGATCGGGCTGCCGCCGGAGCGGAAACGCGCCCACGCCCGCTGCCAGTCGGTCCGCGCCTCGAACGCCTGCGCGGTGCCGCCCGAGACGGTGAGCGGGATGACCAGCATCGGCGGCGAGCGGCGCATGCCGCCCTTGGCGCCCAGCAATTGCCCGGCCCGTGCGCGATCGAACAGCACCCCCAGCCGCGCGACGTAGCGGCGCGGCGAGATGCGTTCCTCCTCCACCTCGATCCCCGCGACGATCGTATCGAGCGTCGAATCGGGCAGCGCCGGGGCCTGCGCCACCGGCCGGTCGTTGGCGCGCGCCCACAATTGCGCCCAGCCGCGGCGCTGCGCCAGCCGCCAGCCGCCGGTGCGCGCGGCATCGGCATTGGCGCCGGACACGTCGACCAGCACGCCCGTCACCTCGAAATTGGCGGAACTGTCGATAGGCGGCACCCCGCGCTCGACGCTGCGGTCGATCTGCGCGGTGACGGCGACGGCGAGGCCGATCAGCACGGCTCCGCCGGCTGCGGCGAGCGGCTTGGCGAGGCGGGGGGCGAGGATCACGCCGCCGCTTTTGGCGACTTGGGCCTCGAAATCCAAGTCGCTTCTGGGCTAGGCGGGGCCATGGACCCGACGCAAGACGCCCCCGAACCCTATACCTACGCCAAGGCCGGCGTCTCGATCGCCGCCGGCAACGCGCTGGTGAAGGCGATCGCCCCCCTCGTCCGCGCCACGCGCCGGCCGGGCGCGGATGCCGAGATCGGCGGCTTCGGCGGCTTCTTCGACCTGAAGGCGGCGGGCTTCGCCGATCCGCTGCTCGTCGCCGCCAACGACGGGGTCGGCACCAAGCTGAAGCTGGCGATCGACAGCGGCCGGCACGAGGGCGTGGGCATCGATCTGGTCGCGATGTGCGTCAACGATCTGATCGTGCAGGGTGCCGAGCCGCTGTTCTTCCTGGATTATTTCGCCACCGGCCGGCTCGATACCGGTGTCGCCGAAACGGTGATCGCGGGCATCGCCGAAGGGTGCCGGATCGCCGGCTGCGCGCTGATCGGTGGCGAGACCGCGGAGATGCCGGGCATGTATGCCGACGGCGACTACGATCTCGCCGGCTTCGCGGTCGGCGCGGTCGAGCGGGCCGACGTGTTGACCGGGGATCGGGTGGCGGGGGGAGACGTGATCCTCGGCCTCGCCTCGTCGGGCGTCCATTCCAACGGCTTCTCGCTCGTCCGCCGGCTGGCGGCGGATCGCGGCTGGAAGCTCGATCGCCCCGCCCTGTTCGATCAGGAGGTGCGACTGATCGACGCCCTCCTCGCCCCCACCCGCATCTACGTGAAAAGCCTGCTGCCGCTGATCCGGGCCGGACGGATCGCGGCCCTCGCGCACATCACCGGCGGCGGCCTGCTCGAGAATATCCCGCGCGTGCTGCCCGCCGGCCTCCATGCCACGATCGACGCCGATCTCTGGCCGCAGCCGCGGCTGATGGCCTTCCTGCAAGCGCAGGGCAATATCGAGCCGGAGGAGATGGCGCGCACCTTCAACTGCGGGATCGGCATGGCGATCGTGGTCCGCCCCGATGCGGCCGATGCGGTGACGGCGGCGCTGGAGGAGGCCGGCGAGACGGTGTTCGCGATCGGCCGGATCGAAGCGGGCGACAAAGGCTGCACCGTGCGCGGCGGCGGCGAGACGTGGAGCGCGCGGGCCGGCTGGTCCGCCACGCATCATGGCTGATCGCGCGCCCATCGCGGTGCTGATCTCGGGCCGCGGCTCGAACATGGCGGCGCTGGCGGCGGCGGCGCGCGATGCCGCCTGCCCGTTCCGCCTGTCGGTGGTGATCGCCAACGATCCCGCCGCCCCCGGCCTCGCCATCGCCGCCGCCGAGGGCATTCCGACGGCCGCCCGCAGCCACGCCGGCCTTTCCCGCGCCTTGCATGAGGCCTGGATCGAGGCGGCGCTGGGCGAGGCGGAATGGATCGCGCTGGCCGGCTATATGCGGCTGCTCTCGCCCGATTTCGTCGCCCGCCACGCGGGGCGCATCGTCAACATCCACCCGTCGCTGCTGCCGCGCCACAAGGGGCTGGATACGCATACCCGCGCGCTGGCGGCGGGCGATGCCGAGCATGGCTGCACCGTCCACCTCGTCACCGCCGCGCTGGACGACGGGCCGGTCCTCGCGCAGGCGCGCGTGCCCGTGCTGCCCGGTGACGATGCCGGGGCGCTGGCGGCGCGCGTGCTGGCGGAGGAGCATCGCCTCTATCCGGCCGCCCTCGCCGCGCTGGTGACGGGGGCCGCGCGATGACCGATCGCCCGAAGGCGCCGTGGGAGAAGGACGAGGCCCCCGCCCCGCCCCAGACCGTAGCGGAAAAGGCCGAGGCCGCCGCGATCCGCCGCCGCTGGATCACGCTGGGCGAGGTGCTGGCGGTCGTCGCCGTCGTCATCTCGGCATTGACCTTCTGGAACGCCTGGAGCGAACGCAGCCACGGCGAACGCGAACGCGCCGCCGCGGCGGCCAAAGCCGCCACCAAGGCGGTGACGCTGGTGCTGAAGGCGACGCTCGCCAAGGATGGCGAGACGCTGGCGCTGTCGCCGGCCGATCCCGAACAGACGATCCAGAGCCAGCACGTCCTGTTCCCCCGCCCGACCGGCATCGCCGCGGTCGACACGACCGGGGATGCGCGGATCGAGGCCGGCTGGATCGAACCGCTAAAGGCCGGCAAGCCGCACGACCGCGACCTGCGCGTCCCTATCGCCATAACCACCCGCTTCGTGGGGGCGGACGGCGATCCGGTGGAGCGCACCGCGCTCTATCATCTCGGCTATCGGGTGGAGGGGCGGCTGGTGGGTTCGGCGTTGAAGCTCACCGGCCTGTCGCTGATCGGCCGCAGCGCACCGGCCGACGCCCAACGCAAGATCGACGCGCTGACGGCGCGATAGGCCGTCGCGCGATACGCCGGGCGACGATCCCCCGGCGCGGACCGACGCAGGAGGGGGCGCTTCCTGTCCGCATCCTTCCCACGCCCCCGGGCGCGTTACTTGAAAATGTAGCCATAAGGCGCGAGGGAGGCCCAAATCGAACATCGATAATAAGGGGGAATATGATGACGGTAGCAATTCGGAGCGCGCTGCTGCGTAGCGCGGGTCTGGCTTCGCTGGGTGCGGCAGCGATGCTTCTGGCCCCGGCGGCGGTGGCGCAGACGGCGGCCGCCGGCACCGCGCCGGTCGCGGCCGACGAGGCGGACGTATCCGACATCATCGTCACCGGATCGGCGCGGCGGCAGCGGCGGTTCGACGTGTCCTATGCGATCAATTCGCTGGGGCAGGAGGACGTGCAGCGGCTCGCTCCGCTCAACTTCGCCGATCTGCTCGGCAAGCTGCCCGGCATCCAGGTCGAGGCGACGGGCGGCGAGGTGCAGAACATCACCCGCATCCGCGGCATCCCGACCGACGACGGCTATGCGGTCTTCCATCAGGACGGCCTGCCGCTGTTCCACGACATCAACGGCAACTTCTTCCGCGGCGACAGCCTCAACCGCTACGATCTGATGACCGAGCGGGTCGAGGTGGTGCGCGGTGGCCCGGCGCCGATCTTCGCCAGCCAGGCGGCGGCGATCATCAACAATCTGACCGTGACCGGCACCGATACGCCGCGCGGCAAGGTGCAGGCGACGATCGGCACGACCGATCTCTACCGGCTCGATGCCGTCCAGTCCGGCCCGCTCGGTCCGCGCACCTTCTATGCGGTCGGCGGCTTCCTCAGGCGCGACGGCGGCCAGCGCGACAACGGCTTCCCCAACGACCGCGGCGGCCAGATCCGCGCCAACATCAAGCATGAACTGGACAATGGCTCGATCCGGCTGAGCGTCAATTACCTCAACGATCACAATCTGTTCTACCTGCCGATCCCGACCGCGGATCCGCGCAATCCGTCCGTCTCGCTCGATCCGTTCATCGATTTCTTCCGCGGCACGCTCAATTCGCCCGCCTTCCGCGGCGTGACGCTGAAATATCGCGATGCCGCCGGCGTCACGCGGAGCGAGACGCGCGACCTCGCCGACGGGCGCCACATGGAATATGGCAATGTCGGCCTGCAATATGAGGGCATGTTCGGCGAATGGCAGCTGGCGGTGCGCGCCGGCTACACCAAGGGCCGGCTGAACTTCGACGCGCTCTATTCAACGTCGAACCCCGTCGACGCCAATGCCTTCGCCGCCGGCTTCCGCACCGCCGCCAACGCCTTCGGAACCGCCGCCACTCCGGTCGCGCGCCTCGGCTATGCGCTGTCCGGCACCAACGGCGCCACCGCCTACGATCCCTATGCCGCCTCGGGTCTCGTGGTGCAGGGCCAGTATCGCGGCGTCGGTTCCAGCTTCTATTCGGGCCAGGGCGACGTGAGCGTGACGCGCAAGTTCAAGACGGGCATCGGCACGCACGATCTGCGCGTCGGCGGCTACGCCTCGGCATATGGCCTCAGCAACAAGGCGATCTACCAGGATTATCTGATGGAGGTGCGCAGCCAGCCGCGGACGCTCGATCTCGTCGCTTATTCGGCGAGCGGGGCGGTGCTCGGCTCCGTCACCGATCGCGGCGTGCTGCGCTACGGCACCACGCTCAACCAGGGCGACGTCGATTCGACGGTCTATGCCCTCTACGCCAACGATACGTGGGAAGTGCTGCCGGGCCTGCGCCTCGACGGCGGCATCCGCCACGAATGGTATCATATCGACGGCTACGGCCTGACCTCGATCTCGGCCAACCTCGGCGATGCGACGACGCTGGCCGACAACGCCGTCCGCGCCTTCGACGGCGGCCGCCAGTCGCGCAAGGGCAGCCCGACCGCGACCAACTGGACGATCGGCGCCAATTACGACGTCAGCGACAATTTCGGCGGCTACGTCCGCGCCTCGCACCTCGAGGTGCCGCCGCAGTCGAGCAGCTATTACAACATCAATCCGGTGCTGGTGAAGACGAAGGCGGATCAATATGAGGCCGGCCTGAAGGCGTCGTTCGGCCGCAATTACCTCTATTTGACTGGTTTCTACACCAAGTTCGATCCGTTCAATGCCTCGTTCGTGGCGTTCAACCCGGCGACGGGCCGCAACGATCAGGCGGTGCCGTTCATCGGCAAGGCCGAGGTCAAGGGCGTCGAGGTGGACGGCACGTTCGCCCCGGTCGGCTGGTTCTTCGTCTCGGGCTCGTTCACCTATCAGGATCCGCAATACAAGAATCTGGCGAACACCGCGGGCGCCGATCCGTCCGCCGTCAACGGCAACCAGATCATCCGCGAGCCCAAGGTGTTCGGCAACGTCCGCCCGACCCTCTCGTTCGAGACCGGCAGCAACCGCATCGAATTCTACGGCCGCTACGAATATACCGGGCGCCGCTACGTCGATCTGTTCAACAACACCCGGCTGCCGTCGTTCAACACGTTCGGACTGGGCGGCACGCTGACGCGGGGCGGCTTCCAGTTCCAGGTCGTCGGCGACAATGTCTTCAACGACAAGGGCCTGACCGAGGGCAATCCGCGCACCGACCAGCTCGACGGCCAGACCTCGCGCGATGCGATCTACGGCCGGCCGATCTTCGGGCGGACGGTGCGCTTCATCGTCAGCCGCGCGTGGTGAGGCGCGCGATCGCCCTGATGGCGGTCGCGGCGGCGCTT
Source organism: Edaphosphingomonas fennica (assembly GCA_036946415.1). Classification (GTDB taxonomy): domain Bacteria; phylum Pseudomonadota; class Alphaproteobacteria; order Sphingomonadales; family Sphingomonadaceae; genus Sphingomonas_Q; species Sphingomonas_Q fennica_A. The sequence goes on along the minus strand of JAQIJD010000003.1, from coordinate 149,101 downwards.
GCCGCCGTGCCCGCCGGCGCGGTGCCGGCCCGCGATGCGCAACTGACGGCGATGGCCGGGCGGCTGTTCCCCAGCCTGCACGGCCGCACCTTGCCCGGTGGCGCGCGGCAGCGGCGGATCGCGGCGTGCGACGGCGCACCCCCGTGCATCGTCGAGGCCGCCCTCTGGCAGGACGCGGAGCGGGACATGCTGGCGGCGGGCGCGGGGCGCGCGAGCGACGACGTGCGGCGCGAGATCGACGGCCTGAACGACGTGCTGCGCGTCTATGGCATCGGCAAGCTGCCGCGCTACCCGATGATAGACGGATCGGATCTGCCGTTCGGCAGCGCCGATTTCGCCGCGATGGTCGCCGATGCGGTCGCACTGGCGACGGCGCAGGCCGACGACCCCGCCGTCGCCGGCGATTTCAGCCTGTCGCTCGCGCTGGCGCTGCTCGACGCCAACGACAAGAATGCCGCGGCGGCCTTCGAGCCGCTCGACCCGCGCTTCAATGCCGGCGCGCTGGCGAAGGCGCGACAGGTCGACTGGTCGCGCTTCCGCTACAGCGCGATCATCGTGCTGGGGGTCGGCCCGGAGGATCCCGTCACGCCGCTCAGCGCGCGCAGCAAGGCCAATGTCCGGATGGCGGCGGAGCGGTTTGCGGAGGGGCTGGCCCCCTTCCTCATCGTCAGCGGCAGCGCCGTCCATCCGCGCGATACGCCGCATGTCGAGGCGATGGAGATGCGGCGGGCGCTGGTCGAACGCTTCGGCATCCCGGAGGACGCGATCGTGGTGGAACCTTATGCCCGGCATACCACCACCAACCTGCGCAACGCCGCGCGCCGGCTGATCGCGCTCGGGGCGCCGCTCGATCGGGATACGCTGGTCGTCAGCAACGTCGGCCATATCGACGCTGTCGCCAGCCCGGCGTTCGGGGTGCGCAACCGCACGGAGCTTGGCTATCAGCCGGGCACGATCGGGGCGCGCATATCGCCCAATGCGGTCGTCTTCCGCCCCTCGGCGGCGTCGGCGCGGGTGGACCCGATCGACCCGCAGGATCCGTGACCGGTGCCGCCGCCCCCGGGATCGCCGGGGGCGGCGGCGCTGGCATCAGCCGACGATCTCTTCCGGCTTGAAGAAATAGGCGATCTCGATCTCGGCATTCTCGGCGCTGTCGGAACCGTGGACCGAATTGGCCTCGATCGATTCGGCATGCACCTTGCGGATCGTGCCCTCGTCGGCATTGGCCGGGTTGGTGGCACCCATCACGCGGCGGTTGAGCGCCACGGCATCCTCGCCCTCCAGCACCTGCACGACGACCGGGCCGGAGATCATGAACGAGACCAGATCGCCGAAGAACGGCCGCTCGCGGTGCACGGCGTAGAAGCCCTCGGCCTGCTCCTTGCTCATCTGGATGCGCTTGGAGGCGACGACGCGGAGGCCGGCCTCCTCCAGCATGGCGGTGACGGCGCCGGTCAGGTTGCGGCGGGTGGCGTCGGGCTTGATGATCGAAAAGGTGCGGGTCGTCGCCATGGCGAGGCCAAGCTCCATAGATAGGGGTTCGGGAAGTGGCGCGCGTCTAGCCGCTCGCAGCCGCAGCGGCAAGCGTCAGGCGATCTGCCGCCAGCGCCCGCCCCTCCTGCCGCCAGAAATTGCGGACGAGGCCATCCCGGTCCGCCAGCCCGCGCCACGCGGCGCGCGCCGCCTCGGTCGCCGCCTCGTCGAAGATGTGGAGCGCGCGATCGAAGCCGAGCGCCTCCTCGCGCCACTGGCCGTCGATCAGCGCCACGGTGCGCGCACCGTTGGCGGCGACGGGCACGTCGGCGATCAGCACCGGCTGGCGCGCGTCGTGCGGCCCGCCGGCACAGCCGTGGGGCAGGAAGCCGTCACCCGTCCACAGCGCCTCGTCCAGCCGGCCGGCGGCGTCGGCGTCGCCCGTCACCACCAGCAGCCGGCCGCCCGCTTCCAGCACGCGTTCCGCCAGCCGGGCAAGGACGGGGGCCGGCCCCTCCCCGCCGACGAGGTAGAAATCGACCTGCATGGCCCCCGCCTCAGCCCTCCAGCGTGTCCGCCACGAAGCGATCGAGCAGGCGCACGCCATAGCCGGTCGCGCCCTTGTCGTGGAGCACGCCGGGCTTGGCGGACCAGACCATGCCGGCGATGTCGAGATGCGCCCACGCCACGCCTTCGTCCACGAAGCGGCGGATGAACTGCGCGGCGGTGATCGATCCGCCCTCGCGCGGGCCGACGTTCTTCATGTCGGCGATCGGGCTTTCGATCATCTTGTCATATGCCTCGCCCATCGGCATCCGCCACAGCGGCTCGCCCACCGCGGTGGCGGCGGCGGTGAGCGCCGCGGCGAGCCCGTCGTCATTGGCGAACAGCCCGCCATATTCGCGGGCGAGCGAGATGATCATCGCGCCCGTCAGCGTGGCGAGATCGACGATCGTCTTCGGTTTGAAGCGGGCCTGCGTCCAGGTGATCGCGTCGCACAGCACCAGCCGCCCCTCGGCATCGGTGTTGATGACCTCGATCGTCTGGCCGGACATGGAGGTGACGACGTCGCCCGGCCGCTGCGCCTCGCCCGAAGGCATGTTCTCGACCAGCCCGCAGACGCCGACGACATGCGCTTTCGCCTTGCGCCGCGCCAGCGCCAGCATCGCCCCGGCGACGGCGCCCGCGCCGCCCATGTCCCACTTCATGTCTTCCATGCCGGCGGCCGGCTTGATCGAGATGCCGCCGGTGTCGAAGGTGACGCCCTTGCCGACCAGCGCCGTCGGCTGCGCCGCCGTATCGCCGGTGCCGTTCCACGTCAGGACGAGCAGCTGCGCCTCGCGCGCGGAGCCCTGCGAGACACCCAGCAGCGCGCCCATGCCGGCGGCGCGCATCTCCGCCTCGCCCAGCACCTCGATGCCGAGGCCGCTGCCCTCGGCCGCCGCGCGGACGCGGGCGACGAAGCTTTCGGGATAGATGATGTTGGCCGGTTCGGTGACGAGTTCGCGCGTCAGCGCCACGCCCTCGGCCACGGCGGCGGCGCGCGCCCAGTCCGCACCGGCCTGCGCGGCGACGCCCGCCACCGTCAGCGTCTTCAGGGTCGGCTTCTGCTTGTCGCTGAGCTTGGTGCGATAGCGATCGTAGCGCCACGAGCGGAGCCGCGCGCCCAGCCCGACCTGCGCCGCCGTCGCGCCGTCCGCGTCCAGCGTCGACAGGTCGATCGCCGCGGTGGTCGCGCCGGACAGCAGCAGCCGCGCGGCGATCGTGCCGCCCAGCTTCTCCGCCGCGCCCGCATCGCTGAGGCCCTTGCCGGCGCCTACGAGCAATACGCGCCGGGCGGAGCCGGCCTCGCCCGTCACCAGCTCCACGGCACTCCCCGCCTCGCCCGTGAAGCGCACCGCGGCGGCGCTGGCGGCGGCGAGCGGGCCGGCCGCCGCCGGCCAGTTGCCCTCGGCGGCATCGGCGGCGGTCACGGGCAGGACGATCACCTCGGCATCGGCGGGCACGGCGGGGGCGAAGTGGATATCGATCAAGGCGCAATCCTCATGTCTCTCGGAGGCCGCACGCGGCCGCCTGCGGGTTGTAGCGCTTGAGGGACGCCGATCGATCCCCTTTCGCACGCGCCGCCATTGGGATAGGCGCGGGAGCCTGAACACGCCAGAGGGGGGCATGGGGCAAACCCCGGCCCGGCGCCGGGAGTAAAGGTTGCAACGTATCCGCCCGATCTGGAGGACGGCCCTGCCGATCGGCCTCGGCCTCGCCGCCGTGGCCGCCCCGGCGCAGGTGCTGCAAACGCCGGCCGCCCCGGCGGAAGTCGCGCCCCCGCCGGTGCCGGCCACCGACGACGAGGTCGGCTTCTCCGCCGCCGCCCTCGATTACGACAGCGATGCCGACATCGTGACGGCGACGGGCGACGTGCGGATGGTGCGTGCCGGCAACCGGCTGCGCGCGGACCGGATCGTCTGGAACCGCAAGACCGGCGCCGTCACCGCCACCGGCAACGTCGCCGCCACCAATCCCGAAGGCGACACGCTGTACGGCGACAGCGTCGACCTGACCGACACGCTGAAGGACGGCGTGATCGAGAATCTGCTGCTGGTGCTGGAGGACGGCGGCCGGCTGGCGGCGCGGCGCGGCACGCGGCAAAACGGCGTCACCACGCTCGATCATGCCGCTTATTCGCCGTGCGGCGTCGTCGATTCGGGCGGCTGCCCGCGCGAGCCGACGTGGAAGATCACCGCCGTCCGCATCGTCCACGATCCGGCCCGGCACCGCATCTCCTATCGCGATGCGCGCTTCTCCTTCCTGGGGCTGCCGGTGCTGTGGCTGCCCGCCTTCTCGCATCCGGACGGGAGCGGTGCCGCCGGCACATCCGGCCTGCTGATGCCCGACGTGTCGGTCAACAACAGCAACGGCCTCGAACTGGCGCTGCCTTATTACGTCCGCCTCGCCCCCAATCGAGACCTGACGGTCACGCCGCACGTCTTCACCAACGCGCTGCCGGCGCTCGAGGCGCAATATCGGCAGCTGACGGCGCGCGGCGCCTATCAGGTCTCGGCGATCGGCACGTCCAGCTCGCGCCTGCCGGCCGGATCGACCGCGACGGACGCCGGCCCCAACGAATTCCGCGGCTATATCAACGCCAACGGCCGCTGGCAGCTCGGCCCCGATTGGACCGTGACCGGTATCGGCCGCGTCGCCACCGACCGCACCTTCCTGCGCCGCTACGAGATCAGCGACGAGGATCGCCTGCGCTCCACCCTCCGCGCCGAGCGGATCGACCGCGACAGCTATCTCTCGATCGCCGGCTGGGCGGTGCAGACGATGCGCGCCGTCGGCAGCCAGGGCCAGCAGCCCTTCGCCTTGCCCGCGATCGACTATCGCCGCCGCCTCGCCGATCCGTTGCTGGGCGGGCGGATCGAATTGCAGGCGAACACGCTCGCCCTGATCCGCACCGAGGGGCAGGATACGCAGCGGCTGTTCGCCGGCGCCACCTGGACGCGCGAGACGCTGACCGGCATGGGCCAGTCGATCACCTTCACCGGCTACGCCCGCGGCGACCTCTACCATACCGACAACACGCTCTCGACCGCGACCGGCATCTACCGCGGGGACGAGGGGTGGAGCAGGCGGGCGATCGTGGCGGCGGCGGCGGATGCGCGCTGGCCGTTCGTGGGCGATCTGTTCGGCGGCACGCAGCGGATCACGCCGCGCGTCCAGCTCGTCGCCACGCCGCGCACCAGCAACCTCAGCATCCCCAATGAGGATTCGCGCGCCGTCGATCTCGAGGATTCGAACCTCTTCGCGCTCAACCGCTTCAACGGCTACGACCGGTGGGAGGATGGCAGCCGCGCCACCTACGGCCTGGAATATGTGTTCGACCGCCCTCGCCTGTCGCTGCGCGGCATCGTCGGCCAGAGCTACAGGCTCGTCTCCCGCCCCAGCATCCTGCCGCCGGGCACCGGCCTGTCGGATCGCTGGTCGGACATCGTCGGCCGCGTCTCCGTGCGCTACGGCAGCTTCATCCAGCTGACCGAGCGGTTCCGGCTGGACAAGGATACGCTTGCCGTCCGCCGCAACGAGATCGACGCGTCGTTCGGCAGCCGCGAGACCTATGTGTCGATCGGCTACTTCCGGCTCAACCGCAACATTCCCGCCTCGATCGAGGATCTGAACGACCGCGAGGAAGCGCGGGTCGGCGCGCGCGTCCGCCTCGCCCGCTACTGGTCGCTGTTCGGGTCGGCGGTGGTCGATCTCACCGGCCGCGACGACGACCCGCTGTCGACCTCCGACGGGTTCGAGCCGTTCCGCCATCGCCTCGGCGTGCTCTATTCGGACGATTGCTTCCAGATCGGGCTGACCTGGCTGCGCAACTATTACCGGGTGGGCGATGCGCGCGGCGGCAACAGCTTCCTGTTGAAGCTGGCGTTGAAGAACATCGGCCGCTAAGCAGCGGTTAAGCGGGAGCGCGGTAACGCCGCTCCCGAACGTAGCAGGAAACGGGCAGGCCGGGGTGAAGCGAGTGAAGTCCAGATGGATGTCGGCAGCGCTGGCGGCCGGCATCGCGGCGGGTGCGATGGCGGCGGCCGGCCCCGCGATCGCCCAGATCGAAGGGGCCGACGCACTCGACCTGCCGAAGGATCTGACCATCTTCGGCCAGCGCGATCCCGCGGTGCGCAAGGCGACCGCGATCGTCAACGGCACGATCATCACCGATACGGACATCGACCAGCGGCTGGCGCTGGTGCTGACCGCCAACGGCGGCAAGATCGAGGGCGAGGAGCGCGAGCGGCTGCGGTTGCAGGTGCTGCGCAATCTGATCGACGAGACGCTGGAGATACAGGAAGCCGCCGCGCAGGACGTGAAGATCGACCCGGCCGAGATCCAGCAGACCTTCACGCGCGTGGCCGGCAATTTCAAGCGGACGCCCAAGGATTTCACTGCCTACTTGACCTCGATCGGCTCGTCGGAGGCGTCGCTCAAGCGCCAGATCCAGGGCGAGCTTTCGTGGCGGCGCGTGCTGAGCCGCAAGGTCGAGCCGTTCGTGAACGTCGGCGAGGACGAGGTGCGGCAGGTGATGGCGCGCCTCAACGCCTCCAAGGGCGCGCAGGAATATCGGGTGGGTGAGATATACCTCTCGGCAAACGTCAACAACAATGCGCAAGTGCTTGCGAACGCCCAGCGTATCGTCGAGCAGGTGCGCCAGGGCGCGTCCTTCGTCGCTTATGCGCGGCAATATTCCGAAGCCTCGACGGCGGCGGTCGGCGGCGATCTCGGCTGGGTGCGCGGCGAGCAATTGCCCGACGAGATCGCGGCGGTGGCGGCGCAGCTCGAAACCGGGCGGATCAGCGATCCGATCGCCATTCCCGGCGGCTATTCGATTGTCGCCATGCTCGACAAGCGACAGGTGCTGACCGCCGATCCGCGCGACGCCGTGCTCAGCCTCAAGCAGATCGCTATCACCTTCCCCAAAGGGCAGACGCAGACGCAGGCCGCCCCGCGCGTCGAGAAGTTCGCGGAGCTGGCCAAAACCATCCAGGGCTGCGGCCGCGCCAATGCCGCGGCCGAGGCGTTCGGTGCCGAGGTGGTCGACAACGATCAGGTCCGCATCCGCGATCTGCCGGGGCCGTTGCAGGATCTGATGGTGCGTTTGCAGGTGGGCGAGACGACCCCGCCGTTCGGATCGCTGGAGGATGGCGTGCGCGTGCTCGTCGTCTGCGGGCGCGACGATCCCGAGACGGCGGCCGGTCCGTCCTTCGACCAGATATATTCCCAACTCGAGGAGCAGCGCGTCAACAAGCGCGCGCAACGCTATCTGCGCGATCTGCGGCGCGATGCGGTCGTCGATTATCGCTGAGGCGGGCGGGCTGCCGCCGCTGGCGGTGGCGCTGGGCGATCCCGCCGGGATCGGCCCCGAGATCGTCGCGCTGGCCTGGGAAGCGCGGCTGACCGCGCATCTGCCGCCCTTCTTCGCGGTGGGCGATGCGCGTGCCGTCTCGGCGGTATGGGACGGGCCGATCGTCACCGTCTCCTCGCCGGACGAGGCCGCGCACGTCTTCGCGCAGGCCTTGCCGCTCTTCTCCGTCGCCGATGCCGGCCAGATCGTGCCGGGCGTGCCCGATGCGGCGGGCGCGCGCTGCGCGATCGACTCGCTCGAACTGGCGGTCGGCCTCGCGCGATCGGGCGCGGCGGGGGCGCTGGTGACGGCGCCGGTCGCCAAGGCGCAACTCTATGCGGCGGGCTTCGTCCACCCCGGCCAGACCGAGTTCGTCGCCGAACGCTGCGGGGTCGCCCCACATAATATGGTGATGATGCTGGCCGGGCCGAGCCTGCGCACCGTACCGATCACGGTCCATGTGCCGCTGGCGGAGGTGTTGTCTTACCTTTCGGTCGACCTGATCGTGTCACGCGCGCGGACCACGGAACGCGGATTGCAGCGCAATTTCGGCATCGATCGTCCGCGCCTCGCCATCGCCGGCTTCAATCCGCATGCCGGCGAAGGCGGCGCGATCGGCCGGGAGGAGATCGACCTGATCGTCCCCGCGGTCGAGCAATTGCGCGGCGAGGGAATCGACATCGTCGGCCCGCTCGCCGCCGACACGATGTTCCACGCCCGCGCGCGCGCCGCCTATGACGCGGCCTTGTGCCTCTATCACGATCAGGCGCTGATCCCGATCAAGACGCTGCATTTCGACGAGGGCGTCAACACCACGCTCGGCCTGCCGATCGTGCGGACGGCGCCCGATCACGGCACCGCCTTCGCGCTCGCCGGCAAGCGCGCGGCGCATCCCGGCGCGATGATCGCAGCGATCCGCCTGGCCGGCGAATGCGCCCGCCGCCGCCTCGCCGCCGGCTGAGCGATGCTCGACAGCCTGCCCCCCTTGCGCGAGGTGATCGCGCGCCACGGCCTCAGCGCGACCAAGGCGCTCGGCCAGAACTTTCTGCTCGACGGCCAGTTGCTCGCCCGCATCGCGCGCGTGCCGGGCGATCTGGCGGGCGCCCGCGTCTACGAGGTCGGCCCCGGCCCCGGCGGCCTTACCCGCGCGCTGATCGGGGCGGGCGCTCATGTGGTGGCGGTGGAGCGCGACGCGCGCTGCCTGCCGGCGCTGGCCGAACTGGCCGAAGCCGCGCCCGGCCGGCTGCGCGTGATCGCCGGCGATGCGCTGGCGGTGGACGAACGGGCCGAGGCGGGGGACGGCGCGCACATCCTGTCCAACCTGCCCTACAATATCGGCACGGCGCTGCTGGTGCGCTGGCTGGGCGGCGCCGAGTGGCGGCCGTGGTGGGCTTCGCTGACGCTGATGTTCCAGCGCGAGGTGGCCGAGCGGATCGTCGCCCGGCCCGATACCTCGGCCTATGGCCGGCTGGCCGTGCTGGCGCAATGGCGCAGCCGCCCTTCGATCGCCTTCGGCGTCAACCGCGCCGCCTTCGTGCCGCCGCCCAAGGTGATGTCGGCCGTGGTCCATATCGTGCCGGCGGATGCGCCGCCCGGCGTCTCTCCTGCCACGATCGAGCGGCTGACCGCCGCCGCCTTCGGCCAGCGCCGCAAGATGCTGCGGCAGAGCTTGAAGGCGATGCCCGGCGCGATCGAGGCGGCGCTGGCGGAAGGGATCGACCTTGCCGCCCGCGCCGAAACGCTGGCGGTCGGCGATTACGTCAATATCGCCCGCCGGCTGGACGCGCCCGCCGCCTGAGCCGGGCCGGTCAGGGCTTGATGGTGCGCGCTTCCTCGCCCTTCGGCGGCACCTTGTCGCTCGTCTGGTCGGCCAGCACGGTCTGCGGCGATCCCTTGGCGATCGCGGCGGACAGGCGCTGCGCCGGCGCGCACGGCCCCTTGCACAGCCCCTCGATCCGCGTGAGGTTGACCCGCGCCCGCTCGACGGCGCCCTTCTGCACCATCGATTCACCCTGCCCCGCCAGCGCCTGCTGGTCGTTCGGTTCGAGCAGCAGCGCATCGCCGTAGAGGCGGATCGCCTTGCCGTGCAGCCCCTGCGCCTCGGCGACGCGCGCCAGCGCCACGAAGGCGGCGCGGTTGCGCGGATCGACCGCGAGCGCGGTCTCCAAGAGGTCGGTCGCCCCCGTCAGATTGCCGGCGGCACGCGCCTGTTCGGCCCGCGCGGCGAGCGCGGTGCTGCGCGGGTTGATCTGGTCGTCGGGGCGCTGGCCGATGCCGGCCCCCGATCCGGCCAGCAGCGCCAGGGGAAGGGCAAGCGCGAACAAGGGGCGATACATCGAGGTCTCCGACAGGAACGCTTACCGCCAGCCTATCATGGGCGGATCAGGCTGGCGACGAAAAAGCCGTCGGTGCCGTCGTGCGCCGGCGTGAGCAGCCGCCCGTCCCCGTCCGGTCGCCCCGCCGCGAAGGCCGGGGGTTCGACCGTCCACCCGGGCCGATCCGCCCGGAAAGCGGCGATCTGCGCGGCCCCCTCCCCCGCCAGCACCGAGCAGGTGGCATAGACCAGCCGCCCGCCCGGCCGGACGAGCCGTTCGGCCAACGCCAGCACGCGCGCCTGCGTCTCGATCAGCCGCGCCAGCCGCGCCTCCGTCAGCCGCCAGCGCGCCTCGGGATTGCGCCGCCAGGTGCCCGTCCCCGAACAGGGCGCATCGACCAGCACGACATCCGCAATCCCGCCGAAATCGGCCAGCCCCTCGGCCTCGCGTCCGCCATCGAGCAGGCGCAACTCGATCCCCGCCGCCCCGGCACGTTCGGCGCGGGGGGCGAGGCGCATCAGCCGCCGGTCGATGTCGCAGGCGATCAGCCGCCCCCGCCCGGCCATGGCCGCCGCCAGCGCCAGCGTCTTGCCGCCGGCGCCCGCGCAGAGATCGATCACCGTCGCCCCCGGCGTTGCGCGGCAGGCGGCGGCGATCAGCTGGCTGCCCTCGTCCTGCACCTCGACCAGCCCTTCGGCCCAGGCCGGGTCGCGCTCGATCGGCCAGCCTTCGGGCAGGCGCAGGGCATAGGCGGCATGCGCGCCCGGTACGGCGTCCGGCAGGCGCGCGCGGACGGCGGCGACGTCCGCCTTCAGCCGGTTGACGCGCAGGTCGAGCGGCGCGCGATCGAGCAGGGCCGCCCTCTCGCCGTCCGGCAGCGCGCCCGACAGCAGCGGCACGAGCCATTCCGGCACGGCGCCGGCAGGTGCGGCAGGTTCGTCGGCGGCAATCGGGGCGGGCGCGTGGGCCGAACCATCGAACAGTCCGGCGACCTCGGGCCGTTCGCGCGCCAGCCCGACGAGGGCCGCCCGCCCGTTGGCCGGCCGCTCCGCCGTGCGTCGGATCGCCGCATAGACGAGGTCGCGCACCGCGCGCCGGTCCTTCGATCCGGCATAGCGGCGCGCCTTGAAATAGGCGGCGATGATGGTGTCCGCCGCCGCCCCGCCGCGCCCGGCGGCCTCGCCGATCGCATCCAGCAGCTCGATCGCGGCCTGCGCCCGTGCGGGCGGCGTCATCGGATCAGCCGAGTGAGGGGTAGTTGGGCGCCTCGCGCGTGATCGCCACGTCGTGGACGTGGCTTTCGCGCAGGCCGGCGTTGGTAATGCGGACGAAGCGCGCCTTCTGCTGGAAATCGGGGATCGTGCCGGCCCCGACATAGCCCATCGCCGCCTTCACCCCGCCGACGAGCTGATGGATCACGTCGCGCGCCGCGCCCTTGTAGGGCACCTGCCCCTCAATCCCTTCGGGCACCAGCTTCAGCTGATCCTTGATGTCCTGCTGGAAATAGCGATCGGCCGAACCGCGCGACATGGCCCCCACCGATCCCATGCCGCGATAGCTCTTGTAGGTGCGGCCCTGATACAGGAACGTCTCGCCCGGCGCCTCCTCGGTACCGGCGAGCAGCGATCCCACCATCACGGTGGCGGCCCCGGCGGCGAGCGCCTTGGCGATGTCGCCCGAGGTGCGCAGCCCCCCGTCGGCGATCACCGGGATGCCCGACTTCGCTGCCTCAACCGCGGCATCCATGATTGCCGTCAGCTGCGGCACGCCGACGCCGGCCACCACGCGGGTGGTGCAGATCGATCCCGGCCCGATGCCGACCTTGATGCCGTCCGCGCCGGCATCGATCAGCGCACGGGTCGCCTCCGCCGTGGCGACGTTGCCGGCGATCACCTGCACGTCGTTCGACAGGCGCTTCACCTGATCGACCGCGCGCGCCACATCCCGGTTATGGCCGTGGGCGGTATCGATCACGATCAGGTCGCATTCGGCGTCGACCAAGGCGCGCGTCCGCTCCAGCCCCTTCTCGCCGACGGTCGTCGCCGCCGCGACGCGCAGGCGCCCCGAGGCATCCTTGGTGGCGCCGGGATAGGTTACGGCCTTCTCGATATCCTTGACGGTGATGAGGCCGACGCAGCGATAGGCATCGTCCACCACCAGCAATTTCTCGATCCGGCGCTGGTGGAGCAGGCGCCGCGCCTCTTCCGACGTGACGCCGAGGCCGACCGTGGCGAGGTTCTGGCTGGTCATCAGTTCGGACACGGGCTGCGCCGGATCGTCGGCGAAGCGCACGTCGCGATTGGTCAGGATGCCGACGAGGCGGCCGCCCGCCTCCACCACCGGAATGCCCGAGATGCGGTGGTTCTGCATCAGCGCGCGCGCATCGGCGAGCGTCGCCTGCGGGGTGACGGTGATGGGATTGACGACCATGCCCGATTCGAACCGCTTGACCTGGCGGACGGCGGCGGCCTGTTCCTCGACGGTCAGGTTGCGGTGCAGCACGCCGAGGCCGCCGAGCTGCGCCATGACGATCGCCATGTCGGCTTCCGTCACCGTATCCATCGCCGAGGAGAGGACCGGGATGTTGAGCGCGATGCCCGCCGTCACCCGCGTGCGTGTGTCTGCGCCCGAGGGCAAGACCTCGGAAGCGGCGGGGCGGAGGAGAACGTCGTCGAAGGTGAGGCCGAGGGGGATTTCCATCTGCGGCCTCTGCCCCGATCCGGCGGCAGCCGCAAGAGGGGGCCGTCAGGCGGCGTCGGCGGCCCGCTCCGGCTGGTTGACGACGACGCGATTGCGCCCCGCGCGCTTGGCGGCGAGCAGCCCTTCGTCGGCACGGGTGGTAAGGTCGGCGGGCTGGTCGCCCGGCAGCATCGGCGCGACGCCCGCGGACAATGTGACCGTGCCGAGCGGCCGGTCCTCGCCGCGCACGCGCAGCGAGCGGGCGGCGAGCGTGGCGCGGATCGAATCGACCCGCTCGCCCGCCGCATCGGCAGTGCTGCCTTCGAACAGCATCACGAATTCGTCGCCGCCGAGGCGGCCGACCAGTTCGCCCGCGCGCCCCGTCTCGCGCAGCGCATCGGCGACGAGCTTCAATACCCGGTCGCCCACGGCATGGCCGAACTCGTCGTTGATCCGCTTGAAATCGTCCACGTCGCAATAAGCGAAGGCGAGCGGCGCGCGCAGCCGGGCGGCGGCGGCCATCGCCTCGGCCAGCCGTTCCTCGATCGCGGCGCGATTGGGCAGGCCGGTCAGCGGATCGCGTGCGGCGACGGCGCGGGCCTCGGCCAGATTGTGCTGAAGCTGCTCGATCTCCTGCCCCATGTCCGCCAGCCGGCGTTCGGCGTGGCGGGTGCGCTCGATCATTGCGCGGGTCAGCGCCAGCAGCGCATCGGCCATCTCGCCGCTGCCGCCGCCGACTTCCATGCCCGCGACGCTGGTGGCGAGCGCCGAGCCATAGGCATGGGCGTCGGCGGTCGATTGGCGGACGACGCCGTCGAGCCGGCCGATCGCCTGCTGCGCCACCTCGATCAGTTCGTCGAGGACATGGGCGTCGGGCTGGATGGCCGAGCCCGCCGGCGAGGTCGGCGCCGAATAAGCGATCGATCCGCCGAGTGCATCGCCGCCGGCGCGGATCGCCTCATAGGCGAGCTGATAATTGGCGGGCGTGGCATCGAGGCCGTTCAGCGCCAGGAAATCGACGATGCGCGTGACCAGCTCGGCCGTGCCGGGGGCCGCGGCGGCGCCGCCGAACAGCGGATCGGGCGCCGGGGGATGGGCGAAGAAATCGCGCACCGCCCGCATCCGCTGGCCGATCCGGAGACGCGGCTGACGGGGTTCGCTGGCGGGGGTGACGGTATCGTACCTCATGCCCAAGGTAACGGCGGCGCCCTGCCGCGGTTAAGCCGAACGGCCCGGAAAATGGTGGTTTCCGGGCCGTTAGGCATGTTCCCGGCGGCGGGCGATCCCCGCCGCCGGGTCCGGCTCACGCCGCCTTGGGCGCCGCCTGCCGCACGCCTTCGTCCACATCCGGCTCGAACTGGGCGAAATTGTCGATGAACAGGCCGACGAGCTTGGCCGCCGTCGCATCATAGGCCTGCTTGTCGGCCCACGTCTGGCGCGGATCGAGGATCGTCGCATCGACGCCGGGCACCGACACCGGCACCTTGAAGCCGAAGTTGGGATCGGTGCGGAATTCGGCGTCGTTGAGGCTGCCGTCGAGCGCCGCATTCAGCAGCGCGCGGGTGACGCGGATCGGCATGCGGCTGCCGGTGCCGTACTGGCCGCCGGTCCACCCGGTGTTGACCAGCCAGCAATCGACCCCGCCCTTGGCGATCCGGCTCTTCAGCAGATTGCCGTAGACGGTCGGGTTGCGCGGCATGAACGGCGCACCGAAGCAGGTCGAGAAGGTGGCGTCCGGCTCGGTCACGCCGATCTCCGTGCCCGCCACGCGCGCGGTATAGCCCGACAGGAAGTGATACATCGCTTGGTCGGGCGTCAGCTTGGCGATCGGGGGCAGCACGCCATAGGCATCCGCCGTCAGGAAGATGATGTTCTTCGGCACCGGCCCGAGATTGTCGGCGCTGGCGTTGGGGATGAAGTCGATCGGATAGGAACCGCGGCTGTTCTCGGCCAGGCTGTTGTCGTCCAGGTCGATCTCGCGCGTGTCGGGATCGATCACGACATTCTCCAGCACCGTGCCGAAGCGCTTGGTGGTGGCGAAGATCTCGGGCTCGGCCTCGGCCGAGAGGCGGATCATCTTGGCGTAGCAGCCGCCCTCGAAGTTGAAGACCGCCTCGTCCGACCAGCCATGCTCGTCGTCGCCGATCAAGGTGCGGCTGGCGTCGGCCGACAGGGTCGTCTTGCCGGTGCCGGACAGCCCGAAAAACACCGCCGTATCGCCGTTCGGGCCGATGTTGGCCGAACAATGCATCGGCATCACGCCTTCGGCCGGCAGCTTGTAGTTGAGAATACCGAAGACGCTCTTCTTCATCTCACCGGCATATTCGGTGCCGCCGATCAGGATCAGCTTTTCGGTGAGGTTGACGGCGATCACCGTCTCCGTCCGGCAACCGTGGCGTTCGGGATCGGCGCGGAAGCTCGGCAGGTCGATGATCGTATATTCGGGGGCGAAGCCTTCCAGCGCCTCCGCCTCCGGGCGCACCAGCAGCGTGCGGATGAACAGATTATGCCAGGCATATTCGTTGACGACGCGCACGTTGACGCGGTGGCCGGGCTGCGAGCCGCCGTAGAGATCCTGCACGAACAGCTCGTCCTTGGTGGCGAGATGTTTCAGGAAATCGGCCTTCAGCGCGGCGAAATGCTCGGGCGCCATCGGCTTGTTGCTCTTGCCCCACCACACCGTCTCTTCGGTCTCGGCATCGCGCACGGTGAACTTGTCCTGCGCGGAACGGCCGGTGTGGCGGCCGGTCTTGACGACGAGGGGGCCGTCCTTGGCGAGCAGGCCTTCGCCCCGGCGCACCGCCTGTTCGACCAGCGGTGCCGTCGGCAGGTTCCAGTGGACGGTCGCGGGCACGTCGAAGCCTTGCGTGGCGAGCCCATGCGTCGGTGTGCGGCTGGTCAACTCACTGTCTCCCTGGGTGGGCGCTTCACCGGCGCGGATGCGCGGTTTCGGCCTGATGTTATCCCCCGGCTTAACGCCCGGCTGCAACATCGTCAAAGATGCGATCGATTGCGAAGCAACGGACGCACCACATTATTCATGGACGAGGCAGGTCGATGATTGCAGAAGACGCGCCATGTCCGCCACGATCGCGCTCGTCGACGACGACCGCAACATCCTCACCTCGGTTTCGATCGCGCTTCAGGCCGAAGGCTTCGCCGTGCGCCTCTATCCGGACGGTGAGGCGGCCCTGAAGGCCCTGACCGAGAATGCCCCCGATCTGGCGGTGGTGGACGTGAAGATGCCGCGCATGGACGGGATGGAGATGCTGCGCCGCCTGCGCGAGCGGAGCGCGCTGCCGGTGATCTTCCTCACGTCGAAGGACGACGAGCTGGACGAGGCGCTGGGCCTTGCGATGGGGGCGGACGATTACATCACCAAGCCCTTCTCACAGCGGCTGCTGATCGCGCGCATCCGCGCCATCCTGCGCCGCACCGAGGCGCGGGCCGGCACCGGCGGCGACGAACCGGCCGCCCCCGTGATCGACCGCGGCCGCCTCGCCATGGACCCCGCCCGCCACCGCGTGACGTGGGACGGACGCGACGTTGTTCTGACCGTCACCGAATTCCTTATCCTCGAGACGCTGGCGCAACGACCGGGATTCGTGAAGTCGCGCGACCAGCTGATGGACACCGCCTATCAGGACGACGTCTACGTGGACGACCGCACGATCGACAGCCATATCAAGCGCCTGCGCCGGAAGTTCCGGCAGGTGGACCCCGAATTCAAGGCGATCGAGACGCTCTATGGCGTGGGCTACCGCTTTTCGGGCGAGTGAGGCGGCGGCCGGGCCGGGCTGGTCCGGCCGGCTGACGCTCACCGCCCGCATCCTCGCCGTCAACATCTTCGCCCTTGCGCTGCTGGCGGGCGGCTTCTTCTATCTCGACAGCTATCGATCGCGGCTGGTGGACGAACGGCGCGCGCAAGCCTCCGACGAGGCGGTGCTGATCGCCGGCGCGCTGGCGGCGGTGCCGGCGGGCGAGCGGCAGCCGCTCGCCGCGCGCCTCGCCCGGCCGATCGCCGCCCGCATCCGCCTCTACGGGGCGGACGGCAGCCCGCTGGTCGACAGCTTCCGCACCGCCCCCGGCTATGCGCTGCGCGATCCGGCGACGGAGGCGTGGCAGCGCCGTGTCGCCCGCTTTCTCGATCGTGCGATCGATACGGTCGTCGGCGCCGATCGCCCGCCCGCCTTCGTCGAGCCGGTGCCCGACCGGCGCGGCGCCTGGCCGGAGGCGGAGGCGGCGGCGCGTGCCGGCCCCGGCGGCGCGGTGGAAACGGTGCTGCGCCGGGCTCCCGATCGCACGCCCGTCATCTCCGCCGCCGTCGCGCTGCCCGACGGATCGGGGACGCTGTTCGTCACCGCCAATGCGCGCGACGTGGTGCGCATCGTCCGCGCCGAGCGCTTCTGGCTGAGCATGATCCTGCTCGGCACCGGCCTCGTCTCGATCGCGCTGTCGCTGTTCTTGGCCCGCACCATCGCCCGCCCGCTGCGGCGGCTGGCGTTGGCGGCGCACCGCGTCCGCCTCGGCCGCGCGCGCGAGGTGCAGGTGCCCCGCCTGCCCGCCCGCCACGACGAGATCGGCACGCTGGCCCGCGCCCTGTCCGACATGAGCCAGGCGCTCCGCCAGAAGATCGACGCGACCGAAGCCTTCGCTGCCGACGTGACGCACGAGCTGAAGAACCCCCTCGCCTCGCTCCGCTCCGCGGTCGACAGCCTCGGCCTCGTCCGCGACGGCGCGCAGCGCGAGGAACTGATCGCGGTGATCCGCGACGACGTGCACCGGCTCGACCGCCTCATCTCCGACATCGCCGAAGCCTCGCGCCTCGACGCCGAATTCGCGCGTGCCCGGTTCGAGACGGTCGATCTCGGCGGGATGGTAGAGGGCCTGATCGAGGCGCGCGACGCCCGCGGCGGGCATGACGTCCGCCTCGCCTACGCCCGCCCCCGCCGCGGATCGACGCTCGTGTTCGGAGACGGTTCGCGCCTCGCCCGCGTCGTCGAGAATCTGGTCGACAACGCCATCTCCTTCTCGCCCCCCGGCGGCCTCGTCCAGATATCGGCAACGCGCGACGAGGAGGAGGTGCTGCTGCGTGTCGACGACGAGGGGCCGGGCGTGCCGCCGCAATTGCGCGAGGCGATCTTCAACCGCTTCCAGAGCATCCGCCCCGAAGGCGAGGCGTTCGGCCGCCATTCCGGCCTCGGCCTCGCCATCGCCAAGGCGATCGTGGAGGGGCATAACGGCACCATCCATGTCGAGGATCGCGAGAACGGCCATCCCGGCGCGCGCTTCCTGATCCGCCTGCCGGCGGCGGTGCGATGAGCGCCCCCATCCATGCGACCTGCGTCGCGATCGAGGGGCGCGGGGTGCTGCTGCTGGGGCCGCCGGGGGCGGGCAAGTCCGATCTCGCCCTCCGCCTGATCGATCGCGGCGCGCGGCTGGTGGCGGACGACGGCGTCGCGCTCAGGGCCGACGGCGACCGGCTCGTCGCGTCGGCCCCGCCGACGATCACCGGGCAGATGGAGGTGCGCGGCCTCGGCATCCTGCCCTTCGCCGCGACCGAGGCGGCGGTGGCGCTCGCCATCGATCTCGTCGCGGTGCCGGAGCGGATGGCCCCCGATCCGCTGCCGACGATCGAGCTGGCGGGCGTGGCGGTGCCGCATCTGGCGCTCGACGGGCGGGGGCCGTCCGCCGCGATCCGCGTCGAGCTGGCGCTGCGCCATCTTGTGCCGGCGCCGTGACCGCCCCGCGCCGCATCCTGATCGTCACCGGCCTGTCGGGCGCCGGCCGCACCACCGCCTTGAAGGCGCTGGAGGATCTGGGCTGGGAGGTGGTCGACAACGTGCCGCTCCGCCTGCTCGACCGGCTGCTCGCCAGCCCCCCCCGCCCCCGGCTCGCCCGACGACGACCGGCCGTTCGCGCTGGGCGTGGATACGCGCACGCGCGGCTTCGACCCGGCCCGAATCGTCGAGCGCGCCGCCGCCCTCTCGGCCGATCCCGCGCTCGATCCCTCTATCCTGTTCCTCGACTGCGGCGGCGCCGAACTCGCCCGGCGCTATTCGGAAACGCGCCGCCGCCACCCGCTGGCGCTCGATCGCCCGGCCGAGGACGGCATCCGCCGCGAACGCGAGCTGCTCGGCCCCCTGCGCGCCGCCGCCGACCGGCTGATCGACACTACCGGCCTCACCACCAACGGCCTCCAGGCCGAAATCCGCGGCCTCTTCGGCGAGGGCGCGACCGCGCCCTCCCCCACGCTCAGCATCCTGTCCTTCGGCTTCTCGCGGGGGGTGCCGCGGCAGGCCGACCTGATGTTCGACATGCGCTTCCTGCGCAATCCGCACTGGGTGCCCGATCTGAAACCGCTGACCGGGCTGGATGCGGCGGTGGCGGATCATGTCGCGGGCGACCCGGCCTATGGCGACGCGCTGGACCGGATCGAGGGCCTGCTGCTCGCCCTCCTCCCCCGCTATGCTGCCGAGGGCAAAAGCTACGTCACGATCGCCTTCGGCTGCACCGGCGGGCGGCATCGATCCGTGCATGTGGCGGAACGTATCGCACAGACGTTGCACCGAAATGGATTTTCGCCCACCATCACCCATCGCGACCTCGTCCGCTGACCGAAGGCGGGGCGCATGTGCGAGAGGCGGCCCGGAACGGCGGAGAAACATGAAGGCTCGGGTGGCGGGATGATCGGACTGGTGTTGGTGACCCATGGCGGCCTCGCGGCCGAATTCGTCACCGCGATGGAGCATGTCGTCGGCCGGCAGCGCGCGATCGAGGCGATCTGCATCGGCCCCGACGACGATATGGAGGCGCGCCGCGCCGACATCGCCGCCGCCGTCAAGGCGGTGGACGAAGGCGCCGGCGTCATCCTGCTCACCGATCTTTTCGGCGGCACCCCGTCCAACCTCGCCATCTCGCTCATGGAGCCCGGCCGCGTCGAGGTGATCGCCGGCGTCAACCTGCCCATGCTGATCCGTCTGGAAGGAGCCCGCAAGATGATGAAGGTGACAGCCGCCGTTGCCGCCGCGCGCGATGCGGGGCGGAAATATATCTCGGTCGCGTCCGAAGTCCTCGGCGAGGCGGCGGCGTGAGCGGGGCCGCCGCGACCGCGGGCGATGCCCTGCGCCAGACCGTGCTGATCGCCAACAAGCGCGGCCTCCATGCCCGCGCCAGCGCCAAGTTCGTGACGCTGGCGAGCGCGCAGGATGCCGAGATCGAGGTGGAGAAGGACGGATCGCGCGTCGCCGGCACCTCGATCATGGGGCTGATGATGCTGGGCGCGGCGATGGGCGACCATGTCGTCATCTCCGCCAGCGGACCCAAGGCGGACGCCGCGCTGGCGGCGCTTGTCGAACTGGTCGAGGCGAAATTCGGCGAGGAGTGAGCGGGGTTCGACACGGGCGCGCCGGCCGGGCATAGGCCGCGCCATGCCGCGCGAGATCACCGCTTATTCCAACCCCCTCGTCAAGCGCGTGCGCGGCTTGCGCGAGAAGCGCCATCGCCGCGAGGAAGGGCTGTTCCTCGCCGAGGGGCTGCGCATCCTGACCGAGGCGCTCGATGCCGGCCGCGTGCCGACCCACCTCTTCTATGCCGCCGACAGCGCCGGCCACCCGCTCGTCCGTCGCCTGTCGGAGGCGACCGAGGCGGCCGGCGGTGAGGCGATCGAGACCAGTCGGGACATCCTCCACAAATTGTCCGGCAAGGACAATCCGCAGACGGTGCTGGGCGTCTATCGCCAGTTCGATACCGCGCTCGACCGGATCGACCGCCGCACCGCCCCGATCTGGCTGGTGGCGGAGCGGCTGCGCGATCCCGGCAATCTCGGCACGATCCTGCGCACCGGCGATGCGGTGGGTGCGGGCGGGCTGATCCTGATCGACGATTGCGTCGATCCCTTTTCGGTGGAGGCGGTGCGCGCCAGCATGGGCGCGCTGTTCACGGTGCCGGTGGTGCAGAGCGGCTGGGCGCCGTTCCTCGCCTGGCTGCGGGCCGGGCCGGGGATGCTGGTGGGGCTGAGCCTCGACAGCGCGGTCGACTATCGGGCGCCGGCCTATGCGGCGCCGACCTTCCTGCTGACCGGCAACGAGGCGCAGGGCCTGCCGGCGGACTATGCGGCCGCCTGCGACGTGCGGGTCAAGATACCGATGCTGGGCAAGGCCGACAGCCTGAACGCCGCGGTGGCGACGGCGGTGATGGCCTATGAGGTGCTGGGCCGGTTCAGCCGATAAGCCCCGCCCCTTCTGGGGAGGGGGTGGGGTGAGGCCCGTACTCCGCGAAGCGCTGAGCCTCGCTGACAGTCCCCACCCCCGGCCCCCTCCCCTGAAAGGGAGGGGGGAAGCGTTACTTCTTGCCGAGCGAGAGACCGCCGAAGCGCTTGTTGAAGCGCGCGACCTGGCCGCCTGCATCGAGCAGCGAGCCGCGGCCGCCGGTCCACGCCGGGTGGACGGTGGGATCGATGTCGAGCTGGAGCGTGTCGCCTTCCGCGCCCCAGGTGGAGCGGGTCTGGAAGGTCGTGCCGTCGGTCATCTGCACGGTGATCGTGTGGTAATCGGGGTGGATCGACTTCTTCATATGGTCTTTCTCGAAGCGGCTGGTTTCCGACCAGCCAAGGGTGGGCGCGCCCTAGCGGACACGAGGCGTCAGGGCAAGCGCGTCAGGCGGCGGGCGGATCGGCGATCATCGCGGTGAAGTTGGCGCTCGCCGCGACCTCGCCGTCGAGCAGTGCGCGGCCGGCAAACTTGCAGACGCGCGGCCGCTTCTGGACGAACTCCACCTCCAGCGTCAGCAGGCAGCCCGGCTCGACCGGCTTCCTGAACTTCGCCTCCTCGATCGCCATGAAATAGACGAGCTTGCCCGTGCCAGACAGCCCCAGCGATTCGACCGCGAGGACGCCGGCGGCCTGCGCCAGCGCCTCGACGATCAGCACGCCCGGCATGATCGGGCGGCCGGGGAAATGGCCCTGGAAGAAGCCCTCGTTGAACGACACCGCCTTGATCGCGGTGATCGACCGGTCGGGCACGATCGCCTCGACCCGGTCGACCAGCAGCATCGGATAGCGATGCGGCAGCGCCGCCAGCACCGCCCGGATATCGAGCGGGCCGACGGTCGCAGCCTCTCCGGCCGTCTCGCTCACCGGCCGGTGGGGCGGCGGCCGGCGGCGGCGGGGGCCGGCGTGGCGGCGGCGGGCGCCGCCGGGGTCGCGGCGGCCGGGGCGGCGGCGGCCTGCTGCTGGCCGGGCTGCCAGCCGGCCGGCGGGGTGATCGACACGCTCGTCACCTGCTTGTCGAGCTGCGCCGTCACGTCGGCGGTGATGTCGCCGGTCGGGCCGAAGGCGAGCACGGCATCGGGCTTCACCAGCACGCTGACGTTCTTGGCGGTCATGGCGGCGCGTACCGCCGGCTCGATCTTGGCGAGCACCTGCTCCTGCGCATAGCTGGTCGGCCGCGCGAACGGCTGGCTCAGCGTCTGCAACTCGCGCGTGCCGGCCTCGCGGCGGGTCTGGAACGCCTGCGCCTTCGCCTGGAAGGTGGCGGGCGGCGTGTTGGGGGTGTTCTGCAACGTCTGCAATTCGGTGGCGAGCGGACGCAGCTCGTTCTGGATCGCGGTCTCGCGCGTCTGGAAGGCGGTGATCTGCGTCGCGAACTGGGTGCGGATCTGCTGCGTGGCGTTCTTCATCGCCGCGGAATTGGCGACCGCCGTCTCCAGATCGGCGGTGGCGACGCTCTGCGCCGAGGCGGCGGCGGGGATCGCGGCGAAGGCAGTAGCGGCCAGAACGGCCTTGGTGATGGTCCTCATCAGAATTGCGTCCCTACGTTGAAGGTGAAGAGTCGGGTGTCGTCGCCGGGCTGCTTCAGGAGCGCCTTGGCGATATCGATGCGCAGCGGGCCGAACGGCGAATTCCAGTTGACGCCGAAGCCGACCGAAAGGCGCGGCTTGGGCGTATCGCCGAAGAATTCCTCGCGGAAGGCGCCGAGGGAGGACAGGCTCGGGTTGGCGGTGACGGTGGTGCCGACCGTCGTGCCGTCCGCCTGGATGTAGAGCAGATTGCCGTTGATGTCGCGGTTCTGGATCACCTCGCCCGGGCATTGCACCCCGGCGCCGTTGGCGGCGGCGCAGCTGTCCGTCAGGACCGGGCGGCGGACGTTGAACACGGCACCCGCGTCGAGGAAGATCGACGGGCGCAGGCCCAGCTCGCGCGCGCCGTTGCCCAGCGGCAGTTCCAGCTCCAGCTTGCCCAGATAGTAAGCGTTGCCGCCCAGCGCGTCGTCGGTGAAGGTATTGTCGCCCGTCACCACCGTCGCCGGGATGGTCGTCGTGTCGTAGCTGCGGCGGATGACGCGCGGGCCGACGCCGCGGATGTCGAAGCCGCGGATCTGCGGCTGGCCGAGCTGGAAGCGGTCGATCAGCCGCACCTGCTGGCCGAGCCCGCGGATATAGCCGCCCTCCGCGCCCGCCGAGAAGACGAAGCCCGAGCCGAGGCCCCAATATTTGCGGGCGTTGGCGGTGGTGCGGATGTAGCGCACGTCGCCGCCGAGGCCCGCCACGTCCTGGCTGAACAGCAGGCGGTGGCCCGCGGTCGGCCGGATGCGGTTGTTGAGATTGTCGAACGACAGCGAATAGCCGACCGAGGAGGTCAGCCGATTGCCGATCTGCTCGCAGAGATAGCGGCCGGCGAGGATCGGCGAGCATTGCCCGTCGATAAAGAAGCTGTTCCGGTCGAGCGACACCTCGTCGTAGCTGAGGCCGTAGCGGAGGGCGAGGCTGACGAACTCGGTCAGCGGCACGCCGGCGCGCAGCTGGAAGCCGGTCGTCGTCTGCTCGTAGGTGGTGTTGCGGCCCTGGTTGGTGAAGTTGAACGAGTTGAAATCGCGGCGGAAAATGTCCCCGCCCACGGCGATGTTGCGATCGAACAGATAAGGCTCGGTGAAGCCGACGCTGACGGACTTCGAATAGGTCGAATAATCGGCCGAGGCGCGCAGCTCCTGCCCCTTGCCCATGAAGTTGCGCTGGGTGATCGACAGGTTGACGATGAACCGTTCGAGGCTGGAGAAGCCCGCCGACACCTGCAATTCGCCGGTCGACCGCTCCTCGACGTTCGTTTCCAGGATCACCTTGTCGGGGCTGGAACCCTGCTTCTGCTCGATCTCCAATTTGTCCTGGAAATAGCCGAGGCTCTGGATGCGATCGCGCGAGCGCTTGACGCGGAATCCGTTGAACGCATCGCCTTCCGACAGGCGCATCTCGCGGCGCACCACCTTGTCGCGCGTGATCGTATTGCCGTTGATGTCGACCCGCTCGACATAGACGCGCGGCGTTTCGGCCACCTTGTAGGTGATCGACATCGTCAGCTTGTCCTTGTCCCGATCGAAGTTCGGGCGGACGTCGGCGAAGGCGTAGCCGAGGAGGCCCGCCGTCTCGTTGATGCTGTCGACCGTGTCCTCGACGGCCTTGGCGTTGTACCAGTCGCCCGGCTTCATCCGGATCAGGTAGCGGATCGCCTCTGGCTTCAGGTCGCGGATGTCGCTGTCGACGTCGATCGTGCCGAACTTGTAGCGCGGCCCTTCCTCGACGACGTAGGTGATGATGAAGTCGCGCTTGTCGGGCGTCAGCTCGGCGATGGCGGAGACGACGCGGAAATCGGCATAACCCTGCGTCAGGTAGAATTGGCGCAGCTTCTGCTGATCGTAGGACAGGCGATCGGGATCGTAGCTGGTGCCCGACGAGAAGATCTTGGTGATGCCGGCCTGCTTGGTCGCCATCTCGCCGCGCAGCCGGCCGTCCGAGAATTGCTCGTTGCCGATGATGTTGATGCGGCGGACGCGGCTCTTGGCGCCTTCCGAAATCTCGAAGACGATGTCGACGCGGTTCTGGTCGAGCTGGACCATCTTCGGCTCGACCGTGGCGGCGTAGCGGCCCTGACGCTGGTAGAGCTGGATGATGCGCGCCACGTCCGCCCGCGCCTTGCTGCGGGTGAAGATCTGGCGCGGCTGCATCTTGATCTCGGGGCGGATCTTGTCTTCCTTGATCCGCTTGTTGCCCTCCAGCACGATCCGGTTGATGACCGGGTTCTCGCGCACCTGCACCACCAGTTCGCCCGTATCCGCGCCGCGGATCTGCACGTCGGCGAAGAGTTCGGTGGCGTAGAGATCCTTCAGCGCCTGATCGAGGCTTTCGCGCGTATAGGGCTCGCCCGCGCGCAGCTTGATGTAGGAGCGGACGGTGTCCGGCTCCAGCCGCTGCGCGCCGGAGACGGTGAGCGAGCGGATCGTGCCCGATCCCGGCAGCGCGCCCGCGGGGGTGGCGGGCGCGTCGGCGGGGGGCACGGCGGTAAGCTGCGGCGCCGGCGTCTGCCGGGCGGCGGCGCGCTGCGCCTGCGCCTCGATCGGGATGCCGCCGAGGGCGGTGCCGATCATCAGGGCGGAGGCGGCGCCGATACGCCGGTGCGCCGGAAAGCCGGCTCCGTTAATGCTGCGCGTCACGAAACCCCGCCCTCGCTCGAAAGAAACTCGGCCCGTATCCTTCGTGCGACGCCTTGCCGGAACGGCGATCGCACGGCCCCGCGCCGCCCTGCCCGATCCGCGTCAGCCGATCAACCCGGCAAGCCGCTGCCAGAGGCCGAACGACGCCAGATCGTTGAGCGTCACGAACAGCATGAAGCCGAACAGCAGCGCCACGCCCGAACGGAACGCCCATTCCTGCGCGGCGACGGGCACCGGCCGCCGCCGCACCGCCTCGATCGCGTAGAAGAGCAGGTGTCCGCCATCGAGCATGGGAATTGGCAGGAGATTGATGAACCCGAGATTGATCGAAACCATCGCCACCAGGAACAGCAGGTTCGCCGCCCCCAGCGTCGCCTGCTGGCCGGAAACTTGCGCGATCTTGAGCGGCCCGCCCAGTTCGTCCAGCGAACGCCGGCCGGTGACGATCTGGCCGAGCGTGTCGACCATCGTCCGCAGCATGCTGGCGGTATGGATCACGGCGCGCGGCAGCACCTCCAGCGGGCCGACCGTGGCGAAGGTCTGCGGGCCGGAACGGACGCCGATCGCGCCGATGCGGAAATGGTTGCCGAACCGGTCGCGCTCCTGGATCGCCGCCGGCGTGATGACGGTGGTGAGCGGCTGGCCACCCCGCTCGAACGCGAGGTCGAGCGGTTCGCCCGGATGGATGCGGACGAGCTCGACCAGATCGCCGAACGTCTCGACCCCGCGCCCGCCCAGCGCGGTGATGCGGTCGCCGGGGCGGAGGCCCGCGGCGGCGGCGGACGATCCCTCGACCAGCCCGGCCACCACCGGCGGGGTCTTCATCTCGCCGTAGGTCGCGAGGAAGCCGGCGACGATCAGGATCGCCACGACGAAATTGGCGAACGGCCCCGCCGCGACGACGATTGCCCGCTGCCACAGCGGCTTGGCCTGGAAGGTGCGCGCCCGTTCGGCGGCGGGCAGCGCCTGCCAGGCCGGATCGCTGCGGCCGGCGGCGTTCATGTCGCCGGCGAACTTCACGTAGCCGCCCAGCGGCAGCAGCGCGACCTTCCAGCGCGTGCCGGCCCTGTCCGTCCAGCCCGCGATCTCGCGGCCGAAGCCGATCGAGAAGGCCTCGGCATGGATGCCGAAGGCGCGGCCCGCCAGATAATGGCCAAGCTCGTGCAGGAAGACGAGCGGGCCGATGACGAGCAGGAAGCTCGCCACCGTCAGCAGGATACCCGGTCCCTCGCTCATGCCGCCCTCCTGAGCGCCTGTTCGGCCGCGGCGCGCGCCGCGGCGTCGATCGCGAAAACGTCGTCCAGCGCTTCGGGCGCGGGCGGATCGTAGCTGGCCATCACCTCCGCCACCGTATCGGCGATGGCGAGGAAGCCGATGCGCCGGCCGAGGAAGGCGGCCACCGCCACCTCGTTGGCGGCATTGAGCACCGCCGGCCGCGCGCCGCCTGCCGCAAGGGCTGCGAAGGCGAGGTCGAGCGCGGGAAAGGCGGCACGATCGGGCGCCTCGAAATCGAGCCGGCCGACGCGCGCCAGATCGAGGGGCGGGCACGGCGTGCCCATCCGTTCCGGCCAGGCGAGCGTGTGCGCGATCGGGGTGCGCATGTCGGGCGTGCCAAGCTGGGCCAGCACCGATCCGTCGAGATATTCAACCATCGAATGGATCACGGACTGGGGGTGGACCAGCACGTCCAGCCTGTCCGCACCGATCGGGAACAGGTGGTGCGCCTCGATCAGCTCCAGCCCCTTGTTCATCAGCGTTGCGCTGTCGACCGAGATCTTGGCGCCCATCGACCAATTGGGGTGGCGCACCGCCTCCGCCGGGGTGACGGCGGCCATCTCGGCGCGCGTCCGTCCCCGGAACGGCCCGCCGCTCGCCGTCAGGATGATGCGGCGGACGCGCGCCGGATCGTCGTGCGGATAGCATTGGAAGACGGCGTTATGTTCCGAATCGACCGGCAGCAGCGTGGCCCCGGCGCGCGCCGCCGCCGCCGTCATCAGCGCGCCCGCCGAGACCAGCGATTCCTTGTTGGCGAGCGCGACGGTCCGCCCCCGCTCCAGCGCCGCCAGCACGGGCGGCAGGCCGGCGGTGCCGACGATCGCCGCCATCGTCCAGTCCGCGTCGCGCGCGGCGGCGGCGACGATCGCCTCCGGTCCGGCGGCGACCTCGGTATCGGTGCCGGCGAGCGCCGCACGCAACTCGCCGAGCAGGGCTGGATCGGCGACCGCGGCGAAGGCGGCGCGGGTGCGGCGCGCCGCGGCGGCGAGGCCTGCGACATCACGATGCGCGGTGAGGGCGACGACGCGGAAGCGATCGGGCGCGCGCTCGATCAGATCGAGCGTCGAGGTGCCGATAGATCCGGTGGCGCCGAGGATGGAGACGGTCCGCATCGCCTACAGCAATTCCGCCGCCGCCAGCAGCGAGACGAGCATCGCCACCGGCACCACCCCATCCAGCCGATCGAGCGCGCCGCCGTGGCCGGGCAGCAGCCGGCCCGAATCCTTCACGCTCGCCCGGCGCTTGAGAAAACTCTCGAACAGATCGCCCATCTGCGCCAACACCGCCAGCGGCGCCGCCAGCCAGAGCAGCATCGGCGGCAGGCCGGTGGCGGCGGCCACCACCGCCCCCAGCACGGCCGCACTCGCGACGCCGCCGATCAGCCCCGACCAGGTCTTGGCCGGGCTGATGCCGGGCGCGAGGCGCGGGCCGCCGAAGCGGCGGCCGCAGAAATAGGCGCCGATGTCGGTCGCCCAGACGATCGCCAGCGTCCAGAGCGTGATGGCGATCCCGTCCGGCCGGTCGCGCAGGAAGATGAGGCCGATCACCGGCAGACCGGCGTAGAGCAGCCCCGCCGCCTGCCGGCCCCCTGCCGACAGGGCGACGGCCAGCGCCGCCGTCAGCAGCATCGCCACCGCATCGCGGTTCGGCCCGGCGAGGAAGGGCGAGGCGATCAGCATCGCCGCTGCGAAGAACAGCAGCGACAGGCTGATGCGCTTGAGCGGCGCGTGGGCGAGCCCCCCCCATTCGGCGACCATCAGCAGCCCCGCCGTCGCCGCCAGCAGCCAGAAGGCGACACCGCCCAGCGCCAGCGCCGCCAGTGCGACAGCGATCATCACCCCGCCCGATACTGCCCGCACGCGCAGGTCGCGTCCGCGTGCCGCCGCCGTCGCGCCGGTCATGTCAGAGGCCGCCGTAGCGGCGTTCGCGCGCGGCATAGCGGGCGACCGCCTCGGCCAGCGCCGCGCCGTCGAAATCGGGCCACAACCGGTCGGTGAAGACCAGCTCGGCATAGGCCGCCTGCCACAGCAGGAAGTTGGAGAGGCGCTGTTCGCCCGAGGTGCGGATGACGAGATCGGGCGGCGGCAGGCCGGCGGTATCGAGCCGCGCCTCGATCGCGGCAGCGTCGATCGCCTGCGGGTCGATCCGCCCCGCCGCGGCATCGGCGGCGAGCGCGCGGGCGGCGCGGGCGATCTCGTCCTGCGCGCCGTAATTGAGGGCGAGGACGAATTCGAGGCCGCCGTTGCCGGCGGTGCGCGCGATCGCCCCGTCGATCATCGCGACGATGTCGGGCGCCAGCCGCCGCCAGTCCCCGATCACGCGCAGGCGGATGCCGTTCGACGCCACCTCCTCCAGCTCGCGCGAGAGATAGAGGCGGAGCAGGCCCATCAGATCGCTGATCTCGTCCTCGGGCCGGCGCCAGTTCTCGGACGAGAAGGCATAGACGGTGAGGACGCCGATGCCCCGTCTCGGCGGCGGCGCGCAAGCACCTGGCGCAGCGCCTCGGCCCCGCGGCGGTGGCCGGCGATGCGCGGCAGGTGGCGGGCCTTGGCCAGCGGCCGTTGCCGTCCATGATGATCGCCACATGGCGCGGCACCGCCCCGCCGCCGGCCGGCAGCGCAACGGGTGCCGGGCTGGCGGCCGCCGGGATCACTTGCCCAGGATTTCCTTTTCCTTAGCCGCCGCGGCGGCATCCAGATCGGCGACGGTCGCGTCGGTCAGCTTCTGGACCTCGGTCTCGTGGCGCTTGCGCTCGTCCTCGCTGATCGCGCCCTTCTTCTCGTCGGTCTTGAGCGCATCCATCCCGTCGCGGCGGACGTTGCGGACCGCAACCTTGGCCTTCTCCGAATATTGGCCGGCGAGCTTGGCAAGCTCCTTGCGGCGCTCCTCGGTCAGGTCCGGGATCGGCAGGCGCAGCGTCTGGCCGTCGACGATCGGGTTGAGGCCGAGGCCGGCCGAGCGGATCGCCTTGTCGACCGGGCCGACATTGGCCTTGTCCCACACCTGCACCGCGAGCAGCCGCGGCTCGGGCGCGGAGACGGTGGCGACCTGGACGATCGGCATCTGCGCGCCATAGACCGTGACCGACACCGGATCGAGCAGCGTGACGGACGCGCGGCCGGTGCGCAGGCCCTGCAGATCGTGCTTCAGCGCCTCGACCGCGCCGGCCATGCGGCGTTCGAGATCGGCCTTGTCGTAAGCGGCCATGGGTTCAGGCTCCTTCCGTATTGCGGGCGCGGGCCTGCACCACCGTCGCGGTCGCCTCCCCGGCGAGCACGCGCGCGAGGTTGCCGCGCTCCCTGATGTTGAAGACGACGATCGGGATGTCGTTGTCGCGGCAGAGCGCCACGGCGCTGGCATCCATGATCTTCAGATTGTCGGAGAGGACCGTGTCGTAATCGATCGTCTCGTAGCGCTTGGCGCCGGATACCTTCTTGGGGTCCGCATCGTAGACGCCGTCGACCGACGTGCCCTTGAACAGCGCATCGCATTTCAGCTCGGCCGCGCGCAACGCGGCGCCGCTGTCGGTTGTGAAATAGGGGCTGCCGACGCCGGCGGCGAAGATCACCACCCGGCCCTTTTCGAGATGCCGTTCGGCGCGCCGGCGGATGAACGGTTCGCAGATCGCGGGCATCGGAATGGCGGACTGGACGCGCGTATCGATGCCGGCCTTTTCCAGCGCATTCTGGACGGCGAGCGCGTTCATGACCGTCGCCAGCATCCCCATATAATCGGCGTTGGCGCGATCGAAGCCCTTGGCAGCGCCCGCCAGCCCGCGGAAGATGTTGCCGCCGCCGACGACGATGCACAGTTCGAACCCCATCGCCTTGGCGTGGCCGATCTCCTCCGCGACGCGCGCGGTGACGGCGGGGGTCGATCGCGAGACCCCCCTCCCCCATCAGCACCTCGCCGGACAGCTTCAGCAGGATCCTCTTGAAGCGGGGCGTGGGCATGGAGCGGCGCGGTTCCTGTGAGATAGCGGGGATCGGCGATCCTTAGGCCGCCTGCCGGGCGCAGGGAAGCCCTTTAGCGGCCGGAAGCCCTCTCCCCGCTGGGGAGAGGGTTGGGTGAGGGGGCGCTACGCCGATGGAACGGAGGCCCTCACCAACTCCAACTAGGCGGCGGGGCCGCCAAGTCTTCGTATCCTCCCCCACGGGGGAGGAAGCTGCGGACAACAAAAAGGCCGCGCCCCTTGGCAGGGCGCGGCCTTTCGCGATCGTCGGCCGATCAGTTGCCGGCGGCGGCGGCGACTTCGGCGGCGAAGTCGCTCTTTTCCTTCTCGATGCCTTCACCGAGCTGGAAGCGAACATAGTCCTTCAGCACGATCGTGCCCCCCGCCTGCTTGGCGGCGGCAGCCACCACGTCGGCGATCTTGGTCTTGTTGTCGATGACGAAGATCTGGCTGAGGAGGGCCGCTTCCTTGCGGAACTTGGCGACCGCGCCCTCGATCATCTTCTCGATGATGTTGGCGGGCTTGCCGCTCTCGGCCGCCTTCTCCGAAGCGATCGCGCGCTCGCGCTCGACCAGCGCCTCGTCGAGGCCTTCCTCGTGCAGCGCCATCGGGCTGGCGGCGGCGATGTGCATCGCCAGCTGCTTGCCCAGCGTCTCCATCTCGGCCTTGGGGGCATCGCCCTCGAGCGCCACGAGCACGCCGATCTTGCCGAGGCCGGGGGCCGCCGCATTGTGGACGTAGGGGACGACGACGCCGTCCGTCACCGACACCGTCTTCACGCGGCGCAGCGTCTGGTTCTCGCCGATCGTCGCGATGTTGGCGGTGAGCTTCTCGGTGACGGTGCCGCCGCCCGGATAGGTCGCGCCCGCCAGGCTCTCGACCGTGCCGTCGCCGTCCAGCGCGAGGCCGGTGACGGTGCGGACGAAATCCTGGAACTGCTCGTTCTTGGAGACGAAGTCGGTCTCGGAATTGACCTCGACCGCAGCACCCTTGAGGCCCGCGACGGCGACGCCGACGAGACCCTCGGCGGCGACCCGGCCCGACTTCTTGGCGGCGGTGGCGAGGCCCTTGGCGCGCAGCCAGTCGACCGCGGCCTCCATGTCGCCGCCCGTCTCGGTCAGCGCCTTCTTGCAATCCATCATGCCGGCGCCCGAGCGCTCGCGCAGGTCCTTCACGGCCGCAGCGGTGATCTCCGCCATGTCCTCGATCCTTTCGATACAAAAACCGCGGGGGGCGACCCCCGCGGCGGATGGTCCGCACGCCCGGCGCTACGCCGGGCGTGCGACCGGGATGTTACGCCAGCGCCTCTTCGGCGACCGGCTCGGCCATGGCGCCCAGATCCTCGCCGCGGGCGGCGCGGCCGCCCTGGCTGCCGCGCGTCGCGGCCTCGGCCACGGCCTCGCAATAGAGGCGGATGGCGCGGCTGGCGTCGTCGTTGGCGGGCACCGGGAAGGCGATGCCGTCCGGCGACACGTTCGAATCGAGGATCGCGACGACCGGGATGCCGAGCGTATTGGCCTCCTTGATCGCCAGTTCCTCCTTGTTGGCGTCGATCACGAACATCACGTCCGGGATGCCGCCCATGTCGCGGATGCCGCCCAGCGACAGCTCGAACTTGTCGCGCTCACGCGTGAGCTGGAGGACTTCCTTCTTGGTCAGGCCGTGCGTATCCCCGGCGAGCTGCTCTTCCAGCGACTTGTAGCGCTTGATCGAGCCGGAGATCGTCTTCCAGTTGGTGAGCATGCCGCCCAGCCAGCGGTGGTTGACGTAATGCTGGCCCGACATGCGCGCCGCCTCGGCGATCGGCTCCTGCGCCTGGCGCTTGGTGCCGACGAACAGCACCTTGCCGCCGCTGGCGACCGTCTGGCTGATGAAATCGAGCGCGCGGGCGAACAGCGGCACCGTCTGCGACAGGTCGATGATGTGGACGCCGTTGCGATCGCCGAAGATGTAGGGCTTCATCTTCGGGTTCCAGCGGTGCGTCTGGTGGCCGAAGTGCGCGCCCGATTCGAGCAGCGCCTGCATGGAGACGGTGGGAGCCGCCATAGGATTTTCTCCTTCCCGGTTGACCTCTGCGGGGCAGTGACCGGGCCTTCCGAGGAAGGCCGCGGCACCGGTTATGGCGCCCCGCATGTGGAATGGCCGCGCCCTTACCGCCCCCCATCCGGAAAGACAAGGGTTGACAGACCGGAACATATGGTGAACATGCGGAACAAGCGACGGATGGGACTGTTGTTTTTGACAGTTTGGCCAGCCCGTCAGGCGGGAGGCACGGAGATGACACATATGATCGCGGTCATGATCTACGGATGTGCGATGGCGCTGGCGCTGTCGGTGATGGTGCGCGGCCTGGCGGAGCATCGTGCGGAGATCGCGCAGGCGCTGTTCGGCAGCGCCGCCCCCACGGCGCCGCGCGCGCGGTTGGTGGCGCGGGCGCGGCGGGTGCGATCGCTGGCGATCAGGCCGCGGGCGGTGGCGGAACGGCGGCGCGCCGCCTGATCCGCGCATAGGCACGCGCCGAGAAAGGCACGCTGCCGACATAGAGAAGCGCGATCAGGCTGAGCGTGGCCCAGGGGGCCGTGACCAGCGACGCGCCGACCAGCGCCACCGCGACTAGGACGCCCAGCCGCATGCCCGGTCGCAGCCGGATCGACGACCAGCTGTAGGTCGCGATGTCGGAGATCATCAGGAACGCGACGAGGATCGTCCACGGCCCGACGATGTAGAAGGCGCGGAACGGCTCGGACAGGCCGGTGCCCTGCGACACCAACCACAGCATCAGCGGCAGCAGCGCCAGGCCGGCGCCGGCCGGCGCCGGAATCCCGGTCAGGAACCCCGCCGATTTCTGCGGCTGATCGCCGACATCGAGGTTGGAATTGAAGCGGGCGAGGCGCAGCGCGCAGCAGACCGCATGGCTCAATGCGACGATCCAGCCGAACTGCGGCAATGCCTGCAACGCCCACAGATAGAGGATGATCGCCGGCGAGACGCCGAAGGCGATCACGTCCGACAGCGAATCGAGCTCGGCGCCGAAGCGGCTTTCGCCCTTCAGCAGCCGGGCGATGCGGCCGTCGAGCCCGTCGAGGATGCCGGCGCCGACGATCATCGCCACCGCCATGCCCCACAGCGCCGGCTCCCCCTGCTGGGCGGCGGCGATGGCGAAGCGGACGCCGGTAAGGCCGAAGCACAGCGCGAGCGCCGTGACCGCATTGGGGGGCGAGCGCGCGCAGGGGGATGCCGCGCCGGTCGCCGCGCGGGCGCATCATCGCCGCCCCTCCCCGGCCGCCGCGGCGGAGCCGACGGCGCTCACAGCTTCTGCCCCACGAGCGTGCGATCCTCGCCGATCACGCCCAGTATCGTCTCGCCGGCGATGGCGCGCTGGCCGAGCGTGACGAGCGGGGCGGTGCCGGCGGGGAGGAAAACGTCGACCCGGCTGCCGAAGCGGATCAGGCCGATCCGCTGGCCGGCGGCGACGATATCGCCCGGCTTGACGAACGGCAGGATCCGCCTAGCGACCAGCCCGGCGATCTGGGTGAAGCCGATCCGGCGGCCGTCGGCATCCTCGACCAGGATATGCTGGCGCTCATTCTCCTCGCTCGCCTTGTCGAGGCTGGCATTCAGGAACTTGCCCGAGATGTAGACGACGCGGCGGATCGTGCCGGTGATCGGCGTGCGGTTGATGTGCACGTCGAACACGCTCATGAAAATCGAGATGCGGACGAGCGGCTGATCGCCCAGCGCCTCCGGTCCGGCCAGTTCGCGCGGCAGCGCCACCGGCTGGATCATCGTGACGAGGCCGTCTGCGGGCGAGACGATCAAATCGCGCCCCTGCGGCACGCTGCGGACCGGATCGCGGAAGAAGGCGGCGACCCAGATGGTGACGCCCGCCATCGGCCACGCCAGCGTTTCCCACGCCATCAGCGCGAAAAAGAGGGTGATCGCCGCGGCGATGGCGACGAACTTGCGGCCTTCGGGATGGACGGCGGGCCAACGCCAGCGCGCGCTGGGGGTCGCGGCGGACGACGCCGGTTCGATCGAGGTCATACCGCCGCTTCTATGGGACGAGCCGTGCGGATACAACCGATCCGGGCATGGGCGCACGGGGGCGGTGGCGATGACGATCGACGATCTCGGCCGCCGCATCTGCATCCTCGGCCCGTCGAACAGCGGCAAATCAACGCTGGCCGTGGCGCTTGCCTCCCGCCCGTTCACCTCGACCGGCTGCGCCACCTGCCGGGCAGCGACTGGGTGCCGCGGCCCGACGCGGACTTCGCCCACCTGCACGATATCGCCATCGCAGGCGACGAATGGGTGATCGAGGGCAATTATTCCGCACTGCTGCCGCAGCGGCTGGCGCGGGCCACGGGCCTTATCCTGCTCGACGTTCCGGCCGCGATCAGCCTGTTCCGCTATGTCCGCCGCTGTGGACGCGACAGCGTGAAATGGGCGATGATCCGTCATATCCTCGTGACGACGCCCGGCAATCGGGCCGCTTACGCACGCCTCTTCGAGCGACGGGCGGTGCCGGCGATCCGCCTCGGTTCGCCCCGCGCCATCGCAGCGTTCGCCGAAACGCTCGCCGCACCGCCCGTCGTCGCGGTTGAAACGTCGCGCATCGCCCCGTAGAGCCTGCCCCATTCCCCCTCCAGCGCGAGAGCAGCATGGCGAAGATCAAGGTGAAGACCCCGCTCGTCGAGATCGACGGCGACGAGATGACGCGGATCATCTGGGCGTGGATCCGGGAGCGGCTGATCCAGCCCTATCTCGACATCGACCTCGTCTATTATGATCTGGACGTGAAGAAGCGCGACGAGACGGGCGACCAGATCACCATCGACAGCGCCGAGGCGATCAAGAAATATGGCGTCGGCGTGAAGTGCGCGACAATCACGCCGGACAAGGGCCGCGTCGAGGAATTCGGCCTGAAGGAGATGTGGAAGTCGCCCAACGGCACGATCCGCAACATATTGGGCGGCACCATCTTCCGCGAACCGATCGTCATCAAGAACGTGCCGCGGCTGATCCCCGGCTGGACCGACCCGATCGTCGTCGGCCGCCACGCCTTCGGCGACCAGTATCGCGCCACCGACTTCAAGGTGCCCGGCCCGGGCAAGCTGCGCCTCGTCTGGGAAGGCGAGAATGGCGAGACGATCGACCGCGAGGTCTACGACTATAAGGCGCCGGGCGTGGCGCTGGCGATGTACAACCTCGACGATTCGATCCGCGACTTCGCCCGCGCCAGCATGAATTACGCGCTGGGCCGCAAGTGGCCGCTGTATCTCAGCACCAAGAACACCATCCTCAAGCAATATGACGGCCGCTTCATGGATCTGTTCCAGGAAGTGTTCGACAACGAGTTCAAGGACAAGTTCGCCGAAGCCGGCATCGAATATCAGCATCGCCTGATCGACGACATGGTGGCGAGCGCCTTGAAGTGGAGCGGCAAGTTCGTCTGGGCCTGCAAGAATTACGACGGCGACGTCCAGTCGGACCAGGTGGCGCAGGGCTTCGGCTCGCTGGGCCTGATGACCAGCGTGCTGATGACGCCCGACGGCAAGACGATCGAGGCGGAAGCCGCGCACGGCACCGTGACGCGCCACTACCGCATGCACCAGCAGGGCAAGTCGACCTCGACCAACCCGATCGCCTCGATCTTCGCCTGGACCGGCGGCCTCAAGTTCCGCGGCAAGTTCGACGACACGCCCGACGTGGTGCGCTTCGCCGAGACGCTGGAGCGCGTCTGCATCAAGACCGTCGAGGACGGGCACATGACCAAGGATCTGGCGATCCTGATCGGCCCCGATCAGGCGTGGATGACGACCGAGCAGTTCTTCGAGCAGATCCGCGTCAACCTCGAGAGCGAGATGGCCGGCTGGGCCTGATCGATACTTGAGACGGCGTCTCAAGGACGCCGCATGAGGGGCGGCACCGGCGACGGTGCCGCCCCTTTCCGTGTCAGTGCCCGCTCAAGGCTTCTTCCACCATGCGGCGGGCGATCTCGCGTTCGCCCATGATCGCCGCGTCGGCGCCGCACGCCGTCACATGCTTGACGAAGGCGTCGCTATGGGCGCGGGCGACGATGCGGATCGCCGGGTTCATCGCCCGCGCCTGCGCCACCACCTGTCCTGCCTCGAACGCCTCCGGCACCGCCACGAACAGCAGCCGCGCCTGGGCGATGCCGGCGCGGGTCAGCACATCGGCCGAGGCGGCATTGCCGAAGACGAGACGGACGTTGGCGCGGTCGTGGGGCAGGCCGGACAGATCGTCCTGCGCCTCGATCAGCGTCATCCGCTGGTTGGCGGCGATCAGGTCCGCCGCGACGATCCGCCCGACGCGGCCGAAGCCGACCAGCACCACCGGCCCCGTCGTCGCGACCGGCGGCGCCTCCCCCAGCGGATGTTCGTCGTCGACGCCGACCGACTTGCCGATCACCCGGTCGATCAGGATGAACAATAGCGGATTGAGCAGGATGGAGAGGATCGCACCGGCGAGGATGAGGTCGCTCGCCTGTTGCGGCAGGATCTCAAGCTGCCGGCCCAAGGTCGCGAGAATGAAGGAGAATTCGCCGATTTGGGCGAGGCTGGCGGAGATCGTCAGCGCGGTCCGGCGATCCCGCCCGAACAGCAGCACGATCGCATAGGCGGCCAGCGACTTGCCGAGGACGATGATGGCGAGCGTCGCCAGCAGCGCCAGCGGCGCCTCGACGACGATGCTGGGATTGAACAGCATGCCGACCGAGACGAAGAAGAGCACGGCGAAGGCGTCGCGCAGCGGCAGCGTCTCCTCCGCGGCGCGGGCGCTCAACGGGCTTTCGGCGAGGATCATGCCCGCGAAGAAGGCGCCGAGCGCGAAGGACACGCCGAACAGCAGCGCCGCGCCGAAGGCCACGCCCAGCGCCACCGCCAGCACCGCCAGGCGGAACAATTCGCGCGAGCCGGAATGGGCGACGAGGTGGAGCAGCCACGGGATCGCCCGCTGGCCGATCAGCAGCATGACCGCCACGAACGCGCCGACCTTCAGCAACGTCACCCCGGCGGCAAGCCCCAGTGCGGAGGCGGAGACGACCCCGCCGGCCAGCGCCGGGATCATCACCAGCGCCAGCACCATCACCAGATCCTCGACGATCAGCCAGCCGACCGCGATCCGCCCGCGATCGGTATCGATCAGTCGTCGCTCCTGAAGGGCGCGCAGCAGCACGACGGTGCTCGCCACCGACAGAGCGAGGCCGAACAGCAGCCCGCTGCCGAGCGACCAGCCCATCGCCGCCGCCAGCGCCCAGCCCATCGCCGTCGCCACTGCGATCTGCACGACCGCGCCGGGAATGGCGACGCGTCGCACCGCCAGCAGATCCTTCAGCGAGAAATGCAGGCCGACGCCGAACATCAGCAGGATCACGCCCAGTTCGGCCAGTTCGTTGGCGAGCGGCTGATCGGCGACATAGCCCGGCGTGAAGGGGCCGATCAGCACGCCCGCCGCCAGATAGCCGATAAGCGGCGGCAGCCTGAGCCGCTGCGCGGCGCTGCCCATCACGAACGCGAGGACGATGCCGGCGACGATCGTGGCGATGAGCGGCGTGTGGTGCATGCGTCGGTCGGTCCCCCTTCGGTTAGGCGCGGCCGGCGTGCGCCGGCAGTTCTGCCACATCGGCTGTGGCAATCGCGCCGCTTTGCCTGAACAATGCGCGCATGGCGCTTCCGATCCATTCGACGGCCTTCAGCGATTCGCTGGTCATCCTGGGGGCCGCCGGCCTCGTCATCCCGGCCTTCGCCCGCTTCCGCGTCAATCCGGTGATCGGCTTCATCCTCGTCGGCCTCGCGGTCGGGCCGGCGGGATTCGGGCGGTTCGTGCCGCAAGTCCCGTGGCTCTATCACCTGACGATCAGCGAGCCGGGATCGATCGCGCCCTTCGCGCAGTTCGGCATCATCCTCCTGCTGTTCTCGATCGGGCTGGAACTTTCGTTCGCCCGGCTGTGGGCGATGCGGCGGATGGTGTTCGGCCTCGGCCTTGCCGAACTGGCACTGTCCGGGCTGGTGCTGGCGGCGGGCTTCGTGACGCTGGGGCAGAGCGTGGCGGGGGGCCTCGGCCTGGGCTTCGCGCTCGCCTTGTCCTCGACGGCGCTGGTGCTGCCGATGGTGGGCACCGCCAGCCCGGTCGGCCGGCGCGCCTTCGCGATGCTGCTGTTCGAGGATGTGGCGCTGGTGCCGATCATCTTCGCGCTCGCCGCCCTCGCCCCCACCGCCACCGACGAGGGGTGGCACGGCCTCGCCCGCACCGTCGCGATCGGCATGGCGACGATCGCGGTGCTGCTGGTGCTGGGGCGGCTGTTGCTGCCCCGCCTGTTCGCACAGGCCGCGCGCACCAAGAGCCCCGAACTGTTCCTGGCGGCGAGCCTGCTCGTCGTGATCCTCGCCTCCATCGCCACCACCTCGGCCGGCCTCTCGCCCATCGTCGGCGCGCTGCTGGCGGGCATATTGATCGCCGAGACCGACTATCACCGCGAGGTCGAGTTGATCACCGCGCCGTTCAAGGGGCTGGCGCTGGGCGTGTTCCTGATCACCGTCGGCATGAGCGTGGACGTCGCCATCATCCTCGACAATTGGGCCGCGCTGCTGGGCGCGGTCGCCGGCGTGGTGGCGGTGAAGGCGGTGGTGACGGCCGCCATCCTGCGCGTGGCGGGATCGCGGTCCGCGGTGGCGGCGGAGGCGGGGCTGCTGATGGCGTCCCCGTCCGAAACGACGCTGATCGTGCTGGCGACGGCGGTGCAGGCCGGGCTGATCTCGGCCGGCACCGCCGGCTTCTGGCAGATCGTGACGGCGATCGGCCTCACCATCACGCCCCTGCTCGCCGGGATCGGCCGGCAGGCCGG
The DNA here is from genome assembly GCA_036946415.1 of Edaphosphingomonas fennica. Taxonomy (GTDB): domain Bacteria; phylum Pseudomonadota; class Alphaproteobacteria; order Sphingomonadales; family Sphingomonadaceae; genus Sphingomonas_Q; species Sphingomonas_Q fennica_A. The sequence goes on along the minus strand of JAQIJD010000003.1, from coordinate 110,163 downwards.
CCTGCGCGTCGAACGGCGCGACCGCGCGGCGCTGACGGTCGATCTGCCGCAGGCGGACGGCGAGCGGACGGTGATCGTCGGCCTCGGCCGCGTCGGCCGGCTGGTCGCGCAGATGTTGCAGGCGCACCACCGCCCCTATCTGGCGGTCGACGCCAGCGTGGATGCCGTTGCCCACGCCCGCAAGCGCGGCTATGCGGCGGCGTTCGGGGACGTCGCCCGCCCCGGCATGATCGACAAGCTGGACCTCGCCAACGCCAACGCCATGATCCTGACGATGGACGATCCCGTGGCGACGGTGCGGCTGACGCGCCAGGTACGCGCCGCCTTCCCGAACCTCACGATCGTCGCCCGCGCGCGCGACCCCAACCATGCGGCGGAACTGTATCGAGCAGGCGCCACCGATGCGGTGCCCGAGACGCTGGAAAGCTCGCTGCAATTGTCGGAGGCGGTGCTGGTCGATCTGGGCGTGGCGATGGGGCCGGTGATCGCCTCGATCCATGAGAAGCGCGCCGAACTGCGCACCAAGATCATGCAGATGGCGCGGATCAACCGCGAACCGCGTCTCCAGCGGCGCAGGCTGCGCGATGGCGGCTGATCCCGCCGGGGCGGCACCCGCTGACGAGGGGCCGCCGGTCCAGCCGATCCGCTTCGACACCGCCGCCCTGCCCGAGCCGGAACAGCTCGCCGCCTTCGCCGCCTACAGCCCGACGTCGCGCATCACCCGCGATGCCGAGGGGCCGTTCCACGTCCGCTCGACGATCTGGCCGCTGGACGAGATGATCCTCGCCGAAACGTGGATCGATTCGGTGATCTCGACCCGCGACGAGCGGCAGATTCGGGCGCAGCCCGCCGATCACTACATGATTACCGTGCCGCTGTCCGGCGCGCTGGAATTCGAAGGCGGCAACGGGCGCGAGACGTGCCGGCCCGGCGCGGTGCTGGTCAACGATTTCAGCCTGCCGTCCGTCACCGTCACCAGCGGGCTCGACGTGCTGGTGCTGTCGATGGCGCGCACCTTCCTGGAGGCGGGGACGGGCAGCGCCCATGCGCATGGCGTGCTGCCGTCGACCGGCGAGACGCGCGTGCTGATCGATTTCCTGCGCTCCCTCGTCCTGCGCCTGCCGACGACGCGGATGGCGAGCGTGCCGATCCTGTCGCGGATCGTGCGCGACCTGCTGGCGACGGCGATCCGCGCCGCGGGCGATCCCGCTTCCGCGCCGGCGCGGACGATGGGGGTGCGCGCCCGCGTGCGGCAGCATATCGCCGCGCTGCCGCCGGGCGAGATCGACCTGCCGGCGCTGATGGCGGACCTCGGCCTTTCGCGATCCAGCCTGTTCCGGGCATTCCACCAGGACGGTGGCGTCCACGCCTACGATCGGCGGCGGCGGCTGCGGATGCTGCACCGCCTGCTGGTGGACGCGGCGGATACGCGCAGCATCGCCGAACTGGGCTTCGCCTGCGGCTTTCTGGACATGCCGGCACTCTCCCGCCTGTTCCGGAGCACGTTCGGCTATACGATGAGCGACCTGCGCCGCCACGCCGACCACCCGGTGCGCCCCGTATCGCTGCCGGACATGGCGATATCGGGGGAGCGCTATCGCGCCTTGGTCGCCAGCCTGTCCTGAACCTGCTTTGGCATTCCGTCACAACGGAATGAGACGCAGCGCCGATCCCCCGGCCTGCCGGTGGGCCTATCGTGCGGAGCGGATCGGGGGGAGATGCTGCCGCACCGCCGGGCGCGATGGCGGTGCCGGGGCAGCGCACGAACCCTCGCCGGACAGAAGGGGAATGAGACCGTGGGACGTTCGTCGATCGTCAATCTGAACAGGACGCAGGCGGTGGGGCTGCCGGGCGGAAACCAGCCGAGCGGGTGGGCCCCACCCCCGACGGCGACCGCCGGCCGCCTCGTCCTGCACGAGAACGGGCTGACCAGCTTCGTGATGACGAGCAAGAAGAAGTGGGATGACTTCATCGCCTATATGGACCAGCATATGGATGTGCTGTGCGCCGCGGGCGGCAGCGACATCGACTTCTATCATGGCCGATACGAGAAGATGAAACATGCCAGGACGCGGTTCAACGATCCGTTGAGCGCGTCCGACGCCGCGATCTACAAGGTCGATCCGGACGATCTCGTGACCGGCCACGGCAAGAAATCGAAGGCGGCCCGCTGGGGATTGAAGATCGGCAGCGCCTTGCTCAGCCCCGGTCAGGCCGCGCAATTCGGCACCGAGATGACGATGCGTGCGACCGGGGTGCTCGAAAGCAAATATTTCGTGATGATCACGACGCCGAATAAATACGGCGGCAGGGGCAAGATCCGCGGTGAGAAGCGCTGCGATCTGTTCTACCATGCTACGGCACCCGTGACCTTCGCCCAGGTGCGATCGGAACTGAACGATCACCGCATGCAATATTCGGGCGACGGCGAGGTGATGCTGCCCTGACCGATGGCGCGGCGGCGGCCGCCCTCAGGCGGCGACCGCCGTCGCCGCGACGGCCGAGCGGGCCGCGGCGACCGCCTCGGCCGCCTTGTCCGCATCCGGGCCGCCGCCCTGCGCCATGTCGGGCCGGCCGCCGCCGCCCTGCCCGCCCAGCGCCGCCACCGCCGCCTTCACAAGATCGACCGCGCTGATCGTGGCGGCAAGATCGGCGGTGACGCCCGCGGCCACGCTCGCGCGCCCGTCGTTGGTGGCGACGAGGACCACGACGCCCGATCCGATACGCTGCTTGGCCTCGTCCACTGCCCCGCGCAGGCCCTTGGGATCGAGGCCCGCGATCACCTGGCCGACGAAGGCGCGCCCGCCGACCTGTTCGGGGCCGGCCGCATCCCGCGCGCCGCCGCCGCCCAGCGCCAGCGCCTTCTTCGCCTCGGCCAGCTCGCGTTCCAGCCTGCGCCGCTCCTCGACCAGTGCGGCGACGCGCGCGGGCACATCGTCGGGCTGGGTCTTGAGGACGGCGGCCGCCTCGCGCAGCTTCTCGTCGCGCGCCGTCATCCACGCGCGCGCCGCCTCGCCGGTCAGCGCCTCGACGCGGCGGATGCCGCTGGAGACGGCGCCCTCCCCCACCACCTTGAACAGGCCGATGTCGCCCAGCGCATTGACGTGGGTGCCGCCGCACAGCTCGATCGAATAGGTCTTGCCGTCGCCCTCGGCGCCCATGCTGACGACGCGCACCTCATCGCCATATTTCTCGCCGAACAGCGCCATCGCCCCCATCTCGATCGCGGCGTCGGGCGTCATCAGCAGCGTCGTGACCTGGCCGTTGGCGCGGACCTGCGCATTCACGTCCGCCTCCACCTTGGCGATATCGGCCGGGGTCATGCCGGTCGGCTGCGAGAAATCGAAGCGCAGCCGTTCGGGTGCGACCAGCGACCCCTTCTGCGCGACATGCGTGCCGAGCCGCTGGCGCAGCGCCTCGTGCAGCAGGTGGGTGGCCGAATGGTTGGCGCGGATGCGGGCGCGGCGGGCGACGTCGATCGCGAGCCTGACCGTATCGCCGACCGCGATCCGCCCCGCCTCGATCCGCGCCTGATGGACGAAGACGCGGCCGAGCTGCTTGGACGTATCGGAAACGGTGGCGCGCAGCCCCTCCTCGTTCGCGATCGTGCCGGCATCGCCGACCTGGCCGCCGCTCTCGCCGTAGAAGGGCGTCTGGTTGACGACGATCTGCACGTCGTCGCCGGCCTCCGCCGTCTCGACGCGGGCGCCGTCCTTGACCAGCGCGACGACCGCGCCCTCGCCCGCATCCGCCGCATAGCCGATGAACTCGGTCGATCCGGACGCCTCGGCGATGTCGAACCAGATGTCGTCGGAGGCGCGCGCGCCCGATCCCTTCCAGGCGGCGCGGGCGGCGCGCTTCTGCTCGGCCATCGCCGCATCGAAGCCGGCGCGGTCCACGGTCAGCCCGGCGGTGCGCAGCGCATCCTCGGTCAGGTCGTAGGGGAAGCCGTAGGTGTCGTAGAGGCGGAAGGCGGTCTCGCCGGCCAGCGTATCGCCTGCGGCCATGCCGGCGGTCGCCTCGTCGAGCAGGCGCAGCCCCTTGTCCAGCGTCTGGCGGAAGCGGGTCTCCTCCTGCCGCAGCGTCGCCTCGATCAACGGCTGGGCGCGGATCAGCTCGGGGTGGGCGACGCCCATTTCGGCGATCAGCGCCGGCACCAGCCGATGCATCAGCGGCTCCTTCGCGCCCAGCAGGTGCGCGTGGCGCATCGCGCGGCGCATGATGCGGCGGAGGACGTAGCCGCGCCCCTCGTTGGCGGGCAGCACCCCGTCCGCCACCAGGAAGCCGCTGGTGCGCAGATGATCTGCGATGACGCGGTGGCTGGCGGTGTTGGCGCCATCGGTCGGCGTATGCGTCAGCGCGCCGGAGGCGGCGATCAGCGCCTTGAACGTATCGGTATCGTAATTGTCGGTGACGCCCTGCATCACCGCGGCGATCCGCTCCAGCCCCATGCCGGTGTCGATCGATTTCTTGGGCAGTTCGCCGACGATGACATTGTCGGCCTGTTCGAACTGCATGAAGACGAGGTTCCAGATCTCGACGAAGCGATCGCCATCCTCATCCGGGCTGCCGGGGGGGCCGCCCGGGATGTGATCGCCATGATCGTAGAAGATCTCCGAACAGGGGCCGCACGGCCCGTTGTCGCCCATCGCCCAAAAATTGTCCTTCGTGGCGATGCGGATGATGCGTCGCTCGGGCAGACCCGCGATCTTGCGCCACAGGTCGAACGCCTCGTCGTCGGTGTGGTAGACGGTGGCGGTCAGCCGATCGGGCGAGAGGCCCCATTCCTTCGTCAGCAGCGTCCACGCATGGGTGATCGCCTGCTCCTTGAAATAGTCGCCGAAGCTGAAATTGCCCAGCATCTCGAAGAAGGTATGGTGGCGGGCGGTGTAGCCGACATTGTCGAGATCGTTGTGCTTGCCGCCGGCGCGCACGCATTTCTGCGATGAGGTGGCGGTGACGTAGGGGCGCGTCTCCAGCCCGGTGAAGACGTTCTTGAACGGCACCATGCCGGCGTTGACGAACATCAGCGTCGGATCGTTCTGCGGCACCAGCGGTGCGGAGGGGACGATGCGGTGCCCGGCAGCCCCGAAATAGTCGAGGAAGGAACGGCGGATGTCGTTGGTCGATGTCATGGCGGATACCGTCTAGTCGAGCCGCCGCCGCCCCTCAAGCCGCCGCCCGCATATGGCTGGCACGCGCCGGCCGGCTGGGGTAGCGGGGGGCATGTCCGTGCTCATCCCGATCCGCATCGCCCGCCTGCCCCACGGCGCGGGCCTGCCCCTGCCCGCCTATGCCACCGCCGGGGCGGCGGGGATGGACGTGGTGGCGGCGGAGGACGTGACGCTGGCGCCCGGCGCGCGCCACGCCGTCGCCACCGGCTTCGCCATCGCCATTCCGGAAGGCTATGAGGTGCAGGTGCGGCCGCGATCGGGCCTGGCCCTGAAATATGGCGTGACGTGCCTCAACACCCCCGGCACGATCGACAGCGACTATCGCGGCGAGGTGAAGGTGATCCTCGCCAATCTGGGCGACGAGCCGTTCGTGGTGACGCGCGGGGAGCGGATCGCGCAGCTGGTGCCCGCCGCCGTGACCCGGGCCGCCTTCGTGGAGGCGGAGACGCTGGACGATACGGCGCGCGGGGCGGGCGGCTTCGGCTCGACCGGGCGATGACCGCGCCGGACCTGACGGATGCCCAGCTCGACCGCTACGCCCGCCACATCATCCTGCGCGAGATCGGCGGCGCGGGGCAGCGGCGGCTGCTGGCGGCCCATGTCGCGCTGGTGGGCGCGGGCGGGATCGGATCGCCCGCGATCCAGTATCTGGCGGCGTCGGGCGTCGGCCGGCTGACGATCGTCGACGACGATCGCGTCGCTTTGTCGAACCTCCAGCGGCAGACGCTCTACGCGATGCGCGACGTGGGGGCGCACAAGGCGGCGATGGCGGCCAATGCCGTGCAGCGGCTCAATCCCGACGTGGCGGTGACGCCGATCGACCGGCGGATCGATGCAGACAATGCGCGTGACCTGCTGGCCGGCGCCGACGTGGTGATCGACGGATCGGACAGTTTCGCAACCCGCCTCGCCGTGGCGGATGCGGCGCTGGCACTGGGTATCCCGCTCGTCTCGGCAGCGGTCGGGCCGTTCGACGGGCAGATCGCGGTCTATCGCGGGTGGGAGGCGGGGCGGCCCTGCTACCGCTGTCTCGTCGGCGCCGATCCGGGGCGGGCGGACGTTTCCTGCGCGGATCAGGGCGTGGTGGGAGCGCTGACCGGCATCGTCGGCAGCTGGGCGGCGCTGGAGGCGATCCGCGCGCTCGTCCCCTTCGGCGACGACCCGGCCGGGCGGCTGCTGCTGATCGACGCGTTGTCGATGCGGACGCGCACCATCGCGGTGCCGAAAGACCCGGCCTGCCGATGCGCGGGCTGATGATCGCGCTCGGCACCGCAGACCCCGCCCGGCTGCGGACGGCGCTGGTGCTGCTGTTGGCGACCGTGGCGCTGGGCGGGCGGGCGCGGCTGTTTCTGGAGGGGGCGGCGGCGGCGCTGGCGGCCGATCAGGCCGAGCCGCTGTGGGCCGAGGCGCTGGCCGCGGGGGTCGTCGTGCTCGTCTGCCAGACCGGACTGGCCGAGGCGGGGCTGTCCGCCGACACGCTCGACCAGCGGCTTACCTATGGCGGGCCGGTGGGGCTGATGGCGGAGCTGGGGGACGACCGGCTGGCGATCGGTTAGGACAGACTTTTATCGCGCAGAGACGCGGAGGCGCAGAGATGTTGCGCTTGCGGCGAAGCCGCCTTCTCTTGAACGACCGAATAAGGGCGCTTCGCGCCATTCGCGCGCAACCTCTCTGCGCCTCTGCATCTCTGCGCGAAATCCCCCCTGCCGCCGCGGCGATGCTGGATTTCCGCCGCGCCTTGCGCCATGGGTCCGGCACGCGCCGGCTTAGCTCAGTTGGTAGAGCACCTGATTTGTAATCAGGGGGTCGGGGGTTCGAGCCCCTCAGCCGGCACCGTCCGCGGTCAATTGTCCTGCCCCGGCGGGCGAACCGGGATCGGCAGCGGCGCCACGGGCACGCCGTCCTCGATCAGCGATTTCGCTTCCGGCGCCGTCACCTCGCCATAGATCGCCGCCTGCGGGCGGTCCCCCTCGTGCATCGCGCGCGCCTGGGTGGCGAAATCGCGCCCGACGTAGCTGGCGTCGGCCAGCATCTTCTGCTGGAGCGCCGCCATCTTCGCGAGCATCGCCTTGGCCTCCGCCACGGGTGGCCCGGCATTGCCCTTGGGGGCGACGCGCGGGGCCATCACCGCCTTGTCGACCGTGTCGCTGCCGCAGACCGGGCAGGAGACGAGGCCCCGCGCCTTCTGCCCTTCGTAATCGTCGCTCGATCCGAACCACGCCTCGAAGACGTGGCCGGAGCCGCAGGCCAGATCGAACACGATCATGGCGCGACCGTCACCGCCCCGATCGCGCGGCGGTGGCGGAGGGCGGGGATGCGCGCGCGCACGTCCGCCAGCACCGCCATGTCGAGATCGACGGTGGCGACGCCGGGCGCCTTCTCCATGTCGAGCAGCACCTCGCCCCACGGATCGACCACCAGCGAATGGCCGAAGGTCTCGCGCCCGTCGGCATGCGTGCCGGTCTGCGCGGCGGCGACGACGAACGCGCCCGCCTCGATCGCGCGGGCGCGCAGCAAAGTGTGCCAATGCGCCCGGCCGGTCGGCACGGTGAAGGCGGCGGGCACGGCGAGGATCGTCGCCCCCGCCTCCGCCAGCGCGGCATAGAGCGCCGGAAAGCGCAGATCGTAGCAGATCGAGAGACCGAAGCGCCCCCACGGCGTCTCCGCCGCGACCGCGCCGGTGCCCGCCGCATAGCGATCCGATTCGCGCCACCGCTCGCCCGTCGGCAGATCGACGTCGAACAGGTGCATCTTGTCGTAGCGGGCGCGGACGTGGCCGAAGCCATCGATCAGGAAGGAGCGGTTGGCGATGCCCGCTCCCGCCCGCACCGCCAGCGATCCGATCGCGACCCACAGGCCCGTTCCCGCCGCCTCGGCACGGGCGCGCGCCAACACGCGGTCCGCCGCCTCGTCGGCCAGATGCGCATCGGCGCGCGTCGCGTTCCGATCGACGATATTGGTCATCTCGGGCGTGAACAGGATGTCCGCGCCCTGCGCCGCGGCATCGCGGATCGCCCCCGCCAGCGCGTCTGCCGCGGCCTCCGGATCGATGCCCGTCGTCGTCTGGAACAAAGCGGCGCGCATCAGGCGGCGAGCAGCGCGTCCAGCTTGCCGGCCCGTTCCAGCGCCGCCAGATCGTCCGATCCGCCGACATGCGTCTCGCCGATGAAGATCTGCGGCACCGTCGTCTTGCCGTTGGCGCGGGCCAGCATCTCCTGCCGCTTGGGGCCGCCCATGGTGATGTCATGTTCCTGATAGGCGGCGCCCTTCTTGTCGAGCAGCGCCTTGGCGCGGCTGCAATAGGGGCACATCATCTTGGTGTAGATCTCGATCTGCGGCATGGCGTCCTCCGGTCGCGCGCCCTCATTGGGAGGGCGCCTTCAAAAGTCAAACACGTCGCCGCCCGGCCGGTTCACCCGCGCCCAGACGATCACCTCGATCCGGGCCGCCCCCGCGCGGCGCAGCACCTGTGCGCAGGCGGCGGCGGTGGCGCCGGTGGTCAGCACGTCGTCCACCAAGATCACCCGCCGGCCCGCCACCGTCGCACCGGGCGCGGGCGTGAAGGCGCCGCGCACCGCCTGCCGGCGCGCGCGGGCACCGAGGCCGCGGAGCAGCGGGGTCGGCCGGGCGCGGCGGATCGCGTCCACCGCCAACGTGCCCGCGCCCGCCGCCGCCAGCCGGCGCGCGATCAGCGCCGCCTGATTATAGCCCCGCCACCAGATGCGGCGGCGGTGGAGCGGCACCGGCACCAGCAGCGGCGGATCGCCCGGCGGCACCAGCCGCAGCATCTGCCGCGCCATCGTCTCGGCAAGGCCGATCCGCCCGCCATGCTTCAGCCGGAGCGCGATGCCGCGCGCGACCGGGCCGTAGGCGACGGCGGCCCGCGCCGCATCCCACGGCGGCGGATCGGCGCGACAGCCGGTGCAGGGCGCCTCGTCGCCCGCATCGATCGGCAGAGCGCAGCGCGGGCAGACGGGGCGGGCCGCACCCAGGCCCAGCGCCTGCCAGCAGGCGAGGCAGAAGCGGTGGTCCTCGCTTTGGATCGCACCGCAACCGGCGCAGCGCGGCGGCAGCGCGAAGCCGACGATGCCGCGCCCCGCCGCCTTCGCCCCGCCCCGGATCGCTGCGCCCCATCCCATGCGCGCTTGTCCGCCGTCCCCCCGCCGGGCACAAGGCCAGCGATGAGCGACACGCCCGACATCTTCGACGGCAACCGCCGCCGCCTGCGCCGGGATCGCGCGCAGGCCCGCTTCGCAACCCACGACTTCCTGATCGAACGGATCGGCGAGGGGCTGCTCGACCGGCTGGATACGGTCACGCGCCGCTTCACCGCCGCGCTCGATCTCGGCTGCTGGGACGGGCGGCTGGGCCGTGCGCTGACGGCCCGCGGCGTGCCCGTGCAGAGCATCGATGCCGGCGCGCGATTCGCGGCGGTGGCGGGCGGCGTGCAGGCCGTGGAGGACCGGCCGATCGCCCCGCCCGGCACGTTCGACCTGATCGTCTCGGCCGGCGTGCTCGATCAGGTGGGCGACCTGCCCGGCGCGCTCGCGCTGGCGCGGGCGCTGCTGCGGCCGGACGGCCTGTTCCTCGCCGCCTTCGCCGGGGCCGGATCGCTGCCGGCGCTGCGGCAGGCGCTGCTGGCGGGGGACATGGCGGCGGGCGGCGGCGTGCCGGCGCGCATCCACCCGCAGATCGAGGTCCGCGCGGCGGGCGACCTGCTGCTGCGCGCCGGCTTTGCGCTGCCGGTGGCGGACGTCGAGACGATCGAGGTTTCCTACGCCGATCCGATCCGGCTGATGCACGATCTGCGCGGTATGGCGTGGACCAATATGCTGACGGGCGACCGCCCGCCCCTCACCCGCACGCGTCTGGCCGCCATCTTCGAACGATTCGCGGCCGAGGCGGGGCCGGACGGGCGCGTCACCGAACGGTTCGAGATCGTCACCGTCACCGCCTGGGCGCCCTCCGCCGATCAGCCGCGCCCCGCCCGGCCGGGATCGGGAAAGACATCTCTCGCCAGTGCTTTGCGGGCGCGACATTAAGCATTCTTCAACCACCCGACTTTAGGACGATCTCCAGCGAACCCGTCTGGCGGGCGAGCGGACGGGTAGACGACGGCACCTGCCAAGGAGATCAGACATGCTGTTCATCAAGAAGTTCATCAAGAACGAGAAGGGCGCCACCGCCATCGAATACGGCCTCATCGCCGCCTTGATCGCGGTCGCCGCGATCACCGCGATGACGACGATCGGCACGAACCTCAAGGTTCAGTTCAACAAGGTCGCGGCCGCCATCCCGGCGAGCTAAACCCGGATCCGTCAGGATCGAGTGAACGAAAGGCCGGCGGCGAGGCTATCGCCGCCGGCCTTTTTGCGGGCGCCGCCCCGAACATTGATGCGTGAGGATGAGATGGCAATCCTGATAAAGCTGCTCGCCGCCGGTCTTGATATCGGCGCCGTCATCGGTGTCGAGGGGATCGTGTTGGGTGGCGGCATCGCGCTGGCGGCGGCGTTCGGGGGGCGGATGGTCCGTCCGCGGCGCGCGATCGCCGCCTAGCCGTTCACGACCAGCTTCACCTTCTCGCCCGCGCGGACCGCGCCGTCCGCTTCCAGACCGTTGAGGACACGGAAGCGCTGTTCCTGCCGGTCGGCGAAGGCCATGCGGCGCGCCAGCGTCGCGACACTGTCCCCCGCCCCGACGGTAACGATCTGGATGCGCTTGCCGCGAATCCGCGCCGCCTCCGCATCGGACAGGCGGGTGAAGGATTGCACCATCGACTGGAAGGGGCCGAGGCCGCTGCCGGCCGGGGTCAGCAACAGGAAATGATAGGTGCCGGTGCCGGCGGTATAGGCGAAGACGGTGACGTCCACCGCGCCCTGCTGCGTCTGCGCGCGCGTCGATGACGAGGCGGCCGCCATGCCGTTCACCGTCGTGCGCTGGATCGGGCCGGGCTGCGCGCCCTGGCCGAGCCCGGCGAAGACCTGCTGGATATGCTGGTCCAGCCCGGCCGCCCCGCTGCCGCCGCCGAACTGCGCCTGCCCGCCCGATCCGCTGACCGTGACGGCATCGGCGCCGTTCGACATCTGGAAGCCGGCGGGTGCCGTGAACGCGATCTTCAGCTGCGGGTGGCGGAAGGTCTGCCCGTCGACGATGCCTTGCTTGGGGTCGTCGCCCCAGACGAGGCCGTCGATCTGCGCCAGATAGGTATCGCGATTGCGCGGGCGGGTGCCGGGCTGCACGCCGGTCTTCGCGGCCTGCGTTTCGGCGCGTCGCACGCGATCCTCGCCATTGGGGTGGGTCGAGGCCCAGGTCGGCAGGCCCTGCCCCTCCCGCCCCGCCACCGCCTGATCGAGCGCGGTCTGGCGGTTGAGCGCCGCCAGCATGTCCGCCGAGGCGAAGGGATCCCAGCCGGCGGCGGTGATGTAGCGGATGCCGAGATCGTCGGCGGCATATTCCTGCGCGCGCGAGAAGCGCAGCGTGACGAGCTGCGCGCCCTGCCCGACCAGCTGGCCGACCGCCTGATTGCCCGTCAGCACGCCCGCCGCCACCGAGGCGATCTGCCCGAAGATCGAGGTGCGGTTGCGCGAAGCCGAGTGACGCGCGGCGACGTGCCCCACCTCATGCCCCAGCACCGAGGCCAGTTCCGCCTCGTCGTTGGCGAGCGTCATCAGCTGGCGCGTGACGTAGACATAGCCGCCGGGGATGGCGAAGGCGTTGTTGACCGACGAATCGAGCAAGGTGACGGTGAATTCGCTCTCGGCATTGCCGAGGCCGGATCTGATCGCGACCTTGCGGCCGACCTGCGTCGCATAGGCCGCCTGCCGCCCCGTATAGGCCCCGCCGAATTCCTGGAGCAGGCCGGGATGCGCCTTGGCGCCCGTCGCCTTGTCGGCCGCGGAGATGCTGCGCACCGACTGCGCGACGCCATAGCCGGCGCCTCCGAGCAGCATCGTCAGCGCCATGCCGGCGAACAGTTTCCGCATCCCCACCTCCCTCGTTGCGGAGGTGAAAAGAACGAGGGGCGCGGCGGGTTCCAGCCGTCCAGGCCGGATCAGCCGACGGTCAGGAACTTCTCGCGCCGCTGCGCCACCAGCGCCGGGCCGTCCATCCGGCCGAGCGCGTCCAGCTCCTCGCCGATCGCGCGGCCGAGTGCGGCGATGGCGACGGAGGGTGCGCGATGGGCACCGCCCATCGGCTCCTCGACCACGCGATCGACCACGCCGAGCCGCTTCAGATCCTGCGCCGTCACCTTCATCGCCTCGGCCGCGTCGGGCGCCTTTTCCGCCGTCCGCCACAGGATCGAGGAGGCGCCTTCGGGCGAGATCACCGAATAGACGGCATGTTCGAACATCAGCACGCGATTGGCCGCGGCCAGCGCCACCGCGCCGCCCGATCCTCCCTCGCCCACCACCGCCGCCACCAGCGGCACGCGGAGCGCCAGGCATTGTTCGGTCGAGCGCGCGATCGCCTCGGCCTGGCCGCGCTCCTCGGCCTGGATGCCGGGGAAGGCGCCGGAGGTGTCCACCAACGTCACCACCGGCAGGCCGAAACGGTCGGCCAGCTGCATCAGGCGGATCGCCTTCCGGTAGCCCTCGGGCTTGGCCATGCCGAAATTGTGGCGGAGGCGGCTGGCGGTATCGTCGCCCTTCTCATGGCCGATCACCATCGCCCGCCGCCCGCCGATCCGCCCGAAGCCGCCGATGATCGCCTGATCGTCCGCGAACGCGCGGTCGCCGGCCAGCGGCATCCAGTCCTCGACGAAGCCGGCGATATAATGTTTGAGATGCGGCCGTTCGGGGTGGCGCGCGACCAGCGTCTTCTGCCAGGGCGACAGCTTGGCATAACAGTCGCGCAGCAATTTGTCGGAGCGCGCCTCCAGCCGCGTCACCTCGGCGGCGATGTCGATCGATCCGCTTTCCGCGGTCTCGCGCAATTCGGCGATCTTCGCCTGCAATTCGGCGATGGGGCGTTCGAAATCGAGGAAGGCGACCATGGAGCGGCGGCTAGGCGATGCCCGCCGCCCCGTCAACGCGAGTGACGGGCGGGCGGGCGAGCGGATGGCGCTGGTTGACCAGATCGACCAGCCGGCGGCTGTCGACATGCGTGTAGATTTCGGTGGTGGCGATGTCGGCATGGCCGAGCATCGTCTGCAAGGCACGCAGGTCCGCCCCGCCCTCCAGCAGATGGGTGGCGAAGGCGTGGCGGAGGACGTGGGGAGAGACGCGCTCGGGCGGGATGCCGGCATCGGCGGCCAGCGCGCGGACCAGCTGGAACAGGCGCACCCGGCTGAGGTGGCCCTTGCCGGAGGGGAAAAGCCACGGCTGATCGTCCGCCACATGCACGATCCACGCCGCCACCGCGGCGTTGGCGCGGGTTGAGACGGGCACCAGCCGCTCGCGCCCGCCCTTGCCCGTCAGAATCAGATAGGGCTGGGCACGGCGGAAGGCGGCGCGCGGGAGGGACACGAGTTCGGTCGCGCGCAGGCCCGATCCGTAGAGCAGTTCGATCAGCGCGGCGAGCCGCAGCGTCTGCGGCGTCTCGGCCGCGGCGCGCCGTTCCTCGATCGCGGCGAACAGGCGATCGACGTCGCCATGAGCCAGCACCCGCGGCAGGCCGCGCGCCGCGCCGGGGCGCGGCAGAGCGGCGGAGGGATCGTCGGCGCGCAGCCCCTCCTCGGCGAGGAAGCCGAAGAAGCGGCGGCAGGCGGACGCCTTGCGCGAGACGGTGGCGCGGGCGAGCGGCGTCCAGCTTTCCGCCAGCCGGGCGATGGCGGCGGCATCGGCGCCGGCGAGGTCTCCGCCGAGCGTTGCGGAGGCCGCCGCCAGATCGGTGCGATAGGCGATCAGCGTGTTGCGCGCGGCGCCGGCCTCGGCGGCCATCATCTCGAGGAAGCGGTCGATCCGGCCCGCGTCGCTCATGCCCTGGCCATCGCCTCCGCCGCCAGCATCCGCGCCTCGCCGTCCAGCCCGACGCGGCGGAGCGCCAGCAGCGCCCGGCGGAGGTTGGCGGCGGGCACCCCCTGCCAGCCGCGCGCCTGCATCGCCGTGGCGGTGAGCAGCAGCACCGTCGCCGGCTCGTTGCGCGCCGCCGCCCGGTCGATCGCGCGCGTCCACGGCGTATCGGCGGCATCGACCAGCCCCAGCGTCGCGGCCTGGCCGGCGAGGTTGGGCGGCAGGCGGCCGAGACCGGCGAGCGCGGCGAGCAGCAGGCGCGTGCGCTGGGCGCCGGCCTCGTTCGATCCGGCGGCCCCGGCGAAAGCGGTGAGCCGCGCTTCGTCCACCGCCATCACCGGGGTCGGTGCGCCGGCGGCGAGCATCGCCCACGCCCGCTGCCCGCCGTCTCCCCCGGCATCGGCCGCCAGCCGCGCCCAGCGCGCCGCCTGCCCGTCCAGTCCGGCCGCGAACATCGCGGCGACGAGCGGGGCGACATCCTCGTCCCCCGCCGCCCCGCCGGGCACGATCCGCGCCGCCGCCCGCGCCGTCAGCACTTCCGCCGCGATCCGCGCGCGCGGCGTCTCGGCCGCCTGCCAGATGGCGCGCAGCGCGCCCAGCCGGTCGTCCTCGTCATCCCCCACATAGGCCGTGCGCAGGCGGCCGGCGGGGCTGTCGCGATCGTAATCGCCCGCCCCCTCCAGCATCTGGCCATAGAGATCGACCAGATCGGCGCTGGAGAAGACGCCCAGCGCCGCCGCCGTCTCCGCCATCGCCACCCGCCGATCGAGCGGCAGCATCGGCGCGCGCGCGGCGAAGGAGCGGTAGCGGGCGGGGCCGTTCGCCAGCAGCTCGATCGGGATCGGCGCGCCGAGCGCGGTCGCCAGGCCGAAGCGCCAGTCGGTGAGCGTATCGACCAGGGTCCAGTCGAGCACGATCGCGCGCCGGCTGGCGGGGCCGGCGCCGACGACCTTCTCGGCCACCTGCTCGTCGATCGGGCGGAGGCCCAACTGATCGCCGCGGGCGAAGATCGCGGCATCGGCGGGTTCGCCCGAAAGCGCGGCGCACATCGCGCGGACCAGCGGCCACATCGGCTGGCCGCTGACCTGTTCCGCCCCATCGGGCAGCGGGCAGAGGGCGGCGGGATCGGCCGACGCCAGCGCGCTCGCCACCGCCACGCGGCGCAGGCGCGGGGTGAAGCGATCGACGTCCACCGCCTGCACCAGCATCCGCGCCGCATCCGCCTCGCCCAACTTCAGCAGCAGCGCGGCACGGGTGGCGATCCAGTCCCCCGCGGCGATGCCGCGCGGGGTGGAGACGCGGGTCAGCAGCGCGCGGCGCAGCGCGATCTGCATCCAGCGCGAGGCGACGGGTGCGGACAGGCGCGTCATCAGCGTCGACAGATAGCGGCCGTCCGCCTCGCCCCATGCGGCCTCCCCATAGCCGGCGATGGCACCCGCCGGGGACAGCGGGCGGCGCGCGCCCTCGGGCAATTCGGGCAGGGCCGCGGCGGGTTCGGCGACGGGCAGGTCGGTCACCGTCTCCTCGCCGCCCAGCCCCGCCACGATCTGGCCGATCGGATCGGCGGGTGCGGCCGGCGCCGGGGCCGGCGTGGCGGCGGGCGCGCCGGGGGCGGGCGCCGGTGCCGCAGGCGTGCCGGCCGGGGGTGGCGCCGGCGTGGCGACCGGCGGCGGCAGCGGTGCGGTGCCGAAGCCGGGCGGCAGGATCGATTCGGGCGCCTGCTGCGCGACCGCGACACCCGCTGCGAGCAGCGCCGCCCCGATCGCCAGCGCCGCCGTGTGCTCAGCGCGCCGCGGCATCGGCGGCGGGCTGCTGCGGCGCCATGGGCTGTTCGATCCGCGTCACCGGCTCCTCATGCCGCATGGTGCCGAGCGCGATCAGCCCTGCGAGGATCACCCCGATGACGATGAGGGCGATGAGGGCGGCGCGCGGCATAAGCGGGAAACTCCGGTAAGGCGGGTGGTGACGGCGGCTTTTGCCGCACCCGGCCGCCCTGTGTATAGCCCCGCCCGCCATGTCGCACAGCCCCTCCCCCGAACCGGCCACGGCGCCGCCCCCGGCCACGCCGCGGTCGATCGTGCTCGTCGGGCTGATGGGATCGGGCAAGTCCACGGTCGGCCGGCGGCTGGCGGCGCGCCTCAGGATGCCGTTCGTCGACGCCGACAGCGAGATCGAGCGCGCCGCCGGCTGCACCATCGCCGAGATCTTCGATCGCTACGGCGAGGCGCAGTTCCGCGACGGCGAGCGCCGCGTCGTCGCCCGACTGATCGAGGGGCGGCCGCGCGTGATCGCGACAGGCGGCGGCGCCTTCATCAACGATGCGACGCGCGCGCTGATCCTCGAACGCGCCACCGCCGTATGGCTGAACGCCGACATCGAGGTGCTGGTCGATCGCGTCGGCCGGCGCGACGGGACGCGGCCGCTGCTGCGCGATCGCGATCCGGCGCAGGTGCTGCGCGAACTGGCCGCCGTCCGCAACCCGATCTACGCGCTCGCCCCCATCCACATCCACTCCAAGCCGCTGCCGCACGAGGCGACGGTGGACCAGATCGTCAGGAAACTGCCCAGATGACGCGCCTCACCGTCGGCCTCGGCGACCGCACCTATCCGATCCTGATCGAGGACGGGCTGATCGACCGCGCGGAGGACCATCTCGGCTTCCTCGCCCGGCGCGGTCGGATCGTGGTGGTGACGGACGAACATGTCGCCGAAGCGGTGCTGCCGCGCTTCGTCGCCGGGCTGGGGATCGTCGCGGCCGAGCCGATCGTGCTGGCGCCGGGCGAAGGCGCCAAGAGCTGGGCGGGCCTGTCCGCCCTCGTCGACCGGCTGCTCGATCTCGGGGTCGAGCGCAGCGACCATATCGTGGCGCTGGGCGGCGGGGTGATCGGCGATCTGGTCGGCTTCGCGGCGGCGATCCTGAAGCGCGGCTGCCGCTTCGTGCAGGTGCCGACGACGCTGCTGGCGCAGGTCGACAGTTCGGTCGGCGGCAAGACCGCGATCAATACGGCCGCGGGCAAGAACCTCGTCGGCGCCTTCCACCAGCCGGGGCTGGTGCTGATCGACCCGACCGTGCTCGACAGCCTGCCGGCGCGGGAGGTGCGCGCCGGCTATGCCGAGGTGGTCAAATACGGGCTGATCGACGATCCCGAATTCTTCGGCTGGTGCGAGGCGAACGGCCCCGCCCTGCTGGCGGGCGATCCCGCGGCGCGCACCCACGCCATCGCCACCTCGGTCGCCGCCAAGGCACGGGTAGTGGCGGCAGACGAGCGCGAGACGAGCGGCACGCGCGCGCTCCTCAACCTCGGCCACACCTTCGGCCATGCGCTGGAGGCGGACACCGGCTTCTCCGACCGGCTGATCCATGGCGAGGCGGTGGCGTGCGGCATGGCGCTCGCCTTCCGCTTCTCGGCCGCGCGCGGCCTCTGCCCGGCGGAGGATGCGGCGCGCGTGACGGGGCATCTCGAGGCGGTCGGCCTGCCCGCGACGCTGGCGGCAGCGGGGGTGACGGGCGACGGCGCGGCGCTGGTGGCGCATATGGCGCACGACAAGAAGATGGAGGGCGGCCGCCTGCCCTTCCTCCTCGCCCACGGCATCGGCCGGACCTATCTGGCCAAGGATGTCGATCTGGCCGAGGTCGCCGCCTTCCTCGACGGCGAACGGCAGGGCTGACCGCCTATCGCCGGGGCACGCGCACCCACCCGCCCAGCAGATAGCCGAGCGAGGTGGTGGCAAGGGCCGCCGCCAGCCATTTGAAGTCGAGATTGGCGGCCTGCCGCGTCAGCACCGCCCAGACGACCAGCGCCAGCAGCACCAGCGTGATCGTCGCCGCCACGCCGGCGCGCAGCCAGTCCAGCCGGCGGCCGTGCGCGTCGCGGACGTTGAAGGCGCGCATCAGCCAGTTGGCGAACGGCTGGAAATCCTGGAACAGCAGGAGCGCGGCGACGCCCTCCTCGGCGACGACATAATGGGCGTGATATTGCTGCCCGTCGAACGTCCAGACTCGCCAGACGACATATTGGCCGAGTACCGCCGGCCCCTCCACCGCGCGCTCCGTCCGTTCCCCGGTCCTGTCCCTGACGAAAGCCTCAATCTCCTCGAACGTCCTGTCCATCGCCGTCGCCCCCTTTGCCACGCCTGCGAGACTAGGGCCGATACGGCCGGACGATCGGCCAAGCGGGACCATATTGGCGCTTTCTTTTCAGATCGTTGCCGGCGGGTGGGCGCCGCTTGCCAGCCGTGGCGGAATTGGGGACGGGCGCTGGCTCGCCCGCCCGCCGTTCCGGAACCCGACCCCCATGCGCCTTCTCGTGCCCGCCCTTCTGGCCGTGCTGTCCCTCGCGCCTGCCGCCGCGCAGCCCGCCGTGCCGCAGATCGCCGAGCCTCTGGTGTTCGACATGGTCCGCGGCCTCGGCGCGCGACAGGGCGAACTGGAGACCAACGTGCTCGCCACCACGCCGCTGTCCGGGCAGGAACGCGTCCTCGAATGGGCGCCCGAGATCGAATATGCCGTCGCCGACAATCTGGCGATCGAGTTCGAGCTGCCGTTCGAGAATCGCTATCTGGCGGAGCTGAAGGTGGGGGTGCAGGGCACGTTCGGCACGCTCGACGGCGGCCGGATCGTCCACGGCTTTCAATATCTGGGGCTGTACGACCGGCATGACGGCAGCGTCTCCAACGCGCTCCTCTACCTGATCGGCCGCCGCCACAGCCCGCGCTGGTCGACGATGACGATGGTGGGCGTGGGCGACGTGCGGCTCGGCCAGTCGGAGGAGTTCGCCGGCCTGCTCGTCAACCATTCGACCTTCTACGACCTGTCAAACCGGACGGTGCTGGGGCTCGAGATCAACTGGAAGACCGGGCCGGACGGCGGCCTGCTGCTGATGCCGCAGATCCATCGCGCGCTGACCGATCACTGGAAGGTGCAGGCAGGCGCCGGCGTGGACAATCAGCGCGGCGCGCGCGCCCGGCCGGTGGGAGGTCTGCGGGTGATCCGGGAGTTCTGACGCGCCTGCGTCAGATGCCGTCCGCGACCGGGGCATAGCCCGCCGCCGCCAGCGCCTGCACCAGATCGGCGACGCACGCCGCGAGCGCCCCCTGCTCGGTCGATCGCACGACGAAATTGGCGCCGGTCCGCCCCTCGCGGAAGAAGGGGTAGCTGCCGATCTGGCAGCCGTCGTGCGCCTTCTCGGTCAAGCGCAGCAGATCCGCCACGTCACTTTCCGCCACCCAGCAGCCGATCGTGGCGGAAAGGATCGGGCGGCCGCCTTCCAGCGTGCCGGCCAGCCCTTCCAGCATCATCGCCGCGATGTGGGGGACGCCGGCCAGGATCAGGATGTTGCCGCAGCGGATGCCGGGCGCGCCGGACATCGGGTTCTCGATCAGCTCCGATCCCTCCGGCACGCGCGCCATGCGCAGGCGGGCGTCGGTCAGCGGCAGGTCGCGCGCCTTGTAATGCTCCTCGAGGATCGCGACGGCGCGGGGGTGGAGGACGACGGGACGGCCGAGCGCTGCGGCGATGGCGTCCACGGTGATGTCGTCGTGCGTCGGGCCGATGCCGCCGGTGGTGAACAGATAGTCGTTCGCCCCGGACAAGGCGGTGACCGCCGCGCCGATCGCGGCCATGTCGTCCGCCATCACCCGCACTTCGGCCAGCCTTATCCCCTGGATGTTGAGCCATTTGGCGAGCTGGGCGATGTTCCGGTCCTGCGTGCGGCCGGACAAGATCTCGTCGCCGATGACGAGGAGGGCGGCGGTCCAGATGCGGGCGGGATCGGTCATGCCCGGCGGCATAGCCTGTGCGCGGCCGGCTCGCAAAGCCGCGCCTTCGCCGCTATATGGGGGCGATGACCGACTATCAGACGATCACCGGCGACGAGACCGTCGTCCGCAACGGCGCGATCAAGCTGCATGGCGAGGACGGCTTCGCCGGGATGCGCAAGGCCGGGCGGCTGGCCGCGGGGATCCTCGACGCGCTCGCCCCCCACGTCGTGCCCGGCGTGCGGACCGACACGCTCGACCGGATCATCCGCGATCACATGCTCGGCGCCGGCGCGGTGCCCGCCACGCTCGGCTACCGCGGCTATACGCACAGCAGCTGCATCAGCATCAATCACGTCGTCTGCCACGGCATCCCGTCCGAACGGACGCTGAAGGACGGCGATATCATCAACGTCGACGTGACGCCGCTGCTCGACGGCTGGCATGGCGACAGCAGCCGCATGTATCTGGTCGGCGACGTGAGCGTGAAGGCGCGGCGGCTTGTCGAAGTCACCTACGAATGCCTGATGCGCGGCATCGAGCAGGCGCGCCCCGGCAACCGTCTGGGGGACATCAGCCACGCCATCCAGACGCTGGCGGAGAAGCACCGCTACGGCATCGTGCGCGATTTCTGCGGCCATGGCGTCGGCCGCCTGTTCCATGACGCGCCCGAGGTGGTCCATGCCGGCAAGCCGGGCACGGGGCCGGAGCTGCGGCCGGGCATGTTCTTCACGATCGAACCGATGATCAATATCGGCCGCGCCGACGTGAAGGTGCTGGACGACGGCTGGACGGCGGTGACGCGGGACCGTTCGCTCTCCGCCCAGTTCGAACATTCGATCGGCATAACCGAGACGGGCTGCGAGATCTTCACCCTCAGCCCCGCCGGTTACACCGCCCCGCCCTACGCCTGAACCTCCGCCGCCCGCCGCGCCGCATTGGCGGCATCGTGGGCGAGGCGGATCGGCAAGGCGTGGCGGCGACCGCCCGAGAGCGCCATCACCCACTCGGCCGCCGTCTCCAGCGAGACGCGATGGCCGGTGCTGACGAACACCGGCTGCCCCCGCGCCGAGGTGCGCAGCGCCAGCGCCACCACCTCGCCGCGATCGACCACCGGCGCGCGATCGCCGGGCTCCGGGCCGACCTCCCCCTCGACGGTGCCGCACAGCAGGCTCTTGGCGATGCCGATCGTAGCCACGTCGAGCAGCACGCCGATATGGGTGGCGACGCCGCAGCGGCGGGGGTGCGCCCGCCCCTGCCCGTCCACCACCAGCAGATCGGGGCGCGGCCCTTCGATCCGCGCCCAGGCCGCGACCAGCGCCGGCGCCTCGCGAAAGCCGAGATAGCCGGGCACGTAGGGAAAGCGCGGCAGCACGGTTGCGACCGCCGCCGGCCGCAGCGCGGCATCGGGCCAGCCGAAGGGGGCGATGGCGGCGTGGACCGGACCCTTCTGGTCGCGCCACTTCATCGACACGTCGGCGCCGGCGATCGTCGCGACTCCGCCGATGCGGTCGGCGGTCTCGCAGAGGGCGGCGATTCGATGCTGCACCTGCGTTGCATCCTTCAGCGAGGCGGGTGCCAGCCAATCCGCCCGTCCCTGCCCGATCATGAGGCAGTTAGCGTCGTTTCTGCCCGTTGGCGCGTCATTTTGCGACAATCCCCATGTCCTTTCGGGAGCGATCCTTGCGCGGATGCGGCGAGGCCGCTTATTGGTGGGGTCGCGCGGGGAGTAGCGGATAGATGAAGAAGATCGAAGCGATCATCAAACCCTTCAAGCTGGACGAGGTGAAGGAGGCGCTGCACGAGGTGGGCGTATCCGGCATCACCGTGATCGAGGCCAAGGGCTTCGGCCGGCAGAAGGGCCATACCGAACTCTATCGCGGCGCCGAATATATCGTCGACTTCCTGCCCAAGGTGAAGCTGGAGGTGGTGGTGGACGATGCGCTGGCCGATCGCGCGGTGGAAGCGATCATGAACGCCGCGCAGACCGGCCGCATCGGCGACGGCAAGATCTTCGTCCTGCCGGTGGAAGGTGCCGTCCGCATCCGCACCGGCGAACGGGACAGCGACGCGATCTGACGGCGCGGGGCGCCGGCACAACATCTTTTCTGGGGAAGGGCGAGCAATGGCCAACAAGGCTTCCGACGTACTGAAGATGATCAAGGACAAGGAGATCGAATGGGTCGATCTCCGCTTCACCGATCCCAAGGGCAAGTGGCAGCACCTGACCATGGTCTCCTCGGTGATCGGCGAGGACGAGCTGACCGACGGCCTGATGTTCGACGGCTCCTCGATCGAGGGCTGGAAGGCGATCAACGAGAGCGACATGGTCCTGAAGCCGGATCTGGACGCGGTGTGGATCGATCCCTTCTCGGCGACGCCGATGCTGATCCTGGTCTGCGACATCGTCGAGCCTTCGACCGGCGAGCTGTATGCGCGCGATCCCCGCTCCTGCGCCAAGCGCGCCGAGGCCTATCTGAAGACGACGGGCATCGGCGATACCGTCTACGTCGGCCCCGAGGCCGAATTCTTCATGTTCGACGACGTCCGCTTCGAGAACAGCTATTCGACGAGCTATTACAAGATCGACGATATCGAGCTGCCGGGCAATTCGGGCCGCGAATATGAAGGCGGCAACATGGCCCACCGGCCGCGCGCCAAGGGCGGCTACTTCCCCGTCGCCCCCGTCGACAGCGCCGTCGACATCCGCGGCGAGATGGTGACGACCATGCTCGAGATGGGCCTGCCGTGCGACAAGCACCACCACGAGGTGGCGGCCGCACAGCACGAACTGGGCTTGACGTTCGGCACGCTCGTCACCACCGCCGACCGGATGCAGATCTATAAGTATGTCGTGCATCAGGTGGCGCATGCCTATGGCAAGACGGCGACGTTCATGCCGAAGCCGATCAAGGAAGACAACGGCTCGGGGATGCACACGCACTTCTCGATCTGGAACGGCAGCAACCCGCTGTTCGCGGGCAACGGCTATGCCGGCCTCAGCGACATGTGCCTGTATTTCATCGGCGGCGTCATCAAGCATGCCAAGGCGCTGAACGCCTTCACCAACCCGACCACCAACAGCTACAAGCGGCTGGTGCCGGGCTATGAGGCGCCGGTGCTGCTGGCCTATTCGGCGCGCAACCGTTCGGCCTCGTGCCGCATTCCCTACGGTTCGGGTGCCAAGGCGAAGCGCGTCGAGCTGCGCTTCCCCGATGCGATGGCCAATCCCTACCTCTGCTATGCGGCGCTGCTGATGGCGGGCCTGGACGGGATCGAGAACAAGATCCACCCCGGCGAGGCGATGGACAAGAACCTCTACGACCTGCCGCCGGAGGAGCTGAAGGAGATCCCGACGGTCTGCGCATCGCTGCGCGAGGCGCTGGAGAGCCTGGAGGCGGACCGCACCTTCCTCACCAAGGGCGGCGTGTTCACCGACGACCAGATCGACGCCTATATCGAGCTGAAGTGGGCGGACGTCTATCGCTGGGAAATGACGCCCAGCCCGGTCGAATACGACATGTATTATTCCGCCTGATCGCTTCGCCGATCGGCCCATCTGGAGGGGGCGTCCGGGCGACCGGGCGCCCCCTTCCTGCATTGGGGACCGCGCGGCTAGTCCGGACATTGTCAACCGGCCGGCCATGGCGTAGCGGGATCGCGGTTCGCCGCCGTCGGGGTTGCTGCAATGCAGCATGGGCCCTATCTGGGCGGCGACACGCGCAACGAGAGTTCAAGCAATGACCCACTCGCCCGAGCGGAGCCGCGCCGCGCCCGATCCCGGCATCGGCTTCCACGAATTCGTGGCGCTGATCGCGGGGCTGATGGCGGTCAACGCCTTCGGGATCGATTCCATGCTGGTGGCGCTGCCCGCGATCGGCGAGTCGCTGGGCGTCACCAACGGCAACGACCGGCAGTGGATCATCACCACCTACATGCTGGGCTTCGGCGTGGCGCAGCTCGTCTACGGCCCGCTCGCCGATCGCTATGGCCGCAAGCCCATCCTCGTCGGATCGATGGGGCTGTTCGCGGTGCTGAGCGTCGCGGCGGGGCTCGCCGGCTCCTTCCCGGTGATGCTGGCCGCACGCTTCCTGCAAGGCGTGGCCGCCGCCGCCTCGCGCGTGCTGTCCGTCTCGATCGTGCGCGACTGCTATTCGGGGCGGCAGATGGCGCGGGTGATGTCGCTGTCGTTCATCGTCTTCCTCGCCGTGCCGATCCTCGCGCCGTCGCTGGGGCAGATCATCATGCTCGTCGCACCGTGGCGCGCGATCTTCTTCGTGCTCGGCCTGTTCGGGGCGGCGATCGCCATCTGGGCTTCGCTGCGCCTGAACGAGACGCTGCATCCCGAATATGCGCGCGAAATCTCGCTGGCGGAGCTGAAGCGGGCCGCGGGCCTGATCCTCGGCAACCGCACCTCGCTGTTCTACACCTTCGGGGGCATGCTGCTGTTCGGATCGCTGCTCGGCTACATCAGCTCGATCGAGCAGATCTTTTCCGAAGTCTTCGACCGGCTTGAGGTGATGACGATCGTCTTCGCCGCCGCGGCCAGCGTGATGGGCGTCGCCGCCTTCCTCAATTCACGGATCGTCGAACAATTGGGCGTCCGGCGGGTGAGCCATACGGCGCTGATCGGCTTCATCGTCACCGCCGCCGCGCATGTCGCCCTGTCCGCTTCGGGGCGCGAGGAATTGTGGTCGTTCGCGGTGTTGCAGGCGATCCAGTTCGGCTGCTTCGCGCTGATCGGCTCCAACTTCAATTCGATGGCGATGGAGCCGGTGGGCGCGGTGGCGGGCACCGCCTCGTCGGTGCAGGGCTTCATCTCCACCGTCGGCGGCGCGCTGATCGGGATGATGATCGGCCAGGCGTTCGACGGCACGACGCTGCCGGTGATGCAGGGCTTCCTGATCGTCGGCATCGCCACGCTCGGGATGGTGCTGATCGCCGAGCGCGGCCGCCTGTTCCGCGGCCACCACGGCCCCGCCGAGGCGACCGCCTGACGCCTGTAGCCTGATCCAGCGACGCTGGATCAGGGCCGGTGCAGCATCCACGTTAGTGGATCACTCGCTAACGCCACGACCGTTCCCGATACCATTTGGTGAGCACATATTTGGTGCCGGCGCGCACCTTCATGCCATGGTGGATCGAGGCGGGATTGAGGCTGCCGTCGGCGCGCCGATTGGACCAGACGACCAGCTTGCCCGTCTCCGGCTGGATCGTCTTGTCGACCGCCTTGAACCGCGTCGCCCCGCCCGCCTCCGGCACGTTCAGATAGATCA
Organism: Edaphosphingomonas fennica; assembly: GCA_036946415.1. Classification (GTDB taxonomy): domain Bacteria; phylum Pseudomonadota; class Alphaproteobacteria; order Sphingomonadales; family Sphingomonadaceae; genus Sphingomonas_Q; species Sphingomonas_Q fennica_A. Next base: position 85,005 of record JAQIJD010000003.1, on the reverse strand, counting down.
TCGCCGTCCAGGTGCGATTGCCCGCGCGGCCGCAGTGCCGCAGGTAATCCGGGTTCTGCGGCTCGAAATAATCGGTATGGGCCTTGAACTCCTGCCCCACCGCATAACGCTGGCCCTGCAACCGCTCCCCAAAGTCGGGATCGATCGCCAGCGCCTCGTGAAGGCGCGTCTCCACCGCCTGCGTCAGCGGATCGTCGCCGGGCAGGTCACCCGTCTCGCTGGTGCGGAACAGCGCGTCGCCATTGGCGTCGGCAAGGGTGGACGGGCGGCGGACCGCATCGATCCGCGGCAGCAAGGACGCGCAGAGATCGGCCGGCAGGAAGCCGCGCCAGACGAACAAAGTAAGCTTCGGCGACGGCAGCTTCTGCACGCCGGGCGTAGCGGCAAGCCGCGCTGCGACATCGGCATGGAGTTCGGCGGGGGACGGTGCGCTCTGCATCGCCCCCGCCTTATCACCCCGCCCGCCGCACTGTCAGCCAGTGGCGTGGGTTACGAACGGCGATCCTGCCAGGCGCGGCGATAGGTGCCGTCGCGATGGTTCTGCCGCTCGCGCTCGTTGGAATTGCGCGAGACGATCTCACGGTGCCGCTCGCGCCGCCGCTCCTCAGCGCGTTCGGCGGCGCGGCGGCGTTCGTAGGCGGCACGATAGGTGCCGTCGCGGTGGTTCTCGCGCTCCCGCGCCTGGGAGTTGCGGGAGACGATCTCGCGGTGGCGCTCGTCGCGGCGCTGTTCGGCGCGTTCGGCGGCGGCGCGGCGTTCGGCGGGCGATGGCGGGGCGGCCTGCGCGGTGGCCCCGAACAGCATCAGCGTGGCGACCGCACCGGTCAGGATCGGCATGCGCTTCATCACATTCTCCTCGCTTCGTCTCGAACGACGGAGCGGGATTACGCCGGGGACGCCCGCCGGTTCCTGAACGACGCGGTCGGCGATCGTTCAGCCAAGTCGCTCAGGCGATGAGATAATGATCGTCCGCCTCGGAGCCGACGCGGCTGTAGACGTAATAGGTCCGCCCGTCCGATCCCTCGACCGCGCCGTCATATTCCAGCGCCCGTACCCCGCCGGAGAAGGCGACCGAGGCGATTGTCGTCCCCGTCTCGTCGGCCAGCGCCAGCCGCCGATCGCGGCCGAAGGTGATGATGCCGTCGCCATTCGCGTCCGCGATCTGCGTGGTGGTGACGAAGATGTCGTTCGCACCGAAATCGACGACGCGCAGGCGGCCGCGATCCCCGGCGGCGGTATCCAGCAGGAAGATGTCGGTCACATAATCGCCCGCGTCGCCGGCGAACGTATCGCTGGCGGCACCGCGCGATAGGGCAAGGCCGATGTTGCTCGACAGGTCGAACGTCTTGGCGCGATAGGTCTCGCTATTGGCGCCGTCATAGGCGGCCTGCGTCCAGGCGACGCTGAACGCCTCGGCCAGCCCGCCGACGATGCCGCCGGTCTGGTTGCCCCCGATATCGTCGTTGACACGGACGACGCCGCCGAGGCGATTGCCCGCCCCGTCGCGCACGTCGACGAAGATGCCGGTGCCGTCGCCGTCCGGCGCCTCGTAGACGCGGACGCTGTTGCCGTCGAAGCTGGCGGTGGTTTCCCGGCCGGCGGGCTCGCCGAGGCGGAGGAAGGCGCCGTCGTCGAACAGATAGGCGGGCGGGAAATCGGCGAGGTCGCCTTCGTAGACGGACGGGGGCGTCTCCGAGAACAAGGTGATCGGACGATAGGTCTCGAAATCGCCGTCGGCGGGATAGATCAGGAAGGCGTCCTGATCGTAGGGCGTGATCGACAGCGCCGTATCCGCGCCGATCTCGTAGCGCGGCGTCACTGCGCCCTCGTCACCGCGCAGGAAGAAGGCGGAGACGCGGAATTCCGCGGCGCGATATTCCTCGACGAGCCCGAACAGATTGCCGTCGCTATCGGGGATCAGCCACACGCCGCGTCCGGGCTGATCCTCCCCGATCGTGGAATTGAGCGACTGTTCGCCGAGCCGGCTGACGAGGGGCATCTGTCCAGTTCCTATCCCGCTGTTCTGTCGCAGGATTGGCAGGTCGGGCCGGCGCTGGCAACGGCGTCAGGGCAGCAGCAGCGATGCGTCCCCGTAGGAATAGAAGCGATATCCGCCGGCGATGGCATGCGCATAGGCCGCCTGCATCCGCTCCCGCCCCATCAGCGCCGAGACCAGCATGAACAACGTCGATCGCGGCAGGTGGAAGTTGGTCATCAGCCCGTCCACGCCGCGGAAGCGGTAGCCGGGGGTGATGAAGATGGCGGTATCGCCCTCAAACGGGTGGATGGTGCCGTCCGCATCGGCGGCGCTCTCGATCAGGCGCAGCGCGGTGGTGCCGACGGCGATGATGCGGCCGCCGGCGGCGCGAACGGCGTTGAGGCGGCAGGCGGTGGCCGCGTCGATCCGGCCCCATTCGGCGTGCATGCGATGGTCGTCGGTGTCGTCCGCCTTCACCGGCAGGAACGTGCCCGCGCCGACGTGGAGCGTCAGCGTCGTGCGGGCGATGCCGGCCGCATCCACCGCCGCCAGCAGCCGATCGGTGAAATGCAGCGAGGCGGTGGGGGCGGCGACGGCGCCCGGTTCGGCGGCGAAGATCGTCTGATAGTCCGCCGCATCCGCCGCGTCAGGCGTGCGGCGCGCGGCGATATAGGGGGGCAGCGGCATCCGCCCGGCCCGTTCCAGCAGCAGCTCGACCGGCTCGTCGCCGGCGAAGGCGAGCCGCACCGATCCGTCCCCGGCCTTGTCGCACACCGTGGCGGAGACGCCCGCGCCGAACTCGATCACGTCCCCCGCCCGCAGCCGGCGCGCGTTGCGGGCGAAGGCGTGCCATTCGCGCGGGCCTGCGCGCTTGTGGAGCGTGACGCCGATCCGCGCCTCGCCGCGCCGCCCGTCGAGCTGCGCCGGGATCACGCGCGTGTCGTTGAACACCAGCATGTCGCCGGCCTTCAGGAAGCGCGGCAGATCGGCGACGCCGGCATCGATCGTCTCGCCGCCGGCCAGCACCAGCATCCGCGCCGCATCGCGCGGCTGCGCGGGGCGAAGCGCGATCCGCGCCTCGGGCAGATCGAAATCGAACAGATCGACGCGCATCGGCTCAGCGGCGGGTGGCGGCCCCGGCGGCGGGCGCGCCGATCGTCGGCAGGCCCTTCAGCACCGCAGACGGCGTCGCCGGGGCCGCGGTGGCGGCGGGCGGCACGAACGGCGGCTGGACGCCGAGGCTGGCGTGGACGATGCGCGAGGGGTTGGCCGGCGGCTCGCCCTGCTCGATCGCATCGACATAGGCCATGCCCGTCGTCACCCGGCCGATCGCGGTATAATTCTTGTCGAGCGCCAGCGTGGGCGAGGTGACGATGAAGAACTGACTGTTGGCGCTGTCCGGCGATTGCGCGCGCGCCATCGACATCACGCCGCGGACGTGGGGCAGATCGTTGAACTCGGCCTTCAGGTCCGGCAATTCCGAGCCGCCGGTGCCGTCGCCCTTGGGATCGCCAGTCTGCGCCATGAAGCCTTCGATCACGCGGTGGAAGGTCAGCCCGTCGTAGAAGCCGCGCCGCGTGAGCAATTTGATCCGCTCGACCGAGAGCGGCGCCTTGTCGGGCCTGAGCTCGATCGTCACGCGCCCGCCGGTCGACAGGTCGAGGTTCAGCAGATTGTCGGGATCGGCAGCGGGCGCCGGGGCCGTCGCCGGCGTGGCCGGGGCCTGCGCCACCGCCGCCTGCACGGTCGCCGCCGCGATCAGGCCAATGGCCTTCCAATACCGTCCCATCCTCGTCCCACGCTCCATGATCGATCCGCCGCCCCATGCACCAGCCGCGCCGCCGATGCCAGCATCCAGACGCATCCCCTGCCCCGCCGCCGCTTGCCGGTCGCTGAACGCCGCCGCCGGGGATTGACCCTGAGCGGTTTCGCGCGTTGCTATCGCGCCGACCGAATCGAACAAGGACAATCGTCCCGTGCGCATATCCCCCATGAAGGCCGCGACGATCGCCTTCCTGATCCCGATCCTGCTCTACGTCGCGCTGGCGCTCTACGTCTGGTACCCGTGGCCGTGGACCTCGATGCTGATGCCGCTCACCTGAGATGGCGATGACGATCCGGTGCCTGATGCTGGCGGCGCTCGCCGCTACCGCTGCCCCCATGGCGATCGCCGCCGCACCCGCCGGGCCGGCCCGCCACCTCGAACCGATCGATCTGTTCGCGCTGGAGACGGCGGCCGATCCGCAGATCAGCCCGGACGGCAGCCGCATCGCCTATGTCCGCCGCTCGAACGACATCATGGCCGATCGCGCGCGCACGACGATCTGGCTGGTCGATGCCAAGACGGGCGCGCAGACGCCATTGGTGGCGACGGGCAGTGCCAACAGCCAGCCGCGCTGGTCGCCGGACGGGCGCCGCCTCGCCTATGTCGCCGCGGCCGAGGGCGGCCCGGCGCAGCTCTACGTCCGCTGGATGGACGGCGGCGAAACGGCGCGGATCACCACCTTGCCCACCGCCCCCTCCGCCATCGCCTGGTCGCCGGACGGGCGGCAGATCGCCTATCTGCTGCCGGTGGCCGGCGAGGCGCCGAAGCTGGGGCAGGCGCCGCCCAAGCCCGAGGGGGCGAAATGGGCCGATCCCTTGCAGGTGATCTCCGCCGTCACCTACCGGCGCGACGGGCAGGGCTATCTGAAGGCCGCCTTCGATCATCTGTTCGTCGTGCCGGCGGACGGCGGCGCCCCGCGCCAGCTCACCTTCGGCGAGCATAACGATACCGGGCCGCTCTCCTGGAGCCCGGACGGCCGCACGATCCTGATCTCCAGCAACCGCCGCCCCGATTGGGAGCGCGAGCCGCAGGACAGCGAAGTGTTCGCCGTCGACGTCGCCGCCGCGACGATGCGCGCTCTGACCGACCGGCGCGGGCCGGACCGGTCGCCCGTCTTCTCGCCCGACGGCCGCCAGATCGCCTTCACCGGCTATGACGATCGCAATCTCGGCTACCAGAACGGCGGCCTCTACGTGATGCCCGCCACGGGCGGTGCGCCGCGGCTGCTGACGGGCAGCCTCGATCGCAGCGTCAGCAACCCGGTGTGGGCGGCGGACGGGCGATCGGTGGCGGTGCAGTATGAGGATCGCGCGGCGGTGAAGGTCGCGCGGATCGGCCTGGACGGAGCGGTGCGGCCGGTGACGGACGCGTTGGTCCAGTCCGATCTCGACCGGCCCTATGCCGGCGGGTCGTTCACGATGGCGCGGGACGGGACGGTCGCCTTCACCGGCGGCACCGCGCTGCGCCCCGCCGACGTCTCGATCGTCCGCGCCGGCCAGCCGCCGCGCCGGCTGACGACGCTCAACGAGGCGCTGCTGGCGCCCAAGGTGCTGGGTCCGGTCCGCAAGCTAGCGGTGACGGCGGCGGACGGGCGGGCGATCGACGCGTGGCTCGTCACCCCGCCGGATGCGCCGGCCGGCCGCCGCCATCCGCTGATCCTGGAGATCCACGGCGGCCCCTATTCGGCCTATGGCCCGAGCTTCTCGACCGACGACCAGCTCTATGCCGCGGCGGGCTATGCCGTGCTCTACGTCAACCCGCGCGGATCGACCTCCTACGGCGAGCAGTTCGCCAACCTCATCCAGAACGCCTATCCCGGCGACGATTACGGCGACCTGATGGCGGCGGTGGACGCGGCGATCGCGGATGGTGCCGCCGATCCCGACAATCTGTTCGTCACCGGCGGATCGGGCGGGGGCGTGCTGACGGCGTGGATCGTCGGCAAGACCGATCGCTTCAAGGCGGCGGCGACGCAGAAGCCGGTGATCGACTGGGCGAGCTTCGTGCTGACGGCGGACAATACCGCTTTCTTCGCGCGCTACTGGTTCGGCAAGATGCCGTGGGAGGACCCGCAGGGCTATTGGGCGCGATCGCCGCTCAGCCTCGTCGGCAACGTCAAGACGCCGACGATGGTGGTCGTGGGCGCCGAGGATTATCGCACGCCGGTGAGCGAGGCGGAGCAATATTATGCCGCGCTGCAATTGCGCGGCGTGCCGACGACGCTGGTGAAGGTGCCCGGCGCCTCGCACGGCGGGATCGCCGCCCGCCCCTCGCAATCCGCCGCCAAGGCCTCGGCGATCCTCGCGTGGTTCGATCGCTACAGGCAACAACCCAAAAACTGACCGGAGACGATCATGGACGAGACGACACGCCAGGCCGCCATCGCACTCCACGATCGTTTCACCCACGTCCATCACGATCGGCGCGCCTTCATGGCGGAGATGACGCGGCTGGCGGGCGGCACCGCCGCCGCGGTGGCGCTGGCGGCGGCGATCGGCGCCGATCCGGCGGCGGCGGCGATCGTCGCGGCGGACGATCCGCGGCTCGCCTCGCAGCGGATCGAATGGGCCGGCGCCGGCGGGCATCGCATGGCCGGCCTGTCGGTGCGCGCCAAAGAGGGTGCGGCGAAGCGGCCGGCGGTGATCGTGATCCACGAGAATCGCGGCCTCACCCCCTATATCGAGGATGTCGCCCGGCGCGTGGCGCTGGCCGGCTTCCAGGCGCTCGCCCCCGATTTCCTGACGCCCGCGGGCGGCACGCCGGCCGACGAGGACAAGGCGCGCGAGATGATCGGCGCGCTCGACATGCCCGCCACCGTCGCCGATGCCGTCGCCACCGCCCGCTTCGCCGCGACGATGCCGGGCACGACCGGCAGGGTCGGCGCGGTCGGCTTCTGCTGGGGCGGGGCGATGGTCAACCGGCTGGCGGTGGGGGCCGGCAGCGGCCTTGCCGCCGGCATTGCTTATTACGGCCCGCCGCCGCCGCCCTCCGAAGCCGCGAAGGTGAAGGCGGCGATGATGCTCCATTATGCCGGGCTGGACGAGCGGGTGAATGCCGGGGCGGACGCCTGGGTGGTGGCGCTGAAGGCGGCGGGCGTGGATGTCGTCCGCCACGATTATCCGGGCAAGAACCACGCCTTCCACAACGATACGTCGGCGGCGCGGTACGACCGGGAGGCGGCGGACCTCTCCTGGGATCGGACGATCGCCTTCCTGAAGGCGCATCTCGTATGAGCCGGCTGGTCTTCTACACCAACCCGATGTCGCGCGGCCGCATCGTCCGCTGGATGCTGGAGGAACTGGGCGAGCCCTATGAGACGGTGCTGCTCGATTACGACGCGGTGAAGGCGCCCGACTATCTCGCCGTCAATCCGATGGGCAAGGTTCCCGCCATCCGCCACGACGGGCAGGTGGTGACGGAGGCCGCGGCGATCTGCGCCTATCTGGCCGATGCCTATCAGGGCGCGGGCCTGGCCCCCGCCCCCGGCGATCCCGAGCGGGCGCCGTATCTCCGTTGGCTGTTCTTCGCCGCCGGCCCGGTCGAGGCGGCCGTCACCAATCACGCGCTCGGCCTCGATCCGCCGGCGGACAAGGCGCGCGCGGTCGGCTACGGCAGCTACGGGGCGGTGCTGAACGGGCTGGAGGCAGCGGTTTCCGGCACCCCCTATATCGCAGGCGACCGGTTCAGCGCGGCGGACGTCTATGTCGGCTCGCAGATCATGTGGGGCCTGCTGTTCGGGACGATGGAGAAGCGCCCGGCGTTCGAGGCCTATTGGCAGCGCCTCGCCGACCGCCCCGCGCATCGAAGGGCGGAAGCGATCGACGATGCGCTGATGCCGAAGCGGGACGGCGACGAGGGGGAATAAGGAAGAGATTGGTTCGCGCGGAGACGCGGAGACGCGGAGGGTTTCGGCAACCCCGACCCACGCCGGCGGAGCCATTCATAGGGGCCTGCGGCCGGCCACCTCGCCAGTCCGGACCGCTCCCCCTCTGCGTCTCCGCGTCTCTGCGCGAAATCCTTCTTCCGATCAGTCCGCCGCGGCCTTCTTCGCCGCCGCTTTCTTCGGAGCAGCCGCCTTCTTTGCGGGTGCCTTCTTCGGCGCGGCCTTCTTGGCCTTCGCCGGCGCGCGGGCGGCGCGTTCCTCGAGCAGGCGCAGCGCGTCCTCGGCGGTCAGCGCCTGCGGGTCCGCCGATTTGGGCAGGGTCGCGTTGGTGACGCCGTCGGTGACGTAGGGGCCGAAGCGGCCTTCCAGCAGGCGGACGGGCTTGCCGGTCACCGGGCTGTCGCCGAACGCCTTGAGCGGTTCGCGCGCCGCCCCGCGCTGCGGCCGGCCGCCGCCCGCCGCCGCCTCGGCCAGCTTGACCACCGCAGCGTTCATCCCCGTCTCGAACACCTCCGCGGTCGAGGCGAGGCGGGCGTATTTGCCGCTATGCGCCAGATAGGGGCCGTAGCGCCCGATCGAGGCGGTGATCGGCTCCCCCGTTTCCGGATGCGCGCCGATCGTGCGCGGCAGCGACAGCAGCTTCAGCGCCATGGCGAGATCGAGATCGGCTTCGGGCACGTCCTTCGGGATCGAGGCGCGCTTGGCGTCCTTCTCCTCGCCCAATTGGACATAGGGGCCGAACCGCCCGCTGCGCTTCGTCACCGCCGCGCCCGAGGCGGGGTCTTCGCCGAGCGCGACCGGGCCGGTATCCGCCCCGGCCTCGCCCTCGGCCCCGCCCTGCGCGAAGCGGCGGGTATATTTGCACTCCGGATAGTTGGAGCAGGCGACGAACGCGCCGAACCGCCCGCCGCGCAGCGCCAGCTTGCCGTCCGCGCAGGCGGGACAAGCGCGCGGATCGCTGCCGTCGCCCTTGTCGGGGAAGAGATAGGGGGCGAGGAAGGTGTCGAGCGCGGCCGTCACCTCGGACGGCTTCTGCTCCATCACCTCGGCCGTCTTCGGCTTGAAATCGCGCCAGAAGGCTTCGAGTACCGCCTGCCAATTGGCGCGCCCGCCCGACACGTCGTCCAGCTCCTCCTCCAGCCCGGCGGTGAAATCGTAGGAGACGTAGCGTTCGAAGAAGCGCTCGAGGAAGCTCGTCACCAGCCGGCCGCTTTCGGCGGGGATGAAGCGGTTCTTCTCCAGCGTCACATAGGCGCGATCCTTCAGCGTCTGGAGGATCGAGGCGTAGGTGGAGGGGCGGCCGATCCCCAGTTCCTCCATCTTCTTGACGAGGCTCGCTTCCGAATAGCGCGGGGGCGGCTGGGTGAAATGCTGCTCGGCGGCGACGCCCTTCCTGGCCGGCACGTCGCCCTCGCCGAGACGCGGCAGGCGGCGGCTGTCCTCGTCGCCCTCCTCGTCGCGACCTTCCTCGTAGAGCGCGAGATAGCCGGGGAAGATCACCACCTGCCCGGTGGCGCGCAGAGCATGCTGGCCGGTGCCGTCGGCCAGTTCGACCGTCGTCCGCTCCAGCCGCGCCGAGGCCATCTGGCTGGCGAGCGCGCGCTTGAAGATCAGATCGTAGAGACGCGCGTGATCGCCCGATCCCAGCCTGTCGCGACTGAAATCGGTCGGGCGGATCGCCTCGTGCGCTTCCTGGGCGTTCTTGGCCTTGGCGGTATATTGGCGGGGCTTGTCCGGCACATAGCCCGCATCGTAGCGATCGGCGATGGCGGCGCGCGCCGCCGAGATGGCGCTGCCGTCCATCTGCACGCCGTCCGTCCGCATATAGGTGATGGCGCCATCCTCGTAGAGGTTCTGCGCTACGCGCATCGTGTGGCTGGCCGAGAAGCCGAGCTTGCGCGCCGCCTCCTGCTGGAGGGTGGAGGTGGTGAAGGGCGGCGGCGGGTTGCGGGTGAGCGGCTTGGTCTCGACCGAGACGACGGTGAAGCGGCCGTTCTCGACATCCGCCTTGGCGGCCATCGCATCGCCTTCAGCGCCGATCGTCAGCCGCTCGATCTTCTCGCCGCGCCAGCGGACGAGGCGGGCGGCGAAGGATACGCCGTCCTGCTCCAGATCGGCTACGACCGACCAATATTCCTGCGCGCGGAACGCCTCGATCTCCCGCTCGCGATCGACGACGAGGCGCAGCGCCACCGACTGGACGCGCCCCGCCGACTTCGCCCCCGGCAGCTTGCGCCACAGGACGGGGGAGAGCGTGAAACCGACCAGATAATCGAGCGCGCGGCGGGCGCGATAGGCATCGATCAGATCGTCGTCCAGCGCGCGCGGGGCGGCCATCGCCTCCAGCACGGCGGGCTTGGTGATGGCGTTGAACGTCACGCGCTGTACATCCTTGGGCAGCGCCTTCTTCTTCTTCAGCACCTCCTGCACATGCCAGCTGATCGCCTCGCCCTCGCGATCGGGGTCGGTCGCCAGGATCAGCGTGTCGGCAGTCTTCGCCTCGTCGGTGATCGCCTTCAGTTGCTTGGCCTTGTCGGCATAGACGTCCCACGCCATCGCGAAGCCCTCGTCGGGCTGGACCGATCCGTCCTTGGGCGGCAGATCGCGGACATGGCCGTAGGAGGCGAGCACGCGGTGGCCGGGACCGAGATATTTCTCGATCGTCTTGGCCTTGGCGGGGGATTCGACGACGACGAGCTTCATGGTGGCGTTCGTTTCCTTGGGGGCGGGCCGGCCGGGCGGCCCTCGCATGCGTATGAGGGTGGGGAGCGGCCTACCGCTTCGTCAAGCCGTCTGTTGGCCGAGGAAGGCGACCAGCGCCTTCACCTTCTTCTGCCGCCACTGCGGCACGGGGGCGACCAGCCAGTAGCGGCGGGGATCGTCCACCGTATCGAACAGCACCAGCCGCCCCGTCGCCAGCAGCGGATCGGCCAGCAGCCGCGGCACGCAGGCGCGGCCGAACCCCTCCGCCGCGGCATCCACCGCCAGCCCGGCATCGGCGACGGTGAGCGGCGCGCCCTTCTCCCCGGCCGGGCAGCCCGGCCAGCCGATCGGCGTCTCCGCGCCGTCCGCCGCCCCGATCGTGACGAAACCGGGCTCACCCAGGGCCACGCCCTCATGCTCGCCCGGTCCGTCGGCCAGCACGATCGCCAGATCGAGGTTCGCCTCGGTGAAATCGAGGCCGCCTTCCGCCGCCAGCAGCACGAAGCGCAATTCGGGATCGCCGCGGCCGTAGCGGGCGAGGCCGCCGGCCAGCCACTTGCCGGTCAGGTCGCGCGGGGCGGCGATCGTCAGCGTCTTGGAGGATTGGCCCGCCTGCATGGCGCGCACCGCCTCCTCGAACTGGAGGAAGCCGGCGCGCAGCGCATCCAGCCCGGCCTCGCCCTCGGGCGTCAGTTCCAGCCCGCGCGCGGTGCGGCGGAACAGGACGACGCCCAGCATATCCTCCAGCGCGCGGATCTGCTGGCCGACGGCGGCCGGCGTCACCGCCAGTTCGTCCGCGGCACGGGTGAAGGAGAGGTGGCGCGCGGCGGCGTCGAACACGCGCAGGCCGTTCAGCGGCAGGTGCGTCCGCTTCATCGTGCCACCGCCGGGCCGATCAGCGGAAAGCGCGGGATGGCGATGCGGAACGGTGCGCGATCGGCCGCGATCAGCCCATATTCGCCCTCCATCGCGCCGGTCGGCGTCGGCAGCGGGCAGCCCGAGACGTAATCGTAGGATTCGCCCGGTTCCAGCACCGGCCGGTCACCGACGACGCCCTCGCCTTCCACGCATTTACGGTTGCCGCGCGCGTCGGCGATCGTCCAGTGGCGCGTCAAGAGCTGCACCCGTTCCTCCGATCCATTCTCGATGCGGATGTGGTAGGACCAGAACCACCGCCCCCGCGCGGGATCGGACTGTTCGGCCATGAACGCCACCGCCACGCGCACGGTGATGCCGTCGGTGGTCCGGGCATAAGGGAAGAAGGCCTTCACCGCCCGCCCGTCACAGCCCGACCGCGGCGAGCGCCTGGTCGAGATCGTCGATCACGTCCGCCGGGTCTTCCAGCCCGACGTTCAGCCGCAGCATCCCCTCGCCCACGCCCATCTCGGCGCGCGTCTCGGCGCTGAGGCCGGCGTGCGTGGTGGAGGCCGGGTGCGTCATCAGCGATCGGGAATCGCCGATATTGTTGGAGATGTCGACCAGCCGCAGCGCATCGAGCAGGCCGTGCGCCTGCACCCGCCCGCCATCAAGGTCGAGCGCGAGGATGGTGCCGCCCTCGCCCTGCATCTGCGCCATCGCCAGCGCATGCTGGGGGTGGCTTTCGAGGCCGGGATACATCGTCCGTTCGACGCGGGTCGCGAGGAAGCGCGCCACGGCCAGCGCATTGGCGCACTGGCGGCGCATCCGGAGATCGAGCGTCTCCAGCCCCTTCAACACCACCCAGGCGTTGAAGGCGGAGAGCGTCGGCCCGGTGTTGCGGGTGAAGGCGAGGAAGGTCTTCTCGATCCATTCCTCGCTGCCGCAGACGGCACCGGCCAGCACCCGCCCCTGCCCGTCCATCATCTTGGTGGCGGAATAAGCGACGATGTCCGCGCCATAATCCATCGGCCGCTGGAGGACCGGCGAGGCGAAGGCATTGTCCACCACGGTCAGCACCCCGGCCTCCCGCGCGATGCCGCAAATTGCTGCCAGATCAACGATATCCAGCGTGGGGTTGGCAGGCGTTTCGAAGAAGAACAATTTGGTATTGGGGCGGATCGCATCGCGCCAGCGATCGGTGTCGCGGCCGTCGACGATCGTCGTCTCGATGCCGAAGCGCGGCAGCAGCGTGTCCGTCAGCCAGCGGCACGAGCCGAAGGCCGCGCGCCCCGCCACGACATGATCGCCCTGCGACAATTGGCAGAGGAGCGCCGCCGTCATCGCCGCCATGCCGGTGGCGGTGGCGCGGCACGCCTCGGCCCCTTCCATCAGCGCGATGCGCTGTTCCAGCATCTCGACCGTGGGGTTCTGAAGGCGCGAATAGGTCATGCCGCGCTGTTCGCCGGCGAAGCGGGCGGCGGCATCCCCCGCGCAATCGTAGCTGTAGCCCGAGGTGAGGAACAAGGCCTCGCTCGTCTCGCCATATTCCGATCGCGCGGTGCCGCCGCGTACCGCCTGCGTCGCGGGGCGCCAAGTGTTGGTGATGGTGCGGTCCTGGCCGGTCTTGCGCTTCATGCCGTGCGCTTTGCCGCCGGTTGCGCCCCCGCGTCAATGCACCGCCGCGCGATCAGGCGGACAGATAGCGCAGCCGGTAATGCGTTCCCATGAACCGCTGGTAATGCGACTGTTCGAAATAATAGCGGAACCAGTCCTTGAAGTTGGCGAAGGTGTCGAACTCGAACTCGCCATAGTTCGGATCGAAATATTTCACCGGGGGCTTGCCGCCCTTCGCCAGCTTGAAGGCCATGATATGGCCCTTGTAGCCGAAGAAGCGGTTCTTTTCCGCCAGCGTCAACAGGCCGATGACGGGCCTGGACTCGCGCCGGGCGCGTTTCTCTAGATCGCCGAACAGCTCGTCGAGGTCGAACTTGGCATGTCCCGCCCTTTCGGCGAGCCCCGCCATGTCCAGCCCGATCTGCTTGATGCCCTGCTGGCGCAGCCACGCTTCGGTCTTGTCCTCCTGATCGATGCCCTTGCCGCTGCCGGTGGCGAAGGTCTGCGCCAGCAGGGCGATCCGGGCGACGTCGAGCTGGCTGCGGTGGCCGCTGCCGCCGCCCGCCAGCCACGCCGTCAGGTTGGTCGTGCCGCCCACCTCCAGCGCCGCCCATTTGGCGGCGAGGATCTCGCAGATGCCGTCCTTCGATCCTTCGGCCTTGCCGATGATCGTCCGTACCGGATCCTTGCACTGCGAGAAATGCCAGGTGCAGGTGCCGTGGTGCTGACCCGCCCGGTTGCGGATGTCGGTGATGCTCATTGCGACGCGATTGGCAAGGAAATCCACGAAATTGTCCAACGGCCCGCTCCCCCATCGGGCGGTCGTGCCGCCCCTGTAACGGGGCCTAGCATGTTTGCTGGACGCCGCGAATCAAATGATCCGGGTTAGGATCGCATCCCCCATCCCGCGCGTCGAAAGCGACCCGCCGAGATCGGCGGTGCGCGCACCCGCGCCCAGCGCCGCGGCGACCGCCGCCTCGATCCGGTCGGCCTCGGCGGCCATGCCCAGCGAATAGCGCAGCATCATCGCCGCCGAGAGGATCGTCGCGATCGGGTTGGCCTTGCCCTGCCCGGCGATGTCGGGGGCGGAACCGTGGATCGGCTCGTACAGCCCCTTGCCCGCCGCATCGAGTGAGGCGGACGGCAGCAGCCCGATCGAACCGACGCACATCGACGCCTGATCGGACAGGATATCCCCGAACAGATTGCCGGTCACGATCACGTCGAACTGGCCCGGATCGCGCACCAGCTGCATCGCGGCATTGTCGACATACATATGCTCGAGCGTCACGTCGGGATAATCGGCGGCCACCTCGATCACCACGTCCCGCCACAATTGCGAGGTTTCGAGGACGTTCGCCTTGTCGACCGAGCACAGCCGGCCGCGCCGGGCGCGGGCCGTCTCGAACCCGGCGCGGGCGATGCGGGCGACCTCGTCCTCGTCGTAGGACATCACGTCATAGCCTTCGCGGCGGCCGGCGGCGGTGGCGCGCATGCCCTTCTCGCCGAAATAGACGTCGCCGTTCAGCTCGCGCACGATCACCATGTCGATCGCCGCCGCCACGTCGGGCTTCAGCGCGGAGGCCTCGACGAAATCCGGGAAGACCTTGGCGGGGCGCAGATTGGCGAACAGCGTCAGATGCTTGCGCAGGCCCAGGATCGCCTGTTCGGGGCGCAGCGACCGTTCCAGCGCGTCGCAGCGCGGATCGCCGACCGCGCCGAACAGGATCGCATCGGCGCGGCGGGCCAGATCGAGCGTCGTCTCCGGCAGCGGATGGCCCATCGCGTGATAGGCCGCACCGCCGACGGGCGCTTCCGCGAAGGTCAGCCGGTCGCCGCACACCGCGCGCAGCACGCGCACCGCCTCGGCCGTCACCTCCGGCCCGATCCCGTCCCCCGGCAGCACCGCGACCAGCATGTCTTTCTCCCATCCGTCAGTCGGGCGGCGTTTGGCAGAGGAGCGCGCCGCCCGACAAGCCTCAAACGATCCGGCGGAACCGCTCGACCAGCCGTTCGCGCGCCGGCAGGATCGTGGCGGCGCGGCCGGTGAGGAGATCGCGTGTCAGAAAATGGCCGGTCAGGCGCAGGCCAGCGAGGATGTCCTCCCACCCCGCCGGCCCGCCCGCCAGCAGGAACGGCGGCAGCGCCAGCAACCGATCGGCATAAGGCGCGCCGGCCGCGCGCGAGACGGCGGCGCCGCTCTTCGGACTGACCCAGGCGAGGTCGTCCGCCGCCCCCGTCGCGACGCAGGTGGCGAGGTCGAGGCCGAAGCCCAGCTCGGCCAGCAGCAGCAATTCGTAGCGGACGAGCGGCGCCGCCCAGCCGCGCGCGGCCGGGGCCGCCTCGATCGCCGCCAGCACCCCGTCCAGCGCCGCGAACAGGCGCGGATAGGGCTGGCCTTCGGGCAGAGTCGCCGCGGTCAGCGCCGTCACCCATTCGAGGCCGGCCGCGGCGAGCGGCTCGGCGGCAAGCGGCGCGCGGCTGCTGACCGGTTCGACGGTAAGCGCGGGAAGCTGCGTGTCGGTGCGCGCGCGCAGGTCCGCCATCACCAGATTGCCGGGCTGGAGCACCGGCCGCAGGCGGCGCGACCGGCCGCCGCGGACATAGCCGCCGAGCAGCCCCGCCTCCGCGGTCAGCAGCCGGACGATGGCGCCATGTTCGCCATGCGCGCGCACGGCACAGACGATGGCGGTGGCGGAAAGGTGCATAAGCGCGCGCGGCCGGTCAGGCCGGCACGTCGACCACGATCACGGTCACGTTGTCCGGCGCGCCGCGATCGAGCACCGTCGCGATCAGCGCGTCGCAGCCCGCGGCCGGCGGCAGGGGCGCCAGCGTCCGCGCGATCTCCTCGTCCTCCATCACCTTGGTGAGGCCGTCGCTGCACAGCAGGAAGCGATCGCCGGGGCGCAGCGCATCCTCGACGCAGTCGATGGCGAGGCCGGGGGCCACGCCGACCGCGCGGGTGACGACATTGCCCAGCGGATGATCGCGCGCCGCCTCGCGGCTCAGCACGCCCGCCGTGACGAGTTCCTCGACCTGCGAATGATCGCGGGTCAGCTGGCGGATCGCGCCGTCGCGGATCAGATAGATGCGGCTGTCGCCCGCCCACAGGCAGGCGTAGCGCCCCTCCCCCGTCACCAGCGCGACGACGGTGGTGCCGATCGTGCTGCCGCCGCGCGCGCCCTCGGCCACGATCAGGTCGTTGGCGTCGGCCAGCGCATCGGCGATCGTCTCGATGTCGTGGGCGATCCGGCCGCTGGGGCGCAGCGCCTCGAGCCCCTGGCAGACGGTGCGCGACGCCCAGGCGCCGCGGGCATGGCCGCCCATCCCGTCCGCCACGCCCCACAGGCCGCCGGCCGGGGCCACGACCAGCGCATCCTCATTCTCGTGCCGGACCTTGCCGACATGCGTGCCCGCGCCGACGAGCGGCGGGGCGGCGGCCGCCGCGAGGCCGATCATCCGCCGACGATCACGGTGAAGCAGCCGAGCACGATCGCCCCGCCATGCGCGCAACTGTCGCCGATGCGCGCCTGCGGCAGTTTGGAGGTGATGACGGTGGCGCTGCCCTTGATGATCGCGTCCGGCGGGCCGACGCAGGTGCATTGATCGGTGACGCGGGCGGCGGGCAGCTTGCCGATCAGGACCGTCGGCGCGCCGGGGCCGATGATTGGCCCGCCGACGTGCGGCACCGGCCCGGTGAAGGCCGGGCAGGTGTGCATGTCCGTCAACCTGGCCGCCGGCTGCCCCATGAAGCGCCCTCCCCCTGACGATGATCGGCTAGCACAGCCGAAAGGGGCCGAGAAGGTTCCTTCGACCGCAAATAAACTTCTGGCAAAGGGGACCGGAGCGGTCCATTCTCGCGAGTAATCGGGGTGGGGAATCGTGTGGCGCTGACGGTTGAGCAATGCGCTGAGGTCGTCGCGCCGATCGCCGGCGGACCGGGGATCGACGGCCGCGAGGACGAAGGTGCTGCGGGCGATCTGTTCCGCGAGCTGCGCTTCCAGCGCAAATCCGTGTTCCGCGCCGAACAGAAAGCGGCGATGGGCGAGGAGGTCGGCGGGGACGACACCTGGACCTGGGAGATGCTGCTCGAGACGGCGCGCGACTATCTGATCGAACATTCCAAGGACCTCGAGCCGGCGGCGATCCTGCTGGAGGCGCTGACGCGGGAGGACGGGCTGCCCGGCCTCGTCCAGGGCACCACGCTGATCGCCGATCTCGTCACCGAATGGTGGGACGAGGGCCTCTACCCGCCCGAGGACGAGGAAGACGGCGTGGAAGCGCGCTTCCAGCCCCTGTCGGGCCTGTCGGGGGGCGGCAGCGACAAGGAAGGCACGCTGGTCGGCCCGCTGCGGCGGATGCTGATCGCCGGCAGCGGCGCGACGGGCGAGCTGCGCTACATGGACCGCGTCGTCGCCGACGCGCAGTTCGCCACCGCCCAGAACGCGCAGCCCGGCCAGCGCGAGACGTTGAACGCCGAGGCCCAGAATGCGCTGAACGAGATGGAGGCGACCGCGCGGCGCATCCCCCGCGGCCAGCTGACCCGCGCGCAGGAGCAGTTGAAGGCCGCCGAGGCCGAATGGCGCCGCGCGATCGGCTTCATTTCGGAACGCACCAAGCCGCGCTTCCCCGCCGCCTCCAAGGTGAGCGACGAGCTGCGCAGCATCCGCGAATGGCTGGACGGGCTGGTCCGGCTGCTGCCCGAGGATGCCGGGCCGGAGCCCGAGGCCGGCGACGAGGGCGCGGGCGGCGGCGAGGATGCGGGTGCGGGCGGCAGCGTCGGCGGCCCGTTCACGATCGGCCAGATCGCGCGGCGCGAGGATGCGCTGCGCGCGGTGAGCGCCGCTGCCACCTTCTTCGAGCGCAACGAGCCACTGTCGCCCATCGGATCGGCACTGCGCGACATCGACCGGCGCGCGCGGATGAGCTTTACCGACCTGCTCAAGGAACTGATTCCGGACAGCGACACGCGCGAGACCTATTACTGGCGGTCGGGCATCAAGCCGCCGGTGGATGTCGACGCGGACGATTGAGTTTGTCCGGGCGCGGTCGCCCGGACGGGTTGAGAGGCGAAGCGGGCGGGGAGCCCGGGAGGGAGAGCAGACATGGCCGATTCCGTTCACGACAAGCTGAAGCGCGTGCGCAAGCCGCGCGTCCACATCACCTACGACGTCGAGACCGAGGGGGCGCAGGAGCTGAAGGAACTGCCCTTCGTGGTCGGCGTGATGGGCGATTTCTCCGGCGACAGCGCCGTCGCCAAGAAGTCCCTGAAGGAGCGCAAGTTCATCGACCTGAAGAAGGACAAGTTCGACCAGGTGATGGCCCGGATCGAACCCGGCGTGAAGATGAAGGTGGAAAACACGCTGGAGAAGAACGGCAAGGAATTCGAGGTCAACCTCAAGTTCCGCTCGATGGAGGATTTCGAGCCGGAGAAGGTCGTCGAGCAGATCGAGCCGCTGCGCAAGCTGATGGAGACGCGCAACGCGCTGCGCGACCTGATGGCCAAGGCCGACGGATCGGAGAAGCTGGAAGGCCTGCTGGAAAAGATTTTGCAGGACGAGAATGCGCTCGCCTCGCTGAAGAGCGAAGTCGGCGGCGGCGAGACCAAGGAGTAATCGCGAGATGGCTGATATGGAAACCCAGTCGGCAGGCGGCACCGCCACGCTGACCGAGGAAGGCTCGCTGAGCATCCTCGACCAGGCGATCGGCGCCACCAAGCAGACCGAGCCGACGCGCGTCGAGGAACTGATGCGCACGCTCGCCAACGAGGCGATGAGCGGCACCGTCCAGTATAACAAGAACCTGACCGTCACGCTGCGCGAGGCGATCGCCAAGATCGACGCGCAGATCTCCGAGCAACTGGCCGCGGTGATGCACGGCGAGCGGTTCAAGCAGATCGAGGGCAGCTGGCGCGGCCTCAACTATCTCGTCAAGAACAGCGAGATCGGCGAGGGCCTCAAGGTCCAGCTGCTGAACGTGACGAAGAAGGAAGTCGCCGCCGATCTGGAAAAGGCGACCGACTTCGACCAGAGCCAGCTCTACAAGAAGGTCTATGAGGAGCAGTTCGGCACGGCCGGCGGCGCCCCGTTCAGCGCGCTGATCGGCGATTATTATTTCGACAAGAGCCCGTCGGACGTCGAACTGCTGACCAACATCTCGTCGGTGGCGGCGGCGGGTTTCTGCCCGTTCATCTCGGCCGCCGGCGCCAAGGTGTTCGGCATGGAGAGCTATACCGAGCTCGCCAATCCGATGGACATGAAGCAGCTGTTCGAGACGGCCGACTATACGAAGTGGAACAGCTTCCGCCAGACGGAGGACAGCCGCTTCGTGACGCTCGTCATGCCCAAGGTGCTGGCCCGCGTGCCTTATGGCGCGGATACCAAGCCGGTCGAGGGCTTCGCCTATGAGGAAGGCCCGCGCGATGCGCAGGGCAATGCCAAGCCGCTGGCGCACGACGATTATTGCTGGATGAACGCCGCCTACGCGCTCGCCGCGCGGCTGACGGACGCGCATGCCCAATATGGCTGGTGCA
Source organism: Edaphosphingomonas fennica (assembly GCA_036946415.1). Classification (GTDB taxonomy): domain Bacteria; phylum Pseudomonadota; class Alphaproteobacteria; order Sphingomonadales; family Sphingomonadaceae; genus Sphingomonas_Q; species Sphingomonas_Q fennica_A. The sequence continues at coordinate 65,612 of JAQIJD010000003.1, read as the reverse complement.
CCGCCATCCGCGGCGCCGAGGGCGGCGGCAAGGTGACCAACCTGCCGACCCACGTCTTCCATTCGGACGATGGCGACATGGACGCCAAATGCCCGACCGAGATCGGCATCACCGACCGGCGCGAGAAGGAATTGTCCGATCTCGGCTTCCTGCCGCTCTGCCACTACAAGAATACCGATTATTCGGTCTTCTTCGGCGCGCAGACCGCGCAGAAGCCCAAGAAATACGATCGGCCCGAGGCGACGGCCAATGCCGCCATCTCCGCGCGTCTGCCGTATATCATGGCGACCAGCCGCTTCGCCCATTATCTGAAGGTGATGGCGCGCGACAAGATCGGCTCCTTCATGGAGGCGAGCGACACCGAGACCTGGCTGAACCGCTGGATCAACAATTACGTCAACGCCTCGGAAGGCGCTGGCCAGGAAAGCCGCGCCAAATATCCGCTGCGCGAAGCCAAGATCGAGGTGAAGGAAGTGCCCGGCGCGCCGGGTTCGTTCACCGCGGTCGCGCATCTGCGCCCGTGGCTGCAATTCGAGGAACTGACGACCTCGATGCGGCTCGTCGCGCGGATCCCGGCCAAGTCGGGCTGAGCCGCACGGGCATGGCCGACGATGCGACGATCGATCGGCCTGCCGATCCCGCCGGCCTGCCCCCAGACGGGGATGGGCCGGCGCACGCGGGGGCGGTGCCGGCGGGGGACGACCCGGCCGCCACCGCCCCCGTCGTCGACGGGGCGGGCGACGGCGCGATGCCGCCCGCGATCGACCTCGACCTGCTGACCGAGGCGGTGCCCGAGCCCGCCGCGCGCTGGGAGGGCGACCGCGCCGCCCTCCTCGCCCGCGCGCACCGCGCGGTGGCGGCGATCGACGTGCTGCTCGGGGCGCAGCTCGATGCGGTGCTCCACCATCCCGCCTTCCAACGGATGGAGGCATTGTGGCGCGGCACCGCCTGGCTCGCCCAATCGATGGCGGGCGACACCGGCCTGCGCCTCCGCCTCCTCGACGTGCGCTGGGGCGAGATGGCGCGCGATCTGGAACGCGCCATGGATTTCGACCAGAGCGTGCTGTTCGAGAAGATCTACAGCGACGAATTCGGCACGCCGGGCGGCGAGCCGTACGGCATGATCGTGGTCGATCACGCGATCTGGCACCGATCGACCACGCGCGACCGGATCGACGACGTGGAGGTGCTGGGCGGGCTTGCCGAAGTGGCGGCGGCGGCCTTCTGCCCGATCGTGGTCGGTGCCGATCCGCGGATGCTGGGGATCGACGATTTCGGCGACATCGACCTCCGCCAGGACATCGCCGGCAGTTTCACCGGCACCGAATTCGCGCGTTACGAGCGGCTGCGCGGCCGGCCCGACACGCGCTTCCTCGCCGCCGCGATGCCGCGCCTGCTGATGCGCCGCCCCTATCGCGGCCGGGCGATGCCGCGGCTGGGCTTCGTCTATGACGAACGGGTCGAGGATGCGGCGGATCTGTGCTGGCTGACCGGCGGCTTCGCGCTGGCGCAGGTGGCGGCGCGGGCGATGCGGATGCACCGCTGGCCGGCCGCGATCCGCGGGGCGCTCGCCGAGGACGATGGCGGCATCGTCGCCGCACCCGAACGGCTGCTGCTGCCGTCCGACCTCGCCGGTGTCGTCGCCCGCTTCCCTACCGAGAATGCCGTGTCGGAGGAGCAGGAAGTGGCGCTCAACGCCGCCGGCTTCGTGTGTCTCCGGCAATTGCACCTGACCGGCAGCGTCGCCTTCCTCAACCTGCCGACGCTCCACCGCCCGCCCGACTATGAGACGGAAGCGGCGCGGATGAACGCCAAGATGGGGGCGATGCTCAACTACATCCTCTGCGTCGCGCGCTTCGCCCATTATGTGAAGGTGATGGCGCGCGACTGGGTGGGCAAATATACCGACGAGACGGAATGCGAGCGGCTGCTGCAACGCTGGCTCGATCGCTTCGTCACCGCCAACGAGGATGCCAGCCCCGAGATGCGCGTCCGCTATCCTTTGCGCGAGGCGCGGGTCTCGATCGGCGCCATCCCCGGCCGCCCCGGCAGCTATTCGTGCGAGATCGCGATCCGCCCGCATTACCAGCTCGATCAGATCGCCTCCGAATTCCGGCTGACGACCACCGTCGGCCGCGAGGGCGAGCGGGCGGCCGCATGAGCCAGGTGCTGCTCTCCCTGCTCGACCGGCTGATCGACGACGCGCCCGACCAGACGAGCGAGGCGCCCGATGCCGGTGCCGCCGAGCGGCTGGTGAAGCAGGGCCTGCGCCGCGATCTGGAAGGGCTGCTCAACGCCAAGCGCCCCCATTCGGGCTGGCTGGGCGACGACGAGGCGCTGGTGCGGACGGTGATGGGGTTCGGTCTGCCCGATCTTTCGACCGACGATTTCGCGACGCCCGCGGTGCGCGAACGCATCCGCCGCCTGATCGTGCAGACCATCCGCCAGCACGAACCGCGCCTGCGCCGGGTGGAGGTGGAGACGGACGGCGGCCCCACCTCCACCGGCGTGCGCTTCCGCATCAGCGCGGTGCTGATGATCGAGGAGATCGAGGAAGCCGTGACCTACGATGCGCGCCTGCGCCCCAGCGACCGCGATTTCGCCGTGCGGCTGGCCCGGTGAGGACCGAAGCGTGATCGACGACCTGATTCGCTATTATCAGCGCGAACTGGCGTTCCTGCGCGAATCCGCCGGCGCCTTTGCCGAGGCGCATCCCAAGATCGCCGCGCGCCTGCGGATGAGCCGCGAGACGGTGGAGGATCCGCATGTCGGCCGGCTGATCGAATCCGCCGCCTTCATGAACGCACGGCTGCGCCACAAGCTGGACGACGAATTTCCCGAACTGTCGGACGCGCTGCTGCTGACGCTCTACCCGAGCCTGATCCAGCCCGTCCCCTCCTTCCTGGTCGCGCGGCTGGAGCCCGAACCCGATCTCGCCAAGGCGGTGACGGTGCCGAAGGGCACGATGCTGGTGACCGAGCCGGTGCAGGGCGAGCCGCTGCGCTATCGCACCGGCTGGGACGTGACCTTGCTGCCGCTCGCCATCCGCCGCGCGGCGCTGGGCGGGCTGCCGCTCGACGCGCCGGCGCTGGGCGTGGCGGGCGCCAAGGGGGTGCTGCGGCTGGGCCTGCAACTGACGAGCGCGGACGCGAGCTTTCCCGGCCTCGCGCTCGACAGCGTGCGCCTGTTCCTCAAGAGCGATGCGCGCCGCGCGCAGATCCTGCTCGAACAATTCGGCGTCAACCTGCTCGGCATCGGCGTCGGCGCCGGGCCGGACGATCCGCGCGCCATCCTGCTGCCGCCGACGGCGCTGCGCATCATGGGGCTGGCGGGCGACGAGATGCTGCTCCCGCAGGGCGATGCCGCGACCAGCGCCTATGCCGTCCTCCAGGAACATTTCGCTTTTCCGCAGAAGCATCTGTTCGTGGAGATCGGCGGGCTGGCGGCACGCACGCTGACGTTGGCCGGCGATACGCTGGAATTGTTCTTCTACCTCGATCGGCCCGCGCCAGAGTTGGAACGCGTCGTCCGCCCCGACGATTTCGATCTGACGGCGGTGCCCGCGATCAATCTGTTCCCGATGGCCGCCGAACCGATCCAGTTCGACCAGAGCCGCATCGACTATCGCATCGTCCCCGATGCGCGGCGCGAGGATGCGCTGGAGGTTCATTCGCTCCAGCGGATCCTGATCCAGGATGCGGGCGGCGAACAGGTCGCCGCCCCGCCGCTCCACTCGCTCGATCACGGCAGCGGGCGGCTCGGCCGCTTCTTCCACGCGCTCGACCGGCGATCGAGCCTGGGGCCGGGCGGCGGCGACGACCTGTTCGTGTCGATCGCCGATCTCGACGGGCGGCTGCTGGCGGCGGAGGGCACGATTTTGTTGCCGACGGTGCTGGCGATGAACCGCGATCTGCCGCTGCGCCTGCCGTTCGGCGGCGGCCAGCCGCAGATCGCGCTGGACGAGGCGGTGCCCGGCGTCGCCGCGGTCCACGCGCTCACCAAGGCGACGCCCACCCGCCGCCCCGGCCGGCGGCGTTCGGCGATCTGGAAGCTGATCGGGCAATTGTCGGTCAACCATCTGAGCGTGACGGGCGGGCCGCGCGGGGGGCAGGTGCTGCGCGAAGTGCTGGCGCTCTACGATCTGGCCGACACGCCCGAAAGCGCGGGCCTGCGCGACCGGCTGGTCGGGGTGACGGCGGCGCCGGGCGTCGGCCGCATCCGGCTGGGTGGGCACAGCGCGGTGTGCGCCGGCACCGACGTGACGCTGGAGATCGACGACGAGCGCCTGTCGGGATCGGGCAGCTTCCTACTGACGGCGGCGCTGCACCGCTTCCTCGCCTCGATCTGCGCGCTCAACAGCTTCGTCCGCGTCTCCACCCGCCTGCGCCGCGAGACCAGCCTCTGGAAGACGTGGCCGCCGCGCGTCGGCGACAGGCCGCTGTCGTGATCGCGGCGATCGCCCGGCTGGCGCGGCGCGCGCGCAGCACCGCCTTGCCGCAGGCGGCGCGGATGATCGAGCTTGCCGCGCGCGTGCAGGGCAGCGGCCGCACGCATGGCGGCATCGGCGGCGATACCCCGCCGGGCGAGGAGCCGCTGCGCTTCGTCGCGTCGGACCGGATGGCGATGCCGATCGGCGATCTAGCCGCGGTCGAGATGCCGGCCGACGGCGACGGGCAGGTCCGCGTCACCGCCAACGTGCTGGGGCTGGTCGGCACGACGCCCGCCCTGCCCGCTTATTACAGCGAGGTGCAGCTCCGTAGGCGGCGGCTGCGCGACCTGTCGATGGCGTCCTTCTACAATCTGTTCGATCACCGGGCCCTGTCCTTCTTCTACCGCATCACCGCCAAATATCGCTGGGTGCTGGGCTATGAGCGGGAGGGTGCGGGCGGCACCGATCCGGTTTCGGCGATGCTGCTCAGCTATGCCGGCTTCCCCTCCCCCGCCACGCGCGACCGGCTGGGCTTCGCCGACGGGATGCTGGCGCCGCTGGCCGGCCGGCTGGGCGATACGCGGCGGAGCGCGCTGTCGCTGGCGGCAACGCTCCGCCACGTCACCGGCCTGCCGCTCGCGATCGTCGAGGCGGAACCGACGTGGATGGCGGTGCCGGCGGGCGAGCAGACCCGTATCGGCGGCCGGGCGGTGGCGCGCTTCGCGCGACTCGGCGGCCTCGCCCGCGATGGCGAGGACGAGCCGGACGGGGCGATGCTGGGGCAGGCGGTGCTGGACGCGCAGCACCATTATACCGTCGATGTCGGGCCGCTTGATCATGCGACGCTGGTGGCGTTCGTCGCGGGCGGCGCGCGGCTGGCGCAGGTCCGCGAGGTGTGCCGGCTGGCGGCGGGGCTGGAACAGCGGCCGACGCTGCGGCTGCGCATCGCCGCGGCCGACGTGCCGCCGCTGCGTTTGGGCGATCCGGCGGCGCCCGCGGTGCTCGCGCGGACGACGTGGCTGGGCGACGCGGGCGGGCGCGGCGGCATCCTCGGCGATTGCACGATACCGCTCGCGGCTGCGGCATGAACGTCAATAGTCGAAAAGTTTTCGGGTCGGCGTGACACGCAAATGCAAAGAATAGAGACTGGCGCACCATAATGGACCGCGCCCTTTTATAGTTGCTGGCGCATCGGGCGTCGGCTAGGGTCAGCGTCATCCGAAAGGTCCGGCCTGGGGCCGGTTTGGCGGATGGGGGAGCGTCGCCGGCGGGGGCGGCGGGAAAGCCGGGGGGAACGGGCGCGCATGGCACAGGTGAATCTGAAAAGCCTCGTCGGCAAGCTGGACGATACGTGCCGGCAGACGCTGGAAAGTGCCGCCGGACTCGCTTTGTCGCGCACCAACTACAATGTGGAGGTGGAGCATTGGCTGCTCCGCCTGCTCGATCGCCAGACGTCCGACGTGGCGGTGATCCTCAATCATTTCGAGGTCGATCAGGGCCGGCTCGGGCAGGACATCAACCGCCAGATCGATCGCTTCAAGACGGGCAACGGCCGCGCGCCGGCGCTCGCCCCCGGTATCGTCACGCTGATCCGCGAGGCGTGGCTGCTCGCCTCGCTGGAGGATGGCGCCACGCGCATCCGCTCCGGCCATCTGCTGCTGGCGATGCTGACCGCCGATGCGCTCAGCGCCGGCATCCGCGACATGAGCGGCCAGTTCGCGCGCGTGCCGGTGGAAACGCTGCGCACGACGATGACGCAGATCGCCGCCGGTTCGGAAGAGGCCGCGCAGGCCGCTGCCACCGCATCGGACGATGCCGGCAGCGCCGCGCCCGGCGGCGGCGGCGCGGCGGGGGCCGCCCCTTCCGCGGGCGGCGCGCTCGACAAATATACGATCGACCTGACGAAGCAGGCGCGCGACGGCAAGATCGACCCGATCTACGGCCGCGATCCCGAAATCCGTCAGATCGTCGATATCCTGACGCGGCGGCGCCAGAACAATCCGATCCTGACGGGCGAAGCCGGCGTCGGCAAGACGGCGGTGGTCGAGGGCTTCGCGTTGCGCATCGTCCAGGGCGACGTGCCCGACGCGCTGAAGCCGGTGCGGCTGCTCTCGCTCGATCTCGGCCTGTTGCAGGCGGGCGCGGGCATCAAGGGCGAGTTCGAGAACCGGCTGAAGTCGGTGATCGACGAGGTGAAATCCTCCAAGACGCCGATCATCATGTTCATCGACGAGGCGCATACGCTGATCGGCGCCGGTGGCGCGGAGGGCCAGAACGACGCCGCCAACCTGCTGAAGCCGGCGCTGGCGCGCGGCGAGATGCGGACGATCGCCGCCACCACCTGGGCTGAGTATAAGAAATATTTCGAGAAGGATCCCGCCCTCACCCGCCGCTTTCAGGTGGTGAAGGTGGAGGAGCCTTCGGAAGCGCTGGCGGTGGCGATGCTGCGCGGGCTGGTGCCGGTGCTGGAGAAGCATCACAATGTCCGCATCCTGGGCGAGGCGCTGGAGGCGGCGGCAGGCCTGTCGCATCGCTACATCGCCGGGCGGCAATTGCCCGACAAGGCGATCTCGCTGCTCGACACCGCCTGCGCCCGCGTCGGCATCAGCCAGGCGGCCACGCCGCCCGCGGTCGAGGATCTCGATCGCCAGCTCGGCCTGCTCGCCTCCGAAGTCTCGATGCTGGAGCGCGAGGGACGCTCGGGCGTGGAGGTGTCGGCAAAGCTCGCCGAGAGCGCCGATCGCAAGACCGCACTGGAGGCCGAACGCGCCGAGATGGCCGAGCGCTGGAGCAAGGAACGCGCCGCGGTGATGGCGGTGGGCGAGGCGCGTGCCGCGATCGACGGGCTGGCCGCCGATGCGCCCGATTATGAGGAGAAGCGCCAGGCGCTGCGCGATGCGCAGGCCGTGGTGGCGGGGCTGCAAGGCCGCACGCCGATGGTCTATGACGTGGTCGACCGCGAGGTAGTGGCCGAGGTGCTGGCCGGCTGGACCGGCATTCCCGTCGGCAGCATGGTATCGGACGAGATCCATGCGGTGCTGGGCGTGAAGGACCAGCTCGCTAAGCGCATCAAGGGCCAGCCCTATGCGCTCGACATCATCGGCCAGACGGTGCGCACCGCGCGCGCCGGCCTCGCCGATCCGCGTAAGCCGCTCGGCATCTTCCTGTTCTGCGGCACCTCCGGCGTCGGCAAGACGGAGACGGCGCTGGCGCTGGCGGAGCTGCTCTACGGCGGCGAGCAGAACGTCACGACGATCAACATGAGCGAGTTCAAGGAGGAGCATAAGGTCTCCACCCTCGTCGGCGCGGCGCCCGGCTATGTCGGCTATGGCGAGGGCGGCGTGCTGACCGAGGCGGTGCGCCGCAAGCCTTATTCCGTGATCCTGCTGGACGAGATGGAGAAGGCCCATCCCGGCGTGCAGGACGTCTTCTATCAGGTGTTCGACAAGGGTCAGCTGCGCGACGGGCAGGGCCGCGACATCGATTTCAAGAATACGCTCATCATCATGACCTCGAACGCCGGAACCGACACGATCGAGGAATTGTGCCGCAACGCCGAGACGCCGCCGGCACCCGAGGAATTGGCCGCCGAACTGCGGCCGGACCTGCAGGAATATTTCAAGCCGGCGTTCCTCGGCCGCGTCACGGTCGTGCCCTATTTCCCGCTGCCGCCGGAAATATTGCGCGAGATCGTGGTAATCAATCTCGAGCGGATCCGGAAGCGCGTCGTCGCCAATTACGGCGCCAGCTTCGACTGGGACGATGCCTTGCTCGACAAATTGGTCGCCCGCTGCACCGAGGTGGAAAGCGGCGCGCGCAATATCGAGAATATCCTGAAGCGCGGCCTGCTTTCCGATCTCGCCCAGCGGCTGCTGTCGCTGCGCGCGGAGGAGCAGGAGGTGACGGCGGTGCGCGTCACCGCGGGCACGGATCAGGATTATGAGATCGAGCTCGCCTGACGGGGGGCGCGAAGGTGCCGGCGGCCATCCCGGTCATCGGCAATGCTTGACGGACGAGCCTGCGGCGCGGGGCCGGAGGCGGGGTTAGGAGGAGACGGACTATGGCGATCTATCTGAAGCTGGACAAATGCCCCGGCAGCAGCACCGATGCGGCGTTCAAGGACCAGATCGAACTGAACAGCTTCCAGTGGGGCGCGGGCCTCGGCGTCGGTTCGCCGCGCGGCGGCGACCGTTCGACCTCCGAGGCGAGCGTGTCGGAAATCACCGGCACCAAGAAGCTCGACAAGTCGTCTGAGCATCTGTTCAAGAACCTGCTGCTAGGCGAAGTGCTGCCGAAGGGCGTCATCTCGTTCACCGCGGCCAGCAAGGGCACGTCCTTCGCTTATGCCACGCTCGAACTGGAGGACGTTATCGTCTCCGGCTACAGCATGTCCTCGGGCGGTGACTTCCCGGTCGAGTCGATCTCGCTCAACTTCGCGAAGTTCGACTGGGCCTTCTCGGGCCGTGACGACAAGCAGGTCGGCAATGCCACCCACCTGATCTTCGACCTGACCGAGAATACGGTCAAGTAAGGCGCCCGCCTCCGCCGCGGCCTCGGGCAGGCGGCGGGGGCGGCCGTGCATACGGACAGGCGATGGCGGAACAGCGCAACAGCGGCAGCAGCGGCCCCAGGCTGCTCGAAATCACGGCGTTGGCGAGCGAAACCATCGGCGATTACGAACTCGTCCGCTTCCAGGGGCGCGAGGCGATTTCGGAGCCGTTCGAATATCATCTCGATCTCGTCGCACGGCAGACGCCGGCGACGCTCGGCGCCTGGATCGGCAAGCTCGTCGAATTCACCGTCGCGTGGCGCGATCGGCCGCCGCGGGCCTTCGCCGGCCGCATCTACGAGGCGCGGATCGCCGCCGCCGGGGGCGACCTGCCGACGATCTCGCTGACGGTGCGCCCCGCTTATTGGGCGACCAGCTATGCCCGCGGCACGCATTTCATCCAGGATCGCACCACGATCGAAATCTTCGATGCGATCACCGGCACCGTGCCGGGCATCGTCGCCGACAAGGCGGCGAGCGGCCTTGCCACCCGCCCCTATGCCGTCCGCTACGACGAGAGCGAACTCGCCTTCCTCGATCGCCTGATGGCGCAGGACGGCGTGATGTATTTCTTCCTCTACGACAGGAACGCCGGCGCCTTCCGCCACAGGATGAAGATCGCCAACGCCGCTAGCGCCTATCAGGACGTGCCGGGCGATCTGACCCTCTCCTTCCTGGCGGGCGGCGGGGCGGACGTGGCGAACCTCGCCAACCAGTATCGCGCCACCGCCGGCAGCCGCCGCTACCACAGTTTCGAGGTGAACAAGCTCGATCAGCCGCTGAAGGACGCCGCCACCGTCTCCAAGGCGTGGGGATCGGTGACGCCGCACAGCCACGAGGAACTGAGCGGCGCGGCGCTCACCGCCGGCCAGTCGGCCGCGCGCGGCACCGCGCATACCGCCGCGGTCGAGCAGGGCATGGAGGTGGTCGGCGGCGGCAGCGACCGGACGGAATTGTTCGCCGGCGGCAAGATCGGCCTCGCCTGGGCGGAAGGGGCCGCGCCCCGCCGGGTGGTGCTGACCGCGGTCGAGCATCTCGCCGTCGATCCGCCGCGCCTGTCGGGCAGCGGCGGCGGCGGCACCTATTCCAACAGCTTCACCGCCATCGATGCCGCGCTGCCGTTCCGCCCCCCCCGCCCCGTCCGAGCGCCGCCGCGCCTATGGCCCCGTGCTGGGCACGGTGAAGAGCGATGCCGGCGCGGAGGGCGAGATCGTGGTCGACAGCCAGTCGCGCGTGCCGGTGCAGGTGGCGCAGGTGCTGGAGGGCGACGCCAACAAGCCCTTCGCGCAGTTCGTCTGGCTGCCGGTGCCGCAGCAATGGGCGCACGGCACGCACGGCGCGCAATTCCTGCCGCGGATCGGCACGCGGGTGATGGTGGATTTCCTCTACGGCGATCCCGACCTGCCGTTCGTGGCGGGCAGCTTCTACACCCCCAGCGCCGCCTTCCCGTTCGATCCCGCCGCCAAGGCGACGCAGACCGGCTGGCGATCGAAGACCGACAAGAACGGCAAGATCACCCAGGAATTCCTGTTCGAGGACAAGCCCGACGCGGAGGAGATCTGGCTCTACACGGGGCGGGACTATCGCCGCATGGTCGATCATGACGAGATCGGCACGATCAAGAACGACCGCACCATCCAGGTCGATCACGATCACAAGGAGACGGTGAAGAACGACCAGACGATCATGGTCGAGCACGACCAGATCGAGACGGTGAAGAACGACCGGACGATGAAGGTCGAACACGACCATGCCGAGACGGTGACCAACGACCAGACCGTCAAGATCGGCAACAATCAGGCGATCACCGTCAGCAACGAACATTCGCTGAAGGTGACGGCGGGCAGCCTGCACGAATCGACCAAGGAAATCGTCATCAAGGTGGGCGGCAGCAGCATCACGCTGACCCCCAGCAAGATCGAGATCAAGGCGCCGACGATCGCGATCAAGGCGGACGTGACGCTGGACATGTCGGCCGGCGTCAAGGCGGACCTGAAGGCGGTGACGACCACCGTCTCGGGCGATGCGATGCTGACGCTGAAGGGCGGCGTGGTGCTGATCAACTGATGGCGAGCCCGGCCCCCACCATCCCGCTCCGCTTCCAGCGGCAGGAACTGGCGCACAAGGCGGCGCTGACCGAAGCCGGCCGCGCCGCGCTGGACTATGCGACCGGCCCGCAGGATCTGCTCGCCACGCTGATGCAGGCGGGTCTGGCGCAGGATGCCGTCTCGGCGCTGGCGATGATGCTGCCGCGGCGGCAGGCGGTGTGGTGGGGGTGCCTGGCCGTCCGCCTGATCCCCGACCTCGCCGACCGCCCGGCCGAGCTGCTCGCGGTCGAGATCAGCGAGGCGTGGGTGCAGAGCCAGCGCGCCGAGGATTGCGAGCGCGCCGCGGCCGCCGCCGAACTGTGCCCGTTCGAGGCGGCCGCCGGCCTCGTCGCGCTGGCGACGGCGTGGAGCGGGCCGTCGCTGGCGCCGCGGGGCCAGGCGCCCGTCACCCCCGCCCCGCACCTGACCGGCACGGCGGTGCGCGGCGCGATCATCATGACCGTCCACGACCGCGCCATCGCCGGCCGCGTCACGATCGAGGATCTGTTCGCGATCGGCACCGCGCTGATGCACGGCGATGTCGGGCGGACCGCGCAGGGGGAGGTGCGCCAGCGCCTCGCCAGCGCCGCATGAGGCGCTAAGATACCGCTCATGTGGACGCTTCTGCTCTATCGCCAGGCCGAAGGGCCCGGCGCCTGTATCGACCGCCGCCAGATCGAGAGCGGCCAGATCAAGATCGGCCGCAGCGCCACCACCTGCGACTGGGCGATCCCCGACGGCAGCGGCTTCCTCTCGCGCGAACATTGCACCATCTCGGCGATCGGCCTCGATCTGTTCGTGGTCGATACCAGCACCAACGGCGTCGGCCTCAACCAGCCCGGCCAGCGCATCGCACCGCAGACGCCGGTCGCGATCCGCGTGCACGACAGATTGCTGCTGGGTGATTTCACGATCGAGGTGGCGACCGAGGCGCAGGGCTTCGCCATGCAGGCCGCCGCCGCGGCACCCCAGCCGTGGGAGACGCCGGCAAGCTTCGCCCAGCCCGATGCATGGTTCGATCGCGGTGCCGCGGTCGATCCGATCTGGGGCGGCGGCGGGGCGAGCAGCGCCGAGGTGCACGAATTCCTCGGCAATGCGATGCACGACTTTCTGGCGCCCCCCACGCCCGCGGCGGGTGGACCGGCGGCGGGCTTCGATCCGTTCGGGGGATCGCTGGGCGAGGCGTTCAGCAAGCCCTTGCTCGCCGCCCCGCTGACGATGGACGATCAGGCCTTCGCCATCCCCGAGGATTGGGCCGCTCCCGCCGCCGCTGCGCACCCGGCGGCGGCCGATCCGTTCGGCGCCCCGCCGCCGCCGGCCGTGCCTCCGGCGGACGATCCGTTCGCGGGCTTCGTGCCGCCGCCCGCCGGGGCCGATCCCTTCGCGATGCCGCGCGTGGCCGATCCGTTCGCGCCCGCCCCGGCCGCCGACGATCCCTTCGCCCTGCCCGCGGCACCGTCCCGCGCAAGCGACGATCCCTTCGCGTTGCCCGCCGCCCGCCATGCTGCGCCGGACGATCCGTTCGCGCTGCCTGCGGCCCCGCCGCCGGCGGCCGAAGCGGCCGATCCTTTCGCCGGGTTCGGCAATGCCCCCGCCCCGCCCGCCACACTGCCGCCCACGGCGATGCCCGCCGCCCCGTCACCCGCCCCGGCCGCACCCGCCGCCGCCGGCGCGCCCGACTGGGCCGCCTTCTGCGAGGGCGCCGGCCTCAATCCCGCCGACCTGCGGCTGTCTCCGGCGGCGATGAAGCGGCTGGGCACGCTCTATCGGCAGGTGGTGCTGGGCCTCAGCGATCTCATCCAGGATCGCGCCGCCTTCAAGGACGAGTTCCGCGTCGAGCGCACGCAACTGAGCTTCGGCCGCAACAATCCGCTGAAGCACCTGCCCGCGGTCGAATCCGCCAAATTGCTGCTGGCGGATCCCCTGCCCGGCTTCATGGGCGCCGAGGATGCAGTGCGCACCGCGCTGGAGGATGTGAAGAAGCATCAACTGGCCTTGCTGGCGGGCGTGCAGCATGCGCTGCGGGCGGTCTTCCAGCGCCTCTCCCCGGCCGAGGTCGACCGGGTGATGAAGAAGGCGGCGGGCGAGAAGCGGGGCCTGCGTCTCGGCCGTGGCGTCGATCCGTGGAGCGTGTATCAGACGATGTTCGAGGCGCTCCGCACGGATGCGACCTCCAACGTCAACAGCGTGATGAGCGTGGCCTTCCGCGAAGGCTATGAGGCATTTCTCAAGGGCGGGGCGGGGCACGGATGACCTGGGAGAACAAGCCGGTCTGGACGGAGGGCATGTTCCTGCGGCCCCAGCATTTCCAGCAGTTCGAACGGTTCGTGACGGCACAGCTTGAAGCGCGGGTGGCGCCGCTCGCCGGGCACGGCTGGGGCCTCGCCGCACTTAGGCTCGACGAAGGCCTGCTCCGCACCGGCCGCATCGCGCTGGCCCGCGCATCGGGCATCTTCGACGACGGCACGCCGTTCCACATCCCCGATACGGCGACGGCGCCGGTGCCGCTGGAAGTCTCGCGCGACGTGCGCGATCAGGTGGTCCACCTCTGCCTCCGCCAGGCGCGCCCAGGCGGAGCGGACGTCGCCCTCGATGCCATCGCCGCGCAGCAGACGCGCTTCGCCGCGGAGGAATTCGAGGCGGCCGATACGGTCTATGGCGCGCCGGCGCGGGTGCCCGTCAACATCGGCCGGCTGCAATTGTTGCTCCGCCACGAAGGCGAGGGGCTGGACGGCTACACCACCATCCCCCTCGCCCGCATCGTCGAACGGCGCGCCGACGACAGCGTCACGCTGGACGAAGGCTTCATCCCCACCGCCGTGGCGGTCTCCGCCAGCGGCACGATCGCGGGCTTCCTGTCCGAACTGGAGGGCCTGCTCCACCAGCGCGGCGAGGCGATCGCCGGCCGGCTCGGCACGCCCGGCAGTAAGGGCGTGGCGGACATCACCGATTTCCTGATGCTGATGGTCGTCAACCGCGCAGAGGCGACGGTGAAGCATTTCGCAAGCCTGCCGGCGCTGCATCCGGCCGATCTCTACGGCTGGCTGGCGGGGCTCGCCGCCGAACTGTCGACCATCACGCAGAGCAACAACCGTCCGGCGTTCGTCGCCCCCTACAACCATCGCAACCAGCGCTTCTGCTTCGATCAGGTGATGGCGGACCTGCGCCGATCGCTGAACGTGGTGTTCGAACAGAATGCCGTGCCGATCGCGCTGGAACTGCGCTCCTTCGGCATCCGCGTCGGCCAGATTGCGGACCGCTCGCTGTTCAACGACGCGGCGTTCGTGCTGGCGGCGCGCGCGGCGGTGGATACGGAGACGCTGCGCGCCAATCTGCCGCGCCGCGCCAAGCTCGGCTCGGTCGAACATATCCGCGATCTCGTCATGCGGCAGCTGCCCGGCGTCGACATCTATCCGATGCCGGCCGAGCCGCGGCAGATCCCGTTCCGCGCCAACACCGTCTATTTCAGCATCAATACCCGCCACGAACAATGGCAGGCGGTGCGCACCTCGGGCGCTGTGGCGCTGCACATCGCCGGTGACATTCCCAACCTCGAACTCGAAATGTGGGCGATCAGGGGCAATCAGGCATGAGCGACAAGGATCAGCCGCCACCCGTCGAGCGGACGATCATCCGCCCCGCACGCCCGGTGCCGCCGCCCGGCGCGCAGCCCGCGGCGGGCGGTTTCGCGCCGCCGCCCCCGCCGCCGCCGCCCGCCGGTGGCGGACAGGAACGCACGGTGATCGCGCCGCAGGGCGGGGCGATGCCGCCCGGTTTCGGCAGCGCCGCACCGCAGGGGGCGGCCCCGCCCCCTCCACCCCCGCCCCCGCGCGGCGGCGCCCCCGCCCGGCTCGACTTCGCCGATGCCGAGCCGGAGATGTTCGGGCCGGAGCCGCTGGTCGCCGCCGCCGGCCGGCTGATCCACCTCGCCACGCGCCTCCGCACGATGGCGGTCGGCCCCGATCTGTCCGCGCTGCGCCAGCTGACGATCGCCGAACTCGATGCCTTTTCGAAGCGCGCGCAAGGCCTGGGGCTGGAGCCGCGCTCGGTCCAGCTCGCGCATTATATCCTCTGCGCCTTTCTCGACGATGCGGTGATGGCGACGCCGTGGGGCGCCAACAGCCCCTGGTCGCAACACAGCCTGCTCGCCGCCTATCACAACGACGTGCAGGGCGGCGAACGGCTGTTCCAGTTCGCCGAGCGGATGGAGCAGGATCCGAACCGCGAACCGCGGCTGATGGAATTGCTCTACCTCTGCCTGTCGCTCGGGTTCGAGGGGCGGGCCGCACTCGATCCGCGCGGGGCCTCGCTCCTCCAGCAGCGCCGTGCCCGGCTGGCCGGAGCCATCGCCCGCGTGCGCGGCGGCGAGCCGGACGAACTGTCGCCCCAATGGCATGGCCAGGCGGTCGGCGCCGGCGCTTTCGCCCCGCGCGTGCCCTTGTGGGTGGCGGTGATGGGCCTCGCGCTGGTCGGCCTCGTCATCTTCTCCGCCCTGCTGTTCCGCCTGTCGAGCGAAACGACGGCGGCGGTGACGGCGCTCGATCAGGCGGTCGGCACGCGCGTGCTGCCCCCCGCCCCGCCCGCGCCTGAGACGGAGACGCCGACCTACGATCGCATCCGCGCGATCCTCGCCTCCGATGTCGATGCCGGCCGCTTGGCGGTGCTGCGCGAGGGCAACGACATCGTCCTCCGCCTCGTCAATCAGGGCCTGTTCGCCAGCGGATCGGCCGACGTCTCGGGCGCCTGGGGGCCGACCTTCGTGCGGCTGGCGGAAGCCGCCAACCTGACCCGCGGCCAGCTGCGGATCGAGGGCCATACCGATAACCAGCAGATCCGCTCGCTCGCCTTCCCGTCCAACCTGCAATTGTCGCAGGCGCGGGCGGCGGCGGTGGGCCGGGCGCTCCGCTCGGCCGGCTTGCAGAACGGGGATCGCATCCGCACCGACGGCTATGGCGATGGCCAGCCGATCGGCGACAATGCGACCGAGGACGGCCGGCGCGAGAATCGCCGCGTCGAAATCCGCGTCGCCAACGACGTGGCCTGGCGCTGAGGGGGCGGGGTAGATGACGAAGCTGAAGGCACTCGCCGCCAACCGCTGGTTCTGGCGCATCGTCGGCGCGCTGGTGGCCGGCCTCATCCTCTGGTTCGTGGGGCCGCTGATCGCGATCGGCAGCGTCCGCCCCTTGGGCTGGTGGCCGGTCGCGCTGGTGGTGGCGCTGCTGCCGATCCTCGGCGTCGGCCTGTTCTGGTATCTCGACCGCCGCCGCGCCGCGAAGAAGAACGCCGCGCTGGTCGATGCGCTCGCCCCCACCCCCGGCGCGACGGAGAAGGGGGAGCTTGAAACCAAGCTTAGCGAAGCGCTGGGCATGCTGCGCGCGACGAAGGTGGGCCGCCGCGGTGCCTATATGTATCAGTTGCCCTGGTACGCGATCATCGGCCCGTCCGGCGCGGGCAAGACGACCGCGCTGCTCAATTCGGGCCTCGCCTTTCCCACCGCGGTGGCGGGCGAGTATCGCGCGCTGCGCGGCCAGCCCAACACCCCCAATTGCGACTGGTGGTTCACCGACGAGGCGGTGCTGATCGACACCGCCGGCCGCTACGTGACGCAGGAAGCGGGCGCCGCCGATGCGGAAGGGTGGCGCGGCTTCCTCGACCTGCTGAAGCGGCACCGCCCGCTCCAGCCGCTGAACGGCGTCATCGCCGCCATCCCCGCCCCCGATTTCGCCGACGCCGCGAAGATGGCGCGCCACGCCGAAAACCTCCGCACCCGCCTGACCGAACTGACCAAGGGCCTGGGGCAGGAGCTGCCGGTATACCTGCTCGTCACCAAGGCCGATCTGCTGCCGGGCTTCCGCGAATATTTCGCGCGCAACACCGATGCCCAGTCGGCGCAGGTGTTCGGCAGCACCGCGCCCGGCGACAAGCCCGATGACGCAAGCGTGCTGGCCGGCTTCGATGCGCTGGTGACGCGCGTCTCCGCACTCGCCGTGGGGCGGATGGAGCAGGAGCCGGAACTGCCGCGCCGGGCCGAGATCGCCGCCTTCCCCGCGCAATTGGCCTCGCTGCGCAAGCCGATCGCGGCGCTGATGGCCTCCTTCGCGCAGGCCAGCCGGTTCGACGGGCCGGCGCGGGTGCGCGGCGTCTATCTCGCCTCGGGCACGCAGACCGGCAACCCGGTCGATCGCATCCTGCTTTCCGCCGGCCTGCCCGCCACCGCGCCCGCGCACGGCGTCGGCTCGGGCCGCGCCTACTTCCTCAAGCGCCTGTTCTCGGACGTCATCATCCCCGAACAGGGCCTCGCCGCGCGCAATGCCTCAGGCGAGAAGCGCCAGCGGCTGGCCTATCGCGGCGGCCTCGCCGCGGCGGCGGCGGCGCTGGTCGTGACGATCGGCCTGTGGGGCTATGGCTATGCCAAGAACCGGCGGCTCATCGCCGGCGTCTACGACGTGGCGCAGGCCTATACCGCGACCGGCGCCTCGGCCGACGGCGCCGGGACGCCCGATGTCGAACTGGCCGCGCTCGGCGTGCTCGGCAAGGCGCGGGCGGACATGGCCGATGCGTCCGATTTCGGCCTGGGTCTCGGCCAGGGCGGGCGGCTGGAAGGCGAGATACGCGCCATCTACGGCCGCGACCTCCAGCGCCGGCTGATGCCGATGCTCGCGCAACTGGCCACCGACCGGATCGGCGCGGACATGGCGGCGCCCAATGCGCTCTACGACGATCTGAAGAGCTATCTGATCCTCGGCGGGCGCGGCCCGCTCGACGAGGGCAAGGCGCTGGTCGCGTGGGTGCAGCCGGCATGGGGCCAGCGCGGCGGCACCGCCGAGGCGCAGGCGCAGGCCGGCGAGGTGGCGCAGCATGCGCAGGCGCTGGTCGACTACGCCTTCAAGCCCGTGGCGGTCGAGGACGGGCGGATCGAGGCGGCGCGCGCCGTGATCCGCGCCCAGCCCGCCGCCGTCCGCGTCTATGGCCGCCTCAAGAGCGAGGCGCTGGCGGAAAGCGACTCGCTCTGGAACGCGGCGGACAATGCCGGGCCGCAGCCGGGCGTGTTCTTCGCCGCCACCGGCGCCTTCGCGCCCGGCGCGGGCGTGCCCAAGCTGTTCACCAAGACCGGCTACGAGACGGTGTTCGTGCCGGCGCTGGCGGGTGGTGCGAAGCTGCTCGACGAGGAACGGTGGGTCGTGGGCGACGTCGCTCAGCGGACGACGATGACCCCGGCCGAACTGTCGATGCTCAAGGCCGATCTCAGCCGGCTCTATTTCGACGAATTCCTGACGCGCTGGCGCGACTATATGGCGGCCATGCAGCCCAAGCCGGCCACGACGTTGCAGGAAAATATCCAGCGCCTGCGCGACGGCAGCGGCCCCCTCTCCCCTATCCCGCCGCTGATGCGCGCCATTGCCACCGCCACGGACATGACGCCGTCGGTCGCGTTCAAGGCCCCCGCCATCCCCGGTGCCGGCATGCTGGCGGCCGCGGGCGTGCTGCCGGCGGGCGGGGACGATCCGCGCGGGGCCGCGATCCGCGCCTTCGCCCCGCTGCGGCTATTCGTCGGCAAGGCGGGCACGCCGGGGCCGATGGACGCGGTCGTCACCAATATGGGCCAGTTGGCCGACAAGCTGAACCTCGTCTCCGTCCTGCCCGGCGGCGGCGGCGCGACGGGCGCACAGGCCAGCCTGGATGCGCGCGCCGCGGTGGCGCAATTGGAACAGGCGGGCGCCACCATGCCGGCACCCGCGGGCCCGTGGGTGCAGAAGGTGGCGGGCGATGCCTCGGGCGCGCTCGGCGGCGCGCGGATGAGCCAGATGGGGGCGGCGCTGGGCGAGAATTTCGGCCCCGCCTGCCGCGAGGCGCTGGCCGGCGCCTTCCCCTTCCAGGCCGCCTCTGCGCGCGACGTGGCGCTGCCCGAGTTCGCCCGCTTCTTCGGCCCGCAGGGCGCCTTCGCCACCTTCGTCAGCCAGGAATTGCAGGGCTATGTCGATACCAGCGGCCCCGAATGGGTGGCGCTGCCCAATGCCGGGGAGATCAGCCTGACCCCGGCGGGCGTCTCCGCCTTCCAGGCCGCGGGCGGCATCACCCGCGCCTTCTTTGCCGCCGATCCGGCAGCACCCCGCCTCTCCTACCAGATCGAGCCGGTGGCGCTCGCCGGCGCCGCCGCGGTGACGCTGACGATCGACGGCCAGACGCTGAAATATGACGGCAAGACCCCGCTACCCGCCACCTTCGACTGGCCGGGCGCCGGCGGCGCCACCCTCGCCTTCACCGGCGACGGTGCCGGCGAACCGCGCAACTGGCCGGGGCAGTGGGCCGCCTTCCGGATGATGAAGGCCGCCGCGGTCCGCTCGGGCGGCGCGCCCACGTCGGGTACCGGCAGCCTCACCTCGAACGGCGCCCGCTTCGATTTCCGCATCCGCACCTTCGCCGGCGCCAACCCGTTCGTGGTCGATCCCTTCGCCAAGGTCAGCTGCCCGGTCTGACCGGCGTCGCCGCCCCCTCACCGACCACGGCTGCCCACGGCAGGATCGTCCAGCCTGTGACGAGGCCGTTGGCGACATACGGGTCGGCGCGAGCGAAGGCTTCGGCCTCGCCCGCGTCGTCGCCCGCGAACAGCAGCAGCGCCTCGCCCGGCGGATCGCCCGCCGCCCCGCCGAGCAGCAACGCGCCGCGATCCGCCGCCGCCCAGGCCAGCGCCAGATGTTCGGCGCGATAGGTGCCGCGCCGGTCGAGATAATCGGGGGCGAGCGTATAGCGCAGCAGCCAGTGGCGCATTGTCAGGCCGCCACCAGCCCGAGATCGGCATCGCTGGCCGGCGTGCCCCATTTGTCGCGCGGCGGCATCGGCCGCGTCCGCCAGTCGCTGTCGGGGGTGAAGCTGCTGATCCGGCGCCCCTCGGGCAGCCGGCCGTTGCCGCCACCCTGGCTGTAATCGTAATAGAGCTTGATAAGCTCCTCATGGCTGCGGTGCTGCGCCGCCGGATGGGCGACGCAGGCATCGCGCCAGCGGATCACGCGGTCGAGGTGCGCCGGGATCGCATAGCCCTCGTAATAATCGAGGAACCATAGCCGCTTGAACATCGGCGTGAAGGCCACTTCGGCCCAGCCGAAGCGATCGAACAGATAGTCGCGGCCGGTCGCATAGCGCTTCAGGAAGGTATCCAACCGGGCATATTGCGCGTCCACCTCGGCCTTCAGTTCGTCGCGCCTGGCGGGATCGCGGTTGAGGATCATCCGGTAGCCGGCGCCCGAAAAGGCGCCGTCGGTGGCGCACAGCATCCCCTCCACCGCATGGTCGTACGGATCGGCGGCGGCGACGCGCGGCTCGGGATAGCGATCCTCCAGATAGCGCAGGATCACCATGCTTTCCTTCAGCGTCTCGCCATTCTCCACGTCGAGCAGCGGCAGCGCGGTGGTGCCGCCGCTCTTGGCGAGCAGCCAGTCGGGCCGCGGCTTGGAGATGTCGATCTCGACATCCTTCAGCGCCGCATCCATCCCCTTCAGCGCCAGCAAGATCTCGATCCGCTCCGAAAAGGGGCAGCCGGGGATGTGGTAGAGCGTCAGCGTCGGCGTATCGGCCATGATCGTCCTTCGGGTCAGAGCGCGGCGGCGGCTTCGAGCCGCTCGATCTCGGTGGCATAGGGCTTCATCGCGCGCGATATGGCGATGGCGGCGATCGGCAGCAGCACGCCGGCGATGATGAGCATCGACATCCACAGATTCTGCGGCCCGCCGACCACATAGGTCGTCACGACCGAGATCAGGAACGAGCCCAGCGAGCCGAAGACGGTGAACATGAACAGATAGATCGCCGTCACCTGCCCGCGCATCTCGTTGGGCGTCACCGTCTGGATCGCGGCGTTCTGCGGCACCGAGGCGGCCATGCCGAACACCCCGCCGATCGCGCCGACGAGGATCGCGAGCTCCCCCGTCGGCATCAGCGGCACCGCCACCGCGAACGGCACGGCGAGTGCGAAGACGATCGCCGTGGCGCGGATCGGCGCATCCTTGTGGCGGCGCGCCAACCGCTCGGTCAGCCAGGTGCCGAAGACGACGCCGAGCGGAAAGGCCACGAAGAAGGTGATGCCGCTCCACGCGCCGATCTGCGCCGGCCCCCAGCCGTAGGTGCGCATCATGAAGGGGGCGCGCCATTCCTGGATGCCGTGGCTCTCGATCGAACTGAGCGCGAGGCCGAGGAACAAAGGATAATAGACCTGCCGCCGCGCCACGATCTCACGAAGCACCGCGCGCAGCGGCAGCGCCTTGCCCGCCGTCACCTTGCCGCGGCGCGGCGGCTCCTTGATGGCGAAGATGAACAGCGCGATGACGATGCCCGGTGCGCCGATCGCCATCAGCACCCACTGCCAGCCATAGATGATCAGCGGCCCGAGCTGCGTCGGCGGCATGTTCGCCATCCGCGCCAGCAGCAGCCCGCCGATGATCGAGGCGAGACCGGTGCCGAGGATGAAGCCCGATTGCAGGAAGGCGATGGCGCGCGGCAACTTCTTGGGCGGGAAGAAATCGGCCATCATCGAATAGGTGCCGGGCGCATGCGCCGATCCGCCGACGCCCACGAACATCCGGCTGACGAACAATTGGCCATAGCCCTGCACCAGCCCGCCCAGCGCCGTGATGCCGCTGGTGATGCACAGGCCGACGCCGAGAATGATGTTGCGCGGATAGATATCGACCAGCCGCGCGAGCGGAATGCCGACGACGAGGTAGAAGAGGATGCCCGCCGGCCCCAGCAGCAGGCCGAGCTGGATCTCGGTCAACTGGAAGTCGCGCTTGATATATTCGATCATCAGCCCGAAGACCGATCGATCGAAGAAGTTCATCATCGTCGCCAGGCTGAACAGCACCAAAGCATACCAGGCCGATCGGGTGGAGGGCCACGGCTGCTCCGCCGGGCGCGGGCCGTGCGCGGCGCCGGTGGCATCCTCCGGCTCGGTCGCGATCAGTTCGCCGGTCGGCGTCGGGGCCAGGGCCATCCTCGTCTCCTTCCCTAAACGGCCGGTCGTTCCGGTCCGTCGGAGGGGACTATCTCACCGCCGGCGCTGTTGATCTAGTCTTATCGTCCGGCGGCAACCGCTTTTCGACGAGCGTTACCGTGAGATGATTCTGTCTCACCGCCCCCGAAACAGACCCCCCAGCAGCCCGCGTACGATCTGGCTGCCGATCGATCCCGCCACCTGCCGGCCGATCGAGGAGGCGGCCGAGCGCGCCGCCGAGGTCAGCATCTTCTCCGCCATCGAAGGTTTCGCCGCCGCGCGCGCCGCCGCCTGCGCCGCGCGCTCCTCCGCCCGCGCCTGTGCCGCCGCGGCGCGTTCGGCCGCCGCCTCGGCGCGCTTGTCCTCCATTGCCGCCTTGCGCGCCTGTTCGGCCTGCACCTTGGCCTCGACCGCTTCGGTGGCGGCGCGGGCGGCGGCGGCCTTCGCGTCGTCCGCTTTCGCCGCCAGCATCTCGAACGCGGACTCCCGATCGACCGCTTCGTCGTAGCGCCCGGCGAGTGGCGAGAGCGCGATCAGGCTCGCGCGCTCCGCCTCCGTCACCGGCCCCAGCCGCGATCGCGGCGGCGCGATCAGCGTGCGCGCGACGGGCGACGGTGCGCCATCCGCCTGCAACAGCGACACCAGCGCCTCGCCCGTCTTCAGCTCGGTGATCGCCTGCGCCACATCGAAACCGCCGCCGCGGAACGTCTCGGCCGCCGCCCGCACCGCTTTCTGATCGCGCGGCGTGAAGGCGCGCAGCGCGTGCTGTACGCGGTTCCCCAATTGACCCGCCACCGTCTCGGGCACGTCGATCGGATTCTGGGTGACGAAATAGACGCCGACGCCCTTGGATCGGATCAGCCGCACCACCTGCTCGATCGTGTCGAGCAACGCCTCGGGCGCGTCGTCGAACAGGAGATGCGCCTCGTCGAAGAAGAAGACGAGGCGGGGGCGTTCGGGATCGCCGATCTCGGGCAGCGTCTCGAACAGTTCGGACAGCAACCATAGCAGGAAGGTGGCGTAGAGCTTGGGCGCGGCGATCAGCCGGTCGGCGGCCAGGATGTTGATCATGCCGCGGCCGGCATCGTCCACCGTCATCAGATCGGCGATGGCGAGCGCCGGCTCGCCGAAGAAGGCCGCACCCCCCTGCCCTTCCAGTTGCAGCAACTGGCGCTGGATCGCGCCGACGCTGGCCTTGCTGACATTGCCGTAGCGCGCGGTCAGCTCGGCGGCGCGCCCGGCGACATGCGCCAGCAGCGCCTGCAGATCCTTGAGGTCGAGGAGCAGCAGCCCCTCCTCGTCGGCGATGCGGAAGGCGATGGCGAGCACGCCGGCCTGAACCTCGCTCAGCCCCATCAGCCGCGCCAGCAGCAGCGGCCCCATCTCGCTGACGGTCGCGCGGATCGGGTGGCCGGCCTTGCCGAACAGATCCCAGAAGACGACCGGATTGTCGGCGTAGGACCAGCCTTCGTCGCCTGTCTCGGCCGCGCGGGCCGCGAGCGTGGCGTGCATCGATGCGGTCGGCGATCCGGCCATGGCGAGGCCGGAAAGGTCGCCTTTCACGTCGGCCACGAACACCGGCACGCCGGCGGCGGAGAAGCCCTCCGCCAGCCGCTGCAACGTCACCGTCTTGCCGGTGCCCGTCGCGCCCGCGATCAGCCCGTGGCGGTTGGCGCGCCGCCAAACCAGGGTCTGGCGGACACCCTCTGCCGTCGCGCCGATGAAGAGTCCGTCACTGTCCGCCATCACTCTGCTCCCGCCCCGCCGCCGCCACAGATGGCATGCGTGCGGGGCGGCGGCCAGCCCCGCGTCAGTTGCGGCTGTTCAACTCCACGCCGATGTAGCGCGCCGGCGTGTTGCCGCGCTGGACGAGGAGGAGGACGCTCTTCAGGCCCGACTTGCGCGCCTGATCGATCGCCGCCACCGCATCGGCCACGGTCGCTACCTGCCGCTGGCCGATCGCGAGGATCACGTCGCGCGGCTGGAGGCCCTTGCTGCTCGCGTCGCTCGACGGATCGACCGAAGAGATGGCGACGCCGCGCGTCGTCGGCGGCAGGTTGAGCTGGCGTGCGATCTCGGGCGTCACCGTCGCCAGCGACAGGCCGATCGCGCTGCGCGTGGTGACGGGCGCCTGCGAACCCGGTGCGCCGTCGCCGTCGCCGCCCTCCTCGGCTGCGAGCTGTTCCTCGGGTGGGCGCTCGCCCACCACCGCGGTCAGCGTCAGCCGCTGGCCGCCGCGGATCACCTCCACCGGCACGCGAGTCCCGATCGGGGAATTGGCGACGATGTAGGACAGCGTATTGTCCGGCGAGACGTCGCGGTTGTTGACCTTCACGATCACGTCGCCCTGGCGGATGCCGGCGCGCTCGGCGGGCTGGCCCGGCTCCACGCGGGCGACGATCTCGCCGCGATCCTTGGGCAGCCGCAGCGAGGCGGCGATGTCCTCGGTCATCGGCTGGATGCCGACGCCCAGATAGCCGCGGCGGATGCGCCCGCCCTTCATCAGCTGGTCGATGACGGGCTTGGCTTCCTCCGCCGGAATGGCGAAGCCGATGCCGACATTGCCGCCGGTGGGCGAGAAGATGGCCGTGTTGATGCCGACGACATTGCCCGCCAGATCGAACATCGGGCCGCCCGAATTGCCCTGATTGATCGCCGCATCGGTCTGGATATAGCGATCGTAGGCGCCCTGCTGGCCGATCGAGCGGTGGATGGCGGAGACGATACCCGCCGTCACCGTGCCGCCCAGCGCGAAGGGATTGCCGATGGCGATTACCCAGTCGCCCACGCGGGTGCGCGTGCTGTCCCCGAACTGGACGAAGGGCAGGCCCTTGGCGTCGATCTTCAGCACGGCGAGGTCGGACTGCGCATCCTTGCCGACGACGCGCGCGGTATATTCCTTGCGGTCGGGCAGCGTCACCTTGATCGAGGAGACGGTGGCGTTGCCGAAATCGGTCCGCCCGCCGGCGATGACGTGGTTGTTGGTGACGACATAGCCGTCTTCGGAGATGATGAAGCCCGAACCGAGCGATTGCGCCTCGCGCGTCACCGGCCGGTCCCCGCCCTGCCCGCCACCACCGCCGAACTGACGGAAGAAATCGTCGAAGGGCGTGCCGGCGAAGGGGTTCTGCTGCTGCTGGCGTACCTCCACCCGCTGCGTGGTGGAGATGTTGACGACCGCCGGCGCCAGCCGCGCCGTCAGGTCGGCGAAGCTCATCGGCGCGCCGGGGCGCGGCGCCTGCGCCGGGATCGTGCCGGGCGCGTTCTGCGCGACCTGTGCCTCCACCGGCTGCTGATAGAGGACCGCGGTGGTGGCGCCGCCGGCCAGCAGCGCCGCGGTGATCGCATAAGCGTAACGCACTTAGGGCATCTCCTCGAGGGTTCGACGTCTCCGGCCAGAACGGCCGGACCGCCAAAATCTATCCGTCGCGCCTGAACGCGATTTGAATAACCGCGGCGTCAATTACGCCGGCCACGGAACTCCTTCAGATATTCGTTGTCCGGCGACAGGATCAGATTGGAATTGCCGCGCGGCTGCGTGTCGTCCGTGCCGAAAGTGGTCCGGTAGGACTGCATCGCCCGGTAGAAATTGTAGAAATCCGGATCCTTGTTGAACGCGTCGGCATAAACGCGCGCGGCATCGGCATCGGCATCGGCGCGGATCACCTGCGCCTCGCGCGACCCTTGCGCGCGCAGCGTCAGCGCTTCCTGCTGGCGGGCCGTCCGCATCCGCTCGAACGCGGAGGCGAGCGGCGTGCCGTCGGGCAGGTCGGCGCGCTTGATCCGCACGTCGACGATCTCGGCGCCATATTGGCGCGCGGTGCGGTTGAGCCGCGCCTGGATATTGTCCATCAGCTGCGTGCGTTCGGGGCTGAGCAGCGCCGCGAACGGCCGCTGGCCCAATTCGTTGCGCAGCGCCGAACCCAGGATCGGGCGCAGCGCCTCGCCCACCCGCCGCTCGGTGCGGGCGGAGATGAACATGCGCAGCGGATCGACGATCCGGTAGCGCGCGAAGGCGTCCACCTCCAGCCGGAGCTGGTCGGTCGACAGCACCGACTGGCGCTCCATGTCGAAATCGAGAACGCGCTTGTCGATCCATTCGACCTGTTCGATGAACGGCCAGCGGAAGATCAGCCCCGCGCCCGTCCGCCCGAAATCCTCATTGGGCTTGTAGGCGTTGTAGACGCGCTTCGGTTCGCCCAGCCGCACGATCAGCGCCTGCTGCGTCTCGGGCACCACCGCCAGCGTGCTCACCGCCAGCAGCAGCAGCGCGAAGACCAGTGCGCCCAGCGCCAGCGGCGCGCGTCCGATGCGGGACAGCGCGCTCACTTGGCCGCCGCCTTGGGCTGCAACTGGCCCAGCGGCAGGTAGGTCTGCACGCCCGGCGCTTCCACCACCGTCTTGTCGGTCTTGGCCAGAACCCGCTCCATCGTCTCGTAATACATGCGCCGGCGCGTCACCTCGGGCGCCATCCGATATTGGGCGTAGACGCGGTCGAACGCCGCCGCCTCGCCCGCCGCCTTTTCGCGAAGCTGCTGCGCATAGGCCCGCGCGCCGTTCAGATAGGATTGCGCATCCTGCTGCGCGGCCGACACTTCCTTGAAGGCGTCGATCACCGCCGAGGGCGGATCGGCCTGGTTGATGCCGACGCCCTGGATGGCGATGCCGGAGCGGTAGCTGTCGAGGATTTCCTGCATCCGCTGCGCCACCTGCGCCTCGATCTGGCTGCGCTGTGGGCCGATCGCGTCCGTCATCGACACGCGCGAGATTTCGGCGCGCATCGCGCTTTCCGCCACTTCACGCACCGTATCGTCGGGATCGGCCAGCTCGTAGAGGTAGAGTTCGGGATCCTTGATATTCCAGCGCACGGCATAGGCCAGATCGATGATATTCTGGTCGCCCGTCAGCACGAGGTTCTGGCTGTCCGGCTCGGTCGATCCGATCGGGGTGGAGCGGATCGCCTCGACCGGGATCACCGTCACCCGGTCGATCGGCGCGGGAAAGGACAGGCGCATGCCCGGCGTCAGCGTGCCGGCATAGCGGCCGAGCCGCGTGACGACCCCACGCTCCCCCGGCTCGATCCGGTGGATGCCGGTCACCAGCAGCCACAGGATGGCGATGGCGACGAAGCCCCAGATCCACATCGGCCGGCCCGGCCCCTGCGGCAACCCGCCGCCGAAGCGCTGCCGCCCGCGACGCAACAGCTCGTCGAGCGCGCTGGGGCCGATCGGATTGCGGCCGCCGCCGCCGCCTCCGCCGGGGCGCGGCCGGGGCAGCTGCTGCCACGGATTGCGCGGCCCGTCGCCACCCGAGCCACCGCCCGAACCGCCGCCGCTGTCGGAGCCACCGCCACCCCACGGCCCGCCTTCGGCCGCCAGGCCGGCCGGCATGCCGCTGTCCCTCTCGTCCCTGCTCATGCTGATCTTTATAGGGTGGCGCCGCGGGAAAAACAGTGCCTCACCCGCCGAAACCCCCTATCGCCCCGCGCATGACCGATCCCGACCGCTCCGCCACGACCCAAGCCCTTGTCGCGGCACTGGATCGCGTGCCCGATCCGCTCGGCCGCGGCGGCCTCGTCGCCGCCGGCCGTGCCCAGCCGCCGGCGCTGCGCAACGGCATTGTCGATGTGATCCTCGACGTCTCCGGCCTCGCCGCCGACAGCCATGGCGCGCTCGAACAGGCGGTGCGCGCGGCGCTCGCGGCGGTGCCCGGTGTCGATACGGTGCGCGTGGCGATGACGGCGGAACGGCGCGAGCGGCGCATCCTCGCCGTCGCAAGCGGCAAGGGCGGGGTCGGCAAGTCGACGCTCGCCGCCAATCTCGCCATCGCGCTGGCCCGCTCGGGTCTTCGCGTCGGGCTGGTCGATGCCGACATCTACGGCCCCTCGCAGCCGCGGCTGATGGCGGCGGAGGGCATGAAGCCGCAGGCGGAAGGCCAGCAGTTGATCCCCGTCGCCACGCGCTACGGCGTTCCGATGCTGTCGATGGGCCAGCTCGTCGATCCCGGCCAGGCGATCGCGTGGCGCGGGCCGATGGCGGCGAGCGCGCTCGGCCAGCTCGTCGACGCGCGCTGGGGCGATACCGACCTGCTGGTGGTGGACATGCCGCCCGGCACCGGCGACGTGCAGCTGACGATGATCCAGAAGCACCGTCCCGCCGCGGCGCTGATCGTCTCGACCCCGCAGGATCTGGCGCTGATCGATGCGACGCGCGCGATCGACCTGTTCGGCAAGGCCGGCGTGCCGATCATGGGCCTCGTCGAGAATATGGCCGGCTATCGCTGCCCGGCGTGCGGCACCGTCTCCGATCCGTTCGGCAGCGGCGGCGCGGAGGAGGAGGCGCGGGCCCGCGGCATCCCCTTCCTCGGCCGCGTGCCGCTGGCGATCGGCATCCGCCGCGCGTCGGACGCGGGCAATCCCCCCGCCGCCGGCGAGGGGGCGGAGGCGGAGCCGTTCGCTGCCATCGCCGCCGCCGTCGCCGCCTGGGCGAACCCTTCGCCCCGCTGAGGGGTTGTGCGGGCAGGAGAACGCGCCATGCCCCTCACCGACGACGCCGCCATCGCCGATCTGCTGAAGGAAACTCGCACCATCGCCCTCGTCGGCGCGTCGGACCGGCCCGACCGGCCGAGCTTCGGCGTGATGAAGGCGTTGCAGGATCACGGCTATCGCGTGATCCCGGTCAACCCGCAGATCACCGGCGCGCATGTCCACGGCGAATATGTCTGGCGCGATCTCGCCCAGATCGGCGAGCCGATCGACATGGTCGACATCTTCCGCCGCCCGGACGCCGCGGGCGAGGTGGTGGACGAGGCGATCGCCGCCGGCGCGAAATCGGTATGGATGCAGATCGGCGTCGTCAACGAAGCCGCCGCCGCCCGCGCCGAGGCAGCGGGGCTGAAAGTGGTGATGAACCGCTGCCCCAAGATCGAACTCGCCCGGCTGCGGGTGCCGCCGGTGCGCTGAACCTATTCCTCTGCGCTGAACCTATTCCTCGTCCATCCGCTCCGGCGTCACCACCATCACCGCGCCGTCGCTGCCATGTTCGGAACGCAGTTCGGCGATCGCCACCCGCACCGGCCGCTCGCCGCCACGGTTGACCATCAGCGCGGTCCGGAAGCAGTTGGGCGGCCCGCCTGAAAGCACCTGCTCGATCTCCTGCGCCGCCTGCACCCGGCGTGACAGCGGCAGGATATCGGTGAAGCGCGCCCGCGCCAGCGCCTCCGGCTCGAACCCCGCCATCGCCGCCAGCGGCCGGTCTATCTCCATGAACGTGCCCCGCGTCGAAAGCCGGGCGCGGCCGACCAGCCCGTGCGCCGCCATCGCCTCCGCCACCGCCGTTTCCGCCTCGGCGCGCTGGCGCTGGTCGCGTTCCTCGGTGATGTCGCGGAACAGGCACGCGGCGCCGTCCAGATAGGGCATCGTCTCCATCCGCAGCCAGCGCCCCTCGAAGGCGACGGACGACTGGTCGAACGACCCTACCTCGCCGGACTGCACGGCCCGCATCAGATAGGCGAACAGCAAGGTGCGCGGCAGCATCGGGAACGGATCGGTGATCGGCGCGCCGACCGCCTGTTCGCGTGAGACGCGCAGGTAGGAGCAGGCGGCCGGGTTGATCTCGGTCACGGTCATCGCGCGGTCGACCGCGAGGAAGCCCTGCGGGATCCGCTCCAGCACCGCACCCAGCCGTACCGCATCGGCGCGCGAGGCGTGGCGATCGGCCGCGGCGATCCGCTCCAGCAACTGGTCGTAATTGGGGACGGACAGCATCACCAGCCGTTCCCGTCCATGATGCGTGACATAGATCGGGCGCGTCGCCGCGCGGTCCTGCCATGCCCCGAAATGCCGGACAAACTCCGCCGATGTCACGCTCGTGCGCAACGGCTCCATGTTCACGACGCGACTCTCCTTTCTCGTCCGACCGGTACAATACGGCAAGTTGCGGGAGTTACAGCGGAAACCGCACCAAATTGGGTCTAGATGGCTGGTTTTTCGACGAACGTTCGCCAATAACGAACATCGCCGTCCCCATAATGCGTAATATCCGCATTCTGTGGATTGGCAGGCGGTTAGCCGGTCGTGCCTATGGTCAAGTGATTGACCACAGGCCGAGATTCATGCGCACCCGTCCCCTCCTCGTCGCTGAGCGCGGCACCGCCGTCATCGAATTCGCGCTGGTCCTGCCGTTCATGTCGATGCTGATGGCCGGCGTCCTTTCCTACGGCATCTATTTCTGGCGCGCGAACGCCTTGCAAGAGGTGGCGGCGGGCGCGGCGCGAGCCGCCATCGCCGGCGTCTCCCAGGCCGAGCGGCGGCGTTTCGTGGACGAGGCGCTCGACGCGCAGATCCCGCAGCTGATCGGCCTCGCCGCATCGGACGTCGCGCGGACCGTCGCCGACACCGGCACCACCCTCACGCTCGACCTGCGCTACGATGGATCGCGCGACATGATGATGGGGGCGGGCCTCATCCCCCTGCCGAGCACCGTCATCCATCGCCGCGCGGTGATCCGTCTCGCCGGCCTGTGAGGCTCGGCCGGCTGGCGGGGGACCGGCGCGGATCGGTGACGATCCTCGCTGCCGCCTCGCTCCTGTTCATGCTCGGGTCGCTCGCGTTCGCGGTCGATCTGGGCTCAGTGTTCCTCGCCAACCGCCGCGTGCAGGGCGTGGCCGACGCCGCCGCGATGGCCGCGGTCGTCGATCTTTCCCGGCCAAGTGCCGCCGCCGCGGAGGTGATCGGCGACAACGGCCTTGCCGACCGCGCGACCGCCTCCGTCGATCTCGGCCGCTGGCGGCCGGAAGCGGCCGCCGGCGATCGCTTCCAGGCGGATAGCCGGCCCAATGCGGTGCGGGTTACGGTCGAGGCCGCGACACCGCTCTATTTCAGCCGCGTATTCGGGCGCAACGAAGTCCGTATCGTCCGCCGTGCGACCGCCGCGCGCACCGATTTGGCCGCTTTCTCGCTGGGCGCGCGGCTGGCGGCGCTGGATGGCGGCGTCGCCAACGCCCTGCTCTCCGGCCTCGCGGGCAGCGAGGTGCGGTTGACCGCGGCCGACAGCGATGCGCTGGTCACCGCCGATCTCGATCTGCTCGCCTTCACCGGCGCCCTCCGCACGCAATTGGCGCTCGGCGCCGCCACCTTCGATCAGGTGCTGGCGACGCGTGCGACGGTGCCGCAGGCGCTGGCCGCGGCCGCCGCTGCGCTGGAGGCGCGGGGGGATGCCGGCGCGGCCGCCGCCCTCCGTCGCCTCGCCCCGGCGACCGCCGCCCTCCCCACCACGCCGCTCAGCCCTTTGCTGTCGCTGGGGCCGCTCGGCCGGCAGGATCACGCCGCGACCGGCACCGCGATCCGCGTCAACACCTTCGCCTTCACGCAGGCGCTGCTGGCGCTGGCCGGTGGCGGGCGGCAGGTGCGCGTCGATCTCGGAACCCTGCTTCCGGGCCTCGCCCGCGCCAGCCTCCGCCTGTCGATCGGCCAGCATGCGACGGCCAGTCCCTGGATCGCGCTCGTCGAAAATGGCGAGGTCGTCGTCCGCACCGGCCAGGTCCGCATGCTGCTGGACATGGCGGTGGGCGCCGAACCGTCGCTGCGCACGCTGGGCGTCGCCCAACTGCGGGTGCCGCTGTTCGTCGAACTCGGCCGGGCCGAGGCGCGCCTGTCCAGCCTGTCGTGCGGGGCCGGCGCACGCGCCGTCTCGCTCTCGGTGACGCCCGCGATCGGCCACGTCGCCATCGCCGACGTGCCGGACGGTCGCGATTTCGAGGATCATGGCCGCGCGCTGGCGGAGAACCCCGCCGCGCTGGTCGCGCTGCCGCTCGTCTCGGTCCTCGGCAGCGCTCGGATCGACTTGTCGGGCTCGGGAGCCCAGACCGTGCCCTTCACCGGCGGCGAGATCGACGCCGGCACCGTCAAGACGATCGAGGCGGGCCGCCCGTTCGGCGGCATCGCCGCCTCGCTCGCGCGGCGCACGTCGCTCGCCATCGCGGTCGGCCCGCTGCGCCTGCCCGATCTCGGGCTGGGTGCCGCAGTCGGGACCACGCTGTCGCTTGCCGCCCCGGTGCTGGATGCGGCGCTCGCCACCGTCACCGGGCTGGCCGGCCTCCACCTCGGCCAGGCGGACGTGCGCGTCAACGGCCTGCGCTGCGGCGTGCCGGCGCTGGTCGGCTGAACGGAACCCGGCGGCGCATAACCGGTTGATTCGGCCTCGCAACGGCTGGCACGAGGGATCGGCATATGGCAGCGCGCGCCTATTGGCAGGGACAGATCAGGCTCGCCCTCGTCTCGATCCCGGTCGAAATCTATTCCGCCACCAAGAGCGGTGCCTCGGTCGCCTTCCACCAGATTCACGAACCGTCGGGCAAGC
Organism: Edaphosphingomonas fennica; assembly: GCA_036946415.1. Lineage (GTDB taxonomy): Bacteria > Pseudomonadota > Alphaproteobacteria > Sphingomonadales > Sphingomonadaceae > Sphingomonas_Q > Sphingomonas_Q fennica_A. The sequence goes on along the minus strand of JAQIJD010000003.1, from coordinate 33,205 downwards.
GCATCAAATATGAGAAGGTCGTGCCCGGCATCGGGCCGGTCGATCCGGAGGAGATATTGAAGGGCTATGAGGTCGAGAAGGGCAAATATGTCCTGCTCGACGAGGACGAGATCGCCGCGGTCAAGCTGGAGTCGAAGAAGACGCTCGAACTCACCCAGTTCGTCGATTACGATGCGATCGACCCCATCTATTACGACAAGCCTTATTACGTCGTCCCCGCCGACGATCTCGCCGAGGAAGCGTTCGTCGTGCTGCGGGAAGCGCTGCGGCGCGCGAAGAAGGTCGGCATGGGCCAGCTGGCGCTGCGCGGCCGCGAATATGTCGTCAGCCTGAAACCCTGCGGCCGCGGCCTCGTGCTCGAGACGTTGCGTTATGCCGACGAGGTCCACCGCGCCTCGGGCTATTTCCGCGACATTCCGGACAGCAAGCCCGAGCCCGACCTCCTCGATCTCGCCACCAGCCTGATCGCCAAGAAGGAAGGCGAATTCGATGCCGCCAAGTTCCACGATCGCTATGTCGATGCGCTGAAGCAGCTGATCGAACGCAAGCGCAAGGGCAAGACCGTCGAGACCGAGGAGGAGACCGCCCCCGCCTCGCGTGGCAGCAACGTCGTCGATCTGATGGCGGCGCTCAAGAAATCGCTGGAGAAGCCCGGCGCCGCCGCCGCGAAGGCGCCGGCGGCCAAGAAGCCCGCCGCGCGCAAGCCGGCCGCGAAAAAGCCCGCCGCCAAGGCCCCCGCGCGCAAACGCGCCTGATCCGATGCCGCGCGCCAAGCCCCCCGGCCCGCTCGACGCCTATAACGCCAAGCGCGATTTCGCCCGCACCGCGGAGCCGGCCGGCGCCTCCGGCCGATCGGACGGCGGCAACCTCTTCATGGTGCAGAAGCACGATGCCACGCGCCTGCACTGGGATTTCCGGCTGGAGCTGGATGGCGTCCTCAAAAGCTGGGCCGTCACCCGCGGCCCCAGCCCCGATCCGGCCGACAAGCGCCTTGCGGTGGAGACGGAGGATCATCCCCTGTCCTACGCCACGTTCGAGGGTACGATCCCCAAGGGCGAATATGGCGGCGGCACGGTGATGTTGTGGGACCGCGGCACGTGGATGCCCGTGCCCGGCAAGGATCCGGCGAAGACGCTGAAGGAGGGCCACCTCCACTTCACGCTGGAGGGCGAGCGGATGAAGGGCGAATGGCTGCTCGTCCGCCTGAAGCCCAGGGGGAAGGAGAAGCGCACGAACTGGCTGCTGCGCAAGGTTGCGGACGACCATGCCGGCGCCTCGGGCGATCTGGTCGATCGCGCGCTCACCAGCGTCGCCACCGGCCGGACGATGGTGGAGATCGCCGAGGGCGCCGCCCCGCACAAGGCGGCGAAGCCCGCCGCAAAGCCGAAACCGAAGCGCAAGCTCAAGCGCGCCGCCAGGGGTGCGCCGCCAGCCTTTCGTGCGCCCCAGCTCGCCACTTTGGTCGATCACGTCCCCGACGGCCCCGGCTGGCTGCACGAGGTCAAATATGACGGCTATCGCATCCTGCTCGCCACCGGCGGCGGGCGCGCGGTCGCCTATACGCGCACCGGGCTCGACTGGACGGATCGCTTCGCCGCCATCGCCGATGCCGCCGCCACCCTGCCCGGCCCCGCGCTGATCGACGGCGAGGTGGTGGCGCTCGATCCGCAGGGCCGGCCGAGCTTCTCGGCGCTTCAGGCCGCCCTTAAGGACGGCGGCGGCGCTTCCCTCGCCTTCTTCGCCTTCGATCTGCTGGAGGAGGGTGGCGAGGATCTGACCGGCCTGTCCAACCGCGATCGCAAGGCCCGCCTCGCCGCGCTCCTCGCCGATCCGCCGGCACCGATCGCGCTGGCGGAGCATGTCGAGGGCAATGGTGAGAAACTGTTCGCCGGCCTGTGTGCGGAGGGGATGGAGGGCATCGTCTCCAAGCGCGCCGACGCCCCCTATCGCGGCCGCCGCTCGCCCGCCTGGCTCAAGATCAAATGCCTGCGCCGGCAGGAGTTCGTGATCGTCGGCTGGCTGCCCTCGACACGCGGCCGCGGCTTCCGCTCGCTACTGCTCGGCCTCTACGAGGCGGACTGCACGCTGCGCTACGCCGGCAAGGTCGGCACCGGCTTCGGCGCGGAGGCGATCGAGGCCCTGCTCGACCGGCTCCGCCCCCTCGCCGCCAAGACCGCCCCGGTCGAGGCGCCCCGCGCCGCCGTCCGCGGCGCGCAATGGGTGAAGCCGAAACTCGTCGCCGAGGTCGCCTTCGCGGAATTCACCGGCGACGGCGTCCTCCGCCACGCCAGCTTCGTCGGCCTGCGCGAGGACAAGCCCGCCCGGCAGGTCCACCGCGAGGAAGCGGCCCCCGCCCCGCCGGCGCGCGCGGTGCAGATCAGCCACCCGGATCGGGTGATCTTCCCCGAATCGGGCATCACCAAGGGCCAACTCGCCGATTATTACGAGGCGGTCGCGGAACCTTTGCTCGCCGGCCTCGCCGATCGTCCGGTCAGCCTCGTCCGCTGCCCGCAAGGGCGCGCCAAGCAATGCTTCTTCCAGAAGCACGATGCCGGCAGCTTCGGCGATGCGGTGCGGCAGGTGCCGATCCGCGGCAAGGACGGCGACGACGAACCCTATCTGGCGGTGCACGACGTGCGCGGCCTCCTCACCTGCGTGCAGATGGGCGCGATCGAGTTCCACGGCTGGGGATCGCGCGCGTCGGCGGTCGAGCGGCCCGACCGCATGGTGTTCGATCTCGATCCCGACGAGGGGCTGGGCTTCGATGCCGTCCGCACCGCCGCGCTCCAGCTGCGCGACGTGCTGGGCGAGATGGGCCTCGCGTCCTTCCCCCTCCTCTCGGGCGGCAAGGGCGTCCACGTCGTCGTGCCGCTCGACGCCACCGCCGAATGGCCCGCGGTCAAGGATTTCGCGCGCCGCTTCGCGCTCGCCCTTGCCGAAGCGCATCCCGATCGCTTTACCGCCAACATGAAGAAGACGGAGCGGCGCGGCCGCATCTTCCTCGATTGGCTGCGCAACCAGCGCGGGGCGACCGCCGTCCTGCCCTATGTGGTGCGCGCCCGGCCCGGCGCCCCCGTCGCCGCGCCGATCACCTGGGACGAGCTTGGCGAAACGGATAGCGCCGCGCGCTTCTCGATCGCCGATGCCGCGCTGCTGCTGGAACGCGCCGCCTCGCCCGCGCTCGCCGGCTGGGGCGGGCCGCCGCAGCCGCTGCCCGATCTGTGAGCGTGCGGATCGGCCCGCTCAAGCTGAAGGCGCAGCTGTTCTGCGGGGAGGAAGCCGCGATCGGCCCCGGCAAGGCCGATCTGCTCGAGGCGATCGACCGCGAAGGCTCGATCTCCGCCGCCGGCCGCGCGCTGGGCATGAGCTACCGGCGGACGTGGCTGCTGGTCGACAGCATGAACCGCTGCTGGGCGGAGCGGCTGGTCGAGACGATCCCCGGCGGCGGCACCGTCCGCGGCGCGCGGCTGACGGACCACGGCCGCGCGATCCTCGCCGCCTACCGCACGCTCGAAACGCGGCTGGCGGCAACGGCCGAAGACGCCCTCGCCCCCCTTACCGCCACGTTGCGCGAAATGCCGCGACCGCCGGCGACCAAAGGCTGAGAGCGTAGCGAGCCTCACGCGGAGGCGCGGAGGCGCGGAGACGCGGAGGGGCGGCAATCGACGCGCCGCAGGCGCTATGGGATCAGCATTGGCGTTTTGAAAGGCGCGCTACCCGCGCGCGTAACCGCCTCCGCGTCTCCGCGCCTCCGCGTGAAAATCAGCTCAGCGATGCGAAGGCCGCTGCCCCAATTGCTTGTTCAGCCGCAGCGCCACCAGCGTGCACACCGCCCCCGACAGCAGATAGACCCCGCTCGAGGCGAGGCCGAAGTTCGCCGACAGCAGCAGCGCCGCCAGCGGCGCGAAGCCGGCGCCGAACATCCAGGCGAGGTCGGAAGTGAGCGCCGATCCCGTATACCGCAGACTGTTGTCGAGGCTGGAAGCGACCGCGCCCGAGGATTGCGCCAGCGACAGGCCGAGCAGCACGAACCCCAGCCCCAGGAACAGCAGTTCGCCGGTCTGCCCGCCGGCCAGCAGCAGCGGCGCCGCCACCGAGAAGAGCGCGATCAGCACCGCGAACACCCCCAGCGAGCGCCGCCGCCCGTAGCGATCCGCCATCTTGCCCGAGACGAGCATGGCGAGCGCGCCGATCACCGCGCCCGCCATCTCGAAGCTCAGGAAGCGGCCCGGCGTCTCGTCCGTGAACAGCACGATCCACGAAAGGGGGAACACCGTCACCATGTGGAACAGCGCGAAGGAGGCGAGCGGGGCGAAGGCGCCCAGCACGATCGTCCGGCCAGAGGCGCGCACCGTCTCCGGCACCGATGTGGGTTGCAGCGCACGCGATTCGAACAGGTTCACGAAATGCGGCGTCGCCACCAGCCGCAGCCGCGCGAACAGCGCCACGACGTTGATCGCGAAGGCGACGAAGAAGGGATAGCGCCAGCCCCAGCCGTAGAAATCCTGCGGCGGCAGCGTCGCCGAGAAGAAGGCGAACAGCCCGCTCGCCACCAGCAGGCCGAGCGGCGCGCCGAGCTGCGGCACCATCGCATACCAGCCGCGCCGGTTCTCCGGCACGTTGAGCGCGAGCAGCGAGGCGAGCCCGTCCCACGCCCCCGCCAGCGCCAGCCCCTGCCCGATCCGCAGCGCCGCGAGGATGACGGCCGACCAGTGGCCGACGTCGCGATAGGAGGGCAGGAAGCCCATCGCGACCGTGCTGGTGCCGAGCAGGAACAGCGCGATCGTCAGCTTCACCGTCCGCCCGTAGGCGCGGTCCACCTCCACGAAGATCCACGTTCCGATCGGCCGCACGACGAAGGCGAGCGCGAAGATCGCGAAGGAATAGAGCGTCCCCGTCAGCCGATCGACGTTGGAGAACACGATCTGCGGGAACACCAGCACCGAAGCGATCGCATAGACGAAGAAATCGAAGAATTCGGACGTGCGGCCGATCACCACGCCGATCGCGATCTCGCCATGCGCCAGTTCCTCGTCCGCATGCAGGCGGCGGGTGTCGCGCTCGAAGCTGTTGTTGCCGGTGGTGCTGGCCATGCGATCGAACCCTTCCTTCGCCGCCCTCATGCCATAACCCGGCGGCGCGCACGATGGGACAAACTGTCCAATGGCCGCGGCGGCCCGCTATGCTATGGAAGCGCCCATGAACCGCGCTTTTCCGCCACGGCGCCGGCTGTTCCGGGCCCCCGCGATCCTCGGTGCGCTGGCGCCGGCGCTGCTGCTGGGCGGCTGCGACTGGGTGGTGATGGCCCCCTCGGGCGACGTCGCCGTCCAGCAGCGCGATCTGATCCTGATCTCCACCTTGCTGATGTTGCTGGTGATCCTGCCGGTGATGGTGCTGACGATCCTGTTCGCCTGGCGGTTCCGCGCCGCCAATCGCGATGCCGATTATCGGCCCGACTGGGATCATTCGACCGGCCTCGAACTCGTCATCTGGGCGGGGCCGCTGCTCATCATCATCGCGCTGGGCGCGCTGACGTGGGTCAGCACGCACCTCCTCGATCCCTATCGGCCGCTCGGGCGAATCACCCCCGAACAGCCGATCGCGGGCAATCTGCCGATCGGCCGGGCCGCGGGCGGCGGCCAGCAGGCGGCGCCGATGGACAGCGTGCTGGAAGTGCAGGCGGTCGCGCTCGATTGGAAATGGCTGTTCATCTACCCCGAACTCGGCATCGCGACGGTGAACGAACTGGCCGCGCCGGTGAACGTGCCGATCCGCTTCCGCCTCACCGCCTCCAGCGTGATGAACGCCTTCTTCGTCCCCGCGCTCGCCGGCCAGATCTATGCGATGCCGGGCATGGAGACGCAGCTCAACGCCGTCATCAACAAGCCCGGCGATTTCGAGGGTTTCGCCTCCAACTACAACGGCGCCGGCTTCTCCGGCATGCGCTTCCGCTTCCGCGCCACCGATCAGGCGGGGTTCGATCGCTGGGTCGCCGCGGTTCGCGCCGCGCCGGGGCGGCTCGATCGCGCCACCTATCTCCGGCTGGAACGGCCGAGCGAGAAGGTGCCGCCGATCCGCTTCGCCGCGGTCGACCGCGGCCTCTACGACCGGATCGTCCGGATGTGCGTCGCCCCCGGCCGCCCCTGCATGGCGATGGCGCACGCCGGCCACGGCACGCTGCCCGCCGTCAACAACCGCCCCGGCCCCGCCGGGCAGGGCCCGCGACCCGAAGGCGCATTGCAGCGGGAAGGCGCCGAGAAAGGCACCGCCCCGCACTCCAGCGCGCCGCAGGCGCCCGGCGGCGCCGGCAATGCCGCCCCCGGCAGCCCCGCCAACCGCAACCACACGCTGAACCTCCTCCCCGCCCTGCCCGGTGCGCCCGCACCGGCGCTGGGCTGACAGAGCGCCCGACGATGTCCGAAATGCTGCTCAAGGCCATCTTCGGCCGCCTTTCCCTCGCCTCCTTCCCGATCCACGAGCCGATCCTCGTCGCCACCTTCGCGGTCGTCGCCTTGGGCGGGATCGGCGTGCTGTGGGCGATCACCCGCTATCGCCTGTGGGGCTGGCTGTGGCGCGACTGGTTCACCTCGGTCGATCACAAGCGCATCGGCATCATGTATATGGCGCTGGGCATCGTCATGCTGCTGCGCGGCTTCGCCGATGCGATCATGATGCGCATCCAGCAGGCGATCGCCTTCGGCGGGTCCGAAGGCTATCTGAACGCGCATCATTACGACCAGATCTTCACCGCCCACGGCGTCATCATGATCTTCTTCGTGGCGATGCCGATGGTGACGGGGCTGATGAACTATGTCGTCCCGCTCCAGATCGGCGCGCGCGACGTGTCCTTCCCGTTCCTCAACAATTTCAGCTTCTGGATGACCGGCGCGGGGGCGGCGATCGTGATGACCTCGCTGTTCGTGGGCGAGTTCGCGCGCACCGGCTGGCTCGGCATGCCGCCGCTGTCGGGCATCGCCTACAGCCCGGATGTCGGCGTCGATTATTACATATGGGGCTTGCAGGTGGCGGGCGTCGGCACCTTGCTGTCGGGCGTCAACCTGATCGTCACCATCGTCAAGATGCGCGCGCCGGGCATGACGATGATGAAGATGCCGATCTTCACCTGGACGGCGCTGTGCACCAACATCCTGATCGTCGCCGCCTTCCCGGTGCTGACGGCGGTGCTCGCGCTCCTCAGCCTCGATCGCTACGTCGGCACCGCCTTCTTCACGAACGATCTCGGCGGCAATCCGATGATGTACGTGAACCTCATCTGGATCTGGGGCCATCCGGAAGTCTACATCCTCGTCCTGCCCGTCTTCGGTGTCTTCTCCGAAGTCACGTCCACCTTCTCGGGCAAGCGGCTGTTCGGCTATTCGTCGATGGTCTATGCCACGGTGGTCATCACCATCCTCGCCTATCTCGTCTGGCTGCACCATTTCTTCACCATGGGGTCGGGCGCCAGCGTCAACAGCTTCTTCGGCATCACGACGATGATCATCGCCATCCCGACGGGGGCGAAGATCTTCAACTGGCTGTTCACCATGTATCGCGGCCGCATCCGCTTCGACGTGCCGATGATGTGGACGGTCGCCTTCATGCTCACCTTCGTGATCGGCGGGATGACGGGCGTGCTGCTGGCGGTGCCGCCGGCCGATTTCGTGCTGCACAATTCGCTGTTCCTCGTCGCCCACTTCCACAACGTCATCATCGGCGGCGTGCTGTTCGGCATGTTCGCCGCGATCAATTACTGGTGGCCCAAGGCGTTCGGCTTCCGGCTCGATCCGGTGTGGGGCAAGCGCAGCTTCTGGTTCTGGGTGACGGGCTTCTACCTCGCCTTCATGCCGCTCTACGCGCTGGGGCTGATGGGGGTGACGCGGCGGATGCGCTATTTCGACGATCCGGCGCTTCAGGCGTGGTTCGTGGCGGCGGCGCTGGGTGCCGGGCTGATCGCGCTCGGCATCGCCTGCTTCCTCGTCCAGATGGCGGTCAGCATCCGCGATCGAGCGCGGCTGGCGGACACGACGGGCGATCCGTGGAACGGCCGCACGCTCGAATGGGCGACCGCCTCGCCCCCGCCCGACTATAATTTCGCGGTGACGCCGGTGATCCACGATCTGGATGCGTGGCACGACATGAAGGAACGCCACCACGAGCGGCCCTGCACCGGCTTTTCGGACATACCGATGCCGAAGAACACGCCTGCCGGCGTCTATCTCGCGGGGCTCAGCTACCTGCTGGCGATCGGCATGGTCTGGTATATGTGGTGGCTGGCGGCGGTGGCGCTGGTCGGCGCGGTGGCGGTCGCGATCTGGAACAGCTTCGACTATGATCGCGAATATCATATTCCCGGCGAGGTCGTGACCCGCACCGAGGACCGGCGCACGCAGGCGCTGGAGGCGCTGGCATGAGCGCCGCCGCCCCCGCCGCGGAGGCCGACGGCCCGATCCGCTTCTACGTCGAGGAGGAGCATCCCCATCCGCCCGGAGCCAGCACCGCGCTCGGCTTCTGGATCTATCTGATGAGCGACTGCCTGATTTTCGCAGCCCTCTTCGCCACTTATGGCGTGCTGGGCGGGGCGACGGCGGGCGGGCCGGCGCCACGCGATCTGTTCGATCTGCCGCTGGTCGCGCTCAACACCGGCCTGCTGCTCTTCTCCTCGATCACCTACGGCTTCGCGATGCTGGCGATGGACGAGGGCGCGCGCGGCCGCACGCTGGCGTGGCTCGCCGCCACCGGCCTGTTCGGCCTGGGCTTCCTCTCGGTCGAGCTGTACGAATTCAGCCACCTGATCCACGAAGGCGCCGGCCCGCAACGCAGCGCCTTCCTGTCCAGCTTCTTCGCGCTGGTCGGCACGCACGGCCTCCACGTCACCTTCGGCATCATCTGGCTGGTGACGCTGATGGTGCAGGTCGGCCGCTACGGGTTGATCGATGCCAACCGCCGCCGGCTCCTGTGCCTGTCGATGTTCTGGCACTTCCTCGATGTCGTGTGGATCGGCGTCTTCACCTTCGTCTATCTGATGGGCATGCTGCGATGAGCCACACCCCCGCCGCCACGGTCGACGATCACCGGCAGGGCGACCGGCCCGATCGCGGCCCGCACGATCATGCCGATACCGCCGCGCATGGCAGCCGCCGCGGCTATCTGATCGGCTTCGTCCTGTCGGTGGTGCTGACGGCGATCCCCTTCTGGCTGGTGATGGCGCGCCCCTTCGGCGCCAATGCCACCGTCCTCCTCGTCGCCGCCTTCGCCGCGGTGCAGATCATCGTCCACATGATCTATTTCCTCCACATGACCACCAAGTCGGAAGGCGGGTGGACGATGATGGCGCTGATCTTCACCGCGGTGCTGGTCGTCATCACGCTCGCCGGATCTTTGTGGGTGATGGTCCATATGAACAGCAACATGATGCCGATGCCGCCGGCCGACATGGCGACGATGGACATGGGCTGACGGCGGCGGTGGCCCGCGCCGCCATCGCCGCGATCACGCTGCTGGCGGTCGCCGCGCTGGTGGCGCTCGGCCTGTGGCAGATCGAGCGGCGCGCGGAAAAACATGCGCTGGTGGCGCGCATCGCGGCGCGCGTCCACGCCCGGCCCGTCCCGGCACCGCCGCCCGCGACATGGCCCGCCATCTCCGCCGAACGCAGTGCCTACACCCGCATCGCCGCCCGCGGTCGGTTCCTCGGCCTGCCCCCGGCGCTGGTCCAGGCGTCGACCCGCGCCGGCCCCGGCTGGTGGGTGCTCGCCCCGTTCGCCGAGGCGCGCGGGTTCGTCCTCCTCGTCAACCGCGGCTTCGTCCCCCGCCGCACCGGCATCGCCCCGCCGCCGCCCGGCCCGGTCGCCGTGACCGGCCTGTTGCGCGTGACGGAGCCGGGCGGCGGCTTCCTCCGCGCCAACGATCCCGCCGCCGATCGCTGGTATTCTCGCGACACCGCCGCCATCGCCGCCGCCCGCCGGCTGGGGTCGGTCGCCCCCTATTTCATCGATGCCGACGCCGCCGGGCCGCCCGCCCCCGGCCTTCCGCTGGGCGGCCTCACCGTGCTGACCTTTCCCGACAACCATCTCGTCTATGCGCTGACGTGGTTCGCGCTGGCCGGCATGGCGGCGGCGGGCGGCGTGATCGCCCTCCGGCACCGCCGCCGATGACCGCCCCCGCCTGCATGCCCGCCGCGGCCAATATGCGCCAGCTCGTCGCGCTGCGTTGGATCGCCATCGCTGGTCAGGCGACGACGATCGCGATCGTTCATGCGCTGCTCGGCGTGCCGCTGCCGCTGGCGCCGATGGTGGCGGTGCTGGTCGCCGCGATCCTCGTCAACCTCGCCAGCACGCGCGCGGTGCGGCACGGCCGGATCGGCCAGCGCCACCTGCTCGCCGCTTTGCTGTTCGACCTTGCCTCGCTGGCCGCACAGCTGGCGCTGGCCGGCGGCGTCGCCAACCCGTTCGTGCCGCTGTTCCTCCTCCAGGTCGGCCTCGGCGCGACCCTGCTGGACCGTCGCGGCAGCGCGATCGTCGCCACCTGCGCCATCGCCTGCTTCGCGCTGCTGACGGTCGCCTATGTGCCGCTCGCTTATCCCCCCGCGCTCGCCCCGCGCGCCGGATCGCTGGCGCTGGCGGGCGCCTTCCTCTGCTTCGTGCTGGTTGCGGGGCTGCTGGTGCTGTTCGTGGCGCGGATCGCCGCCAATCTGCGGGCCCAGGATGCGCGCCTCACCGAACTCGGCCGCCGCGCGGCGGAGGAGGAGCATATCGTCCGCATGGGCCTGCTCGCCACCGGCGCAGCGCACGAACTGGGCACCCCGCTCGCCACGCTGGCGGTGATCCTGAACGACTGGCAGCGCCTGCCCGTGCCGCCCGAGGAGATGCGCGCCGATGCCGCCGAGATGCGCGTCGCGGTCGATCGGCTGAAGGCGATCGTCGGGGGCATCCTCCGCTCGGTCGGCGAGCCGCGCGGGGAGGCGCCCGAGGTGGTGCCGCTGGCCCACCTGCTCGACGGCACGGCGGCGGCCTGGCGCGCCGCCCATCCGCACGCGCAGCTCGATTACCGGAACGGCCTGCCGTCTGCGCCGATGGTGGTGGCCGATCGCGCCTTGCACCAGACGGTGGCCGCCCTGCTCGACAATGCCGCCGATGCCGGCGCCCGCCGGATCGAGCTGGCCGCGGACGGCGACGCCGATACGATCCGTATCGCCGTGCGCGACGATGGCGCCGGTTTCCCGCCGGCCTTCCTGCCGCGCATCGGCGAACCCTATCTGACGAGCAAGCCCGATCCCGGCCACGGTCTCGGCCTGTTCCTCGCCGGCAACGTCGCCCGCACGCTCGGCGGCAGCTTTGCCGCCGCCGATCGCCCTGGCGGCGGCGCGGAAGTGACGATCGCTCTGCCCCTCGCCGCCATCGCTTTGCCCGCGGAGGAAGGATGAGCCTGTCGCTGCTGATCGTGGAGGATGACGAGAGCCTCGCCCGCTCGCTCGCCCGCTCGTTCGAGCGGCGCGGCCATCGCGTGGCGCATGTCGCCGGGCACGAGGCACTGGTCGCCCTGCTCGCCACCGGCGCACGCTTCGATCGCGCCGTCGTCGATCTGAAGCTCGCCGGGGCCTCGGGCCTCGTCTGTATCGAGACGCTGAAGGCGCACGATCCCGCGATCCGCATCGTCGTGCTGACCGGCTATGCCAGCATCGCCACCGCGGTCGAGGCGATCAAGCTCGGCGCCGCCCACTATCTCGTCAAACCCTCCGACACCGACGACATCGAGCGCGCCTTCGCCGGCGAGAGCGCCGCCGCCGCCGTCCCCGCGCAGCGATCAACGATCAAGACGCTGGAATGGGAACGCATCCACCGTACGCTGGCGGATGCCGACTTCAACATTTCGGAAACCGCGCGCCGCCTGGGGATGCACCGCCGCACGCTGGCCCGGAAGCTGGAGAAGAAGCCGCCGCGCTGATCGGGCCACAATCGATGCGATCCGCCGCACCCGCGGTTGACATGCGCCGCCGCCGGAGGGAGTGAAACGGGGCCGCGGATGCTCCTGCCAGCCCGGCAGCGCCGCCCGGCCCCTGCCCGGTGGCCATGCGACCAAGCCTGCCCGAATCCTATCGCACCATCGGCGTGCCGCGCGGCGTCGGCCAGTTCTGGCGCAAGCTGGCGGCCTTCGCCGGCCCCGGCTATCTCGTCGCGGTCGGCTATATGGACCCCGGCAACTGGGCGACCGACCTCGCCGGCGGTTCCGCCTTCGGCTATACTCTGCTCTCCGTCATCCTCCTTTCCAACCTCATGGCGATGGTGCTGCAATCGCTGGCGGCGCGGCTGGGGATCGTGGCGGGGCTGGATCTGGCGCAGGCCTGCCGCGTCCATTACGGGCCGCGCACGCGCATCGCCCTCTGGCTGCTGTGCGAACTCGCCATCGCCGCCTGCGATCTGGCCGAGGTGATCGGCACCGCCATCGCGCTCAAGCTGCTGTTCGGCGTGCCGCTGGTGTGGGGCGTGTGCCTGACCGCGCTGGACGTGCTGCTGCTGCTGTTCCTCCACCAGCGCGGCTTCCGGCTGCTGGAAGCGTTCGTCATCGCGCTGCTCGTCGTCATCACGGGCTGCTTCGCGATGGAACTGGCCTATTCGCAGCCCGCGCTTCGCGACATCGCCGGCGGTCTGCTCCCCAGCACCGAGATCGTCACCAATCCGGCGATGCTCTACATCGCGATCGGCATCCTCGGCGCCACGGTGATGCCGCACAATCTCTACCTCCACTCCTCGGTCGTGCAGACGCGCCGCTTCGATCGCGACGAGGCGGGCAAGCGCGAGGCGATCCGCTTCGCCACGCTGGACAGCACGATCGCGCTGGCGCTGGCCTGCTGCATCAACGCCGCGATCCTGATCCTCGCCGCCGCCACCTTCCACACCGCCGGACGCACCGACGTGGCCGAGATCGAGCAGGCCTATGCGCTGCTGACGCCGATGCTGGGGGCGGGCGCCGCCAGCGTGCTGTTCGCCACCGCCCTCCTCGCCTCCGGCCAGAACAGCACGATCACCGCCACGCTCGCCGGGCAGATCGTGATGGAGGGGTTCGTCGACCTGCGCATCCCCGCCTGGCTCAGGCGCTTGTCGACCCGGCTGATCGCGATCGTGCCGGCGGTCGTCGTCGCCATCGTCTATGGCGAGGGCGGCACCACCCGGCTGCTGATCCTGAGCCAGGTGATCCTCAGCCTGCAACTGCCCTTCGCGGTGGTGCCGCTGGTCAAGTTCACGGGCGATGCAAAGATCATGGGCGGCTTCGCCACGCGTGGCCTGTTCCGCGCGGCGGCCTGGGCGATCGCCGCGATCATCATCGGCCTGAACGCGACCCTGCTCTTCTCGCTGTTCTGAACATCCGCGGATAAGTCACTGATAACGCGCGACCATCCGGTAAGGAACGGTCGCGCATCCAGCCGGGCGTCAATCGTCGGCGCGCGTTGCCCCGCCGTCCTTCTTGGCGCCCGTCACCGTCTCGGCGACAGTCTCGGTGGCCTTGCCCACCGCTTCGTCGAACTCGCCGCGCGTCGGCACCGCCGCCGCCACCTTCTTGCCGGTGGTCTTCACGGCATCGACCAGATCGTCCTTGGCCTTGGTCAGCCGCTCGCGCCCGATCACCGCCGCGGCACCCGCGATGGCACCGACGGCGACCACCGCCGCGCCGACCGCGATGCCCGTGCCGCTGATCGCCGGCACCTTCTCCACCGCATGGCGCACATCGTCGGACGCCTTCCGCGCGACCCGGCGCGTGGCGGTGGCGGCGCGCTTCACCGTCGCCGCCGGTCCGGCCTCCGTCTGCGCGGCCTTGCGGCGCGCCGGCTTGGGTGCGGCGTCCGTATCGACCGGCTTCGCCTTGGCGGCCTTCGCCCGCGGCTTGGCCGCCGTCGCCGACTTCGCCTTGGTTGCACGGCGGCGGGGGGCGGCGGGCGTTTCGGTGGCGGTATCGGTCGCGGCGTCGCTCATCTTCTATCTCCCTGGATCGATAGACCTCGTGATCGTCGGGGCAACGGACCGTGTCGCGCGCGGTTCCGAAACGATTCCTCAGCGCCCCGTCCAGGCAGGCTTCCGCTTGGTTACGAACGCTTCCATTCCCTCCTTCTGGTCGGCGGTGCCGAACAGGCCGTGGAACAGCCGCCGCTCGGTGCGGACCCCCTGGGCGAGGCCCGTCTCGAAGGCGGCGTTGACCATCTCCTTCACCGCGATCGTGGCGATCGGCGCCATCCCCGCGATCGCCGCCGCCGTCGCCAGCGCCTCCTCGATCAACCGGTCGGCGGGCACGACCCGCGCGACGAGGCCGGCGCGCTCGGCCTCGGCGGCGTCCATCGTCCGCCCGGTCAGGCACATCTCCATCGCCTTGGCCTTGCCGATTGCGCGGGCCAGCCGCTGCGATCCGCCCATGCCGGGGCCGATGCCCAGCGTGATCTCGGGCTGGCCGAAGCGCGCGTTGTCCGCCGCGATGATGAAATCGGCCATCATCGCCACCTCGCACCCGCCGCCCAGCGCATAACCGGCGACGGCGGCGAACCAGGGTTTCCGCGTCGCCGCCACCCGCTCCCATCCGGCGAACATGTCCGGCCCGTACATGGCCGCGAAGTCGCGGTCCTTCATTTCCTTGATGTCGGCGCCGGCGGCGAAGGCGCGCTCGCTGCCGGTCAGGATCAGGCAGCGCTGGCTGTCGTCGCGCTCATAAGCCTCGAAGGCGGCGATGGCGGCGGCCAGCACCGCGCCGTTCAGCGCATTCAGCGCCTTCGGCCGGTTCAGCCGCAGCAGCGTCACCGCGCCATGCGTCTCGGTCAGGATCGTCTCGTCGTCGGCCATGTCGGCGGCTCCTTCGCGCAGGTGCAGATTCGGTCGCCGCCTCATGCCCCATCGGCGCAGGCTTGCGCAAAGCCGATAGGGCCGATCCGGCTTGCACGGCGCCGTGCGGGCTGGCATTGAGCGCGCTCCAACGGCCGACCGGCCATCCTCCAGTCAGGAGATCATCGTTGTCGAACGCGCTCCCCACGCCACCCTTCCGTGCCGATCACGTCGGCAGCTTCCTCCGCCCCGAGGCGCTGATCGATGCGCGCGAGCGATATTTCGCGGGCGATATCGATGCCGAAGCGCTGCGCGCGGTCGAGGATGCGGCGATCGCCGACATCGTCGCCTTCCAGGAAGGTCTCGGCCTCTCCTCCATCACCGACGGCGAATTCCGCCGCACCTATTTCCACACCGATTTCCTCCTCCAGTTCGACGGCGTCGAGACGCATGGCGGCAGCGAGGTGAAGTTCCACCAGCATGGCGGCAAGGAGCTGGCCTACGCCCCGCCGATCATGACGATCACCGGCCGCATCGCCCATGCGCACGACATCCAGCGCCGCGATTACGAATATCTCGCCTCGGTTACGACGAAGACACCGAAGGTCACGATCCCTTCGCCGACGATGCTGCACTTCCGCGGCGGGCGCGGCGCGATCGACGAGGCGGTCTATCCCGACCTCGGCGATTTCTACGGCGATGTCGCCGCCGCCTATCGCGCCGAGATCGCCAGCCTGGCGGATGCCGGCTGCCGCTACCTCCAGCTCGACGACACCAACCTCGCCTATCTGTGCGACGATACGCAGCGCGAGAATGCGCGCCGCCGCGGGCTCGACCCCGATCAGCTGCCGCGCGACTATGCGGCCTTCATCAACGCCGCACTGGCCGATGCGCCGGCGGGCATGGTGACCGGCATCCACCTCTGCCGCGGCAATTTCCGCTCCTCCTGGGCAGCCGAAGGTGGTTACGAGCCTGTCGCGGAAGTGCTGTTCAACGATCTGAACGTGAACAGTTATTTCCTCGAATATGACGATCCCCGCTCGGGTGATTTCGCGCCGCTGCGCTTCGTCCCCAAGGGCAAGACGGTGGTGCTCGGCCTCGTCACCACCAAGCTCGGCGATCTTGAAACCGCGGATGACGTCGTCCGCCGGATCGAGGAAGCCGCCCGCTTCGTCGACATCGACCAGCTCGCTTTGTCGCCGCAATGCGGCTTCTCCTCCACCGTCCATGGCAACGACATCGAGGTGGAGCAGCAGGCCGCCAAGATGCGGCTGGTGCTCGATGTCGCCGCCCGCGTGTGGGGCACGACGGACTGACCGCGATTGACCCGTGGCGGCGGGCCGGGATACGCATGGCCGCCGCCACGGGAGAAAAAAGCATGATCCGTCCGGAACTTGAGTTCGTCTATGAAGCCGGCGGCGCGCTCGATCCGCCGATCGCGATCGGCCCCACGCCCGATGGCACGCGCCGCATCATCCCGATCCTGTCCGGCCCGGTCGAAGGGCCGAACATCCGCGGCACGCTGATCGGCGGCGGCGCGGACTGGCAGGTGACGCGGCCCGACGGCGTCACCATCGCCGATGCCACCTATGCGATGCGCACGGACGACGGCGTCGTCATCCAGATCCGCAACCGCGGCCTCCGCCACGGCCCGCCCGAGGTGATGGCGGCGATGGCGCGCGGCGAAGCGGTCGATCCCTCAGCCTATTATTTCCGCACCGTGCCCGAATTCATCGCGCCGGAAGGCCGGTACGACTGGCTCAACCGCTCGATCTTCGTCTGCGCCGGTGCGCGCTATCCGGATGCGATCAAGCTGTGGGTATGGCGGGTCTGCTGACCGCGCGTCACCGCCGGAACGAAACCGCCGCGCGCGGTCGCTCGTCCACTTCGAGCCGGAACACGTCCGGCCGCGCATAATGGCCGACGACGTCGAGGTCGTAGCGCGCGCCCGCCAGCGTCGCCGTATCGATCGCCGCCGTCAGCAGCCCTTCCCTGCCCTCCAGCGGCCCCGCCAGCACGTCGCCGAGCGGGCCGACGATCAGGCTGCCCCCGCCGATCAGCGGCCGGTCCGCCGGCCAGTCCGCCACCGCGATCCCCAGTTCGGCGGGCGACGGCTGCACCTGACAGCAACTGACGACGAAGCACCGCCCCTCATGCGCGATATGCCGCATCGAGGCACGCCAGACGTCGCGCTCGTCCACCGTCGGCGCGCACCAGATCTCGACGCCCTTGGCATACATGGCGGTGCGGAACAGCGGCATGTGGTTTTCCCAGCAGATCGCCGCGCCCAGCCGCCCCGCCGCGCTTTCGACCACCGGCATCGTCGATCCGTCGCCCTGCGCCCAGATCAGCCGCTCGGTTCCGGTGGGCATCAGCTTGCGATGCTTGGCGACGACCCCGCCCTCGGGATCGAGGAAGACGGCGGTGCAGTAGAGCGACGCCCCCGCCCGCTCGATCACGCCGACGACGAGGCTCGCGCCCGTCCGCGCGGACAGGCCGGCCAGCGCCGCCAACTCCGGCCCGTCGAGATCGACTGCGGCGGCGTGGTAACGGGCGAAGTCGGCCCGCCCCCCGGGCAGGCGGAAGCCGAGCCGCGTGCCGAATTCCGCCCCCTTGGGATAGCCGCCCAGCACCGCCTCCGGCAGCACCACCAGCCGCGCACCCGCGGCGACGATCTCCGCTTCATAGCCGAGGATCGCAGAGACGGTCGCGGCGGGTCCATCCGGGTGGGATCCGATCTGGAGGGCGGCAACGTTCATAGCGGTCATGCCGACCCCTTAATCGGGCATCGTGCCGCAGGATAGGCCGCGCCCGCGACCCCGGGGCCGTACGAGGTGAGGGCAACCCGCTGGGAGACCGAATCGACCGCCTCGATCTCTCCCCTCCCTGAAAGGGAGGGGCCGGGGGTGGGTTCGCCCGCGGCTGAGCGGAACCGTGCCCCGCCACGAACCCAACCCTCCACTGGGGCATCACCCCCCCGCCAGACTCCACCCAGCCTAGCGGAGCGCGACATCCCCCGCGTGGATCACAATCTCGCCCCCGTCGCACAGCAGACGCAGCGCACCCCCCTCCGTCAGACCCGCAAACGCCCCCTGAACGCTTTCCGTACCCCTCCGCACGACGAGCGGCGCACCGACCGGATGCGCGCATGCCGCCCATTCCGACGCGATCCGCGCGACGCCACCAGCCCGCCACCGGCCAAGCGCCGCGCCGAAGCGACCCGCCAGCGTCTCGGCCGCCGAGGCCGCATCGGGCACCTTTCCGCCCAGCGCCGCCAGCGATATCGCCCCTTCAGGCGCTGCGGCCAGGTTGATGCCGATTCCCACGATCGCCGCATCCCCGGCCCGCTCGATCAGGATGCCGGCCAGCTTCGCGCCGTCCACCAGCAGGTCGTTGGGCCATTTCAACATGGCGGAACGTCCGGCGGGTAGCCACGTCGCGACCGTCTCCGCCACCGCCACGCCTGCGACGAGCGCCAGCGTCTGCGCCGGGGGATCGCCGCGCCCCAAGCGAACGAGGCCACTGGCGAAGAGATTGCCGTCCAGCCCCGCCCATACGCGGCCGTCGCGCCCGCGGCCGCCGGTCTGGCGGCGGGCGACCAGCCAGTCGCCTTCGCCGGCGCCCGCCCGCGCCCAGTCCGCCATCAAATCGTTGGTCGATCCGGCCTCGGCGACGACGCGGATCACGCCGCCGCCCGTCCGGCCGTCAGAACAGCGATTGCGCCGCCGCCATCGTCGCCAGCCCCAGCACCGGGATGGTCAGATAGCCGAGCGGCGAGACGATCAGCGCCGAGGCCAGGATCAGCCCGCCTTCGACCGGATGATTGCCCTCGGTCGCGAAGCGCACGTCGGCCGGCTCGTCGAAATACATCGTCTTGACGATGCGGAGGTAATAATAGGCCCCGATTACCGATGTGGCGATGCCCACCGCCGCCAGCGGCCACAGGCCGACCGCAACGAGCGCGTCGAACACCACGAACTTCGGGTAGAAGCCGAACAGCGGCGGGATACCGGCCAGCGAGAACATGAACATCGCCAGCGCCGCCGCCAGCATCGGCCGCGTCCGCGACAGGCCGGAGAGGCTGGCGATCGTCTCGATCGGTTCGCCGTCGTCGTCGCGCATCCGCAGCACGCACAGGAAGCTGCCGAGCGTCATCGCGACATAGACGGTCATGTACGTGAGCACCGCCGACACGCCCAGCGGGGTGCCGGGGATCAGCCCCATCAGCGCGAAGCCGACGTTGTTGATCGACGAATAGGCCAGCAGCCGCTTGATGTTCGTCTGGCCGATCGCCGCCACGCCGCCCAGCACCGTCGAGGCGAGCGCGATGAACGTCACGATCTGGCGCCACTGGTCGGTCGCCGGCCCCAGCGCCTCCACCGCCACGCGCACCGTCAGCGCCATCGCGGCCACCTTGGGGGCGGACGCGAAGAAGGTGGTGACGGGCGTCGGCGCACCTTCGTAGACGTCGGGCGTCCACATGTGGAACGGCACCGCCGAGATCTTGAACGACAGACCGGCCAGCACGAACACCAGCCCGAAGACGTGGCCGATCGTCAGCCCGCCGGCCAGCACCGTGGCGATCCCGGAGAACAACGTCGTGCCGGTGAAGCCGTAGAGCAGCGAGATGCCGTAGAGCAGGATGCCCGAGGCGAGCGCGCCCAGCACGAAATATTTGAGGCCCGCCTCGGCCGAGCGCTGATCGCGCCGCAGGAAGCTGGCGAGCACATAGGCCGCGAGGCTCTGCAACTCGAGGCCGACGTAGAGCGTCAGCAGGTCGGTCGCCGACACCATCATGCTCATGCCGACGGTGGAGAGCAGGATCAGCACCGGATATTCGGCGCGCATCGTCCCCAGCCGGTCGAACCAGCCCGGCGCGATCAGCACCGATACGGCCGCGGCGATGAAGATCAGCAGCTTGGCGAAGGCGGCGAAGGCGTCCGCCCGGTAGAGGCCGTCGAAGACCGGCCCGCCATAGCCGGCCGGTCCGAGCAGGGCGACGCAGGCGGCGCCGAGCAGCGCCACCGCGGCGAGGCCGATCCCCCGCCCCGCCTTGTCGCCCACCCAGGCGGAGACGAGCAGCAGCACCAGCGCCCCGATCGTCAGGATCAGTTCGGGCGCGATCATCGTGTAGGTGTTCATCAGTGCGCCCCCCCGTGCGCGGCCGCGGCGGGCGCCGGCGCGCGTCCAGCGGTCAGCGCGGCATCGCCCGCCGGCTTGGCGCGGTCGGTCCGCGCCAGCACGGCGGCGACGTCGGCGCGCATCGGCGCCAGGAAGCTTTCGGGATAGATGCCCATCCACATCACCGCCGCCGCCAGCGGCACCAGCAGCCCCGCCTCGCGCCACGACAGGTCGGGCATCGCCGCCACGTCGTCCTTGACGAGCGGGCCGTAGGCGACGCGCCGGTAGAGATAGAGCATGTAGGCGGCACCCAGGATGATGCCGGTCGTCGCCACGAAGGCGGCGGCGCTGGACGCCTGATAGACGCCCATCATCGCCAGGAACTCGCCGACGAAGCCGGACGTGCCCGGCAGGCCGACCGACGCCATCGTGAACAGCAGGAACAGCAGCGCATAGCGCGGCATGTTCGTCGCGAGCCCGCCGTAGCGCGCGATCTCGCGCGTGTGCAGCCGGTCGTAGATCACGCCCACGCACAGGAACAGCGCGCCCGAGACGAGGCCGTGGCTCAGCATCACCAGCAGCGCGCCTTCCAGCCCCTGCCGGTTGAAGGCGAACAGGCCGAAAGTGACGAACGCCATGTGCGCGACCGACGAATAAGCGATCAGCTTCTTCATGTCCGCCTGCACCAGCGCGACGAGGCTGGTATAGACGATCGCCACCATGCTGAGGCCCAGCACCAGCCAGATCAGCTCGGCCGAGGCTTCCGGGAACATCGGCAGCGAGAAGCGGATGAAACCGTAGCCGCCCATCTTCAGCAGCACGCCCGCCAGGATCACCGAACCGGCGGTCGGCGCCTGGACGTGCGCGTCGGGCAGCCAGGTATGCACGGGCCACATCGGCATCTTCACCGCGAAGGAGGCGAAGAAGGCCAGGAACAGCCACGTCTGCGCCTGCGGCGGGAAGTCATAGGCCATCAGCGTCGGAATGTCGGTCGTGCCGGCGGCCTGCGCCATCCACAGCATCGCGATCAGCATCAGCACCGATCCGAGCAGCGTGTAGAGGAAGAATTTGTAGCTGGCGTAGATCCGGTCCTGCCCGCCCCAGATGCCGATGATCAGATACATCGGGATCAGGCCGGCCTCGAAGAAGATGTAGAACAGGAACAGATCCTGCGCCGCGAACACGCCGATCATCAGCGTTTCCATCAGCAGGAACGCCGCCATATATTCGGGCACGCGCTTCTCGATCGCCGCCCACGAGGCGCCGATGCAGATCGGCATCAGGAAGACGGAGAGCATGATGAGCATCAGCGCGATGCCGTCGATGCCGAGCGCCCAGCCGAAGCGGCCGAACAGCGCCACGCTCTCCTGGAACTGCCACTGCGGCCCGCCGATCTGGTAGGTCGACCAGAGCAGGATGCCGAGCGCCAGGTTGGCGAGCGTCGCCGCCAGCGCCAGCCAGCGCGCGCCTTCGGCCCGCAGGAACAGGCAGGCAGCCGCGGCGATCGCCGGCACCGCGATCATCAGGGTCAGGATGGGGAAGCCGAGCTGGTTCATCGGATCAGCCCACCATCGCCCAGGTCGTCGCCGCGGCAAGCCCCAGCAGCATCACCAGCGCATAGCTGTAGAGATAGCCGGACTGCATCTTCCGCGCCGCCGCCCCGCCGGCCACCACCAGCGCCGCGGCGCCGTTGGGGCCGAAGCGATCGATCGTCTTCTGGTCGCCGCGCACCCACAGCAGCCGGCCGAGCGCGAAGGCGGGCCGCACGAACATCAGATCGTACAATTGATCGAAATACCATTTGTTGAGGAGGAAGGCGTAGAGGCCCGGCGCCGCATCGGTGACGCGCTTCGGCAGGCCCTTGTCGAGCAGATAGGCCCAGGCGGCGATGGCGAGGCCGATCAGCATCACGATCGTGGCCGAAAGCTTCACCAGCTCGGGCACTTCATGCCCGCTGTGCATGAGATGCTCGTTGAAGGCGATGCTGCCGCGCCAGAAGGCGCCGCCCGTCTCCACGCCGATGAAGGCCGGCGCAAAGATCAGGCCCGCGAACACCGCGCCCAGCGACAGCACCGCCAGCGGCACCAGCATCGGCCACGGGCTTTCGTGCGGATGATAGCCGGCGGTGCCGTGCTTGACGTCCTCCGGCCCGGCATCATGCACATGCGGCTCGCCGCCGGCGCCCTCATGCGCTTCGCCATGCACGTCGGCGTGATGATCGTCATGGCCGTGATCGTGTCCAGCCCCGTGCGCATCATGCACCGCATGCTGGATATGTTCGGAACCCGCCCAGCGGGGCGTGCCGAAGAAGGTCAGGAACACCAGCCGCCACGAATAGAAGCTCGTCAGCAGTGCCGCCGTCACGCCCACCAGATAGGCGATGCCGCCGGCATGGTTGCCGCGCGCATAGGCCAGCTCGATGATCGCATCCTTGGAATAGAAGCCGGCGAAACCGAACACGCCCGCGATGCCGACGCCGGTGATCGCCAGCGTGCCCGCCATCATCGCCCAGAAGGTGATCGGGATCGACTTCCTGAGGCCGCCGTAGAAGCGCATGTCCTGTTCGTGGTGCATGGCGTGGATGACCGATCCGGCCCCCAGGAACAGCAGCGCCTTGAAGAAGGCGTGCGTGAACAGGTGGAACATCGCCGCGCCATAGGCGCCGACGCCGGCGGCGAAGAACATGTAGCCGAGCTGCGAACAGGTCGAATAAGCGATCACGCGCTTGATGTCGGTCTGCACCGTGCCCACCGTCGCCGCGAACAGCGCGGTGGCCGCGCCGACATAGGTGACGACGGTCAGCGCGGTCGGGCTGGCCTCGAACATCGGGCTGAGGCGGCAGACCATGAACACGCCCGCCGTCACCATCGTCGCGGCATGGATCAGCGCGGAAACGGGCGTCGGCCCCTCCATCGCGTCCGGCAGCCAGGTGTGCAGGCCGAGCTGCGCAGACTTGCCCATCGCCCCCACGAACAGCAGCAGGCACAGGATCGTCATCGTATCGAAGCGCGATCCGACGAAATTGATCGACGATCCCGCCATCCCCGGCGCCGCTTCGAGGATCGCGGGGATCGACACGGTGCCGAACACCAGGAACGTGCCGAAGATGCCCAGCGAGAAACCGAAATCGCCGACGCGGTTGACCACGAACGCCTTGATCGCCGCGGCATTGGCCGAGGGCTTCTGATACCAGAAGCCGATCAGCAGATAGGAGGCGAGGCCCACGCCTTCCCAGCCGAAGAACATCTGGATCAGGCTGTCCGCCGTCACCAGCATCAGCATCGCGAAGGTAAACAGCGACAGATAGGCGAAGAAGCGGGGCTGGCTGGGATCGTCCGCCATATAGCCCCAGCTGTAGAGGTGGACGAGGCTGGAGACGCTCGTCACCACCACCAGCATCACCGCCGTCAGCGTATCGACGCGCAGCGCCCAGTCGACCGACAGATCGCCCGACCGGATGAAGGTCAGCACCTGATGGACGCCCGGCTCGGCGGTGCCGGCGAGGAAGCCGAGGAACACCGGCCAGGCGAGCGCGCAGGAGACGAACAGCGCACCCGTCGTCACCAGCTTGGCGGGCACGTTGCCGATCGCGCGATTGCCGAACCCGGCGACGATCGCGGCGAACAGCGGCAGGAAGACGATCGCCTGGATCACGACAAGCTCACCCCTTCATCCGATTGACGTCGTCCACCGCGATCGAGCCCCGCCCGCGGAAGAAGATCACGAGTATCGCAAGCCCGATCGCCGCCTCGCCCGCCGCCACCGTCAGCACGAACATCGCGAAGACCTGGCCGACCAGATCGTTGAGATAGGCCGAGAAAGCGACGAGATTGATGTTCACCGCCAGCAGGATCAGCTCGATCGCCATCAGGATGATGATGACGTTGCGGCGGTTGAGCAGGATGCCGAACACGCCGGTCGCGAACAGGATCGCCGAGACGGTGAGGAAATGCTGCAACCCGATCACAGCTCGACCCCCTGCCCGATACCCGGATTGGTGATGCGCACCGCATCCTGCGGACGACGCTGGTTCTGCCGGGCGACGTTCTGCACGCGCACCCCGCCGCGCGCCCGGTGGGTCAGCACGATCGCGCCGATCAGCGCGACGAGCAACACGAGGCCCGCGCCCTCGAAGATGAAGAGGTAGCGCGTGTAGAGCAGGATGCCGAGCGCCTCGACGTTCGGGATCTCCGCCGGCGTCGGCGCGGTCCGCTGGGCGAGGGCGATGCCGCCCGCCTGCCAGGCCCCCAGCGCGAAGATCATCTCCGCCGCCAGGATCACCACCAGCAGCACGCCGAACGGCAGGTAGCGGACGAAGCCCGTGCGCAGTTCGGCGAAGTCGATGTCGAGCATCATCACCACGAACAGGAACAGCACCGCCACCGCGCCGACATAGACGATGACGAGCAGCATCGCGATGAACTCGGCGCCCACCAGCACCATCAGCCCGGCGGCGTTGAAGAAGGCGAAGATCAGCCACAGCACCGAATGGACGGGGTTGCGGGCCGTCACCGTCAGCACGCCGGCCAGCGTCACCAGCACGGCGAACAGATAGAAGGCGAATGTCTGGATCACGATGCGGCCAAGCCCCCCGGATGGTTGCGCGTGCGCTTAACGGTAGGGCGCATCGGCGGCAAGGTTCTGCGCGATCGACCGTTCCCAGCGATCCCCGTTGGCGAGGAGCTTGGCCTTGTCGTAGATCAGTTCCTCACGCGTCTCGGTCGAATATTCGAAGTTCGGGCCCTCGACGACGGCATCGACCGGGCAGGCTTCCTGGCAGAAGCCGCAGAAGATACACTTGGTCATGTCGATGTCGTAGCGCGTCGTGCGGCGGCTGCCGTCCTCGCGGGGTTCGGCCTCGATGGTGATCGCCTGCGCCGGGCACACCGCCTCGCACAGCTTGCACGCGATGCAGCGCTCCTCGCCGTTGGGATAGCGGCGCAGCACATGCTCGCCGCGGAAGCGGGGCGACAGCGGGTTCTTCTCATACGGATAGTTGATCGTCGCCTTGGGGCGGAAGAAGTAGCGCAGCGTCAGCGCGTGCGCCTTCACGAACTCCCACAGCGTGAACGACTTGACGTAATAGGCGAGGCTCATGCGGCCACTCCCGAATAGCGGGTCAGCATCAGATAGCCCGAGACGACGAACACCCAGACGAGCGAGACCGGCAGGAACACCTTCCACCCCAGCCGCATCAGCTGGTCGTAGCGATAGCGCGGCACCGTCGCCTTCACCCAGCTGAAGATGAAGAAGAAGGAGAAGATCTTGATGAACAGCCAGATGATGCCCGGCACCGCATAGAGCGGCGCCCAGTCGATCGGCGGCAGCCACCCGCCCCAGAAGAGCGTGGCGTTCAGCGCGCACATCAGCAGCACGTTGCCATATTCGCCCAGCCAGTAGAGCGCGAAGCTCATCGACGAATATTCGGTCTGGTAGCCGGCGACGATCTCGCTCTCCGCCTCGGTCAGGTCGAACGGGGTACGCTGCGTCTCGGCCATCGCCGAGATGAGGAACATTACCGCCATCGGGAACAGCAGGGGATTGAAGCCGAAGCCGTTGATGATGCCGAAGATATGCGCGCGCTGCGCCGTGACGATGCCGGTCAGGTTGAACGTGCCCGCCCACAGCACGATCGAGATGATGATGAAGCCGATCGAGACTTCGTAGCTCACCATCTGCGCGGCGGCGCGGATCGAGGAGTAGAAGGGATATTTGGAATTGGAGGCCCAGCCCGCCAGGATGATGCCATAGACCCCCATCGACGATGCGGCGAGGATGTAGAGCAGGCCGACGTTGATGTCCGCCAGCACCATGTTCGGCCCGAACGGGATCACCGCCCAGGCGATCAGCGCCACCGTGAAAGTGATGATCGGCGCGATCAGGAACAGGCCGCGGTTGGCGGCGGAGGGGATGATCGTCTCCTGGAGGAACACCTTCAGCCCGTCCGCGAACGACTGGAGCAGGCCGAACGGCCCCACCACGTTCGGCCCGCGGCGCAGCGCCATCGCCGCCCAGATCTTGCGATCGGCGTAGATGATCATCGCCACCGCCAGCATAAGCGGCAGCGCGATGATGAGGATCAGGATCAGCGTGGCGAGAAACCAGCCGAAGCCGAAGCCGAGATGGGTCTGGAAGAATTCGGTCATCGGGTCAGGCTCCGCGGGCCGCCGCCGCGGCGAGGCGGGAGCGGTTCAGGGATTCGGTCGTCGGGACGGCCGCCTGTCGCACGATCGCGCCCGTGTAGGACAGCGAAAACGTCACTCGGCCGCCTCCGCATAATCCTGCCCGTGCAGCAGTTCGGCCGAGCAGCGCTGCATCGTCTCGCTCGCCCGCGCGATCGGGTTGGTCAAATAGAAATCCGTGATCGGATAGGCGATCGGCGCGGTCGCCCCCGCCGCCGCCAGCTGCGGCACCGACCAGCCGTAATCGGCGATCTCGCCGACACGGGCCAGCGCCGGCACGTCGCGCACCATCGCCGCGCGCAGCGCCTCGAAACTGTCGAACGGCAGCGTCGCGCCCAGCACGTCGGACAGCGCACGCAGAATCGCCCAATCCTCGCGCGCGTCGCCCGGCGGGAACACGGCCCGCTCGCCGCGCTGCACGCGTCCCTCGAGATTGACGTAGGTGCCCGGCTTCTCGGAATAGGCCGCCCCCGGCAGGACGATATCGGCCTGCGCCGCGCCCTTGTCGCCATGGTGGCCGATATAGACCTTGGTCGCCCCCGCGAACCGGTCCGCGGCCACCTCGTCCGCGCCCAGCAGGAACACCAGCTTCGGCGCCTTGGCCGCCACCGCCGCGATCCCGCCCTCAGCGGCGTAACCCAGCATCAGTCCGCCCATCCGCGCCGCCGCGGTGTGCAGCATATTGTAGCCGTTCCAGCCGTCCTTCACGAGGCCGAGCGCGTCGATCAGCTTCAGCGAGGCCGCCTGCGCCCCCGCCTTCAGCCCGCCCGCACCGACGATCACCGCCGGCCGCGCCGCCTTGTCGAACGCCTGGCCGACGTTCCACGGCAAAGCATCGAGCAGCGCGAGGTCTTCGCCCAGCCATTCGACCGAATAGGTGAGATCGACCTCCGGGCCGATCGCGAACACCTTCGCCCCGCGCTTCACCGCCTTGCGGATGCGCGTGTTGACCAGCGGCGCTTCCCAGCGGACGTTGCTGCCGATCAGCAGGATCGCGTCGGCCGTCTCGATGCCGGCGATCGTGCTGTTGAAGTTCACCGCCGACAGGCTCGACGTCGCATAATCGAGGCCGGTCTGCCGCCCTTCCAGCAAATCGGAGCCGAGCGCCGACAGCAGCGCCTTGGCGGCATACATCGTCTCGCAATCGACCAGATCGCCCGCGATCGCCGCGACGCTGCCGCCCGCATCCACCGCGCGGATCGCGGCGAACGCCTCGTCCCAGCTTGCCGGCCGGAGCTTGCCGTCCCGCCGCACATAGGGCCGGTCGAGCCGCCGGCGGACCAGCCCGTCCACCGCATGGCGCGTCTTGTCCGAGGCCCATTCCTCGTTCACGTCGTCGTTGATCCGCGGCAGCGCGCGCAGCACCTGCCGGCCGCGGCTGTCGAGCCGGATGTTGGTGCCGACCGCATCCATCACGTCGATCGCCGGGGTCTTCTTGAGCTCCCACGGCCGCGCCTCGAACGCATAGGGCTTGGAGGTCAGCGCGCCGACCGGACACAGATCGACCACGTTGCCCGAAAGCTCGGACGTGATCGCCTTTTCCAGATAGGAGGTGATCTGCATATTCTCGCCGCGATACAGCGCGCCGATCTCCTCGACGCCGGCGACCTCCTCGGCGAAGCGCACGCAGCGCGTACACTGGATGCAGCGGGTCATCACCGTCTTGACGATGGGGCCCATATATTTCTCGGTCACGGCGCGCTTGTGCTCATGATAGCGAGAATGGCCGCGGCCGTAGGCGACCGACTGGTCCTGTAGATCGCATTCGCCGCCCTGGTCGCAGATCGGGCAATCGAGCGGGTGGTTGATGAGCAGGAACTCCATCACCCCCTCGCGCGCCTTCTTCACCATCGGCGTGTTGGTGAAGATCTCCTGCTTGTCGGCGGCAGGCAGCGCGCAGCTCGCCTGCGGCTTGGGCGGCCCCGGCTTCACCTCGACCAGGCACATCCGGCAATTGCCCGCGATCGACAGCCGCTCATGATAGCAGAAGCGCGGCACTTCCTTGCCCGCCGCCTCGCACGCCTGCAACACGGTGGCGCCCTGCGGCACCTCGACCTGGATTCCATCAACGGTGACTGTCGGCATCTTACTTGACCTTCGCCAAAGCGAAATTGGGGCGATCGGGCGGCACGATCAGCCGCTCGTTGCGGGGATCGATCATCACGTCCATGTCCTGCATCGGAATGGCGCCGAGCAGCACCTCGGTGCCCAGCACCATGGCGGTGGTCGTCGTCTGCCGGTTGTCGAACCGCACCGAGACGGGTTCGACGATGCCGACTTCGACAAGGGAACCGTCGGCCATTTGCGCCACGCGCGTCCGCGAGATTTCGAAGCCAAGTTCGCGACGAACGATATCGGGAATGCACAGATTGATCGCGCCCGAATCCACCAAAGCGTCGATCTCGACGGGACGAAGGTCGTCCCGTAACATGTTGCTCAGAGCAATACGGGCGTAAACGGTCCCCATCTATTCGGCCGCCACCGCATAGGCCGGCGCTCCGCCCCCGGTCCGCTCGGTGATGCGCCGCTCGATCTCGGGGCGGAAGTGGCGGATGAGGCCCTGGATCGGCCATGCCGCCGCATCGCCCAGCGCGCAGATCGTGTGACCTTCGACCTGCTTGGTCACCTCGTGCAGCATGTCGATCTCGGAGAGATCGGCCTCGCCGCTGCGCAGCCGCTCCATCACGCGCCACATCCAGCCGGTGCCCTCGCGGCACGGCGTGCACTGGCCGCAGCTCTCATGCTTGTAGAAATAGCTGATGCGGCTGATCGCGCGGACGATGTCGGTCGACTTGTCCATCACGATCACCGCCGCCGTGCCGAGGCCCGAGCCGAGTTCGCGCAATCCGTCGAAATCCATCGGCGCGTCCATGATCTGCGCCGCCGGCACCAGCGGCACCGAGGAGCCGCCGGGAATCACCGCCAGCAGATTGTCCCACCCGCCGCGGATGCCGCCGGCGTGGCGTTCGATCAGCTCGCGGAAGCTGATGCCCATCGCCTCCTCGACCACGGTCGGCTTGTTCACATGGCCGCTGATCTGGAACAGCTTGGTGCCTTGGTTCTTGTCGCGGCCGATGCCGGCGAACCAGCCCGGCCCGCGCCTCAGGATCGTCGGCACCACCGCGATCGATTCGACGTTGTTGACGGTCGTCGGGCAGCCGAACAGGCCGACGCCCGCCGGGAACGGCGGCTTCAGCCGCGGCTGGCCCTTCTTGCCCTCGAGGCTCTCGATCTGCGCGGTTTCCTCGCCGCAGATATAGGCGCCCGCCCCGCGATGGACGAACACGTCGAAGTCGTAGCCCGAGCCCGCCGCATTCTTGCCGAGGAACCCGCGGTCATAGGCCTGGGCGACCGCGGCGAAGAGATGCTCCGCCTCGCGGATGAACTCGCCGCGGATGTAGATATAGGCCGCCCGCGCCCGCATCGCGAAGCCCGCGATCAGCGCGCCTTCCAGCAATTTGTGCGGATCGTGGCGCAGGATTTCGCGATCCTTGCACGATCCCGGCTCGCTCTCGTCGGCGTTGATGAGGAGGAAGCTCGGTTTGCCGGGCTTGTGCTCCTTGGGCATGAAGCTCCACTTCATGCCGGTCGGGAAGCCCGCACCGCCGCGCCCGCGCAGGCCGGAGGCCTTGATATCCTCGATGATCTGGTCCTGCCCGCGGACCATCAGCGCCTTCGTATCGTCCCAGTCGCCGCGCTTCAGCGCGCCATCCGCGGTCCAGTCCTGGAAGCCGTAGATATTGGTGAAGATGCGATCCTTGTCTTCGAGCATCAGTGTGCTTCCACCAGATCCAGCCGCCGTTCGATCCGCTCGACACGCCCGTCGATGCGGTCCAGCCGCTCGTTCGTATGCTGCTGCGCCGCCACACCGCTGGCGACATAGCCCTCGACCTGCCCGACACGGAACTTCAGGTCACGAATATCCTGCTTTGTATCGGCGATGTCCGCCTGAATCCGACGCAGGATTTCGAGCATGATGCTGTCGTTGTCGCTCATGTCCGCGACCTTACCAGTTTCTCGGCGATGAAATAGGCGATCACGGCGATGCCGATGCCGATCAGGATCGCCACCAGCTTCAGCGCCGCCCCCAGCAGTTCGATCAGCAGCCAGATCACGCCGATCCCGAACAGGATCGCTATCAGCAGCGAACCGAGCGCCTTCACGACCACGACCCGCGATAATCGTGATTGTCCGTCAGCATCTCGCGCAGCACGGTCGGCCCGCCCTCGGGTGCGGCGAGATGGCGGTCGATCTGCGGGCCGGGCTTCGGCGTCTCGCCGCGCGCCAGCGCCTCCAGCACCGCGGTCGTCGTCTCGAAGGTCAGATCCTCGAAATTGTCGTCGTTGATCTGCATCATCGGGGCGTTCGTGCACGCCCCCAGGCACTCGACCTCGGTCAGCGTGAACAAGCCGTCCGCCGTCGTCGCGCCCTTCTTCAGGCCCCTGGCCTTGCACGCCTCCAGCACGTCGTCCGATCCGCGCAGCATGCACGGCGTCGTCCCGCACACCTGCACGTGATAGCGGCCGACCGGCGCCATGTTGTACATCGTGTAGAAGGACACGACCTCCAGCGCGCGGATGTAGGGCATCCCCACTTCGGCCGCGACATATTCGATCACCGGCACGGGCAGCCAGCCTTGCGTGTTCGTCTCCGCCCCCACCTGCCGTTGGGCGAGATCAAGCAGCGGCATGATAGCGGAATGCTCGCGCCCCTTCGGATAGCGCGCGAAAACTTCCTTCACCTTGGCGCGATTTTCATCGGACCAGGCGAAAGCCCCCCAGCGCGCGCGCGTCTCGGCTTCGTCGGGAATATGGGCTGCGTCGGCCATCAGTGCACGTCCGTTAGGTCGAGCCGCCGTTCGACACGCGACATCCGCTCGTCGAACCGGTCCATGCGGCGGTTGAGGCTGGAAAGGGACAGGATGACGTTGCCGAGATGCTCCTCCGTCGCCGTCATCCGCACCTTCATCTCGTTCATGTCGAACTTCAGATCGGAAAGATCGCCCTGCATCCGTTGCAGCACGGAGTAGATCAGCTCGTTGCTCACCCCCTCGCTCACCGGTCGCACTCCCCGAACACCACGTCGATCGCGGAGAGGACGGCGGTGGTATCCGCGAGCATATGGCCCTTCATCATGAAGTCCATCGCCTGAAGGTGGCTGAACGCGGTCGGCCGGATCTTGCAGCGGTAGGGCTTGTTCGATCCGTCGGAGACGAGGAACACGCCGAACTCGCCTTTGGGGCTTTCGGTCGCGACATAGACCTCGCCCGCGGGCACATGGAAGCCTTCGGTGTAGAGCTTGAAGTGATGGATCAGCGCTTCCATCGACTGCTTCATCTCGCCGCGCTTGGGCGGCACCACCTTGCGGTCGTCGGACGCGATCGGCCCGTCGGGCATCTCGGCCAGGCACTGCTTGATGATCCGCGCCGACTGGCGGACCTCCTCCACGCGCACCATGAAACGATCGTAGCAATCGCCCTGCGTCCCCACCGGCACGTCGAACTGCATGCGATCGTAGACGTCGTAGGGCTGGCTGCGGCGGATGTCCCACGGCACGCCCGCGGCGCGGATCATCGGGCCGGAGAAGCCCCAGGCGATCGCATTCTCGCGGCTGACCGTGCCGATATCGACGTTGCGCTGCTTGAAGATGCGGTTGTCGGCGACGAGGCTGATCGCATCGTCGAACAATTGCGGCAGGCGCCCGTCCACCCAGTCGCCGATGTCGGCCAGAAGCTTCAGCGGCACGTCCTGGTGCACGCCGCCGGGGCGGAACCAGGCGGCATGCATCCGTGCGCCCGAAGCGCGCTCGAAGAAGCCGTAAGTGTCCTCGCGGATCTCGAACAGCCAGAGGTTGGGCGTCATCGCCCCCACGTCCATCACATGCGCGCCGAGGTTCAGCATATGGTTGGAAATGCGCGTCAGTTCCGCGAACAGCACGCGCAGATATTGCGCGCGCAGCGGCACCTCCAGCCCCAGCAGCTTCTCGATCGCCAGCACATAGCTATGCTCCATGCAGAGCGGCGAACAATAATCGAGCCGATCGAAATAGGGCAGCGCCTGCAAATAGGTCTTGTGCTCG
This sequence comes from Edaphosphingomonas fennica, assembly GCA_036946415.1. GTDB lineage: Bacteria > Pseudomonadota > Alphaproteobacteria > Sphingomonadales > Sphingomonadaceae > Sphingomonas_Q > Sphingomonas_Q fennica_A. The sequence goes on along the minus strand of JAQIJD010000003.1, from coordinate 1,026 downwards.
ATCAGCTTTTCGGTGCCGCGGTGGAGCAGGCCGACGTGCGGGTCGACGCGATCGACGATCTCTCCGTCCAGTTCCATAACCAATCGCAGCACGCCGTGCGCGGCGGGATGCTGCGGGCCGAAATTGATCGTGTAATTCTGGATCTGCACCTCGCCCGTCTGCGGATCGGTGACGAGCCGCTGCGCGCCGCCGCCGTCCACCGCGTCATGGTGATCGAGATCCGTGAAACCCGTCGCCATCAGCGCTTCACCTCGTCGGCCTTGAGCGGGGTCGGCGCACCGGCCGCCTCGCCCGTCTTCTGGGGCGGAGCCTTCTCGTCGCCGGGCAGCACATAGGCCGCCCCCTCCCAGGGGCTCATGAAATCGAACATGCGCAGATCCTGCGCCAGCTTCACCGGCTGGTAGGCGACGCGCTTCTCCTCCTCGGAGTAGCGCAGCTCGACATAGCCGGTCAGCGGGAAGTCCTTGCGCTGCGGGTGGCCGCGGAAGCCATAGTCGGTCAGGATGCGGCGCAAATCCGGATTGCCGTCGAACAGCACGCCGTACATGTCGAACACCTCGCGCTCCAGCCAGCCCGCCACGGGCCAGAGGCCGGTCACCGACGGCACCGGCTGCACCTCGTCGGTGGAAACATGCACGCGGATGCGGTGGTTGCGCGTCAGGCTGAGCAGACAGTAGACGACCTCGAACCGCTCCGGCCGATCGGGGTAATCGACCCCCGCGATCTCCATCAGCTGCTGATATTCGCCCTCGTCGCGCAGCGCGCGCAGGCTGTCGACGACCGTCTCGCGGCGCACGTCGAGGCGGATCTCGCTTACCGCATCGGTCGCGCGGATCAGGGCGTCGCCCAGCAGGCCGCGCGCCATCTCGATCACGCCGGCATTGCCGGCATAGCGGGGGAAGGGAGCCGTCATAGGATCACCGTGCGATCGTGCCGACGCGGCGGATCTTCCGCTGCAACTGCATCACGCCGTAGAGCAGGGCCTCCGCGGTCGGCGGGCAGCCGGGCACGTAGATGTCGACGGGC